>JBBPII010000001.1:478092-674937 GCA_038040385.1 Candidatus Gilichinskyi gelida
GCGCCCCCCCACCCCACCTTGGCCTATCCGGCGGGGCCCCCCAGCCGGGCCCCCTACCCCCCCCGGGGGGGGGGGGGGTGCCCTGCCCCGCGCCCCTACGAGGCCCACGCTAACAATCGCCCCGAGCACCACCACCAACACCGTCCTGCTCCACTGCACGTGCGCGATCGACATCGCCGTCATCACCGCCCCGGTGATCAGCGCGCCGGCGGCGAAGGCCACGGCGATGCGCGCCGGCAGGTCGAGGCGCCGCACGGCTTCCAATCGCCACACCGCGAGCCCCACCAGCGGCAGCAGCAGATACGCGGCGAACGCGATCACCGGCTCGCCTCGTAGATCCTGCCCTCGGGCAGCTCCGTGATCAGGCGATACGACGGGTTCGCGAACGGCGTGCGCACCGCGAGCACGTACTGCGGCGGCGCCGTGGCGAACTCCGGCGGGACGACGCGGTGGCGCGGCATCATCCCCACCGCGGTGAGCCAATGCGTCACGTCGTAGTTCGGCGCCTGCGACGGCTCGATGGCCGTGACCGTGGCGCCGCGCGGGATGATGTTCGCCGCGCGATCGGCGAGGAGAATGACGTCGCGGCTGGGATATGGCACCGGCGCCACGTGGTCCTGCACCGTCTCCGGGAAGGTGAAGTACGGCCCGCCGAGACGGTAGAAGCGGTGGATGAGCGCCACGGCGAAGATCGCGGCGGCGATCCAGATGATCGCCGTGCGTGCGCGGTCGCGCACGCCGTCAGATCTCCCGGAAGAAGTACGGCCGCAGCACTTCGATCTTCTCTTCCAGCGTCGACGCGTCGAGATACCGCAGCGTCGCCGCCACGGAGGAGAGGAGCGAGTTGCCGTCCTGCGGCGTGTAGCAGAAGCCGACGATCTTCCTCGGATTGGGCACGATCAGCGTGGTGATGGGGACCACCGTCTGCGACAGGATGCGGCCGAAGTAGCCGTGGTCGCGGCCGAAGGAGAAGATCGTATTCACCGAGCGCTTGTTCGTGCAGGCCACCCGCGCGTTGCTGCGCAGCGCCGACTTCACTTGCTCGAGGGAGGTGTCGTGGCCGACGTCAAGATCGAACCAGAGCGTGTGCATGTATTGCGTGTTGATCTTGATGGCCGAGGAGAAGAGGTCGAGCTTCTCGCCGAGGGTCTGGAAGAGGTGGTAGGCGTCGCGGGCGTGGTGGGTGCCGAACGACGGGTCGTCGTGCTTGCCGGCCTCGGGGGCGGCGATGAAGCCCTTGGCGTCGGAGACGTCGTTCGCCCGGCGCATGCAGACGAAACGGCCGGCGACGAGGCTGAGCTTCCCGTCATGCGACGCCAGCGTCTTCACCAGCACCGAAATGTTGTGGGTGTTGCACGACACCACCTGCACGAAGCGATCGTCAGGCGACTGCACTTCGTCGTTGATGCCGCGCGCGTACGGCTTGCCGAAGCCGAACTCGGAGCCTTGCGCCAGGAAGCCGCGCGGCCCCTTGCAGCGGTCGTAGTACTTCGCCTTGTTGTCGTTGCCGGCCGGCGTGCAGTCGACGACCACCGTGGCGCGCGCCAGCGCCTCTTCGGTGGTGAACGAGACGCGGTGGCCGAGGAGGTTGAACTCGTCGCGCGCCTCCTCGTCGACCACCAGCTTGCCGCCGCGGTTGATGAGGTGCTCGACCATGGCGCGGTCGTCGGCTTTCGGCGTCCGCTTGTGGAAGGTGACTTCGTCGATGCCCCAGCGCTCTTTGAAGTCGGTAAACAGCCCGATGAGCGGCTCCCCGATGGTGCCGGTGCCGACGACGTGGACGATGGTCTTGCTGGCCATACGGGGCGCGGATTCTAGCAGCATCGGCTTGACATGCGCCGCGCATGTTTGCATGTTGTGCGCATGGGAAAGATGGTCCAGATCCGCAACATGCCGGACAAACTCCACCGGACGCTCAAGTCGCGCGCCGCGCAGGCGGGGATGTCGCTGTCGGAGTACCTGCTGCGGGAGTTGAAGAAGGCGGCAGACAAGCCGTCGGTGGAGGAGCTGCTCGACCGCATTCGAAGCCGGCCACCCGTGGAGCCGGGTGTCTCTTCGGCGGAAATCATTCGCGAAGGGCGTGACGAGCGAATGCGCCAAATGGACGAACGGGTGGACACGATTGGCAGTCGTCGTTGACGCTTCGGCGGTGGTTGACTTCCTGCTCGAACCGGAGCGCTTCCCTCGCATTGGCATAGAGCTCGTGGCCAACTCGGCGACGCTGCGCGCGCCGCACCTGATTGATCTCGAGGTGGTGCACGCGCTACGCGGCATGGTCATGCGACATCGTCTCCTGCCGGGTCGCGCAGCGGCTGCCATATCCGACTTCCTCGCGGTGCCGATCGAACGCTATCCGCATGAGCCTCTGCTGTTTCGAGCCTGGGAGCTTCGCGACAACCTCAGCGCGTACGACGCTTCGTATGTCGCTCTTGCCGAATTCCTCGACGTCCCCCTCCTCACCCGCGACGCGCGTCTCGCCCGCTCCTCCGGCCACACCGCCCGCATCGAGTACATCGACTAGAATCGCCCGCCCATGGCGGCCAAGGACTCTGGCGAGAAGCTCATCGCCTCGAACAAGAAAGCGCTGCACGACTACTTCGTCCTGCAGAAGCTGGAGGCGGGGATCGAGCTGACCGGCACCGAGGTCAAGTCGCTGCGGGACGGGAAGGCCAATCTCAAGGACAGCTACGTCGGCTTCGAGGGAGGCGAGGCGTATCTGCTGGCCACGCACATCTCGCCGTACTCGCACGGCAACCTGCAAAACCATGATCCGGAGCGGAAGCGGAAGCTCCTCCTGCACAAGCGGGAGATCGAGAAGCTGCACGCGCAGGTGATGGAGAAGGGGCTGACCATCGTCCCCCTGCGGCTGTACTTCAAGGGGGGGCGGGTGAAGACCGAGATCGCCGTGGTGCGCGGGAAGAAGTTGTATGACAAGCGCGAGACCGAGAAGCGCCGGGAGCAAGAGCGGGAGGCGGCATCGGCGATGAAAACGAGGTAGCCGGGTCTCGCGGTCTCGGGGCGCAGCACTGCCGAGACCTCGCGACCCCCAACCGTGGTAACCGAGCCACACACCTGACCCCGCACGACCACAGAAACCGGAAGCTCCCGGCGGTCCAATCCGAGACCTAAACAACTGCTTAGCTGCGACTTACGTCCACATAGCGCACCCCGCGGCGCTGTGGCACCCACTCTGCTCTGGGTGGTGCGGCTATGCACGTCGAACGCAAGACAATCAACACCAACGTCAGCATCACCGGCATCGGCCTCCACTCCGGCATCTACACCAAAGTCGAGCTCCATCCCGCCCGAGCGGGCAGCGGCGTCACCTTCGTCCGCGCGGATCTCGACGGCCTCCGGATTCCGGCGTTGCAGGCATCGACCACCTCCCTCGACCACGCCACCACGGTCGGCAAGGACGACGTGTCGGTCGGCACCGTCGAGCACCTCCTTTCCTCTGTAATGGCCTTCGGCATCACCGACCTCGACGTTCTAATAGACGGACCGGAAGTGCCGATTGTCGACGGTAGCGCGCTTCCCTTCATGCACCTCATCGACGCCGCCGGCATCCGCGGCTTGGGAGTGGACATACCGGTCCTCCGCATCAAGCAGCCGATCGAGATGGTCGAGGGCGAGAAGAGCATCCGCATCACCCCATCGAACCGCTTGATCCTCAATTACAAGATCGACTTCGCCCACCCCGCCATCGGCCGCCAGTCGTTTCACTTTGACTACGAGCGCGACAACTTCCTGCGGAAGATTGCTCCCGCCCGCACCTACGGCTTCCTCAAGGACGTCGAGAATCTGCGCAAGGCGGGGCTGGCCCGCGGCGGATCGGTGGAGAACTGCATCGTCCTCGACGACAGCGGGGTGATGAACGGCCCGCTGCGCTTCCGCGACGAGTTCGTCCGCCACAAGATCCTCGACCTCCTCGGCGACCTCGCCCTCATCGGACGCCCCATCGTCGGCGAGATCACCGCGAACCGCGCCGGCCACGCCATGCACTCGCGCTTCGTGGAGAAGATCCTCCGCGCCACCGCGCTCGACGACGAACGCGAGGGACTCGCCGCCGGCGAGGCCATCGGCAGTTTCGCGTAATCGCCGAAGTGTGGTAAAAAAGCCACACTTTGCTCTCCATCGCTCTCACATCCTTCCTCTTCTGGGCTGCCGCAGCCTCCCCGGCGGGCACCGATCCGGTTATCGATCACCTCAGCGCGGCCGGAGCGAACGGTGAGGTCGACGTCCGCTTTTCGCTGGCGCACGCCTTCAATCGCGAACAGACCATCCAGTCGCTGCAGAGCGGGGTCCCGACCAGCCTGACCTACATCGTCGAGGTCTTCCGCAAGCGGCCCCTCTGGTTCGACGAAGGCCTCGGCCGCGCGCGGATCGAAGTCATCGCCACCTTCAACTCCGTCACCCGCGAGTACCTCCTCAACTACCGCCGCGACCGAAAGCTGGTGCGCTCGGAGACCTTCAGCGACCTCGCCGCGCTGCAGCACGCCATGACCCACATCGACGAGCCGAAGCTGTTCGACATCGGGAAGCGGGCGCCATACAAGCTCGCGGTGCGGGTGAAGGCAGACCTCATGCGCGGGTGGCTGCTGTATGTCATCCCGTGGGAGATCTCGACGCGGTGGAAAGAAGCGCGCGTGGAGGCGCCGCAGCCGGAGGCGGCCCGTGAGACTAAGTGAGCTGATCCTCCGGCACCGGAAGGATCCGCGGGTCATCATCACCGTCCCGCTGCTGATCCTCGCCGCGACGAGCCTGATCTATTACGCCATGCAGCGGGCGAAGGAGCTGACGCCCGAGGCGCTGAGCAGCCATGTGTTGCTGTTCGTACTGACGCAAATCAACGTTCTGCTGATCGTCGGCATCCTCTTCGTGCTGCTGCGCGGCATCGTCAAACTGGTGTTGGATCGGCAGCGCGGCATCATCGGCTCGCGCTTCCGCACCAAGCTGGCCGTGGCGTGGGTGGCCACCTCGCTGTTGCCGGTGCTGATCCTCTTCATCTTTGCCTCGGACTTGCTTCGCGTCTCCATTGACCGCTGGTTCAACTCGCCGGTGCGGAAGATTCTGGCCAACGGCGAGGCCATCGCCCAGATGTCCGAGGACCGCGCGGCGGCGGTGGCCGCGGCGGCGGCGCGGGAGATCGCCGCCAGTCCCTCGGTCGGCGACTCCGCGGGGCTCGACGTCATCCTCGATCACGTCCAGCAATTCCACACCGTCGACATGGTCGGGCTCTATCGCGACGGCACGCTGGTCAAAGTCGTGGCCGATCCGCGCGCGCCGATCCAGGAAGTGCCCGAGCCGCCGAAGCGCTTCTTCGACGAAGTGAGCGCGCGCGGCCGCGCCACGAAGATTGACGTCGGCGCGAACGGCACGTGGATCCGCGTCGCCGAGCGCGTGCGCGACACGCCGTACGCCGCCGTCGCCGGCGTCTTCATCCCCGCGACTATGAGCCGGCTCATCGACGAGTCGATCATCGCCCACAAGAACTTCCAGCAGCTCGACGCGCAGCGACCGACGCTGAAGGCCTCGCAGACCTCGCTGTTTCTCGCCGTCACCCTGGCCATCCTCTTCGGCACGCTGTGGACCTCCATCTACGCCTCGCGCCGCATCACCGTGCCGCTCAAGGCCCTGGCCGAGGCAACGGGGCGGCTGGCGGAGGGAGGCTTGGGGCACCGGGTCGACGTCGCGGCCACCGACGAAGTGGGGCGCCTCATCGAGTCGTTCAACTTCATGTCCACGCAGCTCGGCGAGCAGCGGCAGGCGATCACCCAGACCAATCGCTACCTCTCCACGGTTCTCGACAGCGTGGCCACCGGCATCATCGCCTTCAGTGACAAGCTCGACCTCCTCTCCATCAACCGCGCGGCGCTGCAGATCCTGCAAATGGACGAGCCGCAGCCGCGCGCCAGCCTTCCCCGAGTCCTGATCGGCGATCTCACGCCGCTCTTCGACACCCTCCGCGAGCTGACCGCCCGCGGAGTTCGCACGCGGGAGGTGACGCTGATCCGCGGCGGCGAGCTGCGCTACCTCGAGGTCTCCGTCGCCCGCCTCGGCGGCACCGGAGAAAGCGGCTGGGTGGCGGCCATCGAGGACTCCACGCAGCTCGTGCAGGCGCAGAAGCTGGCAGCGTGGAACGAGGCGGCGCGCCGCATCGCGCACGAGATCAAGAACCCGCTGACGCCGATCCAGCTCTCCGCCGAGCGCATCGCCAAGAAGTTCGGCCGCGACCAGCCGGACATCGCCGAAGGCTGCAGGACCATCGTGTCCGAGGTCGGGCAGCTCAAGCGGATGGTGGACGAGTTCGCGCGGTTCGCGCGCATGCCGGCCGTCCACCTGCGCCACGCGCAGCTGTCGGAGATCCTGCAGCAGGCGGCGAGCCTCTACCGCGACGTCAAGCCGGGGGTGAGCGTCTCGGTGACGGTCGACTCCGACATCGAGCTGCTGGTCGACCCCGAGCAGATCCGCCGCGCGGTCGGCAACCTGCTCAAGAACGCGGTCGAGGCCACCGACTCCGGCGAGATTCGCGTCTCCGCCCGCCGCGCCACCCACCGCGTGGTGATCGAGGTGGCCGATCCCGGCCGCGGCGTCCCCGACGCCGACAAGGACAAGCTCTTCCTCCCGTACTTTTCCACCAAAGGCCGCGGCACCGGCCTGGGTCTGGCCATCGTCCACCGCATCGTGAACGATCACGACGGGCGGATCTCCGTGCACGACAACTATCCGAAGGGGACGCGATTTGAGATCGAACTGCCTGCGTAGCGGGCAGCTGGCAGCTAGCAGCTTGCGGCGACGTTCTCCTGCAAGCTGCTAGCTGCGAGCTGCAAGCCCACTATGGCCAAAATCCTCATCATCGACGACGAGTCATCCATCCGCACGGCTCTCGCGAACATCCTTCACGACGAAGGACATCAGACCACGCTCGCCGAGTCGGGGGAGGCGGCCATCGCGCAGTTCGCGCGCGAGGAGTTCGATCTGATCATCCTCGACCTCTGGCTGCCTGGGATCGACGGGATGACCGTGCTGGAGCGCCTCCGCGCGGCGGGCGCGCCGCCGGTGATCGTCATCTCCGGCCACGGCAACGTCGACAGCGCGGTCCGCGCCACCCGCCTCGGCGCGTACGACTTCCTGGAGAAGCCGCTCTCGCTCGAGCGGGTGCTGCTCACCGTCAATCACGCCCTCGCCGACCGCAAGCTTCGCGATCAGGTGCGCGACCTCCGGCGCCACATCGCGCTGGAGGAGATCCTCATCGGCGAGAGCGACGTCATGAAGCGCCTCGACGACGCCATCCGCAGCGCCGCGCCGTCGAACAGCCGGGTGCTGATCAACGGCGAGAACGGCAGTGGGAAGGAGATCGTCGCCCGCACGCTGCACCGCCTCTCGCACCGCGCGGAGCAGGCGTTCGTCGACGTCAATTGCGCGGCGATCCCCAAGGACCTCATCGAGTCCGAGCTGTTCGGGCATCGGAAAGGGGCGTTCACCGGCGCCATCGACGACCGGAAGGGGAAGTTCGAGCTGGCCGACGGCGGCACGCTCTTCCTCGACGAGATCGGCGACATGAGCCTCGAGGCGCAGGCGAAGGTGCTGCGCGTGCTGCAGGAGCAGACTTTCCAGAAGGTCGGCGGGCAGCAGGCCATCACCGTCGACGTGCGGGTGATCGCCGCGACGAACAAGAACCTCGAGGCGGAGATCGCGGCGGGGAACTTCCGCAGCGATCTGTTCTATCGCTTGAACGTCATCCCCATCGAGGTCCCGCCGCTCCGCGCCCGCGGCAACGACATCATCCTGCTGGCGGAGTACTTCCTCCGCCGCTTCGCCGCGGAGACGGGGATGCCGAAGAAGCGGCTCTCCGCCGGGGCGATGTCGAAGCTGCGCGGCTACCACTGGCCGGGGAACGTCCGCGAGCTGCGCAACGTCGTCGAGCGCATCGCCATCCTGACCAAAGGGGAGTCGATCGAGGCCGAGGACATCCAGCTCGGAACGCGCGGCAGCCTCCCGGCGGAAGTGGACGGAAAGCTGACCCTCCGCGAGGCTCGCGACGAGTTCGAGAAGCAGTACATCCTGGCCCGGCTGCGCGAGCTCGCCGGCAACGTCAGCCGGACGGCCGACGCGCTGGGAGTGGAGCGCTCGAACCTCTACCGCAAGCTCCACGCGTACGGAATTCGCGTGGAGCGTCCCTGATCGTGTAGCGGCGGCCGCTCCCGGCCGCCGGCGCGCGATCGGAATAGCCGCTGCACCGCCGCAGGTTAGACGCTTGACTGCGCGGGGCCGGTTTGACTAACCTCACCGGCCGCAGCAATTAGCGGGCATAACTCAGTTGGTAGAGTGCGACCTTGCCAAGGTCGATGTCGCCGGTTCGAGTCCGGTTGCCCGCTCCAAAATGACTCTCACTAAGGCCGCGGGAACGCGGCCTTTTTCACGTCAGTAGCGCCTGTTGTAAACGAGGGCTAGAGCGCCGTAGATGTCGGATTTCTTCTGACCCTCGAACTCGCGCGTCCGCCGGATTTGCCGCCACGTGAGCCGCACCGGGCCCACTCGCACCGCGGCGCCCCAGTCGAGCATAGCCACCGCTCGTCGCAGCCGCACGCCGTGCGAGGCGGGATGGACGCAGCAGTTTCCTTCGATCAACTCATTCCACAGGACTAGACGTCCATCGCCGCCGACGAAGACATAGGCCTCGATCAAATTGTTGGAGACAGCCGGCGATGAGGAGGCGCTTGCCATCGGCGGCGGCGGCGGGGGAACAGGTTGCGGAGGCACCGGCGCCGGTATGACCTGCGGAATGACGCCGGCGAAGTCCTCACTCATGTTGAAGCCGGCGCGGAACGTCGGCCCCGCGCTGACGAAGGTGAAGATGTTGCCGAGCGCTCCGCTGCGGCGGTCCATGAAGTCGACGCTCCAGCACCCTCGCTCCGCGATTCGGCGGAGCGCCCGCCGGCTGTAGTGCAGCTCGATGCCTGGTTCGTTGCGGAGCTGATTGGCCCATCCGCGCGGCGGGTCGACATCGATCAGATCGTGCCACCTCGTCTGGATCGGCCGGCCGAGCGCTGCCGGGCCGATCATGCCGACGTCCAGCTCGACCACTCGATCGATGGCGCTCTCGTTCGTCCCTTCGGGCCGGGGCGTGCGCATCTCGAAGACGGCCCCGCCGTATAGCCACGCGGCATACGGTCGTTCGTCCGTCTGCAGCGCCGTTTGGGAGATGTCTTGCGGCGTGTACATGTTCTGCCCGAGAGCCCATCCCGAACTGCAGCGCGGCCCATCGCCCGAGGTCCGGCAACCGCCCCAATGTGTTTGGAGCCGGCGGGTGATCCGATCGATCAGCGGCAACACTTCGCCTTCGGGGTAGAGCAACTGGAGCTTCAGCCCCTGCGTGTAGTGGCGATCTCGTCCCTCGACGCGGCTGAAGAGATGGATATCGTTTTCCTCATAGAGAATGAGGCGATGAGGCTCGAGGTTCGACCCGTTCTGGGCCTGGGCCGCGACCGCCTCCATCACAAACACCGCAGCGAGCAGCGCTCGTTTCATGATCGTAGTGACGGACGGGTTCTCATTTCTTTCTTCGACGGTTTGCCGGACGATCGGGTCGATCTCGCCGCCGCGGGTCGGGAGGAACTGCTTGGTGGCATAGTGTCGGTCGCAATCGGCAGCGTTGATCAGGCATCATGGACGACACCCTCCGAACCGTCTACCGCGCGTGCAATCTCTGCGAGGCCATCTGTGGCCTGGAGATCAAGGTCGACGGCCCCAAGATCCTCTCCATCCGCGGCGACGAGGCCGACCCCTTCAGTCGCGGGCACATCTGTCCGAAGGCCGTGGCCCTGCTGGACGTTCACGAAGATCCGAACCGGTTGCGCCGGCCGATGCAGCGGGTCGGCGATCCCGCGGAGAACGTGTGGCGGGAGATTCCGTGGGACGAAGCATTCGACCTTGCCGCCGAGAGACTCGCGGCGCTCCAGCTCCGGCATGGCAACAACGCCGTCGGGTTCTACGTGGGGAATCCCTCGGTGCACAACATCGGGACCCTGCTCAGCGTCCCCCAACTGGCGCGTGTGCTCAAAACCAGGAACGCGTTCAGTGCGACCTCGGTGGATCAACTGCCGCAGCAGTTGACCTCACTGCTGATGTTCGGGCATCAGCTCATGATCCCCATTCCCGACATCGACCGCACGGACTACTTCCTGATTCTGGGCGGCAATCCGGTGGCGTCCAACGGCAGCCTGATGACGGTGCCGGACGTCACCAAACGGCTGGCCGCCATTCGCAAGCGCGGGGGGAAGGTGGTCGTCATCGATCCGCGGCGTACGGAAACGGCCGCGATCGCTAGCGAGCACCATTTCATTCGTCCGGCGACCGATGCGGCGCTGCTGATGGCGATGATCAACACCATGAAGGAGGAGAACCTCTTTCGCCTCACCCGATCGGAGCAGCTGAGTGGGCTGGACGCGGCACTCGCCGCCATCGCTGACATCACTCCCGAGGTTGCCGCGGGGACAACCGGCATCGAGGCCGGCACCATCCGCCGCCTGGCGCGTGAATTCGCCGCCGCCCCTTCCGCCGTCTGCTATGGCCGGGTCGGAACCACGCTGCAATCGTTCGGCACGTTGAATCAATGGCTCGTGCAGCTGGTCAACATCGTCACCGGCAATCTCGACCGAGAGGGGGGCGCGATGCCGACCAGCCCGTTGATCCCCATCACCGGCCCCGGCACCCGGCGGGGTCACCACGACCGGTGGCGATCGCGCGTCAGCGGACTGCCGGAATCGGGCGGCGAGTTGCCCGTCGCCGTGCTGGCCGAGGAGATCCTCACGCCGGGCGATGGGCAAATTCGCGGCATGATCACCGTGTGCGGCAATCCGGTGCTCTCCACGCCCAACGGCCGCCGGCTCGATGAGGCGCTGGCCTCGCTCGACTTCATGCTGTCCATCGACATCTATCTCAACGAGACCACGCGTCACGCCGATCTGATCCTGCCGCCGACGTCGAGCCTCAACCACGATCACTACGATCTGATCTTCAACGCGTTCGCGGTGCGCAACGTCGCGCGCTTCAACGCGGGCATGTGGGAGCGCCCTGCCGACGAACGCTACGACTGGGAGATCTTCCGCGAGCTGTGCGCACGTCTCGCCGTCAGGCTCGAGCGGGAGCACAGGCCGCTGCAGCCGACAGCCACGGTGATCGAAGGCATGCTGACGAACGGCGTCTCGATGGCCGCGCTCACCGACGCGCCGCACGGCATCGACCTCGGTCCGCTCCGGCCGTCGCTGTTCGAGCGGCTGGAAACGCCGGACGGGAAGATCGACTGCGCGCCGGCGCCGCTGCTCGCCGACATCTCTCGCTTCAAGGCTCAGGTCGAGGTCGCGCCGGATCGATCGTGCCGCTCCTTCAGCCTCATCGGGCGCCGCCATCTCCGCAGCAACAACTCGTGGATGCACAACTCGCATCGCCTCATCAAAGGCAAGCCGCGGGATCAGTTGATGATGCATCCCGACGATCTCGCGTCGCTCGGTCTGGTCGACGGGCAGACCGTGGAAGTCCGCGCTCGCGTTGGGTCGGTGCGCATTGCGGTGCAGTCCACCGACACCTTGATGCCGGGCGTCGTCAGCCTCCCTCACGGCTTCGGTCACAACCGCGCCGGTACCCGGCTCGGCCTGGCAGAACAGAACGCCGGCGTCAGCTACAACGACCTGACGGATGCGAGCGCGGTCGACGCGGTCTCCGGGAATGCGGCACTGAATGGCATCGCGGTGGAAGTCATCGCCATCCAGTAGCCGCGGTCCCCGCTTGCCGAAGCGCTGGGGCTCCGCCGGAGGGAGGATAAATGGGCGAGAATCTAGTTTTAGCTCGTTCGTAGGCTCGATGCGCCTGACTCACGTGTTTCGGCATCCAGAAGGATGCACTCAGAGCCGTCACCGACGCCATTCGGGTGATCGTTATTCCTGCCACACGCGTGAATCAATTGCTATCCCGGTACAGCGATGACGAATTCCGGTTCTGCGGCTGACGGACTGGCAATCGATGAATTGCGCCCTTGTGAGATGTATGTACGTAGTTTGGGACACTGTTACTTCGTCCAACTGAGCAGGGGAGATGTAGCGCACGACCATCGCTATGGGGAGATGTGGCGCTCGACCAATGCAAACCCAGCGGTCACGGCTCATTGTCCATTTCATGTCGGTCCGGGTGGGCCGAGAATGTTCTTGATCTGGTCGGCTGTGAACCCGATCATGAATACGGCGATAAGACCGGGGATCAGATCTAGCTTAGCCAGCTCATCTCTCGCGCCGATGAGCAGCCCTGCCACCGTGATGAGCAGCACGATGATCAGCCGTAGCGCCTCGATCTTCGTTCGCTCGCCCCACGGCCGCCGTTTGGCACCCGCAACCCAAATTCTCTCCGAGACGACAGCATCTCCTTTTTCGTTCTTCAAGGGTTCGCCGTCCTCGTCAAAGAAACGCGCCATTACAGTAAACGTCTCTGCCGCCGGGAAGTAGTGGCTCACGGCCAGGGCTTTTTCCCGCCATTTCTGGCGTGGCACAGGCGACGGAGTGTACCCGGCGAACTTGCGCCAGCGATCACGTATCCAGCGGGCGCTTCGGCGCACAATCCCAGGCTCCTCCTCGGGTGCGGTGGCGTGATCGAATTCCCACTCGTAGACGATGGCGTTGCGCGCAGCAGCGTTATTGATTTTCGTGTTGCGGAAATCGATCCTGAACGAGACTGCTTGATTAACCTTCGGCGACTGCGGCTCGAAGACGATGCTGACGCGACCCGCCTCGATCTCTCTCTTCACATCCTCGACAAACACCTCTTCGCGGACCTGCTCGGTCAGCGCCTCGGCTCGCCGGAAGTCGGTGAAGCCGGTACGGCGCAGCGCTTCGATGAACTTGTTCTTGGAGTCTTCCTTGGCGGCATCGTCCTTGAGTAGTTCCCAGGTTTCGACGAAACGGGCCACCAGATCGAGCTTCGTCGATGTCGTGTCGATGTCAGAGAAGTGGCTCGACGCGAGGTTCGCGACGTCGAATTCCAGTCCGTCCTTCAGCCCGGGAACCGAGTCCAGGATCTCCTTCAACGAGGCTTTGCATCCAAGCCGGCCGGGCTCCTTCAAGAGTGCCTTGAGCTCCGTTAGGCGCGCGGAGACGAACTTCGTCGCTGCTTCATCGAGTGTCTCGGCATTGTCGATCGTCGTTGCGGCCTGTTGGATGAGCGCGTCGGCGGCCGCGACTTCCGCGTCGTTGACCTCGGGCCGCTCAAGGGTGGCCTGTGCGTCATAGAGCACCACGCAGGCACGTCTTAGGAGCGTCGGACCGTGCACTCCGGCCGACGGCCAGTTGGTCTCGATCTGGCGCATGAGTTGATCGACGCGCTCGAGCATCTCGATTTCGTGGATCAGCCGGTGTGCTGAGGCTTCGCAGGCCTTGGCTAGTGCAGCGAAGTCCGGGCTGATCGCGGATCGAGAATGCAGCCGTTGTAGGAGCCGCGTGCGCTCGACACGAACGCCGACTCTGAGGCTTGAATACACCATGTTCGTGAGCGCGCGGATCTTTGTCGACGTCGATTCGATCAGCTCACGGACAGTGATTCGCCGTAGCCGGTTCGGCATCCAATGCGTGACGAGAAGGGAAGCTATACCGCCGGCGCTGACTAGAAGGGCGAGAAGGAGAAATGTAAGAAAGCTCCTTTGCACTGCTGACCAGTACGATCGTTGGATCCTGAGCGGGATATCCCGGCTCTTCCACCGCCGCTCCCCTTTCTGATCTGTGGCCACGAGCTTGAGTAACCCATCGCTCTCCACGTCATTGAGGAGCGCGGAGATGTTGTACTTACCGGGTAGCCACCCCCCTTCAGGAACCTGAATGACCTCTGTCGACTGCCCACCGACATGGACAGGGCGCGCCGACTTCTTCCCCGGGAGCCCCGACGATGTAACCGACCAGTCGACGTCATAGCTCTGTAGGTCGTCGTTCTTCAGAATGACCAAGGGTGCTGAGCCCTGCTCGAAACGCAGAGGGAACGGCGTATCGCCCTTCCATCCTAGCGGGCCGACGTTGAAGGGGAACTGGCTCTTTACGGCGACGATATCCCCGATCTTCTGCGCATGATTCATGAGCCGCGATCGCGAGACACCGGCCTGCCAGAGGTTCGAGACGTCCATGCGAATCCGCAAACGTTCGTTCTTTGCGAGCTTCTGTTGGAACTCGGGTTTTGACGGTGTTTCGCCATTGATGCCGAACAGGACTTTCGCCGACATTCCCTCCGTGCTGCCCTCTGGAGTGAAGTCGTCGGCCATGATTAGCAGGTCGACCGCGTCGGGCCCGGAATTCGCGATCAGGATTGATGCCGAGGCGGTGTTCGTCTGTGGGTCGACTGCGAGCCGTTCCGGCATGATTGCCACGTCGAGGATCGGTACCGACTCAGCCTGAACGTGCGGGACAGTGGGGGAAGGCTCCCGAGCCGGCGATAGCGCGGTCGGAACGCCATCCTGCGGTTCAGCGGCGGTGATCATCAGCAGTGCTGCAACAACGAACATCTTGTTCATCGACGTCTCTCCTTCTGGCGGCGAGGGAGCAGCCCCCACTAAGGAGGGGCAGAGGCTCGCGTTTCCCTACCCGCGAGCGCGGTCGACGCGGTCTTGGTCAACGCGGCACTCAACGGCGTCACGGTGGAAGTCGTCGCCGTCGGGTAGCCTCACTCACCGGCCGGAACGCGTCCGCAAAGTGCGTGACCACGAATCGCCTCCCGTTCCAGAACAGCGAGAGGACGTCGTAGCGCACTTCGCCGTGGTGCGGATGCCGCGCGAGGTACGCCGAGGCCAGCGAGACGAGCTGCTGTTGCTTGCGCGCGCCGACGGCGTCGTAGCCTTCCCCGGCGGTGAGGCTCTGCCGCGTCTTGACTTCCACGAATGCCAGCATCCGTCCGCGGCGGACGATGAGGTCGATCTCCCCGCCGCGGGTGCGCACGTTGCGCGCGACGATCGAGTAGCCGCGCAGGCGGTAGAACCAGGCGGCGCGCCGCTCGCCGGACGCGCCGAGCCTGGAGGTGGCGAAGACGCGCTTCCAGAACATCGTTCCGAGGATACCTCGGCCGGTGGGGTCACTACCGCCTGTGGAAGTGCTTCTCGATGTCGATGTGCTTGATGTCCACGATCACCGGCCGCCCGTGCGGGCAGGCGAACGGGTTCGACGAGTCGAGCAGCTCGGCGACCAGGCGCGCCATCTCCTCGCCGGAGAGGGCGCGGTGCACTTTGATCGCCGCCTGGCAGGCCAGCGAGGCGCAGACTTTCTCCCGCACCCGCTCCACGTGCGAGCCGCGCTCTTCGAGCGAGGCGTCGACCAGCTTGCGGAAGAACGCCTCGGCGTCGTCGCGTACCAGCTCCGGCGGGACGGCGGCGACGGCGAAGGCGTTGCCGGAGAAGCGCTCGATGTCAAATCCCACCGCGCGCAGCTCGCCGAGGTGCGACTCGAAGACCGCCGACTCCGCGGCGCCGGTCTCGTAGACGATCGGCGTCAGGAGCTGCTGGGTCATCGGCGCGCGCTCGGCGGCGCGGCGGAGGTAGCGGTCGTACAGCACGCGCTCGTGCGCCACGTGCTGGTCCACAAGGCGCAGGCCGTCCGGCGCGTCGAGCACGATGTAGCTCATCCGGTACTGCCCGATGACGCGCCCGCGCAGGTCGCCCAGATCGACGCGCGGCTCCTCCTCGACCAGCGCCGCAGCCACGGGCGGCTGGACCAGCGCGGCCTTCTGAAAGAGCGGGGTGAATTCGGGTAAGTACGCGCGAGGGGCTTCGATTTGAAAGAGTGCTGAGTGCTGAGTGCTGAGTGCTGAGTGGAGTAATTCCGCGCCGGGCTCCGGCGCGCCTAAGGCTTGCTTGATGCCCTGCTCGACGACCACGTGCAGTGCGCCGGAGTCGCGGAAGCGCACCTCGGTCTTGGCGGGATGGACGTTGACGTCCACCAGCTCCGGCGCGATGTCGATGAAGAGCACGATCGCCGGGTGCCCGTCGAAGTCGAAGGCCTCGGCGGCGCGGTTGGCGGCGTGGGTCAAGACGCGGTCCTTCACCAGCCGCCCGTTGACGAAGAAGAACTGGTTGCGGCGGCTGCCGAAGCGCAGGCCGCGAGTGACGAAGCCGCCGGCGCGCGCGTCGCCGATCGAGGCGTCGACCTCGGCGAGGTGCTCCGCGGCGTCGTCGCCGACGATCTGAATCACCCGCTCGCGCATGGTGGAGGCGGGGGGGAGGTCGAGCACCGTCCGCCCGTTGTGCTCCAGGCGGAAGGCGCGCGAGGGCAGCGGCAGCGCGTACGAGGAGACCACGCTGACCACCGAGCGGAACTCCGCGTCGGCGCTCTTGAGGAACTTCCGCCGGGCGGGGACGTTCTCGAACAACTCGCGCACGCTGACGGTCGTGCCGCGGTCGCGCGCCGCCGGGCGTACCGTGCGCACGCCGGTGAGCGGGTCGGACTCGATCTCCACGGCGTGCTCGCCCGCGCCGTCGAAGGTCGTGAGGGTGAAGCGGGAGACGCTGGCGATCGAGGGAAGCGCCTCGCCGCGGAAGCCGAGGGTGCGGACGCGGGAGAGATCGTCGAAGTCGCGGATCTTGGAGGTGGCGTGGCGCTCGATGGCCAGCAGCGCGTCGTCGTGCGACATCCCGCTCCCGTCATCGCGCACCTCGATGAGCTTCTTCCCGCCGTTCTCCAGGATGACGTCGACCGTCGCCGCCCCGGCGTCGATGGCGTTCTCGATCAGCTCCTTGACCACCGAGGCCGGCCGCTCGACCACTTCGCCGGCGGCGATCTGGTTGATCAGGTCGGAGGGAAGGATTTGAATGGGGGGCACTTACGAATTATGAATCAACACGACCTTCCCGAACGCTTCCCGATTCTCCAAAGCAAGGTGCCCCTCCGCAATCTTCTCCATCGGCAACACCCGATCAACAACCGGCCGAAGAAGCCCCCGCTCCACGTGCTTCATGATCTCGTGCAGCTCGGCGAGGCTACCCATCGTAGAGCCGAGGATCGAGAGCAGCTTGAAGAAGATCAGACGGATGTTGATGGTGGCCTCGGCGCCGGTGGTGGCGCCGCAGGTGACCAGGCGCCCGCCGCGGGCGAGCGATTTGAGCGAGCGGTCGAAGGTGTCGGCGCCGACGTGCTCGACGACGACGTCGACGCCGCGCTTGCTGGTGAGGCGCCGCACCTCGGCGAGGAAGTCGACCTCGCGGTAGAGAATCGTCTCCACCGCCCCGAGCTCCTTCGCCCGCGCGGCCTTCTCCGCGCTGCCGGCGGTGGCGAAGATCGTCGCTCCCCACAGTTTCGCGATCTGGATCGCGGCGCTCCCCACCCCCGACCCACCCGCGTGCACCAGCACCGTCTCGCCCGGACGCAGCTCCGCGCGGGCGACGAGCATGTGCCAGGCGGTGAGCATGTCCAACGGCAGCGCGGCCGCCTCGGCGAACGACAGCGCGGGCGGCTTGCGGAGCAGGTTGCGGATCGGCACGGCGATTTTTTCCGCGCAGCCGCCGTCGCGCGTCTCGCCGAAGATCCCCGACGCGGGGCAGAGCGGGTCGTTGCCGGAAAGGCAGGCGACGCAGAGGCCGCAGGAGATGCCGGGAGCGACGAGCACTTCGTCGCCCGCCTTCCAACCGCGGTCGTTCTCCGCGACAGCGTCGATCACCCCCGCCACCTCGGAGCCGGGGATCATCGGGAGGGGGAACTTGTGTCCGGGCACGCCGCGGCGGACCCATAAGTCGAGATGATTGAGGGCCACGGCGCGGACGCCGACGACGGCCTCGCCCGGGCGCAGCTCGGGATCGGGAACCACGGCTCGCTCGAGCTTCTCGGTGCCGCCGTGCTCGCGGATGACGATCGCTTTCATGAGGGCGGCAAGTTTATTGCCTCCGCCGCCTCTCATGCTTCGCCGCCTCACCGCCGTCCTCACGATGCTCGCCCTCCTCGGCCTTCTGTGCATGCTCGTTTGGGCGGTGCGCGAGCATCGCCGTCGCAGCTTCATGGGAGAGCCCGCGACAGTCGTAAATTTTGCGCGCACGCCTGCCTTAATTGGCTGAGCAGCAAAATCTTACTTGCTTGGCATGCCCGATGCTCTGTATGGTGCAGGAGCAAATAAATGTTCAGAACGACAAAAACTCTCGGCGCGGTCATCTTCGCCGCGCTGCTGTTCCCCATCGCCCAGGCTGAGGCCGCTACGGCCCCGCCGGCTACCGACATCACAGCCAGCTTCATCACCGCCGGCAGCAACGTCGCCGACCTTCGCGCCGTCGAGATCGGCGGCATCGTGGTCCTGCGCGGCAGCACGGGATCGATCGACGACGCCGCCCGCGCCGCGCAGATCGCGCGCGACCTCGGCTACACCCGCGTGGCGAACCTCATCCGCGTCCTCGAGCCTGTCGACGACGCAGCCATTCAGCGTCTGGCCGAGCGCGAGCTGTCGCGCCACCGTGGCCTCGACGGCTCGAACATCCGCATCAAGTCCGAGCGCGGGATCGTGAACCTCGCGGGAAACGTCAGCATGGAGCTGCAGAAGGACATGGCCGTAACGCTGGTCCGCAACATCGACGGCGTCCGCGGCGTGACCAGCAGCCTGCAGCGCTAACGGACGGTCCGAATCGAGAAGCGCACCTTGCTTCCCTTCAGGCCATCGATGTCCCGTACGGTCCGCGCGTAGAGCACGCTGAGCAGCACATTGAAATCGCGGATGCCGATGCTAGCCTCGGTGCCGAGGCCGGCGTCGACCGCGAAGTCCTTCACCCGGGTCAGGTCGCGGAACTCGAACCCCACGTTGCCCGTCCCCACGTAGCCGATCGCGTAGAGCGTGTTCCAGTTCATGCCCCATTTGCGGTAATTGCGGTTGCGGAAGACCGGGGCGAAGTACTCGTTGATCAGGTGGATCTCGTTGGTGCCCGCGCCGAGGTCCTTGGACGTGGAGATCGAGCGGAGCGCCTCGCGACCGCCGATGCGGAAGAGCTCGTATGAGGGGATGGCGTAGCGCTCGATGAGCGGCGCGTTCTCGTCTCGCGTGCCGCGGGTGGGAAAGCTGCCGAGGTGGGCGCGGGTGACGACGAACGAGGTCGGCGAGACGTCCCACCGCTTGATCGCTTCGGTCTCGAACTTGGTGTAGGTGTAATCGCCGGTGGCAACCTTTGCCGACTCGGTGATGGCCGCGGCAACGCTGAACTTCTGCGGGCCGAGCTCGCGGAAGGCGGTGAGCACCGGCACGATGCGGCCGCGCGACTCGCCGACGATGGCGTTGAGGCGCTCGTCGAACTCCGTGCCGTACTGCACGCCGAACTTCATGTAGATGTTGTTCTTGCGGTTGTCGACCTCCGCGACGTCGCCGAAGGTCAGGCGGTCGTTCTGCAGCAGCGCGAAGTAGCGGCGGTTGTAATCGCGGGGAAACGTCAGGAGCAGCAGGCCGCCGCGCACGCGGGTGAAGTCCTCGGTGGATTGCCCGATGTCGCCGAACTCGATGGAGTCGAAGACGCCGAGCTTGTAGGTGAATTGCCGCGCGTAGTACTTGTAGCGGAGGAAGGTGGAGATGTCGCCGCTGACGAACTTGTAGTCGACCTGGCTCTCAAATAGTACGTTCCGTATTAGTTTTTTCAGGCGGATCGACGCCTGTCCCTCGGGCAGATAGACGTTGACCGAGGGGAAGGAGTCGCGGCGGTCGTAGGCGCCGCCGGCGGCGCGCGAAAGGACGTTGGGCTGCGGCGCCGGGGCGGGCGGCGGCGGTTCGGGCGGCGGCGGGGGTGGGGTGGGCTGCGGCTCCGCCGGCACAGGCGCGGGCTGAGGCTCCGGTTGCGGCGCCGGCTTCTGCTGCTGCGGCGGCTGGGGGGGCGGCGGCTCCTGCGCGAACGCTGCGGAAAGCGCTAGAAGGGTGGCCAGAGAGAAGGCCGTCAAAGCGGGCTTGGTCGTCATAGTCTGAGGTAGTGTGACTCAGGTTATGGTAAGCTCAAGGCGTTGAAGCGTTTAACGCCGGACAGTCGATTGCTCTGGCACATCTTTTGTAAGCGGGCGAGGCATTGTATACCGCCGAAGAACCATGTGCGCAACTTAGGAGGTGTTACTTGTTTAGACATCGGCTCCTGATTCCCATCCTTTGTTTCCTGCTCGTCCCTCCACTGCTGGCGCAGGGAATGACGTATGGCGGAACGGGGAGCATGACCCGCGACGATCAAATCGCGCTGGTGGCTCCGACCTCGTCCGGAGAGACGGGTCTTTTTACCGTCATTACCGCCGATACCCTCCGCCGTGGCGACTGGTCGTTCGGCGTCTATTTCAACAACTGGGACCTCGAGGCGGGCCGCGAGCCGGCCGGCTTCACAATCCCCTCGGCGCGCGAGAGCGACGCCATGAGCTATGACCTCTACCGCCTCAGCGCCTCGATCGGCTACGGCCTGACCGACAACTGGGAGATCACCGGGTCGCTGCCGTGGGACCGCATCAAGAACAACGGTAACGACCGCGCCGGCTTCGTCAACGGGTATTTCTACTCCGGCCGCTTCAGCGACAGCGGTCTGGGCGACCTCCACCTGGCGACGAAGTTCGGCTTCGGCTCCGCGCCGAATTCGCGCTTCGCCGTCTCGCTGTTCACCGACCTGCCGACCGGCGACTCCGACAGCGGCATCAGCACCGGCAGCGCCGCCTTCGGCGCCGGCGCGCACTGGACCGGCGGTCCGGCGACCGTCGGCGCGCAGTACGTCCTCCATGGCCGCCGCAGCGCGAGCGACTCGAACTTCCCGCCGCTCTCGCCCTCGCGGATCGAGCTGCCGAACGAGTTCCGGGTCGAGGGTGGTCTCAACTGGCCCCTCAACTTCTGGAAGACCACCAACTGGATCTCCGAGGCCCAGGGCGTCTTCTACAATGGCGGCGACTTCAAGCCGAAGGCTCCCATCTTCCTCACCACCGGGATCCGCCACTGGTTCGGCGACAGCGGCTGGGCGCTCAGCGCCGGCGCGCGCTGGAACGTGGCCAAGTTCGGCCGTTCCAACGACGAGTGCCGCTTCACCGAGCTCGACGACTGCGGCCTCTCCGGCCTGGTCGGCCTGACCTTCGCGCCGCTGCATCTGGCCGTGGTCGCGCCGCCTCCGCCCCCCCCGCCGCCTCCCGTGCCGCCGCCCGCCCCGACGCAGGCGGTGCCGGTCGCGCCGCCTGAGCCTCCGCCGGTGACGCCGCCGAAGGCGCCGACCGAGATCCGCACTGACGAGATCCACTTCGAGCCGGGTTCGGCGCGCCTCACCAACATCGCCAAGGCCATCCTCGACGACGTGGCGCTGCGCATGAAGCAGGAGCCCGCCGCGACGGCCATCGTCATCGGCTACACCGACGACCGCGAGGCCACCGGACCGAACTCCGATCTCGATCGTCGCCGCGCTGAAGCGGTGCGCGACTACCTGGTCACGCGCCACGGCATCGACCCGTCACGCATCACGGTCGAAGGGCGCGACGCCCGCGAGCCGGTCGGCGACAACACCACCGCCGAGGGCCGCCTGCGCAACCGCCGCGTGGTCATCAGGCTGATGCTGCCGTAATCACCAGCTCATCGAAACGACGAAGGGCGGCCGCGAGGCCGCCCTTTTCGTTTCGCTCCACTATGGCAACTTGATCTTCGGCTTCTCCTCGCGCTGGCGATACAGAATCGCCAGCTTCCCGATCGTCGCCGCCAGCTCGGCGCCCGTCTCTGCGGCCAGGCGCGTGGCAATGTCGCGGCGCTCGGCGGCGGCGTCGCTCTCGATGCGCACTTTGATCAGCTCGTGCGCCTCCAGCGAGCGGCGGGTCTCGTTAACGATGGCGGGGGTGAGGCGGCCCTTGCCAACCCGCACCACCGGTGCGAGAGGGTGCGCGAGCCCCTTGAGGAACTGTCGCTGCCGGGCCGTGAGCGCCATGGGCGGCGATGGTATCTCACGGCAGGAGGAACGTCTTGAACTCCTCGAGCGTGGTGTCGTTGTGGATCAGATACCGCTTGAGCTGCATCGGCGCGGTGTCGCGGGTGATCGGGCCGCGCTCGGTGGTCACCGCGGCGCGGTAGCCGAAGCGCACGGCGTCGGCGGCGATCGAGGCGTTGTAATCGCCGTACGGGTAGGAGAGAAACCGCACCGGCTGTCCGGTGCGCCGCGCGAGCTCCGCGATCTGCTGCCGTGAGAGGGCGTGCGACCCGCGCCCGACGATCTTCGGGTAGACGAACAGCGTGAACGGCAGCCCGCGCTTGCGCAGGGCGGGGGCGATGTCGGTGTACGCGCACGTTCAGCCGTCGTCGACGGTGATCACCACCGCGCGCGGCGGAAGCGCATCGCACTGCCTTCCAGATAGTCGACGAGGTCGGCCAGCGGGATGACGTGGTAGTCGTTCTGCTGGAGGTAGTCGAGCTGCGCCGCGAAGGTCTCGGGCGTCACGGTATAACGGCGCGTCTCCACCTTCTCGTCGCCGGTTGCCGACCGCCGCGGCACGGTCGCATGCTTCGCCGTCTCCGGATCGACTTCGTGGTAGCAGAGGATGGTCGCCACGGGCGCGGCGAGCATGAGGGCGAGCAGGAGGCGCACTCCCGCCGAAATTGCAACCGAGGTGCCGCGTCAGTGCTGGGTACGAGGAGTGTGGGCGGATTGGCCCCCGCGCGGCGCGGCGCCGGCCGCAGCCTGCGTTCCGCTGCCTCCGGACGGCGCGGTCAGCGGCTGCAACATCTCCGCGGGGGCGATCAGCCGCACCGGATCGGGGACGGCGGGGCGGATGGGGAGCTGCTCGCCCGGAAGACGGAAGGTCCACGTGGCCTCGACGCGCTTGCCGGACTTCAGATCGGTGGCCCACACCAATGCGCGCTGGAAGGTTCCCTTCAGCGCTTCCTTGACCGTCAGGGAGATCGAGCCGCTGCGCGGGTCGTAGGAGTAGGGGATGGCGCTCGCCGCGGACATCAGCGCCATGCCGACCGACCTCGGGTCGACGTCGCCGAAGTTCGGGATCTTCGCCGCCACGGTGATGGTGGCGGTCGGATCGTCGACGACGATTCCCGGCTGCGGCGACATCTCTTCGAGCCGCATGTTGCCGGCGCCCAGCAGGCGGCGGAAGGTGGCGAAGTCCATCGACTTCTCGATGGCGATGCGCTTCATGCGCAGCGGATCGGAGCCGCGCCGCACGCGCCCGTACTCGCACGTGAGTCCCGCCGCGTAGCCCGCCTTGGCCACGCCCGCGGTGACGCGGCGGTCGAAGTCGCCGTACGGATAGGCGAGGAACTCGACGGTGCGGCCGGTCTCCTTTTCCAGGATCCGCTTACTTTCCAGGAGCTCGCGCTGCAACCAGGTCGCGTACTCCTCGTCGCTCGACGAGGCATGACGGCGCCGGGTGAGGTAGCCGTGCGAGAGGGTGTGGCTCTGGATGTCGACGCCGGCGTCGGCCAGCTCCCGGACCTGCTTCCAGCTCATGGCGTGGCTGGTCTGCCCGATGATCTTCGGATAAATGAATACGGTGAACGGAAATCCGCGCCGCTTCATCTCCGGATAGACCTCGGTGTAGGTGCTGCGCCAGCCGTCGTCGAAGGTGACCACCACCGCGTTTTTGGGCAGCGAGGCGCGTTTGCCGGCGGCGTATTCGTACACGTGGCGCAGCGGGATGACGCTGTAGCCGGTCATCGCCAGGTAGCGCATCTGCTGGCGGAAGACCTCGCGGCTGACCTCCATGCGGGAGTCCTGCGGCGACTCGACGATGTGGTAGCAGAGGATGGTCGCGCCGAGCTCCGGGCCCGCTTCCGCAGCGATCGATGGGACGATGCCGGTGAGAAGGAGAGTCAACGCTGCGAACGACGCCCGCGCGATCATATTGTGTCCGTGGTGATTGAGATCCCGATCCATCTGCAACATCAATACCGTGCAGATGTGCCGATTCTATCGCGTTTGCGGTTGGCTGTTGGCCGTTGGCTGCTGACCGTGCAGCCGGAAAACGGCCAACGGTCAACCGTCAAACGGCCAACCTCCTGGAATCCGCCGCCGCATTTGACCGTTGCGCGGCCGTGAACTAGAGTCCACCTCCCCACTTCTGGAGTCTTGATGGATCGCCAACACCGCAGAGATTTGAAACACGACAAGTTCGTCGACGAGATCGGCACTCTGTCGACCCGGGCGCGGGAGAACCAGCGCCTGCTGCTCATCATCACCTGCAGCGTCGTGGCCCTGGCCATCCTCGGCTACGGCCTCTACTTCTACCGCTCCTCGCGCGAAGACAAGGGACAGGTGGCGCTGGCCAAGGCCATCGACACCATCGAGTCGCCGCTGGTACCGCCGCCGGGCGGGCAGGCGATGCCGAACGCCAAGTTCAAGACCGACGCCGAGCGCCAGGCCGCCGCCCAGAAGCAGTTCAAAGAGGTGGAGACGAAGTACTCCGGCACCGACGCCGCCGACGTTGCCGGCCTCTATCTGGCCCGCCTCGAGGCGCTCCAAGGCAACACCGCCTCGGCTCGCAAGCGGCTGCAGCACTTCGCCGACGAGCATCCCAAGCACCTCCTGGTCGGCGGCGCGCGCTACAGCCTCTACCAGCTCCGCATCGACGCCGGCGAGGCCCCCCAGGTCGCGCAGGAGTTGCAGGCGCAGATCGGCAAGAGCGACAGCGTCCTGCCGTCGGACACGCTCCTGGTTCTCCTGGCCCACGCCT
This sequence comes from Candidatus Gilichinskyi gelida, assembly GCA_038040385.1. Taxonomy (GTDB): domain Bacteria; phylum Acidobacteriota; class Thermoanaerobaculia; order Gp7-AA8; family Gp7-AA8; genus Gilichinskyi; species Gilichinskyi gelida. The sequence continues at coordinate 502,737 of JBBPII010000001.1, forward strand.
ACGACGCGCAGGGCAACGCGGACAAGTCGAAGGAGACCTACCGCCGCATCTCCACCGAGTTCCCCGACTCGCCGTACGCGATCGAAGCGCAGCGGAGGGCGGGACCGGCGTAGTGTGGGGCGGGTTCTCTAACCCGCCCTGGACGGGTTGGAGAACCCGTCCCACATCGTGCGCTATCTAACCGCCATCATCTTCATCCTCTGGGTGCTCGCCTTCTTCCGCACCCTACTCAACCTCGCTCTCGTCCCTCGCCTGAAGCGCGGCGCAATGCCGTCGGCGCGGCCGCTGGTCTCCATCATCATCCCGGCGCGGGAAGAGGCGCATGTCATCGGACGGACGGTGCGCGCGCTGCTGGCGTCGACCTATGACAACTTCGAGCTGATCGTCATCGACGACCGCTCCACCGACGGCACCGGCGACGTCGTGCGCGCCATCGACGATCCGCGCCTCCTCGTCATCGCCGGCGAGGAGCCCCCCGCCGGCTGGCTGGGCAAGCCGTGGGCACTGCACAAGGGGAGCCTCGTGGCGCGCGGCGAGCTGCTGCTCTTCGTCGACGCCGACATCCTCTATGCCCCCGGCGCCCTCGCCGCCGCCGTGGCCTGGATGGAGGAAACGGGCCGCGACATGATCACGCTGTTGCCCGACATCCGCATGCGCGGTTTCTGGGACCACGTGGCCATGCCGAATCTGGCCATGTTTCTCTTCACCCTCTCGCCGTCCTGGCTGGCGAACCGGACGAACCTGCCCATGCTCGCCATCGGTGGCGGGACCGGAAACCTCGTCCGCCGCGACGCCTACGCCGCCGCCGGCGGCCACGAGGCGCTCAAGGCCGCCGTGGTCGACGACGTGGCCCTCGGACGGCTCATCCGGCGGAGCGGGCGGACCACGGCGGGCGTGCGCGCGGAGCAATTCGTCTCCGTGCACATGTACGACGGGCTACGCGGCATCGTGGAGGGCTTCACCAAGAACGGCTTCGCCATCTTCAACCGCAATTACGCGCTGGCCGTGGTGGTGCTGGCGATCAGCGCGGCCGGCAATCTGCTCCCTTACGCGCTGGCCGTCACCGGCGAGCCGTTCTCGATCGCCAGCGTGGCCCTCATCACCGTCATCCGCGTGATCCTCTTCGCCGCCCTCGGCTACTCGCTGCTGGCGGCGATCTTCCTCCATCCATTGATGATCGCGGTGTGGCTGTGGATCATGCTCCGCTCGATGTGGATCACCGGCATCCGCCGCCGGCTGCCGTGGCGCGGACGCGTGTACGATGCGCGCGAAACACGCTTCGGCGAGGAGCGGAAGTGATCTTGCAAGCGAGGAAAGACGTATGACTGACAAGCCTTTTCTAACCGACGTCCAGGAGCTGCGCCGCCGGGCGCGGCAGCACATCGAAGAAGGCGCGGTGACCGACACCTACCGCGCCGATCGCGAGACGGTGATCAAGATCCTCAACGAGGCGCTGGCCACCGAGATCGTCTGCGTCCTCCGCTACAAGCGCCACTACTTCATGGCCCAGGGGATCCACGCCGAACCGATCGCGGCGGAGTTTCTCCAGCACGCCAACGACGAGCAGGGGCACGCCGACCAGATCGCCGCGCGCATCATCCAGCTGGGCGGCGCGCCGAACTTCAGCCCCGACGGGCTGCTGATGCGGTCGCACTCGGAGTATGTGGAGGGGACCACGCTGCTCGACATGATCAAAGAGGACCTCGTCGCCGAGCGCGTGGCCATCGACTCCTACACCGAGATGATCCACTACGTCGGCGAGAACGACATCACCACCCGCCGCATGCTCGAAGGGATCCTCGCCGTGGAGGAGGAACACGCCGACGACCTCGCGTCGTTCCTGGCGGACATGGATAAGGATTGGAAGACGAGGGACCGGACAACGGGCTAGCAGCAGGCAGCTAGCAGCTCGCAGGAATACGGGATTGTTCTGATTTGATGAGATGGAGTACTCACCCGAGTTCCCGCCCCACACCAGCCGCGAGCTGCCTGCCGCTAGCCGCGAGCCCCTTCTCGACGCCTACTCGAAGGCCGTCACCTCCGCCGCCGCGCGTATCAGCCCCTCGGTCGTCAACATCGACGTCCGCGACGCGCGCGGGCGGCGGGGCGCGGGCTCGGGCTTCTTCTTCACTCCCGACGGATTCATCCTCACCAACAGCCACGTGGTCAGCGGCGCGGCGCACGTCGACGTCGTGCTCAACGACGGTCTGCGCTGTCCGGCCACGATCACCGGCGACGATCCGCACACCGACCTCGCGGTGATCCGCATCTCCGCGCCGACGCAGATCGCCGCGCGCTTCGGCGATTCCGACGCCATCCAGCCCGGCCAGCTCGCCGTCGCCGTCGGCAACCCCCTCGGCTTCCAGTGCACAGTCACGGCGGGCGTGGTCAGCGCGCTCGGGCGCTCCATGCGGGCCAAGAGCGGGCGTCTCATCGACAACGTGATCCAGACCGACGCGGCGCTCAACCCCGGTAACTCCGGCGGGCCGCTGGTCGACTCGCGGGGCGAGGTCATCGGCGTCAACACCGCGGTGATCATGGGGGCGCAGGGCATCTGCTTCGCCATCGGCGCGAACACCGCGAAATTCGTCGCCGCGCGCCTGATGCGCGACGGCCGCGTTGCCCGCAGCGTGATCGGGGTCGCCGGGCAGACCGTGCCGATGCACCGCCGCATGGTCCGCTTCTACGACCTGCCACTCGAGCACGCCGTGCTGGTGGCGGGCGTGGAGGAGGGAAGCCCCGCGGCGCGCGCCGGGCTTGCCGAGGGCGACCTCATCGTGTCGTTCGACGGGAAGGCGGTCTCCAGCGTCGACGAGTTGCATCGCCTGTTGACCGAGGAGCGCGTTGGCGTAACCGCGACGATGGACATCATTCGCATGACCGAAAAGCTCGTGGTCGAAGTGACACCGGAGCGCGCAAAGTGAATGGTTGGAATGTGATAGATTTTTATCCGTTACCAGCGTTCCACCGCCTATGTCACGAGCCGCAGAGCGCCACGCACAGATCCTCGATCAGATCATCCGCCCCTTCGATCTCAGCCACGACTTCGGACGCAAGCGCGCCTACGAAGCGGCCATCGAATACGCGCGGGAGAACCTGATCGACGATCCGCATTGCAACGAATTCCTCGGCGCGGCCGCCAAGCGTCTCGGCTTCGCCGAGGTGAGCTTCGACACCCTGGAGAGCCGGGTGAAGCTGCCGAAGAACGCCTGGCTCGACGTCTGGATCTCCGACGAGGACGACGAGGTGGCCTTCACCGGGACCAAGGAGGGGATCCAGTACATGATCGATCTCCTCACCCAGCTCCGCGACGCCCGCGATCCGGAGCAGCACATCCACCTCGATCGCGCGGTGATGCCGATGACCGAGAACTCGGCCAACCTGGTGCTGTTCAAGGAAGAGGAAAACTGGTTCACCGGCGACGGCACCGAGGGCGCGGCCGAGGAGTACCCGGAGCGCGACATTGATCCGAAGCAGATCTACGCCATCCAGTTCATCCACTACCCGCCCGAGGACCTCCCCATCAGCGCGCACCGGCTGTACCGCGTGCTGAAGGTCGAGCAGGACGACGGCGTCTCGGCGACAGTCAAGGAGTTCGGCGACGGCAGCGAGAACCGCTACTACCGCTTCACCTTCGTCGCCGACAGCGAGGAGAAGTTCACCTACAGCTTCCACCTCGACGACCCCGCGGTGAACTACTTCACCCACCGCGAGATCCTGAAGCTGGCGATGCGTTCGGTCTAGGCTGGTGTGGCGGGGGCCACACGCCGCATCCGGTTCAGCCGCTGCACCACCAGGAAGAGGGCGAACGCCACGATCAGAAAGTTGATCGCCGCGTTGATGAACAGCCCGTAGTTCAGCGTGGCCACGCCGGCCTTCTTCGCCTCCTCCAGGGTGGCGAAATCGCCGGCGCCGAGGACGATGAAGCGATTGGTGAAGTCGATCCCGCCGGTGAACAGGCCGATCAGCGGCATGAGGATGTCGGCGACGAAGGAGTCGATGATCGACTTGAACGCCACGCCGATGACGATGCCGACCGCGAGATCCATCACGCTGCCCTGCAGCGCGAATTCCTTGAACTCTTTGATGAGGCTCATATCCGCTCCACATGTCATTCTAATCGCATGCGAATCGGTCCTCGGCTGATCCTCGCACTCTTCGCCTCCGCCGCATTTGCCGACGAGAACTGCCCGCCGCGGCTTGCAGCTCGGCAGGCACCCACCGGATCGACTTCGCCAAGCTGCTGCCGAAGACGGTGGCCAGCTACTACACCTACGCCGGATCGCTGACCACGCCGCCGTGCACCGAGAGCGTGACGTGGTACGTCGACGCCGGTGCGCGCAAGACGCTCGCTCCGCGCGATCTGGCGAGACTTCGCGCGCTCGGGGAGAACGCCCGGCCCATTCAGGGCGGCCGGAAGCCGGGAACGGTCAGGCACGTCGTCGGCAAGTAGGCTCCTGCGCTACCATCTGCCGCCGTGACTGAAGCGCGGATTCGCCAGATCGCGGTGATCGGCACCGGCACCATGGGACGCGGCATCGCCTACCTCGCCGCGGTGGCCGGCTACGACACGGTGATCCACGACGCCGACCCCGCCGCGCTCGACGCCGCGCGCATCTCGGTCGAATCGACGCTGCGCAAGCAGAGCGAGAAGGGGAGGATCACCGCCGAGGAAGCCGCGGCGGCGACCGAGCGGCTGCAGGCCGTCGCCGACCTCGAGCCGGCCGTGCGGCAGGCGGACCTGATCATCGAAGCGGTCCCCGAGGATTCGGACCTCAAGAAGAACCTCTTCGCCCAGGCCGATTTGTTCTGCGGCGAAGAGAGCATCCTCGCCTCCAACACTTCATCGATCTCCATCAGCGAGCTGGCGGGGTCGGTGGAGCGGCGCGACCGCTTCGTCGGCCTGCACTTCTTCAATCCGCCGCACGCCATGAAGCTGATCGAGATCGTCCGCGGCGACCGGACCTCGGACGACACCGTCGCGGAGGTGCGCGCCGTCGCGGAGAAGATGGGCAAGACGCCCATCGTCGTCCGCGACTCCCCCGGCTTCGCCACCTCGCGCCTCGGCGTGGCCATCGGCCTCGAGGCCATTCGCATGCTCGAAGAAGGCGTGGCCTCGGCCGAAGACATCGACCGCGCCATGGAGCTCGGCTACAACCATCCGATGGGACCGCTGCGGCTGACCGATCTGGTCGGCCTCGACGTCCGCCTGGCCATCGCCGAGGTCCTCGCCGCCAGCCTAGGGCCGCGCTTCGAGCCGCCCGAACTGCTGCGGCAGATGGTGCGCGACGGAAAGCTGGGGAAGAAGAGCGGCCGCGGTTTCTACGAGTGGAATGATTGACCAGCCGTACGGTGCCTTCGCGTACGCGTACGACAAGGCGCTCGGCGAGCGCTACTTCCGCGCGATGCGGCGGCTGCTCGACGACGTGCTGACGCGATTTCCCGCCGCCGTGAAGACGCACCTCGATGTCGCCTGCGGTACCGGGCTGGCCATGCGGCACTTCGCGCGGCGCGGCTTCGCATCGACGGGCGTCGACATCTCGCTGCCGATGCTGCGGATGGCGCGCCCCCGCGCGCGCCGCCTGATCGCCGGCGACGCGCGCGCCTTGCCGACGGCCGCGCGTTTCGCACGCGTGACCTGCCTCTACGACGCGCTCAATCACATGCTCGACCGCGACGATCTGATTACCGCCTTCCGGGAGGCGGCGCGGGTGATGGACGACGGCGCGCTGTTCATCTTCGACATGAACCACCCGGAGATCTATCCCATCGTGTGGGGAATGAAGGAGCCGTTCGAAGAAGGGGGCGAGGACTTCGAGCTGGAGATCGCCACCACCTGGCACCCCCGCAAGCGCCTCGGCCGCGCCTTTGTCCGCGGCTGGCGCGTCCTCCCGGGGGGCGAGCGCGTGGAGATCCGCGAGCGCCACGAGCAGCGCTCGTACGATGAAGAGGAGATCCTCGCCGCCCTCGCCGAGGTGTCGCTCGCCCCGATCGAGACGAGCACGTTCGACCCGTACGGGGAGGGGCGGCCGGTGAAGCTGTTCTTCGTGGCGGAGAGGAAGGAGCTGAACCACAAATGAACACAAAGTTGCTGATGACGGCGACCTCCGTCGTTCTAGCATGTCTGGGACTGGCGGCATCGTTCGCCCCGCAGGAGATCCTGACGTATCTGGGAGTCCTCCCCAATCCTGGTCTGACGATCTTCGTGCAGGTCACCGGCGCCCTGTATCTCGCCTTCGCCATGCTCGACTGGATGGCAAAAGAGAGCACGATCGGCGGCATCTACAATCGGCCTGTGGCGATGGGCAACTTTCTGCACTTCGCCGTTGGTGCGCTCGCACTGGTCAAGGGAGTGGTCGCCGGTCAGACAGACAGAAGCCTATGGGTGGCGGCCGCCGCATACTCCGGCCTGGCGGTCTTGTTTGGTGTCGTTCTCTTCGGGTCGCCCGTCAGGCCGGCAAAACCGTAGTTTGCCGGTTTACTGGTCTAGTAGACTCGAAGACCGTGAAACCGACCTTGTTCCTTTTCCTCGCCCTGACCTGTATCGGCGCGCAACTACAAGCTCAAACCGCCGCCCACAGAACCGGCATCACCTTCTCCGTCGCACAATCGAGCGGCGACGTCTCGTTCCGCCGTCTGTTCGGGAGCAGTTGGGCGGCACTCGCGGATCTCGGCTTGTCGCGTGGGACGGCGTTTTCCGTCTCAGCGGCCGCCGCGCCGGCGGACGTCACGACCTGGTCGGCGACTCTCGCAGCCCGCCGCTACTTCGCGGCTTCGCCGCTCCGGCCGTTTGCGGAGCTGGGCGGCGGCATGCGGTGGACCGAGATTCCAGGATGCCGCCATCTCAGGAATCCGCACGCAACGGTGGGCGGCGGGGTCGAATACGCCGTCGCGCCGCGCGTGAGCATCGAGGGGTCGGCGGGTCTGACGTACACCGAGAGCACGCAGCGCTGCACCAACGCGTTCGACGGAATCGAGTACCGCTACCACCAGGATGCGCTCTCCACCTTCCGGAGCGCACTGAGCATCACGTTCTACTTCTAGACGCTCGTGAATCGGCGGACGCTCATTCTCCTCTCGCCGCTTGTGGTGAGCGCGACCGGACACCTCGTCGCCCGCGTGGCGGGGAATGGCGCCCTAGCCGCGCGGATCGTGCGTGCCGGAAAGACGTATGATGGCCGAAAAATAAGGGAGGCTCTCATGAGAACTGCTGGCGCCCGGACTCTCTCGTCGCTCGTCCTTCTCCTCCTGGTTGCCGTCGGTTCCTGCAAGACCGCCGGCGACCTCCGCGGGTCGTTGCCGGCCGCGGACACGCAGGGTTATCTGTATTCGAGAGTCGATAACGGTCGTCAGTCCGCGGAATCATTGACGAATCCCGCGGTGGTCAATCTCACACCCCAGCCCAAAGGGACGACGAGCGTCGTCGTCGGCTACAAGCGCGTCCACGACCGGACGGAGAACACGACGCGCACGTACAAGACCGAGGTTCGGCGCTCAGGCAACGATTTGTCGCTGGTGGTCACCGACATCGCCACCAACGAAATGGTCGTCAACACCCCCTTTCCCGCGGCGCAGGACGACCACGGCGGCGGTACAACCACGCCCCGCGGCACGTTCGACTCGGTCCAGGCATGCATCAATGATTTCCTCTGCAAGAACGGCTCGGCGTTGCAGTGCGAGGCGAACGGCACCTGCCGCGACCAGTTCTGGGGGCTGATCTGCTGTCTGAAGGACAGCCCGTTCTGCGTCAGCGTGCACGGCGTCGTCCGACCCAACACCCTTCGCTGCCAGATCATCGGTCCGATCACCGACTTCGAGGCGGTCGTCTTCTCGCAGTGATCGCGGAATGGCGTCGTCCCGGCTGGGGTTAAACTCAACTCCAGCCATGAATTACCTCGAACGAAGCTTCCAGATCGGCGCGGTGCGCATCGATCCGCCGCTGGCGCTCGCGCCGATGGCGGAGGTCACCGACACCTACTATCGCTCGCTGGTCAAAGAGCTGGGCGGGGTAGGGCTCGTCGTCTCCGAGTTCATCTCCTCGGAGGGGCTGACGCGGCAGAACGAGCGCAGCCATCAGATGCTGGCGTTCAACGAGAACGAGCGGCCGGTGGCCATCCAGATCTACGGTGGCGATCCCGACCGGATGGACGACGCCGCCGCGATCGTGGAGGCCGAGGGCGTCGACATCGTCGACATCAACATGGGCTGCCCGGTGAAGAACATCGTCAGCAGCGGCGCCGGCTCCGCGCTGCTCAAGGACTTCGACCGCGCCGCGCGCATCGTGGACAAGATCAAGCGCCGAGTGAACATCCCGGTCACGGTGAAAGTGCGCAAGGGGTGGGAGAGCGACGACGTGCTTCCGCTGCTCAAGCGGTTCGAGGACATCGGCGTCGCCGCCATCGCCGTGCACGGCCGCACCCGCAACGAGGCCTACACCGGCGCCAGCGACTGGGAGTACATCGCGCACGTGAAGAGCGAGCTCTCCATTCCGGTGTGGGGCAACGGCGACGTGAAGATCGCCGCCGACGCCATCCGCATGTTCGAGCGCACCGGCGTGGACGGGGTGATGATCGGCCGCGCCGCGCTGCACAATCCGTTCATCTTTCGCGACATCATGAACGGCCCGCAGAGCAGCGGCGCCGCGGAAGTCAACCGCCGCATCGACGCCATGCAGCGCTACCTTGGCAAGATCGACGGTGCGCCGCAGCCTGACAGGTGGAAGCTGCACAAGGCGCGCACGGTCATCGGCTGGTTCTCGAAGGGCATCCCGCATGGGAAGGACATCCGATCGGGGCTCGCGGATATCACGGCCGTCGCCGACGTTCAGCGACTGCTGGATGCGGCACGGGAACGGCTCGCGGCGTAGGCGTGCCTTTCCCCGAACATATCGAGCGCGTCTTCGAAGCCTTCGGCATCGCCGCCGACACCAAGGCGACGATGTACGACCTCTACGTCTCCATGGGCCCCGAGGTGCTGGAGGTCTTCAGCGACATCGCCGAGGGGGTGGAGTCGCCGGCTACGCTACGGCCGGAGCACTGCGCGGACGTGCGGCGGCGCGTGGTGGAGCGCTACCTCACGCGCAACCATCCTCTGTGGCTTTCGGGGACGCCGACGCCGAGCCTCTATTGCCCGCGCGAGCTCGAGGGACGCGCGGCGGGCGTGGCCATCCCGCTCGGCGCGATTCAGCCGCGGGTCGCGGCGATGCTCGGCGACGGCCAGCCGGTGCCGGACGGCATCGTGTTGCAAGGGCGCAACGCGCACTTTGGCGGCCGCCACGAGACGATCTCGTTCGATCTGGTGGCCGCGGATCTCGCGGACGCCATCGCCGTCGGCACTGCGGAAGGGCAGCAGCACACCATCCCCGGCTCGGTGGGGGAGACCAGCGGCACGCTCGACGCGCCCGCTCTGGTCGCGCTGATCTGGGAGATCCAGCCCAACGTTTACAAGCCCGCCGGCGATCGCAATCGCGCCATCGCCAAGATCTATCGCCGTCACCGCAACTGGCACATCATCACCGTGGTCGCCGCGCTGGAGTGGCTGCGCTCAAAGTCCTTCCGCGTCTTCATCGTGCGCGGCGAGGCGCTCGCACCGACCCACGAGGTCAACCAGGCCAAGCCGGTCCCGCCAGCCATCGTCGCCCTGCATAACCGCACCGTGGAGGGCGTGGCGCGGGGGCTCGGCCTGGCGCTCGAGCCGGTCTCGCGCGACGACGAGCAGGTGCTGCTCAATTCAACGGTGATGAACGTCGGGCTGCACAAGCACGTCTCGACGTTCGGCGCGGGCGACGCGATCTGGAAATTGCGGTGACTGCGCCTGGGTTGTCGATCAGCCGATGTCCGTAACCGAAGCCGTCAAGCCCGTCCGCCGCGTCGGGATGATCTCCCTCGGCTGCCCGAAGAATCTCGTCGACAGCGAGATCATGCTCGGGCAGTTGCGGCAGGAGTCCGAGGTCGAGATCACCAACGACCTCGACCAGGCCGACGTGGTCATCGTCAACACCTGCGGCTTCATTGACGCCGCGAAGCAGGAATCGATCGACACCATCCTCGAAGTGGCGGGGCGGAAAGGGAAGGGCGTGGAGCGGCTGGTGGTCACGGGCTGCATGGTGCAGAAGTACCGCGCCGACCTTCAGGAGGCCATTCCGGAGATCGATGCCTTCGTCGGCCTCGACGCGCTGGAGAAGATCACCGGCGCTGTGAGCGGCATCGCCGTCGATGACGCGGCACCGGTGAAGCGGAAGATGTCGGTGCGGCTGTACGAGGACCTGCCGCGCGTGCTGGCGCAGGGCACCTCGCACGCCTATCTCAAAGTGTCCGAGGGGTGCTCGAATCCGTGCACGTTCTGCGCGATCCCGCAGATGCGCGGGAAGTTCCGCAGCCGGACCATCGACTCGCTCCTGCGCGAAGCGCGCTCGCTCGAGGCGCAGGGCGTGAAAGAGCTCTGCCTCGTCGCGCAGGACACCACGCGCTACGGGCAGGACCTCGGCCTCCAGCACGGTCTGACCGAGTTGGTTCAAACGCTCCTCGGCGAGACCGGCTTCCAATGGATCCGTTTCCTCTACGCCTATCCCGGCTCGCTCGATTGGACGCTCTTCGAGCTGATGGGGCGCGAATCGCGCTTCGTGTCGTACTGCGACATCCCGCTGCAACACGTTTCGGCGAGCGTGCTGAAGACAATGCGCCGCCCCGGCTCGCCGGCGGACTATCGCGACATGGTCTCCCGCATGCGCGACCTCGCGCCGGACATCTCGCTGCGCACGACCTTCATCACCGGCCATCCCGGCGAGACGGCGAAGGACTTCGGCGAGCTGCACGACTTCGTGGGGTGGGCCCAGTTCGATCAAATGGGAGCGTTCGTCTACTCGCCGGAGGAGTTCACCCCGGCATCGAAGATGCCCGACGCGCCCACGCGCAAGACCGCCGAGCGCCGCCGCGCCAAGCTGATGGAGCTGCAGCAGCAGATCTCCCTGGCGCGCAACGAGGCCAAGGTCGGCGGCACGTTCGACGCCCTCATCACCGGCGTCTGCGAAGAGACCGAGCATCTGCTCGAAGGACGCCTCATCGGCCAGGCCCCGGAGATCGACGGCCGCCTGCTGATCAACGATGGCATCGAACTGCTGCCGAAGGATCTGCCGGCGTTCGCGCGGGTGGCGATCACCGACGCGCATCCGTACGACGTGGTCGGCGGCGTGGTCGCCTCGCAGTGACCCAGCACGCCACGTCGTCGTCATCGCCGGAGCCGGGATCGGAACCGACGCACGCCGAGCGGGTGCGGACGCTCCTGGCGAGCGAGCGGGTGGGGACGCTGGCCACGCAGTCGGCGCGCCATCCCGGCTGGCCGTTCGCGTCGGTCATGCCGTACGCGCTGACCGGCGACGCCTCGCCGCTCTTTCTCATCAGCGGCATGGCCATCCACACTCAGAATCTGATCGGCGACGCGCGCGCCAGTCTGCTCGTCATGCAGAGCGGCAGCGGCGCCGATCCGCTCGGCTCGCCGCGCGCCACGCTGCTCGGTAACGCCCATCGAATCGAATCAACGGAAGCCCTCCGCAGCGCGTACCTCGATCGCCACCCGTCGGCAAAGTACTGGATCGATTTCTCCGACTTCTCGTTTTTCCGGCTCGACGTCACGGACGTCTACTTCGTCGGCGGCTTCGGCGTCATGGGATGGGTCGACGCCGTCGACTACCGTTCCGCCGAGCCCGATCCGCTGATGGACGCCTCCGCGGAGATCATCGAGCACATGAACGCCGATCACGGCGAGGCGCTCCGCGCCATCACCCGTCACTTCGGCCAGCTCGAGGCCGAAGAAGCGAGCATGGTCTCCTGCGACCGGCTCGGCTTCGTCGTTCGCGCCCGCACCGCGGAGGGGATGAAGGGCGTGCGCATCCAGTTCCCGGAGCCGGTGCGAACGCGCGAAGACGCCCGCCGCGTCATGGTGAAGATGACGCGGCAGGCGCGCGGAGAGTAGCACTGCGAGTGGAGCGCCGGCGTCCTCGCCGGCTGGACCGAGAGCGTCTCGCTCTCGGCGGCGCGGACGCCGCCGAGCCAGCCGCCGGGACGGCGGCGCTCCTCCGCGCTAGCCGTGGTGCAGAATCGCGTCCCCGTACTGCACTTTCTTCCCCGCCTCGAGTCGGACGCGCTGCAGATCGATGCGTCCGGGCTCCACCAGCACCACCACGCTGGAGCCCATGTGGAACGTGCCGAGTCGGTCGCCGGCGCGGATGGGGAAGGGGGGATCGTAGCTGCGCGCGGCCGTTGCCGGCGTCCGCGCGGCGTTGGAGATGAAGGAGTCGTACACCACCGAGATCCGGCCGACGTTCGTGGCGCCGATCATCACCGCGGCGACCAGCCCGAGCGGCGAATCGATGTAAGTCACCACCCGCTCGTTGATGGAGAACAGCTCGTCGACGTTCGCCAGCGACCAGTCGTTGACCGGCCAGAGCTTGCCGGGGATGTGCACGCTGCGGGTGATGCCGCCGCCGACGGGGGAGTGCACGTGGTGGTAGTCCTGCGGAGAGAGGTAGAGATTGAAGAACGCGCCCCCCTCGTAGCGGCGGGCGAGCTCTTCGTCGCCGAGGAAGCGGGCCACGGTGTAGCTCTTGCCCTTGATCTGCTCCAGGCGGCCGCCGGACACCGTCCCGAAGCTGCGGAGCGTGCCGTCGACGGGACTGACGAAGTCGCCCTCGATGGGACGGAGCCCTTCACGGAGTTCTCGGACGAAGAAGTGTCCGATCGACGGGTAGTCGTGCGCCGGCTTGCCGGCCGCGTCGACGTCGATCTGATACGTGTCGGCGAACCACCGCACCAGCCGCCGGGCGATCGGGCGCGGCCAGCGCGCGTGCACCAGCCGCCCGATGGTCCGGCTGAGGTGATTCTTCGGTACGTAGCGGAGAAAGCGGTACACGCCGGGGAGTATTGCAAAACCGGGGACAGGGGAGGGCAATAGTACGTTTCGTACTATTGCCCCCCCGTGGCGGGCTTACATCTTCTTGGCGGACTCGATCATCAGCTCTTCGCCGTCGCCGCAGCTCATGACTTTTCCCTTCACCTGCAGGGTCGAGCCGCTGTTGCTGAGCTTGAGGACCGAGCTCTTCGTCTTCTCGCAGACGGTGTAGCTCTGGTCGGAGTTGGCGACCCGGAAGATGGTCTTCGCCTCATCGCCGGTTCCGATCTGGGCCAGCGTGCCGGTGAGCTCGACCTTCTTCGCCGCGTGCTTCTTCATGTCGCACTCTTTCCCGCCGGCGAAAAGGGTGGCGGCGGTGAATAGGACGATTAGTACTATTGCCAGTCGTTTCATGAAATGTCTCCTTTGTTCCGGGAAAGGGTAGGCCTTCCGGAAAGCTGGAGCGTTGTCGAAACGGAGAACAAACTGCGAACGCCTAGCGCGCCCGCACGCGCCGCTCCAGCTCGCTGAACCAGTTCAGGACGATCTGCATCTGGTTGGTGGTCGGCGGCGTCTCGTCGCGCACCAGGATCAGGCGCTGGTCGTCTTTGGCCAGATCCCATCCCCCTTCGTGGTGCTGTTTTTCGAAAAGGAGCTGCGGCCGGCCGATGCGAACCGCCGGCCGGGTCTCCACCGGCACGGTGAAGAACTTCGGGCCGTGGCGGTAGATGACCTCGCGGCCGCTGTGGGCGAACCCGGCGCCGTCGGCGCCGCCCACCGAGATCTGCCACTTGCCGCCCGGGCCGGGGAAAGGCCGCAGATAGGCTTCGCGCCGCCCGGACTCGTTCGAGGTGTACGTCATCCACTTGCCGTCCGGCGAGAACTGCGCGCTGCCTTCGTTGAATCGCGAGGACACCACGCTCTGGGATTTGTGGTCGCCCGACAGCGGGACGATCACGATGTCGTTTCCGTTCTGGTCTCCGACCCGCTCGGTGACGCCGATGACCCGTCCGTCGGGCGAGATCGTGTTGGCGTACTGGTCGTGATCGCTGTTGGTGAGGCGCTGCTCGCCGCTGCTGTTGTCCGAGGCCGCCCAATAGAGGTTGTTGTGGCCGGAGCGGCTGGATGACCAGATGATGCGCGTCCCGTCGGGCGTCCAGATCGGCTCGGAGTCGTCGCCGCCGAACGAGACGCGTCCGAGCGAATCGCGTTCGACGTCGAGCTGCCAGATGTCGAAGGTCGCCGTCTCCAGCGTCACGGCAACCGTCCGCCCGTCGGGGGAGATGGCCGGCGCCGAGTACGGCCGCTGCGTCGGCACCACGAGCTGCTCGTTGCCGCGGCGGTCGACCCACACCAGCGACCGCTTGTCCTCCAGCACGCCGCCCGGCACGTAGAGGAGCGTGCCGTTGTCGGAGACCGAGTAGTGCGCCTCGCCGTTGGTCACGCCGGTGGCCACGCCGTTGAGCACCGGCACCGGCGAAGAGGTGGTGCGAAGGCTCTTCGCGTCGAAGGCGACGGCGTACAACGTCCCGCCGCGCTGGAAGAGGAGATGTCCGGTGGGGACGTAGCGCGAGCACGAGCCGCCGTCGACCACCACCTTCGGCTCGCCGCCACCGATCGGATAGGCGACGATCTTCGCGTCGTCCCACGCCCCGTTGTTCCAGACCGTGGCCAGGATGGTCTTGCCGTCGGGGAGAACGTCGGGCCACACCACGGCGCGCGCTCCCTTCGCCGGGTCGGCCTTCACCAACTGTCGCGCCGTTCCCCCCTCCTGCGGAATCACCCAGATGCCGCCGGTGAAGGCGCGGACGAAGTAGATGGAGTCGCGGAACCAGCGGGTGCCGATGCCGCCGCCGGCCGTGTCCGCCAGCATCACGGGGATGCCGCCGTCGAGGGCGACCTTCTTCAATTTCAGATCGTCGAGGAAGGCGATCGACCGGCCGTCCGGCGAGAACGTCGGCGCTCGCGCATCCTCGGTGCCGGGGATGAGCGTCGGGACGAGCTGGCTGATGCTTCGGGTGTAGAGGTGCGTCCGCTCGCCGTCTTTCGCCCGGTAGACGATGCGGGTTCCGTCGGGCGAGATGGCCACCGCGGTCTGTCCGCCGTAGTGCAGCGGCGCTTGCGGAGGCAGCGGGATCATGAACCGGGCGACGGGGGCGGCCGCAGTCTTGGTCTCGCGCGTGGCGAGCCACGCGGCCGTAGCGCCGATGGCCAGGCCGGCAACCGTGCCGCCGATCGCCCAGAGGACGCGCTTGGAGAGCCCGCGGCGTCCGCGCTCGGCGAACATGGCGCTGCTGCTGTCGGCGACCCACCGCAGCTCCGTCGCCACGTCGTGCGCGCTCTGCCACCGCTCCTCGGGATCCTTCGCCATACAAGTACGGATCACCCGGTCCAACGCCAGCGGCGACGCCGGCGCGATGCTGGAGACGGGCGGCGGCTCGCGGTCGAGGATCGCGGCGATGAGGCTGGCGCGCGTCTTCCCTTCGAACGCGCGGTGGCCGGTGGCCATCTCGTAGAGCGTGGCGCCGAGGGCGAAGATGTCGGTGCGCGGGTCGGCGGGCTGCCCCTCGACCTGCTCCGGCGCCATGTACTGGAACGTGCCGAGGACCATCCCTTCCTCGGTGAGGGCCCGGCGCTCGGTGGCCTGAGGAATCGTGCCGTCGGCGAGGCTGGTGTCCGCCGTCTTCGCCAGTCCGAAGTCCAGCAGCTTCGCCCCCGCCTTGGTCAGCATGACGTTGCCGGGCTTCAGGTCGCGATGGACGATTCCCTGCTTGTGCGCGGCGTACAGCGCCTCGGCGATCTGCACGCCGAAGCGGATCACCTGCTCGGGCGGCAGCGGGCCGCGCGAAAGGCGGTCGGCGAGCGAGTCTCCCTCGAGCAGCTCCATCACCAGGTAGTCGGCACCCTCGCTGTGGCCGATGTCGTACAGCGCGCAGATGTGCGGGTGAGTGAGGTTGGAGATGGCCTTCGCCTCGCGCGAGAACCGCTCGCGCAGTTGCGGATTCGACGAAAGGCGCTCCGGCAGGACTTTGATGGCCACCGAGCGGTCGAGGCGCGTGTCGCGGGCGCGATACACCTCACCCATCCCACCCGCGCCGATTGCGGCGGTCACCTCGTACGGCCCGAGCCGCGTGCCTGGAGTGATGTTCAAGCGGTTTGCGGAGTCTACAGGTTTATCCTGAGCCGCGAAGACGGCTCAGGATCTGGCGCCCATGTGCGCCGCGCAAGTGGGCGCCAGATCCTCCGCCTTCGCTCCGCTACGGCGAAGGATGAACTCTCGCGCATTCGAGATCGTTGCTCAGCTTCCCGCCGGCATCGACGCCGAGGAGCTTCCCGAGCGTGCGCGCCAGATCGAGTGGCGACGCCGGGAGCGTCCGGCACGCCTCATCGCCGTGCACGATCCCCGCGCCCCATACGATCACCGGTACGCGCTGATCGTCGGGGACGGGCTGGCCGTGCGTGGTGCCGGTGCCGTCGTAGTCCCAGATGTAGCCGGGCTGCAGCTCGATGAGGACATCGCCGCTGCGGTCGGGCCGGAAGGAGTTGCGGACGGCGCGCTCGACCTCGGACGGCGACGCATTCGGCACCATGAGCTGGCCGCTGGTGAACGCCTCGGACACGCCGTCCATCGCCTTCGCCGCGTCGCGATACGCGCGGCGCGCCTGCTCCGCCTCCACGCCCGGCGGGAGCTTGGCGAAGTCGAGATAGAACGACCCCTCGTCGAAGATCCGGATCATGTTCAGCGCCGCCGATGCGCCCAGCCGCCTGGAGGCGTCCTCTTCGATCGCCTTGCGCGCCGGCGCCGCCGGCGCCTCGAGGTTGATGCGCCCCGCCTTGGCGCCGGGGTTTTTGTACTTGGCGATGGCGGGAATGGATTGCACGCCGTGATCGCCGGTGACGGCGACGGTCACGGCGCTGCCGAACTGCCGGCGCAGCTCGGCCACGAAGGCCGCGAGCTGGCGGTCGGTGCGCACCATGGTGTCCGCCGCTTCCCACGAGTCGGGCCCGAAGGCGTGGCCCAGGTAGTCGGGTGAGGAGAGGCTGACATAGAGAAGGTCGGGATGCATGTCGGCGCCGAGCTGCTCGCCGCGGATGATGGCGCGCGCCAGATCGAAGACCATGTCGTTGCCGAACGGTGTGTAGGTGAGCGCTTCCACGTCGCGGATGGGATGGGGGAACTTCACGCCGAGGCCGTTCCTGTCTGACTTGACGCCTGTGCGGAGGTCCTCGGGATCGGTCACGTTTGCCGGCTTCGTCTGGTCATCGAGCGTCCACTGCATCTGTTTCGTCACGCGCGCGGGAAGGCCGGCGTTGAACTTCGCGATGAGCGGCTCGAGGCGATTGCGGTAATACGTCGAGGTCATGAAGCGCTTCGCTTTCCCGTCGAACCAGAACGCCCCCCAGGCCTTCCGCCCGCCCATGAGGATCGCCGCGCGGTCCTTGAGCGAGACCGAGTAGACCTTCGACGCGCGGTCCTTCTCCTGCAGCCGGTCGCCGAGGCTTGCGGCGGTGAGGTTCAGCGGCGAGCGCGAATTGTCTTTGCGCAGCTTCGGATCGTCGATGGGCGGAACCGGCTCGGCGCGATCGTCCTGCGCGCAATACGAGCGCGCGAAGGTGAAGCGGTCGTACCAGTTGTTGCCGATGATCCCGCTCTCGGTAGGCGTGTGGCCGGTGCCGATCGAGGCGTGCCCCGGCCCGGTGAACGTCGTGGCGTACGGATACGCCGAGTTGACGAAGAAGGTCCCTTCGCGCGCCAGCCGCTTGAAGCCGGCGTCGCCGAGGACGTTGGCGTAGCGGTCGAGGTAGTAGGAAGGGAATTGGTCGATGGAGACGACCACGATCAGCTTGGGGGGCGCGGTGGCGGAGGCGGCGGAGGCGAGGAGGAGGAGAAGGAGGGAGAGCGTTCTTCGCATGGGGGCATTATCCGGCGGAAGAGGTTCGAGTTGCCCTTCTCCCGCTTTGCGGGAGAAGGTGCCCGAAGGGCGGATGAGGGTGCCCGAATGACGGCCCTCACCCGGCCCTTCGCTTCGCTCAGGGCCACCCTCTCCCGCTTTGCGGAGAGGGACACATGAAGGCACAAACGAAGAGGGCCACCTCGCAGGTGGCCCTCGACGGATGTTGCGATGTGAAACGAATCAGAAGTTGACGCGAAGTCCCAGCCGTCCCTGCCAGCGCGAGCCGATGTTTGCCGTCGAGTACTGGCTGCCCGGGGTGAGGCGTCCGCCGGCCGTTTCGCGATAGACAGGCAAGCCGCTGGTCGGATCCTGCCCCGAGTAGGTGACTGGCATGTAGGTGTTGTTGATGACGAACCGTTGCACGCCGGTGTCACTGTCGAACACGTTCAGGAGGTTCAGCACGTCAGCCTGGACCAGGAGGCGGGCGCCCATGAGCGGCGGCAGGCCGATCTCGTAGTGGAAATCGAGCCTGCGCGTCCACGGCTGCGACAGGGAGTTGCGCTTCGGCGCCTTGCCCGTGCCGGCCTGGAGGCCGACCGAGTCGAGGAACGTCGTGAAGAGCCCCTTGTCCAGAGCCGTCTGCGTCACTCCGGCGGACGTGCGGCAGACCGCCGTTGCATTGGGAGCGCCGTTGGAGGTCGACGGGCAGAGGATCAGATCAGCCGGAACGAACAGGAGGTCGTTATTGGCCGAGCCATCCCCATTCACGTCGCCGCCGATGAGCAGCGAGTACGGCTGGCCCGCCTGCGCGACGTAGTAGAGACCGAAGCTGTGGGTGAGCGGCCCCGTCGCCAGGTTGTACGTCGAGGCGATGTTGTAGCGATGCTTGACCTGGAACGAGGAGGTCGAGATCTCCGGGATGTTGATGTCGCCGCGGGTGATGAAGCCGAACTGCCAGTTCGAGCTCGCGGTGCTGGAGTTGCCCTCTCCGGCCGACTCCGCGTTCTGGTGCGCGTACGACGCGCTCAGGGTCAGGTTGCGGAAGTTCTTGCTGAGCTGAATGGTCTCGGTCTGCTCGTTTCCTTCCGAGGTGTTCGTCAGGAAGTACGCGTTACCGATGGTGGTGGCGATGGAGCCGTACCGCGGCCGGCCATCGAGGGGGCTCGTTCCTGTCCGCTGCTTGTTCACGTTGCGGTAATAGACGTCCTTCTGGGTCTGGGACCAGAGCACTTCGGCGCTGCCGCGGATGCCCCAGAAGAGGTCGCGGTCATAGCCGATCGTGGTCCGCAGAACGCGGGGGAAGCGGAAGTTCGGGTCGGAGAGGGCGATGTCCTGAACTGCTCCCGTACCGAGGTTGCGCGGCTGCGTGTTCACGTCGGGATTGAATGCCGGCAGGCAGGCCGCTGTGGTGCAGCCGAGGGAAACCAGCTCGACGCCAGTGTTCCCGTAGTTGTTCGAGATCCAGACGAACGGCGTGCGGCCCTGGAACACTCCGACGCCGCCGCGAAGCTGCTGCTTGCCCGCGGCGCCGATATCCCAGTTGAATCCGATTCGCGGCTCCCAGGAGAGTTTCTCGCTCGGGATGGCGGAGGTGGAGAAGCCGATCGCGGTCTGAACGGCCGGATTGAACGACGGCGTGGTGTTGAACTTCGGCTTGTCGGCGCGCAGGCCGAACGTCAGCCGCAGCGCCGGGTTGAGCTGCCACTGGTCGCTGGCGTAGAGGCTGTACTGCGCGGCCTTGAATTCGGTCGGACGCTTCGGATCTGCGCCGGTGGCGAAGCCGATGCGGTAGATGTCCGGGGTCCCGGCCTGCAACGCCGCGAAGTTGGCGAAGTGGTAATAGCCGTAGAAGTCAGCAATGAAGAGATTGCTGAACTCGAAGAGCTCGTTGTGGGTGCCGACGACGACGGTGTGATTGCCCCGGGTGAACGTCAGGTCGTCGGTGATCTCCAGGATGGTCTGATCGAGAGCGTTGGCTCCCGAGAAGCGCTCGGTACCGGCCTGGATCGTCCCGGCGCGCTCGCCGCCGGGCCCGATCTCGACGGTCGGGAAGGTGACCGGCGTGCTGCGGGACTCAATGATGGTCTGGTAGCCGACGCGCCCTTCATTGAAGAGATTCGCGCCGAAGACGCTGTTGAGCTGCGCCACTGTCGAATTGGTCTTGCTGGGGAACTGGTAAATGTTGGTCGGGTAGTAGAAGCGGGTCGTGCTGCGCACGAAGCTCGACGGCGCGTTGTCCTGGGTGGCGTCGACGTAGTTGTGGCGCAGCGTGAGGTTGTTCGAGTTGCCGAGGTTGGTGTCCAACCGGCCGAAGAACAGCTTGCTCTGCGTGGCGAAGATGAGATCGCCGAGCCCACCGACGTCGAGGCCGTATTTGGTCTGGAGGAAGTCGGCAACGGCTGCGGCATCAGGCAGGGTTGCGATCACATTGCCGGTGGTGGGGTCAATCCGGTAGACGGTGCCAGTCGAGCCCGGAGTGGCCGACGTCCCCTGCGGATCCTTCCGTTTGTTCGACTCTCCGCTGACGAAGAAGAACAGCTTGTCGCGCATGATCGGCCCGCCGATCCGTCCTCCGTACTGCGTCTGCTCGAACTCCGTTACCTTGTTGCCGGACGGCCCTTCGCCGACGAAATCGGGGTTGCGCTTCGTTCCGAAGACGGAGCCTTCGAAGGCATTCGTTCCGGAGCGCGTCACGGCGTTCAAGCCGCCGCCGGTGAATCCGCTCTGGCGGACGTCGTACGGCGAGATGAGGACCTGCAATTCCTGGATGGCGTCGAGCGAGACCGGCTGCGTGCCGGCCTGTCCGCCCGGAGTTCCGGAAGCGGCGAGACCGAACAGGTCGTTGTTCACGGCGCCGTCGATCTGGATGTTGTTGTAGCGGTTGTTGCGGCCGGCGACGGTCATGAACGTTCCGTCACCGGTCAGGCTGGTGACGACGTAGGGGTTCGTCCGCGCGAAATCCTGGAGCTGCCGGTTGACCGTCGGAAGGGTCTGGATCTGCTCCTCGCTGACCGACGAGGACGACCCCGTCTTGTTCGGATTGATGATGTTGTCGGCGCGGGCGGTGACGGTGATCGCTTCGGTCACCGCGGACATCGCCATGCTGACCGGCACCTCGGCGGTCGTGCCGAGGCTGACCGTGGGAACGGTCACCGCGTACGTCTTGAAGCCCTCCAAGGTCGCGGTGACCTTGTACGGACCTCCGACGCGGACGTTCGGAATGTTGTAGCGGCCGTTGCCGCCGCTGACGGTGTCGTAGCGAGTCCCGGTGGGGACGTGAATCGCTTCGATCGTCACGCCGGGAAGCGCGTCGCTTCCCGCGGTGACCGTTCCGGCGATATTGCCGCTGGTGGTCTGCGCGAAGAGCGACGTCGACGCCAGCACGGCGAAGACAGCGACGCTCAGGATCGCGCGAAACAACGAACTTCGGCGAACGAACATAAATCCTCCTGTTGTACTGGATCCTCGGACGTTGAAATGTAAGGCCTTTTTAACACGATTGGCAGGTGGAAACCGGGGAAATTCGAGCCCCACCGGCGATTCAAAAAAATCTAGAAGCTCTTCAAAAAACCGTCGTTCGTCGGAAACTTCTGAAGACGCTCGATCAACATCTTCATGGCGTTCATGGGGTCGGTTCCCGCAAGGGCCCGCCGGAGGGTGACAACCTTCTGCAGGATGGTGGGCGAAAGGAGTTTTTCCTCCTTGCGCGTTCCGGTCTGCGCGATGTTCATGGCCGGGAAGATGCGGCGCTCGAAGAGGCCGCGGTCGAGCACGATCTCCGTGTTCCCCGTTCCCTTGAACTCCTGGAAGATCACTTCGTCCATGCGCGAGCCGGTGTCGACCAGCGCGGTGGCGACGATTGTCAATGAGCCCCAGTCCTCCGCGTTTCGCGCCGCGCCGAAGAAGCGCCGCGGCTTCTCCATGGTCCGGGCGTCGATGCCGCCGGAGAGGATCTTTCCCGATCCTCGCTGCTCGTTGTTGTACGCCCGTGACATGCGGGTGATGGAGTCGCAAAGGATGACCACATCCTTCTTCATCTCCACCAGGCGCCGCGCCCGCTCCAGTACCACCTCGGCGATCTGGATGTGATTCTCCGCCGTCTCGTCGGAGCTGGAGGCGACCACTTCGCCCTGCTCCACCGACCTCCGGAAGTCGGTCACTTCCTCCGGCCGCTCGTCGACCAGCAGCACGAAGAGCGTGACCTCCGGATGGTTCCTGTTCAGGCCGTGCGCGATGTCCTTCAGCAGCGTCGTCTTTCCCGCCTTCGGCGGCGCGACGACCAGGCATCGCTGCCCCTTGCCGATCGGCACGAGCAGATCGACCACGCGGGTGGTGAGGCGCTCCGGCTCGGTCTCCAGCTTGAACACATGGGTCGGATCGATGGAGATCAGCTCGGAGAAGGGACGCCGGTTCTCGCGGTACTCCTCGAGCGACATTCCTTCGACCTGTTCGAGGCCGATGAACTCGAGGTTGTTGCCGGCGCGCCGCGCGCTGCCGGCCAAGTGCAGGCCCTGCTGTAGGTGGAGTTTCTCGACGACGGAGCGGGGAACGATGGGGTCGCCCTGCTGCGGCACGTAGTTGTTCGACGACTGGACGAGCACGCCGGTGCCGTTGGGCTTGATCCACAGCACGCCGGAAGAGGGGATCAGCTCGCCGGAGGGAATCTCGGCCGCCGCCGGCGGCAGGCCCAAGCCCACGTCCGCGCCGGGTGCCATCCCGCCGCGATGTTTGTTGCGGCGGGAGCGGCGGCGACGGCGTCCGCTTCCGCCAGGGAACTGCTGGTCGTTTGAATATGCGACGTTGCCGTTGGGCTGGGCCACGTTGCCGTCGGGCGAGCTTCCACCCGCCGCGGCACCGGGGCGCCGTTTGCGCCGGCGTCGCTTACGCGGTTGACGATTGTCTGGTGTCATTCGAACTCATGAACCTTGGATATTTGCTCACCTTCCGATTACCTGGAGGCCAGCGAATCTGGGCGGAGAAAACCGTTCTCTAAAAACGCCCGGCAGGAAGCCTTTTCAAGATCGCCGCACGGAAGTGCGCCGGGAAGTATGCGCAAGGGCGGTGGGAAAAGCAAGCGGCCGGGTCGGTCACGCGGAGACGCGGAGGGCGCGAAGAAGCTTCCTCCGCATCTCCGCGCCTCCGCGTGACCGTCGTCCTGTCATCCCGACTTCAAATTATGCGAGAATGCCGAACATCCGTACATGCCTGAAAACATTCTTGTTGTCGAGTATGAGCCTCGCTATACCGACCGGGTTAGGCAAGCGCTGGCAGGCCAGCCGTTCGTGCCGTCATTCGCCAAAGACGGCGAAGAGGCGCTGCGCGCCCTCGCTGGGTCCAGCCCGCTGCTGATCGTCCTCTCCTCAGTGGTTCCCAAGGTCAGCACTGCCGAGCTCATTCGGGCCATCCGTGGCCGCGACGCGCTGCAACAGACTCCCATTCTGCTCACCGTGTCCGGCTACAACGGGAAGAGTCCCAAGCAGGACGCCGTGCGCCTTGGCGCCTCCGACATCCTCCCCAAGCCGTACTCGGAGACCGAGTTTCTCGGCAAGGTGCAGCAGATGCTCGGCCTCCGCCCCTCCCGCGTGCAGGAGGCGGAACGGCAGCTCACATCCAACGAAATCTTCGGCGACCTGCTCGACGACCGGTCGCCGCTCGCATCCGCGACGAGGAGACCGATGAAGCCCACCGACGACGTCGACAAACTGCTGGCCGATACGCTCGGCGGCGTGATGCCGCAGAAGAAAAAAGAACCGACGTCGGCGGGAACCGCGCCCGTTCCGCCCGCCCCCGCGGCGAAGAGCAAGAGCGACTACGACAAGGCGCTGCAGGACACTCTCTCCGGCCTGGAGAAGAATGCCCGCCGGACCTCCGGAGGCACCGTGCCTCTGCCGTCTTCCGCCGCCGCGAAGCCGGCGCCGGCGGGCACGCCACCCCAGACCGCCGCGGCATCGTCGTTTCAGACCGAAAAAGTCCCCGCCTTCACCGAGAAGATGCCGCTCTCCTCGCCGCTGCTCACGCCGCCCCTCGCCGCGCCGTTCGAGGAAGACGAGCCGGCCGACGGAATCCGCTTCGGCCAGTACGTCCTGCTGGAAAAGATCGCCACCGGCGGGATGGCCGAGGTGTGGAAAGCGCGGATGCGCGGCGTGGAAGGTTTCCAGAAGATCGTCGCCATCAAGAAGATCCTCCCGCACCTCTCCGACAACCAGGACTTCGTCGAGATGTTCATCGATGAAGCGAAGCTCGCCGCGCAGCTCAACCACAACAACATCATCCACATCTACGACCTCGGCAAGATCCAGAGCTCGTACTACATCGCCATGGAGTACATCGACGGATCGGACCTGAAGGCCATCCTGAAGAAAGCGCAGGACCGCGATCATCCGATGTCGGTGGAGCTGGCGCTGTTCATCACCTCGAAGGTCGCCGCGGCGCTCGACTACGCGCACCGCAAGCACGACTTCGAAGGGAAGGAAATGGGGCTCGTGCACCGCGACGTCTCGCCGCAGAACGTCCTCATCTCCGAGGAGGGGGACATCAAGCTGTGCGACTTCGGCATCGCCAAGGCGGCGTCGAAGGCCTCCCACACCCAGGCCGGCGCGCTGAAGGGAAAGCTGCAGTACATGTCGCCCGAGCAGGCGTGGGGACGGCAGATCGACCGGCGCTCCGACGTCTTCGCCCTGGCCACGGTGCTCTACGAAATGCTCACCGCCCGGAAGCTCTTCGGCGGCGACAACGAGCTGTCGATCCTCGAGCAGGTGCGCGAAGCGCGGGTGATCGCGCCGTCGCAGGCCAACGACGAGGTGACGCCGCCGATCGACGCCATCGTGCTCAAGGCGCTGCAGAAAGAGCCGTCCAGCCGCTACCAGAGCGCCGGCGAGATGCAGCGCGACATCGACGCGGTGCTCTACACCTTCAAGCCGACGCCGACCAGCGCCGATCTCGCCATCTACATGCACCGCCTCGGCAGCCCCGAGCCGCTGCCGGTGCGGGTGGAAGCGCCGCTGGTGCACGAGGCGGAGCCCGAGCCGGCCGCCGCCAACGAGCTGCGTCCCATCGCCGTGACGCCGCCCCCCCGCACTCCTGCGCCGGTCGCGCCGGTCAGCGCGGCGGTGGTCCCGATGCCGGCGTGGGAAGCGCATGCCGCGGCCTCGGTTCCCCACGCGCCGGCGGCGGAGAAGAAATCGCCGGTGATGGCCATCGTCATCGGATTGGTGGTGGTGGTGGCCGCCGCCGGCGGCTACTTCGCCTTCCGCGACAAGTTCACGTCCAAGCCGGCCGCAGCCGCCGCGCCGGTCAACCGCACGGCGTCGGCCGCGCCGGGCACTGTATCGGGCGGCACTATAGTGCCTACAGGTACAGTGGCGCCGGCCCCCGGCACCGTGGCGCCGACCTCGACCGCCCCCGCCATCGACGCCGGCAGGGTCGATGAAGAGGTGAGGAAGCGTCTGGCCGCGGAGAGGGCGCGCCTCGATCAGCTCGCCCGCCAGCAGCAGGCCGCCGCGCAGACGCCCGTCGTCAATCGCCCGCCGCAGCCACAACCGCAGCTGACGCAGACCGTCGCGCCGCCTCCGGCGCCCGCGCCGGTCGTTCCGGAACCGCAGCCGGTGGTCCCCGCGCCGCAGCCGGTGGTGCCGGCGCCCGCCCCCGCGCCGCAGCCGGCCGAGCCGCAGGCGGCGCGCGCGCAGACCGGCGACCTGGTCGATCCGGGGACGCCCGGCCTCACGCCGCCGCGCATGACGCGGCAGGCGCTGGCCAGCTATCCGGCCATCGCGAAGATGCAGCGCATTCAAGGCTCGGTGACCGTCAACGCCCTCATCTCCGAGACCGGGCAGGTCGTCGACACCCGCATCATCTCTACCGCCAATCCCATCCTCAACGATGCCGCGGTGCAGAGCGTGCGGCGCTCGACCTTCGCCCCCGGCTCGAAGGACGGCGCGCGGGTCAGGTCGTGGACCGCGGTCCGCGTGGAGTTCAAGCTATAATCCGCGCCGTTTCGCGGAGGGAGTGAACGATGGCGGTCATCACCGATCAACAAAAGAAGTTCTACGAGACCACCCTTCAGGTCACCAAGCAGGAGATCTCCGATCTGAAGGATCAGATCGAGGAAGAGCTGGCCAAGGTGAAGGACCGCATCGCCGAGCTGCAGAGCGCCATCAACGCCTCCAAGCAGATGTACGCCGCCGCCTGCGCCCGCCTCGTCTTGCCCAACGACATGGAAGACGAAGAGGGGGGCGAGGGGTAGGCTCGTCGTCCTCCGTTGGTCGTTCGTCGTTCTTCTTTTCCTCGCCTGCACCGCGCCTGAACCGGCCGCGCCCACCCCCCGCCGCATCGTCTCCCTCGCTCCCAACGTCACCGAGATCATCTTCGCCCTCGGCGCCGGCGATCGCCTGGTCGGCGCCGACGACTTCTCCGACGAGCCGGCGCGCGCGAAGAGCCTCCCGAAGGTCGGCGGCGTGCAGCCGGACGTGGAGAAGATCGTCGCGCTGAAGCCCGACCTGGTCATCGCCAATGCCGCCGGACTCCATCCGAACGTCATTCGGGCGATGGCCGCCGTGCACGTGCCGCTGATCGTGGTGCGCAACGAGCGCCTGGCCGACATCGCCGTCTCCATGCGCCGCATCGGCGGCGCGCTCGCCGTGCCGGCCGACGCGGCCGTCGCCGCGCTGGAGCGCAGGCTGGCCGCCGAGCGCCGAACGCGCGCGCCATCGGCGCGGGTGATGCTGGCGGTGTGGACCGACCCGCTCTATGTCGCCGGACGGGAGACCTTCGCCGACGATCTCTTCACGCTGGCCGGCGCGACGAACGCGGTGGCCGTCAAGGGCTGGCCGCAATATTCGCTCGAGTCGTTCGTCGCCGCGCCGCCTGACATCCTCCTCGTTCCCGACCGCTCCGTCACCCCCGCGCAAGTCGACGCCCTGATGGTTCGCGCTCGCGTCCCCGGCATCGTCGTGGTCTACGTCGACGAGAACGTCTTCACCCGCCCCGGGCCGCGCGTGGCGCTGGCGGCGAAGCGGCTCAATGCGATACTCGACGGGTGGGAACGAAGCGCCTCCTCCCGGCGGCCGCCGCGCTGAGCGCGCTGCTCCTCATCTCGCTGGCGCTGGCCATCACCATCGGCTCCACCGACGTCTCCCTCCGCGCCGTCCTCGACGGCGACCCCACCGCCCGCGCCATCCTCTTCCAGCTCCGCGTGCCGCGGGCATTGCTGGCCGCGCTCATCGGCGCCACGCTGGCCGTCGCGGGACTGACGTTCCAGACCCTCCTGCGCAATCCGCTCGCCGATCCCTTCATCCTCGGCGTGTCGGGGGGGGCGGCGTGCGGTGCGGCGATCGCCACGGCGTTCGGTCTGGCGCGCATTCCGGGGCTGGTGCCGCTGGTGGCCTTCGGCGGAGCGTGCGCCGCGACGGGCGCCGTCTTCCTCCTGGCGCGGCGGCGCGAGTACACCGATCCAACGCGCCTCCTCCTCTCCGGCCTGGTCCTCAACGCGTTTTTTTCCGCGGTGATCCTCATTTCATTCGCCCTATCGCATCAGAGCGACCTCACCGCCGCGCTGCGCTGGATGATGGGGACGCTCTTCGGCGCGACGTGGGGCGACGTCCTGCTGCTCGCCGTGCTCCTCGCGCTGGCGATGACCGTGCTGGCGGCGATGGCCAACGACCTCCGCATGCTGGCCTTCGGCGAAGACGACGCGAAGTCGCGCGGCGTCGACGTCGAGCGGATCAAGCTGGCCGGATTCCTGACCGGCTCCATCATCACCGGCGCCGCCGTCGCCGTCAGCGGCATCATCGGCTTCGTCGGCCTGCTGGTGCCGCACTTGATCCGCATGATCTGGCGGCGCGACTTCCGCTTCCTCCTCCCGCTCTGCGCGCTCGGCGGCGGGGTGCTGGTCGTCCTCGCCGATCTCGTCTCCCGCGTCGTGCTCACCTCGTCCGAGCTCCCCATCGGAGCGTTCACCGCCGTTCTCGGCGTGCCGTTCTTCCTCTCGCTGCTGCGGAGGAGCCGCTGATGCTCGAGGCCCGCGGCGTGTCGTTCGCCTACGACGGCACCGACGCCCTTCGCGGCGTCACCGCGACGTTCGAACGCGCGCAGCTCGTCGCCCTCACCGGACCGAACGGCTCGGGGAAGTCGACCCTCCTCAAGCTGCTGGCGCGCGTCCTCGCGCCGCAGGCGGGGGAGATCGTTTTCGACGATCGCCGCCTGCGCGACTGGCCGGCGAAGGAGTACGCGAAGAACGCCGGCTATCTGCCGCAGGATCCCGATCCGACCTTCCCCATGCGCGCGCTCGACGTGGTCGTCTCCGGCCGCGCGCCCTTCCTCGGCCGCTTCGCCTGGGAGAGCGCGGCCGACTACGACGAAGCCGCGCGCGCGCTGGCGCTGTGCGACGCGGCGCATCTCGCCGATCGCTATCTCGACGAGATGAGCGGCGGCGAGCGGAAGCGCGTTTTCCTGGCGCGCGTCCTCGCCGCGCGCCCGCGGGTGATCCTGCTCGACGAGCCGCTCGCCTCGCTCGACGTCTCGCACGTGCAGCAGTTCTCCGCGCTGCTGCGCGACATCGTCGACCGCACCGGCGCGACGGTGCTGTACGCCACGCACGACCTCAACTGGGCCGCCGCGTACAGCGACCGAATGCTGGTCATGCAGCACGGCGCGCTGGTGGTCGACGACGTGCCGGCCGAAGTGCTGCGGCCGGAGCGGGTGCGGGAGCTGTTCGGGTTCGACGCCGAGGTCATCGAGGCGAACGGACGGCGGTGGCTGGTGCCGCGCGTTCAAACGTAAACGCTGATCGTCTGTCACTCCAATGCCCCAGGGACAAGACAAGACGGACCTCTTCCTGCCCGATGGGTCTTCCAGAAGATCCAGGCGGCGGGGATCCGGCTGCAGTCGTGACGCGTGCGTCGCGAGGTGCCCCGCCACGCTGCGGCGGGGGCCTACGCCTCGTCCTCGAAGAGGTTGGTTAGGCCCTTCGACTTCAATCCAGCAGCTCTCGCCAGTGCAGCAATACCCCTCCCCTCGTCACGAGTGTCGTGCACGTGCTCTTCCGCGAACGCAGGGTAATAGTGCACGGCAAACAATGACAGCAGATCGAGCGAGACGATCACGATCTTACACACCAGAATGCTCGCCACCTCCGCCTGCTCCAACGAGATGACCGTCTTTGCGAGGCCGCGCGACGTGTGGCCGTTGATCGTGCGCGTCGCGATGTTGCCGATGTCGTCGGTCAACCCGAGGCCGAACGCTTGACCGAAAACGCACTTGCCGTGCTTGAGGCGGTTCTTCACATCGTTGTATTGCTCGGCGTAGTCGGCGAGATTCTTGATGCTGTCAGCGAAGTCGGCGAACGGGTCGTTGAACGTCTCGGCCGTGATGTCATAGCCCAACGCGCGCAAGCGCTCAACGTTGACCGTGCTGAACCCGACTTCCTCCATCAGCTCTGTCGCGGTACCCGGTCGCTTTAGCTTCCCCGGGTATGCTGTCGCGCCGCGGCCTTGGTCTTCGGTGAGGGTGACATGCACATACGCACCTGACTTCCGCTGAACGATCGCCTGCAGCAAGCCGGCGAAGTCTTCGATGCTCGTGACGCACAGCTGCAGGCATGCGGTGCAGAGCATCTTCCGCCGCGAATCGTCGCGTTCCTGCCGCGCCGCGCGCAGCAGCGTGAGAATCGTGTGAGCGTTAATCTGCGCACCGAAGCGGATGTAATCGGCGAGAAAATCCTGCTCGATAGCCTCTTCCGTCGCGGTCAAGAACCGCTCCTCGTTGCCCGGTAACATCACGGCTCCTTCTCCTCCCGCGACGCGTCACTTCGCCCACGGATTGAGCACCGGCACATTCGCAATTTCGTACTCGCTCGTATCTCGCGAAACGATCGTCAGCCCGTGATGCAACGCTGTCGCTGCGATGATCAGGTCCGGCTGCGAGAAGGTGTGGCCGCTTTTCCGTCCCTCTTCGACCAGCAGCCGCCACTTCAGCATGACCTCCTCGTTGATTTCGAGAACGCGGTCCTCGAACATCGGCCGCAGCTTGTGGTCCAGCCAGTCGTTCAGCTCCATCCTCCGGCTCACGTCTTTGACCAGCTCGATCCCGAAGCGAATCTCGGCAAACGTGACGACGCTGACATGCAGAACGTCGAGTGTCTGGGAGGAGACGAACTGCACGACCTTCGCTTCGGGCTTCGGACGCCGTAGCTCCGACAACACGTTGGTATCGAGCAGCCAGCCGATCACAGCTCGACAGCGCGCACGCGGCTACGCGTGCGCGACCGATCCATCTTGATGTCGCGAAGCGGCGAATCCTGCAGCAACTTCACCAGCGCTTCGCCGTTTGGTTGCCCCTTCACGCGTCGGTACTCCTCGACCGAAACGACGACGACCTCTTCGCGGCCGTGCACGGTGATTCGCTGAGGCCCTTCCGTCTTCGCCTTCCGGACAAGTTCGCTGAAGCGGGCCTTCGCGTCTTGAAGAGCCCATCGTCCTGTACGTGCAGCGCCGCGCGTGGGTGTTTTTCGAGTTCTGGTCATCCTGACAAGGATACGTCGATCAGCCCTTCGTGTGGCCACGAGATGTCGCCTCGTCGCCCAAAATCCGCAACCGAGCGGCGTAAAATCGTTCGTAGATGCCGGTCTACGAAGCGCTCGCGCACGTGCTTTGGGAACTGCCGTTTCCACTGCGTCTGGCGCCCGAGATCATCCCGGTTTGGGAGCCAGGCGAAGGTATCGCGTTCTTCGATCCGCGGCCCGAGGTCGGCGAGCTGTCTTGGCGACGAACGCCAACGCTTCTCCAGCGCGCTGAAGTTCTTCCCGACGCCGGACCCGAGAACAATTGGTATCCCGAATATGATTACCGACTGAACGCGCATCGCCCGCGAGACGAGCGTCTCACGATCGCGCAGATCAACCGAGGCGCCTTAGGCGGCTTCATCGAGCCGAGGCAATACACAAGCGGCAACATCATTCTCTGCCTCCGCAATCGACAAGATGCCGCATCCGGCGAAGCTGTCGGACGCGCTGCCGAAGCGTTGAACAATATCCTCGCTGTCTACAGGTTCGTCACGCTCGATCCACTCGTACGAGAACTCCGCGCAGACCTCGACACCTACTACACGCTTGTTTCTGTGGGCGAGCTCCCGCAGCTCGGGGACATCGATCCTTTGACCGCACTACAAGCGATCGACCGCGTTCACTTCGGCAGGGAATTAGGCATCACCCGCTTTCACACGATCGGCGCGAATAGCTTCTCCGATCTCTTCGCACCCGAACCGCTGCGTCCCGAATTGCTGACCATCTTCGACGAGCTCGTGCGAGCCCCGCATGACCTTGAACTCTTCCACCAACTGATGTTCTCCGCGATCCGGCGCGTGAAGCGTCACGAGCACGCTCTTGCCGTCTTCGACGCGCAATCCGCGCTTGAGACGCTGGTCGCATCGATTCTGGTCGAGCGCCTACGCGCCAATGGTCGCACCGAAGGAGAGGTTGAGCAGTTGCTCGCGCCAGGTGGGGAATATCATCAATTGCAGCGCCGCTTGAGACAACTCGATCGCTTCGCGGAAGCGGAGTCGAGTGCCAAACGATTCATCGGCTCGCCGGAAGAGCAGCGGTGGCGGACCACCCTGTACAACTTGCGGAATCAAATCGCACACGCCGGCCGGCGAGACGTGACGTTTGCCGACGCCAAGGATGCGCTCATGGCTGGGATGCACGCGATTTTCTTCATTCAAGATCTCGCGCCGAGTTTCGGCCGAACGCTTTCGTGGGGCGGCACTCGATCTTCCGCACATCGTTGAGTCGCGCGGCCGTCTGGCACGATTGTTTGAATCGTAATTCCCACGCCTGCACGTTCGATACACCGACATTGCTCCACTACTAAGATATCCGATGGCCAATCGCGAGCTTGGCACCTCCGCTACGCCCCCCTCGTAAACGCCGCTGCTCGTATTTCGTCCAACCCACCATGAAGAAGCTCCTCCTCGCCATCGTCGCGCTCGCTCTGCTCACCGGCGCGACGTCCTCGAATCCAAAACTCACCGGCCGTCAGCGCGCCGAACATGCGCTCAACCGTCTCGGCTTCGGCCCCCGTCCCGGCGAGGTCGAGCGCGTCGCCGCGGAAGGCGTCGACAAGTGGATCGCGCGGCAACTTCAGCCGGAGAGCATTGCCGACGCCGCCGTCGACGCCAAGCTGGCGAAATTCGACACGCTGAAGTTGGACAACGCGGCGATGCTCGACACGTACTACAAACCGATCGTGGCCGCGCGGCGCGCGAAGAAAGACGATGAAGACACCGAGGAGACGAAGGGTCTGCGGCAGAAGAGCCGCCGCGTGGTCGGCGAGCTGACCGCGCAGCGCATCATCCGGGCCACGGAGTCCGGCCGCCAGCTCAACGAGGTGATGGCCGACTTCTGGATCAACCACTTCAACGTCTTCGCCGGCAAGGGCATCGACCGATTCCTCCTCACCAGCTACGAGCGCGACACCATCCGTCCGCGGATGTGGGGAAAGTTCGAGGACCTGCTGATGGCCACCGCGAAGTCGCCGGCCATGCTCGTCTACCTCGACAACGCCCGCAGCCGCCGCGACGCCATCAACGAGAACTACGCGCGCGAGATCATGGAGCTGCACACACTCGGCGTCGACGGCGGCTACGCGCAGAAGGACGTCACCGAGCTGGCGCGCGTGCTCACCGGCTGGAGCATCGATCGGCGCAGCGGCGGATTCGTCTTCCGCCCCACGCTGCACGACCGCGGCGCGAAGACGGTCCTCGGCGTCCGCATCGCCGGCGGCGGTGCGGACGAAGGCGAGCGGATGATCCGCTTTCTGGCGCACCATCCCTCGACCGCCCGGCGCATCGCCGCGAAGCTCTGCCAGCGGCTTGTCGCCGACGAGCCGCCGACGGCGCTGGTCGATCGCGTGGCGAAGACCTTCCTCGACAGCGACGGCGATCTCCGCCGCACGGTGAAGGCGGTCATCGACAGCTCCGAGTTCTGGGACCAGAACAGCTACCGCTCGAAGGTGAAGACGCCGTTCGAGTACGTGATCTCCGCGCTGCGCGCCACCGACGCGCGCGTCGTCAACCCCATCCCCATCGCCCGCGCCCTGCAACAGATCGGGCAGCCGCTCTACGGCGCGCAGCCGCCGACCGGCTACAGCGACAAAGCGGATGCGTGGGTCAACAGTGGCGCGCAGATCAACCGGATGAACTTCGCCGTCGACCTGGCGTCGAACAAGTTGCCTGGCGTGGTGGTGAAGACGGCCGATGCGCGGAAGCTGGCGTTGCAGTTGGGTGGGCCGGAGTTTCAAAAACAATGAGGTTGCGGGGTATCGACCGCGAGACCCCGAAACCCCGGAGCATCAGGATGATCAATCGCAGAACGTTCATAAAGTCCTCCGGCCTCACGCTCGTCGCCGGTACGCTTCTCCCGAGCGTTTTCGTCCGGATGGCGGACGCGGCGACGACGAAAGGCCGCAAGGTCCTCGTCGCCGTCTTCCAGCGCGGGGCGGTCGACGGTCTCAACGTCGTCGTTCCGTACGGCGAGAAGGCGTACTACGACGCGCGTCCGTCGATCGCCATCCCGAGGAACGAGGTCATCGATCTCGACGGCTTCTTCGGCGTCCATCCGGCGCTCGCGCCGCTCGTCCCCTATTTCAAGGACAAGAGCGCGGCGTTTGTCCACGCCGTCGGCAGTCCCGACGCTACGCGCTCGCACTTCGACGCGCAGGACTTCATGGAGTCGGGCACGCCCGGCGTCAAAATCACGGAGGACGGGTTTCTGTCGCGCGCGTTGGGGGGAAGGAAGCCGACGCCGCTGCGCGCGGTGGCGCTTTCGCAGACCATGCCGCGCATCCTCAGCGGCAAAGCCAATGCCGTGGCGATGCCCGATATCGCGAAGTTCGGCGTGCGGGGCGAGGTCAGCGACGCGTTTCAGTCGATGTACAAGGACGCGTTCGAGGCCACGCGCATCCTGAAGAGTGCCGATCCCGCCCGGCTGCAGCCGGAAAACGGCGCGGTGTATCCGCCAGGTCCGCTCGGCAACTCACTCGAGCAGATCGCGCAGCTCATCAAGGCCAACGTCGGGCTGGAGATCGCCTTCACCGACGTCGGCGGCTGGGACACGCACGCCGGCGAAGGCGGCGCGCAAGGGCAACTGGCCAACAACCTCCGCAACTTCGCCGGCGCCATCGCCGCGTTCACCAAAGACCTCGGCTCGCGCATGGGCGACGTGGTGCTGGTGACGATGTCGGAGTTCGGCCGCACGGTGCGCGAGAACGGCAACCGCGGCACCGACCACGGCCACGGCAACGTGATGCTCGTTCTCGGCGGCGGCGTCCGAGGCGGCAAAGTCTACGGCGAGTGGAGGGGTCTGACCCCAGCGCAACTGTTTGAAGGGCGGGACCTTGCGGTGACGACCGACTTCCGCGACGTCTTCGGCGAGCTGCTGGTCAAGCAGCTCGGCGTGGCGTCGCTGAAGGACGTGTTCCCGAGGTATGACGTGAAGCCGCGCGGGGTGATGGGCTAGGTCCCGCCGCGCACCGCATCGCGCGCGGCGTTGATGGTGTTGTCGATCTGCTCCTGCCGCTGCACCAGGCCGTCGGGCGGAGGTGTGCCGACGCGGATCGAGCTGTCGAGCTCCGAGACCAGGGTCCGAAGATCGCCCATGGCCTGACGCGCCTTGCGGCACGACTCTTGGTCGCACGCGCACTGCGACTGCGCGCGGGCGATCGCCGCGTCGGTGCGGGTTCGGAACTCGCCCCACGCGGTGAGGTCGTACGGCGGATTGGCAAAGCGGCCGATGCCGGAGCCCCAGTCGTTCGACGCCGTCTCCGCCAGCTCCACGCACGACTGGCCCGCGGACGCCGTGGTCTTCGCCGCGCTGCCGCGGCGCGCCTCCCACCAGGGAACGCCCTTCTTCCAGATGAGCAGCACGATGACCACAACGACGATGAGCTTGATGAGTCCCTTCATGGAGTCCTCGTGATCGACGAGGCCACGAACGACGATTTGCCGATGGTGCCGACGACCTCCACGCGGTCGCCGACCTTCGGGTCGCCGATGATCTTCGTGCTCGCGTTCACCTCGACCAGAAAGTCCGGCGCGAATGATCCGGCGGGGCCGAGACCGACGGTCCATTGCGTGGCGGCGATTGATTTGACGAAGCCGGTGATGCGCAGTTGCGGCTCGTTGACGATGGAGAGCGCGACGTTGTCGGCGGTGATCAGCACGTCGACCGTGTCGCCGACCTTCGGCGCGCCGACGATCTTCGTCTGCGCGTTGACGGTGATCATCCAGTCCTTCCCTTCGGCAGCGATGACCCAGAGGGTGCTGCTGATGCTCCGCACCGTCCCGCGGATGACCGTCGGCAGCGGCGAAGGAACCGGCTTGATCGAGAGGACGCGAATGCGGCTGGCGACGAGCGTGCCGCCGAAGTTGTCCGCCTCCACCTGCACGCTCTGATTCACGACGATGTCGGCGAGCGTGGTCGCCTTGGTGATCAGCCCGGAGATCGCCGTCTGCGGCGTGACTTTGATGGTCCGCCCGAGAACGGTGAGCGTACGTTCACCGTCATTGATCATGGTGACGGTTCCGGTGAGGGTCACCTGCGCGAGCCGCGTCACGGCGACGTACGTTGCCCGCAGCGGCGCGTTCGGCGCCACCTGGCTGGCATCGAGTGCGGCGAACAGCGGCGAGCCGGGCGTGGGAGGGTCGCCGGCCATCTTGGCCCCCGTGGTGTCGATGATGACCAGCCCGTCCGCCAGGAGGATGAACGGACCGGAGACGGAGCTGATGATTCCGCTGACCGTACTGCCGGAGAGGTCGAGCGGGACCGGCATCGCCGCGCGCGAGCGGACCTGCGCGACGGCGGGGATGGCGATGAGGAAAAGGAGGATGGGGATGGGAAGCCTGCGCATGGCTCCGATGATACCCCTCACTTCGGCTTGATCAACGTCACGTCGCCGAACGGCGCGACCTGGTCCTTCACCTGGCCGTAATCGCCGACCACCACGATCGCGCCACGGTAGGTGTCGTAATACTTCGCCGCGGCGCGCCGGATGTCGGCGGCGGTCAACTTCTCGATCTTCTCGCGGAAGGTCTGCAGAAAATCGTGCTGTAAGTCATAGACATAGATGGTTGCGATTCGCTGCGCCAGGCCGGCCTGCGTCTCCAGCTCCAGCTCCATGGTGCCGACGCTGTACGTCTTGGCCGAGGCGAGCTCCTCGTCGGTCACCGGCGTGACGCGCATCCGGTCGAGCTCGTAGAGCAGCTCCAGGATCGTCGGGCCGGTCACCTCGTTCCGCACCGAGGCCTCGGCGGAAAAGCTGCCGGCGAGGCGGCGCAGATCGGCGGAGCTGAACGGCGAATAGGTGTAGCCCTTCGACTCGCGGATGTTGCGCGTGAGCCGCGAATAGAACGCACCGCCGGTGATGATGCTCGCGGTGCGCAGCGCGAGATAGTCGGCCGCTTTGCGCGGCGGGGCCAGCGCGCCGACCACGATCGTCGACTGCACCGATCCGGGGCGGTCGACGAAGACGATCTGCCGCTTCTGCCGTTTCGCCGGCTCGGCGATCTTCACCGCGGGCAGCGTGCCGCGCTGCCATGGGCCGAACGCTTTCTCCACCGCCGCGGTCATCGCCGCCGGCTCGAAGTCGCCGACGACGACCAGGAAGGCGTTGTTCGGAAGGTAGCGCGTCGCGGCGAACTGCTTCAACTGCTCGCGCGTGACCTTGCCGATCGCCGCCGGCTCGGGGACGGTGTAGCCGTACGGATGCGCGCCGAAGATCGCCTTCGCCATCTGCTCGCCGGCGACGAACTCCGGCGAGGAGCGCTGCTCCTCGATCTCGCTGGCGAAGTTGGATTTCGCCAGATCGACTTCGCTCTTCGGATACGACGCGTTGCGCGCCACGTCGCTCACCAGGTCGAGCAGCTTCGGCGAGAACTCGGAAAGCGCGGAGGCGGAGATGGAGGTGGCGTCGCGGTCGACGTTGACGCCCATCTCACCGCCGATGGAGCGCAGCTCTTCCTTCAATTCCTTGCTGCTGCGCGTCGCCGTCCCCTCGAGCATCACCCTCCCGGCGAGCTGCGCCACCCCTCCCGCCCCTCGCCCGGCGAGGAACGAGAAATCGAGGGTGACCTTCGGCACGTTCGGCAGCGGCGCGAGGACCAGCGTCAGCCCGTTGGCCAGCTTCTTCTCCGTGATCGCCGGCCAGGCGATGGGGCGGGGCGGGGCGGGCGGGGGAGGGGTGGTCTGCTGCTGGGCCAGCGCGGCGGCGGCCGCAAATAGTACGTTTAGTATCATTTGCCCTCCGGCACCCGGTCGATCGACGTGCGATTCTCCGCAGCGAGAACGCGCTTCGCCACCTCCTGCACCTGCGTCGCGGTCACGGCGTTGATGCGGTCGACGATCTTGTTGATGCGCGACGGATCGTCGCGGAAGAGGGCGAACGCGGCGAGGAGGTTGGCGCGTCCTTGCGTCGACTCGATGAGGTCGTAGAAGTTTGCGCGGAAGCGCACCTTCGCGTCGGCCAGCTCCTTCTTCGTCACGCCGTGCTCCTGCACGTCGCGGACGACGGCATCGATCTCCTTCAGGATCTGGTCGCCGGTGTGGCCCGGCTTGTACGTGCTGCGCGCGGCGAGCAGCATCGGGCCGTCGTAGTCGAACTCGTTGCCGAGCTCGAAGTTGATGCCGCCGGCCCAGTCGAGCGAGATCTCCTTCTCCTTGACCAGCCGCTGGTAGAAGCGCGAGCTGTCGTCGCCCTGCAGGATGAGATCGAGCAGCACCGCCGGCGCGTAGTCGGCAGACTCCTGATCGGGGAGGTGGTATCCGAGGGCGAACGCGGGGACGCTGGCCAGCTTGTCGGTCTGCTTGAGCCGCTTCTCCTCGGTCTGCTTCGCCTCGGAGACGTCGGGCCGCTCCGGCACCGACTGCAGCGGGATGTTCGCGAAGTGCTTCTCGATCATCTTGCGGACCGGATCGGGGTCGACATCGCCGACCACCACCAGCACGGCATTGTTCGGCGCGTAGTAGGTCTTGAAGAACTGCCGCACGTCGTCGATCTTCGCCGCCTCGATGTCGCGCAGGTCGCCGTAGAAGTTGTGGGCGTTGAACCAGTTGGTATTCGCGTTCTGCCAGAGGTCGAGCCATTCGAATAGCGCGTACGGCTGGTTGAGGACGTTGACGCGCACCTCTTCGCTGACCACGTTCTGCTGGTTCTTGAGGTTCTCCTCGCTCACGTCGAGCGAGCGCATGCGGTCTGCCTCCAGCCACAGCGCGGTCTCCACCGCCTCGGACGGCAGGGTCTCGTAGTAGTTCGTGTAATCGAGGCGCGTCGAGCCGTTGAGGTTCCCGCCGACCGACTCGACGATGCGGGCGTGGTCGAACTTCTTCACGTTTGCCGAGCCCTGAAACATCATGTGCTCGAAGAGATGGGCGAAGCCGCTCTGCCCCTTCGGCTCCACGCGGAACCCGACGCCGTAGTAGACCGCGACGGTGACCGTGGGCGAGGTGTGGCTCTCGGAGATGACGACCTTCAGCCCGTTCGGCAGGCGGTAGTAGACGACGGGGATGTTGACGGGCTTCGCGGCCGCGGCGGCGGCAAAGAGGAGGAGGAGAATCGAAAAGCGAGAACGCATGATTTGCCTCATGTAGGACGGGCTTCAGCCCGTCTGCACGATCGACGGGCTGAAGCCCGTCCTACATCGGGCATGCTACACGTTAGAGTTCGCCTCGCATGGGAACGAAACGGTTGCGGCGCCGCGCGCGCCATGCGCTGGAGTACCTCGCCGCGGCGCACATCGACCTCCGCCTCTGGTTGACGGGAAAAGCGGATCCGGAGCTGCCGCCGCTGCGGATGCGCTTCGTCGGGATGGGCGATTTCCGCGAGATCGGCGAGGAGATGGCGGGACTGCTAGTGCGCGTGGGCGGCTTGCGTTCGAGCGACCGCGTGCTGGACATCGGCAGCGGCATCGGCCGCGTCGCCATCCCGCTCACGCGCATCCTCGATCCCGGCGCGAGCTACGACGGCTTCGACGTCGTCAAACGGGGCGTCGACTGGTGCCGGCGGCACATCACGCCGCGCCACCCGAACTTCCGCTTCCACCACGTCGACGTCCGGTCGTCGGAGTACCGCGACCGCGGCGCCGACGCGTCGCGCTTCCGCTTTCCGTTCGACGACGCCTCGTTCGACTTCGCCTTCGCCACGTCGCTCTTCACCCACCTCGTTTTCGCCGAGACGCGGCAGTACCTGCGCGAGTCGCGGCGCGTGCTCGCGCCGGGCGGGCGGTTGTTCGCCACGTTTTTTCTGCTCGACGACTTCGCGAAGTCGCGGCTGCCGTCGCTCGACCCGCGCTTCCGATTCGAGCAC
Source organism: Candidatus Gilichinskyi gelida (assembly GCA_038040385.1). Lineage (GTDB taxonomy): Bacteria > Acidobacteriota > Thermoanaerobaculia > Gp7-AA8 > Gp7-AA8 > Gilichinskyi > Gilichinskyi gelida. Next base: position 541,864 of record JBBPII010000001.1, read on the forward strand.
GCGGACGGCGCGGTGCGCCTTGCCAACCGCGACAACCCCGCGGCGGGTGTGGCCATCGAGCAGAGTGCGGCGCTCGATCTCATCCGCGAGGCCGGCTTCGCCGCGCACCAGATCCATTACGGGCAATGGTGCGGGCGGGAGGGCGGGGTCACGTTCCAGGACGTTGTGGTGTGTACAGCAGGGCCGCGCTGAGAAGTCCGAGCACGCCGCAGCCGGCCCACAGCGCCGCCGGATTGCGCTCGAAGACGAATGTGCCGAGGGGCGGGCCGATGCAGAGCGCGACCGACCAGGCGGTGACGAACAGTCCCATGTAGCGGCCGCGGTAGCGCTCGGGCGCGATCTGCGCGACGTACGCGGCGATCAGCGGCGAGCTGACCATCTCCCCGAACGTCCAGATCACCACCGTCCAAGCGAGCAACGGGATGGTGTGCGCGATGCCGGTCAGCGAGAAGCCGAGTCCCCACAGCAGATATCCGAGTGCGATGACCGGACGCGGCGACAGCCGCTGCGTGGCGTTGATGATGATCAGCTCGAGGGTGATCACCAGCAGCGCGTTGAGCGAGATCAGCATGCCGTACACGTGCGGCTGGAGTCCGAGGGTGGTGGTGACGTGCAGGGCGAAAGTGGAGCCCATCTGCATGTCCACCAGCGCGGCGAGGAGCGTCGCCAGCAGGAAGAGCATGAAGCGCCGGTCGCGCGCGGCGACCCGCAGCGCCTCGCCCGTCCGCTCGCCCTTTTCGTACGTCTTCAGCCCTTGGGGGAGGGCGAAGACGGCGATGATTCCGTAGATCACGGACGTCAGCGCATCGCCGGCGAAGAGGTAGAAAAATGAATGCTCGGCGAGGAAGCCGGCCATGGCCGGCCCGGCGGCCACGCCGAGGTTGATGGCGAAGCGGTAGATGGCGAAGGAGAAGACGCGCTGATCCGGCGGCATCAGGTCGGCGAGCAGCGCGTGGCTCGCGGGTCGATACAGCTCGCCGAACGCCGCGGTGATGGCCGTCAGCACGACGATCCAGGAGTACGTTCTCGCCTGCGAGAGCGCCATCATCGCCGCCGCGGAGCCGAACATCGACATGACGATGGTGTTGCGCCGCCCGATGCGGTCGGCGAGATGTCCGCCGAGCGACGAGGCGACGACGTGGCCCAGGCCGTACGCGCCGAGGGGCCAGGCCGGCCTTAGCGGTCGAATAGCCAAGGCGCGTCAGGTAGATGACCAGGAACGGCATCACGAACTGCCCGAAGCGATTGATGAACGTGCCGCCGAGGAGGATCCAGACAGCGGGCGGGAGGGAGCGGAGTTGGTCGCGGAACCGTGGCCTCACGTCATGAGCCTCCGGCTCAGGGCGCGAGCTCGGGGAGGAGGCGGATGAACCTCTGCAGCAACGCATCGTCGAACTGCGTCCCCGCCCCTTCGAGCATCCGCTTGCGGCCATCCTGCGCGGTGAACGGCGCCTGATACGAGCGGCGGGAAGTCATGGCCACATATGCGTCGCAGATCTGGATGACGCGCGACGCCAGCGGAATGGCGTTGCCGGCGAGGCGGCTGGGGTAGCCGCGGCCGTCGACGCGCTCGTGGTGCCGCAGCACGGCCTGCGCGACGTCGTTGCCGAGCAGCGGCTCGATGATCGCCGCGCCGACGATGGGGTGCTCCGACATCGCCCTCAACTCCTCGGGGAGGAGATTCGGGCGGCGGTAGAGGCGGTCGTAGTCGATGAGGCGCAGTCCGACATCGTGGACGAAGGCGGCGAGGCGAATGGTCTCCACCTGCGGCGACGGAAGCTCGAGCGCGATCGCGAACTTCTGCGCCAGGGTCGACACTTCGCGCGAGTGCTCGACGAGGTCGGGATAGCGCTGGAAGTCGGGCTCCAGAAGTTTTTCCGCGATGCGCCACCGGTCGCGCGCGGCGCTTCCAGCCCCTTCCACCGACTGCTCGATCTGGCGCAGCAGAAGGCGGAGCGCGCGCTGGCCGGCGACGTCGGGCGGTTGGGCGAAGGCCACGGTGAAGACGACCAGCCCCTCGACGGTTTGTGCGTGCACCGGAGCGCTGACCAGCGCGCCGATGCGCGCGGCGGTGACGATTTCCGCATTCGTGCCGAACGGATAGACGATGCGCGGCATCGGCACGTCCATCTGCGGCTGGTTGGCACGCTCGAGCCATCCGCGGATGTGTTTTTGCACTGCTTCGTTCGCGTCCGCGGTCATGGTGCTCGAGGAGACGACGGTCTGCGCCTCCGACACGTTGCGCGTCGCGGTGATCACGGCGAGCAGCGCGCCGGGGATGGCCAGCGCGGCGGGGAGCAGCAGCCGGGCGGCTTCGAGGTCTTCGTCGGTGACCAGGCGTTTGCCGCTGGCGGCCGTCGCGTGCTGCTTGCGCGACATCACTTCGCGCGCCCCTTCGATGGCCTTCCGCGCGGCGGTGGAGAGCTCGCTCCGCTGTTCGACGGCCGCCCCCAGCGCGCTCGGCATCACCATCGGCGCCATCGGTAACGGAGTCATGACCCGCTGCGGCGCCGCTTCGGCGTCGGAGAGGGGGATCGGCGCGAGGCCGTAGAGCTTGCGTGCGCTCAGGAGGTGGACGACCTGGTCGGCGATCTTGCGCGCGGCGTCGAGGTCGGGATTTTCGAACGGCTTCTTCGCCGCCTTGTCGCGCATGTCGATGAATCCGACCAGGCGGCCGCGGGCGAAGAGGGGGATGGCCAGGATGCGGTCGGTGCCCTGGCGGAAGAGCATCTCGCTGAACCGCTGATCGCTACCGAGGCCGTTGACGTAGAACGCGTTCCGCTTGACGGCCAGACGGTCGACGAGGTCGTCGTTCGCCTTCACCGTGCGCCGCATCGGGTCGTGGAACTGATAGCCGGTCACCATCTCGTACGTCTTGTCGTTGAGATCGTGCGATGCGGAGAGGTAGAGCGCGGCCTTCGTCGCCTGTACATGCTCCACGCAGCCGTAGACGATTTGTTTGAGCTGCGGCTCGAGCGCCTTGATTTCGTCGAGCATGACCCGTGGACGGATTATACGAATTCGAAGCGCACCCGCTCGCGAAGATGTCCGAGGATCGCCCCGCCGAAGGTGCCGACGGTGTTCCAGATGATGTCGTTGACGTCCGCCACCCGCGAGGGGAGGAAGTACTGCCAGGCCTCGATGGCGCAGGTGAACGTGAAGCCGAGAAGTACGGTGAGCAGGTAGGTCTGCATCGTTGGCCGCTCGATGGAGTAGAGCGCGATGAACAGCAGAAAGCCGAACGGCAGGAACAGCAGGACGTTGACCACGATCGGCACGACGATCACGGCGATGGTGTGCGTCGAGACATGCCGCTGCGGCGACGCCAATCGCTTGGCCAGATGCCGCACGTCCTCGAACGGCCGCGGATCGACCTTCGAGTAGCTCTTGCCCGAAGTCCAGAGGGTGGTAAGGACGATGGCCAGAGTCACGACCAGCAGGAGGGTGATCGTGAGGGGGCGGCGGATGGTGATGAGTCGCTGGGGCATTGTTCGCCGTTGGCTGTTGGCCGTTGACCGTACCTTACCTCGGTCAACGGCCAACGGCTAACGGCGAACTACTTCGGCGGCTCCTGGTTATAGAAAAACGCCGCCGTCACTCTCTCCGTGGCGTTCGGGAAGTCTTTCGGCAGCGGGTTGAGGGGAGTGGAGAGCTCGATCGCTTTCTTCGCCGCGAAGTCGTAGGGGGGGACGGTGGAGCTGCTGAGCATCGTCACATCGCTGATGCGGCCGTCGCGGTGGATGGTGAAGCGGATCACCACCACGCCCTTCAGTCCGGTTTGGATGAGGTGGGGCATGTTGTTGTACCAGTTCACCCGGATGCGACTGACCATCGACTGCGCGTACTCGCCCCAGTCGTACCACTGGGTCTCGAATGAGAGCGGCCCGTCCTTGGCGAAGCCGGTTTCGCCGCCGGCGTTGCCGAGGTCCATGCCCTGCTGGCCGCCCTCACCGCCGAGGGAAGCGATCTTGCCGGCTTCGCGGATCGCGCCGCGCCAGTCGATCGCCGCGTTCGCCTGCGTCGGGCGATAAACGAACGTGTCGCTGTTGACCTGCGGAGCCTGTGTAGCGACAGACGCTTCGGCTGTCGTCGGGGCGGCGGCCGGAGCGGCCGCCGCTACACTGCGCGGCACGTACATGCCGGCGTCGCCCGGGCGGCGGGTGGGCCGGTCGCCGGTGGGGCGAGGGGTGGATGCTTCGCGGTTGGCGTTGGAGTACGGCGCGTTCAGCGGTGCGCTGCTGGCCTTCGGGCCGGGTGCCTCGGTGAACTGCCGGTTCTGACGGATCAGCTCGACATAGCGCGCGATCGGCGGCGCGGGCGCGTCCTTCGACGGCGGGCGGTAGGTCTTGATCAGATAGAGAACGACGAGGGCGTGAATGATGGTCGAGACGACCACGGCGACGCTGACGCCCCCGCCCTGGGGGGCATCTTCGATGATCAAGTCGAGCTGATCGGTGTCTTTCAAAGCCTCGGGCCTAGAAGCCTAGCCGCCTCGTGTTTTGTTCCATTTGCTAAACTCGCCGCTGTGTCCGACGTATCACCTTCCGTGACCAATCCGCCGCAGCCACCGCCGCCGCCGTCATCGACGCGTCCGACGTTCGATTTCGTCAAGCCCTTCGCCTTCACCTTCGAAGATCCGGAGTGGGTGCAGAAGGTTCTCCTAGGCGGCGTCTTCGTGCTGGCGAGCGTTGCAATCGTCGGCATCTTCTTTCTCTACGGCTACATGGCCCGCCTGGTTCGGAACGTGGTCGAAGGTGTTCAGCATCCGTTGCCGGCCTGGGACGACCTCGGCGACTACTTCGTCGAGGGACTGCGCCTCTTCGCCGTGGCCATCGTCTACGCCATCCCGGTCATCGTTCTGGTTGTCGTATTCATCGTTCCGTCGATCGTCATGCAGGCCACCGACAGCGAGTTTTTCCGCGGCGCGGGCGAAGTGATGGCTGGGTGTGTCTGGTGTCTGATGTTTCCGATAAGCCTGGCGATGGGCATCTGGCTGCCGGCCGCGCTGCTGATGGCGGCGGTCGACCGGCAGTTCGCGGCGGCCTTCGACTACCGGCGCATCTGGAACTTCATCCGCGCCAACGCCGGCAACTACATCCTGGCGTACGTGGTGTGGCTGGTCGCCCGGTTCATCGCTCCGTTCGGGCTGGCGCTGCTCTGCATCGGCATCGTCTTCACCATGTTCTGGTCCTTCGTGGTCGGCGCATATTCATTCGCGCAGACCTACCGTCTTGCCTCCACGCGGTGAAGCGGGACTCGGCCATCGTCGCGGCGGTGCTCGGCGCAATCTCAGCCGCCATCCTGTCGGCTTCGATGGCGTGCACCTGGGCGGTGGCGCATGGGGCGTCGATGCGCTGGCGGTCGTTGTTCCGCCTCTTCTGCCACGGCATGCCCGAGCGCTGCTTCTCGCTTTGGGGCGTGCCGATGCCGATCTGCGCGCGCTGCACGGCGATCTACGCGGGCCTCGCGCTGGCGATCGCCGCATTCGTTCTACTCCCTCGGCTGACCGAGCGCGGCGCGCGGTTTCTGCTGCTGGCGGCCGTCGTTCCGCTGGGAGTCGACGGTCTGACGCAGCTGGTCCGGCTGCGGGAGAGCACGAACGGACTTCGCTCGGCGACGGGGCTCGTCGCCGGAATCGCGTTTGGTCTGTGGGCCATCACCGCGGTCGAAAGTCATGTCGTTACAGATTCTTGACCGGCGTCTGACCGTGGGTTACGCTGCTCGGACATACGCCAGCGCTGCAAAAAAAATGGCCTTTCAGGGATCTCTCAAAGAACTGCCGCTGCCCGACATCATCCAGCTCGTCAGCGTCTCGGGAAAAACCGGAAAATTCACACTCTCCCGCGACGCGGACCGCGGCTACATCTATTTGAAGAACGGGCAGATGGTGCACGCATTCGTCGGCGAAATGGTCGGCGAGGAAGCGATCTATGCGCTCGCCATCTGGAATCAGGGGGACTTTCAGTTCACCCCCGCCGAAGAGCCCGAGCGGCAGACCATCACCAAGTCCAACACCAACCTGTTGATGGAGGCGGCGCGCCGCCTCGACGAGTGGCGCGTGCTGTCGAAGAAGATCCCGTCGGTCGAGCACGTGCCCGAACTACAGGCGCGCGAGAACCGTCACGAGCAGATCACCCTCAACCCGCAGGAGTGGACGCTCATCACCCGCATCGACGGCCATAGTTCCATCGCCGAAATCGGCCGCGCGCTGAACATCTCCTCCTTCGAAGTGGCCAAAATCCTCTACGGGATGATCACCTCGGAGCTGGTTGCGCTAAAAAAAAAATCTGAACGCGGCGATGAAGAGAGCGGCGAGCTAGTCGACCTCGCCGCCCGCATACGCTCCATCGCCGACGAGTTCATCGGCGACTCCGCCCGCAAGACCATCGAGAAACACTTCCTCCGCGCCCTCGACGGCATCATGAGCGGCGACGGCGACCGCGCGGTGGAGACGATGGTGCAGGAATTCGAGAAGACCGCGTCGCTGCTCCGCGGCCTCGCCGTCACCGAGCAGCTCCGCTCGCGGATCAGCGAGTTGCGGATGCTGGCGTGACCCTCATCCGGCCTTCGGCCACCTTCTCCCGCTCACGCGGGAGAAGGCTATCTGCGCCCCTCTCCCGCTTGCGGGAGAGGGTGCCGCGAAGCGGCGGGTGAGGGTCGTCCATCAGAACGCTTGCCCGCTCGAGAACGACACCATCCACCCGCGCCGCCGGAGCGGATCGTCGTTGAGCGCGTACGAGAAGTCGACGCGCAGCAGGTTCTTCGGGGTGCGGGGGAGGCCGACGCGGATACCGACGCCGACGTCGGTCTTCAGCTTCATCAGATCGCCGAATCCGCCGTACGTGGCGTTGCCGGCATCGACGAAGGCCACGATGCCCGGCGAGGCGAGCTGCAGGATCTCGCGTCCGAGGTAGAGCCGCTCCTCGAGGTTCATGACGATGGCCCGGCTGCCGGCGAAGCTGTGCGCGCGGTAGCCGCGGAGGCCGGTGAGGCCGTCGGCGAAGAACTGGACGTCGCGGTCCACGCGCCAGCCGTTGGTGACGGCGATGCGCCCCACCAGCGCGCGCGGGTAGCGGGCATCGGTGCGGCGCACCATCAGCAGCGACGTCGACGCGATGGTGTGCGCCGGGCCGCCGTCGAAGCGCGACGAGACGCTGAACGCCGGCAGGAGGAAGCCGTCGCCGTCGATACGCTTGCCGTCCGCGGCGGCGATGCGGACGAAGCCCGTGTTGGTCTCGGGGCCGAAGGCCTGCGGCGAGACGGCCGCTTCGATCGACGTCTGCCGCCCGAGGTTGAAGTCCTCGAAGCGGATGTCCTTGTTGACGAAGTTCACCTTCACGAAGTCGTTCTCCACGCGGTCGAGGCGGAGAAAGACATAGCGGAACTCGCGCGGCTCGGGCGGCGACGCGAGCTGATGGGAGCTGAGGGTGGCGAAGGAGTTCTCGACCAGGCGCATCCCGGCGATCAGCCGCGTGGCGCCGTCGTCGCTGGCGCGAAGGGCGCGGCCGTAACTGCCGACGATCTCGCTGCGATGGTGGCGGAAGCGCTCGTGCTCCAGTCCGCCGGCGTAGAGGTGATCCTCCTGCGTGAACCCGGTGAAGGAGAGCTCTGCCGACCACGGGGTGGTGAACGAGTAGAACGGGCGGACGACGCTGAAGCGGTGGTCGTAGCCGTCGGAATTGTGCGCGTAGCCGAACTTTGCGTTCCAGTACGGCGCGAAGAACGCCGGGTCGCTGTAGTTGAGGCCGAGGCGGCTGCGGTCGATCCCCTTGTCCCACTCGAGCTCGATTTCCTTGCCCAGGCCGATGAGGTTGGAGTCGCTGAGCGTCGCGCCGTACGTGCTCTCGCCCCCCTTGCTGCCGGCCTGCGTCTCGGGGGCGATGGACCAGGCGTCCTGCGTGGTCACCACCACGTCGACCACGCCATCATGCGGCGGCGCGGCGACCACCGATGCCGACTTGAGAAAGCGCAGCCCGCGGAGGTTGCGCTCGGTCTGCGCCAGCAGCTCGGGGCGGTACTCCTCGCCGGAGCGGAAGAGGAGGAACTTCTCCACCACGCCGCGCCGGGTCTCGATGTGCAACCGGTCCGCGACGCGGTAGAGCCAACCCTTCTCCGCTTCCTGGGATGAGTAGACGTCGAGGGTGCGAACGGTGATCTTGCCGACGCGGAGCGGCTCGGCTGCGAGCACACCGCCGCCGAGGAGGAGCGCGAGCGAGAGGACGAGAGGCTTCACCGGATGAAAGTCAGAATAACAGATGAATGCATTTCGCCGTGTCTGCTATCCTTTTCAAAATCCCACCCATCCGGAGGCGACCCCCTTGGACGGATACAAAGGCGGCTGGATCGAAATCATCGCCGGAGGCATGTTCTCCGGTAAGTCGGAGGAGCTCATCCGGCGTTTGCGGCGCTCGGTCATCGCCCGGCAGCGCGTGCAGGTCTTCAAGCCGTTCATCGACGACCGCTTCAGCACCGAGGACATCGTCTCCCGTGACGACCGCCGCTTGAAGGCGGTCGCCGTGGCCACCAGCGCGGAGCTTCTGGCGCGCGTGGAGATCGGCGTTCAGGTGGTCGGCATCGACGAGGTACAGTTTTTCGATCCTGGCGTGGTCGAGGTCTGCATGCAGCTCGCCGACGCCGGGATCCGCGTCATCGCCGCCGGTCTCGATCAGGACTACATGCGCCGCCCCTTCGGGCCGATGCCGGGGCTGCTCGCGGTAGCCGAGGAAGTCTCCAAGATGCACGCGGTGTGCGTGCGTTGCCGCGGCGCCGCGCATTACTCGCAGCGCGTTTCCGGCGGCGACGCGCAGGTGGAAGTCGGCGACTCGACATACGAGGCGCGCTGCCGGTCATGCTTCGAGTCGTACAAGGCGGCAGCGCAGGACGAACCCGAAATCCAATTGACGATGCCGCAACCTGTGGGCTCGGCCTGACATTTATTGTCAGTCTTGGTGCGCGAAAGTGGCGGAGAGTGGACCTCGCGATTGGGCGCGAAGTCCGTAAGAAAAGCCTGATGAAGTAGTTAGCTCCAGTGGTCCGAGTGGTACTCCGCTTGCCCTGCCGTGGTTCGGGTTCGAGGAGAGATGTCCAAGAAAGGCTTCACCCTAATCGAGTTGCTGGTCGTCGTCGCGATCATCGGGATCCTTGCGGCCATCGCCATCCCCAACCTGCTGACCGCCATCGAGCGTGCGCGGCAGAAGCGAACCATGGTCGACATGCGGAGCCTGGCAACCGCTTTGGAATCGCGCAACACCGAGGTCCTCCGCTACAACGCCGCCGGCGCCGCCGTCTACGACGGCTGCGATCAGAAGGCCGATCTGACGACGGTGATCGATGCGCTCACGCCGACGTATATCCGGAGCGTCCCGCGCACGGACGGCTGGGGCCACCTCCTCGAGGTCTACCTCGATCAGGGGTGGGCAGACAGCGTCACCGCGCAGAAGTACGTGATCATGTCCAAAGGCGGCGACAACGCGTTCGACGACAGCGGGCTCCTCGGCCCGTTCACCAGCTTCGATTGCGACATCATCTACGGCAGCGGGCAATTCCTGGCCTACCCGGAAGGGGCGGCGGTCAAGTAGTTCGCGAGGAGCCCGTATACTCGCGCCGCCGCATGTCCACACCGCGCCGCGCGTTCATCATCGCCTTCGCGTTCCTGATCCTGGCTCCCTTGAACTGCCGCCGCGCGGGCGGCGTCGAGCGCGATCCGGTCGAGCGGGAGGCGGAAGAGAACCTCGTCGCTTATCTTCGCATCGACACCTCCAATCCGCCCGGCAACGAGAGCGCCGGCGCGCGATTCCTGCAGCAACTGCTGGCGAAGGAGGGGATCGATGCGCGCTTCCTCGGCGATGACCCGAAGCGGCAGTCGCTCTACGCGCGGCTGGCGTCGGGTTCGAGCGAGAAGGCGCTGGTGCTCCTGCATCACATCGACGTCGTGCCGGCCGACGCCGCGCAGTGGACCAAGCCGCCCTTCGGCGGCGTGCGCGCCAACGGATACATCTGGGGCCGCGGCGTCCTCGACATCAAGTCGCTCGGCATCGCCGAGCTGATGGCGTTCATCGATCTGAAGCGGCGCAATGTCCCCCTCCGCCGCGACGTCATCCTCCTCGCGGTGGCCGACGAGGAGATGGGCGGCCTCCGGGGATGCAAGGAACTGCTCGACAAGCATGCCGATCTCTTCGCCAACGCCGGCTACGTGCTCAACGAAGGGGGAACGAACGAGACCATCGTCGACAAGGTCAGGTTCTGGGGCGTCGAGGTGCAGGAGAAGGTGCCGCTCTGGCTGCGGCTGACATTCAGGGGACCGGCCGGACACTCCGCGGCGCCGCCCGACGGCGGCGGGAGTGTGGGGCAGATGATTCGCACACTCGCCGCGATCCAGAACATCCGGACGCCGTATCGGCTCACGCCCGCCGTGCAGCGCGCCTTCCACCGACTCGGTGCGACGAAGGTCGACGAGAAAGGGGAAGTGTTGCGCGCGATCCGCGAGCCGCTCGACGTCGCGCGCATCGAGCGCGTGCTGCCGGCCGGTTACCGCTCGCTGCTGCACGACACCATCGCCGTCACGCGGATCGATACCGGCGATTGCACGAATTGCCTTCCGGCCGTGGCCACCGCCCACATCGACATCCGTCTCCTCGATGATGAAACACCCGATGCGATGCTGGCAAACGTGAACGCGGCGCTGCCAAAAGAGGGAGCGTCGCTCGAGGTCCTTCTCTCCGCCGCGCCGGTGCCGGAGAGTCCGAGCGATTCGGAGCTCTTCCGCGTTGTGGCCGCGGCCATGACGAAGGCGGAGCCGGGATCGGCGGTGGCGCCCTTCGTGAGCGCCGGGACTTCCGACAGCCGCTGGTTCCGCGCCCGCGGCGTGGCGGCGTACGGCATCGCGCCGTTCAAGGTGAACTATTACGACGCCGACACGGTGCACGCGAACGACGAACGGATCAGGCAGCGCTTCTTCGCCGAGGGCGTGCGGTTGGTGCGCACGATCGTCGGCGATTTCTGCGCCAGGCGATGAGCAGGCGCCGCGCGTTCGTGGTCATCGCCGTCGTCGCGCTCCTCGCATTCAGCAAACCGCTGCTGCGAGGCGAGGTGCCGACGCTGCGCGACCACTTCGACTACTTCCAGCCGCTCCGATGGTTCACCGCCGAGGAGCTGCGGCACGGGCGGCTGCCGCTGTGGAACGCGTACAGCGCGTCGGGCGAGCCGTGGCTGGCGAATCCGCAGACCGCGGTCTTCTATCCGCCGGCGTGGCTGTTCGTGGCGCTGCCGTTCGCCACGGCGTACACGCTCTTTCTCGCGCTGCATGTGATGCTCGCCGGGTGGGGCGCGCTGCTGCTCTTCAACCGCTTCGCCTCGCAGGGGGCGGCGCTCGCCGCGGCGCTGGCGCTGATGTTCTGCGGGCCGACGACGTCGCTGCTCGACATCAACGACAACCTCGCCACCTTCGCCTGGATCCCGTTGGTGCTGTGGTGCGCGTTGGCGAAGATCCGGCCGCAATGGAGCGCCTTGGCCATCGCCGTGTCTTTCCTGGCCGGCGAGCCGTTCTTCGCCGCGGTGGGCGCGCTGGCCTTCGCGCTCATCCGCCGCCGCGACGCGATCAACGTCGCGCTGACGTCGATCGGCTTCTCGGCCATCCAGCTCTTTCCGTTCCTGGAGTACGTGCGCGACAGCGACCGCGCCGCCGGCATTCCGCGCAACCAGCTCCTGCGCGACTCGATGCCGCTGCGCGACTGGCTCGGCCTCCTCTCGCCGGTCGACCTCGACGCGACGCAGCACTTCATTCCGGTGGTGTACATGGGGCTGGTGACGGTGGTGCTGGCGCTGCTCGCGTTCGTGCCTCATGTAGGACGGGCTTCAGCCCGTCACGACGGGCTAGAGCCCGTCCTACATTGGGCATGCGCTGCGGTGATCCTGCTCTGCATCCTCATTGCTGCCGGCGCGTTCTTCGCACCGACCGCCGCCCTCCTCACCAATCTCCCGGTGGCGATCTTCCGCTATCCCGCGCGCGTGGTGCCGTTGGCGGCGCTGGCGATCTGCGCGCTGGCGGCGATGGGAATCGATCGCGCGGTGCGGCCGCGGTGGATCGTCGCCGTCGCCGCGGTGATGTGCGCCGACGTCCTGCTGCGCACGTTGCCGCTGCTGGCGAGCGCGCCGTTCGATGCCCACCCCGTTCCCTATGATCGCGCGGTCGGACGCGACGCGAAACTGATCCGCATCGGTTTCGAGCAGGCCAAGGACGTCGATCGCCGCGCGTGGATCGCCGGCTATCTCAACCTCTACGATCGCCGCTTCGACGCCTGGACCGCGGCGCCGCTGGCGTCGGCCGCGTACACCCGCGCCTACCAGGCGGCGGCGCATCCGCCGCGCACGGACCTCATCAACGCGATGTCGTGCGGCTACGTGCTGAGCGCGCGGGGGGGGAAGGTGATGGCGCAACGGAATCCGCGCGCGCTGCCGATGACCTATCTGCGCGCCGCGGACGGACGCATGGCGCCGGCGACGTGGCTGGCGTTCACCAGCAGTGCGATGTACGTCGGCGTCGACGCGCCGTTCGACGCTACGCTGGTCGTCACGCAGCAGTTCGCGCCGGGATGGCGCGCGGCGATCGACGGCGATGACTCGGAAACGTTCCGCGACGGCGTCTTCCGCGCCGTGCGCGTCACGCGCGGACATCACGAGGTGGCGTGGCGTTACCGTCCGCTTTCGCTGATCGTCGGAGTGTGCGTGACGCTACTCACGTTGCTGCGCTTGCTCCTTTCGATCGTCTTTGTCAAGAGCGCGCGAGCGAAATTTTTTTTTCTGCGTCACTCAAATTTGCGTGGCATCTTTGATTGGTGAGAGGTGTAGAATCCCGCCTCTCCGAAACGTTCGGTTCAGGGGCAAACTCGATGGTCAGTATCGATGATCGTTTGAACCAGATCATTCGTGAATTGATTGGAAACGGCATCACGCTCGAGCAGGCTGTCGAGGCGTTCGAGGGGAAGTACATCGTCGCCGCGATGTCGCAGAGCCGCGGCAACGTAACGCAGGCATCGAAGGCCCTCGGCGTGCATCGCAACACGCTTCACAACAAGCTGCGGACGCAGACCATGCTCAACGGATTCGCCGAATCGATCCGCCCGCGACGCGCCGGACGCGTCTCCGCCAAGCGCCTCACCGCGCCGCGCTCCAAAGACGGCAAGTCGGGCCGCTCGTCGCGTTAGCGCGCGGAGTCGGCCGTGGCTCCATCCCTCGATCTCCCGCAGCGCAACGATCTCGAGACCTCGATCATCGAGCTGCTCCGCAAGCGCGGCAGCCGCCTGCTCGGCGTGCGCGAGATCTTCGAGCGTCTCGATGATCGCGACGTGACGCTCGACCAGGTGGCCCTTGCCGTCGAAGAGCTCGAAAACGACGGCGTCATCATCCCCGTCCGCGGCAAACGCTACTCGCTGCTGGAGTTCACGCCCTACGCCGCCGGCCGCATCCGCGTGCATCCCGACGGCTACGGCACGGTTTACGGCGGAGGCGGCGATCAGCCCGACATCTACATCGACCGCCGCGGGATGAAGGGCGCCATGAACGGCGATCTGGTCATCGTTCGCGTGGACAGGCAGAAGCCGCAGTACCAGAAGCTTCGTCAGCGGAAGCTGATCGTCGGCGAGGTGGTGCGCGTGCTCCGCCGCGCGCATCGCACCGTGGTCGGCCGCTTTCATCACCATCCCGAGCAGCCGTTCGTCGTGCCGTTCGACACCCGCCTCGACCACGACATCGTGGTCGACGCCGACGCCACGATGGAGGCGCGCGACGGCGAGATGGTCAACGTCGAGATCGACCGCTATCCCGACCGCTCCAGCAGCATCGCGCGCGGCCGCGTCGTCGAGATCCTCGGATTCCTCGGCGAGCCGGGCGTGGACATCGAGATCGTCATCCGCAAGTTCCATCTCCCGCACCGCTTCCCCGAGGAAGTCCTCGCCGAGGCGGAGAGGGCTCCGGTGGAGGTCGCGGAGAACGAGATCGGCAAGCGCGTCGACCTTCGCAACCGCAACATCGTCACCATCGACGGCGAGACGGCGAAGGATTTCGACGACGCGGTGGAAGTGCGCGATCTCCCCAACGGCAATTACCTCCTCGGCGTGCACATCGCCGATGTCGCGCACTACGTGACCGAGGGGAGTGAGCTCGATGAGGAAGCCTTCGAGCGCGGTACGTCGGTCTACTTCCCCGGCCGCGCGGTGCCGATGCTGCCCGAGCGGCTGTCGAACGGGATCTGCTCGCTGAATCCGAAGGTGGAGCGGCTGACGTTCTCCGTCGACATCGAGATCGACCGGCGCGGGCGCTTCGTCGACCGCAAGGTCTACAAGTCGGTAATCCGAACCAGGGAGCGGATGACGTACACCGACGTCGCCGCAATCCTCACCGCCCGCACGCCCGAGCTCGAGCAGCGCTACGGCTACCTCCTTCCCGACTTCGAGCGGATGCACGCGCTGTTCGAGGTCCTCCGCGGCCGCCGCGAAGCGCGCGGCTCCATCGACTTCGACCTGCCGGAAGCCGACGTCATGCTCAGCGAGACCGGCGACATCGAGGCCATCAAGGCCACTGAGCGCAACGTCGCGCACCGCATCATCGAGGAGTTCATGCTCTCGGCGAACGAGGTGGTCGCGCAGGAGCTCGTCTTCGCCAATCAGCCGGGCATCTTCCGCGTCCACCAGCAGCCCGACCCGCAGAAGCTGCAGGACCTGCGCGAGGTGCTGAAGGAGTTCAAGCTCGCCCTGCGCGGCGACGTCGAGGACATCCGGCCCGGCGAGCTGCAGCGCGTGCTGAAGTCCGTGGCCGGCACGCCCGAGGAACGATTTCTCACCAACATCGTCCTCCGCTCGATGAAGCGCGCGTTTTACGCCGAAGAGAACATCGGCCACTTCGCGCTCGCGTTGCCGCACTACTGCCACTTCACGTCGCCCATCCGCCGCTATCCCGACCTGATCGCGCACCGCCGGCTTGCTGAGCTCGTCGCGCAGGGGCCGCTGCACGGACCGAAGCTCGAGGAGATCGAGCGCGCTCACCCGATCCTGGCCGCGCAGTCGAGCGATCGCGAGCGCCGCGCGGACGAGGCGGAGCGTGAGGTTCTCGAGTGGAAGAAGGTCATCTTCATGCGCGACAAGATCGGCGAGACCTTTTCCGGCATCATCACCGGCGTCGCGTCGTTCGGCCTCTTCGTCGAGCTGGACGAGATCTTCGTCCAGGGGATGGTGCCGGTGGCGACGATCGGCGGCGACTACTGGCAATTCCGAGAGCGCGAGCACCGGCTGCGCGGCGAATCGAGCAGCCGCGAAATGCGGCTCGGCGACAAGGTGGCGGTGGAGGTCAAGTCCATCGACGAGGACCGCCATCAGATCGAGTTCCGCCTTCTCGAGGTCGCTGGTTCGGCCATTGCACAACGCCAACGTGATGGCGATGAACGATCTCAACAGCCTCGTCGATGAGCGCGTAGCTCTCGAGAACCGGCTGCAGAACGAAAAAGGGGAGCTTTCCGAGCCGCTCGCCGCCGAGTACGAGCGGGAGTACGCCGCGCTGCAGCGGAAGCTCGCCGCTCTTTTCAAGCAGGCGGCGGGGGAGCGCGAGCGCATCACGCTGATGCTCGAACTGATGCGCATCCTCGAGAACCGACTGGTCTACCTGCACAACTTCGTGGTCGACGC
Organism: Candidatus Gilichinskyi gelida; assembly: GCA_038040385.1. GTDB lineage: Bacteria > Acidobacteriota > Thermoanaerobaculia > Gp7-AA8 > Gp7-AA8 > Gilichinskyi > Gilichinskyi gelida. Next base: position 557,538 of record JBBPII010000001.1, read on the forward strand.
CACGTCGGACAACCGGCTCCTGGCCCAGTTGGTGACCCGTTTCATCGACGAGATCGGCGGCACGAACGTGCTGACCAAGCTCGAGGCGACGTATCACCGCGCGGTGGCCGCGCTCTACGGCGGCGACGTCGCCACCGCGCGCGCGGCGTTCAGCGAGGCGTGTGAGTCCGAGGAGTCGGACGAGGCCAACGACATCAAGTACAAGTCCTACGTCATCCTCGGCCACCTCTCGCACGAGGAGCGCGATTACGCGAAGGCGAAGGAGCTGCATGACCAGTCGCTTCGCTACACGCAGAACAACAACGTGACCGCGCAGGCGCTGGCCCTCGCGGCGCTCAACTCGTACGCGCTCGCCGACCACGACGAGGCGTTGCACCTCTTCCAGGAAGCGCTGCAGCTCTTCGACCCCGCGCAGCCATTCTTCAACTCCTACTTTTTCCGCAACGCGCTGCTCTTCTGCGCCGGCATCTACTTCGACCGCCGCGATCACGCCAAGGCCGAGGAGTACTACCGGCGCGTGGTCGACAGCGTCGGCGAGGACTCCTACGACTACTTCGACGCCCTCACGCACCTCGGTCGCATCCACTACGCGCAGCAGCGTTACGACGACGCGGCCACCGCGTTCGAGAAGGCCATTCAGACCCACCGCTTCAACGAGAACGAGTACCTGGTCGATACCTGGTTCTGGATCGCGCGAACGCATCTCAAACGCGATCGCGCCGCCGAGGCCCGGCCGTACCTGGAGAAGGTCGCCGCCACCGACGTGAAGTACGATAAAAAGCCGCAGGCGGTGGAGCTGCTGCAGAAGATCGCGTGACGGCGGCCGAATATCTCGAACAAGCAAGCGCGGCGATGTTGCCGGATGCGTACTCCGGCGACTGTCTGACGCACGCGCAGGCGATCGCCGAGCTTCTCCGAGCCGAAGGGAAGCAGCCGTGGATCGCCATGCTTCGCAAGGTCGAGGAGCGCGAAGCCGGCCGTTTTCACGCCCCGCTCATTCCGCGCCGCTTCAGCGGACGGAGTGTGCCGGCATGGACCACGCACTACGTCTGCTGCTGCGACGGCCTGGCGTACGACCCGCTGCTCGGCCGGCCGGAGCCGCTGGAGACGTATTCGTCCGCGGTGTTCGGGTTCGAGATCCCGATCACTGAAAGCGCGTGACCACGAAGGCGATGTCGTCCTTGAAGTCGTCGGTGGCGGCGAAACCGCGCACGTCCTCGTAGATCGCGTCGTACGCCGTTGCCAGGTCGGCGCCGGACGATCGATCGAGCAGCGCTGCGATGCGGTCGATCGAGTAGAACTCGCCGGCCTCGTTGCGGCGGTCGGTCAGCCCGTCGGTGTAGACGAACAGCGTGTCGCCGGGCGCCACCTTCAGCGCGTGCTCCTCGAACGTCATTTTCGGCATCGCGCCGAGGAGATGGCCAGGCTGCTCGAAAACCACGGTCTGGCCGAGCTCGCGGCGGTGGAGGAGGAACGGCGGATGCGCGGCGTTGGAGTAGACGAGGCTTCCGTCGGCGGCGATGCGGAAGAGCTGCGCGGTGGCGAACTGCGTGGGGAGGGAGACGCTGAATAGGAAGTCGTTGAGGCGCGACATGAACGACGACAGCGGCGTGTGCGCGTCCGCCTCGGTGTGGATGTAGCTCTTCAGCAGCGAAACGAGAATTGCGGCGGGAAGGCCGTGGCCGGAGACGTCGGCGACGAAGAGGTAGACCTCCTCGCCCTGCTGAAAGTAGTCGTAGAAGTCGCCCGACAGCGTCTCGCTCGGCATGTACGCGGAGCGGATCTCCAGGCTCGGCGCGCGGAAGGTCCCATGCGGCATCAGCGCTTCCTGGACCCGGCGGGCGATCTGCAGGTCGCGCGTGATCTGCTGATTGAGCTTGCGAAGCTGGTCCTGGTAACGCTTCACGCGCAGCAACGCGCGCAGGCGCGCCAGCAGGATCTCGGTATCGGAGCCTTTGGTGACGAAGTCGTCCGCGCCGGCGCCGAGGCCTTCGACCACCGTGCGCGCGGCATCGGCGCCGGTGAGCATGAGGACAGGAATGGTCTGCAGCACCGGATCGGATTTGATGCGCCGGGTGACCTCGAAGCCGTCCATGCCCGGCATGCGGTAGTCGACGACCACGGCGTCGGGCATGAGGCTGGAAACGAGGGCCAGGCCCTCCTCACCCGAGGTGGCGCCGGAGACGTGGTAGCCCTTCCGCTCGAGGAAGCGGCGCGTCACCTGGAGGTCGTTCGCGTTGTCGTCGATGACGACGATCCGTTCAGGATCTCCGTTGGCCATCGGATGCCGGCGTCAGATGCAGGAAGCTGACCAGTTCGGTTCAGGGGGAGGGGAGGAGGGCGCGCACCTGTTTCAGGAGGATCGGAAGCTCGCTCCGAATCACACGCCACACTTCCTGCGCGTCGACGTTGGGATAGTCGTGCACGAGGAAATTGCGAAACGCGATGATTTCCGAGACCGCGGTGATGTTGGAAAGGATTTGCGGGTCAATTTTGCTGAGCCGACTCATCGCTTCGCCAAGGTTGGTCAACTGACGCTCGACCGCCCAGCGCAAGATTCGGTCCTCAACATAATTATCGAGCGTCCGATCTTGTGTAATCTCGATGACCGCCGTACACGCTTCGAGGATGTGCCACAGCCGCGATTCCCGCTCGGATTCTTCAAGCGGCGTCATAAAGCGGCTGCTCGCTTAGCTCGAGAACTTTCAAAAAGTAGGGATTCCGCACGACCTTTCGTTCAACGAGGTCGACGTTCCGATCGAGAAGTTTCTGAAGGTCCAAAAGGAGCGGGAAATAGAGATTTCGAAGCTCCGGGCCTTCATGGGGAAAGAACTCCACCACGAAATCCACGTCACTCGTCGCAGGGTCGAACGTTCCCTTCACCGCCGACCCAAACACCGCCAGCCGCTTGACGTGATACTTCACGCAGAGTGCCCGAATCTCTTCGAGGTGATCCGCGATCGCCGCCGGTAGCTTGTCCATCCAGCAAATTGTACCCTTCGCCCTCGCATGAAACTCATCGTGGGCCTCGGCAATCCGGGGGGGGAGTACGAACGGTCGCGGCACAACATCGGGTGGATGGTGGTGGAGGCCTTCGCCCGGAAGTTCCGGATCGAGATCGCCACACACGAGAAGAACGCCATGACGGGGACGGGGCGGGTGGGGGGTGGGAGCGTGATGGTGGCCAGGCCGCTCACGTACATGAACCTCTCCGGCGACGCGGTGCGGCTGCTGGTGAATGCGGATCTCGAGTCGACCGAGGAGTTGATGGTGGTCTACGACGACATCGACCTTCCGCTCGGCAGGCTGCGCATCCGGCCGAACGGCTCGGCGGGAACGCACAACGGCATGCGCTCGATCGTTGAGTCGCTTGCGAGCGAGCGATTCCCCCGCTTACGATGCGGCGTGCGCGGAGCGAACTATGCGGAGGGCGGGCCGCTGCGGGATTACGTGCTCGACGACTTCACCAGCGACGAGGCCCCGGCCGTCGAGCGGATGATCGAGCGCGCCGTCGACGCGCTTTTCCTCTTCTGCCGCGGTGACCTACGCCGCGCCATGAACGAATTCAACCGCGATCCCGAGCCCGAAGAGACCCCCACTCCATGAACATCCACACGGTCGGCGAGCTCCGCGCGTCGGGCTACCGCGTACGCTCGGTCAAAGACGAGATGCGCGAGAACCTCCTGGCGGCCGTCGCCCGCCGCCAGAAGACGTTTCCCGGCATCCACGGCTACGAGCGGACAGTCATCCCCGCCATTCACAACGCCATCCTCTCCAAACACGACATCATCCTCCTCGGACTGCGCGGGCAGGCGAAGACGCGCATCCTCCGCTCGCTCACCGCGCTGCTCGACGAGCGCATCCCGGTGGTCGAGGGATGCGAGATCAACGACTCGCCGCTCCAGCCGTCGTGCAAACGATGCCGGCGCCTCGCGGTGGAGAAAGGCGACGACCTCCCGGTCTCGTGGATGCATCGCGACGAGCGGTATCGCGAGAAGCTGGCGACGCCCGACGTCACCGTCGCCGATCTGGTCGGGGACATCGATCCCATCAAGGCCGCCAATCAGCGGATGACGTACGCCGACGAGGAGGTCATCCATTACGGCATCATCCCGCGCACCAATCGCGGCATCTTCGCCATCAACGAGCTCCCCGATCTCGCTCCGCGCATCCAGGTCGCGCTGCTGAACATCCTCGAGGAGCGCGACCTGCAGATCCGCGGCTTCCCCATTCGCATCCCGATGGACATCGTGCTGGTCTTCAGCGCGAACCCGGAGGACTACACCAGCCGCGGCAACATCATCACACCCCTCAAGGACCGCATCGACTCGCAGATCCTGACGCACTACCCGCAGTCGGTCGAGACGGCGCGGCGGATCACCGATCAGGAGGCGTGGCTCGATCGGACGAATCAGGTCGAGATCGCGGTCCCCGACTACGTTCGCGCCCTGGTGGAGCGCATCGCCTTCGTGGCCCGGGAGTCGGAGCTCGTCGATCAGTCCTCCGGCGTTTCCGCGCGGCTGACCATCGCGGCGATGGAACTGCTGCAGTCGAACATGGAGCGCCGCGCCGCGCTCACCGGCGAGGCCTACGTCTTCCCGCGCCTCGCGGATCTCGCCATGCTCCTTCCGGCCATCACCGGGAAGGTGGAGATGGTCTACGAAGGCGAACAGCAGGGGGCGGAGGTCGTGGCGCGGAAGCTCATCGGCTTGGCGGTCGCGAAGCTTTTCGAGACGAAGTTCCCGCCGGTGGAGCGCGCCGGCACGGGCGGCCGCGAGCGCCGATACGATGTCGAAACGGACGAATTGGAAGACGCCTTCGCCGGCAGGCGGGTGAAGAAGGCGCCCCCGCGCGAGGAACAGCGTCCCGCGCCGAAGAGCGACCCCGCCTACGACGCGATCCTCGCCTGGTTCGTCGAAGGCAACAAGATCACCGTCTCCGACGAGCAGCCGTTCCCGGAGTTCTTCCGCGAGTTGGGCCGCGTGCCGCGCCTCGCCGAGACCGCTCAAAAATATGTGCAGCCGGAGAACGATCAGGAGCTGGCGTTCTGGATGGAGATGATCCTCGAAGGGCTGCACCAGGCCCTCCGCCTGGCGCGCGAGGACCTCGACTCGACGATCACCTTCCAGGAGCTGATGAAGTTCAACGTCCTGCGAACGGTGAAGTGACGGCGAAGCCGTCATCCTGAGGAGCGGAGCGACGAAGGATCTCGTGCCGTGAATGACGTAAACTCCTCCCGTGCCGAGGGTAGGAGCCGAGATCCCCAACGAGCTGGCGCGGCAGATCGACCGGATGATCCGCGACGGATGGTTCCCCGACCAGGAGGCCGTTCTCCGCGAGGCGCTCAATCAGTTCGTCGACGCCAAGTCGTTCCTCGGCGACTCGCCGCGCATGCTCCACCGCTTCGCCGCGGACGCGCTCAACGACTCGAAGACGGAGACGGCGCTGAAGTTCGTCGACCGAGCGCTCTCGTTGATGTCGACGCAGAAAGTGACCGACTTCACGCTCTACCAGAACCTCGTCGAGCTCCGCGTGCAGATCCTCCTGGTGCTCGGGCGAAACGCCGACGCGCTCTCGGCGCTGGAAGAGGCGCGCGAGCATCTTCCGAACAACCCGAACATCGCCAAATGGATCGAACGGCTGAACAAATGACCCCGTGAGGCAGCGCTACTCCTACCTCGACCCCGAGCTCATCCGGCAACTCTTGTCCGAAATGGGGCTGCGGCGTCTGTTCAACCACCTGCTGCTGCAGACCGGCGGCGACGTCGAAGAGGCGATGCGCTGGATGCGCGCGCTGCAGGACCGCGGTTACCTCGATCCCGACGTCGACCTCGACGCCTTCTTCGCCCGCCTGACCGCGGAGAACGTGATCGGCGAGGACGCGAACGGCAACCTCGTGCTCGCCGCCGGCGGCGAGCGGCAGATCCGTCGCGACGCGCTCGACGAGATCTTCGGCGGCCTGCAGAAATCGATCAGCGGTACGCACTCCGTGGCTACACCGGGGCAGGGGAGCGAGCGCCTCACCGAGACCCGGCCGTATCAGTTCGGCGACGACCCGATGTCGATCGATTCCATCCGCTCGCTGCAGAACGCCATGAAGCACACCGATCCCGCGGACGCCATCGTCATGTCCGAGGACGACCTGGAGGTGTTCGAGACCGAGCACAACTCCAGTTGCGCCACGGTGGTCATGATCGACATCTCCCACTCCATGATCCTCTACGGCGAGGATCGCATCACCCCGGCAAAGAAGGTCGCGCTGGCGCTGACGGAGCTGATCCTCACCAAATACCCCAAAGACTCCATCGACATCCTGCTCTTCGGCGACGAGGCGGTCGAAGTGCCGATCTCGGAGATTCCGTACGTGAAGGTGGGGCCGTACCACACCAACACCAAGGCGGGGCTCGAGCTGGCGCAACGCATCCTCCGCCGCCGCAAGCACAACAACAAGCAGATCTTCATGATCACAGACGGCAAGCCGTCGGCGCTGACCGAGGCTGGCCACCTGTACACGAACTCGTTCGGCCTCGACATGAAGATCGTCAACCGTACGCTCGAGGAAGCGGACCGCTGCCGCCGCGCGAACATCCCGATCACCACCTTCATGCTGGCCACCGATCCGATGCTTGTGAACTTCGTCGAGCAGCTTTCGAAGATCAACCGGGGACGGGCGTTCTACTCATCGCCCGACCGGCTCGGCGAGTACATCCTGGCGGACTACATCCGCAACCGGCGGAAGTTTGTGCACTGACCGGGCGTTCCGCACGCCGTGACTCGTAAGTTATTTGTCCTCCTGGCCATCGCCGCCACGGCGTCCGCCAACGAGATGTCGTTTCGCTCGCTGCAGTCGGGGTGGAGGGGCGCGGCGACGCCGCTGACCGACCGCGGCCTCAACGGCGCGGGGCAGGTCGTCGCGATCCTCGATACCGGTGTCGACTATGACAGTTGCTACTTCGCCGAGGCGGACGGAGCCCGCCCCCCGGTCAACACCGGCACGCCGTCGGGCGGCCTGGCATGGACGAATGTCGATGCGTCGCGGCGGAAGATCATCGCCTACGACTTCCTCTACTCCTGCGATCAGTTTCCGAGCGCCAAGGGCTGCGAGAACCCGACCGACCTCTCCGCGTACGACAACACCGATCACGGCACGCACGCCGCGGCGATCATCGCCGGCGATTTCGGAACGTTCGGCGCGCACGACTACGCCGATGGACTGGCGCCGGGCGCGAAACTGATCGTGCAGGACGGCGGGTTCATCGGCGGCGACAATTGCTCGCAGCGTCCCGGCTTCGGATGCCCTGTCAATCTGACGCCGATCCTCGATCAGGCATACAAACAGGGGGCGCGCATCCACTCCAACTCGTGGGGCGACCGGCAGAACACGTCGCCGTTCCAGATCACGCCGACGGCGAATTACTCGCAGTCCGCGCGCGACGTTGACGCCTTCGTCCACGCCCATCCCGACATGCTCGTCGTCTTCAACACCGGCAACTACGGCGCGACGGCGGACATCCCGCCGACGTCGCCGCCGCCGATGTCGGTGGCCGCGCCGGGCTGCGCCAAGAACACGCTGCAGGTGGGCGGAGTGCGCCCGCCGAACCGCGAGGACGACGTCATTTCCTACAACACGTTGTTCGGACCGACGCGCGACGGCCGCATCAAGCCCGACGTCGTCGGCCCCGCCACCGTCGTGGCGGGCGATTGGGACTTCGGTTCCAATTCGGCCAACTGCAACATCAGCGCACAGGGGCCGGGAACGTCGTGGGCGGCGCCCACCGTCGCCGGCGCCGCGGCGCTGGTGCGGCAGTACTACACCGAGGGTTTCTATCCGAGCGGCGCGCGCAACCCCGCCGATGCCAGGACGCCCAGTGCCGCGCTGCTGAAGGCGACGATCATCGCCGCCGCGCGGCAGGTGCCGACGCGGATGACGTACCTCGGCAGCGTGGCCGCGAAGCCGGTGCCCTCGTACGAGCAGGGATTCGGATTCCCCGTTCTGGACGACGGGCTCTACTTCGCCGGCGACCGCGCCAAGCTGCGCGTCAACGACGTGGCGACATCGAGCGGACTGGCCGAAGGGGAGTCGGTGACGCTGCAGTTGAACGTCCTCTCCGGCACGCCGCTGAAGGTGGTGCTGGTGTGGACCGATCCGCCGGGCGTGGTGCGTTCGGTCTCTGACGCTACGGCGGAGCTGGTCAACGACCTCGACCTGCGGGTGGTCACGCCGTCCGGCGCGGCGTCGCTCGGCAATGACGTGCTGCATCCCGGCCAGGCGGACCGCCTCAACAACGTCGAGGGGATATCCATCCCGCAGCCGGTGACCGGCGTCTACACGATCACCATCGCCGCGAATCGCCTCGGCGCCGGCCCGCGGCAGGGTTACGCGTTGGTTATGACCGGCGACTTCACCAGCGCGCTCAGCGGGCGTTCGCGCGCCGTTCGCACGCGCTAGAATCCGCGCGCCATGCTTGCACGCGAGTACCTCCGCGAGAACGCGGACGCCTATCGGGCCGCCTTGAAGAGCCGCGGCTCGTCGGCCGACATCGACCGCTTCCTCACCCTCGACGCCGAGCGCCGCCGCACCATCGCCGAGGTGGAGACGCTGAAGAGTCAGCGCAACGTGGCCTCGCAGGAGATCGCCTCGCTCAAGAAGAACAAGCAGGACGCCTCCGCGCAGATCGGGGCCATGAAGCGTGTCGGCGACGAGATCAAGCAACTCGACGACCGGCTGGCGGCGATCGAGGACGAGCTGCGCGCGTTGGAGCTGGAGTTCCCCAACGTTCCGCATCAGTCGGTGCCGGTCGGCGCCGATGACAGCGCCAATCGCGAAGAGCGCTCTTGGGGCGAGAAGCCGAGCTTCGATTTCACTCCGAAAGCGCACTGGGACCTCGGCGAGTCGCTCGGCATCCTGGATTTCGACCGCGGCGCGAAGATCACCGGCGCGCGCTTCACGCTGATCACCGGCGCGGGGGCGAAGCTCAATCGCGCGTTGATCGACTTCTTCCTCGATCACGCCTCGCAGCGCGGCTACACCGAGGTCGTGCCGCCCTTCATCGTCAACGCCGACTCACTGCGCGGGACGGGGCAGCTCCCGAAGTTCGAGCAGGATCTGTTCAAGCTCACCGACCGCGATTACTACCTCATCCCGACCGCCGAGGTGCCGGTGACGAACATCCATCGCGACGAGATCCTCGACGCCGCCTCATTACCCCGGTACTACACGGCGTACTCGCCCTGCTTCCGCAGCGAGGCCGGGTCGTATGGAAAGGACACTCGCGGGCTGATCCGGCAGCACCAGTTCGAGAAGGTCGAGCTGGTGAAGGTCGTGATGCCGGAGCGCTCCTGGGACGAGCACGAGGCCCTTACCCGCGATGCCGAAACGATCCTCCAGGCCCTCGGACTGCACTACCGGGTGATGACGCTGTCGTCGGGCGACATGAGTTTTTCGTCAGCGAAGACGTATGACATCGAAGTCTGGCTGCCAGGACAGGATGCGTATCGCGAGATCGCCTCGTCATCGAACTTCCTCGACTTCCAGGCCCGCCGCGCGAACATCCGCTACAGGACCGCCGAGAAAAGGACCGGCTTCGTGCACACCCTCAACAGCTCCGGCTTGCCGGTGGGGCGGACGCTGGTGGCGATCCTGGAGAACTACCAGCGCGCGGACGGATCGGTGGTCATCCCCGAGATTCTGCGGCCGTACATGAAGGGGATGTCGCTCCTGTCATCCGGACCCTGAGCGCAGCGAAGGGGAGGGACCTGGGGGATCGGGCGGCGCCCGGAACGACCTGCTGCGCGCCGCCCGCGCCCCCAGGTCCCTCGCTCACGCTCGGGATGACACGCCGGCCGCTACACTACCCGTCGAAGAGGACTTCGAAGCGCAAGTCCGTCGCGCCGAGGCGGATCTGGTCGGCGTGCTGTAGTTGTGAGTGATAGACCCGCGCGCCGTTCAACCACGTGCCGTTGCGGCTCTTGAGGTCTTCGATCGCGTAGCCCTCCGGCGCGCGATAGATCCGCGCGTGGTGGCCGGAGATACCGAGGTCAGTCAGCAGGATGTCATTGTCGAAGAGGCGGCCGATGTGGTGCTCCGACTCGCTCAGCGGGTACGTCTTGCCGGCCTCGTCTCCGTTGACGATCGAGAGCTGGGCGATCGTCTTCTTCACCACGTCGTGATACGAGAGCCGCGCCTCGCTGGAGACGAGAAGGCTCGTGTCGTCGGACATCTCCACCACCGTCGAGTCGCCGCCGAAACTGGCCATGCCCTGGCGAATGGTGTCCTCTCCCATCGGCGGCACCGGCGTGGTGTGGCCGGTGTCCTCGCGAAGCGCGTCGGCGCTGACCGGCTCGATCAGCTTGTTGGCCAGGAGTCCATAGACGACGCGGTAGACGTGGAAGGCGTCGTCGTCGACGTCACGGCAGAGGTCCTCCAGCGATCGTTGACCGTTGATCAGGAAAAGGATCTTCCACTCGTCGAGCGAGAGGGTGATCTTCTCCGCCTGCGGGTCGCGCACCACGCGGAAGACCACGGCGCTGTCGGGCAGCAACGCGAGGCAATCAGCCCACTCTTCGATGCGGCGCGCGCCCTCCATGATCAGGTTGGCCAGGTCGATGGTGATGGTCACCGCGCGCGGCGGCAGATCGAATCCGTCGTAGAAGCCGAACGTCCCTTCGCTCCAGACGAAGGCGTCGTAGATGACTTCCGCCACCTGCACCTTGAGGTAGTCGTCGATCTGCTCCTGGGTGAGGACGCCCTGCTGCACGGCGACGTCGCCGAATCGCCCGCCGCCGCGGACGACCGCCGCGTCGATGGCCTCAGATTCCTCGCGGGTGATCTTCTTTTTTCGCAGGAGGATCGATCCGAGCCGGAACGACTCCTGATTCGAGGCGGCGTAGACGATCTCGCCGGCGCGGAAGAAGACGTAGGCCTCCTTTTCGCCCGCCGCCAGGGTGAGCATGCCGGTCTTGCGCGTCGTGGCGACGAAGGCGAATATGTCGGGCAGTTTGAAGGCGGCCAGACTTCCGGCGAGCGAGGCGTTGCTCATGGCGTGGCGCGATTGTATCGGAGCGAGCGAATGATCAAGACCCACGGGCTCACGCACATCAGTCTTTCCGTCCGTGATCCGGAGCGCTCGCTCCGTTTCTACCGCGACGTCTTCGGCGTCGAGGAGTACTACCGCGACGACGATCAGATCCAGGTGAAGGGCCCCGGCAAGTGGGACGTCCTGGCTTTCGAGCGGCGGAAGGGCGCCGGCAAACGCGGCGGCATCGACCACTTCGGATTTCGCCTAACGAAGCCGGACGACATCGACGCCGCGATTGCCGCGGTGCGGAAGGCCGGCGGCAAGATCGTCCGCCGCGGCGAGTTCGCGCCGGGCCTGCCGTTCGCGTACGTGCACGATCCCGACGGCTACGAGATCGAGATCTGGTTCGAGTAGATCACCAGAAGCGACACGCTGGAGATCACCAGCCAGAGGATCACGCCGAACAGCAGCGGCCGCACGCCGACGGCGGCGATCGATTTGCGCGACAGCGCCGCGCCGATCAGGAAGAGGGTGACGGTCAGGCCGATGCGCGCCAAGTGGACGATGGCGTCCCACGGGCCGGCGACGTAAGTCCGGATCACCGAGGCGATGAGGAAGAAGAGGATGAACCAGGGGATCGCCACCTTCGCCGACCTGCGCTTGAAGGCGAACGCGGTCGCCAGCGTGAGCGGCACGATCCAGAGGGCGCGCGTCAGTTTGATCGTCGTGGCGATCTGCAGCGCCTCCGCCCCGTACTTTGCCGCGGCGCCGACGACTGAACTGGTGTCGTGGATGGCGATGGCCGCCCACACGCCGAACTGCGTCTGCGTCAGATGAAGCTGGTGTCCGATCGGCGGGAAGGCGAACAGGGCGATCGAGTTGAGGATGAAGACCGTGCCGAGGGCGACGGACATCTCCTCGTCCTTCGCGTCGATCACCGGCCCGACCGCGGCAATCGCGCTGCCGCCGCAGATCGCCGTCCCCGAGGAGATCAGGTGGGCGGTGGTGCGGTCGATGCGCATGGCGCGGCCGAGGATGTAGCCGAGGAGCAGCGTGCCGGCGATGGTCACGAGGGTGAAAAGGATGCCGGTGCGCCCGGCCTCGACGACCTTCTGCAGGTTCATGCCGAAGCCGAGGCCGACGACGGAGGCCTGCAGCAGGATCCTGGTCGGCTTCGACGTCTGCGCGGCGAACGGATTGCCGGCGGTGAGCGCGAGCGCGAGGCCGAGCGCCAGCGCGATCGGCGGCGACGCCCACGGCGTGGCGCAGAAGATGAGCAGCGCGACGAAGAGGATGATGCGCAGCCAGCGCATCAACGAACGTGCTTGCGAAGGAAGTCCACCGTCGTCCGCCACGCGCTCTGCGCCGCCTGCGGGTTGTAGACCTCTTTGCGCGTGTCGTTGAAGAAGGCGTGATTTGCGTGCGGATAGACGATGAGCTGCACGTTCTTCCCCAGTGCCTTCAACTGCTTCTCACGCTCGCGACCTTCGGAGGCCGGAACGCCCTGATCGTCTTCGCCGTAGATCAGCAGCAGCGGCGCGGTGAGGTTGTTCCAGTCGAATGCCACCTTCTTGAAGCCGCCGTAAAAGCTGACCACCGCCCCGACCTTCGAGCCTTCCTTGGTCCCCGTGTACTGCGCGAGCGCGCCGCCCATGCAGAAGCCGATGACGCCGTACGTCTGCGACGAGCACTCGGGGCGGGTGAGGAGGTACTCGCCCGCGGCGGCGATCTCGCGCTCGGCGCGGTCGGCGTCCATTTCCATCAGCAGCTTGCCCGCTTCGTCGGGCGACTTGGTGGTCTTGCCGTGATAGAGGTCCGGCGCCATCGCGCAGAATCCCACGGCAGCGAAACGGTTGACGAGATCCTCGATGTGCGGGACGAGGCCCCACCATTCCTGAATCACGACGACCGGGGGGCCCTTGCCCGTTTCCGGCGCCGCGAAGTAACCCTGGCAGATGTGACCGTTGGATGGAAATTCGACTCGCTGACCCATACCGCGATTTTATGCGAGAATCGCCGATAGTCATGACGCTCACCAAGGATCAGATCACGGGACTGGCGAGGAAGCCGCACTGCCCGCGCTGCGATCTGGATAAGACGATCGGCAACGCGCTGTGCCGCCGCTGTCGCGCCAAACTGCCGATGAACATGCGTTCGGGCCTGGAGCGCATTCCGTCGAAGGATGCGTGGACCGTGGCGAGCGCCATGCGCGCCGCCGCCAACTATTTCGACGTGCACTTCCAGTCGATCCGCAACTTCGGCGGCGGCCGGAAGCGTTAGCGGCGCCGCGCCTCCGCGGCCGCGGCGAGATCGTCCAACCCCGCAGCGCGCGCCTTCGCCGCGACCTTCTCCGGCGGCGCTCCCGCCGCCAGCGCCGCCGCGAGCGATGCCAACTTCATCCGCCGCGAGGCGTCGTTCCACTCGCGGAGATCGCCGCGCCGGATCGCGCGCTTCATGGCGCCCGCGCGCACCGTGGCGATGACTTCGTTGCCGGTTCGACCGGAACGAAGCGTGATCTCGTAGAGAGACGTGCCGTTGGAGGCGATCCCATGCCACGCCGCGACCGCGGCATCGTTGAACGCGACGTCCGCCCTGCCGTCGTGCGGACCGTCGAGCGAGACGCGCACGATGTACTTCGCGTCGTCGAACGGCGCGGCGGCCGCTTCGACGTCGAGCGTGAGCGTCGCGGGAGCATTGTCAGCGCGCGCGAAGCGCTGCACGAGCGCATCGGCGGACTGCGACGCCGGCGCGGCGGCCGCCTTGGCCATCGGCGCCGCGGCGTTGACGGTGATAGCTTCCGCGACCCCTCCCACCACGCCCTCCTTCACGCCGGCGCTTTCGTCCTTGCTGGCGACTTCTTCGAGCACGATCGGCTCCGGCCTCGCCTCGGCGACGATCGCCTGCCGCTGGTCGTTGAGCCTCGGCCTCGATGGTCTCGCCGCCACCGAGGGCGGCGGCGGTGCAGGGGACGGCGCGATGCGGTCGAGCTCACGCGCGGCCGCCAACTGCGGCTGTGGCGCGGGGGCGGCCGGCGCGCTGTTGGTCGCGGCCTCGAATTTTTCCGGAGCGAACTTGCGCGACACGAGGTTCAGCGCGAGATAGAGCGACGAGACGAGCAGGATGATCGACGCGGCGACGCGGATGTTGAAGGCCACGGACTGCCGGAGGCGGACCCGCTCCTTCTCCGCATCGACGAGCAGCGGTTTCGGGATCTCGCCTTTGATGCGGTCCGCCAGCCCGGCCGGCGGTTTCGGCACGGGAGCCAGCGACAGCTTTCTCTGCAAGTCGGCTTTTCGGTTCGGCCTCATCGGTCTTCCTCGTCGAGCGACGTCTCCAGCAGCCCGAACGCCTTGTGCAGGCGCTTGCGGATGGCCACCGTGGTGATGTCCTCGATTTTCGCGATCTCCTTCACCGCCAGACCGCCCCAGAAGTGCGCGGTGACGGTGAAGCGGAGATCTTCAGGGAGCTTCAATACCGCGCGGCGGAGTCGCTCGGCTTCCTCCGCGCCGCTCAGGACTTCGTCCGCCGCCGGCGCCCGGTCCGGCACCTCCGGAGCTTCCGGCGCGTCGAGCGAGGTCATCAGCCTCGGCCGGCGGATGTGATTCAGAAACGTGGTGTACGCGATGCGGTACAGCCAGGTGAACAACTGCGACCTGCCGTCGAAGCCGCCCAGCGCCTCCCACGCCTTGCGGTACGTCTCCTGCGTCAGATCGGCGGCGAGGTCGCCGTCGCCGCACAGCCGGTACAACGAGGCATAGACCGCCGAGTATGTCCGCTCGACGATCTCTTCCGCGGCCGCGCGATCGCCGCCGCGAATCGAGGTCAGCAGGCGCCGCTCGTCGCTCCATGGCGCGGTCACCGGCTCACGCTCCACCGCCGTGATGGGAAAAGGCGCAACGTTCCTCACGCTCCTTGGACACAGCTCCGCCACAATTGATAACCACGGGCCGCGTATCCTATCGCACGCATGAAACGGATCGTCCCGCTATTGTTGATCGCGCTGGCATGCCGCGAGGAATCAAAGCCCCCCGTGGACCGCGCTGCCTTCGACCGTGAGATCGCCGAGTACCGCCAGACGCGGCTCGCGCGGCTGACGCGGCCGGAGGGGTGGCTGAGCGTCGTCGCCTTGATTCCGCTGAAGGAGGGGGCGAACGATGTCGAGCTGCCGTCGAAGCCGCCGGTGAAGGCGCGTATGACGTTAAAGAACGGCAAGGTCACGCTCGACCCGAGTCCGGCGTTCACCATCGACGACAAGCCGGTGACCGCGCCGGTCGAGCTGCACAACGACACCGAGGAAGCCGGGTACACGGTGGCCAAGCATGGCGCGATGTCGTTCTTCATCCACAAGGTCGGCGACAACTTCGGCGTCCGGGTGAAGGACCCTGACAGCGAGCACCGCAAGGACTTCAAGGGAATCGACACCTTTCCTCCCGACCCGAAGTACCGCGTCGAGGCGCGCTTCGAGCCGTACAACCCGCCCAAGCACATCCCCATGCCGAACGTCTCCGGCATCACCACCGACGAGGTCTCGCCGGGCGCGCTCGTCTTCACCCTCGATGGCAAGGAGTACCGCATCGATCCGATCCTCGAGCAGGGGGAGAAGGACCTCTTCATCATCATCAAGGATGCGACGAGCGGCCGCGAGACGTACGGCGCGGCGCGCTACCTCTACGCATCGCCGCCCGACGCGAGCGGCAAGACGATCGTCGACTTCAACAAGGCGTACAACCCGCCGTGCGCCTTCACGCCGTACGCGACCTGTCCGCTGCCGCCGCCGCAGAACCGGCTGCCGATTCGCATCGAGGCAGGGGAGAAGAAGTACGCCGGCGGACACGCCTAAGCGTTCTTGCGCTCGTCCGCCAGCACCTTCGCCACACACGACGTGACGTTCTTTCCCGCGCCGATGTGCAGGAACTCGTTCGGTCCGTGCGCGTTGCTGTGCGGACCCAGGACGCCGGTGATGAGGAATTGCGCGGTCGGGTAGCGCTGGCCGAGCATCCCCATGAAGGGGATCGAGCCGCCCTCGCCCCAGGTCGTGGCCGGCCTTCCGAAAAAGGCTTGCGACGCCTCGTCGACCGAACGCTCGAGCCAGGCCTCGGTCTTCGGCGCCTCCCAACCCGTACCACCCTTCTCCGGCTCGAAGCTGACGCGCGCGCCGTACGGCGGATCGCTCTCGAAGAGCTCCTTCAGCTTGCGGTCGATGTTCGTGGCATCGAGCGTCGGCGGAAGGCGGAGCGAGATCTTGAGCGACGTCTTCGGACGGAGGACGTTGCCGGCCTGCACGAGGTCGGGCATCCCGCCCTGGCCGGTGATGGCCAGCGACGGCCGCCATGTGCGGTTGAGGAGCAGCTCGAGGGTGTCGCTTTCGACCGGCTTCATGCCGGAAATGAACGGGAACTTGTCGTAGACCTCGTCGCCGAGGATGCGAGCGGTTTCGCGCGCCTCATCGATGCGATGCGGCGGGACTTTCACGTGGAGCCAGTCGGGGATGATGCGGCCCGTCTTCGCATCTTCGAGACGATCGAGAAGGAGACGGATGATGCGGAAGCTGTCGGGGACGATGCCGCTTGCGTCGCCCGAGTGCACGCCCTCGGTCAGCACCTCGACGTTGAGGTTGCCGACAATCGAGCCGCGCAGCGACGTCGTCATCCAGAGCTGCTCGTAGTTGCCGCAGCCGCTGTCGAGGCAGATCACCAGCCGCGGTGTGCCGATGCGGTCGGCGAGCAGCTCGATGTACGCCGGCAGGTCGGTCGACCCGCTCTCTTCGCAACATTCGATGATGACCACGATGCGGGAGTGCGGGAGCTGCTGCGACTTCACCGCGGCGATGGCGGTGATGGCGGCGAAGATGGCGTAGCCGTCGTCCGCGCCGCCGCGGCCGTAGAGTTTGCCGTCGCGGAGGACGGGGGTCCACGGGCCGAGCCCCTCCTCCCACCCGGTCATTGCCGGCTGCTTGTCGAGGTGGCCGTACATGAGCACGGTAGTGGAGGCGTCGCCGTCGATTTCCATGAAAAGAAGCGGTGTGCGTCCGTCCAATTCATGAGTCTCGATGCGAAGTCCGGCGATGGCCTGCTGCTCGACCCAGGCGCGAGCTAAGGTGATCGCCTGATGCATGTGGCCGTTCTTCTTCCAGTCGGGGTCGAACAGCGGCGATTGATTGGGGATGCGAATGTACCGTTCGAGAGTGTAGACGACGGAGGTATCCCACGTCTGGCCGACGGTGCGGGCTGTCTGTTCGGCGTTCATGCGACGGCGGAGAATAGCATCAGTGGGTGGCGGGTCTTTGGTAGGGGGCGCCGCGTATGGAAAGAGTTTACTTTTCTCTGGATTGTGCTATCGTCCCCGTGGTCTAATCCATAATTAACGAAAGGCTTCGGCGCCAGTGATCGATCTGACGATGATTGATAGCTCTCCCGCCCCAATGGAGGCTCTCGTCGAGAGCGAAGCGCTAGCCAGTCTGCCGGTGCCGCTGCCGTCGCCCGAGCCGGAGGACATCGGCGATCTGTACATCAAGCATCGCCCGCTGCTTCTCCACATCGCCTGCCGGAAGTTCCGGGTCGGCGAGCCGGATGCCGAGTCGCTGCTGCAGGAAGTCTTCCTCTCGTTCATGACTACCACCACGAAGGTGGAGAACATCAAGGCCTGGCTGGTGGCGGCGATGTGCAACGCCAGCCGGCACTACTGGCGCGGGCAGGGGAAGACGGAGAGTCTGCCGGAAAACTTCGACGATCACTGCGATCCGAAGTCGAGATCCATCGCCGATCAGGTGGCGATCGAGATCACTCTTCGCCAGGCGCTCGACTACCTGCAGCCGCGCTGCCGCGACACGCTCTTCCTGCACTACTTCGAGGGCCGCTCGGCGGTCGACGTGGCGAAACAGCTGGAGACGACGGCCCGCTACGCCGAGAAGCTGATTCACAACTGTCTCAAACGGGTCCGGGAGATTTACTTCAGCATCACGGCGGTGAAGCGATGATGATCGAGCAGCACTACGACGAAGAAGTACTCGCCGAGTTCCTCGCCGAGCCGCGCGACGCGGTCTCCCGCGACAAACATCTCGCCTCGTGCGACATCTGCCTCGGCAGCCTCGACACCCTCCGCGCCACCGCCCGTACTCTCAAAGAGCCCGCCGTCTGGGGTCCGTCGATCTCCACCGCCCCCCGCCCCGAAACCCTCGCCTTCCTCCGCGGCGTGGCCAAGACGATGGCCGATGAGGACGCGACGGCCGCCGTCTGGATCAAGGAGCTGCTCGCCGGCCCGCGGGAAGAATGGGCGGCGCGCCTGGCGGAGCATCCGGAGTGGCGGACGGGTGGGATGGTGCGGCGGCTGTTGAAGGCGGGGGATGAGGCGGTTGCCATCGCGCCCTTGGATGCGGTGACGATTACGGCGATCGCTGTACAGCTCGCAGAAGGCCTTGCTGAATCGGCTTACCCGCGTACTGCATTGCGCCATCTACGAGGGCTTGCGCACTACGATTACGGGTACGCACTCTGGTACACGGGCGCCATGCGCGAGGCCGTCGAGACGCTCGATAGCGCCAATTCGCATTTTGACGGCGTGATCGCGGCAGAATTCGATCGCGGTCGCGCAGATCTGATGCGTTCGATGATCTACGACGTGCTTGAGCGGCGTGATGAGGCACTCAGCATCGCCAACGTTGCCGCCGCGGTGTTCGCGCGCTACGAGGATAACGACCGTTTTGCGGCCGCCAGATCGGCGTCGGCGATTACGTTGCAGTCGGCTCAGCGGATTCGAGAAGCGCTCGCGATTCATGCGGAAGTTTCCGTGGCGAGCGTTAGCGATCGATGGAAGGTCTCAGCGATCGCAAACATGGCCCTTTGTTATCGAGACCTCGGCGACTTTAGCAGAGCTGCCGATTGCTTGGTTCGCGCGATCGAGGGTTACGAGCGCCTTGGAATGATGACCTTCCGCTCGAAGAGCCGCTGGGCGCTGGCCGATGTGTTCGCTCGTCAAGGAAAGTACGAGCAGGCGTTGTCGCTGTATGACGAACTGCGGCCCGAGTTCGAAGAGTGCGGTATGGCGAACGATGTCGCGATGATCTCGCTCGACATTGCCGAAACGCTCCTCACGATAGGCCGTACTGACGAAATCGGCGAGGTTTGCCGAAAAGCAATGGTCTACTTCGTCGCGTCAAATCTCTCGCAGACCGAACCGGCACTCCGGGCTCTAGCCTACGTGCAGGAAGCGCTCGTGGCTGGCCGAGTCACGCCCGCCGCCATTCGAGGCATCCGAGCCTTTCTGCTGGCGCCCACGGAAGAGCCTGTGCGGTTGTTTGCGGAAATCCGTCAGTAACCGGCATCCAGAAAACTTTTTTCAAGTTCGAGGGTAGGGAAAAGTCTCGGCTGGACACTCCTTACCCAAGGGCGCCCTCCTACTACGTTTCGAGTTTCGCGCAGAGCTCGAGTTGGAGGGTGTATGCATCGGTTCTCAGTTCGTTGGTTAGCGGTTCTTACCATTGCGGTTTTCTCGGCCTTGCCCCTTTCGGCGGCGCCGAAGCGGGATGACCGCCAGCCCACGAGTTTTCTCGAGCGCGTGGCCAAAATTGTCAAGCGCTTGTTGCCGCTCGAGGATATCCAACCACAGTGGCCAAAACCGTAGATTCGCTCTCCAGCGCTAGTTTTGGGCTTCATCGATTCAGACGTCCAGTTCACAGCGAAACCCTCCTCCCCCTACCGTACAATACCCCGCACTTCGGCGCTGAGGGAGCGGGGCATGTCCGAGGTTCTGGCGGTTCGTGACGTAGTCAAATCCTTCGGTCCGGTGCGGGCGGTGGATGGGGTTTCGTTCACCGTTCGGCGCGGGACGATCACCGGTCTCCTCGGGCGCAACGGCGCGGGGAAGACCACCACCATCCGGATGATCACGGGGATCTTTCTGCCCGACAGCGGAACCATCGAGTGGGTGGATGGGGGAGCGGGCTCCCGGGATCGCATTGGGTATCTGCCGGAGGAGCGGGGGCTATACCGGCAGATGCGGGTCTTCGAGCACCTCATCTTTCTCGCGGAGATCAAAGGCGTTCGCGGGGCGGGGGTGGGGCGGGTGGTGGACGGGTGGCTGGAGCGGTTCGAGCTGACGGACAAGCGCAATTCCAAGATCGAGGAGCTGTCGAAGGGCAATCAGCAGAAAGTGCAGCTGATCGGGACGCTTCTGCATGACCCGGAGCTGATCATTCTCGACGAGCCGCAATCGGGGCTCGATCCGGTGAACATGGTCCTGGTGCGCACCCTCCTGCGCGCGTTGCGGGAGCAGGGGAAGACCATCCTCCTCTCCACGCACATGATGGGGGAGGCCGAGCGGATGGCGGACGAGATCGTCCTCGTCCATCGCGGCAAGGTCGTGCTCGACGGTTCGCTCGAAGACGTTCGCAGCGCGGCGGGCAAGAACACCGTACACATCGACTACGACGGCGACGGAGAGTTCCTCGGCTTGCTGCCGCACGTGATCAAGTCGCGTATCGACACCAACGAAGCCGAGCTCACCCTCTCGGACGGCGCCGATCCGCAGAAAGTGCTGGAGGCGGCGCTCGGACGGCTTCGGATCCGGCGGTTCGAAGTCGCCGCGCCGTCGCTCGAAGAGATCTTCATCGACAAGGTGGGCGCCGAAGCGCTGGAGGCATCGGAGTGAAAAAGATCTCCGCCGTATTGAAGCGCGAGTACTTCTTCGCCGTACGCAAGAAGATGTTCATCTTCATGACTCTCTTCTTCCCGGTGCTGATGGCCGGCTTGATGGTCATCCCCATCATGATGATGGCCAAGTCCTTCACCGGGAAACGCGTGGCGGTCATCGACGGCACCGGCCGCCTGTCGGCAGCGTTTTCCAAACCGTTGTCGGGCCCGCGGGCGAAGCGCGGAGATCTCTCGGAGTCGCTGGACGTGGAGTACATCGACGCACACGGGCAGGACGTGCAGGTAGCGGCGAAGCCGATCCTGACGCGGCTCGCGGCGGGGAAGCAGAAGAGCGGCGGGCTCGACGCCATCCTTCTCGTCCCCGCCGACGCCTTCGACAATCCAAAGGCGAAGATGACCTTCTACAGCCGCTCGTCGACGGACATCATGACCCAGGAGCGGCTCTCCTCGACCGCCAACCGCGCCGTACAGCGGCAGCGCCTCGCCGAGAGCGGGATCGACGCCGAACGGATCGAGACGGTCATGCGGCAGGTTCCGGTCGAGGGGGTGCAGCTCTCGCGCACCGGTGAGCAGAAGAAGGGAGGCGAGTTGAACTTCATCTTCGCCTTCGTTCTCGCCGCGCTGCTAGTCGTTCCGGCGTTCATCTATGGATTGGAAATCATGCGCGGCATCGTCCAGGAGAAGAGCGACCGGGTGGTCGAGGTGCTGATCTCGTCGATGACGCCGTTCGAATTGCTGACGGGGAAAATCAGCGGCGTCGCCCTCGTCGGCTTGACGCAGGTCTCCGTCTGGATGCTGATCCTCGCGGGATTCGGCGCGTTCGGCGCGGCGACCGCCATGAGCGCCGGCGTCAACATCCTGCAGGTTCTCCGGCCGGTGCTGTTCGTCTACTTCATCGTTTTTTTCATCCTCGGATACCTGACGTACGTCTGCGTCTACGCCGTGGCCGGCGCTGCCTGCAACACCGACAAAGAGGCGCAGCAGCTCATGGCGCCGATCCAGATGGTGATGATGCTTCCGTGGTTCATGATGATGGCCATCATCACCAACCCCGACTCGTCGCTCGCGGTCGGCTTTTCGCTCGCGCCGGTTTTCGGACCGGTGACCATGTTCGCGCGGGTGGTGGCGTCGGAGCCGCCGGCGTGGCACATCGCCGTTTCGATCGGCGTTTCCATCGTCACCATCGCGGTGTTCTTCTGGGCCACGGCGAAGATTTTCCGCGTCGGAATCCTGTCGTATGGGAAGCGGCCGACGATCCCCGAGTTGTGGCGCTGGATGAAGGTGGCGTAGGCGAAGGATCTAGTATCATCACCCCCGGTCCGGGGGGCTGATGACAATCGCGACCATCAACGACATCTACGACGTCACCTGCGCCATCGACCGCCCTGCGGTCTTCAAGTACAAACGCGGCGGGCAGTGGGTGGATACCACCGTCCCCGAATTCCGCGACACCGTCCGCTATCTCGCCACCGCTCTCCGCCACCTCGGCGTCAAGCCCGGCGATCGCGTGGCCATCCTTTCGGAGAACCGGCCGGAATGGGCGATGTCGGATTTCGCCATCCTCGCCAACCAGGCGGTCACCGTTCCGGTCTATCCGACGCTCCTCGGCTGGCAGATCGAGTTCATCCTCAACGACGCCGGCGCCTCCGTCGTGGTCTGCTCGAACGCCGAGCAGTTGCAGAAGCTCGCCGAGGTGCGCGGGCATTGCCCGTCGGTGCACAGCATCATCGTCTGCGATGCGCCGGGTACGCTTCCACAGGGCGCGCAGACGTTCGCGCAGGTCGTCGATACCGGCCGCCGCAACGACAACGACACCGAGCGCGCGCGCTTCGAGGAGCTTCGCCACGGCGCGAAGCCGAACGACCTCGCCACGCTCGTCTACACCTCGGGCACGACCGGCAATCCGAAGGGCGCCATGCTCACTCACGGCAATATCGCCAGCAACGTCGAGGCGACGCTGAGTGTCCTGCCGATCAACACCGGGCTGGTGGCGCTGTCGATCCTGCCGCTGTCGCACATCCTGGAGCGGACGGCCGACTACGCGCTGCTCGTTCGCGGCTGCACGATCGCGTACGCGGAAGACATCGCCAAGGTCGCCGACAACCTCCAGGAGATTCGCCCGCACGTCTTCGCCGCCGTGCCGCGGCTCTTCGAGAAGATGCGCGCCAGGATCCTGGACAACGTGGCCTCGCAATCGGCTGGAAAACAGAAGATCTTCAAGTGGGCGCTCGGCGTCGCCGAGCAGCGCCTTCCGTATCGCATCAGCGGCAAGCCGATGCCGCCGGGGCTGGCGATCAAATCAACGATCGCGGAGAAGCTCGTCTTCAAGAAGATCAAGCAGCGGCTTGGCGGACGCGTGCAGTTCGTTCTCTCCGGAGGCGCACCGTTGTCGGCGGAGCTGGCGGCGTTCTTCATCGGCGCGGGCATCGAGATCTTCGAGGGCTACGGACTGACCGAGACCTCGCCGGTCATCTCGCTCAATCGTCCCGATAAGCGCCGGATCGGCAGCGTCGGCGCGATCATTCCCGGCGTGGAAGTGAGGATCGCCCCCGACGGCGAGATCCTCAGCCGCGGCCCGCACATCATGAAGGGGTACTGGAACAGCCCGGAGGCCACCGCGCAGGCCATCGACTCCGACGGCTGGTTTCATACCGGCGACATCGGCGAGCTCGATTCCGACGGCTTCCTCAAGATCACCGACCGCAAGAAAGACATCATCATCAACGCCTACGGCAAGAACATCGCCCCGCAGCCGCTCGAGGCGCTGCTGAAAAGCTCGCCGTACGTCGGGACGCCGGTGCTCATCGGCGACCGCCGCAAGTACCTCGCCGCGCTCATCGTGCCGAACTTCGAGAAGCTCGAGCGCGACGCCGCGTCGCTCGGCGTGAAGTTCGGCGACCGCGACGAGCTGGTGGCCAACGAGCGCGTGCGGCAGATTTTCCAGGAGGAGATCGATCGCTTCAACGTCAACCTCGACCGGCAGGAGAAGATCCGCCGCTTCGCACTGCTGCCGCGCGACTTCACCATCGACGCCGACGAGATCACCCCGTCGCTCAAAGTGAAGCGCAAAGTGATCGATACGAAGTACAAAAACATCATCGACGAGCTGTATACCGGCGAGGTCGCCGAGACATGACCGCGACGCTCGAAGCGCCGCCGCGTACGGCGTCCGCTTTCCGCATCGAGCGCCAGGGCGACCTCGCCGTCATCTGGTTCGATCTCCCCGGCGAGAAGGTCAACAAGTTTTCCTCCACGGTGATGATGGAGTTCGCCTCCATCGTCGACGAGATGGAGAAGGCCAGCGACATCAAGCGCATCATCGTGGCGTCGGGCAAGCCGTCGATCTTCATCGCCGGCGCCGACGTGAGCGAGTTCACCAAGGCCACCACTCCCGAGCTGGCCAAGGAGTACACCCGCTTCGGGCAGCAGGTCTTCCATCGCTTCTCCAAACTGCCACAGGTCACGGTCGCCGCCATCAACGGCGCGGCGCTCGGCGGCGGCTGCGAGATCGCCATCTCCTGCGACTACCGCGTGATGTCCGACAGCCCCAAGGCGCAGATCGGACTCCCCGAAGTGAAGCTCGGCATCTTCCCGGCGTGGGGCGGCACGACGAAGCTCCCGCGGCTGATCGGTCTCCCCGCGGCGCTCGACATGATCCTCAACGGCAAGATCGTCGACGGAAAGCGCGCCAAGGCCATGGGGCTGACCGACGAAGTGGTCCCCGCCGGCATCCTGCTCGACGTGGCGAAGCAATTCGCCAAACGCGCCAAGCGCCGCGGCGGCGGCCGGACGAAGTTCCTCATCGACGGGAACCCGCTGGCGCGCAGCGTGATTTTCAGCAAGGCCCGCAAGGCGGTGCTCCACCAGACGCGCGGCCACTATCCCGCGCCGCTGGCGGCGATCGACGTCATGGAGTACGGCATGTCGCACGGCGTCGAGCGCGGCCTGGTCCGCGAGGTCGAGGCGGTGGCGCCGCTGATCATGGGGGAGGTGGCGCAGAACCTGGTTCGCCTCTTCTTCCTCATGGAAGAGTCGAAGAAGGAGCGCATTCCGGCCAGGCCCATCGAGGTCACCGAGGCCGGCGTCCTCGGCGCCGGGGTGATGGGCGGCGGCATCGCCCAGATCATCGCCGACAAGAGCGACGCGCTGGTCCGCATGCGCGACATCGACTGGAAGGCGATCGCCGGCGGCTTGAAGGCGGCGTCGAGAATCTGGAAGCGGAAGGTGGAGCGCCGCCGCATGACGCGCGGGGAGATGCAGCGCAAGCTGGCCCAAATCACCGGCACCACCGACTGGAGCGGCTTCGACCGCTGCGAGCTGGCCATCGAAGCGGTGGTGGAGAACCTCGACATCAAGCGGCAGGTGCTGGATGAGTTCCAGGCCCTGGCCAGAGAGAGCGCCGTCTTCGCCTCGAACACCTCGACTATACCAATTACTGATATAGCGGCGAATGCCAGGAAGCCGGAGAACGTCGTCGGCATGCACTTCTTCAACCCCGTCGACCGTATGCCGCTGGTGGAAGTGATCCGCGGGGCGAAGACCTCCGACACCGCCATGGCCACCGTCGCCAACTTCGCGCGCAAGCTCGGCAAGACCGTCGTCTACTGCAACGACGGGCCGGGCTTCGTCGTCAACCGCATCCTCGGCCCGTACATGAACGAGGCGGCCTTCCTCCTCGAAGAAGGCAACAGCATCGAGTCGATCGACAACGCCATGCTGGATTTCGGGATGCCGATGGGACCCATGGCGCTGCTCGACGAGGTGGGCATCGACGTCGCGGCAAAAGTGGCCAAGATCCTCGGCGCCGCGTTCGGCGATCGCACCGAGGCCTCGATGGTGGTGGACAAGCTGTACGCCGATGGGCGGCACGGCAAGAAGAACGGCAAAGGGCTCTACCTCTACGAGAACGGCAAGCGGAAAGGTCCCGACGCCTCGGTCTACAAAGTCCTCGGCATCCGCTCGCCGCATCCCGCGGAGGCGAAGACCGTCGTCGAGCGGATGCTCCTGGCGATGATCAACGAGGCCGCCGTCATCCTCGATCAGAAGATCGTGGCCACCGCGCCGGAGCTCGACCTGGCGATGATCATGGGCACCGGCTTCCCGCCGTTCCGCGGCGGGCTGTTGCGCTACGCGGACTCGCTCGGCCTGCCGTACGTCCAGGCGCGGCTCGACGACCTCTCGCAAAAGCACGGCAAGCGCTTCGTGGCGACGGCGCCGCTGCGCCGGCTGGCGGAAAAAGGTGGAAAGTTCTACGACGCCTTCGGACGCTAGTGTCATTCCGAGCCGCGAAGACGGCGAGGAATCCCCCGCGACCGGGCGCGACGCGCACATGCGCGGGGGATTCCTCGCTGCGCTCGGAATGACACCGACACCGCTCACGCCCCGCGAACGCCTCATCTACTGGATCCTGGCCGTCTTCTGCGCCGCCACGCGCTTCCTGGCCATGGCGCGCTCGCTGTGGGATTGGGACGAAGCGCTCTTCTGCCTCGGCATGCGCGCCTACGACGTCACCAACCACCATCCGCACCCGCCCGGATTCCCGGTCTACCTCGGACTCGGAAAGTTGGTGCGGCTAGTGGTGCACGATGACTTCCGCGCCCTGCAGGCGGTCAACCTCGTGGCGGGGATGCTTGTTTTTCCCGCGGTCTTCATGTTGGCGCGCGAGCTGCGGTTCCGATTCGCGACCTCGGCCATCGCGGCCGCGCTCTGCGCCTTCTTTCCGAACGTCTGGTTCTTCGGCGGGACCGCGTTCAGCGACGTACCGTCGATCGTGCTCGTCGTTTTCTCCGTCGCGTTGTTCTTCCGCGGATGCCGCGACGCAAACGCGTACATCGCCGGATCGTTTCTGCTCGCGCTGGCGGTTGGCATCCGCCCTCAGAACTTCCTGATCGGACTCTTTCCCGGCGCACTGGCGACTTGGTACCGCGCGCGGCAGTCGTGGCGCGACGTCGTCCTCGCCGCGGTGATTGGCGTGGTCACCGTCGGGGTGGCCTACGGAGGAGCGGTCGCCGCGACCGGATCGTGGCAGGGCTATCTCAACACCGTCCGCACGCACGGCGCGTACATTTCCAGCGTCGATTCCTTCCGCAGCCCGGGCCGCCCGCCGTTGTGGCGCCTGATCGATCGCTTTTTCATCAAGCAGTACGACGAGCCGGTGCTGAACATCGTGACCTCGATCTTCGTCCTGGCCTCGATCGCCGGTGCGATCCGCGCCCGCGACCGCGCGATCCTTTACCTCGCGCTCTCCTTCGGGCCGTTCGCCATCCTTGCCTGGCTGATGCTCGACCGCTACAGCGTGAGCCGCTTTTCGATCGGCTACATCCCGATGTTCGCCCTCCTGGCAGCGGACGGGATCGCTCGGCTGACGCGGGGGCGGGCGCGGTGGGAGGCGCTCATCGGCGGTGCGCTGGTCGCCGGATTCTTCTTCTGGACCCTGCCGGCGCTCGGCACGGTGCGGAACAGCGTCGCCCCGCCGGTCCTCGCCGCGCAGGCCGTCAACAACACCATTGATCCGCGCCGCGACTTCCTTTTCGTGGCCCAGGAGATGACGCCGTTCGTGCAGTACTTCGCGCCGTACGTGCAGTTCCAGCGCGTCCTCGACGAGCGCGCGCTGCCGATATCGGTGATGGGGCGCCGGCCGATGCTGATCGCGGAGGTCGACGCCACCCGCCCCGCCGGCGGCTGGATCTTCCGCCGCCCGCGCGGCCGGCTATGGAACATCGTGCGGCGGCACTACTTCGACGTGGCGCTGGCGCCGATGACCCGGCTGCCGCAGTTCGTGTCGGGGTGGTACGCGCCCGAGCGCTCCGACGTCGACGAATGGCGCTGGATGAGCGCGCATTCGGTGACCAGGCTGCCGCCCGCCGCCGGCCCGACGCTGCTGCGGATCCGCTTCAGCATCGCGGTGGAGATCGTCCCCGAGCATCCGACGGTCACCGTCGCGCTCAACGGCGCGATCATCGACCGCATCACCATCAACGAAGAGCACAACGAGAAGTCATACGAGGTCACGCCGGCCGCGGGGGGAGCGCCGAACGTCCTCGAGCTGTCGATCGACAAGACCCTCAATCCGGCCAAACAGCACCTCGGCACCGACGCCCGCGACCTCGGCATCCTGGTGCGGGCGCTGTCGTTCGGACCCGCATAGAATCGGCGGTCATGAAACGAATTGCTGCGGTCCTGCTCGTTCTTTGCTCGTGCGCGACGGCGACGACGCCGCAACCGCCCGCCGCGCCGCCGGCGGCCGGAGCGGCCGCCGCTACACCTGAGGGGTTCCTCCCACTGAAATGGGACGCCGAGAACGGCAAACTGATGATGACCATCCGGCGGCTCGGCGAGGAGATGATCTACGTCGCCTCGCTGCCGGCCGGCGTCGGGTCGAATCCCATCGGCCTCGACCGCAACAGCATGGGCGACTCGCGCATCGTCCGCTTCGACCGCATCGGGCCGCGCGTGCTGATGGTCGTGCCGAACTACCGCTTCCGCGCCATCAGCAACGACCCCAACGAGCGGCGCGCCGTCGAGGAGTCGTTCGCGCAGTCGGTGCTCTGGTCGTTCAAGGTGGAGAAGAGCGACGACGCCGGCGTTACTGTCGACGCCACCGACTTCTTCCTCAGCGATCAGAGCGGCGTCGCTGCGCGGCTGCGCGGCGCGCAGCAGGGGGGCTACTCACTCGACCGCAACCGCAGCGCGATCTTCATGCCGCGCACGAAGTCCTTCCCGCGCAATACCGAAGTGGAAGCCATCCTGACCTTCGAGACGCACGACCGCCCCGGGGAGCTCGTCAGCGGCGTCACGCCGGTGCCGTCGCTGGTCACCGTGCGCACCCATCACTCCTTCGTCGCCCTGCCTGAGCCGGGCTTTACGCCGCGGCGTGCCGACCCGCGCGTCGGCGTTTTCGGCGTCGACTTCTACGACTACGCCTCGCCGTTCACCGGCCCGCTGGAGAAGACGTGGATCTCCCGCCATCGGCTGGAAAAGAAAGACCCGACCGCCGCGGTGTCCGAGCCGGTGACGCCGATCGTCTACTACGTCGACAACGGCGCGCCGGAGCCGATCCGCAGCGCGCTGGTCGAAGGGGCGGCGTGGTGGGGCCAGGCGTTCGAGGCGGCGGGCTTCAGAAACGCGTTCGTCGTGAAGGTCCTTCCCGACGGCGCCGATCCGATGGACATCCGCTACAACATGATCAACTGGGTGCATCGCTCCACGCGCGGCTGGTCGTACGGCGGCGCGGTGGTCGATCCGCGCACCGGCGAGATCATCAAAGGCAACGTGCTCCTCGGATCGCTGCGCATCCGGCAGGACGTGATGATCGGGCGCGGACTGATCCCGCAGTACGACGAGCTCCGCGACCAAGCGCTCTCGCAGCTCGATCCGAAGACCTCGCCGTCGCTCATGGCGTTGGCGCGCATCCGCCAGCTCTCCGCGCACGAGGTCGGACACACCCTCGGCCTCGACCACAACATGGCGGCGTCGAGCTACGGCCGCGCCTCGGTGATGGACTATCCGGCGCCGTACGTGAAGATCGTCGACGGCAAGCTCGATCTGTCGGACGCGTACACCAGCGGCGTCGGCCCGTACGACAAGTTCGCCGTCCGCTACGCCTACTCGCAGTTCCGGCCGGGCGCGAACGAGAACGAGGAGCTCAATCGCATCGCGCGCGAGGCGCCGTTGTTCGTCAAGGACCCCGACGCCCGTCCGGTCGGCGCCGCGCATCCGCAGGGATCGGTGTGGGACTCGCCGGGCGATCCGATCGCCATGCTGAAGCACGAGATGGAAGTGCGCCGCATCGCGCTGTCGCAATTCGGGTTGCGCAGCGTGCCGGTGGGTACGCCGCTGTCGTCGCTCGAGGAGATGCTCGTCCCGCTCTATCTCCATCACCGCTATCAGCTTGAGGCGGCGGCGAAATCGATCGGCGGTATCGACTACACGTACGCGATCAAAGAAAACGGCGCGATCGTGCCGCAGCCGGTGCGGCAGATCATCGCGCCGGAGCGGCAGCTCGAGGCGATCGACGCCGTGGTGTCGACACTCGACTCCGCGTTCCTCGAGATCCCGCAGCGCCTGATCGATCTGATTCCGCCGCGCGCGTACGGCTACGAAGGCGGCACCGCGGAACTGTTCGATCACCGCACCGCGCCGGCCTTCGATCCGATCAGCGCTGCGACCGCCTCCGCCGACATCACCCTCGCCGCGCTGCTCGACGCGCGCCGCGCCGCGCGACTGGTGCAATTCCACGCCGAGAACGCCGCGAATCCCGGCTTCAACGAAGTGCTCGACGAAGTCTTCGCCGTCGTCACCCGCCGCGAGGTCGGCTACCGCGGCGCGATCACCCGTGCAACGTGCCGCCTGGCCATCACGCGGCTGATGGATCTCGCCGCTAACCGCGATGCCGATCCGCAGGTGCGCGCCGAAGCGACGGAAGGATTGCGCCGGCTGGCGGCGAAACTGGGCGATGCGGGCATTCACGACACCGCGGAGCTCGCTCACCGCCACGCCGTCCGCGACGACATCGAGCGGTTCCTCAGCCGTCCCGACCAGCCGCGCACGCAGCCCAAGCCGCCGGAAGTGCCGCCCGGACCGCCGATTGGAGGGTAGCGCGCGGAGCGCCGGCGTCCCGCCGGCTGGCCGGGCGGCGTCCCGCCGCCCAGCAGGCGAGACGCCTGCGGTCCAGCCGCCGGGACGGCGGCGCTCCGGCATAGAATCACGCCCGCGCCATGACCCTCACCGCAGAAGACCGCAAAGCAGATCTCGTCAACCGCCTGGCCTCCGAGGCGCGCGCGCGGGTGTCGGAAGACCAGGCGGAGAGCGCCGAGCAGTTTGTCCGCCGCTACTTCGCCCTCGTCGCGCCGGACGACATCATCTACACCTCCTTCGACACCCTCCTCGGCGGCGCCCTGTCGCTGTGGGAATTCGGCGAAGTGCGGGAGCGCGGAAAGGCGAAGATCCGCCTCTTCAATCCAACGGTCGAAACGAACGGGTGGGCGCTCGAGCACACGGTGATCGAGATCGTCAACGACGACATGCCGTTTCTCGTCGACTCCGTCAGCGCGGAGCTGAATCGCCTGGAGCGCAACATCCACCTCCTGCTGCATCCGGTGGTCAAGGTGCGCCGCGATTCAAGCGGCCGGCGCCTGGAGCTCGCGTCGACCGCCGCCACCGCCTCCGGCACCATCACCGAGTCGTACATGCACGTGGAGATCGATCAGGAGAGCGAGGCGGCGGAGCTGGACAGGATCTGCCGATCGATCGAGGCCGTGCTCGACGAAGTGCGCGTGGCGGTGGCCGACTTCAAGGCCATGCGCGCCCAACTGGAGAAGGAGATCGCAGATCTCGAATCGGCGAAGCTGCCGATGCCGGAGGAGGAAGTCGCCGAGGCACGGGAGTTCCTCCGCTGGCTCGACGACGGCAACTTCATCTTCCTGGGTTACCGCCGTTACGGATTCGAGACGCGCGACGGCAAGGACTTTCTCCCCGCCATTCCCGAGACCGGCCTCGGCATCCTCCGCGGCATGCGGAAGGAATCGCAGGAGCGCAGCGCCGCGCCGATGACGCGCGAGTTCAGCGAATACGCGCGCACAAAAGACCTGCTGATCATCACCAAGGCCAACAGCCGCTCGCGCATCCATCGCGCCGTGCCGATCGACCGCATCGGCATCAAGCGCTACGACGATGCCGGTAACCTGATCGGCGAGGACCGTTTCCTCGGCCTCTTCACGTCCGCCGCGTACAACCGCAGCGTCTTCGAGATCCCCATGCTTCGCCTGAAGGCGAAGCGCACCATCGAGCGCCTGGGACTCGATCCGCGCAGCCACAACGGCAAGGCGCTGGTCGACATCCTGGAGACCCTCCCGCGCGACGAGTTCTTCCAGATCACCGACGAGCAACTCTTCGAGATCGCGCGCGGAATCCTCCTGCTGCAGGAGCGGCAGCGCCTCGCGCTCTTCACCCGCAAGGATGTCTTCGAGCGCTTCGTCTCCTGTTACGTCTTCGTCCCTCGCGACCGCTACACGCCCGATTTCAAGGAGCGGGCGAAGCAGATTCTCGAGGAGGCCTTCGAGGGGCACGACACCCAGGTCTACGACCACGTCACCGACTCGCCGCTGGCGCGCGGACTGTTCATCGTCCGCACCACGCCGGGCCGCGTGCCGGACGTCGACGTCAAGCGCGTCGAGGCCTATCTGGCCGAGGCGGCGCGGACGTGGGGCGATCGCCTGCTGGAGGCGTTGACCCAACACTACGGCGAAGAGCGGGGCATCGAGCTTCATCTGCGCTACAAGAGGGCCTTCCCCATGGCGTACGCCGAGCGCTTCACCGAGGCGGCGGCGCTCTACGACATCCAGCACGTCGAGGAAGTCCTCGCCACGGGTGAGCTGGTGGTCGATCTCTATCGTCACCGCGGCGACCAGCGGCAGTTCCACTGCAAGATCATCCACGCCGGCACGCCCGTGCCGCTGTCCGACATCATGCCGCGCCTGGAGAACATGGGGCTGAAGGTGCTGGCCGAAACGCCGTACGAAGTGCAGCCGCTCGGCGCGCCGCAGCTGGTACGCATCCGCGATTTCAGCCTGGACGCCGAGGGGATGCAGGACGACCTCGCTCCGGTCAAGGAGAAGTTCCAGGAAGCGTTCATCCGCGTCTGGAACCGGCAGGCGGAGAACGACGGCTTCAATCGGCTGGTTCTCGCCGCGGAGCTGGAGTGGCACGAGGTGGTCGTCCTCCGCGCGTACAGCAAGTACATCCGGCAGATCGGCGTGAACCTCAGCGAGGCCTACATCCAGCAGACGCTGGCGAGCAACTCGGGAATCGCCCGGCAGCTCATCCAGCTCTTCACCACGCGATTCGACCCGGCGCTCGGCGCGGCGGGGAAGAGCAGCGGCCGCGAGATGGTGGCCATGAACATCCGGGCGCAGATCGAGGATGCCCTCGAAGACGTGCGCAACCCCGACGAGGACCGCATCCTGCGCCTGTACGTCACGCTGATCGAGGCGACGCTGCGCACGAACTACTGGCAGCGGTTGCCCCGTCATCCTGAGCCGGCGCAGCGCGGCGAAGGATCTCAAGCTTTGCATCCTGAGACCCTTCGCTCCGCTCAGGGTGACGGCGACCGCAGACCCTACCTCTCATTCAAGCTGGATTCGGGGAGCATCCGCGACCTGCCGCTGCCGCGGCCGATGTTCGAGATCTTCGTCTACGCGCCGTCGATGGAAGGCATTCACCTGCGGGCGGGCAAAGTGGCGCGCGGCGGCATTCGCTGGTCCGACCGCCGCGAGGACTTCCGCACCGAGATCCTCGGCCTGATGAAAGCGCAGAACGTGAAGAACGTGGTCATCGTGCCGATGGGCTCGAAGGGCGGCTTCGTGGTCAAGAACCCGGCGGCGGACCGCGCCACCTTTCAGAAGGAAGGCGTCGAGTCGTACAAGACCCTGCTGCGAGGGATGCTCGACATCACCGACAACCTCCGCGGCGACGAAGTGGTCCCGCCGCCCGACGTCGTGCGCCGCGATTCCGACGATCCCTACCTCGTCGTCGCCGCCGACAAGGGGACGGCGACCTTCTCCGACATCGCCAACGCCGTATCCGCCGAGTACGGCTTCTGGCTCGGCGACGCGTTCGCGTCCGGAGGCAGCGCCGGCTACGACCACAAGGCGATGGGCATCACCGCGCGCGGCGGGTGGGAGGCGGTCAAGCGTCACTTCCGCGAGCTGGGCACCGACATCCAGCGCGAGGACTTCACGGTCGCCGGCGTGGGCGACATGTCGGGCGACGTCTTCGGCAACGCCATGCTGCTCTCGCCGCACATCAAGATGGTCGCGGCGTTCAACCACTCGCACATCATCATCGACCCCGATCCCGACCCGGCGACGAGCTTCGCCGAGCGACGGCGCCTCTTCGATCAGCGCCTGAACTGGAACGGCTACAACAGCACGCTCCTCTCGCCCGGCGGCGCCGTGCTCGAGCGGAGCGAGAAGGTCCTGACCGTCTCGGACGAAGTGCAGAACCTGCTCGACCTCGAGAAGAAGACCCTCGCGCCGGCGGAGCTGATCCGCGCCATCCTCCGCGCGCGCGCCGACCTGCTCTGGCTCGGCGGCATCGGCACGTACGTGAAGGCGAGCGACGAGGACCACGCCGCCGCGCGCGATCGCACCAACGACGCGCTGCGCGTCGACGCGCGCGACCTGCGCGTCCGCGTGGTCGGCGAGGGCGCCAACCTCGGATTCACCCAGCGCGCGCGCATCGAGTTCGCCCTCGGCGGCGGCGCCATCAACACCGACGCCATCGACAACTCCGCCGGCGTCGACACCTCCGACCACGAGGTCAACATCAAGATCCTGCTCTACGACGCCATCGAGCGCGGCGAGCTGGCGGGCATCGAGGAGCGGAACCGCCTCCTGGCCGAAATGACCGACGAGGTCGGCCATCTCGTGCTCCGCGACAACTACGAGCAGACCGAGGCCATCTCCGTCACCGGCTCTCTCGGCGAGCCCGCCCTCGACGAGCAGGCGCGCTTCATGCGCGCCCTCGAGCGCGCCGGCAAACTCAATCGCACCATCGAAGGCCTCCCCGACGACGAGACCATCGCCGAGCGCCACGCCGCGCACGTCGGACTCACCCGCCCCGAGATCGCCGTGCTCATGGCGTACAGCAAGATCGTCCTCTACGCCGACCTTCTGGCGAGCGACCTTCCCGACGATCCGCTGCTGGTCGAAGACCTGCTGCTCTACTTCCCCGCGCCGCTGCGCACGCGATTCCGCGACGCCATCGGGCGCCATCGCCTGCGCCGCGAGATCATCGCCACCTACGTCACCAACAACATGCTCAACCGCGTCCGCCCGACCTTCGTCTGGCAGATGGGGGAGGACACCGGCAAGCCGGCCAGCGACGCCGCGCGCGCCTTCACCATCATCCGCGAGTCATTCGACCTCCGCTCGCTGTGGGCGGACATCGAGTCGCTCGACACCCAGATCGCCGCGCGCACCCAGATCGAGATGTTCATCGAGACCGGACGCCTGCTCGATCGCGCCACGCACTGGCTGCTGCGCGGCGGCGAGGAGAAACTCGACACCGCCGCTGCCATCGCCGAGTTCCGGCCGTGCATCGCGGCCATCTCCGACAAACTGCACGACATCCTCCCAGCGTCGCTCCTCGGATCGGTGAAGGCGCGGCAAGGAGAGCTGGAGAGCGAGAACGTTCCCGAGCGCCTCGCGTACCGCGTGGCCAGCCTCGGCGTGCTCACCGCCGCGCTGGACATCGTCCGCCTGGCGCGCGGTCGCGCCGTGGAAGAGGTGGCGCGCGTCTACTTCGGCGTCGGCGCGCGCTTCGGACTCGATCGCCTCCGCGCCGCCGGCGCGTCGATCGCCGCCGAGACGCCCTGGCAGAAGGTCGCGGTCTCCGCGGTGATCGACGATCTCTTCAACTACCAGAGCATCCTCGCCTCTAGGGTCATCGCCGAGGCCAACGGAGCGCGCGACCCGATCGAGCCGTGGCTCGCCGCGCGGCAGCGCGTCGTCGAGCGCATCGACCAGACCATGACCGATTTCCGCGCCGCGCAGACCTTCGATCTGGCGATGTTGACGGTGGCGTCGCGGCAGTTGCGGGCGCTGATCGAAAGCTGATTCGTGTTGGGTGCTTCACTACCATCGTTAGTCGTATCACTACCATGAATGTGTGCGGTTGCAGTACGATGACTCGCAATGTCGTCCGATCCCGATAGCACACAAACTTCGCGAGAACGTCTGATCGAAGCGGGCAAAACACTCTTTGCCCGGCTGGGGTTCGAGCAGACCTCCACCGCCGCCATCGCCCGCGAGGCCGGCACCTCGGAATCGCAGCTCGTGCGCTACTACCACAGCAAAGTCGGGCTGCTCGAGGCGATCTTCAACGAGAACTGGCGCGAGCTGAATCACACCATTCAGGGCGTGGTGGTGGCGGCGACCGACGCGCGCGAGGCGCTGGCCGGCGTGCTGGAATGCGTCACCGAGGCCTTCGGCCGCGATTCGGCGCTGGCGTATCTGCTGCTGTTCGAAGGACGGCGCATCCGCGGCGCGACCTCGGAGATCATCCTCTCCAAAGGCTTCGTCGAATTCGACAACCTGCTGCACGTGCTGATTCATCGCGGGAAGCGCGACGGCACCTTCCGCACCGACCTGAATGACAACGCCGTCGCCTCGGCGCTCCTCGGCGCAGCGGAGGCCATGATCCGCGACCGCCTCCTCGCGCAGCGCGCCGGCAACCCCTCGCCGTTCACCGATCAGGAGATCCGCGCGATTTTCCTGGCGCTTCTGGACGGCCTGCAGACGAAGAGCGGACATCCCTCGCCGGCGCCGTGAGCGGCGCGACCGAACGCTGCGCCGGATGCGGCGCGACCGTGCCGCGCAGCGACGGTCCCACGCACGAGTACATCGGCGCCTCTCCCGGCTGCTGGGCGATCTTCACCGAACTCGGGACGAACCAGCTCATCGTCGACGCATATGCTGCACAGCATCCCGGAACGCCGTCGCGGCGCTCGATCCAGTCGGTGGCCGTGCACCTGATCAGCCTCTTCATGCAGATCGAGCACGACGCCCCTCCCGCCCGCGCGCGAGACGCGATCCTCGCCGCGCTGGCCATCGCCTACCGCTTCGTCTGGCTCGACCCTCCGGCGTGGGACGGCGGGCTGACGATCGCCGACGTGCGCGACGCGGCCGGCGCGCGGGCCTGGGCGGAATCCGTCTGGCGCGCCTGGGCCCCGCACCACGACACCGTCCGCGCCTGGGCCGACCTCGCCGGGGTGCGCGGCTAATCGCGACACGCTGCGCGAAATAATCGAAGCGGCGGGCCGTCCCCCCGCCGCCATGTTCAGCCGCCCGCACGCGGCTCGCAACTTTCTAAGAGTGGTTGTAAAAATGACACCGCCGCCAAATAGCGGCGAATCAGTAACTTTATTTGGCGGGGCCGACGGGACTCGAACCCGCGACCTCCGGCGTGACAGGCCAGAGGTCGCCGGTCGCTAGAGAGAACTTGTTCTACGCGTTGCTGGATCAAGCGATTCACCAAACGCCGGATTTCTCGTCTCCGCGTTGCGCTTCGTCGAAGTCTGGCTCGGCATCCGCTTTCTCGGCGCGCAGTTTGAGAAGATCGACGTGACGAACGAGCTCGATACCGTGTCGACCTAAGAGCTCTTCGTTCGCGGACGCGGATTGAAGGCATTCCTGGAGATCACCTTCGTCGCCGTTCCGCTTCCTGCAGCGGAGAGAACACCGCTGGTCCCGCCTTTTTCTCGATTGTTCACGAAGTTGTTCCCCGTGATGCAGAAGTCGTCGGCTTCTGTGTCCACCTGGCAACCGTACCGCTGCGAGCCTCCCGGTTTGGTCTCACCGGACCGGCATCCCGTGATGACGACGCCCCTCGAGCTGCCTCCGACCAGAATGCCGGGATACGGTGCGTCCGCGCCCATCTGGTTGTTCTCGCTGAAGTGCATGGAACACACCGCGATGTCTTTGCCGGCGATGGCGATGCCGGACTGCCGGGCGCCCGTCGAGCAGCCGCCGGTGAAATCGACACCCCTGCAGGCGGCGCCGATGTAGACGTTGTCTCTCCACTTTGAACCGTGGACGACGCTGCTCGTGAAGGAACACTTCACGCCTGCGTCGAGCCGAATGCATTCGAGCGCAGGAAACTCGATCTCGAGGTCGTAGGCGGTAATGAACGTAGGAACGTCGATTCCTCCAACAGAGTTGCGGACGAGAAGAGCTTCGGCGCCGCTATTGCCGATGCCCACCTTCGTCAGGTTGACTGTGTGCACGAACCCGTCGATATCAATGCCCTTCATTCCCGGCGACGGGTGATCGTCGTCGGTGCTGAGGATGGAGTCACGGACCCATGCGACATCGGCTCGGTTCGTGGGGACCGATCCACTCGTGAGTCGCAGATACGCGGAGCCGGCGCCGCCTCGGTAGTAGACCAGGTGCAGCTCGTAGAGACACACGATGTTGAACTGGTTGAGCTCCATCCCATTGAAGCCGGACTCGCCGGAAACGCGCTGCGCTGTGAACTGCGCGGCGCGCTCGCCATAGATCATGCGCCCGCCCGTTTTTCCGGACTCGTCGAAGAGCAGATCGAGAATGCGGTTCCCATAGAGGTAGTCGGACGTTGGCGACTTGATGACGACTGTGTCGAAGTCTCCGGCCGGCGCCAGCACTGTCGCCCTGCCGCTCCCTTGAAGCGTCACGTTCGACCCGCGCACGAAGACAGTCGCGGTCGTGCGGTACCGGCCCGGAGGAAAGAGAACCACGCCTCCATCCGGAGCGCACGCATCGATCGCGTTCCGGATCGCGTCCTGATCCGGCCTCGATCCGTCACCAACAGTGCCGAACCACTGGACCGAAAGGGGACCGGTGTAAACGCGGCGCCAGACTCCGCCCCCGCCGGTCGGAAGGATCGTCGTGCCTCCGTCATCGGAGAGCGAGCTGGGATCCCAATAGAAGATCCCGCCTCCGCCATCGCCTGGCGTGATGCATCCCTTCGCGATCACCAACGTTGCGCCGAGCTGCGTCGCGGTATTCAGCGCCAGATCGCCCGTGCGCGCTGCCGGCGGCGGCGCCCCGAGGATCGTATCGACGGTCGACATGCCCCATGCTACTGCTCACTGCCGACTCCTCACGATAAACTCCGCGCATGACGTTCATCCCCACGCTCGACACCGAGGGCAAGCAGCGCCCGCGCGTGCCGCGCACGCTCGATCCCGTCGAGGTGCGCGTCCTTCAGGTTTTCGCGTCCGAGATTCACGACCTTGCGAGTCACCTTGCGAGTTACAACTTCTAAAGCAACCCTCTGAAAACACGAAACGCCGCGAAGTCGCGGCGCATGAATGGTTTGATTTGGCGGGGCCGGCGGGGCTCGAACCCGCGACCTCCGGCGTGACAGGCCGGAGGTCTAACCGCCTTCGCTCCGAATGCGCACCCGTTGCGACGTACGGGTGCAGATAACAGGGCAGATAGCGCCATGGACGGCCGATCTTGAGGGAGCTTGTTAGGCTCACAAGCCTCACAAGGTCGCGCGGCTCGGGCGGTGAGGAGGTTCGAGAGCATCATTCCTCGCTCCATCGAGCTGATGTGACTCTGCTTGATGCCATTGGTTTCAGCGAGCGTCACGGGTGTGCCGGCGCCGGCGTGGGACGACGCGCTGACGATCGCCGATGTGCGCGACGCGGCCGGCGCGCGCGCCTGGGCGGAATCCGTCTGGCGCGCCAGGGTGCCGCGCCACGACACCACACCGTTCGCGCCTGGGCCGACCTCGCCGGACCGAGTGCGCCCCTCACCAAGCGGGAGAGGGCGATTGAGTCCTTCTCCCGCATTAGCGGGAGAAGGTGTCCGAAGGGCGGATGAGGGTGGTGATCAGCCGCACGTCGTTGAACCCGGCATCGCGGCAGGCATCGAGGACGCCCGCCACCTCGCCATACGCTACGCGCTTGTCACCGCGGACCGCGACGGGGCGATTCGGCGACTCGGCGTGAAGGCGCCGCAGCTCAGAGGCAATCTGCTCCTGGCGCAGCGCGAGCGTGCCGAGGTAGACCGTGCCGTCGTCTTTGACTGTGATCGCGAGCTGCTGCGCCGGCTCACCCACCGTATCGCCCTTCGCCTCCGGCAGCTTCACCGGGACGCTGTTGACCATCGGCAAGACCACCATGAAGATGATCAGCAGCACCAGGCAGACGTCGACCAGCGGTGTGACGTTGATGTTCGACTCGAGAACACTGTCGTAGACGGCCCGCCGTCAAATCCGATTGCACGGAGTTGAAACCAGATGCCGTTACTAACGTTCTTGGAATCGCATCGTCTGACATCAAGAATGAACGTCAGAGCCCTGATCGTCTCGCTCGTTGTCCTCACTTCGCCTGTTTTCGCGCAAACGCCGCCCGCGGCGCCGCGGGTGTACACGCCGGCCGACTTCGTCCAGTTCGCCCCGCAGACCGCGCTGGACATGCTGAACCGCGTCCCCGGCTTCGGCATCAAGGAAGAAGACTCGGAACGCGGCCTCGGCGAAGCGACCGGCAACGTCGTCATCAACGGACAACGGCTATCCGGCAAGTCGAACGACGTCGTCACGGAGCTGAGCCGCATCCCGGCGGCGAACGTCGAGCGGATCGAGATCGTCGACGGCGCGACGCTCGACATCCCCGGCCTCTCCGGTCAGGTCGCGAACGTGATCGTCAAGTCGGGCGGCATCAGCGGCCAGTGGGCGTACCGGCCGGAGTTCCGCTCGTACTACACCGATCCCTTGCTCACCCGTTTCGAGGTCTCGGTCAGCGGAACCACCGGCCCGGTGCAGTACACGCTCGGCCTCGCCAATCGCGGGAACCGCAGCGGCGCCGGCGGTCCGACGTGGATCTTCAACCCCGACCGCAGCCTCCGCGAAGAACGCGACGAGGAGTGGCGCGGCAATGCCGAGCAGCCGCGACTCAGCGGCAGGTTCGTGTTGGACGGCCCCGGAGACTCGAAGGGCAATCTCAATCTGTCCTACGGCCGCCTCTACTTCGATTACCTCGAGACGGGCACGCGCACCACGGCCGCCGCCATCCGCAATCGCAGGGTCACCGAGGACCAGCACGGCGATGACTACGAGGTTGGCGGCGACTACGAGCTCGGGCTCGGAGGAGGGCGCCTGAAGCTGATCGGCGTCGGCCGCGGCAGCCGCTATCCTGACGAGGTGACGGTGGTGACGACCTTCGCCGACGGCGCGTCGTCGATCGGCGATCGCTTCACGCAGGTCGGCACCGAGCGCGAGATGATCGGCCGCGGCGAGTACCGCTGGAAGAGCTTGGGCGGCGAGTGGCAGCTCTCCGGTGAGGCAGCGTTCAACAGCCTCGATAACACCTCGCGCCTCTTCTCGATGCGTCCGACCGGGCAGTTCGACGAGATCCCACTTCCCGGAGGCACCGCGAAGGTCGAAGAAGACCGTTACGAAGTGATCGGCAGCTACGGGCGGGCGGTGTCGAAGAATCTGACGATGAAGCTCTCGGCCGGCGGCGAGTACTCGCAGCTCGCGCAGGTCGGCGCGGGCGGCACGACGCGGCAGTTCCAGCGTCCGAAGGGCGAGCTGTCCGCCGCGTGGAAGGCAGCGCCGCACACGGACATCAACTTCAAGCTGGCGCGTCGCGTCGGGCAGCTCAACTTCTTCGACTTCCTCGCCGCGGTCGACGTGCAGAACGACGTCGAGAAATCGGCGAACCCCGATCTCGTCCCTGAGCAGAGTTGGGATCTCGAGGTCGAAGGCGTCCGCAACCTCGGCGCGCTCGGCTCGACAACCCTGCGGCTGTACGGCCGCATGATCGACGACATCATCGACTACATCCCGATCGGCGCGTCGGGCGAGTCGCCCGGCAATCTCGATCGCGCCACGCTGTACGGCATTCAATCGCGCAGCACGTTCAACCTCGATCGCGTCGGCTGGAACGGCGCCCGTCTGGACCTCGAGCTTCAGTGGCAGGACAGCCAGATAGAAGACCCGTTGACCGGCCGGAAGCGTCCGATCAGCAATAGCCTGCAGGAGTCCGCCAGCCTGAGCCTCCGCCACGACATCCCGAAGACCGATTGGGCCTGGGGCACCGACTACTCGTATTACCTCGCCGCGCAGAATTACCGGCTCACGGAAGTCGGAAGGCAGTGGGAGGGCCCGGTGTGGGGCGACGTCTACATCGAGCACAAGAACGTCGGCGGACTCACGGTCCGCGCGGGCGTGTACAACCTGGTGGCCGCCGACAGCATGTGGGACCGCACGGTGCATGCGGGCCGGCGGACGGATGCCGTCGCATTCATCGAGCACCGCGACCGGCAGATTGGGCCAATCTTCTCGTTCCAGATTCGTGGAAAATTCTAAGGCCCTCATCCGCCCTTCGGGCACCTTCTCCCGCTCACGCGGGAGAATGGCAGCTTGGTCCCTCTCCCGCTTGCGGGAGAGGGTGGCCGAAGGCCGGGTGAGGGAAGCGGCGCGCGCCAGATCGTCCCATCAACATCTGCAGCACGACCGCCTGTGGAGGAGGAGCCTGTTCGGTCATTCATTCACCTTTCGAGAAGATCGCTGAGAATGCGGCCGAACGCCTCGGCCGGATTGTCGCCCATGCGGTACTCCTCGGGCGGCATGACGTAGCGGAGGACGGGACGGCCGTTGCGGGTGATGGTCGCATCCGCGGAGCGCCGCCGGCGTCCGCGCCCCCCGCGGTCGAGCCTTCCCTCGAAATGGATGACGACGTCGGCGCCGTCGACGACGGCGATGCCGTTGTCGTCCAGCACCCCTGCGAGCTCTCGGAGCAGGAGCGGGCCGCCGCCGGTGAGCGACACCTCCTTCACGTTGCGCAACTGCATCCGCGCCGCGTTCATCGCCGATTCGTTCGCGATCGCCGCGCCTCCCTCCCTGTAGATCGGGAAGGTGATCGGGGCGGGCTCGGGCTCCTGCGTCGTAGTCTCGACAGGCGGCTGCGTCTCCGTTTTCTCGATCCGCCGCGGCTGTGGCACCGGTTGCGGCGCGGCGATCGGGATGGGCGGCTCGGTAACGGTGGCGATGGTCGCTGTGGGCGTCGTCTCCGTCGTCGCCGTCACGTCGACCGTCGTTTGCGGCTTCGGCAGGGGTGGCGCGGCCGTCTGCGTCGTCGTTGTCGTGTTCTGCGCGACGACCGTCGGCGGTTTGCGCAGCGCGAGGTACGCCCCCGCGACGATCACGATCAGAAGGACGACGATGACGCCGATGAGCAGCGGCGCCGCGCTGCGCGATGCCGGGGCGGGGGTGGGGGTGGGGGCGGGCGGGCGGGACGGGGGCGTGGGGGAGGTATCGACTTCCGTGCGGACCGTCGCCGTGTTGGGCGGCGGCGTCAGGCGCATGGTGTCGTCGGCGTCGATCGTCGCGGGAATCTCCGCCCGATCGAGCGCTTCCGCGAATTCGCGGGCGTTGAG
Source organism: Candidatus Gilichinskyi gelida (assembly GCA_038040385.1). Taxonomy (GTDB): domain Bacteria; phylum Acidobacteriota; class Thermoanaerobaculia; order Gp7-AA8; family Gp7-AA8; genus Gilichinskyi; species Gilichinskyi gelida. The sequence goes on from JBBPII010000001.1 coordinate 600,129, forward strand.
GTAGCGCTTGTTGCGATCGCGCTCCAGCGCGCGCGTCAGGATCGGCTGCAGCGACTGCGGCACCCTCGCCAGATCGAACGACTTCAGCTCCGTGTCGCGCGAGTGGTGAACGATGTACTGGTGCGGAGAGGTTGCCTCGAACGGCGGGCGGCCGGTGAGCATCTCCACCAGCACGATGGCCAGCGAATAGAGATCGGCGCGGCCGTCGATCTTCTCGCCGTCGGGGAGAAAGCCGAGGTGCTCGGGCGAGCAGTAGCGAAGCTTGCCGACGAAGATGCCGGTCTTGGTCATCGTCCCCTCGGTGTCGTCGCCTTTGGCCACGCCGAGGTCGATGATCTTCACCCGCTCGCGATCGTCGGCATCGCGGCTGATCATCAGATTCTCTGGACTGATGTCGCGGTGGACGATGCCGGCGCGATGGATGGCATCCAGTCCGGCCAGCGCCTGCTTGATGATCTCCACCGCCTGCCGCGCCGGAAGCACGGTTTGGCGGCGCAGCACCTGGGCGAGGTTCTCGCCGTCGATGAACTCCCAGACCATGTAGTGCGAGCCGTCGGGGAGCGCGGCGAAGTCGTGCAGCGTGGCGACGTTGGCGTGATGGACTTTCGTCGCCAGCCGCGCCTCGCGCAGGAAGCGGTCATTCGCGTCGCCGGTGCCGGAGATCTGCGGCCGGACGACTTTGACGACGCGGATCGCCCCCAGGAAGATGTGCTCGACCTTGTAGACGTCGCCCATTCCGCCCGCGCCGAGGCGCGAGACGATGCGGTATTTACCGTCGATGGGCTTTTCGGTGTATTCGCGGGTGAAATCGGTGATCGGCTCGCCGCAGTGGGGGCACGCTTTGAAGGAACGATCGATCTCTTTGCTGCACCGGAGACAATGGGGCGCCATGTGGCCGAAGGATGATAGCAAGTCACCGCTGCGGGTCGGGAAACGCTCGCGGCTCGGCATTTCCGCGGCCATTGTAGTTGTGCAGCAGCTCTTCGCCGGGTCCGATGTCGCGTAATGCGATCCATTCGATGACTTCGTTCGTGTCGCGCCATACGACGTTCGCCTGCTCTTCCGCGGCGTGATTGATGAGCATGCTGATGCCGACCGGGATCGCCGCGTCCTCGTCCTCGCCCCATGCAAAGCTGTATTCGTCGAAGAGCAGGGACGGCGACGTCACCTCGGCGACGGGGACGAAGATCACCCGCTCGGCCAGAATCAATTCGCCCTCGGCGATCAGGGCAGAGGCGAATACGCCGAGCCCATCACAGACCTGTGAAGGAGCGACATACAAGCGATCGTAGTGATAGAGGGGCGTCATCGTGATTGCTTCGCGAACCGGACGACCGATTCGTAGTAGCGCTCCGGCTCGACGGTGGCCATCTCGCAGTGGCTGCCGGCTTCGCAGATCACCAGTTCCTTCGGCACGCGGAGGGTGTCGTAAAGTTTCACGCCGAGCGAGAACGGGATGACCGCGTCGCGCCGGCCGTGGAGGACCAGAACCGGCACGCCGGCCTCGTTGAGCCAGCGCGTGGTGGTCATCGCCAGCGGCACGAATGCGCCGAGCGGGATGGGGCGATAGAGCGCGTTGCCGAGCGCGGCGAGCGAGGGGAACGAGTTCTCGATGACCACCGCGCGCACCTTCCGCTCCTTCGCCACGTACGCGGCGTACGGTCCGCCGAGCGACTCGCCGTACACGACGATCGATTTCGCGTTGAGCGTCGCCGCGGCGAAGTCGTACGCGGCCAGTGCATCGAGATAGAGCTTTCCTTCGCTCGGGCGCCCCTCGCTCTTCCCGTAGCCGCGCCAGTCGAACACGAACGCGGAAACACCGCGCCGCGCGAATTCCGCCGCCATCGGCGCGCGGTCGGTGAGGTTGCCCGCGTTGCCGTGGCACCAGAGGATGAGCGGCGCGTCGCGCTCCGGCGCGGCGAAGAGCCAGCCGTGCAGCCGCACGCCGTCGCTCGCCGTGAACCAGAGGTCCGTCGCGCCGCTCCAGTCGCCGTCGCGGGACGGGAAGAACATCGACGTCCGCCGCACGTACTGCGCGAACAGATACGCGAGGGCCACGAGGACGGCGAGAAACGCGAGGATGCGCGCGGCCATGCGCGCAACTATACGTGCGGAGCGCCGGCGTCCCGCCGGCTGGCTGGGCGCCGTCCCGGCGCCCTCGACGAGTGCCGGCGGCGAGGACGCCGCCGGGCCAGCCGCCGAGGACGGCGGCGCTCCGGGGCTCACGCCGTCAGCTTTTCCCAGTCGGTGTCGGGCGCGTCGAGCGCCAGGGCCAGGCCGCCGTCGGAGCCGACGAAGACCGGATCCTTCATGTACGTCACCTTCCCGCCGCCGACCTGGCGCAACGCGTCGCCGAGCGCCTCGGGGAGGTTGCGAATCAGCCCGCCGCCGCCGCTGAGGATGATGTTGTTCCGCACCCGTTCCTGAAACTCCGGCTCCACGCGCGACAGCAGGTCGAGCATGGTCTCGATGGTCGGCGGCAGCAGCGTCTCGCAGGCCGCCTTGATCTCCGTGGTGATATCGAGCTCGGTCGGCACGCCTTTGACCGGCGCGGTGACCATTACCCGTTGCGGGTTGTTGCCGACGAAACTGTGCTTCTCCTTCCACTCCCGAACCATGAAGATGGTGATGTTGGCCTGCGGATAGCGCTCCTGGATGAGCTTGAGCAGATGCTGGTCGATGGAGTCGCCGGCGCTGGTCAGCGTCCGCTGGTCCTCCTCGGTCGGATAGCGGCCGCGCATCACGCAGAAGTCGGTGGTGCCGGCGCCGATGTCGATGACCAGCGTGTGCAGCAGCGCGTTGAGTCCGTAGGCGACGGCGAACGGCTCGCTGACGATCATCAGGCTGTCGACGATTCCCTTCATCGAGTTGCGCAGGTACTGCTTGTTGGTGCGCAGCGCCGCGGCGGGGACGCCGACCACCGCGCGCACGTTCGAGCTGCTCACCTTGCCGTTCGCGCTCACGCCGACCAGCCGCAGGAGATGCTTGAGCAGCTCGCGGACCGCCTCGACGTCCTTCTCCGATCCTTCCTTCAGCAGGCCGCGCTCGAGCGGGCGGTGCAGATCGAGCATGGAGCGGTTGGCGACCGCCTCGTGGCCTATGAGCACTTCGCGCTTGAGGACCTTGCGGGCCACCATGTCCGCCGGCCAGCCGACGAAGCTGTCGACGACGAAGCGCTCGCCGTTGGACGCGGAGATCGAGCTTCGCGAGGTGCCGAGGTCGATTCCGACGTGGAGGATCTCGTCGTTGGCCATTCAGGTTCCTTTCTTCTGCGGCGCGTCGTTCTCGCTGGCGTACGCGTGGATGCCGTTGAACAATGCTTGGGCGATCTGCTGGCGGTAATTCGGGCTCCGGAGCATCTGCGCCTCCCGCTCGTTCGACAGACATCCGACCTCGGCCAGGATGGCCGGCATCTCGGTGGCGGTGAGGACGATGAACGGCGCGCGCTTGACGCCCCAGTTCTCGAGGCCGGGATCGACGGCGCGCAATCCGGCGAAGAGCTGATGCTGCACGGTCGTCGCGAGCTGATGCGATTCGTCGCGGCGGACGTCGGCGTAGACGCGGTCGAGGAGCTTGCGCATGTCGGCGATCGAGTAGCCGGAGACGAGGTTCTCCGCCGCGGCCAGCCTGGTCAGCGACGGATCGTTCGTCGGGCCGAGGTAGTAGGTCTCCACGCCGTGGCTCTCGGTGTGAGCCTGGAGGGCGTTGACGTGGATGGAGACGAAGATGTCGCCGTCGGAGGTATTGGCCAGCCGCGCGCGATCGCGGAGGGCCACGAGGCGATCGTCGGCGCGCGTGGTGACCACCTCGAATCCCCGCCGCAGCAGCAGCGCGCGCAGCCGCGTCTCGATGTCGAGGGTGATCTCCTTCTCGGTGATCTGCGCCGCGGTGGTGCCGGGATCGCTACCGCCGTGGCCGGCGTCGAGGATGACGCGGCGGACCGACAGCGGGAAGGCGGAGGCGCTGACGCTGACCAGTGGTTGCGCAGTCTCGCGGTCTCGCGGTCTCGCGGTATGCGGAACCACTTGCGACTGCGAGACCGCGAGACCGCGAGACTCCGAGACCGCGAGCGTGCGCGATCCGGCCATGTAGGTCGAGCCCAACACCGCCAGCGGCACCAGCAACAGCGGCGCGCGCCTCATCCACGCGCCCGCGACGCGGCGCACGGGACGCAACGAGCGTGGCGGAAGCCCCCGAATCGTGTCGAGGTTCTCCGCCACCGCCTCGGACAGCAGTTGGCGCTTCACCCGATCGATCTTGCCCGGCCTCATCTCACGCCCTTTGCAAATGTAACATTCTACAAGCATACGGAGGTCGTGATGGCAGACAACGTCTACAAGCTCGTGGAGATCGTGGGAACTTCATCCGAGTCGTTCGCCAAGGCGGCGGCGAACGGCGTGGAGCGCGCATCCAGCTCGCTGCGCAACATGGACTGGTTCGAAGTGACCGAAATGCGCGGCCGCATCGCGGACGGACGGGTCGCGCAGTATCAGGTCAAGATGAAAGTCGGCTTCCGGCTGGACGACTAGCCAGCGGCCAGCTGGTCACGAGTCCAAAGGCGATCCCGGACAACAGGATGAACGTCGCGAAGCCGGCGGCGGAGGCGAAGCGCATCCCGGAGAGGTCGACCAGCAGCGAGCTGGCGGTGAAGGCCACGGCCAGACCGAGACCGCTCGCCGGCACCCAGTAGCGGACGCCGGCCGACTGCGCGCGGAGAACGAGCCACTGCGCGACGCCGAGGATCGTGCCGGCCACGAGGCCGACGGTCACGAAGCTGAGCGCGCGCATCGCGGCGCCGATGCGCGCGATGTTTGGACGGCTGCCGGTCGCCAGAATTCCGACCTGCTCGACGATCACCACGCCGAGCGCGAGTCCGAGCCCGATGCCGGCGATGGTGGCCACGATCCACCACAGCGGCTTGCGCAGCGTGCGGCGCAGGCCGATGGCCTGCGCGCCGCCAAGAACGCCGCCCACCGTGCAGGTCACCGCCGCTGTAACGATCATTGCGTTGACGATCTCGCCGAGCGGCATTCCGATCAATAGTCCGGCGACGAGGCCGCCGGCCAATCCCAGCGTGGTCAACGTGGTCCACTTGGCAACTCGCATCTGCATGCTCCTCATTTCGGCTTCGCGAACACCGCGTCGTCGACCTTCGCGTCCAGGGACACGTCGCTGTATCGGCGTATCGAGCCGACCCATGGATCGACGAGCGAGGTCACGATCAGGAAAGGGAACATCGTCCCGCCGACGTTGCGCCAATGATCGAAATCGGTCTGCTGCGGAAGAGCGCCGATCGGCGTGTCCCTGATGATCACCCGGCGCAGGAGCAGTCCCGTGGTGGTGTCAAAATGGAGTCGATGACGTGTCTTGTCGCCGGCGGAAAAGGCGACGATGACGGTCTCGTAGTTCCGGATGAGCTCCTTGCCGGTCACGCGTGCATCGGCGGGGATCTCGGACGGCAGCGTCAGCGACAGCGAGCTCGCTATCTCGCGGAAATTCTCCAACCCGCTGGCTGGAAATTCGTGCACCCCCTGTGCGTCCTTGCTCCATCCGCTCTTCTCGTTGACGACCTGCTCCACTCTGCCGTTCGGCGTGTCCACGGTGATGTGAAAGCGTCCCACGCTCTCCTCGATCTGGATCGGCACCGGCTTGCCGTCGGACGACTCACGCGTTCCGATCAGAACGCGCGGCTTCTGCAAGCGCGCGACGTTGCCGAGCACCGCGGTGTACTTCTTGACTACCTCGGCCAGCGGCGGAACGGCGGGTCGCTCGGCTTTGGGGGTGGGGAAGGGGGGCGCCGCCTGCGGCAGCGGCACCAGCGAGACGGGATGGGTCGAGCCGCGGTGGCAGGTCCAGCACGACACTTCGATCTTCCCGCCGAACTGCTCTTTGTTGAGCTTGAGGACCATGGCGATCATCTCGCGCGCGGTCCGCTTCTCTTTCTTGTCGTCCTTTTCGAACTGCCAGCCGTCCTTCTCGTCGGCGACGTGGCAGAAGTCGCAGTGCACGCCGAGCGAAGCGCGGATCATGTTCATGGTGCGCTGGAGCTGCACATCGCTCATGTTCGTCAGAAGTTGAACGTTCTTCTGCTCCGCCCGCGCGGAGAGCGCGGCGAGAGCGACGGCGAGCATCACGAACTTACGCATTCATCGGCTCCTAATCGATCAATTCGACTCTCTCATCCAGCATGTGCACGGCACACCGCGAGTCACGATATACCCACGTCGCCGCGCCTGGTCCGCGTGTTTTCGCATCATCCCGGACTTCCTGCGGTTTGCCCAGCTTGGATCGGACAACTTCTGCGGACATGCCGACACCCAGCGACACGCACGATGCGATCCCTTCCGATTGCGGCGTCAACGCCGCCGCGTTCAAGGCGGCGGCGCAGGCCGATCTCCAGCAGATGCGCGACGGTCTGCAGTTCCCACGACGCCGCGGCCGGCGGCCCGAGGCGGACTTCGATCTCATTGAGCGCGTCGCCCTTCGAGAGCTGCCGCAGCGAGGGCGTGCTGGCGACCTGTTCATAAATGGCCACGGGGCCGCGGCTCAGGTAATCGGCGGCCGCCGTCACCGCGGCGCGCTCGGCGTCGGAAATGGGACGGACGTCGTCGGCAGCGCGCGCAGAGACCGCGACGGCGACGCATAGGGCGAGGGATACGAGGCGCATGAAATCGGACCGCGCCCATTATCACTGAAGGTCGCGTAGGGGCGCGCAGCAGCGCGCCCGCGGCTTGTGGGGGGTGCCGGGCGCGCTGCTGCGTGCCCCTACGGTCAGCGGAGCAGGTTCTCCTGAATGAACCCCCACATCGCGTTGCGCATCTGCGTCACCAGCGCCGCATCGCCGACGCCGTGCCGCGACTTCGGATAGAGCAGCATCCGGAACTGTTTGCCGGCTTTCTCCAACTCGTACACGAACTGGATGGTGTTCTGCATGTGCACGTTGTCGTCGATGGTGCCGTGCAGCAGCAGCAGGTTGCCGTGGAGGTCCTTGGCCGCCCAGCGCGGCGCGGTGGCCTTGTAGCCGTCCGGGTTGTTCTGCGGCATGCGCATGATGCGCTCGGTGTAGATGGAGTCGTAGTCGCGCCAGTCGACGACCGTGCCGCCGGCGATGCCCGCCTTCCACAGCTTGCTGTGCGTCATGGCATACGAGGTCATGAAGCCGCCGAAGCTCCAGCCGTCGAGCATCACCCGCGAGCCGTCGATGTACGGTTGCGACGTCAGCCACTTCAGGCCGTCCTCGAGGTCCTTCAGCTCCTGCTCGCCGACGCGCTGATACGACGTCCACGCCGACTCCGCCCCCTTGCCGCTGGCGCTGCGGTTGTCGCACACCCAAACCACCACGCCGCGGTTGGCGAGGAACTGGAACCAGAGGTAATTGCGGCCGGCCCACCCGTTGCGCACCGACGGCGCGTGGGGACCGGAGTACGTGTACTGGTAGACCGGATACTTCTTCGACGGATCGAAGTCGGGCGGCTTGATGATCATCGCCTCCATGACGAAGCCGTCGCGCGTCTTGACCTGAAGGAATTCCGGCTTGGCGATGCGGTACTCGCGCAGCAGCGGCGCGTCGTTGGCGTCGATCGCTCGCACCCGCGTGCCGTCGTTGCGCATGAGCGAGATCTGCGTCGGCGTCTGGACGTCGCTCCACGAGTCGACGTACAGCGTGCGCGCCGGATTGAAGTTCGCGTTGTGCGAGCCCGGCGTCTCGGAGAGCCGCTGCAGGCCGCTGCCGTCGAGCCGGACGCGATAGACATCCGTGCCGAGGATGCTGCGCTCGGTGCCGGACCAGTAGATCCAGTCGTTGCCCGCGTCGACGCCATGCAGGTTGCGCACTTCCCACGGTCCGCTGGTGATCTGCTTCTTGAGCGTGCCGTCGGCGGCGTAGTGATAGAGGTGCTTGAATCCGCTGCGCTCGCTCAGCCAGAGGAACGAGCCGTCCTCGAGCCACTCGGGATTGCCGTTCGGCTCCACCCATGCCTTAGTCGTCTCGCGGATCAGGCGCTTGGGATTCGCGCCGTCGAGGATGTTCAGATCGAGCCAGGTCTGCTCGCGATCCTGAATCTGATAGGTCAGCTTGTTCGCCGCCGACCACTCCACGGAAACGATGAGAAAGTCTCCGCCGGTGTAGCTTTCGGTGTTGACCTCTTTCGGCGCGCCGCCCGAGGCGTTGACGGTGAAGAGCCGGGCGATCGGATTCGGTCCCCCGGCTTTCGGATACAGCTCCGACTCGACGGTCTGCTCATACGGGATGTGATCGACGACGGCGAAGCGCTTGACCGGCCGCTCGTCGAGCCTCATGAACGCCAGGCGCGATGAGTCGGGGCTCCACCAGTACGCGCGGAAGTTGCCGCGGCCGTAGACCTCTTCCTGGTAGACCCAATCGAGGATGCCGTTGAGAGTGTTCTCGTTGCCGTCGGTGGTCAGTTGGCGCTCGCGCTGCGAAGCGACGTCGACGACGTAAAGATTGTTGTCGCGGACGAACGAGACGAAGCGCCCGTCGGGACTGAACGCCGCTTCCTCTTCCTCCCCCGGCGCCGAGGTCAGGCGGGTGACGGAGTCGGCGTCGAAGGCGTAGAGGTAGAGATCCTCGCCGATCGACAGGATGACGCTCTTCTTGTTGGGGCTGAAGTTCCAATTGCGCCCGGTGGTCAACTTCTTCGCTTCCTCGGCCGACACGCCGGCGATCTTCTTCGCCGCCGCTTCGAGCTTGGCGGCGTCGAAGAGCACGCGCTTCTTGCCGGTTGCGGTGTCGAGAACCACCTGCTCGACGACGTCGCCCTTGTCGTCGGTGCGCGGCCAGGTGAAGGTCTTGTCGTCGAGCCAGACGAAGCCCGACTGCGGCGTCCCGGAGAAGGCGACGCGTTGTTTGGGATCGAAGATGTTCTCGATGGTGATCTCTTTGAGCGTCGGCTTGGGGGGCGGTGTCGTCTTCACGTCCTGCGCGACGGCAGCGGCGGCGGCGAGGAAGAGAAGGGCGGCAAAGAACGTCTTTCGCATCATGGCGGCGCGTACGTTAGCAGAACGGCGGTGAAGGTCGCGGGTCGCGGGGTCTCGCAGTCTCGCGGGCACTCCCACCCCGAGACCGCGAGACCTCGCTACCTCGCAACCGCGTGTAGGGGGAACATTTTGCCCGCGTCCGTCACTCCCTAGCGGATGGATGTCGCAGTGCAGTGGGTGCGGGCGGCACTCGAATCGGCGCGGGCGCTTGCCGGCGCGGAGGCCATCCTCGTGTGCGCAGCCGGCGGCATGTTGGCGATGGGCGAGGTCTCGTGCGGCAACCCGTCCAGCGAAGATCTGGCGCTGCTGGTGTCGGGCGGGGGGCGGTGGCTGCGCGTGGACCTCGCGCCCGGATTGCTGATGGCCGCTCTGCCGGCAGCGAAGAAAGACCGCTTTTCGACGCAGGAACAAGAGCTCCTCCGCCACGTCGCAGCGATCCTGCTCACGCCTTCAATCGGCGTCCCTCTCCACGACCGCATCAATGCCGTGGAACGCGACGCAATCGCCGGCGCGCTTCGCCAGACAGCCGGCAACAAAGCGCGCGCGGCGCGGCTCCTCGGCATTACGCGCGGCGGTCTGTACCTGAAAATGAAGCGGTACGGGCTGGAATAACCCGCTCCCAATCGCGGTACAATCGGCCGCCTCGACCCCGCGACCTCCGTCGCGAAATCTTAAGGAGTCCGGATGACCACCGCGCTGGAAATCAGCCACCCCTTCGATGCCGCACGTGCGGCGAAACGCCCCCCGTTCAAAGTCCGCAATCTGAATGACGCCACACTCGGCCGCGCGGAGATGCGCCTCGCCGAACACGAAATGCCCGGCCTGATGGCCGTTCGCGCGAAATACGCCGACAGCCGTCCGCTCGCCGGCGCGCGCGTCATGGGCTCGCTGCACATGACCGTGCAGACCGGCGTTCTCATCGAGACCCTCAGCCTCCTCGGCGCCGAAGTGCGCTGGGTGAGCTGCAACATTTTCTCGACGCAGGATCACGCCGCCGCCGCGGTGGTCGTCGGGCGGCCGGAGACCGGCGGCACCATCGACGATCCGAAAGGCATCCCCGTGTTCGCCTGGAAGGGCGAAACCCTCGAGGAGTACTGGTGGTGCACCAACGAGGCGCTGATGTGGCCGGACGGCGGCGGACCGACGCTCATGGTGGATGACGGCGGCGACGCCACGCTGCTGGTGCACAAAGGCGTCGAATTCGAAGGTAAGGGGCGCGTCCCCGACTTCAATCCGAGCGACGAGCCCGAAGAGTGGGAGGTGATCCTCGACCTCCTTCGCCGCGAGCTCGCGCGCGACCCGCACCGCTGGACGCGCGTAGCTGCGACGATCAAAGGCGTGTCGGAAGAGACCACCACCGGCGTCCATCGCCTCTATCAGATGATGGAGACCGGCTCGCTGCTCTTTCCCGCCATCAACGTCAATGACTCGGTGACCAAGTCGAAGTTCGACAACATCTATGGTTGCCGCCACTCGGTCATCGATGGCCTCAACCGTGCCACCGACGTCATGATCGCCGGCAAGCTGGCGGTCGTCTGCGGCTACGGCGAGGTGGGGAAGGGATGCGCGCAGGCGCTGCGCGGCCAGGGCGCGCGCGTCGTGGTCACCGAAATCGACCCCATTTGCGCCCTTCAGGCGGCGATGGAAGGCTACGAAATCCTCCGACTCGAAACCGTGCTCGAGAAGGCGGACATGTTCATTACCGCCACCGGCAACAAGGACATCATCACCGCCGACCACATGTCCCGTATGAAGCACAACGCCATCGTCGCCAACATCGGCCATTTCGACAATGAAATCGATATGGCCGGCCTCAAGAAACTTCCGGGGATCAAGCGGGTCAATATCAAACCCCAGTATGACGAGTGGGCGTTTCCGGATGGCCATAGTGTCCTGATTCTTGCCGAGGGACGCCTGATGAACCTCGGATGCGCGACCGGACACCCGTCGTTCGTCATGTCCGCTTCATTCACCAACCAGGTTCTTGCCCAACTCGCGCTATGGCAGAACAAGGGTGAGTATCGGAAAGAGGTCTACGTCCTCCCGAAGAAGCTCGACGAAGAGGTCGCTCGCCTGCACTTACAGCATCTCGACGTGGAGCTGACCGCTCTTACCGAGGATCAGGCGAAGTACCTCGGCATTCCTGCCGACGGCCCGTATAAGCCCGACCATTACCGCTACTAAATTTTGTGTACAGTTCGTATACAGTCTGGTAGGATATTGCACATTAGTGTGTGCAAGGAGGAGTAAGTGCCGAGACCGAGACAACCGCAATCCTCTCCGAACCTATCGTCAGGCCAGGCTTCTTATGTCATCGACCGGATGATCAGCGACCGGCGCGTTTCGCCGGGCGAGATCGTTCGCTACGTCAACGAGATGCAGCACGAGATCGACGAGCTCGAGAAGCGGCTGCAGTCGCTGCGCGCCGCCGCCGGAGGTGGCGGTGGATCGTATGCAGCAGCAGCGCCGGCGCGCCGCCGCGGCCGCCCGCCCGGATCGCGCAATCGCGCCAAAGCGGCCGCTCCCGCCGCTGTCAGCGCCGGCAAGAAAGCCGGGCGCAAGCGCCGCCGCCGTCGTTCGGCGATCACCGCCGAGCAGCTCGCGTCGCGCCAGCTTCAGGGCCGCTACCTCGGACTGATCCGTCAGATCCCCGCCAGCAGGCGCGGTCAGTATCAGCGGACGGCGAAAGAGAAGGGGCGCGAGGCCGCAATCAAGGAAATGCAGAGCGCGCTCGGCAAGTGACACGAAGGTTCCTGGTCGGCGAAGGGCGCACACGGTTGCGCCCTTTGTTTTTTCTGCTCCTTGTTTGTGTCGCGGCCGGCTTCAGCCGGCCTGAACCGGCTGAAGCCGGTCCCCACACCGTCACCATCCTCCATTTCTCCGACTATCACTCGCACGCCGTCCCGTTCTATGACGACGGGCGGGACGGGCAGGGCGGGATCGCCCGCGCGGCCGGCTACTTGCGAAAGGAGAAACGGAAGGGCGCCATTGTTTTCAGCGGCGGCGACATGGTCAACAAAGGCTCGCCGGCGTGGTCGGACAAATACGAATGCGCCGAATGGCCCTGGCTCAACGGCATCGTCGACGCCATGGCGTTCGGCAACCACGATGCCGATTACGGACGCGATTCGTTCCAGCGCTGCCGCGCGCAAGTCACCTATCCGATTCTGAGCGCGAATACGGCCGGACTGCCATCGAGCGCAATCGTGAATGCCAAGGGACTGCGGATCGGTGTCTTCGCTCTCGCCGGCTCTGATTTTCCGACGCTGGTGAAGGTCGAAGGATTCGCGTTCAGCGACCGCCTCGCCGCCGCGCGCGACGCGGTGCGCGATCTGCGCGAGCGCGACCGCGTCGACGCCGTGATCATGATCGGCCACGAGCATCTCGACGACGACTACGCCCTGGCGCGCGCCGTGCCGGGCATCGACGTCATCCTCGGCACGCACAGTCACCTCAAACGCGATCTGACGCGCATCGAGGGCACGAACACCTGGTTCATTGCGCCGGGCCAGTACCTCACGCACATCAGCCGCGTGGAGCTGACCGTCGATGTGGGGCGGGTTCTCCAACCCGCCCGCTCGGACGGGTTAGAGAACCCGTCCCACATCAGCAAAGTGACGCACGTCGCCGGGAAGCTGGTCCGCGTCGACGACAGCCTGCCGCTCGACCGCGCCCTCGCGCGCCGCGTTGCAGCTATGCAGCGCGCGCTGGAGCGCGATCCAAAGTACGCGCCGCTGTTCGAACCGATCGCGCGCCTGGCGAAGCCTGTCAGCGTCGAGGAGTTGTCGGCAAGGGCCGTGGATGTCATGCGCCGCGCGGCTGCGGCGGACGCCGCCCTCTCCACCGCCAGCAGCTTCCGCCAGGCGCTCGCGCCGGGCGTGCTCACCTTCGAGGAATTGCGGGCCGCAATGCCGTACGACAACGAGATCGTCGTCGTGGAGATGAGCGGAGCGCAGCTCGCGCGGCTTCTCGAGGCCAGCCAAGGCGAAGAGGCGCTGGTGGCGACGAGCCAGCAGCTCGATCCAAGCAGGATCTATCGCGTGGCCGTGACGGAATACCTGGCGAACGTGGCCACGCGATACCGCGACTTTTTTGCAGACGCGCCGAAGCATCCCACCGGCTTGCGCGTGCGCAATGAGGTACGGATATCATTTGCTCCATGACCGTTGCCGCGCCCGCCACGCCGTCCGTCCGCACCCAACCCCGCGTTAACTGGATCGCCGGCATCTGGGCCAGCGCCGTGGGCAAGAAGGCGGTCATGGCCGCCACCGGCATCTTCCTCTTCGGCTGGATCTTCGCCCACATGCTCGGCAACCTGAAGATCTACCTCGGCGCCGAGCACTTCAACGAATACGCGAAATGGCTGCGCACCATGGGCGCGCCGGCCGTGCCGAACGACGTGCCGCTGTGGATCGTGCGCGTCCTGCTGGTCGTGGCCACCTGGCTGCACATTCAGGCGGCGACGCAGCTCACCCTCATGAATCGCGCCGCCCGGCCGGTCGAATACGCGGAGCGCGACTACGTGGTCGGCACCTACGCCGCGCGCACCATGCGCTGGGGCGGGGTGATCATCGCCCTCTTCGTTTTCTACCACCTGGCGCACCTGACGTGGGGATGGGCGGTCGCGCCGCCGACGACATACGTGGAGCAGAACCCGTATCACAACGTCGTGGCCGGATTTCAGGTGTGGTGGGTCAGCGCGATCTACATCATCGCCAACCTCGCGCTCGGCCTGCACCTCTACCACGGCCTCTGGAGCATGTTCAATTCGCTCGGGCTCAATCACGTGAAGTTCAACGCGTGGAAGCGCCTCTTCGCCACGGCGTTCGCGCTGCTGATCGCCGCCGCGAACATCTCGTTCCCCATCTTCGTGCTGATCGGAATCGTCCGCTAAGGCGCGCCTGAAAGGTCCGATTCACAATGGAACTCGACAGCAGAATCCCGCCCGGGCCCATCGACAAGAAGTGGGAGTACGCGAAGTCCCACTACAAGCTGGTCAACCCGGCGAACAAGCGCAAGTACGACATCATCGTGGTCGGCGCGGGGCTGGCGGGCGCCTCCGCCGCGGCCACCCTCGGCGAGCTCGGTTACAACGTCAAATGCTTCGTCTTCCACGACTCCCCGCGCCGCGCGCACTCCATCGCCGCGCAGGGCGGCATCAACGCGGCGAAGAACTACCAGAACGACGGCGACAGCATCTACCGGCTCTTCTACGACACCATCAAAGGCGGCGACTACCGCGCCCGGGAAGGCAACGTCTATCGCCTCGCCGAACTGAGCGTCGACATCATCGACCAGGCCGTAGCGCAGGGCGTGCCGTTCGCCCGTGAGTACGGCGGCCTGCTCGAGAATCGCTCATTCGGCGGCGTGCAGGTGTCGCGCACCTTCTACGCGCGCGGCCAGACCGGCCAGCAGTTGCTCCTCGGCGCGTTTCAGGCCCTCGAGCGGCAGATCGCCCTCGGCCGGGTGACGATGTACCCGCGCTACGACATCCTCGACGTCGTCATCGTCGATGGGCACGCGAAGGGTGTCATCGCCCGCGACATGGTCACCGGCGCCATCGAATCCCACGCCGGTGACGCCGTCGTTCTCGGCACCGGCGGCTACGCCAACGTCTTCTACCTCTCGACCAACGCCAAGGCATCGAACGCCACCGCCATCTGGCGCGCGCACCGCCGTGGCGCGCTGTTCGCCAATCCCTGCTACACGCAGATCCATCCGACGTGCATCCCGCAGAGCGGCGACTACCAGTCGAAGCTGACGCTGATGTCGGAGTCGCTGCGCAACGACGGCCGCATCTGGGTTCCGAAGCGGAAGGGCGACGAGCGCCGGCCGCAGGAGATTCCGGAGAGCGAGCGCGATTACTACCTGGAGCGCAAGTATCCGAGCTTCGGCAACCTCGCCCCGCGCGACATCGCTTCGCGCGCGGCCAAGGAAGTCTGCGACGAGGGGCGCGGGGTCGGCCCGAGCGGCCGCGGCGTCTACCTCGATTTCGCCGACGCCATCGAGCGCCTCGGACGCAAAACCATCGAAGAGCGCTACGGCAACCTCTTCGACATGTACCGCGACATCACCGCCGAGGATCCGTACGAAGTGCCGATGCGGATCTATCCGGCGCCGCACTACACCATGGGCGGCCTGTGGGTCGACTACAACCTGATGTCCAACGTCCCCGGCCTCTACGTCATCGGCGAGGCGAATTTCTCCGATCACGGCGCGAACCGCCTCGGCGCCAGCGCCCTGATGCAGGGCCTCGCCGACGGCTACTTCGTCCTCCCCGTCACCATCGGCGACTACCTTTCCGCGTACCTCGGCAAGAAGGTCTCCGCCGACCGGCCGGAGTTCAAGCAGACCCGGAGCGACGTCGACGATCGCGTCAACCGGCTGCTGTCGGCGAAGGGGAACCGCAGCGTCGACTCGTTCCACCGCGAGCTCGGACTCCTGATGTGGGAGTACTGCGGCATGGCGCGATCGGCCGAGGGTCTGAAGAAAGCGATCGGCGATGTGCGCGCGCTGGGCGAGCAGTACTGGCGCGACGTCCGCGTCCTCGGCAATGGCGACGAGCCCAACCAGGCGCTGGAAAAGGCGCTGCGCGTCGCCGACTTCTTCGAGCTCGCCGAGCTGATGTGCATCGACGCCCTGCACCGCGAGGAGTCGGCGGGCGGGCACTTCCGCGTCGAGCATCAGGTCGATGGCGAGGCCAGGCGCAATGACGACGAGTTTCTGTACGTTGGAGCGTGGGAGTTTGCAGGCGACGGTAAGGCGCCGGTCCTCCACAAAGAGCCGTTGACGTACGAAGAAGTCAAACTCGCTACCAGGAGCTATAAGTGATCCATGCCCTTCTCGCCGTGACGGTCACGGTAACCACCATCGCGGGCGTTCCGGGCGTTGCCGGGCGTCTCGACGGTGCGGCGAACATCGCGCTCTTCAACAAGCCCACACACCTCACCGTCGACCTGGCGAGCGGCGACGTGTACGTCGTCGACCGCATGAACAGCGTGGTCCGGAAGGTGAGCGGCGGCGCGGTATCGACGTTCCACCTCGATTCGTCATTGCCGGAATCCTTCGATTTCGGTGGCCCCATGAGCGGCGGCATCGTCATCGAGCCGCCCGGGCAATACCCGACGTCGCCTTTCTACGGCCGCGGACTGTTCATCGCCAGCACCGGCGCGCACGTCCTCGAGCAACGGGATATCTACGGCGCGCCCTTCGTCCATGATTCGGTGAGGGTGGGAGTGAAGAACGCGCCGGGCGAACACGACGGCACCGTCGATCCGACCATTCCCGTTTTCCATGGACCCACCGCGGTGACCGTCGACCGGCGGCGTTATCCCACCGCGAGTTGTTGTAACCCGCGTTCGATTTTCATCGCCGATACCGGCAACGGGTCAATCCGCAAGCTCATCCGCGTCATCAACTTCGAGGCAGAATACTTCGCCGAGAGCGTGGCGACGTTCGCCCGCGGCTTCGTCTCGCCCCGAGGACTGGCGTTCGGGCCGGATGGCTCGCTCTTCGTCACCGACAGCGAACTGCACACCGTTACGCGTATCGCGCCCGACGGTCTGCGAACGGTCGTCGCCGGCGAACCGGCCGTCGTCGGCAGCGACGACGGCATCCCCGGACTGCTCCGCACGCCGACCGGCATCGATGTCGACGACGCCGGCAACGTCTACGTTGCCGACACCGGCAACGGCACCATCCGCCGCCTGCGCCCGGACGGTGTGCTGGAGACCATCGCCGGCGTTCCCGGTGAGGGCGGCTACGCCGACGGCAACGGCCGCGTGGCGCGCTTCAACGGT
This sequence comes from Candidatus Gilichinskyi gelida, assembly GCA_038040385.1. Taxonomy (GTDB): domain Bacteria; phylum Acidobacteriota; class Thermoanaerobaculia; order Gp7-AA8; family Gp7-AA8; genus Gilichinskyi; species Gilichinskyi gelida. Next base: position 616,925 of record JBBPII010000001.1, read on the forward strand.
CCGGTGGGGCTGCAGATCGCGCCCGACGGCAGCCTGATCGTCGCCGACACCTCGAATCACGTCATCCGGAGAATCACCATCGCATCCGCGCCGCCCGGGCCGCGGCGAAGGGGAGTGAGGCACTGATGGATCTGACACTGCACGTCTGGCGGCAATCGGGACCGAGCTCCGTGGGGCGGTTCGTCACGTATCCGGCGAAGGACATCTCGCCCGACGCGTCGTTCCTGGAGATGCTCGACGTCGTCAACGAGGGGCTCATCGAGCGCGGAGACGAGGCCGTCCACTTCGAGCACGACTGCCGGGAAGGCATCTGCGGATCGTGCGGCGTGATGATCAACGGCATCGCGCACGGCCCGCTGGGCGGCACGGCGACCTGCCAGTTGCACATGCGCCATTTCAGCGACGGCGACGTCATCCGCGTCGAGCCATGGCGCGCGCGCGCGTTTCCGGTGATCAAGGACCTGATCGTCGACCGCAGCGCGATGGACCGCATCATCCAGGCCGGCGGCTTCATCTCCGTCAACGCCGGCAGCGCCGTCGAGGCGAACAACATTCCGATCCCCAAGCCGGTGCAAGAGCACGCCATGGACGCCGCCGAGTGCATCCAGTGCGGCGCGTGCGTGGCGCAGTGTCCCAACGGCGCCGCGCAGCTCTTCACCGCCGCCAAGATCTCCCACCTCGGACTCCTCCCGCAGGGCCAGCCCGAGCGCTACCAGCGCGTCGAGAACATGGTGCAGGTGATGGAGGAGCACTTCGGGAGCTGCACGATGTTCGGCGAGTGCGAGGCGGTCTGCCCGAAGGAGATTTCCATCGACTTCATCGCCCGCATGAACCGCGACTACATCGTGGCCAAGTTCAAGAATCGTTGACCCTCATCCGCCGCTTCGCGGCACCTTCTCCCGCAAGCGGGAGAAGGACAACCTAACCCCTCGCGTGAGGGTCGTCATTTGGCCATCCCCTTGGCCATCCTCAAGTGCTCCTGCAGTGTCGGGAGCGTCTTCAACACCCACGCCTGAAGGTCGGGATCCTTCACTTCCCGCATCGCCTTCTCGAACTCGGCGACGTCCTTCTCGTGGTCGGCGACCATGGCCGCGACGTAGGCGCGGTCGAAATCCTTCCCGCTCGCTTTCGCCAGGTTGTCGCCAGCCTTGTTCTGTTCCTTGGAGAGCTCGGTCGGCAGGGCGAGGCCTTTGTTCGTCGCCAGCGCCTTCAGTTCGTCGTTCGCTTTGCCGTGATCGTTGACCATCCGGTTGCCGAATGACTTCACCTCCGCGCGGAGCGCCTTCTGCGCGGCGAGGCTGCCGAGCGAGACCTCGGCCATGCCGCCCTGCGCCGCCGTGATGATGAACGTCTTCTCCGCGTCGGTGAGCGTGCTCGAGCCGCCGCCGGTCGAACCGGTGCCGGTCACGGTGCCGGTGGTCTCGTTGACCATCATGGTCGACGTCGTCGCCGTGTCGGTCGACACCGCGGGGGCCTCGCTCTTCCGGCAGGCGAGCGTCAGGAGCATTGCCACGAGAACAAACCATCGCGTTTTCATGGGCGAAGCGAGTGCAGAAACCGGTCCACCCGCATATGATGCCGAGGTCCGATCGGGTATCCCAGATGACTGAACATCTCTCGCAGCCGCTGCCGGTGGTGTCCGACGCCGCGCGCCTGCAGCGCATCGCTGCCTGCCGCGTCAACAACGCCGCGCGAGAACCGCTCTTCGACCAACTGGTCGCCGACGCCGCCCGCCTCACCGCCGCGCCGGTGGCCATCCTCGGCTTTCTCGACGCCGACCGCGAGTGGATCAAGGCCGCCGTCGGCTGGAACCTGATGTCGCTCCCCATCGCCTACTCGCTCGCCGCGCGCCTGGTTCACGAGCGCGTGCCGACCGTGGTCTCCGACATGACCGCCGACCCGCGATTTGCCGCACATCCGCTGGTCAGCGGCACGCCATTTCTACGGTTCCTCGCCAGCGTGCCGCTCATCGACGAAGACGGCACCTTCCTCGGTGCGCTGACGATCCTCGACCGCGCGACGCGCGCGCTGAAGAACGAACAGAGCGACATCCTGCGCAACCTCGCCGCCCGCGTGATGGCGGAGCTGCGCGTGCGACAGCAGGCCGGCGAGATCGAGCGGCTGGCGTCGTCGGCCGCCGACGCGGAGGAGCGCTTCCGCGAATTCTTCGAGCGCACCACCGATCTGATCATGAGCATCGACGCCGACGGCCGGCTGCTGCACGCCAATCAGGCCATGTTCGACGCGTTGGCCATGAGGCGCGACGCGCTGGTGAACCAGCCGCTCTCGCGGGTCGTGGAGTCCTCGGCGCGCGATGACTTCCGCATCGCCTTCAGCGAAGTGATCGCCTCCGGCGAGCCGAAATCGATCGAGACGGTCTTCGTGACGTCGACCGGAAAGCGCATCAACGTCGAGGGAGGCGTCCACCCGAAAGTCATCGACGGGCGCTCCGTCCTGGCGCGCGTGATGTTCCGCGACATCACCGAGCGCATCAACTTCGAGTCGGAGCTGGGGCGGGCCAAGGACGCCGCCCTGGAGGCGGCGCGGCTCAAGACCCAGTTCCTCACCAACGTCAGCCACGAGATCCGCACGCCGATGAACGGCATCGTGGGGATGATCGATCTCCTGACCTCCACCGCCCTCAACGAAGAGCAGCGCGACTTTGCCATGCAGGCGCGCGCCAGCGCGGAGCAGTTGCTGACCATCGTCAGCAACATCCTGTACGTCTCCAATCTGGAGGCGGGCGGCCTCGGGGCGTCGAACGTCGACTTCGACCTCTTCCGGATACTGCAGCGCATCGTCGAAGTGATGAAGGTCGTCGTGCTGGGTAAAGACGTCGACGTGGTCCTCGATTTCGACCAACGCCTCCCGGCCGTCTTCCGCGGCAATCAGGCCAAGCTGCGGCAGGTGGTCACCAACCTGATGGAGAACGCGGTCAAGTTCACCGAGCAGGGGCGGGTCACGCTCCGGGTGCAGCTCCAGACCGAAACGAACACCCATCGCGTGGTGCGCTTCGAAGTGCGCGATACCGGCATCGGGATCGCGGCCGAGGACCGGCTGCTGCTGTTCGAGAAGTTCTCGCAGATCGAAGCAAGCAGCACCCGGCGCTTCGGCGGCGTCGGCCTGGGGCTCTCCACGGCGCGGCATCTGGTGGAGACCATGGGCGGATTGATCGACGTCGACAGCACGCCGGGCGTGGGGACGTGCTTCTGGTTCACGGTGTCGTTCGCCAAGGAGATGGCCATCCGGCCGATCGCGTCGTCCGACCTCTCGTTCAACGGCAAGCGCGTGCTGGTCGTCGACGCCGCGCTCACCCATCGCAAAGTGGTGCGGCACTACCTGGAGACGATCTGGGAAATGCGCGCCGACGTCGCGGAGACGGCGGTGGAGGCGCTGGCCATGCTGCGACGCGCGGCGGCGGCCGGCGATCCGTACCGCGTCGCGATCTACGACCGCTCCGCCGACCTCGACGAGATCACCTTCGCCCGCGAGATCCACGCCGACAAGAGTATCGGCGGAACGCGCCTGATCCTGATGACCAGCGACAACACGCCCATCAACGAGGAGCGGCTGCGCGAGGTCGGCGTTCATGCGTACGTGGCCAAGCCTGTCGGGCAGTCGGAGCTGTTCGACGCCCTGACCATCGCTCTGGCCAGAGACGCGCTGCCGCTCTCGCGGCCACTGTCGGGCCGCTGGCGCGCCGTCTCCCTTCCACCGCCGCCCGTTCCGCCCGAGAAAAAGCAGAGCGTCAGCGTCCTGCTGGTGGAGGACAACTTCCTCAACATGAAGCTGACCATGAGCCAGTTGACGAAGCTCGGCTACCGGGCCGACTCGGTGGCCAACGGCCAGGAAGCGCTCGACGCGGTGGCCGGCCGCGACTACGACATCATCGTCATGGACTGCCAGATGCCGGTCATGGACGGCTACGAAGCGACGACCGAGATCCGTAAACGCGACGCGACGACCGGCCGCAAGCGGCGCATCGTGGCCATGACCGCGAACGCGCTGGAAGGCGACCGCGAGAAATGCCTCGCCGCGGGAATGGACGATTACCTCTCCAAGCCCACCAAGCAGAATGAGTTGGAAGTGGCGCTAGCGCGGTATTTCGTGTGACCCGTCACCCTGAGCGTAGCGAAGGGTCTCCGCGGCGGAGATCCTTCGCCGTCTGCGCGGCTCAGGATGACGGTAGCAGCGCCCGTAGGGCCTCCGCGAGCCGCTCGTAATCCTCGATCGCGTTGTACAACTGCGCCGACACCCGCAGCACGCGCTTCGGCGGATGCGGCCACGGCATCAGCGGCACTTCGATCGCGTACTTGTCGAGCAGCAGATCCTGCAGCGCGTCGCCGCCGTAGAGCGCGGAGGCGTCGAGGGCGGTGCCGTCGGGGAGCGGGAAGGCGGCCATCGAGCCGAGCATGGCGTCGGGCGCCGGATGCGCGATGCCCAGGCGGTCGCAGAGGAGATCGCGTGCCCGCAGCGCGAGCTCGTGGTTGCGCCGCATCACCTCCGGCCATCCTCCCTCGACCAGCGACGGAATGAATCGCATCGCCTCGGGGACGCAGAGCCACGCGGTCGGATCGTACGTGCCGGTCCAATCGAACTCGAGGAGGTAGCGGCTGCGGTCGGTGCGGGTGGCGTTCGCGCCGTGGCTGATGATCGTCGGGCGGATCGTCGCGCGGCGGTTCCGCGCAACATAGAGGAATCCGGCGCCCTTCGGCGCGCAGACCCATTTGTGAAAATTGCCGGTGTAGTACGCCGCCCCGATGGCGTGGATGTCGAGCGCGATCATCCCCGGCGCGTGCGCGCCGTCGATGAGCGTGTCGATGCCGCGCGCCAGCATCTCGGCCACCAGCCGTTCCACCGGCAGGATCAGCGCGGTCTGGCTGGTGATGTGGTCGATGAGCAGGAGCCGCGTCCGCTCCGTGACGGCCGCAAGCACTCGCTCGATGACGACCTCCGGCGACTCGATGGGAAAAGGCACATCGACGACGATCACTTTCGCGCCCGCGAGCGACGCGACGTGATCGAGCGCGTTGCGCGAAGCGTTGTATTCGTGGGTGGTGACCAGCAGCTCGTCGTGGCGATCGAGGTCGAGCGAGCGAAGGACGGCGTTCAACCCGGCGGTGGCGTTGGGGACGAAGGCGATGTCCTCCGGCGCGGCGCCGACGAACTTCGCGACCTCGGCGCGCGCGGCATCGAGCAGCGGCTCCAGCTCGCGGATCATGAAGCGCACCGGTTCCCGCTCCAGCCGCGCGCGGTATTCGTCCTGTTTGGCCAGCACGGCGATGGGCGTCGCGCCGAACGAGCCATGGTTGAGGAAGGTGACGCTTGGATCAAGAAGCCAGAAGTCGCGAAAGGCCATCAAAGAAAACCTCGCAGGGGGTCAGCAGCGACACGACGAAGTATCCGTCGCGATCGAAATCGAAAAAATATCCCGGATGGACGACGACGCCGTGCCGTTCTAGCGCGTCGAGCGCGAATTCCTCGTCGCTCATGGTGCTCGGAACGCGGATCACCGCCGACCACCCGCCCTCCGCCGGCAGGAGCTGCGCGGCACCGCTCACCAACCGCTTGGCGGTGGCCAGATTCACGCGTGTACGCTCCGCGATGGCGGCGCGGATCCGCGGCGCGAGGGCCAGAATCTCCGGCAGCGCGACCTGCACCGGCGTGGCCACGGAAAGGAAGTTGTCGGCGATCAGCTCCAGCGCGGCGACGGCATGGGGGTCCGGCACCCGGATCCATCCGAGCTTGTAGTGCGGCAGTCCGGCGGACTTCGAGAGCCCGCCCAGGGCGAAGTGGAGTGCGGGCGTCCCGCCCGCGCTGGTCGGGCGTCCCGCCCGCACTCCGTCGAGCGGGTAGTCGAAAAACACCTCGTCCGAAATTACGGGGATACCGAGACGCCAAATCGTCTCCCACTCCTCCGCAGTCACGAACGAGCCGGTGGGATTGTTCGGATTGACGACCACGATGGCCCGCGTCCGCCCGTCGATGGGGATGCGCGCGGCGTCGAGCTCCCAGCGTCGATGAAACTCGAGTGGAAAGTGCCGCACCTCGATCATCTCCATCGCCGCGAGGTGCTCGATGAGCGGGTACGACGGCGTGGCGGTGACTACGTTGTCGCCGGGATCGCAAAGCAGCTTGAAGAGGAACGAGTATCCCTCGCTGGTGGAGGCGGTAAGGACGACCTCCGCCGCGTGGCAGCCGATCTCGCGCGCCACCGCCTCGCGCGCCGAGGGGAGCCCGAGCGGCTGAGGGTCGTACGGCGCGCGCGCGGCGCGGGCCATCGCGTCGGACAACTCATCGAGCGGATAGGGGAGGGCGGCCAGGGTGGGATTGGAGATCGTCAGGTCGAGGGCGTCGGGCCGCTTTGCGCGCGCGATCGACAGGCGGTTGGTGATGGGGTTCCAGTTGGTGCGCCGCGAAAAGCGTTCGCCGTTGGCCGTTGGGCGTTGGCCGTTCACCGGCGCAACATATATCGGTCAAGGGTCAACGGCTAACGGCGAACGCCTACGAACGACAGCGCGTCTGCGCTTCCCCCATCGCCTTCTCGATGTCCGCGCGCGCTTCGTTGCGCGCGGCGGGGACGGCGTCGATAGCGTGGCGGAACGTCGTCAGCGCCTCGTCGCACGATCCTTTCGCGGCGAGCACGCGGGCGAGGGTATCGAGCATCAGGTACGAGTCGGGGCCCGGCTCGGCGACCGCTTTGCGGGCAAGCGGCTCCGCCTCGTCGAGGCGTTTCTCCTCGTAGAGCAGCCAGGCGAGGTTGTTGAGGGCGTCGCGCGCGGCGGCGCTGTCGGCCTCGATGGCCTTGCGGAACGCCCGCTCCGCCTCGGCCGTATTGCCGAGCTGGCGCTCGGCGTTGCCGAGGTTCGTCCAGGCGACGATGGAGGTGGGGTGGTGGGTGACGATCTCGCGATAGCGCGCGGCGGCGTCGGCGTACTTCCCTTCGTCCTCCAGCGCCACGGCGGCCCGGAGAGCGACGGCGTCGTCGCCGCGCGGACGGATGAAGATCGCCGCGTGGCCGCCGCCCGCCCACGGCTTCTCCAGTTTGTCGAACGTCGTCCAGCGGCCCTTCTGGTCGCCCCACTGCGTGCGGATCAGCTGGCGGGCGGCGTCAAAGCCGTCGAGGACGATGTAGTGGAAGAAGTCGTAGTTCTTGCCGGGATACTCCACCGACTGGATCATCAGGATGACTGGACGGCCGGCCGCCAGCTCCGCCGTGACGTTCTCCGATGTGCCGGTGACGAGCTGCGCGTCGAAGCCTTGCTTGCGCGCCGCGACCAGCATGTCGATGGTCAGGACGCCGCCGCGAATCTTCGGCAGCGTCTGGTCGAGCTGTTCCATGGTTGTCGGATCGCCGTAATGCTGCAGCACCGTCGACAGCGAGCCGGCGCCGCACGACTCCACGCCCCACTTCAGCAGCGGCACATCGGGGATGACCGCGGCCGACTCGCCGGCCCGTTGCGAGCGCGGCGCGAGGGTGATGCAGCCGGCCAAAAGGAGCGGAAGCAGAAGAAGGGCGAGGCGCCGGGACGGCGCACTCGCCCATTCGGTTACAGCGCGAACAGACGGCATCAACTGAGAGCGATGATCAGAACCAGGGCGGCGATGGCGCCGATGGCGATCCACAGCCATTCCTGCTTGGTCAGGCCGGCGGCCTGGAGCTGGTCGAGGTTCTGCGCGAGCTGGTGCAGGTCCTGCGCGGAGAGCTGCGACAGCTTCTGATCGACCTGCTCCTGCGTGAACCCGCGCTGCGCCAGGATCGACGCGACCTGCTCGTTGGCCACGACGTCCCGCACCAGCGCGAGATCGGCTTGACGCTGATCGAGGCTCTGATTCGCAGCAGTCTTCGACGGCACCACGCCGGCGAACGACGGTACGGCCGTCACGGCCACCAGGAGAATGAACACGAACAACATCGAACGAGACAAACGCTTCACGAGAGTACCTCCTTATTTCTGTGGCCGGCCTCGGCCGCCACTCCATTGAATCCAGGGCACACGGATGGCGAACGGAGCAAGAGGCGCGCCACGGGGAGGGTTGCGTGGTCTCGGAGTCTCGCGGTCTCGGCGGGGGAGGGTGTGGCTTCGAAACCCCCGAGACCGCGAGACCTCGCAACCCCGAAAGGAACTGCTACGATCACCCATTTGTTACACCCGCGAACATGATCCGCTTCGAAGACATCCTCGACAAGGTGGAAGCCTACAAGCCCGACTTCGACGAGGAGTTGCTTCAGAAGGCCTACATCTTCTCGGCCCGCGAGCATCGCGGGCAGGTCCGCAGCTCGGGCGATCCCTACCTGATCCACCCCCTCAACGTCGCCTACATCCTCGCCGAGATGCGCCTCGACGAGACCTCCATCGCCGTCGGCCTGCTCCACGACGTCCTGGAGGACACCCTCACCACCAAGGAGACCCTCCTCGAGATGTTCGGCGAAGACATCGCCGAGCTGGTCGACGGCGTCACCAAGATCTCCCGCTACGCCTACGTCTCGAAGGAGGAGCAGCAGGCGGAGACGTTCCGCAAGATGCTGCTGGCGATGGTCTCGGACCTTCGCGTGGTGCTGGTCAAGCTCGCCGACCGCCTCCACAACATGCGGACCCTCGAGCACCTGCCGGAAGAGAAGCGCCTGGCCATCGCCAAGGAAACGATGGAGATCTACGCTCCCATCGCCAACCGCCTCGGCATGGGCCGCATCAAGAACGAGCTGGAAGACCTCTCCTTCCAGAATCTCCACCCTCGCGAGCACGAGGAGCTGAACCGGGCCATCAGCGAGAAGCTCGCCGTGTCGGGTGACCTGCTGGGGCGCATCAAGGAGACCCTGGCCAAGAAGCTCGGCGAGAACGACATCCACGGCGAGGTCAACGGCCGGGTGAAGTCGACCTATTCGATCTGGACCAAGCTGCGCCGGCAGGAGATCGACATCGGCCAGATCTACGACTACATCGGCTTCCGCATCATCACCGGCAGCGTCAAGGACTGCTACGCGGCCCTCGGCATCATCCATCAGATGTGGCGTCCGGTCCCGGGGCGGATCAAGGACTACATCGCCATGCCGAAGCCGAACTTCTACCAGTCGCTGCACACCACGGTGGTGGCGGAAAAGGGGCAGCCGTTCGAGGTGCAGATCCGCACCCGGGAGATGGACCTCATCGGCGAGCAGGGGATCGCGGCGCACTGGAAGTACAAGGAAGGGCGGATGGGGGCGCAGCCGGACGACTCGAACTTCCTCTGGCTGCGGCAGCTCGTGGAGTGGCAGAACGACATCAAGGATCCGCGGGTCTTCATGCACTCGCTGAAGATCGACCTCTACCCCGACGAGGTGTACACCTTCACGCCGAAAGGCGATGTGTTCGCCTTCCCGCGCGGCGCCACGCCTCTCGACTTCGCCTTCCGCATCCACACCGACGTCGGCAGCCACTGCGTCGGCGCCCGGGTGAACGGGAAACTGGTCCCGCTGCGGACGGCGCTGAAGAACGGCGACATCGTGGAGATCGTCACCGGCCCGAACCAGACCCCCTCCCGCGAGTGGATCAACATGGTGGTGACCTCGCGGGCGCGGCACAAGATCCGGCACTGGCTGAACACCGAGCAGAAGCACCGCTCGATCGAGCTGGGACGGAAACTGATCGAGAAGGAAGCGAAGCGGCTTCGGGTGACGTGGCGGAAGCTGGTGGCGGAGAACGCGCTCGACGGCGTCCTCACCGAGTACTCCCTGCCGCGGCTGGATGACCTCTACGCCGACGTCGGCTACGGCAAGATCTCTTCACGCAGTGTGGTGGAGCGCTTTGCCAAGGAAGACCAGCCGGCCGAGCAGACCGGCGTCATCCAGCGGGCGGTCCGGAAGATCTTTCCCTTCACCGGCTCACATGCCATCAAGGTCAAGGGCTACGACGACCTGATGACCTACCTGGCCAAGTGCTGCAACCCGCTACCGGGCGAGCCGATCACCGGGTTCGTGACTCGCGGCAAAGGCGTGGCGGTGCACAGCAAGAACTGCCCGAACGTCCGGAACCTGCTGTTCAACGCCGACCGCGAGATCGCCGTGGAGTGGGCCGATCAGCGCCAGGCGCAGTTCCAGGTCGATCTGGAAATCGTCATGGAGGATCGCCAGGGCATCCTGGCGCGGGTGGTCAACACCATCGCCAACCTGAAGACGAACATCCGTCAGTTGGATTCGCGCACCGGCGACGGGAAGGCGACGGCGGAGTTGACCCTGGAGATCGCGGACCTCAAGCACCTCGAGAAGGTCACGCGATCGATATCGGGGTTGGAGGGCGTGATGCAGGTGGAGAGGAAGTTCAACGTGCGCCACGCGACGGCGTGACGCCTACCGCGCCGCCTTCTGAACCTTTCCGGATCGGATGCACCGGGTGCAGACATTGAGGCGCTTGACGCTCTTGCCGATCATCACCCGAATGCGCTGCAGATTGGGGATCCAGCGCCGGCTGGAGACGTTGTGCGCATGGCTCACCCGGTTTCCGAAAACGGGGGCCTTGCCGCAGACTTCGCACATTTTTGCCATCGAAAGCTCCTCAAATAACGCGGACGGCCGCGGATTCTAGCATGCCGTGAATCGCGCGTAATCGATTCATAAACCTAAAGCTGTAGAGTTGACACCGCCAATTAAACGTTGTAATTTCGGTCGACCTTTCCACAACCCGGCGCCAACGAGAAGTCAGTGAGAGGATGGGGTGAGCGGTGTTCTTCTCAAAGAGCAAAAATGTCGTCGGCCTTGATATCGGCTCATCTGCCGTCAAGCTCGTCGAGTTGAAGGAGAAGAAAGGCGGCACGTACCAGCTCGTCAAGCTTGGGATCGAGCGCCTCTCTCCGGAAGCGATCGTCGACGGGTCCATCATGGACTCATCGCTGGTGGTCGAGACGATCGGGCGGCTGAACAGCGAAAAAGCCGTCAAGAATTCCAATTACGCCACCTCCCTTTCCGGCCACTCCGTCATCATCAAAAAGATCACTCTCCCGGCCATGTCGCCCGAGGAGTTGGCGGAGTCGATTCAGTGGGAAGCCGAGCAGTACATCCCCTTCGACATCAACGACGTCAACCTCGACTACGTCCCCCTCACCCCTCCCGGTACCGGCGACAACATCGACGTCATCCTGGTCGCCGTGAAGAAGGAAAAGATCAACGACTACACCTCGGTGATCAGCCAGACCGGGAAGATTCCGGTGCTGGTCGACGTCGACGCCTTCGCCCTTCAGAACGCCTACGAGATGAACTACGAGGTCGAAGAGGGGAAGGTCCTGGCCCTGGTCAACGTCGGCGCCTCGGTCACCAACGTCAACGTCCTCTCCGGCAGCACTTCCCTCTTCTGGCGCGACATCACCTTCGGCGGCAACCAGTACACCGACGCCATCCAGCGCGAGCTGAGCCTCTCGTTCGAACAGGCCGAGGAGCTGAAGAAGGGGAAACCGGTCGGCGACTACACCATCCAGCAGGTCATCCCCATCCTCAACTCCGTGAGCGAGGACTTCGCGGGCGAGCTGCGCAAGACGCTCGACTTCTTCACCGCGACCTCCGGCGCCGACCGCGTCGACGAGATCGTCCTCGCCGGCGGCGGTTCCGGTGTGCTGAACCTCGACGCCATCCTGCGCGACAAGTTCGGCATCCCGGTGGCCGTGATGGATCCGTTCCAGAAGGTCACCGTCGACGAGAAAGAGTTCAACCCCGAGGAGTTGGCCGAGATCGGCCCGAGCATGGCCATCGCCGTCGGCTTGGCCATTAGGAAGTTGGGGGACGCGTGATCAAGATCAACCTAGTGCGGGAAGGGCGGGCCGTCCGGGGGGCCGGAGCGTCTCCCGGCGTCTCCGCCGCCGCAGCCGCGGGTCCCAGCAACGTCAACAACATCCTCGTCGCCGGCGGCCTGATCCTCGGCATCCTCGTCGGCGCCGGCTGGTGGTTCCTCCAGAAGCGCACCCTCTCCGAGCGCCAGGACACCGTGGCCAACAAGTCGGTCGAGGCCCAGCGGCTCGAGTCGATCATCAAGGAAGTCGAGGAGTATCAGAAGCGCAAGGACAGCCTGCAGAAGCGCATCGATCTCATCAACAACCTCAAGCAGAGCCAAAAGGGGCCGGTGCGCATCATGGATCAGATCAGCAAGGATCTTCCCGACCTGGTCTGGCTCGACAAGCTCAGCATGAGCGGCGGCTTGATCAGCATCGAGGGGCGCGGGCTCAACCCGAACGCCATCGCCAACTTCGTGGAAAACATCAAGAGCGATTCGTTCTTCGAGGAGCCGGATCTGAGCTCCATGACCGGCGCGTCCGTCAGCGGTAAGACGCCGGTGTACACCTTTGTCATGTCGTTCAAGTTCACGTATGCCCCGAAAGGGGAGGCCGGTGCCGCCGATGCGGCGACCGGTACCGCCGGGACCGGCGGCTCGGCGTCGACGTCGGGAACGGGTGGGAAGTAGGAGGGCTGATGGCGTCGCTGCTGGAAGGTAAACCCTCATACTACGGACTGCTGATCGGCCTGTTTCTGGCGGGCGGCCTGATCTTCGCCGCGAACTACTTCTTCATCGCCAAGATCAACGAAGACATCAAAGTCGCTGAGTCGAAGATCGCCGACCTCGACAAGAAAATCGAGCAGGGACGTTCGGCGCAGCGCAAGCTTCCGCAGTTCCGCGAGGAAGTGCGTCGGCTGGAGCTGGAGCTGGAGAAGCTGCGCCGGATCCTTCCGTCGTCGCGCAACACCGAAGAGATCATCAAGAAGGTGAAGTCGCTGGTCGACCAGGGCGACTTCGTCCTGCACAAGATCACGTTCCCGCAGCCGGGAGCGCCGAGCAGCGATCCGTACGTCGAGTGGCCGATCTCCATCTCCGTCGACGGCCGCTACCACAACCTGGCGATCCTCTTCAATCGGCTCAGCAACTTCTCGCGCATCATCAACGTCGAGCAGATCTCCATCAATGCGCTGACGCTGCAGACCGATCGGACCATCAGCGCCGACTTCGTCGCCAAGACCTTCATGTACGTGGAGCCGAAGGAGCAGGAGAAGGACGACAAGAAGGACGGAAAAGCGGGGCCGGGATCATGAAAGTGAACCGATTCGCGCTCTCCATCCTGATCGTCGCCGCGGCCATGGCCACGCTGTTCGCGCAGACGCCGGGCGGGCGGCCGGGCGGGCCGCCCCCGGCATCGACTACGTCGACCACGGCTACGACGGCGACCACCGCCTCCAGCACCGAGCCGAACATGCAGCAGACGCTGCAGGAGATCCTGGAGGAGCCGGCCTCGGCCGACGCGTACCACTACGACCCGCAAGGACGGCGCGATCCGTTCCAGTCGCTGGTCGGTCCCGCGCCGAAGCTGCAGCCGGGACAGCGTCCGCCGGGACCGCCGGGGTTCCTCATCGACGAGATCAAGTTGCAGGGCGTCATCAAGACGCGCGCGCAGGGCTTGCTGGCGATGGTCAACGGTCCCGACAACAAGGGCTACCTGATCCACGTGGGCGACAAAGTTCTCGATGGTGAAGTCATTCGCATCACCCCCTCCTCCGTGGTGTTCCGGCAGGAGGTCAACGATCCGACTCGGATCGAGCGGTTCCGCGAGGTGGTCAAAGAGCTCGTCCCCGAGAGTCAGAAGAAGTAACCGTGCTGGGAGTGCAGGCGTGGTGTGGAGGGCTGTGAGATGGTGAGGATGGGAAGTATGACAAGAGCCAACCGAATCCTGCTGATTGCGGGCCTGCTCGTTCTGAGCGTCGGTCCGACCCAGGCGGGCCTGTTCGGCCGTCGCAAAACGGAGGCGAAGCCCCCGGTCCCCGTTGCCGCCGCCGTCATGACGCTCAACGCCGTCGAGATCGACGCGTCAACGTCCCCGCGTCTCATCCTCCGTACCAGCGGCAGCCCCGTCTTCAATTCCTACAGCCCGCAGCCCAGCCAGTTCGTGGTCGATCTCACCGGCGCCTCCAAGGCCGAATCGCTCACCATTCCCGCCAACCTCCCTGCGTCGGTCGCCTCGGTCGCCGTCGATGAAGTGACGGAGATGGGGACGCGCCTCACCCGCGTCACCGTCATGCTCAACCAGCAGGCGACCCTGCACGCCTCCGCGGAGGCCAACGCGGTCACCATCAACCTTCCCGCGCCGCTCGTCGCCGACGCGCAGCCGGCCGCACACGAAGAGCCGATGCCGCTGGTGAGCGTCGTCTCTGCGCCTGCGCCGGAGGTGCAGAACCCCGAACCGATCATCGAGATGGTGAAGGCCGAAGCGCCGGTCATCGCCGAGCCGATTCCGCTACCGAAGGCCAAGACGCTGAAGAAGATAGAGACCAGCGGCAGCGGTACGTCGATGGAGGTGCAGCTCGCCTCCGACGGCGACCTCGCCTACAACGCCTTCAAGCTGACCAATCCGGCGCGCGTGGTCATCGACCTCAACGGCGTGAAGGACAAGCTTCCGAAGAACGTCGTCAACCTCGCCGCCGGCGGCGTGGTCAGGAAGATCCGCGTCGCGCAGTTCAAGAGCTCGCCCGATCCGATCACCCGCGTGGTCCTCGATCTCGATCAGCCCGCCGACTACCACATCGTCAAAGTCGGCGACCGACTCCAGGTTTCGTTCGGCGAAGCGGCGAAGATCGCCGCCGTCGATGCGCCGAAACTCATCGAGACGCCGCCGGCGGCCGCCCACCCCATCGCCGCCGCGACGCCCGCCGATGTCCCGGCGCAGGTGCCGACCATTGCCGAGAACGCTCCGACGTGGAAGATGCCGGCGCCGGCAGCCGAGAAGAGCGCGCCGGTGGCCACCGCACGCATCAACGCTCAGGCAGCGCAGACGCCGCCGGCGCCCGCGCCGCGGAGAACCGGAAGGAACCTCAACGCGCAGCCGTCCGCCGCGCCCGCCCCTGCGCCCGAAGACGTCTTCAACGCCGCGGCGAACGACCAGGGGCTGCCGGTCATCGGCTCGACGCCGCTGCCGGTGACGCCCGCCCTCGGCGGCTCGCTCTCCGGCCGCACGCTGAGCGCCACCGAGAAGGTTTACACCGGCGAGCCGATCTCGCTGAACCTCAAAGACGCCGACGTCAAGGACGTGCTCCGCACCTTCGCCCAGTTGACGGGTCTCAACATCGCCGTCGACCCGCAGGTGACCGGCTCGGTGACCGTCGATTTCGCCGACGTGCCGTGGGACCAGGCGCTGGAGATCATCCTCCGGCAGAACGGGCTGGACTACATCCTGGAAGGCAACGTGATGCGCGTGGGCACCATCTCGCGCCTCGCGGAGGAAGCGAACGCCAGGCGCCGGCTGAACGAAGAGGAGCGGCTGAACGTCCCGACGCAAACCATCGCCTTCAAGCTCTCGTACGCGCGCTCCGCGGACGTGGCCAACCTTCTGCGCGAGATGGCCTCGCCGCGCGCCCGGATCATCGTCGACGCCCGCACCAACCAGCTCATCATCAGCGAGATCCCCGGTTACCTGGCCGTGATGCGCAACCTCATCGAGTCGGTGGACATCGCCAACCGGCAGGTGGTCATCGAAGCGCGCATCATCGAGACGACCAAGACCTTCGTCCAGCAATACGGCTTCAACTGGGGTTTCCGCACCCGCCTCGACCCCTCGCTCGGCACCGGCACGGGCCTGATCTTCCCGAACCGCGTCGACGTGGTGGGAGGGCCATTCCAGTTCGGGCCGGGCAATTCAGTGCTTTCCTTCTCGCTGACCGACGTCCTCGGCACCTTCACCCTCGACGTGGCGCTCAACGCCCTGGAGTCTGAAGGTCTGGTCCGCGTCATCTCCGCCCCGCGCGTCATGACGCAGGACAACACCTCGGCGGAAATCCAGAGCGGCTTCCAGATCCCGTACCAGACGCGCGTGAACTTCACCACCACCGTCGCCTACGTCGACGCGACGCTGCGCTTGACGGTCACGCCGCAGATCACCGAGGCCGGCACGGTGATCATGGATATCCAGGTGCAGAAGAACGAGCCGGCGCTCGGTCTCGCCATCGAGGGTGGCGCCGGCACTCCGCTGGCCACACGGCAGGCGAGAACGAGGTTGATGGTCCGCGACGGCGGGACCTCGGTCATCGCCGGCATCTATCAGACCCGAGAGAACAACGCGCACACGCGCCTGCCGTTCCTCGGTCAACTTCCCTTTATCGGCGCGCTGTTCCGAAACCACAACATCAATAATTCGCACGACGAGTTGCTGATCTTCATCACGCCGCGCATCGTGCGGACTTCGTAGACCGAGAGCTGGAGGGGTGTATGAGAAAGACGACGAAAATCGTCACAATCATGGTGGGGGGGCTGCTGGCGATCATCTTCGCGGCGTGCAGCGACATCAACCGGCAGAACGGTCCGGTTCAGCTCATCGTCACGATCACGCAGAACATTTCCACCATCGACATCGAGACTGGCGCCGCCGGCTGCAACGTCAGCCTCGGCACCGTGAATCTTCGGGCGTTGTTTCTCCAGGAGAACAGGCCTGGAACCCCCGGAAACCCGGTCGATGATCGCTTCAACGACGTCCTCCTCCGCAGCTACCGCGTGACCTACGTGCGGACCGACGGCGGTCACCAGGTGCCCGAGCCGTTCGTCCGGACCATCTCCGGAACGCTCAGCGGATCGACCGCCTCCACACTGAACAACTTCCAGGCCTTCCCGCCTGGAGCGTTCGATCAGGCCCCCTTTGCGGCGCTCCTGCCGCAGAACGGTGGACGTGATCCGGAGACCGGCAAGCCGTTCGTGCAGTTGGACACCATCATCGAAGTCTTCGGCGAGACACTCGCCGGCGAGCGCGTTTCCGGCATCGCGCGCTCGCCGCTGACGATCTGCTTCAAATGCGGCGGGTGCCGCTAGGGCGGGGGTAAAGACATGAAACACGGCAGACAGCGGCTTCTCTTCTTCCTGGCTCTCGCGGCGCTGCTGGCGATCTTCGCCGGCTGTAAAGGCGAGTCGCCCACCGCGCCGCCAGTAACAGGCACGGGCGGCACCGGCGGCGCCGGCAATCCGCCCGGCGGCGTCACCCCACCCGTCGGCGCGACGCTGGTCTTGACGGTCTCGAACGCCAATCCCCTCATCGACTCCGTTTCCACCATTACCGCTACCGTCTCTCTGAACGGCCAGCCCGTGGTCAACGGGACGGCGGTGGAATTCGTCACCAACCTCGGCATCTTCACCGACACCCAGGACGTCCGCACCATCCGCACCACCACCAACGGCGTGACGACCGCGGTGCTGACCTCGCCCGACGCCGGCGTGGCCACCGTGAGCGCCACGGTCAACAACGTCACCAGGACCGTGCAGGTCACGTTCAGCGAAACGCCGATTATCCCGGTCCCGCCGTCGACCGCGCCGACCATCAGCAGCGTTACGCCCAATACCGGACCGCCCACCGGCGGGACGACGATCAACATCAACGGCACCAATTTCCGCACCCCGGTGCGAGTGATCGTCGACGCCGGCCCGGCCGGAAGCAAGGAAGCGTTCGTGGTGTCGGTCACTCCGACGCAGATCGTCGCCGTGACGCCGTCGATCAACCTCGCGGCGACCCAGACGCAGGCCGCGGCGATCACCGTGATCGTCGACGCCGGCAGCGCAACCGAGGCGCGCGTCACCCGCAGCGCCGCGTTCACGTACGTCACGACCAATCTCACCCCGATCTTCCGAGCCCTCAGTCCCACCAGCGGGCCCATCGAGGGGGGAACGCGCGTGACCATCCTGGGCGACGCCTTCGACGCCGCCGGCGGCGTGCAGGTCTTCTTCGGATCCGCGCAGGCGCAGATCATCGGCATCAACTTCAACCAGATCATCGTCATGTCGCCAACCGCGCGCGATACAGCGCCCAACGCCTCGGGGCCGGTTACCGGACCGGTCGACCTGCGCATCAAGAACATCGCGTCGGGGAAGGAAGTGATCGCGGTCGCCGCCTTCCGCTACACGCCCAAGATGCAGATCACGACGGTGCAGCCGCTGATCGGGACCGCGCTTGGGGGTACGATCGTCACCATCGACGGCACCGGATTCAACGATCCGCTCGCCGTTTTCTTCGGAGACGTTCTCGCTCAGGTGCTCAAGGTCACCGGCACGCAAATCCAGGCGCGCACCGGCGCTCTCGCGTCGCCGTGCACGAGCGCCTCCGGCGGAGCGATCACGGTGATGAACACAGACAACGGCGATACGGCGATTGCGCCGCCGCTTTTCGCTTTCCAGTACGTTGGAGTGGCACCCACGATTACCGGCGTGACGGTCAACTCGCCACCGGCAGTCCCGGGAGGCTCGCTCCAGGTTTCGGTCCTCAATCCCGGCGTGGGTCCGCTCGGAACCGCGAATGTGCGCTTTACCATCGGAGCCTCCACGGCCTTCGCCTTGCCGAATCCGATCTTGGTGGGGACTGGTACGACGGTCTTCACTGTGAATATCCCGACGAACGTCACGTTCCCCACCATCGCTTGCCTGAACACCGGCGTAGCAGGCACTCAGCTCGGGCCCGTGACATTCCCAATCACGTTCAACAACCTGACGACGACGTGCACCGATACTCTGACTGACGCCGTTACGGTATTTCCGTCTGGCGCCAACCCCTGCATCACTCCTCCGGTCGCGGCAGTCACATCACCGGTTCCGCCGGCCTGCGCAAATGCCGGCTCCGTCGTCGCCGCGGGCGCGGCCACAGGAAACGCTACGATCACCATCGCCAACAACGCCCCAGCGACGGGTGGCGGCACGTTGCGGATCACAGGGGTCACGGTCTCCGGAGCGAATGCGTCCGAGTTCACGGTGGCGCCCCCGCCGACCGTGACTGTTGCTGCGGGCGCCAGCACGAATTTCACAGTGACATTCGATCCGGCGGCCGTAGGCGCCCGGACCGCCTCCGTAACATTTACGACGAATGACCCGAACAATCCGACATTGACGGTGTGCCTGACGGGCGCCGGTACGTAGCGAGACGAAAACACCTCCGTACTCGAAGCGCGCCGCCCCTTCGGGGGCGGTTCGTTTCTGTGCAAGAATCGCGGGTCCAGGGAGATATGGCTCAGCCACAGTCGAACCCCAAAATCGAGGAGCTGCGCTTCCGGCTCAAGACCGACTCCAAGAGCCGGCTCTTCTACCCCCTCGCCGAGGAGCTGCGCAAAGTCAGCCGCTTCGAGGAGTCGGAGCAGATCCTGCGCACTGGGTTGGAGCACCATCCCACGTACCTCTCCGCCTGGGTGAGTCTCGGACGCGTCCTGCGCGATCAGCACAAGAACGACGGCGCGGCGGAAGCGCTGAACAAGGCTCTGCAGCTCGATCCCGGCAACGTGGTTGCCGCGCGGCTCCTCGCCGACGCCTATCTCGACCTCGGCGACAAGCTCGAGGCGATCAAGAAATACAAGCTGGTCCACGCCCTGCTCCCCTCGGATCAGGATCTGCCGGCGCTCATCGAGCGTCTGGACCGCGAGCTCAACCCCATCGCATTGGCCGCCGAGGAGAGTCCGTTCGCGCAGGAATCCGCCCTACCCGTTCCCGCCGAGGAGCCGGAGACGCCCTTCGCGCCGCCCGCGACGCCGCTCGAGGACACGCGGCCGCAGGCGCGGCCCGAGCCGTCATTCGCCGCCAGCCTCGAGGTCGCGCACCAGGCCACCATCGAGGCGCCCTTCGCCGACGAAGCCACCGGCGACGACGAGCCGATGTCGGCCGCGCACGCCGAAAGTCCCTTCGAACAGACCGCCGGCTATACCGCGGCCTCGCTGACGGTCGAGAAGCCGATGGGATTCCACGTCGAGGAGGCGCCGCCGGCGGCCGAGGTTCCATCAGTCATCGAAGAAGAAGAGTCGCCGTTCGCGGAGCCCGAGCCGGTCGCCGACGTCTTCGCTCCCGCCGAGCCGGTCCGCGCCACGGACGATCTGACCAACACCATCACCATGGCCGATCTCTACGCGCGCCAGGGACTGACCGACGACGCGCGGCAGATCTACGAGAACATCCTGCAGCGCGATCCCGGCAACGCCTCGGTGCGCGCGAAGCTCGACGCCCTCGCGCCTGCCCTGAGCGCAGCCGAAGGGCCGCCCGCATCGCCTCGGGCGGCGAAGGTGGCGAAGCTGCAGAACTGGCTGGCCAGGGTGAAGAATGTTTAAGGAAGTCCTTCGCGGCCTTGCGGAGCGCGTCGAAGGGACTCTGGCGGTCAGCCTCATCGGTCTCGACGGCATCGCCGTGGAGACCGTCAACCTCGGCTCCGTGCCGCTCGAGGCGATGGGAGCGGAGTTCGGCAGCTTCATCAAGTCCATCCGCGTCACCAACACCGAGCTCGATACCGGTGAGGTCCTGCAGTTTTCGCTGGTGACCGAGAAGTACATCGCCTTCCTTTCCGCGGTGACTCCCGAGTATTACGTGCTCCTCGTGCTGCGGCCCGACGGCAACTACGGCCGCGCGCGATTCGAGCTGGCGCGCGCGAAGCATCTGCTGCGCGACGAACTGATGTGAAGGTGCGATTTTGAACTTCAAAGAGATCCTCGAGCTCATCGACAAGGTCGCCGACAAAGGCATCGCCGGGCTGGAGATCGAACAGGCCGGCCTGAAACTGCGCATCGACGGCAAGTCCGCCGGTCCGCAGGTCGTGCACGCGTACGGCGACCACAAGGCTGCCGGACCCGCGGCTGCGCCTGTCGCCTCCACCGTCCCCCTCGCGGAAGCCCCCTCGCTTCCCAAACCGCCCGCGGAGCCGGAGGCGGAAGCGGGCGTGCACATCATCACCTCGCCGATCGTCGGGACCTTCTACCGCTCCCCCAACCCGGAAGCGCAGGCGTTCGTCAACGTCGGTGATCGGATCGCCAAGGGTCAGGTGATCTGCATCATCGAGGCGATGAAGCTGATGAACGAGATCGAGTCGGACGTCGACGGCGTGATCGCGCAGATGTTCCCGTCGAACGGCCAGCCGATCGAGTACGGTGAAAGGCTCTTCGCCGTAAAGATCTGATGGCCATCTCCAAAGTCCTCATCGCCAACCGCGGCGAGATCGCCCTGCGCATCATCCTCGCCTGCAAGGAGATGGGGCTGAAGACGGTCGCCGTCCATTCCGAGGCCGACCGCGACGCGCTCCACGTCCGCTACGCCGACCACGACGTCTGCATCGGCCCCGCCGCCTCCCGGCAGAGCTATCTCGCCACCTCGTCGATCATCGCCGCGGCCGAGATCACCGGCGCCGACGCCATTCACCCCGGCTACGGCTTCCTCGCGGAGAACGCCGCCTTCGCGGAGATCGCGCGCGAGTGCGGTCTGATCTTCATCGGTCCGACGCCCGAGGCCATCCGCCTCATGGGCGACAAGGCGGTGGCGCGCGACACGGCGAAGAAGGCCGGCGTGCCGATCCTCCCCGGCAGCGACGGGCCGGTGAAGACGTACGAGGAAGCGGTGGACGTCGCCGCGGCCATCGGCTATCCGGTGATCCTCAAGGCGGCGGCGGGCGGCGGCGGTCGCGGCATGCGCATCTGCAGCGACGAGGGCGGGCTGCAGGCGGCGTTCGACACCGCGCGCAGCGAGGCCGAACGGGCCTTCGGCTCCGGCGACGTCTACATCGAGAAGTATCTCGAGCACCCGCGACACATCGAGATCCAGGTCTTCGGCGACACTCACGGCCGCATCGTGGCCCTCGGCGAGCGCGATTGCTCCATCCAGCGCCGACACCAGAAGTTGATCGAGGAGTCGCCCTCGCCGGCGTTGACACAGGAGATCCGCAGCGCGATGGAGGAGGCGGCGATCAAGCTTTGCCGCGCCGTGAATTACGTCAACGCCGGCACCATCGAGTTCCTCTTCCAGGACGGCGAGTTCTATTTCATGGAGATGAACACCCGCATCCAGGTCGAGCATCCGGTGACCGAGGAGGTGACGGGGATCGACCTGGTGAAGGAGCAGATCCGCGTGGCGAACGGCGAGCCGCTCAGCGTGCCGCACGGCGACTTCCGTCTCCGCGGGCACGCCATGGAGTTCCGCATCAATGCCGAGGACCCGGTGACCTTCGCCCCCAACCCCGGCAAGATCCGCGAGTTCCACCTGCCGGGCGGGCCGGGGGTGCGGGTGGACACCGCCGCGTACCGCGACTACGTGATCCCGCCGCACTACGACTCGCTCATCGCCAAGCTGATCGTCCGCGGGAAGAACCGCGCCGAGACCCTCGCCCGCGCCCGCCGCGCCCTCGAGCAGTTCATCATCGAAGGGGTCAAGACCTCCATCCCCCTGCACCGCGCCATCCTCGACGACCCCGCATTCATCGCCGGGAACTTCTCGACGCGCTTCATGGAGACGTTTGAGAGGTAGGATGTTGGGACAGACATCCCAACCATGAAAATCTACCTGGTCGGCTTCATGGGCGCTGGCAAGACCACCGTCGGGCGCGAGCTCGCGGCGCGGATCGGCGCCCCTTTCTTCGATCTCGACGAGCTGGTCGAGGCGGCGGAGAAGATGTCCATCAAGGACATCTTCGCCAATCATGGCGAGCCGTACTTTCGCAAACGCGAGCGCGACATCCTCCGCTCCACGCGCAACCTCGAGCGCGCCGTCGTCGCCACCGGGGGCGGCACGTACACCTTTGACGACAACATCCAGTTCATCCAGTCCGAGGGGCTGTCGGTGTACCTCGCCGCGCCGTATGCGCTGCTGCGCGGGCGCATCGGCGACAAGGCCGCCGAGCGCCCGCTGTTCCGCGACGACGTCGCCACGCACGAGCTGTACAGCAGCCGCATCCGCTATTACCGCACCTGCGACCTGACCATCGAGATGCGCGAGGACGAGACTCCCGCGGAGATCGTCGAGCGGCTCCTCTTCGAGCTCCCCAAGGGGCTGGCCTGGAGGGCGTCGTGAGGTCGCTCGTGGTCAGCGATCTCCATTCCAACGCCGAGGCGCTGCGCGCGGTGGTGAACCGCGTCCGGCGGAAGAAGTTCCAACGGGTCATCTGCCTCGGCGACTTCGTCGGCTACGGCGCGCAGCCCAACCAGGTGCTCGACACCATGCGCACCTGGAAGGCGGCGAAGCTCTACATCCGCGGCAATCACGACCGCGTGGTGGCCGGAAACGACAATGCGGAACAGTTCAACAACGCGGCGAAGATCGCCGCGCTCTGGACGCGCGATCACCTCAGCGCGCCCAATCGCCGCTTCCTGGAGAAGCTCCCCCTCGGACCGATCCAGGAAGATGGGGTCCTGGTCTGCCACGGCGCGCCGCACGACGAGGACGAGTACGTCTTCCACGACGGCCACGCGCAGCAGATCTTCGACAGCACCGACGCGCGGGTGATCTTCTTCGGCCACACCCACCTGCCGGTCATCTTCGCCATGGACAAGCAGCATCGCGTCTTCGGCGGCGTGGTCACCGGCGAAACGACCATCCGGCTCGACCGCGAGCATCGCTATCTGATCAATCCGGGCTCGGTCGGACAGCCGCGCGACCGCAACCCCGCATCGTCGTTCGCCATGTTCGACGCCGCCAAGATGACCGTGCAGTTCTTCCGCGCGCCGTACGACGTGGCGAAGACGCAGTCGTCGATCCTCAAGGCTGGATTGCCGCCGATCCTCGCGCAGCGGCTGGAGTACGGGACGTAACGTTTTTGTCACCCTCGCCGGACGGCGCTGTCCACAATCGAGGAGAAATCGCGCGCCCGAGCAGCGGGCGCGGCAGCGTAAGTTGCTCGAAACAAAGATGGAATACTGAACCGTACGGTGGCACGTCGGCCGCACTTGGAAGCCAGCCGTTGAGAGGAAAGCCCATTGCGTAAACTCAACTTCGTCCTCGCACTCACACTGTTCGCCGTTCCGCTGTTCGCGGCATCGTCCGGCCGCAGTCATTCGTACTTCACCTACGACGACGGCGGCACGATCATCAAGCAGGGAGAAGACGGCCGGGAAATCGAAGCGCGCGTCAACCTGCCGCTCTTCCCCGGCGACGAAGTGACCACCAACCGCCGTGGCCGCGCGGAAATCCGCCTGGCCGACGGCAACGTCATCGCCCTCGACCGCGCCACCATCGTCCGCTTCGTCTCCATCCTCGACTCCTACGACGGCGACTCCTCGCAGACCGTCGTCGAGCTGCGCGCGGGGCACGCCATCGTGCAGCGCGACGACGACACGCATCAGCTTCTCCGCCTCGACACCCAGAGCGCCAGCTACGCCGCCACCGGCAACGCCATCTATGCCGTGGAGTTCGATACCCGCGGCGGCGACCGCGTCACGGTGTTCGACGGCTCCATCGAAGTCCGAACCCCGACCCGCACCACCAGGGTCCGCGAAGGGGAAGAGGCGCGCGTCGACGAACAGGGCATCTACGACCTGGCCAGCCGCCGCGCGTCGACCGACGACTTCGAGCGCTGGTTCCTCCGCCGCTCGGAGAAGTACCGCACCGCGTCCAGCCGCTACCTCGACCGCTCGCTGGCCTACTCCGAAGACGAGCTCTCGAGCTACGGCACCTGGCAGTTCGTCGCCGGGTACAACTCGTGGGCGTGGCGGCCGCGCGTGGCGACCGGCTGGCGCCCCTACTACAACGGCAGTTGGCACAACGGTCCGAGCGGATGCCTGGTGTGGGCGTCGTACGAGCCGTGGGGCTGGGTGCCCTATCACTACGGCCGCTGGGCGTATGACGGCCTCTACGGGTGGGTGTGGCTGCCGGGCGTCGGATACGCCCCGGCATGGGTGTACTGGATGTACGGCCCCAGCTACATCGGATGGGCGCCGATGGGTTGGTACGACTGCTACCGCCCGTACTACAACTGGGCCTATCGCCCCTACTCGCGCGCCGGCTTCGGCTTCGACTACGGCTGGTACGGCAGGGTGAACGTGGGCAACATCGACCTGCGGCCCTGGACGTTCGTGCAGCCGAATTCTCTGATCGCGCGGCGCGTGGATCAGGCGGCGGTGAGCACCGAGATCGTGCGCGCGCGTTTGCTGCGCGGCGGCGGTGACAGTCCCTTCGCCACCGTCTCCAGCGCGCCCGCGCGCTTCTCCCGAAACGAAATCAAGGACCCGACCGCGGCAGTGAATGTGATCGCTCGCCGCGGCATCGGTAGTGGTACCGGCAAAGAAGGCTCCGGCGTCGCGACGGATTTGACTCCGTTCTTCCGGCGCGACCCGGAGCTTTCTAATTCCATCCGCGAGCGCGTTGCCCGCACCTATCGCAGCGACCAGTCTCTGGCCGCGCCGGTGGGCGCGCCCTCGGGCGTGCCGTCGCCCGGCACCGCCGGAACGCTGGAAGGACGCGTCCCCACCGACAGCGGCGGCCGCGTGCGCAGCGAGACCGGCCAGGGCGGCATCCTCAACCGCGGTGGCACCGTCGGCGGCACCATCGGAGGCTGGCGAAACGAGGAACCGAATGCGCCGCGGGCGCAGGCCCCCGGCGGCACGGTCCGCCGCGACGAGACGCCATCCTCCTCTCCCGCTGCCCCCTCGACCTCGGGCGAGGCGGCCACGCGGGAGCGCAGCCAATGGCGCGAGCGCGTCACCCGCCCCGCCGCACCGAGCACTCCGTCGGCGGAGCCGCAGACCTCGCAGCCGAGCCAGGATTGGCGCGGCCGCACCACCGGCCGCCGCGGCGGCGACAGCTCCGGCACCTCCTCCCCCTCCACCGGCTCCGAGCGCGGCTCCGAAGTGCCGCGCCGGATCATCGACAGCATCGGCGGCGGGCGCATCTCCACCGGAGACCGCGAGCGGTCTTCGGCGCCGCGCGATACCGCCGCTCCGCGCGACTCCAGCCCGTCGCGCGACTCCAGCCCCAAGCGCGAATCGGCGCCCCGCGACAGCGGCCGCGTCGAGCGCTCGTCGCCTCCACCGTCCCAGTCACACAGCTCCGCTCCGCCGCCGTCCTCTTCCTCCTCCTCTCCCGCGCCACGTTCTCAAGACGGCGGCGGCAGCGGCCGCATCAAGCGCGACTAGAAGAGCGTTGCAAGTTGCAAGTTGGGCGTTGCGAGTTTCCTCGTAACGCGCAATTTGCTTTTGCAGCCACAACTGGCAACTGGCAACCCAGTTACAATCGCCCCCCGATGTCCGTCCCCCTCTTTTTCGCCCTCTACTGCCTCGAGGCCGGACTGTTCTTCATCATCGTCCCCTGGACGCGGGTGTGGACCATGAACCCGCTGCTGCAGATGGACGGCGCGGTGGCCATGCTGGCCGGCAATCCCTTCGTGCGCGGCTTCGTCTCCGGCTTCGGGGTGGTGCACCTGATCATCGGCATCAACGACATCCTGCGCATCAGCGCGGCGCGACGCGTCGGGCGGGCGGGGTAGGGGGCGGCATCCGCGCCCGCGACCGATCGGCCCTCGCGTTTCCGCTCGTGCTGAGCGCCGCCCTCGGCGCGCTGTACTGGCTGGCCGGGACGCGCCCGGGCTTCTTCGCCGGCTACGAGAGGCTGGACGTCGTCAGGCAAACACTCGCATTCGGCGCCATCGCCGCGCTGATCTTCTTCTTCGTGCGCGCCATCGACGCGCTGGTGTTCGATTTGGCCATGTCGCGGCGGCGGAACCTCGTGGCGCCGCTGCTCCTGCGGCAGATCGTCTCCATCGCGCTCTACTTTCTGCTGTTCGCCCTGGCGATCAACGCGGTCTTCGGAATTAACGTCAAGGGCTACCTCACCGGCGGCGCGGTCGTCGCCGCCATCCTCGGCCTCGCTCTGCAGGACACGCTTGGCAACCTCTTCTCCGGCATTGCCCTTCATTTGGAGGAGAGCTTCACGGTCGGCGACGTCCTCCATTCCGGCGAGTACATGGGCATCGTCGAAGGAGTCTCCTGGCGCGCCACGCGCATCCGCGGTTTCAACAATCAGGTCATCATCCTGCCGAACTCCGTCATCGCCCGCGAGCGGCTGGAGGTCTTTCCGCGCCACAACCTCAACGCGCGCATCATCCAGGTCAACGTCGACTACCACACGCCGCCGGCGAAGGTGATCGAGGTGCTGACGCAGGCGGCCTCGCACGTCGACGGCGTGGCGCGCGAGCAGCCGTGTTTCGCCCGGGTCGGCGGGTTCGGCGACTCCGCGGTGGTCTACGAGATCAAGTATTTCGTGCGCGACTATTCGCAGCGCGACCGCATCGACGCCGCCATCCGACGCGCCGTCTGGTACGCACTGCGGCGCAACGAGATCGCCATCCCGTTTCCCATCCGCTCTTTCCAGCCGTACACCCAGGTGTCGGCGCCCGAGGAGATCACCCCCGAGGAGGTGCGAAAGCATCTGCGCGACGTGGCCATCCTGGCGCCGCTTCCGGACGACGCGCACGAGGCCATCGCGGCCGCCACGCGCATCCATCGGTACGCCAAGGGGGAGACCATCCTCCGCCACGGCACGGCCGGCGACTCGATGTTCGTCGTCCACTCCGGCGAAGTCTCCGTGCGGGTGAGCGACCCCGACGAGACCGGCGCCCATCAGGTGGCACAGCTCGGTCCGGACACGGTCTTCGGCGAGATGGCCCTCCTCACCGGAGAGCGCCGCACCGCCGACGTCGTGGCCCTCGAGGACGTGGTGGCACTGGAGATCGGCAAGGACTCCCTCCAGCCCGTGCTGCAGAAATACCCCGACCTGGCAAAGGCCATCTCCTCCCAGGTCATGCAGCGGCGGGAAGGGCTCGAGGCGGTAAGGGAGGATGAGGGGGAGGTGGAGGAGGAGTCGTTGTTGTCGAGGATACGATCCTACTTCGGGTTATGAAACGGCTATTGATCGTAGAAGACAAGGAATCCCTCGCCTCCATGCTCAAAGAGACCGTGGAGTCGGAGGGGCTGGAGGCGGACGTCGCCAACAGCGGCACCGCGGCGATCAACCTGCTCGCCGGCGGGCGTCGCTATTTTGCGGTGGTCACCGACCTGCGCATGCCGGGGGCGGACGGGATCGCCGTCTTGCGGCAGGTGAAGGAGAACGATCCCGACTGCCCGGTGATCGTCATGACTGCCTTCGGCACCATCGAGAACGCCGTGGAGGCCATGCGTCTCGGCGCGTTCGACTTCGTGCAGAAGCCGATCGACGTCGATCACCTGCTCATCCTTCTGCGCCGCTGCCGCGAGCATCGCGAGCTGCGCTACGAGAATCTGCTGCTGAAGGAGGAGTTCCAGCAGCGCTACCGGCTGCCGGCGATCGTCGGCGATTCGCCGAACATTGTCGACGTGTCGAACGCCATTCAACGCGTCGCGCCGACCGATTCCACCGTGCTGCTGCAGGGGGAGTCGGGGACCGGGAAGGAGCTGTTCGCCCGCGCCATTCACCAGCTCTCGCCGCGCCGCGACCGGCCGTTCGTGGCCATCAATTGCGCGGCCATCCCCGACACGCTGATCGAGAACGAGCTGTTTGGGCACGAAAAGGGCGCCTTTACCGGCGCCGGCGCGCGCCAGCTCGGCAAGTTCGAGCTCGCCGACACCGGGACGATCTTCCTCGACGAGATCGGCGACCTCGGCCCTTCCGTTCAGTCGAAGATCCTGCGGGTGCTGCAGGAGCGGCAGTTCGAGCGGGTGGGCGGCGGGCACCCGATCGACGTCGACGTCCGGGTGATCTGCGCCACCAACCGCAATCTCGCCGAGGATGTGAAGGAGCGCCGCTTCCGCGACGATCTGTTCTTCCGCATCAACGTCTTCCCGGTGACCATCCCGCCGCTGCGCGCGCGCAAAGAGGACATCGACGCCCTGGCCGCCTTCTTTCTGCAAAAGTTCGCGCGGGAGATGAACAAGCCGTCATTGCGAATGACGACGGAAGCGGGGGAAGCGCTGCGAGCGTACGACTGGCCGGGAAACATTCGCGAGCTGCAGAACGCCCTCGAGCGCGCGGCCATCCTTTGCGACGCTGCCACCATCCATCCGCGCGATCTCGGGCTGGCGACAGAGCAAGCGCCGACGGCTCTCGATCTCTCGGGCACGCTGGCCGACGCGATGCGATCGGTCGAGAAAGTGAAAATCGTCGACGCGTTGAAGCGGACGGCGAGTCGCACCGAAGCCGCCGAAATCCTCGGCATCGCGGTGAGGACGCTCGCGGCCAAAATGAAAGAGTTCGGAATTGATTCCGACGAGTAGGGACGTCGTCGCCCATCTGAACGCGAGATTCGAAGCGCGCGGTTTGACATATCGCATCGAACACATCGCGGTATTGCCGTACGTGAATCCGATGTGGCTGGCGAACTGGGATGTGCCGCAGCTCGCGGACGCGCCGGAGCGCGAGATCATCGACGAGGAGCTGCGCGAGGCGCGGTGGAAGTTTCCGCAGGTGCTCGAGGAGTGGTGACTACTTCCAGGTGACCGGCGCGTCGGGGAGCAGGGTCACCTTACCGCGGCCGTCGACGATCTCGATCTGCACGTCGGTGTCCTTCCAGACGCCCTTCGGCCGCTCGGGAATGCTCAGCGCGAACGCGGGGCGCGGAGTCTCGGGATACCAGGGGAAGGCGCTGGTGAAATCGGCGCGCTCGAAGAGCGGGACGGGGATTCGATGGCGGCCGTTGTCGATGAGCGCGGTCACTCTGCGGATGCCGAAGGGCGACATGGCGAGGCCGGAGATCTCCAGCGGGCCGTGGATTTCCGAGTACGGCGGCGGCGTCGACATCCGGCCGAACGTCATGCTGCTGTAGGTGCGCTGTCCGGCGAGGAAGCGGGCGAGCTCCTGGTGGGGCGTGAAGCCGGCGCGGTCGGGGACGTCCGGCGCGCGCAGGCGCCGCCAATCGCGCTCGTTGCGCGTGACGGCGAAGACCCAGTCGCCGCCGGCGTCGTAGTCGAAACGGCGGACGAAGGCCAGTCGTCCGCTGGCGACCTCGCGTCGCAACCAGTCGAAGATCAGCGGCGCCTCCCATCCAGCCCATTGCGGCCGGACGATGACCAAGCGGCAGCCGTGCCTCTCGAGGATGTCGAGCGTCTGCGCATCGTACGAATGCTCGCGCAGCGTGGCGTGCTGCGGCGGCTCGAAGCTCGACAGCCCGTTGAACATCGGCTGGTGATGGACGGTGGCGCGAAGCATCGTCAGGTACGGCTGCTCGCCGCGGTCGAACGGCAGCAGGTAGACCGGCCCGGCGCGCTCGCGGGCGATCCAGAGGTCGGCCGCCGCCGACTCGACGAGGGTGTGCATCCAGCGGATGCGCGGCCAGACGTCGGCGAGCGCCAGCGTGCAGATCAGCACCGCGCGCCATTTCCTGGCCGCCACGATGGCCATCCCCGCCGCCGCCCACGCCGTCAGCCCGGCGTAGCTCACCATGGCCCACCGCGCCGGCGCGCGCGTGGCGCGGAAGCCTGGAACGTGCTCGAACAGGAAGGTGTGAAATGGGGTATGCATGCCGAGCGATCCAATGAATCCGAAGACGATCCAGATCGCGGCGATCCACAGGTCCAGCGGGAAGCGCGAGCGCGCCAGCGCGCTGCGCAGGTTGCCGTCGCCCATGGCGCGCGGAAAGCGGATCGCCAGCCGGATGACGATGCAGATCACCAGCAGCAGCGCCACCGCGGTGGTTCCGCGGTAGGCGAGGAGGATGCGTCCCTGCCACGCGAACTTCACCCGGTCGGTGATCGAGGCGAAGTAGAGGCCGATGGCGAAGAGGACGATGAGGATGTCGAAGATTCGTAGGCCGTTGACCGTTGGCCGTTGACCGTCCCTGTTCGGCCAACGGCCAACCGCCAACGGCGAACGAGCGGTGAAAAACAACGCGCACGCCGCCAGCACGATCACCATCGCCCCCGGGAACAGCTCCCGCTCGCCGCGGCGCAGCCTCGCGTCGGTGAACGGGTCGTACAGCACGCTGCGGCCGCCGGCGATGAGCCAGTCGTACGCCTTCGCCGAGCCGTCGAGCGCCTCGCCGGCGATCCGCTCCATCCCGTACTTTTGCGACACCATCCAGTACGGCGCCAGGATCGGCAGCAGAGTGATGCCGGCGATGGCCAGCGCGGCGGCGAGGCGAAGCCAGAAGCGCGCGTCGCGGCGCTCGGCGATGGCGATCAGCAGCAGCGACAGCACCAGCATCGCCGTGCCGAAGAGGAAGTAGTAGAGGTTCATCAGCGCGTTCGCGGCGAGAGACGCGGCCACGAACGCCGCGGTCGCTGCGGTGGGTCTGCGGCGATAGATCACGATCGCCGCGAGCAGCAGCGCCAGGCATCCGCTCCAGACGATCTGCAGATGCTGCACGTGGCCGAACTTGTATTGGCTGAAGCCGAAGAGCAGGCCGGCCACGAGCGCGGGGAGGTATTTCCTGCTGATGGTCCAGCCGAGGAAGTAGCCGCTCCAGGCGGAGAAGGCGAGGCCGAGGAGCAGCGCCACGTTGTAGAGGGCCACCGGACCGAAACCGGCGACGCGGAAGGGGAGGCAGACCACGGCGACGGCGATCAGGTTCTCGCTGTACGCCAGCGGATACTCGGAGGGGTGGAAGACCGGCGCGTCGAAGATCCGCAGCGGCGCGTTCGTCAGCGCGTGGATGTCCCAGTCGAGAATCCAGCTCAGGTGCAGCGGATCGCCCTCGTCGGTCACCGTGGTCTCCATCTGGGTGGCCATCGGCCAGGTGAAGATCACCGCCAGAAGGATGTACACGGCGAATGCGAGTGCGTGCTTCATTGCCAGGTAATCAGTACGTCGCGCAGCCGCGTGACGTCGCCGCGTCCGTCGAGGATCTCGATCTGTACGTCGGTTTCTTCGCCTACGCCGCGCGGACGGGCGGGGATGACGACCGCGAACGCGGGGCGCGGCGTCCGCGGGTACCAGGGGAAGCTCGCGGTCACGTCCGCGCGGGGGAAGAGCTGGGCAGGGAAGCGCTGCCGTCCGGCGTCGACGAGCACGGTCACTCCGCGGATGCCGTGCGGCGACAGCGCCCATCCCGAGACTTCCAGCGGTCCTTTGATCTCCGCGCCCTGACTCGGCTGGTGGAGCTGCCCGAACGTTGCGCCGGCGTAGACCGGCTGGTAGGCGAGGAGGCGCTGGAGCTCCTCGTCGCGCACGTCCGGCGTGCGAAATCGCGCCCACTGCTTTTCCACGCGGGTGAGGGCGAAGACCCAGTCACCGTTCATCGCATAGTCGAAGCGCCGCACGAACGCCAGCCGGCCGTTGACCAGGTTGCGCCGCAGCCACGGGTAGATAGCGACGATACCCGCCCCGGCCCAGTCGGGGCGCACCACGACGAAGCGATAGCCGTTGCGCTCCAGGAGGTCGAGGGTGGTGTCACTGAGCGGCTGCGAGCGCAGCGTGCGATGCAGCGGCGGCTCGAAGCCGGAGATGGCGTTCATGGTGGGCTGATGGTGAATGGTGGAGCGGAGCATGTATTCGTACAACAGGTGAAGCCGTTCGATCGGGAGGAAGAACAGCGGCCCCGCCTTCGCCTCGGCGATCCACCGATCGACGGGCGCCACTTCCACCGGCGCCATCTCCCACCGGATCCGCGGCCAGACGTCGAGGAGCGCCAGCGCGACGAGGAGCGCGACGACCCATCGTCTGCCGCGCATCAACGAAGCCGCCCCCCACGCCGCCCACGGCACGAGGCCGGCGTAGGCGATCATCGCCCACCGCGCCGGCACGCGCGTGGCGCGGAAGCCGGGGACGTATTGGAAGAGGAAGGCGTGGAAAAAGGCGTGGAGCCCCAGCGATCCCAGCACGCCCACGGCGATCCACACCGCGGCGATCCAGGTCTCGAGTGGAAAGCGCGACCGCTCGAGCGCCCTGCGCAGATTGCCGCGGAACCGTACGATGATCGCTGCCACGAGCACCGAGGCTGGGAACTTGGTGGTCAGGAAATCGTTGTCCGCCACCGCGCCGACGTAGGTGGCGATCGCGAACACGACGATGGTCGCATCGAGCCACCTCACCCTTCGCCCCTCTCCCTCAGGGAGAGGGGAAGGGGGTGAGGGGACCTGCGGCGCGGTGAGCAGCACCGCTGCCGCCGCGAGCAGCAGGATCAAGAGCCCCGGAAACAGCTCCCGCTCGTTCTGCCGCCGCTCCGGATCGGCCATCTTGCCGTAGAGCAAACTCCGGTGCGCGGCGATGAGCCAGTCGGCCGGCGTGGCCGAGTTCATGAGCGACTCGCCGTAGCCGCGCCGCATGTCGTAGTCCTTCGACACGATCGCGTACGGCCGCAGGATCGGAACGAGAAGCGCGCCGGCGACGGCGAGCGCGGCGATCAGGCGCAGCCAGAATCTTCTGTCATGCCGCTCGGCGATGGCCATCGTCACCAGCGCCAGCCCCAGCGCGGCCACGCCGAAGAAAAAGTAATAGAGGTTGGTCATCGCGCTGAGCACGATGGCCGCGGCGATGAGCGCCGCGTTGCGGCGCGACGGCGTCCGGCGGTACGCGAACAACGCCGCGAGCAAGAGCGGCGGCCAGAGGCTCCAGAGGATTTGCAGGTGCTGCAGATGCGCGAGCTTGTACGGGACGAAGCCGTAGAGCAGGCCGGCGACGAACGACGCGGCCGCGCTGCCGGTCACCATCCGCGCCAGGATGTAGCCGGCGTACGCCGAGAGCGTCAGGCCGAGGAGGACGGCGATGTTGTAGACGCCGATCGGCGGCACGCCCCCGAGGTGAAACGGCAACACCGCCAGGGCGACGGCGATCAGGTTCTCGCTGTACGCCAACGGTACCTTCGACGGATAGAAAAGCGGCGCGTCGAAGATCCGCCACGGCGCATGCGTCAGCGCGTGGCAGTCCCAGTCCAGGATCCAGACGTTGAGCAGCGGATCGCCGAGGTCGGCGACGGCGGTGGTCAGGCGCAGCGCGAGAGGCCACGTCATCACCACGGCCAATGCCGCGTAGAGAAGAAGCGGCGCGAGTGTCATCCTGAGCCGGCGGAGCCGCGAAGCGGCGAAGCGCGGCGAAGGATCCCCCGCGACCATACGATCAGCGCACATGCCCGGGGGATCCTTCGCCGTCTTCGCGGCTCAGGATGACACCTCGGTTCACAGCCAGCGCCCGAGCCAATCCCACACTTCCTGGTAGAAGTGGCGGCTGTTCTCGGCGTTCAGAATCCAGTGATTCTCCTCCGGCCACACCAGCAGGCGGCTGGGGACGCGGCGCCGCTGCAGGATGGCCCAGTTCTCGAGCGTCTCGTTCATCGGCACGCGGTAGTCGCGCTCACCGACCGAGAGCAGCATCGGGGTCTTGAAGTTCGCCGCGTAGCGGATCGGGTTCTGTTCGCGCCACACCTTTCCCTGCTCCCAGACCGGCCCGAGGTTCATCAGTTCGCGGCTGAAGATCGTGTCGCTCGTTCCCCACTGCGACTCGAGATTGATCAGCCCCGCGTGGCTGAGCAGGCACTTGTAGCGGGTGGTGGTGGCCTCCAGCCAGTTGGCGAGATGGCCGCCGTAGCTGGCGCCCCCCGCGGCCATGCGCGCGCCGTCGATGAACGGGAAGCGCTTGACCGCCTCGTCCGCGGCCTCGTTGATCTCCTCGCCAGGGCCCTTGAGCGGATCGCCCTGGATGTCCTGCCCGAACCTCTCGCCGAAGCCCGTCGAGCCGGTGTAGTTCGTGGCCAGGATGACGTAGCCCGGCTTGGCCAGCAGGTGGTAGTTCCAGCGCAGCGAGATCTGATCGCGCCACTGGCTCGCCGGCCCGCCGTGGATCAGGACGAAGAGCGGATACTTCTTCGACTCATCGAAGGCCGCGGGGAGAAAGATCATGTTGTGGATCTTCCTCCCGCGTTTGCTGGTGAACCAGAAGTGCCGCGGCGCGAGCCAGTCGGTGTTTTGCGCCGTGACCACGTTGAATTCGGAGAGGTTGAGGTGGCGGTTGTTCGGGACGTCGATGCGGACCACTTCCGCGGGATTGATCGAGCTGCCCCACTGCGCCACCATCACCGGCGCGTTCTGCGAAATCACCAGGTTGGTGTAGACGCCCTCTTTCGGATCGACCACCAGCTTCGTCTCGCCCCCCGCCGCCGGCACCTCGTAGATCTTCTCCAACCCCGAATCCTCGGCGGTGAAGTAGATGGTGTCGTTGTTCGGCGCGATGGCGTACGAGCCGACGGAGCGGTCGGACGTCGCGGTGACCACTTTGCGGTTCTGCATCGACGGCCAGTCGAAGCGCACCAGGCGGTCGAGGTTGTAGACCTTCCCATTGTTGGGATTGAAGAGGGCGAAGAGCGCCTTCCCGTCGCTGCTGAACTTGACCCGCGAGTAGCTCCCCGAGTGGTGGGCGATGAGCTTCGGCTCCTCGCCGCCGTTGATGCCGACCTGGTAGAGATCGGCGCCGTACTCCGCGTACGCGGCGGTGTTGCGGCCGGTGGTGACGGCGAAGACGATCGACGAGCCGTCGGGCGACCAGGCGGCGTCGATGTCCTCGCGCGAGCCTTCCCCGGTGCGCCCGGCGAATCCACCGGCGGCGACGAGTTTCGTACCGGCGAGGAGGTCGACGGCGGGCGCTTTCCCGTCGAGCGATTTCACCAGCAGGTGCGTCTGCGTGTCGTCGAGCCAGCGGTCCCAGTTGCGGATGGGGAACGAGTCGTACGCCCGGACGTTGTACTTGCGGTCCTTGCGCTCCTTCGCCGCCTTCTTGTTCGCCTCGTCGTCAGCGGCGCCGGGGAAGACGCCGCTGGCGAAGAGGATGGCTTTGCCGTCGGGGCGGAACTGCGGGGCGCGGGCGCCGGTGGAGACGGTGGTGACGCGCTGCGCCTCGCCGCCGCCGGCGATGTCGAGAAGGTAGATCTGCGCGGCGTCATCGCCTTCGCGCTTGGCGGAGAAGGCGATGCTCCGGCTGTCGGGCGACCACGCCACGTCGCTCTCTCCCGGTTTGGTGAAGGTGATCTGCCGCGGGTCGGCGCTGCCGTCGTTCGGCACGATCCAGAGGTCGTTCGATTGTTCCTTTTCGTCGTATGAGGGAGCGGTGACGGAGAAAATGGTCCACTTGCCATCGGGGCTGGGAACGGGCGCGCCGACGCGCTTCATCAGCCACATCGTCTCGTGGGTCAGCGCGCGCTTGGCCGGCAGCGTGATGATGCCCGGCGGCTGCTGCGCGAAGAGGGAGGCGGCGGCGAACAGGAGTACGGCGTAAGAGGCTCTCATGGCGGGGCACATCCTAACCCGGAGTGCGGGCGTCCCGCCCGCACCGATCGGGCGTCCTCGCCCGATCGCTTTTGGAGTCGTCGCCGGGCGAGACGCCCGGCGATTGCGGCCGGGACGGCCGCATTCCATTTACTCCTGCGCAATCACCAGTTGCCGCATGCCGTCGACGAACCCGCAGGCGACGTCGACGCGCGTCTCATCGACCGCCAAACGAGTGGCCCGCTCCATGTTGAAGAAGGGGATGGCCGGCTGCAGGTGGTGGACGTTGTGGAAGTTGGTGCCGTGCGTGGAGAAGATCCGGAACCACAGTCCGCGCATCTCGCGGGTGCCGGTGCGCGGGCAGTTGTAGTGCCCCAGCATGTCGTCCCAGAAGAAGAGGATGGGGTAGACGGTGAAGCGCGGCACGATCCAGTACCAGAAGAGGAGGTCGAGCCGCCCCACCGCGAGGAACGCGGCGATGACCGCGACCCAGAACCCGGCCACCGCGACCCGCATGGTCGAAAACGCCTCGACGATCTCCGCGAACTGCAGCAGCCCCACCAACGGGCGGAGGCAGAGAAACCAGATCATGTAGCGCCGGTCGCCGCGGCGCGCGGGGTCGAACCCGTAGCCGGTGCCCCAGTCCTGATAGTCCTTCGTCACGGTGTTGAAGGTGCGGTGGTGTTCCATGTGATCGGCGCGGTCGGCCGCCACGGTCGCTCCGAGCGGGAGCGAGTAGAACATCTGCAGCCTGCTGTTCCACGCCGCGCCGCGGAAGAGGTTCCCGTGCATGGCGTGATGGTGGAGCTCGAAGAGCGCGTTCATCTGCCGGGCGATGACGATGACGGCGACGGCGTAGAGTCCGGGGATGCGCCACCGCTCGCTCGCCACCGCGGCGGCGGCGATGACGACCCAGTCGACGGCGATGGCCAGCAAGGCGCGAGCGCTGCTGCGCTGCGCCAACCGGCGAAGAGCGTCGCGGGATTGCATGTCCACGGGAATGCTTCATGATAGGAGAACGGCGATGAAAAGTCTGACCGTCGCGGCGGCGCTCGCCGCGCTTCTCGTCCCCCTGCTCGCCGGCGCGAGCTGCATCGAGCAGCCGGAGCCGGGCAAATGGGTCAACGTCGATCCGGCCGCGCGCAGCCTCACCCGCATCGAGGTGCGCTTCGTCTGTCAGGACATGGTCATCAACGGGAAGCTCTATCCGCCGGGCGCGCCGTGGTACATCCAGGCCTTCGGAGTCGAGGCCGCCGCGCAACGCATGGCATCAGGGCACATCTACGCGATCTTCGATCAGGGATCCGCCAAGCGGACCGTCTACGCCAAGATGTCCGAGTCTCGGCCCGGGCAGTTGTGGGTGTACACCTGGACCGACTTCA
Organism: Candidatus Gilichinskyi gelida; assembly: GCA_038040385.1. Lineage (GTDB taxonomy): Bacteria > Acidobacteriota > Thermoanaerobaculia > Gp7-AA8 > Gp7-AA8 > Gilichinskyi > Gilichinskyi gelida. Next base: position 654,164 of record JBBPII010000001.1, read on the forward strand.
CCGATCCGAACCGCGCCGACTCCGGCGCGCACGACTGGTTCAAGCGCGAATGAGTGTAGTGACCGGCTTCAGCCGGTCATCGGCTCGCCATCGACCGGCTGAAGCCGGCCGCCACACTAGTGCGATCCTGCCGGCACGATCGGCGCGTGGGTTGCGCTGAGGATCGTGGCGTTCGGAATGGCCGAGGTCATCATCAGCGCCTCCAGGCCGGTCTCGATCGTGGCGAACGGCGTGCAGCGGCTGTCGGCCGCGAGGTCGACGGTGGTGATGCGCAGTCGCAGATCGATGTCGCCCGCCACCGGCGGACAGTACGCCAGCGTGCCGACACGCGCCGCGATTCCACCTTCCGCCCGGATCGGTTGCAGGATCTGGTGAACGTGAATCAGGGGCACGGTGATGTCGACGGAGGTCTCATGCGCCGTCATCCGCGCGCCGTCGAGCGCGCCCATTGAGATGAGGCGGGCGAATTGCGTGATGGTTTCCGCCGCAAAGTCGCGGGCGACGATGAACTTCATTTCGCCGCTGCTGCTGCGCAGGATGAAGTGGTCGCTGCCGAATAGGACCGTCGAGCGCTGGGCGAGCAGCGTCGCGGTCGGCCGCACGAACTCCGGATCGTCGAGGCCGAGAAAGATCGAGGCCATCGAGTCGACGTTTTCTTTGGTCGGATTGTCGTAGACGCTGACGATCTCGTACTTGTGCGACTTGTACAGCGGTTCGCCCGCCACGCTGGTGAACCGGTCGACGCGCGTCAGCCCCACGCCGGCCATCGGGTTGGTGGCCTTGGCGCGGAAGATGTCCTTGTTGGTCGTCGTGTCGCGCAGAATCAGCTCGCTGGCGAACGGGTGGAGGTGCACCGCGGCGTAGTGCATCCGTGTGTCGAACGGCAGGTTCATGAACCAGGTGACGTCGCTGTGGTTGACCTGCCGGCCCGGAGGCACGATCCAGTGCCCGGTCAATTTCCGCCCCTGCGGGTCGACGTAGTCGGCCGAGGAGGCGGTGCCGTTGGGCGCGCGCGCGCCGAGGAGACAGCTCGTGCCGGTGTGCGTGCCGCCCGCGGCCGCGGCGCCCGACGCCGAAGGCATCGACGCCAGGGCGAGCTTGTTGTCGAGCTGCACCATCCCCGACGCGCCCACGTTGAACAGCGGCTTGATCGGAGGGTTGGCGTCGCGGTCGCGGATGTAATTGATGGTCACGCGATGCCGCACCTTCATGTTCTTCGGGTTGTCGATGTTGAGGTTGAGCACCTGCGTGAAGAGCAACAGCGGCTCATTCGAGGCGATGGGGAAGCCGTAGCCGGGCGGCACTTTCGCCGACAGCATCCCCTGCGAGAGCGTGATCAGGCGCGAGCCGACGGGGCGTTTGAGGTCGAAGAGCGCCTGGTGGTAGGTGGGATCGAGGTCGACGTTGACGTGGCACATCAACTCGGCGAGCTGAGGGGTGGAGCCGTCTTCGCTGACCATCTCCGTCCGGATGCCGGTGATCCACAGCAGCTCCGGGTTGCGCTTATCGCCGAGGTTGATCTTCTGGACGCTGGACGGCCCTTCCATGGAGCGGTATTTCTTGTCGATGGTGTAGACCTGCGACAGGACGCGGTGATTCTGCGTCGGTGTGCCCGAGGGGGCGATGGTCGCGGCCAGCAGGAAGGGGAGGATCAGGTTCATGCAGATAAGGTTACCGCGACATCCCCCTAACCACGAAACCGCGCAACCAATTGCGCAATCGCCGCCCCCGCGACGTCGATCATCACGTCCCATGGCGTCCCGCCGCGCGAGGGCACGAAGAACTGGTGCCACTCGTCCAGGATGGCCAGAGCTGCCGCGAGCGCGACCGCCGACATCGCCCACCGTCGCTGCCACCCCGCCGCGCCCGCTCGGACAGCGCGAAAGAAGAGCGCGCCGGCGATGAAATACCCAGTCAGATGCGCAGTCTTCCGCACCAGGAAGTGGAGAAGGTCGAACTGGCGCGGGGGGAGGGGATGGCCAACGACGCGGATGATGAGCTCGCCGATCCAGTCGGCGCTGTGCGCGGTGGAGAACGCGTCGCCCGAGACCGATAGCACCAACGCCGCCCAAAGCGCCGCTGGCAGCCAGTAGACGAGAATGACTCGCCCCTTATAATCATCGCTACTCATTCGAGAGAGCTTACCGTGCCCGAAACGACGAAAAATCGCGTGCGGTTCACGGTGTACCAGCCCGGCCTAGCGCCGCAGCAGGTCACCTTACCGGATCATGGCCTGATCACGCTCGGCCGCGCCTCGGAGTGCACGATCCCCATCAAGGATCGCTTCCTCTCTCGCCGGCACGCGGAGATCGCCTTCGACCGCGGGCGGTGGTACGTCCGCGACTGCGGCAGCGTCAACGGCACGCTGCTCAACGGGATGAAGATCATCGAGCCGTCGCCCTTGCGCGCCGGCGACCGCATCGCCCTCGGCGACAGCGAGATCGTCTTCCACGCCGACGAGTCGACCTCGCAGCTCATCGCCGTCGACAGCGACTCGCACGCCACGAACATGGCCATCGCCGTCGACGATGACAGCCGTGACGGCGAGCGCTCCGCGATCCTCACCTCGCTGGCGCTGGAGTTCCTCGCCGACCGGCCGATGGAGGATCTGTTCGAATTCATTCTCGACCGCGTGGTGGGCCTCCTGCATCCGTCGCGCGCGGCGATCGCGCTCCTGGCGACCGACCGGCGCTCGTTCTCCAGCGTGCGGTTGCGGCGTCAGGACGTCTCCGACCCCGAGGACCTCACCATCAGCAAAACGCTGCTGCGCGAGGTCATCGACGGGCGGAAGGTCGTCTCCTACTTCGACACCGATCAGGACCAGGCCCTGGCGCGCGCGGCGTCGATCATCGCCCAGCACATCCGCTCCGCGGTCTGCGCGCCGCTGGTGGTCAGCGACGCGGTCCTCGGCGTCCTCTACATCGACTACGTCTCCAACCGCGGCGTGGTGGGGGAGGACGACGTGCGGCTGATGGCGCAGATCGCCCGCTTCGCGGCGGTGACCCTCGAGCGCACGCGCCTGCGCGAGGAGGCGGTGGCCAAGGCGGTCCTCGACGAAGAGCTGCGCACTGCGTACACCATCCAGAGCCGCCTGCTGCCGGCGTCGCTGCCGCAGCTCGACAGCTACGTGTTCGCCGGCTGCAACCGGCCGTGCAAGACCGTCAGCGGCGACTACTACGACGTGGTGGTGCGGCCCGACGGGCGGATCTACTTCGTGATCGCCGACGTGAGCGGGAAGGGGATCACCGCCGCGCTGGTGATGTCGAGCGTGGCGACGGCGTTCAACATCTTCACCCGCAGCGATCCGAAGCCGTCGGAGCTGCTGCGCGAGATCAACGCCACGCTGGCGCCGAAGACGGCGCCGACCAAGTTCGTCACAGCGGTGGTAGGGGTGCTCGATCCGGGCAGCGGCGTCATCGAATTCGCCAACGCCGGGCACGTCGCGCCGCTCGTCGTGTCACGCGGCGGCGTCGAGGCGCTGCGCATGACCGACATCGTGGTGGGCATCATGCCGCACGCCGAGTACCGCGATCAGTCCATCGCCCTGCAAGCCGGCGATTCGCTGGTGCTCTTCACCGACGGCGTGACCGAGGCGGAGAACGCCGAGGAGTCGCAGCTCGGGCTCGATCCCATCCTTACTCTCCTCGGCACCATGCACGGCATTCATGCGGCGAGCCTTCTCGACGCCATCGACACGCACGTGTACGAGCACATCGGCAACATCCCCGCGGGGGACGATGTGACGATGCTCGCGGTCACCAGGTTGGCGGGATGATGGGATGACGGGATGTAGGGGCGCGCAGTAGCGCGCCCGGCACCCTGGGAGTTGCGGGCGCGCTGCTGCGCGCCCCTACCGCGCCGCCCTCGTCTTCGCCCCCCGCGGCTGCAGCCCCGATTTGTATCCCTCGGACTGCGGCATCAGTGAGACGGTCACGCTGCCGAAGTCGTCGGTCGGGCCGCTCTGCGGCAGGTTGATGAGGCTGTCGCCGACGCTGATGGTCGTCGACCCAGGCTCGGCAACCAGCTCGATCGATCCCGACGCGCCGGTCCGGTACTCCTCGCCGGCGTAGCGGATGATCGAGTGGGGCGGCGCCGCCACGCGATAGCTGACGATGGCCACGCTCGGCCGCGCCGTAAGGGCGATGGCGAGCGAGAGAAAGAACACGTTCATACAACGTGACATCTCAAGAGTCGCGCCAGGTTATTAGGCGAATTTGGAACGCAAACGCCGGATGTCGTCGCTCAGCGGCCGGTCGCCCAGAAGCGGCTCGACGGTCTGGCGGACCGAACGGTAGAGCTCGGCGCTGCCGCGGCCCAGCCACTCGGCGATGACGCCCGCCCGCCCGCGCACGGCGTCGTCGAACGCCACCGCCTGCGCCTCGGCCGTGTCGATGTCGTGGGCTTCCTGTACGCCTTCGAGCATCGCCACCCGCCAATCCACCGCCTGCGCGGTCACCATCAACTCGATAGCCAGCACGTTCTGGGCGTTGAAGAGGATGGTGCGCATCTTCCGCGCCGCGTGCGTCGACATCGACACATGATCCTCGGCATTCGCGCCGGTAGGAATCGAGTCGACCGAGGCCGGGTGGGCCAGGACCTTGTTCTCCGAGACCAGCGACGCCGCGGTGTACTGCGCGATCATCAGCCCAGAGTTCACGCCAGGGCGGACGGTGAGGTTGGGGGGGAGGCCGCGATTGGTGTCGGCGTCGAGCAGCATCTGCGTGCGGCGCTCGGAAATGTTTGCCAGCTCGGCGAGGGCGATGCCGAGGAAGTCGGCGGCGAGGGCGATCGGCTGACCGTGAAAGTTGCCGGCGGAGTAGGCCAGGCGATTCTCGCCGCGATACGACTCCGGCCAGTTGCCGCGGAAGTTGAGGTCGAACGGCGGGTCGCCATCGGGGAAGAAAAGGGGATTGTCGGTGGCGGCGTTGATCTCGCGCTCAGCGATCAGGCGGGCGAAGCGAATCGCGTCGCGCGACGCGCCGTGCACCTGCGGCGCGCAGCGCAGCGAGTAGGGGTCCTGCACCGCCGCGAGGCGCTCGGCGAGGCGGCTGCCTTCGAGCGCCTCGCGCATCCGCGCGGCGCTGTGCATCTGCCCGGTGTGGCCGCGCGCCGCGTGGACCTTGGCGTCGAGGGCCCGCGTGCAGCCGCACATGGCCTCGAGCGTCAGCGCGGCGCCGGCGTCGGCGAGGTCGGCGAGGCGCTCCGCATCGTGCACGCCGAGGGCGAGCATGGAGGCGGAGAAGTTGACGCCGTTGACCAGCGCGAGCCCCTCCTTGAACGTCGGCGTCACGCCAAGATCGAGCTCCGTGGCTGACCGCAATTTCCGCTCATCGCAAAAATAGAACCGCCCCACTCCCAGAAGCGTCGCGAAGGTATGTGACAGCGGTGCGAGATCGCCGCTCGCGCCGACCGAGCCGCGCAGCGGGACCAGCGGGATGATGCCGCGGTTGAGCATGGACTCGATCGCTTCGGTCAGCACGCGCCGCACGCCCGAGTGTCCCTGCAGAAACGCGTTGAGGCGTGTGGCCAGCACGGCGCGGACGACTTCGGCCGGAAAGTAGTTCGCCAGGTCGTCGGGATCGTCGTTCTCGCCGACGCCGGCGCAATGCGACAGCAGCAGGTTGCGCTGCAGTTGCTCCAGGTCGTTCGGCGCGATCGGTTTGTCCTTGAACTCGCCGAAGCCGGTGGTGACGCCATACTCGGTCGGCGCCGGCTCTCCCGCCTCCCACGCGCGGCGGTACTCCTCCACGGTGCGGGCGATGATGGCCTCGGCGGCGGCGACGCGTGCGTCGGTCGACGGATCGCGCCGGACTTTGACCGACGGATCGCGCGCGATCTGCACGAGCTGCTCGATGGTGAGGGAGTAGCCGTCGAGGGTGATCATCATTCAAATGTCATCCCGAGCGTGAGCGAGGGACCTGGGGGCCGGGTGGCGCTCGACGGATTAATCAGCGCGCCACCCGCACCCCAGGTCCCTCGCTCACGCTCGGGATGACGCATGGAAGGATCTCACGGCGCATCGATCTCCGCGAGCAAGTTCCGGATGCCCTCGACCAACTCCCCGCGCGGAATGGTGGTCTGCCCCGGCCGCTGCGCGATCCACGCGCTGCGATCGCCGAGCTGTCCCGACTTCGCGCGCCCAACGGCCATGTTCTTCACCGTCACGATGCCCTGTTGCTTCTCGTTCGTTCCGTACAGGATGGCCAGCGGGATCTCGTACTGGTCGGCGTACTTCAACTGCTTGCCGGGGCCTTTGGCCATGCCGATGTAGAGCTCCGTCGGGATGCCGGCGCGGCGGAGCTCCCAGGTGATCTGCAGGTAGTCGCCGGCCAGCGCGGGGTCCATGTTCGTGACCAGCACGCGCGCCGTCGCTTTGCGCTTGTTGATGCGGCCCAGGTGGTCGAGCGCGGCGAGGAGGCGGTCGACGCCCATCGACGCTCCCACGGCCGGGATGGCTTCGCCGGTGAAGCGCTTGACCAGATCGTCGTACCGCCCGCCGCCGAAGACGGAGCCGAACTGCGGCAGGTCGGGGAGGATGGCTTCGAAGACCGGACCGGTGTAGTAGGCGAGGCCGCGGGCGATGGAGAGGTCGAGCGCGACGCGGTCATCGCCGTAGCCGAGGGCGTAGAGGTGGTTGGAGATCCGCTCCACGACGTCGATCTGCGCCGGGGCGTGTGCCAGTGGGGAGAAGAGGTCGCGCAGCTTGGCGATGACCTCGCGGCGCGAGTCGGCCTTGATGTCCAGAAATAGTACTATTCGTACTATTTGGCTCTCGGAGAGTCCGAGGCCGCGGATGGTGTCGCCCGACTCGTCCTTGTAGCCGCTCATCAGCTCCAGCTTCACCTTCTCGATCCCGACTTTGTCCAGCTTGTCGAGGACGCGGAAGACGTCGACGGACTGGGCGTGCTCGATCTCCGCGAAGTCGAGCAGCAGGTTGAGCATGGCCCGGCTGGAGAAGCGCACCAGGTAGCGTTCGACGTTCAGCGCCTGGAGCGTGTCCGCCATGCCCGCCAGGATCTCGGTGTCGGCGATCTCGGACTCCGTGCCGACCGAATCGAGATCGAACTGCGTGAACTCGCGATATCGCCCCTTGTCGGGTTTGTCGGCGCGCCAGACGGGGGAGACCTGGTAGCGGCGGAACGGGCGCGGCAGCTCGGCGTACTGCGCGATGACGCGCGCCAGCGGGACGGTCAGGTCGAAGCGGAGGCCGAGCGCTTCGTTCTCCGGGTTGGTGACCCGGAAGATCGACTGCTGCGCCTCCTGCCCGGCGCTGCCGGAGAGGACGTCGAGGTATTCGATGGCCGGGGTGTTGAGGGGGACGAAGCCGTAAAGCTCGTAGACGTCGCGGATGGTGTCGATCATCGACTGCCGCGCGAGCATCTGGTCGGGGAGGAGGTCGCGGAGGCCGCGGCTGAGGCGGGGTTCGACGGTTTCGGTCATGCGGTGGGAGTTTGGTACCGGGGGCCGGCTTCGAACCGGCGACCCCCAGATCCACAATCTGGTGCTCTAACCAACTGAGCTACCCCGGCACGGTGGCGCATGATACACGCTGAGGGCGCCAGTCCAGAACGCGGGAGGGAGGCGGGGCATTCTCGCGCGTTACACCGCCGCCATCAACAGATCCGCGAACCACCCCCGCGCGTCGGTCCATCGCCGCTCGATGCGGAAGCCGGCCCGCGCGGCGAGGGCGTCGAGCGTCGCGTCGTCGTACTTATGCGAATTCTCGGTGTGGATCGACTCGCCCTCCTCGAAGGTCGCGCTGAAGTCGCCGATGCGCACCGTTTGGGTGCGGCGGCTGACGAGGTGCATTTCGATGCGCCCCTTGTCCTCGTCGTAGAAGGCGCGGTGGGCGAACGTTCGGAGGTCGAACTCGCCGCCCAGCTCGCGATTGATGCGGGCGAGCAGGTTGAGATTGAACGCGGCGGTGACGCCCAGCGCGTCGTCGTACGCCGGCTCGAGGATCTCGCGTGGCTTCTGGAGGTCGGCGCCGAGGAACAGGGCGTCGCCGGGGGCGAGCAGCGTGCGCAGCGAGGCCAGCATGGCCACCGCGGTGTCGAGGTCGAGATTGCCGATGCTCGATCCGAGGAAGAGCACGATGGTGCGCTGGTCGGAGTCGGGGACGACGATGTCGCCGAGGGCGGCGGCGGGATCGCGAAAATCCGCGCGGACGGCGTGAATCATCAAGCTGGGGAACTCGTCGAGCAGCCGCTGGGAGCTCGACTCGAGGATGCCGGCGTCCACGTCGACGGGGATGTACTCCAGCTCGTCCTGCCGCGCCAGGATGGCCTCGATGAGCAGGCGCGACTTGCGCGCGCTGCCGCTGCCGAGCTCCACCAGCCGCGCCGTTTCGCCGAACGCGGCGGCGATCTCGTCGGCGTGCTCGGTGAGGATCTCCGTCTCGGCGCGGGTGACGTAGTACTCCGGCAGCTCGCAGATCGCGTTGAAGAGCGCTGAGCCGAGGGCGTCGTAGAAGTAATGGGGGAGCAGAAACTTCGGCTTCGCCGAGAGCCCGCGCCTCACATCCTCGGCGAACTGTTCCACGCGCGGATTGTATTGGCAGATTATTTGTACCGCCAGACGATCCAGCAGGGATGTCGACTGACAACAACGTACGCGTCCTCATCGCGGACGGCGATGCAACTGTCCGAGCGGCGCTGTTCCGCGCGCTCCTCGACCGCGGCGTCTTTTGCGACTGCGTCGCCAGCGGCGGCGACGCCATCTCGCGGCTCGGCGAGCAGCGATATGCGCTGGTGTTGCTCGACTTCTCGCTCCCGCACGCCGGCGCTGCCGCGGTGGTCGAATCGCTGCGCGTCATGCCGAGCGCGGAGCGACCGATGGTCATCGCCACCGCCGCCGGCGCGGACTCCGCCCGCGACCCTTCGTCACTCGCGCTCCTCAGGGCAGGCTCTGACACCGATCTGGTGCAGATGATTCTCCGCCGTCCGATAGAGGTGCTCGACGTCGCGGAATTGGTCGGCGCCTGCCTCGCTCAGGTGCGGACGACGTGAGCGGCCGCCCGCAGCGCTGATACGGCGCGCTCGATGGCGCGGTCGGGGACCAGGACGTAGTCGGTGTCGAAGGTGGCGATCACCAAGACGCTCACGCCCGCCGCGGCGAGCACGCGCGTGAACTCCGCCGCTACGCCGGTCACGTCGAGCGCGAATGGCCCCTGCAAGGCGAGGCATCGCCATCCGCGGTCCGCGCGTACCGTGCCCGGCACCGCGTCATCGCGGCAGACGATCGAGAGCTCCTCGGCCGTCCGGGTGATCGATACGAAGTCGCCGCGCGGCCAGGACGGGACCGCGTCGGCAGCGCCGAGGCGGGCGATGGCGTAGCGGTCGGCGAGGAGGGTGAAGGTGAGCGTCAGCGGCTTTCCTCGCACGTCTTGATCTGGATGAGATTCGTCGTGCCCGGGGTCTCCACCGGACTTCTATTTTTATCGCGTCCCGCTTGCATTGCAACCGCTCTTTCGGGAACATGCGCCCGTGGCCCTGTAACTCAGTTGGTAGAGTGCGATCCTTACAAGATCGAGGTCATCGGTTCGAGTCCGGTCGGGGCCACCACCCACCTCGTGGCGAATCAATTTGATGCGGTCGTCGTCGGCGGAGGGCCCAACGGTCTCGCCGCGGCGATCGAGTTGGCGCGCAACGGCGTCTCGGTCGTCCTGCTCGAGGCGAACGCGAAGATCGGCGGCGGCGCGCGGACCGCGGAGCTGACGCTGCCCGGCTTCCGCCACGACATCTGCTCGGCGATTCACCCCACCGCCGTCATCTCGCCGTTCTTCCGCACCCTGCCGCTGGCCGAGCACGGGCTGGAGTGGGTCGAGTCGCCGCACGCGCTCGCGCATCCGCGGGACGACGGCACGGCTGCGATCCTCGACCGCTCCGTGGACGTCACCGCCGACGGACTGGGCGACGACGCCGAGGCGTATCGCAAGCTGATGGGACCGCTGGCGCAGTCGTCGCGCGCGCTGTTCGACGAGATCTTCCGCGCCATGCGCATCATGTCGCGCCATCCGCTGCTGCTGGCGCGTTTCGGGATGACCGCCATCCGCTCCGCCCGCGCCGCCGCGCGCGCGAGGTTCAAAGGCGAAGCGGCGCGCGCGCTCTTCGCCGGCTGCGCGGCGCATTCGTTCGTCCCCCTCGACCAGGCCGGCTCCGCTTCCTTCGGCCTCGTGCTCGCCCTCGCCGCGCACGCCGTCGGCTGGCCGATGGCGAAAGGCGGATCGGAGTCGATCATCGACGCGCTGGCCGGCGTCCTCCGTTCGCTGGGCGGCGAGATCCGCACCTCGCATCGCGTGGCGTCGCTGCGCGACGTCCCGCCGTCGCGCGCCGTCATCTTCGACACCACCCCGCGGCAGCTCGTGGCCATCGCCGGCAACGCGCTCCCATCGCGCTACGTCCGCCGCTTGGAGCGATTCTGCTACGGACCGGGGGTGTTCAAGATCGACTGGGCGCTCGACGGGCCGATCCCGTGGCGCGCGGCGGAGTGCGCGCGCGCGGCGACGGTGCACGTCGGCGGCACCCTCGACGAGATCGCGATCCACGAAGAGGAGATCTGGCATGGCCGCGTCACCGACAAGCCGTTCGTGCTGCTCGCGCAGCACACGCCGTTCGATCCGACCCGCGCGCCGGCCGGCAAGCACACCGGCTGGGCGTACTGCCACGTTCCCAATGGATCGACCGAGGACATGACGGAGGCCATCGAGCGGCAGGTGGAGCGATTCGCGCCGGGGTTCCGCGACCGCATCCTCGCGCGCCACACAATCAACACCGCGCAGTACGAAGCGCACAACGCGAACATCATCGGCGGCGACATCGGCGGCGGCGCCAACACGCTGAAGCAGTTCATGGCACGCCCGACCTTCTCGCTCAATCCGTACGCCACCCCCAACCCGCGCCTCTACATCGGCTCGGGCTCCACGCCGCCCGGCGGCGGCGTGCACGGGATGGGGGGGTATTGGGCGGCGCGGGCGGCGTTGCGGAGAACGTTCTGACGGGGTTGCGGGGTTGCGGGGTTGCGCGGTTTCGCAGCGCGAAACGCTAACTCGGCGGAGCACCGCGAAACCCCGCAACCTCGCAACCCGAGCTCATCCACCCACAACCCCTTCCTGCTGAGTCCCTTAAAGCGGCACGCCACTTGCTCAAATAACACTCAGGAGGCGCATATGCGCAAGCTCTTACCCCTTACTCTCGTCACTTCACTGGCCATGTTCGGCTGCACTCTGATGAACAGCACGCCGGGCAACGGCCAGCCGTTCAGTGCCACGCCGAGCATGAGTCCGGCGACCACTCCAGGTTCCTCGTCGGGCAACGTGCCGATGTCGAGCTCGTACCTCACCCCAACGTCGAATAGCCGACTATCCGCCGATGAGGCTGCCGCGATCATGCGCGAGCACCAAGCGTACAACGGCAGGTTCCTCGGCTATCTCAATTCGACGCCGATGGTTCATCAGGCACCGCAGATCGAGACCAATCCGCAATTCGTCATCCCCTCGTCGAACGCGAACGCGGCGCCGATCACCGTCACGAACGCCAGCGGTCAGATCGTGGTCACCAACGTCAAGAGTCAATAGCCTCACGCGCTGGGGCGGGCACGAGACCCGCTCAGCGCCGGCGGCCGAAGAGCCGCAGGATGTGCAGGAACAGATTGATGAAGGTGATGTAGAGCGACAGCGCGCCGTAGATGGCCAGCGTCTCGCCCTGCGCGCCGCCGGCGTGCGCCCACTGCTTGAGCGCCTGCGTCTTGTACGCCGCGAGGCCGACGAAGACGAAGACCGCCACCGTGCTGATTGCCATGTCCAGCGCCGAGGAGCGGATGAACATGTTGATGACCATCGCCAGGAGCAGCCCGACCACGCCCATGAAGAAGAACGCGCCCCACGACGTCAGATCGCGCTTGGTCACCCGCCCGTAGACGCTGACCGCGCCGAACATACCCGCCGTCACCGCGAATGCCTGCACGATGCTCGCGGCGGTGTAGACGAAGAGCAGCACGCTGAGCGTGAGCCCTGTCAGGAGCGAGTAGACGAGAAACAGACTGGCCGCCGCCGTGGGCGTCAGCTTCTGCAGCGCCGCGCTGGCGTAGAAGACGATGCCGATCTCCGCGATGCAGAGACCGATGAAGATGATGGGGTTGGCGATGACCAGCCGCTGCATGGCCGGCGAGTTGGCCACCCACATCGCGGCGACCGCCGTCAGCAGCAGGCCGCCGAACATCCACGAATAGACCGACCGGAAAAACGCGCGCTCCCGCTCCTGGGTCTCGGCGGTCGAGCCGCTGATCCACGCGGGCTGCTGCGAACTGTCGGGAAGCATGTTTGGAACCTCCGTTTTGCCGGGATGATAACGCGTCCGGCCCTCACCCGGCGCTTCGCGCCACCCTCTCCCGCAAGCGGGAGAGGGGTGCTTAGAGGCCTTCTCCCGCGTGAGCGGGAGAAGGTGGCCGAAGGCCGGATGAGGGTCCGGTTCTTTTCAGCACCACGATCGTCATGTCGTCCGCCGCGGAGGAGTGGCCGAGGTGGCGCGTCCAGTCGGCGAGGATGCGGTCGAGGATGGCCTGCGCCGGGAGGCGGCGCGACGCGCCGAGGACCTCGCGCAGCCGATCGAAGCCGTATGCCGCGCCGTTGCCGTTGCTGGCTTCGAACAGCCCGTCGGAGAAGAAGAGCATGACGTCGCCGGCGCCGATGCGAATCTCCCGGTCCTCGTACGTGCGCGCCGGACCTTGCCCCAGCGGCAGGGAAGGGATGGCGATCTCCGACACCTCGTCGTAGACGGCGAGCAGCGGATAGGGATGCCCGGCGTTGGCGAACAGCCCCTCGCCGCGCGCGGAGTCGAGCCGCAGCAGCGCCAGCGAGGTGAACGTCCGTGCCGAGCCGCTGGTGCGAAGCACGCGATCGAGCCGCGTGAGCACCGCCGCCGGCGTCTCGTCCGCGGCCACCAGGCTGGCCAACCCCGCCTTGGTCATGGCCTGCGCGATGGCGCATGAGTAGCCGTGGCCCGAGACGTCGCCCGCCGCGAGCCACAGCCGGCCGTCCTCATCGAAGAGGAAGTCGTACAAATCGCCGCCCGCCTCGGTGGCCAGCAGCGACTTCGCCGCGATCTCGTAGCCGCTGATGTCCGGCGTCTTTTGCGGCAGCAGCCCGAGCTGCATGCGCGCCAGCAGATCCATCTCGTGCTGCAGCCGGCGCTCCGTCTCCAGCCGCCGCACGAAGGCCGGCAGCCGCACCTCGCCCGCCTCGCTTTCGTCCGGCCGCATCAACCCGATGAAGCCGAAGGCGAGCGGCGCGACGGAGAGCGCGGACGTCACCGCCAGCGTGCCGGCCAGCCACGACGCGTGCAGCGCCGCGTAGATCGCCGCCGGCAGCGCCAGCGACACGATCGTCGCCGTCAGCAGTGCCGTGAGGCCGAAGCGTGAGTAGGTGAAGACCAGCGCGCCGCCGATGATCGCCGCCGCGGCGAGCGCGAACCAGAAGCTCGAGACCGGCACGCACGTAGAGAGGAGCAACGCAGCGATGGCGACGCTGCCAAATCGCATCCGGCGGATCAGCGGCAGGCGGATTGCCGCCGCCATCGCCAGCAGCACCAATCCCGCCTCGACGATGCCCTGCCCCAGCGGCGAGGCGTGCGGGCGGAACATCGGCAGGCGGACGCTCCCGTCGGTCGGCGCCACGCCGGGGATCATCGTCGCCGCCGTCATGACCATCAGCGACAGCCCCGCCACCGCCGTCCCGCCCGCCCATCCCAGCAGCAGGCTGCGCCCGCTGCGCGGCCCGAGTCGGCCGGTCGAGAGGTCGTCGAGACTGGTGCGGAAGCTCGGCGTCGCCGATCGAATCCACGACTCCGCCGCGGACCACAAGGCGAAGATGCCGATCACGTGCGCCGCGGCGGTGAGTCCGGCCGTGAGGAATTGATACCAGTTGCCGATCTCCCGCCACGGCTCGGCGACCGTGAAGAGCATCGACGCCAGCGCCAGGATCATGCCGTGGCGCAGGTCGATGCGTCGCCCCACCAGCAAAACCATGAACAGCGTCAGCACGCCGAGGAAGAGAATCGCCTGGACCAGCAGCTCTGGAGTTCTGGCGATCGTCAACTGCACGAGATCGAGGTTGTGCATCTCCGCGCGCAGCTCGGCCACCGTTCCCGGAACCCGCATGGTGAAGGCGCCCGCGGAGCCGGAGACCGAGGCGAGGAGGACACATTCCGGCGGGTTGCTGGCGGGGACGGGGCTGAGCGACACGCGGGTGCCGAAGACTTCGAGCTCCTCCGCGCGCGCGGCCGGCGCGCCCGGCAGGGCGACGGCGAGGATCGATTCCTTCTGTGTCCAGCCGCGGACGGCGGACTGCCCCCGCGCGGAGAACGGATTGCGCGGCATCCAGCGAACGGTGAGCGGCTCGCCGGTCAGCGAATAGACCACCGTGAGACGACCGATCTCGCGCCTGCCGGGCAAGCGCGCGTCGGCCGAGGCGTCGACGTACGGGCCGCGCCCGCGCGCGGTCATGAAGTCGGCCGCCTTGGTCCCGTACTCGCGGTAGGGCGCGTCGCCGCGATCAAAGTCCGAGATCTCTTCCGGGATGTTCGCGGAGCGGAGGTCGATGCGCGGCGCGGCGAGGACCTCGATGTGCGCGCCCTGCGCCGCCGCCCGATAGCGCGCGGTGAACGCAGCGCGGTCGCTGATTGCCCCAGCCCGCCACTCCGGGAGCCGCCACCTCGCCGCCGTCAGCCCCGCCGCCAGAATGATGAGCCCGACAGCGGTGCCGGAAACGAGCAGCCGGTTCTCGCGCATGCTTTCTCTCAGTACGGACTACGGTTAGGTTCGTTTTACAGGGAACGCGACTTGCAACCCTGAAATCTGGAATTTAACACTGCTAGACTCAGGTTTCGACGCCTACAGAATTTGACTACATCGCACTCATGTTCCCCCTCTCCCTCAGGGAGAGGGGTCAGGGGTGAGGGATAAGTCCCAATAAGGAGAACACTTATGGCCAAAATTATCGGCATCGACCTCGGTACGACCAACTCCGTGGTCGCCATCATGGAGGGCAACGAGCCGAAGGTCATCGTCAACGCCGAGGGCAGCCGCATCACGCCTTCGGTGGTCGGCTTCACCAAGAGCGGCGAGCGGCTCGTCGGCCAGGTCGCCAAGCGACAGGCGGTCACCAATCCGGAGAACACCGTCTTCTCCATCAAGCGGTTCATGGGCCGCAAATACGAAGAAGTCAATGAAGAGATGAAGATGGTCCCGTACAAGGTGACGCGCGCCTCCAACGGCGACGTGCGCATCGAAGTGCAGGGCAAGATGTACTCGCCGCCCGAGATCTCCGCGATGATCCTGCAGAAGCTCAAGCAGGCCGCGGAAGACTACCTCGGCGAGAAGGTCGACCGGGCGGTCATCACCGTCCCCGCGTACTTCAACGACTCGCAGCGGCAGGCCACCAAGGACGCCGGCGAGATCGCCGGCCTGAAGGTCGAGCGCCTCGTCAACGAGCCCACCGCTGCGGCGCTGGCCTACGGTCTGGACAAGAAGGGGAACGAGACCATCGCCGTGTATGACTTCGGCGGCGGCACGTTCGACATCTCCGTCCTCGAGGTCGGCGACGGCGTGGTGGAGGTCAAGTCCACCAACGGCGACACGCACCTCGGCGGCGACAACATCGACCAGCGCCTCATCGACTGGATCATCGACGAGTTCAAGAAGGACCAGGGCATCGACCTGTCGAAGGACAAGATGGCCCTGCAGCGCCTCAAAGAGGCGGCGGAGAAGGCGAAGATCGAGCTCAGCTCGACGATGTCCACCGACATCAATCTCCCGTTCATCACCGCCGACCAGTCGGGCCCGAAGCACCTCAACATGGCCATGACCCGCGCGAAGTTCGAGCAGCTCGTCGGCGACATCCTGCAGAAGACCATGGGCCCGGTGCGCCAGGCGCTCACCGACGCCGGCGTCGATCCGAAGAAGATCGACGAAGTCGTCCTCGTCGGCGGCTCCACCCGCATCCCGATGGTGCAGAAGCTGGTGCAGGATTACTTCGGGAAAGAGCCGCACAAGGGCGTCAACCCCGACGAAGTGGTCGCGGTCGGCGCGGCGGTGCAGGGCGGCGTTCTCGGCGGCGACGTCAAGGACGTCCTGCTCCTCGACGTCACTCCGCTGTCGCTCGGCATCGAGACCCTCGGCGGCGTGATGACCAAGCTCATCGAGCGCAACACCACCATCCCCACCCGCAAGTCGGAGACGTTCTCCACGGCGGCCGACAACCAGACGTCGGTGGAGATCAAGGTCCTGCAGGGCGAGCGGGAGATGGCGCGCGACAACAAGCTCCTCGGCGTGTTCCATCTGATCGGCCTGCCCCCCGCGCCGCGCGGCATGCCGCAGATCGAGGTCACCTTCGACATCGACGCCAACGGCATCATGAACGTGTCGGCCAAGGACCTCGGCACCGGCAAGGAGCAGAAGATCACCATCACCAGCTCGTCCGGCCTGTCGAAGGACGACGTGGAGAAACTGGTCAAGGACGCCGAGGCCCACGCGGCCGAGGACAAGGAGCGGCGTGACGAGATCGAGGCCAAGAACCAGCTCGACTCGCTCGTCTACCAGGTCGAGAAGATGCTCAACGAGAACCGCGACAAGATCTCGGGCTCGGACGTGAGCAATCTGGAGAGCGCCATCAGCGAAGGGCGCAAGGCGATGGAGCAGGGCGGCGTCGAAAACCTCAAGCGCGCCACCGAGAACCTGACCAAGGCCTCGCACAAGATGGCCGAGGTGATGTACCAGCAGGCGGGCGCGCAGCAGCAGCAGCCGCCGCCGAGCGGCGGCGAGACGCCGCAGTCGAAGGACGACGTGATCGAAGCGGAAGTCGTGGACGAGAACAAATGACGACGCGCGCCTCGCGCGCGTCGTCATCCTGAGCCGCGCAGACGGCGAAGGATCTCAGGTTTCGCAGCCTGAGATCCTTCACTTCGCTCAGGATGACGGGAGCTCACAATGGGCAGGCGCAGAGCAGACGGTTACGTCATGATCTCGGCCATCGCCGAGCGGTACAACATCCACCCGCAAACGCTCCGCCTCTACGAACGTGAAGGGTTGATCAAGCCCGCGCGCACCTCCGGCAACACGCGCTTGTACGGCCAGGACGAGATCCGCAAGCTCGAGCTGATCCTGGCCCTCACCCGCGACCTCGGGGTGAACCTCGCCGGGGTCGAAGTCATCCTCAACGTCCAGACCGCGCTGCACGAAGCGCAGGCGGCGCTCGACCGCGCCGAGGACTATTTCGAGCAGATGATGCGCATCATCCGCCAGGCGGTGCTCGACAAGCGCCACGGCATCGACCGCGAGAACGCGCTGGTGAAGTTGCAGCCGCGGGGACTGGCGAAAGTACGATAGCTAACGAAGTTCGAGGAGACGCCTCAGCTGCGATCTAAGAGGCTCTGCCCAAGCCCCGCCGAACTCGAGTGTCTGCTGCGCACTGACGAGTAGAGTCTCTACTGAAATCGAGCGCCGATGCGGGTCTTTCGCCGTTAGTTCCCGCGAAAGGTAATTGGCATACCAAGCACCCTTGAACACAGAGTCTTGCTTCTGTGAGCCGTATAGCTCATCCACTAAGTCTTGCGCGGCTCCAAATGCCGGCGCAAAGGCCTCCTCGCCAATGGCCTGCCACAACTCCGCGCGGAGTTGCTCATATCGTGCTTTGTCACAGAGCCAAGGCGGCCCGGCGTGAACGCGCGTAAACGAACGATAGTTCACGCCACATGGCGCGGCGGCAAGACCGGCGGTAACGCACAATACGACCCACTCCTTTAGCGCAACTGCCACATTCGCTTGCCATCCTGGCGTGGCGATTTCCTCCGCGCTCTCGCGGCTCTGCCGACCGACGGCCTCAACCACCTCCACAATATTGCCGTGCAAGAAGAAGTAGTTTTCCACATGATAGTGTTCGGTGTATATGACATGTGGCGACTCTACCATTACATCCTTGAGATCATCGATGTCTTTATCCATCTGAAACGCGCATACCCATCGTCGTTCTCCCAAACGGCCGACGAGGCCTGCATCCGCCTCGAGCATACGATAGAACTGTAATAGGCCGTCTTTTCCGCCGGTTGTTACAGGGAGTTCATTCGCCAATCGCAATTGGTAGGTGGCGCCGACCGGGTCACACACGGCATCTGCGATTCTAGAGTAAAAGAACCGATCCCGGGCGCCCTCTACAAACACGAACAGGTCGGCAGTCGCGAGTAGAAGCGAACGGGAAAACCCGGGTCGCGAATGTCGTAGTCGGTCCGTCAAAGCTCGTAAATCCGTGAATCGTCGATATCAGCCATAACTTCAGGCGAATGCGTCGCTAGAATGAGTTGAGCTTCGGGGTTTAGCGCTCGCATCGCGGGTACGAGTTGCCGCTGCCAGTCGACATGCATGCTTATCTCCGGCTCGTCGATCAAGACGGTGCTCGGTCCTACAGAGATTACGTCGAGTAATATTCTCAATAGCTGCTTTTCGCCGGAGGATAGGGCGCCGATGTCGATCTGTTGGTCATTTGCCAGACGCACCTCGATCTTACCTTCTCCTAGCCCGACTATCTTGTCGGTAAACAGCGAGTGAAGAAGGTTTTCCAACCGGTTCCTCGCAGCTGTCGCGATTTCGATCTGTTCTTCAACACGATCGATCCTGGCAACGATATTTCGAATACGGGCGTCTGATTCATACCGCCTGCGAAAGTCGTTGGGACCGCCAAGAATCCCTGTCTCGGCACGCTGCCGCGCGAGAAAACGCGAGGCACGCGAATATGCGATGTCTGCGGGAAGAGTGGGCGCTGTATCGTCAACTTGGTGGGGGTCCGCCAGGATAGCGGTTAGTATGTCGGCCAAGCCTTCCTCCTGCGCAGCCCGAACCTTAATCAACATTTCTGTCGAGTATCGGCTCCACACCTCATTCACACTTTGGACAAAGGCTTTCTCGAGTACGTCTTCCGAGGTCTCTAGTGTAGTGTTACATAAATAGCTTGATGTAATGCTCGCGCTGTGTTTTCATTGCACATGCGCGTTGCACCCCTCATCCAGCTTTCCCCGAATGAGCGCACGACGCTCGAGCAGATGGCTCGTGGGCGGCGCACTCCTGTCCGTCTCGTGCTCCGCGCGAAGATCGTTCTCCTAGCCGCCGAGGGTTTGGAGAACAGAGAGATCGCGGCAAAGGTGAACGCTTCGAAGCCCACGGTCGGGTTGTGGCGTGCCCGCTACGCGAAGCTCGGACTGGCGGGAATCGAGAAGGACGCTTCGCGTCCTGGTCGCCCGCGCAAAGACCGCCGCGATCTGGAGCAGAGAATCGTCCAGATGACGACGCAGGAGAAACCGCGGAACGCGACGCACTGGTCGACGCGCAGCCTGGCAGCCGTGCTCAAGATCGATCATGTGCTTGTTCATCGAGTGTGGAAAGCACACGGTCTGCTCCCTCATCGGGTCCGATCATTCAAACTCAGCAAAGACAAGAATTTCGTCAAGAAACTCGTCGACGTGGTCGGCCTCTACCTGAACCCACCGGAACATGCCCTCGTTCTCTGCGCCGATGAAAAATCACAGATTCAAGCTCTCGACCGCACGCAACCCGGTCTTCCGATCAAGAAGGGGCGCTGTGGAACGATGACTCACGACTACAAGCGCTATGGGACAACCACGCTTTTCGCCGCGCTGGACATGCTCGAAGGGCGCGTCATCAGTGAGTGCATGCCGCGCCATCGCCACCAGGAATGGATCCGATTCCTCAGCAAGATCGATCGAGAAACGCCGCCGGGATTCGACCTTCATCTGATCGTCGACAACTACTCGACTCACAAACACGCCAAAGTGCAGCGCTGGCTCGCTCGCCATCCGCGCTTTCACATGCACTTCATTCCAACGAGCAGTTCATGGCTAAACATGGTCGAGCGCTTCTTCCGCGAGCTCACCACCAAACGCATCCGGCGCGGCAGTTTCACTTCAGTCGACGATCTCATCGCCGCCATCTGCGATTACATCGATCAGCACAACGAAAACCCTATGCCGTACATTTGGACGGCCAACGCGGAATCGATCATCGAGAAGGTGGGACGCGCTCGCCTGCGCTGAATAAATCAACAACTGTATGAAACACTACACTAGGTCGCCGTAAGCTGAAGTTAAGCGCCGCGTTTGAAAGGCTAGGTATAGGCGAGTTGTAGGGAGATAGCGATGAGCCACGCCTCCGGTTGGGGAACCTGAGTATGGGGGGACAGTGGACCAATTAACGGGTTCGCGAGGCGCCGTCAACTGTGCGGAGCGAAGTGCGACCGGAACGGGTGTTAGTGACAACTGCCTTTCATCGTGGGATGCCAGCGAAGACTTTGCGACTTGGCGCGTATGTATGAGGTCTGACGTGATCACATAAAGACTTACGACAGCTGTGTCGAAAGGCACGTTAGCTAGCGTAGACGCGTCGTTCGACATCGCAGAATTGAGTATTTTTAGCAACGAGGTCTTTCCGCTACCGTTCGCTCCGAAGAATATGTTCACGTCCGGGTGTAGTGAGCAAGTAAGCGTCTTGCGCTGAGTGGCGAGGCCGGTGATCGTGAATTCTCTGATGTCCGCCATACTTCGGTATTATCGCTCAGCTGGTCGGAACGCGATAGGGTATTCGAGCATACTCCACGAAGCGCAGGCGGCGTTCGACCGCGCCGAGGACTAGTTCGAGCAGATGATGCGCATCATTCGCAGGCGGCGGTCGACAAGCGCCACGGCATCGACCGGGAGAACGCGCTGGTGAAGTTGCAG
>JBBPII010000020.1:0-4583 GCA_038040385.1 Candidatus Gilichinskyi gelida
AACCTACGACCCGCGGATTAACAGTCCGCTGCTCTACCAACTGAGCTATGCCGGAATACGGTCGAGCAACGGCCCTTAACGACTGAAAACCACGGCGTATTTCGACAGCGCCGCGCGCAGGCGGACCAGGAGATCGTCGAGGTCCCGGTACTCGATCAGCTCGATGTCGCGGTCGCCCGCCACCATCGCCGTGCAGCGCGCGGTGTACGCCGGCCGGTAGAGGCAGATGACCGGCCGGCCGTAGCGGTATCGCATGGTGGCGACCTCATAGCCGACACCCGTCGACGGCGTGGAGACCTCCGCCACCAGGACGTCGGCCTCGGCGAGCCAGGCGACGTCGCGCTCGAAGATGGCGCAGGCGTCGAGCGCCTCGCCGGACGGCCCGACGTGCTCCGCGGTGACCGCCCCCGCCAAAACGCGGTAGCCGTCGGCCTCCAGCGCTTCGACGATGGCGCGATAGTGTTCGACGTCGCCGCGGCCGCCGGTGATGGCGCCGGCGAAGTAGATGGTCAAGGGGTTCATCCTGAGGCCGAAGGCCGAAGGATCTTCGGCTCGATCGGCAGGATAGCGCCAATGGGCAGCAACCAGCCGATCGAGCCAAAGATCCTTCGCTTCGCTCAGGATAGACTCCAAAAACCGATGTCGCGCGAGATCGTCATCAACGCCACAAAACACGAGTCGCGCATCGCCGTGCTCGACGAGGGGCAGGTCGTCGAACTGTGGGTGGAGCGCACCCGGCAGCGGACGATCGTCGGGAACGTCTACAAAGGGCGCGTCACCAAAGTCCTCCCGGGCATGCAGTCCGCCTTCGTCGATCTCGGGCTGGAGCGCGACGCGTTTCTTTATGTCTCCGACGTCATCGACGACATCGAGGACTTCGACACCGACGGCGCCGACGAGCTCCCCCTCGACGAGGTCGCGCAGCAGCGC
Organism: Candidatus Gilichinskyi gelida; assembly: GCA_038040385.1. Taxonomy (GTDB): domain Bacteria; phylum Acidobacteriota; class Thermoanaerobaculia; order Gp7-AA8; family Gp7-AA8; genus Gilichinskyi; species Gilichinskyi gelida. Next base: position 931 of record JBBPII010000020.1, read on the forward strand.
CCCGAGGCGTCGATCTCCGATCTGCTGCGCGAGGGGCAGGAGATCGTGGTGCAGGTGTCGAAGGACACCATCGCCGGCAAGGGCGCGCGCATCACCAGCCACATCACACTGCCGGGACGCTTCCTGGTGTACATGCCGACGGTCAACCACATCGGCGTCTCGCGGCGCATCGAGAACGAAGAGGAGCGCCTGCGGCTGAAGAGCATGCTGGAGGCCATCCGCCCGCCCGGTGCGGGTGGCTTCATCGTGCGCACCGCGGGCGAAGGGCGCGATGAAGAGGAGTTCCGCGCCGACCTGAAGTACCTGACCGACTTGTGGGATCAGATCCGCCGCCGCGCGGAGAAGGCCTCCGCGCCGACCACCATCCACAACGACCTCGATCTCGTCCTGCGCACCATTCGCGACGTCCTCTCGCCGGAGTTCAAGACCGTGTGGGCGGACGACGTCGACCAGTACCAGCGCATCGTCGAGTTTCTCAATCAGATCCAGCCCAACCTCGTCTCGCGCGTGCGGCTGTACCGCCGCGAGGAGCCGATCTTCGACGAGTTCGGCATCGAGCCGGAGATCGCCAAGGCGTTGAAGTCGAAGGTCTGGCTGAAGTCGGGCGGCTACATCGTCATCAATCAGACCGAGGCGCTGGTGGCGATCGACGTGAACACCGGAAAGTACGTCGGCAAGCGCAATCTCGAAGAGACGGTGTTCAAGACCAACCTCGAGGCGGCGAAAGAGATCGTCCGGCAGATCCGCCTCCGCGACCTCGGCGGCATCATCGTCCTCGACTTCATCGACATGGAGGACTTGAACAACCGGCTGCGGCTCTTCGAGGCGCTGGAGCTCGAGATCCGCAAGGACCGCTCGAAGACGAAGATCCTGCAGATCTCCGAGTTCGGTCTGATCGAGATGACCCGCAAGCGCGTGCGGCAAAGCCTCGAGCGCTCGCTGACGCAGGCTTGCCCGTACTGCGGAGGCAGCGGGCGCATCAAGTCCAACACCACGATCTCGCTGGAGATCTGGCGCGAGCTGATGAAACTGCGCGACCTCCACGAAGGACAGGACGTCATCGTCCGGATCAACCCGGCCGTCTACGGCAGCCTCGACCCGATCTTCGACGAGGTGGAGCGGAACCTCGGCATCCACCTGGTGTTCAAGGCGGACGGCTCGCTGCACCACGAGCAGTTCGATGTGATGACCATTTGACGGGCTGAAGCCCGTCCTACATGAGGCGACCGGCACGTGCCGTGCACTAAAACCCTGTCCGGCATGTCCCTCGAAGACACCTTCACCAACCTCGCCGCGTTTCTGAACAGCCTGGACGCGGAAGGGGAGCAGAAATTCGAGCTCTCGCACTCGTTGGTGATCATCTGCCCCGACTGCGGGAAGAACATCGCCTTCCGCGGCCGCTGCCCGAAATGCGGCGGCAACAGCTGGATCCCGGCGGGCCATCACGGCGGCATCTTCGAGCGGATGAAGGCGCAGCGCTGGAAGACGGCGATGCAGGACGAGGACGACACCGGGCCGCTGCGCCACAGCGACCCGGAAGCCGTCACCGCTGAGCACTCGCTGGAATGAGCGCCGGCCGCCCGTAGCGCTGCGTCGCCCATCCCACGATCGCACCGACGGCGCTCCCCGGAAGCATGACCTCCCAGAAATACTTTCCGCCCTGCATGGCGACAACGCCATACGCGAGCAGCGCGCCGATGAGCAGTCCGAAGAAAATCCCGCCCACGACGGAATCGACTTTGCGCGCAAACCAGCCGGCGGCGACGCCGGCGATCATGCCCTTGACCGTCGAGCCGATGACGATGCCGATGATCTCCGCTCGAACTTCAGGCGTGAACCACGCCGTCAAACCGTCCGCCGCGCCGAGTGCCGCTCCGAGGAGTATCCCGATGGTGATCTTGTTCATGTCGTTCCTCCTCTGAATCCATTCAACGTCCAATCGAGATCCTTTAGCGGTGCACGAACAAAAGAATGATCGCGCGCATGATGAGGTAGGCGGCGACGACGGCGATGAGCGCGCGATTGCGATCCAGCCAGCGTCCGGCCCGCTCCAACGCGGTCTCGCGATAGGCGGTGATCGCTTCCCCGTCGAGATATCCGGCCACGTCGGCGCCGAGCTCCCGGGCGGATTCGTAGCGATGGTCCGGATTCGCGGCGGCGGCCTTCGCGCAGATGGCCTCCAACCGCTTGTTGCGAGCATCGCCGGCGAGCGTGCGGAGCATGACGCCGAGGGCATAGACGTCGGTCCGCGCGTCGACCGCCGCTCCGGCTTCCTGCTCGGGCGCCATGAACCCGTGCGTCCCGCCGCTGGCGCGGACGGCCGCATCGCCTCGCGATCGCGCCACGCCCCAGTCCACCACCAACACTTCGCCGAACTCGCCGACCATCACGTTTTGCGGTTTGAGATCGCAGTGAACGCTCCCCTTGGCATGGGCGAAGGCGACCGCTTCGCAGATCCGGAGGAAGACGCGGAGGACGGCAGCCGCGCCGTGAGCTCCGCGCAGAAACTCTCCGACGGTGACGCCGCGCACGAGCTTCATGGCGTAGAAGACGCGGCCGTCGGGCAGCACGCCCACGTCGTGCACCGGCACGATGCCGGGATGTTCGAGACCGGCGAGAACGCGCGCTTCGCGCCGCACGCGGTCGCCACCGGCGTCCGCCAGATCGGCCGCCAGCACCTTCACCGCCACGCGGCGCTGCAGATCGACATCCTCCGCTTCGTAGACCACGCCCATCCCGCCGCGCCCGATCTCGCCGACGATCCGGTAGCGGGTTCCGCTGAAATCCGGCTCGTCGATCGTTGAGCGCAGCCGCTCGACCGCGTCGTCGGAGAGCCAGGTCACCGATCGGCTCCGAACAGCGCGCGCAACTCTTCACGGAATTCGTCCTCGGATGCCGTGGCCTCGTGCAGCACATCGAGAACGATCTGGCGAAAGCGCCTTCGCGCCGCCGCCAGGCGGTTGGTCACCGTCGTCTCGCTCATGCCGAGCCGGTCGCCGAGGTCGCGGTAGGAGAGGCGTGGTGGGCCGTCGAGATCGTAGGCCTCGAACAGCGCGAAATCCGCAGCGCTACTCGACTGGCGCAGCCGCCCGACGGCAACTTCGAACAGGCTGCGGATCCACTCGCGCCGGAAATACTCCTCCGGCGTTCCGCCGCGGTCGTGTTCGCGCGCCGCTTCCGCTTCGGCCGCGGCGAAGTCGACGTGCGTCTCGCCTCCTCCGCGCTTGAGGCGCGTCCCGGCTTTCAGCTCGTTCGCGATGTGCCGGTCGAAGAGCGTTCGGAGAAACGTACGGAAGCTCGCTTTCGCGGCGTCATAGCTGGCCAGCGAATTTCGCTCGAAGGCGCGCGCCAGGAAGCTCTGCGTGTGGTCCTCGGCATCCGACGGATCGCGGCGATGCGCCACGCGGGCGTATTTGTAGAGCGGCTTCCAGTAGATTGCGACGAGCGTATCGAAGGCACGGGTGCGCTCTTCGGCGTCGTCGCTGGCCAGCGCTGCGATCACGCTGCGGCGCGTGCTGGGAAAGGGCAAAGGCATGTTGCGCGGTAGGGGCGCGCAGCAGCGCGCCCCCCGCGCCCGCGGGACCCGGCCCGCGGCCGCGCCGCCCCACCGCTCCCCCCCCCCCCCCCCCAACACCACCCCCCACCACATCCCC
>JBBPII010000020.1:4593-110643 GCA_038040385.1 Candidatus Gilichinskyi gelida
GGCGGGTGGTGTTATTGGGAATGGTATTGTGGCGTGGTGGGGGCGCCATCCCGCGCCCCCCACGCGCGGTTGTTCCCGGGCCCGCTCCGCCGCGCCCCTACGTATCCAGCCCCTCCCGCAAGTACTCCTCCTCCATCAACTTCCGGAAGAGCTCTTCGTACTCGCGGGATCCCTGCGCGGGCTTCTTGCGCATGGAGGCGATGCGGCGGCGGACGGCGTCTTCGCGTTCTTCCTCGCGTTTGAGCTCGTCGGCCAGGGCGTGGGCGATGGACTGGCGCACCACCTCGCGGTCCTTCAGGAGCGTGACCGCCTTGGTGCGGGTCATCGCCTCCAGAAGGTCGCGCGCGAGCTGCGTGATGCGCTCGCGCGACATCGTGTGCATGCCGAATTGTACGCCGTCGTCATTGAACGGCTGATCCGTCGTCGGTCGGCGTTTCTCCGCCGCCATTCTCATCGGCCGACTCCTTCTCCACGACTTTGACTGCGGCAACGACGCGGTCGTTCTCTTCGACATTGATCACCCTCACTCCCTGCGTGTTTCGCCCCATTGCGCGGATGTGCGCGACCGTAGTCCGGATGATCATGCCCTGCTCGGTGATGAGGAGGAGCTGATCGTCCTCGACCACATGCGCCACGCCCGCCACCTTCCCGTTCTTGTCCGTGATCCTGACATTGACGACGCCCATGCCGCCGCGATGAACGAGCGGGTAGGCGCCCACCGGTGTCCTTTTTCCGTACCCGCGCTCGGTGATGGTGAGGATGGCGCCGCGGCCGTCGGTGGCCAGGATCTCCTCGTCCGATTCCTCGACTTCTTCTGTGTGGGACGGGTTCTCTAACCCGTCCTCTTCGACGGGCTGGAGAGCCCGTCCCACATCGGATTCCCCCTTCGGCAGCACGTCCATCTCCACCACGAAGTCGTCCTGGCGCAGCGAGATGCCCTTCACGCCGGCGGCGCCGCGGCCCATGGGGCGCACTTCCTCTTCGTCGAAGCGGATGGCGCGGCCGTCGTGCGTGCCGATGAAGATCTCGCTGGTGCCGTCGGAGAGGCGGACAGCGTAGAGATCGTCGCCCTCGTTGATGTCGATGGCGATGATGCCGCTCTGCCGCACGTTGGAGAAGGCGAGCAGCTCGGTCTTCTTGATCTTGCCGGCGCGGGTGATCATGACCACGTACTTGCCTTCGGTGAAGTCCTTGGTCGTCAGCAGCGCGCGGACGTTCTCGCCCGGCTCGACGGTGAGGAGGTTCACGATGGCCTTGCCGCGCGCGTTCGCGCCGACCTCCGGGATCTGGTGCACTTTCAGCCAGTACAGCCGTCCACGCTCGGTGAAGACCAGGACGTACGAGTGCGCGGAGGCGACGAAGAGGTGCTCGACGATGTCCTCTTCCTTCGTCTGCATGCCGACCCGCCCCTTGCCGCCGCGGCGCTGCGCGCGGTAGAGCGAGAGCGGCGAGCGCTTGATGTAGCCGCCGCGCGACACGGTGATGACCATGTCCTCGTCGGCGATCATGTCCTCGATGGTGATGTCGCTCGACTCGGCGATGATCTCCGTACGGCGCGCGTCGCTGTAGGCGTCCTTCACCTGGCGCAGCTCGTCGGAGATGATGCTCAGCACGAGCTGCTCGGACTGGAGGATCTCGCGCAGGCGGCGGATGGTGGCCTGCACTTCCTCGTACTCGGCGACGATCTTCTCGCGCTCCAGGCCCGTGAGCTGCTGGAGGCGCATGGAGAGGATCGCCTGCGCCTGCACCTCGGAGAACTGCCAGCGCTCGATCATGGAGCTCTTGGCGTCCGCCGGTGTCTGGCTGCCGCGGATGAGCGCGATCAGCTCGTCGATGACATCGAGCGCCTTGACCAGCCCTTCCAGGATGTGGGCGCGCTCTTCGGCTTTGCGCAGCTCGAAGCGGGTGCGGCGGACGACGATCTCTTTGCGGTGCTCGATGAAGTGCCGCAGCATCGTCGGGAGGTCCATGACCTCCGGCTTGTTGTTGACGATGGCCAGGAAGATGATGCCGAACGTCGTCTGCATCTGCGTGTTGCGATACAAGTTGTTCAGCACGACCTCGGCGACCTCGTTGCGCTTCAACTCGATGACGATGCGCATCCCCTCGCGGTCTGATTCGTCGCGAAGGTCGGAGATGCCTTCGAGCTTCTTGTCGTGCACCAACTCGGCGATCTTCTCGATCAGGCGCTTCTTGTTCGTCATGTACGGAATCTCCGTCACGACGATCTGCTGTTTGTCGCCCTTCTTCGAGGTCTCGATGGCCGCGCGGGCGCGGACCTGGATCAGCCCGCGGCCGGTCTTGTAGGCCTCGTAGATCCCCTCGATGCCGTGAATGAAGCCGGCGGTGGGGAAGTCGGGACCCGGCAGCACGGCCATGAGGTCGCGCACCTGCGCCTTGGGGTTCTCGATCATCATCAGGCAGGCGTCGATCACCTCGCCGAGGTTGTGCGGCGGGATGTTGGTGGCCATGCCGACGGCGATGCCGGAGGAGCCGTTGACGAGCAGGTTGGGGTACTTCGCGGGGAGGACGGCCGGCTCGCGCTCGGTGCCGTCGTAATTCGGCACCCAGTCGACGGTCTCCTTGTCGATGTCGTCCCGCATCAGCTCTTCGGCCAGACGGGTGAGGCGGACCTCGGTGTAGCGCATCGCCGCGGGGTTGTCGCCGTCGACGGAGCCGAAGTTGCCCTGCCCGTCGACCAGCCCGTAGCGCATGGAGAAGTCCTGAGCCATGCGGACCACCGCGTCGTAGATGGCGCTGTCGCCGTGCGGGTGGTACTTGCCCATCACGTCGCCGACGATGCGGGCCGACTTCTTGTACGCGCGGCCGGCGGTGTTCCCCTGCTCGTACATCCCGTACAGGATGCGGCGGTGCACCGGCTTGAGGCCGTCGCGGACGTCGGGGAGCGCGCGGCCGATGATGACCGACATCGCGTAGTCGAGATACGACTTGCGCATCTCGTCTTCGATGTTGACGGGCACCTTCTGATCGTTAAAGTTTGTGTAATCGAATTCGGACATTGGTTCGTTCGCTGTTGGCCGTTGAGCGTTGACCGTGTCGCCTTCTCGGCCAACGGTCAACAGTCAACGGCCAACTACTCAGATATCAAGGTTTTTGACGTCGAGCGCGTTTTCCTGAATGAAGACTCGCCGCGGCTCGACCTGGTCGCCCATCAGGATGGTGAACAGCTCCTCGGCGCCGACAGCGTCCTCGATCTTCACCTGCAGCAGGCGGCGGGTCTCGGGGTTCATCGTCGTTTCCCAGAGCTGCTCGGGGTTCATCTCGCCCAGGCCTTTGTAGCGCTGGATGGAGAGCCCCTTCTCGGCCAGCTTGTAGATCTGCTCGAGGAGCGTGTCGACGCTGGAAAACGCCATCGTGTCGTCGCCGTGCTTGACGCTGTAAGGTGGCATTCCGAACGCCGAGAGGTGCTCGTAGGCCTTGGCCATCTGCCGGAACTCGTATTGCGAGAGGAACTCGGTGTTGATGACGATGCGCTTGCCGGTGCCGTTGCCGCCGACGGTGAACTGCAGGATCGGCGTCTCGGTCTCCGGGTCGGTCATCTGCTTCACGTTTTCGAAGCCGTGCTTCGCGAGCGCCGCGGCGAGCGCGGCGAGCTTGTCGGGATCCGCCAGCGCGCTGCGGTCGCTGAACCCCTCGGCGAAGAGGATGTCGAGCGCCTCGCCCGACACGCCGCGCGCCTGCAGCTTCCGGGCGTGGTTGCGGTACTCCTCGGCGCGCTGGAGCATGGTCATCAGCGCCTCGCCGCGGATCGACAGTCCGCCGCTCGGCGTGATCTGCACCGACTCGGCGACGCGGTTGAGGAGGAAGCGCGACTTCTCCGCTTCGTCCTTGAGGTAGGTGTCTTTCTTGTTTTGCGTGACCTTGAACAGCGGCGGCTGGGCGATGAAAAGGTTCCCGCGCTCGATCACTTCCTTCATGTAGCGGAAGAAGAAGGTGAGGATGAGGGTGCGGATGTGCGAGCCGTCGACGTCGGCGTCGGTCATGATGATGATCTTGTGATAGCGGAGCTTGGCGACGTCGAAGTCGCCGGCGCCGATGCCCGTGCCGAGGGCGGTGATCATCAGGCGGATTTCCTCGGAGGAGAGCATCTTGTCGAGGCGCGCCTTCTCCACGTTGAGGATCTTGCCCTTGAGCGGCAGGATGGCCTGGAAGCGGCGATCGCGTCCCTGTTTGGCCGAGCCGCCGGCCGAATCGCCCTCGACGAAGAAGATCTCGCAGAAGCGCGGGTCGCGCTCGGAGCAGTCGGCGAGCTTGCCGGGGAGAGAGGCGGAGTCGAGCGCACCCTTGCGGCGGGTGAGCTCGCGGGCCTTGCGCGCTGCTTCACGCGCGCGCGCCGCTTCGACGATCTTCTCGGTGATGCGCTTGGCTTCGCGCGGGTTCTCCTCGAAGTACTCGCCGAGGCGCTCGTTGACCACCTGCTCGACCCACGTCTTCACGTGCGAGGAGACGAGCTTGTCCTTGGTCTGCGAGGAAAACTTCGGGTCGCGGATCTTGACCGAGACCACCGAGGCGAGGCCCTCGCGGACGTCATCGCCTTCGAGCTCCAGCTTCAGCTTCTCCAGCGCGCCCTGGGCCTTGGCGTACTTGATGACGGTGCGCGTCAGCGCGGCCTTGAAGCCGATGAGGTGCGTCCCGCCGTCGGTGTTCTTGATGGTGTTGGTGAAGCAGTAGATGTTCTCGCTGTAGCCCTCGTTCCACTGCAGCGCGATCTCCACGGCTTCGCCGTCTTTCTCGTCGCGGATGAAGATGGTCGGCTCGTGCAGCGGCGTCTTGGCGCGGTTGAGGTCCTGCACGAAGGAGACGATGCCGCCCTGGTAGCAGAAGTCGTGATGCTTTTCGGTGCGCTCGTCGAGGATGGCGATGAAGACGCCGGAGTTGAGGAACGCCAGCTCGCGCAGCCGTTGTGTGAGCGTCTCGTAGTTCATTTCCTGCACAGAGAAGATCTCGGAGTCCGACTTGAACGAGACCTTCGTGCCGAACTTGGTGGTCTTCTCGCCGCGCTCGATGTTCGCAACGGGGACGCCGCGCTCGTAGCGCTGGCGCCAGACGTAGCCGTCGCGGTGGATCTCCAGCTCCAGCCACTCGGAGAGGAAGTTGACCACCGAGACGCCGACGCCGTGCAGGCCGCCGGAGACTTTGTACGAGTTGTTGTCGAACTTTCCGCCCGAGTGCAGCTCGGTCATGATGACCTCGGCTGCGGAGCGGCCCTCTTCTTTGTGCAGATCGACGGGGATGCCGCGGCCGTTGTCCTCCACGGTCACGGAATTGTCGTTGTGGATGGTGACCGACACGCGGTTCGCGTAGCCGGCGAGGGCCTCGTCGATGGCGTTGTCGACGACCTCGTACACCATATGGTGGAGGCCGCTGGCGTCATCGGTATCGCCGATGTACATGCCGGGACGCTTGCGTACTGCGTCCAGCCCTTTGAGGACTTTGATGTCTTCAGCGGTATAGTTTTCTGCTGCCATCCGGTCGCTTTCTGAATCGTGATTTGAACATGGGTTTGGGCGGTAGGCCGGCGTGTCTCACGACGAGCCGAATACGCGGGATTTGCACCGGGTCCGAGAACGCCAAATTATACCGCGAAATTGCGTTCTTTTTACAAATCTTCTGCGGTTGTAACCGCCCCGTTTTCAATGGTTAAGCGGCGGTGCGGTGCCGCCTCCAACACCTGTAGAAACCGGGCCTTCGCGGAGGTGGCGAAAACCTGCGTCTCGGGGGGCATTTTGGCCAGCAGACTTTCCAGAATCTGCAGGTCGAGCTCGGCATCGACGTCGTCGAGAAGGAAGAGCGCCGCCTCGTCGAATCGCCGCCGGAAAAGCTCCAGTTTCGCGAACTTCAGGAAGAGCACGATCATCTTCATCTCGCCGCCGCTCAGCACCTCGGACGCCGCCCTCCCGTCGACGGTGAAGTCGAGCAGGTCGCGCTGCGGTCCCACCAGCGACATGCGCGCGCGCAACTCCTCGCGCCGGATGCTCTTGAGGTCCCCGAGCGCCGACGGCCGGTAGGCGATCGCCATGTTGCCGACGCGATAGCGATGCGCGGCGACGATGTTGTTGAACGCCGCGGTGAGCGCCTGCGCGTACGCCGCGCGCGCCCGCTGCAGCACGGCCGCGGTCTCCGCGAGCTCGGAGTCCCACGCATCGAGCCCCGCGGTCGTGCCGCCGTGGAGGAGCGCGTTGCGCTGCCGCAGCACGCGCCCATAGCGGCTGACCTGCTCGAGGTATCCCGGATCGATGCTGGCGATGCCGCGGTCGAGGAAGCGCCGCCGCTCTTCCGGCGCGCCGCGCAGGATCTCCAGCCGTGCCGAGGAGTACGCGAAGACGGTCATGGCGCTTACGTAGCTCGCCAGCGGCGTGCGCTCACCGTTGATCAGCAGGACGCGCTTCTTCGATTCACCATGCTCCAGACCGACGGAGAGCGTTTTCTCGACCTCTCGCTGCACGGTACCGCTCACGAACACGCTCGGCGATCCGAAGCGGAAGAGGCTCGCCACACGTGCCGTGCGAAAGGATTTCGTCGTGGCGAGGAAGTAGATGGCCTCCAGGAGGTTCGTCTTTCCCTGGCCGTTGAGGCCGACGAGGATGTTGACTTTGGGGTGGAAGGCGATTTCCGCCGACGCGAGATTTCGGAAGCTGTCGGTGGTGATGCGCGTCAGGATCACGATGTCATTCCGAGCCGCGAAGACGGCGAGGAATCCGCCGCAGATGTGCGCTGCTCGCCCGGGCGCGGGGGATCCCTCGCTGCGCTCGGGATGACACGTCTACGCGAGCCGCATCGGCATGACCACGTACAGGTATTCGTAAGGCAGGTCCGCCTCGCTCGGCGACGGACGGCCGATGCACTGGCTGTTCTCGTCCTTCAGGTCGAGTGCGACAGTCGGCGTGTCGACGGCGCTCAAAAAGTCCGTCACGTACGCGGCGTTGAGGCCGACGAAGAACGGGATGCCGGCGTAGTCGATGGGGACGGTCTCACGCGCATCGCCGAGCTCGGGATTGGTCGAGGACACGGTGAGCTTGCCCGGCGCGAAGTCGAAGCGCACGGCGCGGGTCCGCTCGTTGGCGACGAGCGAGATGCGGCGGATGGTGGAGAGCAGGCGTTCGCGGTCGACCATCACGTGGCGGTCGTTGTCGCGGGCGATGACTTCCATGTAGTTGGGGAAGTTCACGTCGATCATCCGTGCCAGGAGCCGGCGCTCGCCGGCGTCGAAGAAGAGGTGGTTCTCGGAGACGCCGAAATTCACGATGCCGTCTTCGCCCGACTCCAGCCGCATGATCTCTTCCAGCGCCTTGCGCGGGACGAGGATGGTGAGGTCGGTTCCCTTCCTCTTGCCGTTGCCCTGCGGGAAGTTGATGAGCGCCATGCGGTGGCCGTCGGTGGCCACCATCTCCATCTTCGTCGGCTGGATCTTCAGCAGCGCGCCGTTGAGTTGGAAGCGCGTCTCTTCGTGGGTGATGGCGAACTTCACCTTTGCCACCATGGTCTTGAGCTCGTCGAGCGGGATGGTGAACGACTCCGTCGCCGTGACGCTCGGCAGCGTCGGGTAGTCCTCGGCCGGCAGTCCGAGGAGGCGGAACTTCGCGGTTCCGGATTCGACGAGCAGCGAGTTGTTCTCCTGCATGGTCACGTGCACGTCTTCGTCGGGAAGCGAGCGGACGATGTCGAAGAGGCGCTTCGCTTCGATGGTGACGCCGCCCGGTGTGGTGACCTTCGCCGCGCAGGAGCTGAGGATTGTGACGTCGAGATCGGTGGCCGCGATCTGCAGAACCCCGTCGGCGGCCTTGAGCAGGACGTTCGACAGAATGGGAATCGTGGAGCGCTTCTCCACCACACCCTGGCAGAGTTGCAGCTCTTTCTGGAGATCGGCTTTCGCGACGGTCAGCTCCATGGTCTCTTCCTTAGAACCGAGTATTTTTCTTTAGTGGTGGTGGTAGTGGATGCGTGCGGAAAATCGCGACACCACCCTGCAAAGGTTTCGAAAGTATAGCAGTTCCATCGAGTTCGAAACTGCGGGTTTTCATGAGGAAAAGCGAAGGAGAACAGGAGCGTTTTCCGCAGTCTCGGCGACATTCGGAGTGGGAGGCGATTTGGTCCGCAGGTTTTCGTGGGACCTTTCCGCAGGTTCTGCTCGCCCGTCATCCTGAGCGAAGCGAAGGATCTCAGCAGCGGAGATCCTTCGCCGTCTTCGCGGCTCAGGATGACGGTCACCGAAACTGCTTCGTCAGCATCTCGACGGTGCGCGCCACCTGCTGATCGTCCTGGATGAGCTGGTCGATTTTCTCGACCGAGTACATCACCGTCGAATGATGCTTGTTGTTGAAGATCTTTCCGATCTCCGGATACGAGAGATCTGTCAGCTCCTTGCAGATGTACATCGCCACCTGTCGGGGATAGGCGATGGGGCGCGCGTTCGATTTCGACTTCAGATCGGAGACTTTGATGCCGTAGTGCGCGGCCACGACTTTGAGGATGTCGGGCGCGGTGATCGGCTTGTTGTCTTTGGTCAGCAGGTCTTTGAGCGCTTCCTTGGTCAGCTCGATCGACACGCGATTGCCGGTCAGCGAGGCGAACGCGGAGACGCGGTTCAGGTGCCCTTCGAGCTCGCGGACGTTCGAGCGCACGCGCTCGGCGATGAACAGCGCGACCTCGTGCGGCAGATCGACCTTCTTCTCTTCCGCCTTCTTGCGCAGGATGGCGACCTTGGTCTCCAGGTCGGGCGGCTGGATGTCGGCGATGAGGCCCCACTCGAATCGCGACCGAAGCCTCTCCTCGAGCGTGGGTATGTCTTTCGGCGGCGCATCGGAGGTGAAGACGATCTGCTTCTGCGCCTCATAGAGCGCGTTGAAGGTGTGGAAGAACTCTTCCTGCGTGCGCTCCTTGCCGGCCAGGAACTGAATGTCGTCGAGGAGCAGTGCGTCGACCTTGCGGTATCGGTCGCGGAACTGCTGCATCCGGTCGTAGCGGATCGAGGTGATGAGCTCCGTGACGAACGAGTCGGCCGACATGTAGACGACCTTCATTCGCGGGCTGGTATCGCGGATCGACTGCCCGATGGCCTGGATGAGATGGGTCTTGCCGAGCCCGGCGCCGCCGTAGATGAAGAGCGGGTTGAACGAGCCGGCGGGATTCTCGGAGATGGAGATCGACGCGGCGTAGGCGAGCTGGTTGGAGTTGCCGACCACGAAGGTGTTGAAGCGGTAGCGCGGGTTGAAAATGGAGGTCGGGAGGTCCGAGGTTGGCGGGGGCGGTGGGGCGTCGAGGGGCGATTCGGTGGAGTTGACCACCAGTTGGAGGTTCAGGCGATCGCCGGCGACATCATCGAGGATTGACCTTAGCTGCGAGGCGTACCGTTCGCGGATTTCGTCGACGAATCGCTGGGAGGGGACGGCGACGTCGATGGTGTCGCCTTTTTGGGCAATGAAACGCGTCGGCGCGAACAAGCTCTCATAGTCCGTCCTGTCAACGACTTGCTCCAGCCGGTCAAGCACTTGCTTCCAGAGGTTCATCGGAGGAGGGACCGCGTATCTTCCTGAAAATCCACAACTTTTCCACACCTGTGGAAAATCTGGACTGGGAAAAGGGTGTGGAGTCTAGCACAGCCGATAGGGGGCGTGAAGGATGTTTTGGCGCCTCATTCCGACCGTGGAATGCCTGTTGTATCCCAAGCGTTGGCGGGCGTGCTCGAGCCGTCCCGGTTTGACCGCGATTCTGCGCGCCGCTATACTGCGCGCTTTCTTTTCAGAGGGTTAACGCATGAAGCGTACTTTTCAGCCGAATAATCGCCGCCGCAAGCGCACGCACGGCTTCCTGGTCCGGATGCGGAGCAAGGATGGCCAGGCGGTGCTTTCGCGCCGGCGTCGCAAAGGCCGCAAACGCCTCGCCGTGTAGCCGGCGACGCGCACCTGCCCATCCCGGTGCAAGCGCGGCCCGAGGCTCTGCCGAAGGAGAAGAGGCTGGCGAAACGTCGCGAGTTTCTTCACGTTTATGAGACGGGCCGCAAGTGGTTTTCCCGCTATTGTGTCGTCTTCGCCGCCGCCAACGCGCTCCCATACTCCCGAATCGGCATCACCGCGACGAAGAAGCTCGGAAAAGCAAACGTTCGCAATCGCCTGAAGCGGTGGACTCGCGAGGTCTACCGGCGCCAGCGCGATCCGCTCTCTCTCGACAGCCACTCGTTGGACGTGATCGTCAATGTCAAGCCGAACGCCGCCGAGGCGCGCTTTCAGGAGTACCGCGACGACTTGCAGCGCGCGCTGCAGAAGGTCGTGAGAGAGAGCGCGGTACTTCGATGAACCATGCGCGCGGTCGCTCTCGCACTCCTTCGTACCTACAAGCGCCTGATCTCGCCGCTGCTGCCGCCGATGTGCCGCTTCGAGCCCACCTGCTCGGTCTACATGATTCAGGCGGTCGAAAAGTACGGCGCCCTGCGCGGCGTCTGGCTCGGCGTGCGACGCCTCGCGCGCTGCCACCCGTTCAATCCTGGAGGTTGGGACCCCGTCCCCTGACATGGAAAAACGAATCTTTGCCGCAGTTCTAGTCTCGATTGGCCTGCTCTGGCTGTGGGCCGCCGTCGCGCCGAAGCTCTTCCCCGACCTGGCCAAGAAGCCGGCGCCGCCGAAGCCCGCGGTGACTGCGACGACGACGACCGCGCCGGCTCCGGCGACAACGAGCAGTGTAGGCGCGGCCGCTCCCGGCCGCGCGCCCGAGAGCGGGCACGCCGACACTCCCGCTCCCGTCACTCCCGTCGCCGCCGCGGCGGTGACCATCACCACCATCGACACGCCCAACTTCACCACCCGCCTCTCCAATCGCGGCGCGGAGATCGTCTCGTTCCAGCTCAAGCGCTACACGGCGAAGGACGGCTCGCCGGTCGAGCTGGTCAAGGCGCGCGACCCGAACCGCACCGACTTCCCTTTCGCCATCGAAGCCGCCGACACCGCCTTCGCGCAGCGCGCCAACTCCGCGCTGTACGAGGTGACCGACCGCTCTGACAAGGGCGCGCGCGTCCTTCAGTACCGCTGGTCCGACGGCCGGTTCAGCGTCACCAAGACGTTTCGCTTCACCAACGAATACCTCTTCGACTTCGAAGCCATCGTCACCCCTCACACTCCGTATCGCCTGGCCATCGGTCCCGGCATCCGCACGCTGGAGAAAGAAGAGAAGGACAGCCAGTTCATCATCACCGGCAACGGCGTCGTCCAGTACAACGACGACCTCAAGGTCATCGCCCGCGAGAAGTCCGACCGGGTGAACATCTGGCCGGCCGTGCAGTTCGTCGGCGTCGAGGACAACTACTTCCTCACCGTGCTGCGGCCCTCGAAGGCCGGCGGCGCCGTGATTCGGGCCGTGGAACTGCCGGCGGAGAACAACCAGAACCGCCGCGAGCTCTACGCCGCGCTCACCGCCACCCCGTCGGGCGTGGTCGCCGGCAGCGCGTTCTTCGGGCCGAAGGAGACGTACACCCTCGACAAATACGACCTGGAGCGCACGCTGCAGTACGGCATGTTCGGGGTGGTGGCGCGCGTGCTGCTCGTCGCCCTGACCTGGATCAACAAGTGGACGCACAACTACGGCTTCGCCATCATCGTCCTCACCTTCATCATCAAAGTGGTGCTCTATCCGCTGCAGCACAAGTGGATCGTCTCCATGAAGAAGATGCAGAAGATGCAGCCGAAGATGGAGGCCATCAAGGCGCGCTACAAGAAGGCGAAGAGCGACGCCGAGCAGCGCCAGAAGATGAACCAGGAGATGATGAAGCTGTACCAGGCGGAGGGCGTCAACCCCGCCGGCGGCTGTCTCCCGTTCGCGCTGCAGGTCCCCATTCTGTGGGGCTTCTACAACCTGCTGACGCACGCCATCGAGCTGCGCCACGCGCCGTTCATCCTCTGGATTCACGACCTCTCGGCGAAGGATCCGTACTACATCACGCCGCTGCTGATGGTGGTGACGATGTTCATCCAGCAGGCGATGACGCCGACCACCGGCGACGCCATGCAGCGGCGGATGTTCATGATCATGCCCATCGTGCTCGGCTGGATCTTCAAGGAGCTGCCGTCCGGCGTCGTGATCTACTACCTGATGCAAAATGCCTTGACGATCCTTCAGCAGTGGATCATGAATAAATGGTGGAAAGATCACCCGGACGACAAGTCCGTTGCGTGATCCCGAGGACTCCATGTCGCAGCGATTCGAAGGCAAGAATCTCGATGACGCGCTGACCGCCGCGTCGCAGGCGCTCGGCGTCGAGCGCTTCCAGCTCACCTACCACGTCCTGCTCGAGAAGCGCGGCTTCCTCGGCGGGGTCAAGCGCGTGGTCATCGAAGCGGAGATCAACGAAGCCGCTGTCGTACCGGCGGTGCAGCCCGCTCCGATCGCCACACCGGCGCCGTCCGCACCGCCCGCCCGGCGGCCCGAAGGGGGCCGCTCCACGGGGCACGGCGGGCGCGGTGGGCGTGGGGGCCGTGGCGGCGATCGTGGTGGTGGTGGCGGCGGCCAGCGCCGCGGGCGCGGTCCGCGCCGCGAGCGATTCGAGGCCGATCTGCAGCCCGGCGACTTCGAGCAGCACTTCGACGTCGAGGTCCCCGAGCAGGGCGAGCAATCGGAGGCCGCGAAGACGGTCGCCGAATGGTGCGAGCGCGTCATCGCGCTGGCGCGGCTGGCGCTCGAGCTGCGCACCGAGGAGAACGAAACGCAGATCATCGTGCGCCTTTACGGGCGCGACATGCCGCGGCTCACCGAGCAGCACGGCGAGCTCCTCGATGCCATCCAGGTCCTGGCCAACAAGGCCTTCGCCGGCCGCAAGGTCGAGAAGGACATCGAGCTCGATTGCGGCGCGTTCAAGGGCAAGCGAATCGAGCAGCTCGAGCAGACCGCGCGCGAAGTCGCCGACCGCGTCCGCCGCGACGGCCGCGAGCAGCTCCTCCCGGCCATGACTCCCATCGAGCGCCGCATCATCCATCTCGCGCTCGCGGAAGACACGGAAGTGGCCACCGAGTCGCGGGGGGATGGGTTCTATAAACGCGTGGCCATCGTGCCGCGCGAATCGACCGCCGCCCCCGAATGACCCTCGACACGATCGTCGCTCCCGCGACCCCTTTGGGTCGCAGCGCGCTGGCGATCGTCCGTATCGATGGGCCGCGAAGCGCGGAGATCCTGCTGTCGTTGTCGGGGACGACGCCCCAGCCTCGCGTTGCCACACTTACACAGATCCATACATTAGATCAGTGCGTCGCCGTGCTCTACGCGGCGCCGCATTCCTTCACTGGAAACGATCTGGTCGAGTTGACGCTGCACGGCAGTCCGGTGATCGTGGAGCGCGTCGTCCGCGCCGCCGTCGATCTCGGCGCGCGCATGGCGGAGCCGGGCGAGTTCACCGAGCGCGCGGTGCTCAACGGGAAGATCGATCTGGTGCAGGCGGAGTCGATCGCGGACCTCATCAACTCGCGCACGGCGCTGCAGGCGAAGCTCTCGCTCGGAAATCTCGAAGGTGCGTTGAGCCGCAAGGCCGCCGCGCTGCGCGAGTCGCTGCTGTTCGTCATCTCGCGGCTGGAGGCGGCGCTCGACTTCAGCGAAGAAGGATACGAGTTCATCACCCGAGACGAAGCGCGCGAGCGCGTGACCACCGCCATCGCCGAGACGCGCGCACTCGCCGAGACCTACCGCCGCGGCCACGCCACTACCGCCGGCCTCACCGCGGTCATTCTCGGCCGACCCAACGCCGGCAAGTCGACGCTGCTCAACCGGCTGGTCGGCAGCGACCGCGCCATCGTCACCCCCATCCCCGGAACGACGCGCGACATCGTGCGCGAGACGATCGACATCGGCGGCCTGCCGGTGACCATCGCCGATACCGCCGGACTGCGGGCGAGCGCCGACGTCGTGGAGTCGATCGGCGTCGACCGGGCGCGCGACGCCGCGCGAAGCGCGGACATCATTCTCTATCTCGTCGACGCATCGGCCGGCCTGAACGACGAAGATGAATTGTCCGCGTTCCCCGACGCGCTCGTGGTCTACACCAAGACCGATCTGGCCCCCGCGCCGGCCGGCGCGATCGGCATCAGCGTGACCGCCGAGCGTGGCGTCGACGACCTGCTGGCGCGGCTCGACGCGCTGGTGCGCGAAAACTACGCCGCGCCCGAAGGCAGCCTGGTGAACGAGCGCCAACGGAGGGCGGTCGCGGAGTGCGAAAGCGCGCTCGCCGCCGCGTTCGCGTCGCTCGACGAAAGCCACGAGGAGCAGGTGGTGCTGGTCGATCTCTATCGCGCGTCGACCGCGCTAGGCCTGCTGACCGGCGCCATCACGCGCGAGGATGTGTTCGAGGAGATCTTCTCTAAATTTTGCATCGGGAAGTGATGCGCGGAGTGGGTCTGTTCCACGTGGAACAGGTTCGCCGTTGACTGTTGACCGTTGACCGAGACTCGGCCAACGGTCAACGGCCAACAATGAACGACTTCGATGTCATCGTCATCGGCGGCGGTCACGCCGGCGCGGAAGCGGCGCGGGTCTGCGCGCGCGGCGGCGTGCGTGTGGCCATGGTGACGATGCTGCGCGACGCCGTCGGCCGCATGTCGTGCAATCCCGCCATCGGTGGTCTGGCCAAGGGGAACCTGGTCAAGGAAATCGATGCCCTCGGTGGATTGATGGGGGAGGCGACCGACCGCGCCGGCATCCAATTCAAGGTCCTCAACCGCTCGAAAGGTCCCGCCGTTCAGGGCCCGCGCGCGCAGTGCGACCGCGACCTCTACGCCAAGGCCGTCCAGGACATCCTCGGCGCGGAGCCGAATCTCACCATCATCGAGGGATCCGTGGCCGCGCTCCGCGATCGTGCCGTCATCCTCGGCGACGGCACGCGGCTCACTGCCCGCGCCGTCATCATCACTACCGGCACGTTCCTCCGTGCGCTAATGCATTCCGGCGAACAGAAGACCATCGGCGGCCGCTTCGGCGAGCCGGCGGCGGAGACGCTCTCCGACTCGCTCGCATCTCTCGGTCTGAAGCTCGGCCGCCTCAAGACCGGGACGCCGCCGCGCGTGCGGCGCGACAGCGTCGACTTCTCGAAGCTGGATGAAGCGCCGGGCGACGCGACGCCGCGGCCGTTCTCGATTCTCACGGACCGCCTCGAGCTGCCGCAGGTGCTCTGCCATCTGACGTACACCAGCCGTGCGGCGCACGAGCTGATTCGCGCGAACCTCCACCGCGCGCCGATGTACTCCGGCCAGATCCAGGCCACCGGCCCGCGCTACTGCCCGTCGATCGAGGACAAGGTCGTCCGTTTTGCCGATAAGGAGCGCCATCAGGTCTTCGTCGAGCCGGAGGGCCTGGAGCATCCGTGGCTCTACATGAACGGGATCTCCACGTCGTTGCCCGCGGACGTGCAGGACGCCGTCGTCCGCTCGCTGCCTGGTTTCGAGAACGCGGTGATCGCGCGGTACGGCTACGCGGTGGAGTACGACTTCGTCAATCCCGAACAGCTCGAGCCGACGCTGCAGGTGCGCGGCGTCGACGGCCTCTTCCTCGCGGGCCAGATCAACGGCACGTCTGGCTACGAAGAGGCGGCCGCGCAGGGGCTGCTCGCCGGGATCAACGCTCTGCAGCTCGTCCGCGGCGGCGAGCCGGTCATCCTTCGCCGCGACCAGGCGTACGCCGCGGTGATGATCGACGACCTCGTCACTCAGGGCACCGAAGAGCCGTACCGGATGTTCACCTCCCGCGCGGAGCACCGCCTCCTGCTCGGCTGCGACTCGGTCTACGAGCGCCTTTCGCCGGTGGCCGAGAGCCTCGGCATCCTCGACGACGAGCGCAAGCGGCGCATTGACCGTCGGGTGGCGCGGATGAGCCGCGCTCGCGGGATTCTGCAAACGCAGGCCAAGCAGACGCAGCATCAGGACTTCGAGCTCGACCGTTTCATCGAGGCGAATCCTCTCGCGTTCGAGCGGATGAGCCTGGAAGAGTCCGAAGGTGTGGTCAATCGGCTTCGCTACGCCGGCTATATCGAGCGCCAGGAGCGCGAGGCCGCGCGGCTGGTCGAGGATGAGTCGCTGCGCATCCCGCGCGACATCTCGTATCGCCTCCCCGGCCTGTCGCGCGAGATGGTTGAGAAGCTCAGCTTCGTGCAGCCGGCGTCGCTGGGGCAGGCGAGTCGGATCCCCGGGGTGACGCCTGCCGCAGTGGCCATTCTGCGCATGCATTTGCGGCGGGGAGGCCTTCGTCATGCTGAGGCCGCGAAGACGGCCGAAGCATCTCAGGTGGCTATCCCCACGGCATCCTGAGATGCTTCGCTCCGCTCAGCATGACGGGGGGCTCGAAATCTATCGAAATGAGCTGCTCAAGTGGAGCGAGCGGGTCAATTTGATCGGGCCCGAGGCGCGTGAGAATCTCGACGCTCATATTGAAGAAGCACTCGTCGCCGCCGAACTGCTCAAACCGCGCGGCGAGGTCCTCGACTTCGGCAGCGGCGGCGGTCTCCCGGCCATCCCCATGGCTATCGTGTCGCCCGAGGCGCGCTTTCACCTAGTCGAGGCGGACCAGAAGAAGTGGGCGTTCCTCAAGCACGCGGCGCGCGAATGTGGATTGAACGCTGTAATTTACGGTGATAGGCTCGACCGCGCCCTGAAGAGGTTCCCTCCAGATCTTCGGTTTTCCCTCGTCACGTCGCGCGCTGTCGGAAATCCCGAGGAGTGGGTGCCGTCGCTGGGTGAGTGGATGGAGGAGAAGGGGCGGGTGGCGCTGTTCCAAAGTACCCCGGACGCTCCTGAGGTCGGCGAGGCGGTGGAAGTGTTCAGGCTGCCTCGCGGTGCTTCGAATTTCCTCGTGACGTTCCACGTGAAACATCGATGACGAAGATCGTCTCGCTGGCCAATCAGAAGGGCGGGGTCGGGAAAACGACCACCGCCATCAACCTCGGCGCGTCGATTGCCGCCTGCGAGCGCCGCGTGCTGCTCGTCGATCTCGACCCTCAAGCCAACGCCACCTCCGGCCTCGGCATCGGCAAGAATGAGCCGAAATCGATGTATCCGGTGCTCGTCGACGGGATGCGCCTGCGCGACATCGTCGTTCCCACCGAGCTCGCCACGCTTTTCGTCGCGCCGTCCTCGGTTGACCTCGTCGGCGCCGAGATCGAGCTCGGCGACGCCGAGAATCGCGAGTTCCGCCTCCGAAGCGCGCTCGAAGGCGTCGCCGCCGACTACGACTACGTCCTCATCGACTCGCCGCCATCCCTCGGACTACTGACCATCAATGGACTGACCGCGGCCGACTCCGTGCTGGTGCCGATGCAGTGCGAGTACTTCGCGCTCGAAGGCATCTCCCAACTCCTGACGACGATCGAGCGCGTGCGCGACGCGCTCAATCCCGCGCTGGAGATCGAAGGCATCGTCCTCACCATGTACGACGACCGCATGAACCTCGCGCGGCAGGTGGCCGAGGAGGTGAGGGGGCATTTCGGGGAAAAGGTGTACGAGACCGTCGTGCCGCGAAACGTGAGGCTGGGCGAGGCGCCGTCGTTCGGGAAACCGATTATCCTGTACGACATTCGTTCGCGCGGCAGCGAGGCCTACGTCGCTCTCGCCAAAGAATTCATTCAGCGCGCGGAGCGGGTCATTTGATGCAACCCAAAAGAGTCCTCGGCCGCGGTCTCGGCGCGCTCATCCCGCAGAAGGCGGAGCCGGCGCCACCGCCGCGCGCGGCCGGGATGGCGGAGATTCCGATCGAGCAGATCCAGCCGAATCCGTATCAGCCGCGCCGCACGTTCAACGAGTCGTCGATCGACGAGCTCGCGCGCAGCGTGCGGGAGCACGGCATCGTGCAACCGCTGGTGGTCATGCGGGCCGGCGACCGGTACAAGCTGATCGCCGGCGAGCGGCGATTCCGCGCCGCGCAGAAGGCGGGACTGACCACCGTTCCGGTCGTGGTGAAGGATCTGGTCAAGTCCGGCGACGCGTTGGAGATCGCGCTGGTGGAGAACATCCAGCGCGAGGACCTCAACCCGATGGAAGAGGCCAACGCGTATCACCAGCTCCACGACGAATTCGGAATGACGCAGGAAGAGATCGCGCGCCGGGTCGGCAAAGAACGATCGACGGTGGCGAACTTCCTGCGGCTGCTCAAGCTGCCCGCGGCGGTGAAGGAGATGCTCGCCTCGGGGCAGCTTTCGATGGGGCATGCGCGCGCGCTGCTGGCTGTGGAGTCGGCGAAAAAGCAGGAAGCGCTGGCCGAGCGCGTGGTGAAGAACAACCTCAACGTGCGGCAGACCGAGATGCTGGCGTCGGAGAAACCGAAGGCGCCGGCGAAAGAAAAAGAGAAGGACGTCTTCACCCTCGACGCCGAAGAGAAATTGCAAAGGACTTTGCGTACAAAAGTAGAGATCGATCGCAAACGGCGCGGGGGCATAATCCACATCCGCTTCGGGAGCGAGGACGAGCTGATCCGGGTGGTCGAGGACTTGATGGGACGGAGGAACAGATGAATTCAAAAAAAGGCGGTGAGCTGAACGGGTTTCTCGATCACGGCTCCTCGTTCAAGGGCGAGCTGGAGTTCGAGGACACCATGCGCATCGACGGCCGGTTCAGCGGCAAGATCGTCTCGAAGAACGAGCTGATCGTCGGCGAGAGCGCGCACATCGAGGGCGACGTCCACGTCGGCCGCATCGCCATCAGCGGAACGGTGGTGGGGAAGATCGTCGCCAGCCAGCGGGTGGAGATCCACCGCAACGGCAAGGTCTACAGCGACATCGACACGCCGGCGCTGATCATCGAAGAAGGCGCGGTGTTTCAGGGCAACTGCGTGATGGGCGACAGGAAGGGCAACGTCACCAACATCGCCTCGAAGGCGTGAACCCTCACCCGGCCTTCGGCCACCCTCTCCCGCAAGCGGGAGAGGGTCCGCGAAGCGGGGGTGAGGGCGTCACCACCCTCGCGTCCGCGCGATGAGCACGATGGCCTCGGGGATGGTGTACTCGTCCTCGACGCCCAGCTCGTCCTCCCACTGAAGATCCCAGGCGGCGGTTTCCTTCTCGCTCTGCGGCGCCTCGGTGAAATTGAGCTCGCAGATGTCGCCGAGGTACTTCTCGCCGTTGCGCAGCGGGAGGCCGAAGGTGCGGCAGACCAGCGGGCGATGCTCGTACATCAGGCACTCGCCGGCCTCGCTCAGGTTGGGGCACGGCGTGGCGGCGGTGCGGTCGAAGAACTTCTCCTTGGCGATGGGCGAGCATTCGCGCAGCGCGGGATGCGCCGAGGTCTCCACGATGTCGCGCGCCCGGGCGATGACCATCTTCCGGCGCGCCGGGTGCATCTTCGTCAGCCCCTCGGCCAGGATGGGAATGTCGCCCGATCCGATCTCGAAAAGACCGTAGCAGCAGAGGGAGCAGCCGCGGCCGCACTGCAGGTTTTGCGGCTGGGCTTGGAGCACGTCGCGGAAGAACGCGTCGGCCTCTTTGAGTATGCGTTTGTACGACATGCTTGCCCGTCGACAACGTTCTTTCCGATATGGTATACAACCGCGGCCTTGGGAAGGGGCGTAGTGTCCGCCCGCCGCTGCTTTTCCCGGCTCCTCGAACAATGCAGATCAGTCTGACGCCCGATTACTCTCTGCTCGCCATCATGGTGATCTTCATCATCAATTACTTCGTGGTGAGCAAGTTCTTCATCGGCCCCATCAACGAAGTGCTGGTGGCGCGCGAGAACGAGACGCGCTCGGCCAACGAGATCTACGAGCAGTCGATGGCCCGCTTCAGCGAGGCCACCTCGCGCATGGAAGACCAACTCCACGCCGCCAAACGCGAGGCGGCGGCGCTGCGCGAGCGGTTCCGGGCGGAAGCGGCCGCGCATCGCGCGTCGGTGGTCGAGAAGACGACCGCGGATGCGAAAGGGATCGTCTCGGAAGCCGACGCCAGCCTGACGCGCGCCACGCAGGAGGCGCGGGAGACGATCGCGCGCGATTCGGAGTCGCTGGCGCGCATGGCCGCCGAGCGCATCCTCGGGAGGCCCGTTTGAAACGCCGTCTCGCGATTCTCCTTCTTCTATTAATCCTCCCCGTTATCGCGTTCGCGCAGCACGGCGAAGCCGAGCACCACGAAGAGCCGAAGTTCCTCGGTGTGCCCGCCTGGATCTTCAAGCTCGTCAACATGATCGCGTTCCTCGGCGTGCTGGGCTACTTCCTGGCCGGGCCGGTGAAGAAGGCGCTCGCGGACCGCCACGAGAAAGTCCGCGCCGAAGCGGAAGAGGCCCGCGCCCGACGGGCGAAGGCCGACCAACTCGCCACGGACATCCAGGCGCGCCTGGCGCAGATCGAGACCGACGTGCGATCGATTCAGGAGCGCTCGCAGGCCGAGGGCGAGCGCCAGAAGCGCGAGCTGATCGCCGCCGCCGAGGCGGAGGCGAAGAAGATCCTGGCCGCCGCGCGCAGCGAAGTGGACAACCGCGTCAAGCACGCGCGGAAGGAGCTGACCGAGTACGCCGGGCAGCTCGCCTCCGACCGCGCCGAGCAGATCCTGCGCGAGACGATCACGGACGAGGATCGTAAGAAGCTGTTTGCGGAGAGCGTGCGGGAGGTCGGACAAGCGTGATTCGCCGATTCGCCCGCCCTTACGCCCGCGCCATCATGGACGTCACGGCCTCGCCCGACCGCGCGGCCGCGCTGCTCGAGGAGCTGAAGCGCTTCGAGCAGGCGCGCAAGGGCTCGGCCGATCTGCAGGCGCTGTACGCCAACCCTGCGCAGGACACCGCCGCGAAGCTGAGCGTCACGCGCGCCATCGCCGAGCGGCTCGGCGCGTCGGACATGGCGGTCAAGGTCCTGGAAGTCCTCATCCGCAACCATCGCATCAACGACCTGGCAGCCATCGACGAGGCGCTGGCGGAGATGATCCGGCAGGCGACCGGCACGGTCGCGGCCGAGGTGCGCGCCGCGCAGCAGCCGACGCCGGCGGAGCTCGACGAGCTGCGCCGCACGCTGGAGAAGAAGGTGGGGCGGAAGGTGGAGGTCGACGTCACCGTCGACCCGGCGTTGCTGGGCGGCTTCGTGGCCAAGATCGGCAGCGAGATCTACGACGCCTCGGTTTCCGGAAAGATACATAAATTTCGTGAGTCGTTAGGATAACGAATATGGCCGTAGACTTGAAAGCAGAAGAAATCACAGAGATTATTCGTCAGCAATTGAGCGGCATCGGCAAGGGCGTCGACGTCGCCGAGGTGGGCACCGTCACCTCCGTCGGCGACGGCATCGCCCGCGTCTACGGCCTGGAGCGGGTCATGGCGGGCGAGCTGGTCATGTTCCCGCACAACATCGCCGGCCTGGCCCTCAACCTCGAAGAGGACAACGTCGGCGTCGTGCTCCTCGGCGAGTACCAGCAGATCAAGGAAGGCGACGTGGTCAAGCGCACCGGCAAGATCATGTCCGTCCCCGTCGGCCCGGCCATGGTCGGGCGCGTGGTCAACCCGCTCGGCATCCCCATCGACGGCAAGGGCCCGGTCGACACCACGGAGTTCTATCCCATCGAGCGCATCGCGCCGGGCGTGGTCGACAGGAAGCCTGTCAAGGAACCTTTACAGACCGGACTCAAGGCCATCGACGCCATGATTCCCATCGGCCGCGGCCAGCGCGAGCTGATCATCGGCGATCGCCAGACCGGCAAGACCGCCATCGCCGTCGACACCATCATCAATCAGAAGGGCAAAGGGGTCATCTGCATCTACGTCGCCATCGGCCAGAAGAAATCGACCGTGGCGCAGGTGGTGAAGACCCTCGAGAGCGAGGGGGCGATGGAGCACACCATCGTGGTCAGCGCGTCGGCCTCCGAGCCGGCGCCGCTGCAGTACCTCGCGCCGTACGGCGGCTGCGCCATGGGCGAGTACTTCCTCTACAACGGCCAGCACGCGCTCTGCATCTACGACGACCTCTCCAAGCACGCCCAGGCCTACCGCGAGATCTCGCTGCTGCTCCGCCGCCCGCCCGGCCGCGAGGCGTATCCCGGCGACGTCTTCTACCTCCACTCCCGCCTCCTGGAGCGCGCCGCGAAGCTCAACGACGAGAACAAGGGCGGCTCGCTCACCGCGCTGCCGGTCATCGAGACCCAGGCCGGCGACGTCTCCGCCTACATCCCCACCAACGTCATCTCCATCACCGACGGCCAGATCTACCTGGAGACGGACCTGTTCCACTCCGGCGTGCGGCCGGCGGTCAACGTCGGCCTCTCGGTCTCGCGCGTCGGCGGCTCTGCGCAGATCAAGGCCATGCGCGCCGTGGCCGGCACGCTGCGCCTCGACCTCGCGCAGTACCGCGAGCTCGCCGCCTTCGCCCAGTTCGGCTCCGACCTCGACAAAGACACGCAGGAGCAGCTCAACCGCGGCCGCCGGCTGGTGGAGATCCTCAAGCAGCCGCAGTACACGCCGATGCGCGTCGGCCTCCAGGTCATCTCCGTTTTCTCCGGGACGAACAAGTTCCTCGACAGCCTGAAGGTCGAAGAGGTGCGTCCGTTCGAGGCAGGCCTGCATCAATGGATTCTCGACAACCGCGCCGACCTGCTCGACCGCCTGGAGAAGGCTTCGAAGTTCGATGACGCCCTCGCCGAGGAGCTGCGCAACGCAATCGGCGAGTTCAAGGACCAATTCGTCAAAGATCGCGTCGCCGCATAACCGATGGCCAACACGATCGACATCCGCCGCCGGATCCGCAGCGTGAAGAACACGCAGCAGATCACCAAGGCCATGAAGATGGTGGCCGCGGCGAAGCTCCGCCGGGCGCAGGAGCGGATGTTCGCCGCGCGCCCCTACGCCGCTGCGCTGCGCCAGGTGCTCTCGTCGATCGCCACTCGGGTGGAAGAGCTCAAGCATCCGCTGCTGGAGTCGCGCGAGGAGAAAAAAGTGCTCCTCGTGGTGATCACCGCCGACAAGGGTCTGGCCGGCGCGTTCAACGCCAACGTGATCAAGGCGGCGCAGAACGCGCTGCGCGACAAGAACTGGGAATCGGTGGAGTTGCTGCCGATCGGGCGCAAGGCCAACGACTTCTTCCGCCGCCGCACCATCCCCATCCGCCGCGAGGCCACGCAGGTCTTTCAGGCCCTCTCGCTCGGCGTAGCGCAGGAGATCGCCAAGACCATCGTCGACGACTTCATCGAGGGGCGCGTCGACGCGGTCTACGTCGTCTACAACGAATTCAAATCGATCATGACGCAGAACGTCCGCCTGGAGCGGCTGCTGCCGATCGAGCGCGCCTGGGACGAAGTGACCACCGCCGTCGAATATCTCTACGAGCCCGCGCCGGAGCAGATCTTGAGCGACCTGCTGCCGAAGCACATCGAGTTCCAGCTCTACCGGATCCTGCTCGAGTCGGCCGCCGCCGAGCAGGGCGCGCGCATGACGGCGATGGAGGCGGCGACCAAGAACGCCAAGGACATGATCGATCACCTGACGCTGACGTACAACCGCATCCGGCAGGCGTCGATCACCAAGGAAATCATTGAAATCGTATCCGGAGCCGCTGCGGCCGGATAGGTTCGCCGTTGGCTGTTGACCGTTGGCCGAACATCCTCATCGGCCAACAGCCAACGGTCAACGGCCAACGGAGAACAAATGGCAACTGACCACAAGACCGGCAAAGTCATCCAAGTCATCGGGCCCGCGCTCGACATCGAGTTCGAGGAAGGCCACCTTCCGGCGATCAACAACGCCGTGCGCATCGTCGACAACGGCGAGTTCGGCAAAGTGCCCATCGACGTCGTCGCCGAGGTGGCCGGCCACATCGGCGAGTCGCAGGTCCGCTGCATCGCCATGAAGCCCACCGACGGCATGGTCCGCGGGATGAAAGCCATCGACACCGGCGGCCCCATCACCGTTCCCGTCGGCAAGGAGACCCTCGGACGCATCCTCAACGTCCTCGGTGAGCCGGTGGACAACAAGGGTCCGGTCAATTCGAAAGAGCGCTGGGCCATCCACCGCG
Source organism: Candidatus Gilichinskyi gelida (assembly GCA_038040385.1). Taxonomy (GTDB): domain Bacteria; phylum Acidobacteriota; class Thermoanaerobaculia; order Gp7-AA8; family Gp7-AA8; genus Gilichinskyi; species Gilichinskyi gelida. The sequence continues at coordinate 28,543 of JBBPII010000020.1, forward strand.
AGCCGCCCAAGTTCGACGAGCAGTCGACCGAGATCGAGATGTTCGAGACCGGCATCAAGGTCATCGACCTCCTCGAGCCGTACACCAAGGGTGGCAAGACCGGCCTGTTCGGTGGCGCCGGCGTCGGCAAGACCGTTCTGATCATGGAGCTCATCAACAACGTCGCCAAGCAGCACGGCGGCTTCTCCGTGTTCGCCGGCGTCGGCGAGCGCACCCGCGAAGGCAACGATCTCTGGCTGGAGTTCGCCGAGACCGGCGTCATCGTCCCCGGCGATCCCTCGAAGTCGAAGGCGGCGCTGATCTACGGCCAGATGACCGAGCCGCCCGGCGCGCGCCTGCGCGTCGGCTTGACCGGCCTCACCGTCGCCGAGTACTTCCGCGACGCCGAGGGGCAGGACGTGCTGCTGTTCATCGACAACATCTTCCGCTTCACCCAGGCGGGATCGGAAGTCTCTGCGCTTCTGGGCCGCATGCCGAGCGCGGTCGGCTACCAACCGAACCTGGCGACGGAGATGGGCGAGCTGCAGGAGCGCATCACTTCCACCAAGCGCGGCTCCATCACCTCGGTGCAGGCCATCTACGTCCCCGCCGACGATCTCACCGACCCCGCGCCGGCCACCGCGTTCGCGCATCTCGACGCCACGACCGTTCTCTCGCGCCAGATCGCCGAGCTGGGCATCTACCCTTCGGTCGACCCGCTGGCGTCGACCTCCAAGATTCTCGACCCCCGCATCCTGGGCGACGAGCACTACAACGTCGCGCGCTCGGTGCAGGCCGTGCTGCAGAAGTACAAGGATCTGCAGGACATCATCGCCATCCTCGGCATCGACGAGCTGTCGGAAGAGGACAAGATCGTCGTGGCCCGCGCGCGCAAGATTCAGAAGTTCCTCTCGCAGCCGTTCTTCGTGGCCACGCAGTTCACCGGCCTCGAAGGAAAGTACGTGAAGATTCCGGACACCATCCGCGGCTTCAAGGAAATCGCGGAAGGGAAGCATGACGACGTCCCCGAGCGGGCTTTCTACAACCAGGGAACGATCGAAGACGTGCTCGAGAAGGCCGAGCAGATGAAGCGCGAGGCGGCGTAGTGGCAGACCAGATCCCGGCCAAGCTGCATCTCGTCGTCGTCACGCGGGAACGAAAGATCGTCGAGATCGACGTCGACGAAGTCATCCTTCCCGGCTACGACGGCGAGCTCGGCATTCTGCCGGGCCACACCCCGCTGCTGGCGATGCTCAAGATCGGGCAGATGCGCTACCGCAACGGCGCCACGGTCGAGCGGCTGGTGATCTCCTGGGGATTCGCCGAGGTCCTGCCGGATCGGGTCATCGTGATGGCGGAGACCGCGCGGCTGCCGGCGGAGATCGACTCCGCCGCCGCCGAGCAGACCCGCCGCGAGGCGGAAAAAGAGCTCGCCGACCTGTCGTCGCACGATCCGGAGTTCGCGATCGTGGAGGCGAGGTTGGAGGAGAGCGTGGCGATGTTGAACTTGAGACGCGAAATGTAGGACGGGCTTTAGCCCGTCAGACGGTCTAAAGCCCGTCCTACATCATGCAAGACTGGCTCGACCACTTCGCCGCCACCGCCTTCCGCCGCAGCGCCGACACGGCGCACGACCTCAAAACGCCGCTCAACGTCGCCGTGCTGAACCTCGAGCTGCTGCGGATGCGGCTCGCCAAGCTCATCGACACTCCCGACGAAAAACTCACCGCCTACGCCGCGTCGATCGAGACCGAACTGCGGCGGATGGCTCGCATCTTCGACGCCTTCTTCCTTCTCTCCGCGCCGCCGAAGGGCGACGAGCAGCCGCGGCTGGTCGACGTCGCGCCGTTCGCCGAGCACGCCGCCGGACCGGTCCTGGTGCGAGCGCATGAATCCAGAATTCGCGAGGCGTTCAAGCTGTTTTTCGACGGTGCTGCGCACGTTCTCTCGGACCGAACCACCAAAACCAGCAGCGGCAACGGCCGTTTCGAGGTGACCGTCGAGGGGATTCCGCAGGCGAAAGACTTCGAGCTGACCAAGATCTTCAAGTTCTATTACAGCGATCCGAACGGCAACCCGGACCTCTCACTGGCTGCGGCAAGACTCATCGCCGAAACGTACGGCGGCGAGTTATTGTCAGGGGAGGAACATGATAAGGTCTGGTTGCGGTTGAGCTTCCCACTGGGTGAAAAATGAAACGAGTTCTGATCGTCGACGATGACCGTGCTACCAGCGCCGGCATGGCCGATGTGGTGGAGGAATGGGGATACGAGGCCGAGGTGGCGGACACCGTCAAGGCAGGCTGGGCGTCCATCTCCAAGCTCGTCCCCGACGTCGCCATCGTCGATCTGAAGCTCCCCGACGGCAGCGGCCTCGACCTGCTGCACCGGGTCAAGGAAACCTTTCCCGACGTCTCGGTCATCATCCTCACCGGGCACGCCACGGTCGACTCCGCTGTCAAGGCGTTGAAGGTTGGCGCCGAGGACTACGTGACCAAGCCGGTCGATCTCCCCCGCTTGCAGGTCATCCTCAAAACTGTCGAAGACAAGCAGTTGATGAAGCAGGAGATCCTCGAGCTTCGTCGTCAGCTCCAGAAGATGGGTACCCTCGGCCATCTGGTCGGAAAGTCGCCGCGCATGCAGCGCCTTTTCGAAGAGATCGAGATGGTGGCCAACACCGACGCCAACGTCTTCATCGTCGGCGAGTCGGGATCGGGCAAGGAAGTGGTGGCCAACACCATCCACTCGCTCTCCCGCCGCCGCACCAAGCCCTTCATCGCCTTCAATTGCGGTGCGATCTCCCCCACTCTCATCGAGTCGGAGATCTTCGGCCATGAGAAGGGGGCGTTCACCGACGCCAGCAGGCGGCGCGAGGGGTACTTCGAGCTGGCCAAGGGCGGAACGGTCTTCCTCGACGAGATCACCGAGATGCCCATCGAGCTGCAGGTCAAGCTGTTGCGCGTCCTGGAGGAGGAAAAGTTCCGGCGCGTGGGCGGCAACGTGGAGATCAACATCGACGCCCGCATCGTCGCCGCATCGAACCGCGACCCGCAGAAGGCCATCGTCGACGGCAAGCTCCGCGAGGACCTCTATTACCGCCTCAACGTCTTCCCCATCGAAGTGCCGCCGCTCCGCGAGCGCCTCGAGGACATCCCGCTGTTCGCGCACTTTTTCCTACAGAAGCTCAACGAGACCGAAGAGAAGAAGGTGGAGAGCATCGACGCCGACTTCATCGAGGCGCTGCAGGGATACGAGTGGAACGGCAACGTGCGCGAGCTGCGCAACGTCATCAACCGCGCCTTCATCATGGCCCGTACGAATACGCTGACCGTCGAGTGCCTGCCGGACAGACTTCTCGGATCCCGCAAGCGCAAGAACCGGAACTCGGTGACCATCCCCCTCGGGCAGCCGATGGAAGAGGTCGAGCGCTTGGTGATCGAAGAGACGCTCAACATGACAGACGGCGACCGCCGCAAGACCGCCGAAATCCTCGGCATCTCCTACAAGACGCTCTACAACAAGACGAAGAAGTACAAGGCGGCGGGCGCGGTGGACGACGAGGAGGAGTAGCCCCGTTTCCACCGTGAGTAGAATCACGCTCCGATAACGCCCCTCGGAATATCGTACGTCGCGCCTCCCGTTTGGGGCGTTCCGCAATGGCCAAGAACCTCGTCATCGTCGAGTCACCCGCAAAAGCGAAGACGATCAACAAGTTCATCGGAAGCGATTTCATCGTCAAGGCTTCCGTCGGCCACGTCCGCGATCTCCCCAAGAGCGCGCTCGGCGTCGACGAGGACACCTTCGAGCCGACCTACGAGGTGCTGGAAGGCAAAGAGAAGGTCGTCAGCGAGCTGAAAGCAGCCGCCAAGAAGGCCGACACCATCTACATCGCCTCCGACCCTGACCGCGAAGGGGAAGCCATCGGCTGGCACGTCATGAGTCTCCTGGGTGGAGACTCGCGCAAGGTCCGCCGCGTCCTCTTCCACGAGATCACCAAGAACGCGGTGCGGAAGGCGATGGACCATCCGGTCGACATCGACATGAACAAGGTCAACGCGCAGCAGGCGCGGCGCGTGCTCGACCGGCTGGTCGGCTACAAGCTCTCGCCCCTGCTGTGGGAGAAGGTCCGCCGCGGCCTCTCCGCGGGACGGGTGCAGTCGGTGGCCATGAAGATGATCGTGGACCGCGAAGAGGACATCAAAGCGTTCGTCCCGGTCGAGTACTGGAGCTTCGCGGCGAAGCTGGCGGCCGAGAACCCACCGCCGTTCATCGCCAAGCTGACCAAGGTCGAAGGGAAGAAGGCCGAGGTCGCGAACGAGGAGCAGGCGCGGACCATCGAGACGGCGCTCAAGAGCGGCGCGTTCGTGGTCGAGACGGTTGCGCGTAAGGAAAAGAAGCAGTCCGCGCCGCCGCCGCTCATCACCTCCACCCTGCAGCGCGCCGCGTACAACCGCTTCAAGTACCCGGTGAAGCGGACCATGCAGATCGCGCAGAAGCTCTACGAAGGCAAGGAGCTCGGCTCCTTCGGCCACGTTGGCCTCATCACCTACATGCGCACCGATTCGGTGCGCATCAGCGACGACGCCCTCGGCGAAGTTAGACAATATATCTCAGCGAAATATGGTGCCGATATCCTGCCCGATAAACCAAACGTTTATCGTGTCAAAAAGGGTGCGCAGGCCCAGGAAGCCCATGAGGCCATCCGCCCCACCACCCTCGATTACGACCCCGAGGCCATCAAGGACCATCTCACCCGCGAGGAGTACAACCTCTACCGGCTGATCTGGGACCGCTTCGTCGCCTCGCAGATGAAGCCCGCGCTGTTCGACGTCACCGACGTCGACGTGAAGAACGGGCCGTACACCCTCCGCGCCTCGGGCGAAGTGTTGAAGTTCCCCGGCTTCCTCGCCGTCTTCCAGGACGCCGCCGCCGACGACGACGAGGAGAAGCACGACGAGAAGGCGCTGCCGGCCGTCAACGAGGGCGAGACGCTGTCGCTGCTGGATCTCGATACGAAACAGAACTTCACCCAGCCGCCGCCGCGCTACACGGAAGCGACGCTGGTCAAGGCGCTGGAGGAGAACGGCATCGGACGCCCCTCGACGTACGGCCAGATCCTCACCACCATCCAGGCCCGCGACTACACCTACAAGCACGACGGGAAGTTCCACCCCACCCAGCTCGGCATGCTGGTGACCAAGCTCCTCATCACCTCATTCGCCGACATCATCGACGAGGGCTACACCGCCGAGCTGGAAGGGAAGCTGGACGAGGTCGAGGATGGGAAGCTCGAATGGAAGCAGTTGATGAGCGAGTTCTCCGTCAAGTTCAACAAGGACCTCATCCGCGCCGGGAAGGAGATGGTCGAGGTCAAGCGCGCCGGCGTGGAGACTGACGAGAAATGCGAGACCTGCGGCGCGCCGATGGTCATCAAGTTCGGCCGCTTCGGCGAGTTCCTGGCCTGCTCCAATTACCCGGAGTGCAAGACCACCCGCGAGATGGCCAAGGGTGCCGCCGCGGAGACGCAGGCCGAGGGGGAGCAGCTCGTCTGCGACAAGTGCGGCAAGCCGATGCAGCTCAAGCGCTCGCGTTTCGGCCAGTTCTACGCCTGCACCGGCTACCCCGACTGCAAGAACACCAAGGACCCCCGCCTGCTCGCCGCCAACATCCCCAACGAGCCGCAGCCGCCCTGCGAGAACTGCGGCAAGGAGATGGTCCTCAAGAGCGGCCGCTACGGCCCGTTCTACTCCTGCTCCGGCTACCCCGACTGCCGCAACATCCGCAAGCTCGGCGGCGGCAAGTCCACGCCGCCCAAGCCCACGGGCGTGAAGTGCCCCACCTGCGGCGAAGGCGAGCTGCTCGAGCGCCGCTCCCGCCGCGGCATCTTCTACTCCTGCTCCCGCTACCCGAAGTGCGACTTCGCGCTCAACAACCGCCCCGTCCCCCGCCCCTGCCCCAAGTGCGGTGCGCCGTACCTGATGGAGAAGGAGACCAAGAAAGAGGGGCACATCGAGCTGTGCAACAACCCGGAGTGCGGATACCGCGCGCCGATCACCCCTACGCCAGAAACTGCCGCACAGCCGGCGTGATCAGGTCGTAGTCGATCAGAAATGTGTCGTGCCCGTTCGCTGACGACATCCGCTCGTGCTGCACCGGCGTCCCCCCCGCCCGCATCGCCTCCTCCACCCGCTCCACCTCCCCCACCGGAAAGAGCCAGTCGGTGTCGAACGACACCAGCAACGTACGGCCGCGCCAGTTGCGGAACGCCGTCTCCAGCGAGCCGTACTGCTCGGCGAGATCCATCTCGTCCATCGCCGCCTGCACCCGGATGTACGAGTTGGCGTCGTACAGCGAGGCGAACTTCTTTCCCTGATACTCGAAGTAGGAGTCGATCTCGAACTGCCGCGTGCTGCCGCGCCGGCGGCGGCCGAACTTCGTCTGCAGCGCCTTCGCCGAGAGGTACGTCATGTGCCCGACCATGCGGGCCACGACCAGCCCCCGCAGCGGCCTGGCGTTGGGGTCGTCGTAGTAGTCGCCGCCGTGATAGTGCGCGTCGCTCTCGATCATCTTCCGCCCGATGATGTGCCAGGCGATGCCCTGCACCGGCACCGCGGTGCCGCTGGCCATGGCGATGATCGAGTCGGTGACGTCCGGGTAGAGCGCCGCCCACATCAGCACCTGCATCCCGCCGAGCGAGCCGCCGGCGACGGCGCGCAGACGGGTGATGCCGAGGTGATCGAGGAGGATCTTCTGCGAATGCACCATGTCCTCGATGGTCGGCCATGGGTAACGCGAACCGTACGGATGACCCTTCTCGTCGAGCGACGCCGGCGCCGTGGTGCCGAAGCAGGAGCCGGGAAGGTTGGCGCAGACCACGAAATACTTCTCGAGATCGATCCCCTTGCCGTAGCCCACCAGCCCATCCCACCACCCCGGCTTCTCGTCGTCGCTCGCCGTGTATTTGCCCGCGGCGTGCGCGCTGGCGGAGAGCGCGTGACAGACGAGGATGGCGTTCGACTTCTCGGCGTTCAGTTCGCCGAAGGTCTCGTACTGGATGGTGAACGGCGCGATGGTCTGCCCGTGGGTAAAGCGAAAGCCGTCCGGCAGCACGAGTTGCTTTGGCGGGGCCGCGATGAAGGTGTTTTGGACGAGCTGCGGCATCGGCCGCGAGGATAGCAGTTCGCAGTTGACCGTTGGCCGTTGGCCGAGGTAACGGTCAACGGCCAACCGCCAACGGCGAACGACTACGCCGCGACCCGAGGCATCAACGCCCAGAGAATGATGTAGACGATGATGCCGGGGAAGGCCACCGACAGCAGCGACACCACCACGTACAGCACGCGCACCAGCGTGACGTCCCAGCCGAGCCACTCGGCCAGGCCGCCGCAGACGCCGGCGATCATCTTGTTTCGATTCGAAAGCTGCAGTGGCATGGTCAGGATCCTTTCTCCCGTTTGAGCTGCCCCTCGTAAATACGGCGAACCTCGTCGATAGTTGAGATCTGCTCGACGTTCTTGTCGTCGCGGATGCGGGCGATGCGCGGGAAGCGTAGCGCGTAACCCGACTTGTGGCGCGCCGACTCCTGGATGCGGTCGAAGGCGATCTCCAGCACGACTGCCGGCTCGACCACGTGCACCGGCCCGTGGCGGGAGATGGTCGTGGCCTTGAAATGCTCGGTCATCCGCTCGATCTCCACGTCGGTGAGTCCCGAGTACGCCTTCCCGATGTTGACCAGCTCGCCTTCGCGCCGGACGGCGAAGGTGTAGTCGGACAGCACCGCGCGGCGCTTGCCGTGCCCGTACTCCGCGGCGGTGACCACGCAATCGAGCGTCGCCAGCGCCTTCTTGTACTTCAGCCACGACTTCCCGCGCCGGCCCGGCGCGTAGATCGAGCCGGGATCTTTGACCACCAGCCCTTCGTTGGCGCGGGCGCGCGCGGCGTCGAAGAGCTCGTCGATGTGCTGAACATTCCGTACGGCGTCGCGATGGCAGAGGCGAATGTGTGTAGCGGCGGTCGCTCCCGGCCGCCGATCGGCGCCCCCTTCGGCTTCGCTCAGGGCAGGCTTCGCGGGCGCCGCTACACCAACCACCTCGCTGAGCCGCAGCACGCGTTCGCGCAGCGGCATCTCGAACATCGCCTCGCCGTCGGCGTACAGCACGTCGAAGGCGAAGAACGCCACCGGCGCCTCGGCCATCAGTTTCTCGCTGACCTTGCGCCGGCCGAGGCGGGTCTGGATGACGGCGAAGGGAAGGATGCGGTCGCTGAAGGCGACGATCTCGCCGTCGAGGATCGCCGCGTGGCCCAGTTGCCGCGCCGCCGCTTCGATCTCCGGGAAACGGTGCGTGACGTCGTCGAGCGTGCGCGAGTAGATGCGCACCTGGTCACCGTCGATGTGAATCTGTGCGCGGATGCCGTCGTATTTGTCGTCCGCGAACGCGTCCGCGCCGAGGGCGGCGAGGATCTCCGCCGGGTCCTCCTCGGGTTGCGCGAGCATGAAGGCGAAGGGATGGAAGAGCGTCATCTTCGCCGACTCCAGGGCGTCGCTCTTCGCCAGCAGCGCGGTGGCGCCGATGTCGCCGGTGAACATGTTCGCGCGGCGGACGGCGTCCAGCTTCCGCCCGAACGCCTTGGCGATCGCCGACTCGACCAAACCTTCCTGCAGGCCGATGCGGAACTCGCGGAGAAGGATCTTCACCGCGAACCGGACGCCCTGCGCGTCGAGCTTGCGAAGGAGCGCCACCACGATGTTCTTCTTGTCGATGGAGCCGGAGGTAGCGGCCAGCCGCTCGAAGGTCTCGCCGAGCTCGGAGAGGGTAACGCCCTCACCCCGTCCCTCTCCCGCAAGCGGGAGAGGGTGGAAGACGGTGGCCAGCGTGTCGCCGGCGTCGCCGAAGTCGTGCCACCGCGCCCACACCTCCTCCGCCCCCCGCCCGGTCGCCTCCACCGCCGCGTTGGACAGCAGCGCGCCACCCACTCCCACCGCCCGCTGGTCGCGCCGAGGGAACGGTCCGCCGGAGAAAAAGACCACCGCGCGCTCGAGCGACGCGTCGTCGAGGGTGACCAGATAAGCGGCCAGCAGCCTCTCCTTTTCGCTCTTCTTCGTGGTGCCGGCGATGGCGTTGGCGGTGGCACAAAAGTCAGAAAGCATTGGCTATAGAATCCAATCATGAAAACGAAAGTCACGGTCGTCGGCGCCGGAAACGTCGGCGCCACGGTCGCACAGGGAATCGCCCTCAAGGAGCTTGCCGACGTCATTCTCGTCGACATCGTCGAGGGCGTCCCGCAGGGGAAGTCGCTCGACTTGAACGAAACCGCGCCGGTCGAAAAGTACGACGCGCTGCTCCTCGGCTCCAACGGTTACGACGACACCGAGGGCTCCGACGTGGTGGTCATCACCGCCGGCCTCCCGCGCAAGCCGGGCATGAGCCGCGACGACCTGCTGTGGAAGAACGAGGAGATCGTCGCCGGCGTGACGGCGGAAGTCGCCAAGCGCTCGCCGGACTGCGTGCTGGTCATCGTCTCCAACCCCCTCGACGCGATGTGCGAAGTGGCGCGCCGCGTCTCCGGCTTCCCCCGCGAGCGCGTGATCGGCATGGCCGGCGTGCTCGACTCCGCGCGCATGCGCTGCTTCATCGCCATGGAGCTGAACGTCTCGGTCGAGAGCACCCACGCCTTCGTCCTCGGCGGTCACGGCGACACCATGGTGCCGCTGCCGCGCTACTCGACGGTGGCCGGCATTCCCATCACCGAGCTCATTTCGAAGGAGCGCATCGACGCCATCGTCGATCGCACCCGCAACGGCGGCGCGGAGATCGTCAACCTGCTCAAGACCTCCGCCTGGTACGCGCCGGGCGCGGCGACGGTGGAGATGGTCGAGGCCATCCTCAAAGACAAGCGCAAGATCCTCCCCTGCGCGGCGTATCTGCAGGGCGAGTACGGCATCAACGACCTCTACGTCGGCGTCCCGATCAAGCTCGGCCGCAACGGCATGGAGCAGATCATCGAGATCACGCTCACCGACGACGAGCGCGCCGCGCTGGGAAAGTCCGCGGCCGCCGTCAAGGAGCTGTTCGACAAGTTGAAGACCGCGTCATCCTGAGCCGCGGAGACGGCGAAGGATCTCAGTCGACGCAGCCGGAGATCCTTCGCTCCGCTCAGGATGACGGGGAATGACGGGTGCGACGCAGCGTTACAATCGCTCGTCTCCATGAAAAAACTCGTCATCGACATCGAGACGGTCGGCATCCCGTGGGAAGAGCACGACCCGTACGTCCGCGAATATCTGATCCGCGGCCTCAATGAAGGCGACGCGGAAGCGGCGCGCAGCGCGGGCGGTCTCTCGCCCTTCCGCGGCCGCATCATCGCCATCGGCGTCATCAACATCGGCGACAACCGCTCGTGCGCGCTGTACGAGATGCCCGGGCAGACCGACCTCCGCATCGAGAAGGACGGCGTCCGCACCTACATCTCCGGCACCGAGCGGCAGATCCTCCAGAAGTTCTGGGAGTTCTTCGAAAACGACTCCCGCTTCATCTCCTTCAACGGACGGCAGTTCGACGGGCCGTTCCTGATGATCCGCTCCGCGGTCAACGGCATCATTCCCAAGCGCGACCTGGTCGGCTACCGCTACGGATTCCATCCGAACTGCGACCTGCGCGAGGCGCTCAATTTCTTCGGCACGGTCAACGCGCGCCAGTTCAAATTCAACCTCGACCTGGCCTGCAAGGCGTTCGGGGTGGAGACGTCGAAGGGCGAAGGGCTGGATGGGCGGTCGGTCGAGGCGTGGTATCGCGCGGGGCGGCATCGCGAGATCGCCGAGTACTGCCTCGACGACGTGCGCGCCACCAAGGAGCTGTACGAGAAACTCGCGCCGACACTGCTGATGTTCAACAAGGACTTCCGCGACGCGGACGATCGCGACCGTAAGTTGATGCCGCCGCCGGCCGAGCCGACGTTCATGGAGTCGGTGACCCAGACGTCGCTCGCGCTACTGCCGGCGCTCGACGCCCCGCCGCCCGCCGAGCCGGTCGTGGCGTCGACGTCGCCGGCGATGGTCTTCGAGAAGCTGATCAAGGCCGAGCACGAGGAAGAAGAGATCCCGACGGAGTTCTGAATGAGCTTCGCGGGCCACACGATGATCGCCATCCCGGGCGGCAGCAATCAGATCGAGAACCTGCGCGAAGGCGATGCGGTTCTTGTCGCGGGCGTCGATCTTCAATGGCAGGCGCACACGCTCCACTCCATCCTTGGCACCGGCCCAGTCGACGTCTCGATGGTGTTTCTGAAGTTCGGCGCCACCGTTCGTTGAAGACGGCGGGTGATCTGCTGCTGCCCGGCGACTCGCTTCTCGGCAGCGACGGCCAACCGGTTGCGCTGCAAGCAATCAGCTTCGGGCTCCACGTCGGATCGGTCTGGGATGTCGCGACATCGTTGGATCCACCCCGGCCGGATTTTCGCGGGACACTTATTGGACGCGAACGGGCTGGTGGCCGGCGACTTCGACCTGCAGACCCGGTGGCATCCGGCAAAGACGACGCGCGGCTGATTGACCCTGCCGCTACAATTCCCGTCGTGAAGGTCTTCCGCGGCCGCATTTTTACGCCCATCGCCGACCCCTTCACCATCGAGGCGGCGAAGTCCTTCGTCTATTACGAGGACGGCTATCTCGCCATCGACGGCGACCGCATCGCCGGCGTCGGCGACTTCCGCGACGTGCCGCGCGACAGCTCGACGCTCACCCAGCTCGGCGGCGACTGCCTGATGACGCCGGGCTTCTTCGACACGCACCTCCACGCGCCGCAGCTCGAGATGATCGGCTCGTACGGCGGCCATCTGCTGGAGTGGCTGAACCGCTACACGTTCCCCACCGAGGCGAAGTTCGCCGATCCCGAGCACGCCCGCGTCATCGCCACCGCGTTCTTCGACGAGCTGCTGCGCAACGGAACGCTCTGCGCGTTGATCTTCTCCACCATCCACCACGATGCCACGGACATCTTTTTCGAGGAGGCGGAGCGGCGCGGATTCCGCGCCATCATCGGCAAGGCGATGATGGACCGCAACGCGCCGGAGTCGCTGCTGGAGACGGCGAAGGACTCGTACGAACAGAGCCGCGCGCTGCTCGAGAAATGGCACGGCCGCGGGCTGCTGCGCTACGCCATCACGCCGCGGTTCGCGCCGACGTCCACCCCAGAGCTGCTCGAATGCGCCGGCCAACTGAAGCGCGAGTTTCCCGACGCCTACGTCCACACCCACATCTCCGAGAACCGCATGGAGGTGCAGTGGGTGCACGAGCTCTTCCCCGAGGCGGAGTACGCCGACGTCTACGACCGCTACGGCCTCCTGGGCGAAAAGACCGTGCTGGCGCACGGCGTCTACCTCACCGAGGAGGAGCTGGAGCTGCTGTCGCGGCGCGGCTCCCGCATCGCGCACTGCCCGAACTCCAACCTCTTCCTCGGCAGCGGACTCTTCCCGCTCCACCACGTCCTCGGCGCCAACGTGATCGTGGGCCTCGGCAGCGACATCGGCGCCGGCACGACGCCGTCGCTGTTCACCGCCATGGCCGACGCCTACAAAGTGCAGCAGGTGCAGGGCGTGTCGCTCAGTCCGTTTCAGCTCTGGTATCTCGCCACGCTCGGCGGCGCGCGCGCTCTGTCGCTCGACGAGGAGACCGGCAGCCTGGAAACCGGCAAGTCGGCCGACTTCCTGGTGCTGAACCTCCGCGCGACGCCGCTGATCGCCCTGCGCAGCGCGCGCGCGTCGTCGGTCGAGGATCTGCTCGCCGGGCTGATCTTCATGGGCGACGACCGGGTGGTGGAGCGGTCGTTCATCGCGGGGCGGGAAGTGGCGTGCAGGAACTCGGGCGGCGGGTAACCGTATGTAGGGGTTGCTAGGTCTCGCGGTCTCGCGGTGCTCGCGCCGAAGCGTTTCGCTCCGCGAGACTTCGCGACCCCGAGACCGCGCAACCCCGTATGCGAAGCACGCTCCTCTCCGGCGCAATCGCCGGCATCACCGCCGCACTGGCCTTCCTGATCCTGCACGCGATCGTCATCGTTCCGGTCTGGTTCGCAGCGGGAAGCGGGCTGTTGTGGGGCGCCCTCGGCGGCGCGGTGATCGCGGCGGCGCTCTATCCGGTAACGCCGCGGCCGCTGACACCCAGACGCGGACTGGTGCTCGGCCTGCTCCTGTGGGGCTCGATCGCCGTCCCCTGCCTCTGCGAGTTTCTGCTGCGCCTCGGCACGACGTCGGCTGAGATCCTCGAGGTCGTCGTGGCGCTCGCCTCCGCCGCTTCTTACGGTGCCGCAGTGACTTACCGCCTGAAGCGGACGCCGCTGGCGGCGGGCGGTGGGGCGGTCGCGGCGATGATGATGATCGCGGCTGCCAGCGGGCCGTTGATCCACGTCACGGGGCGAGGTGTGGCGATTTATCTCTCCCTCCTGCTGGTGACCGTAACTTTCGGCATGACGATGGCGTACCTCTTGCGGCGGGTGACACCGCAGGAGGCTCGAAATGAACAAGACGCGGGCGATCTTCACGCTCGTGGCGGCGTTTGGCGTCGCCGCTTTCGGACAGGAACGTAGTCTCTGGCGGACGAGCGCCGACGTCGTCGAGGGGGCGCGGGGAACGATCGTCGGCACCGTCGCCGACGCCCAGGCCGGCCGCAGCCGCATCGTCCTTACGCCGGATGACAGCCCCAGCGACCGCGTCACCATCGACGCCGATACCGTCTCCACGCAGTACAACGGTTTCGGCGGGACGATCAACGGCGCGCCGGAGATCTTCGTCGGCAGCGCCGGCTTCGCCAACGTGCGGGAAGGCGACCGCATCGAGGTGCGCGGCAGGGGCCAGGGCAACGGCATCGTGAGCGCCGAGCGCATCACGCTCCTCGGCCGTCCCGTCGCCGCGTCGCAGGTTGGCGTCGGCCAGACGCGCACCCCCTCCTCGATCTCCACTCCGACCGCCGGCGGCAGGACGCCGAGCACGGCGCCCGAGCGCCTCGGCCGCCTGGAAGGGGTCGTCCGGCAGGTCAATGCCGACGAAGGGCGCATCGTCATCGAGACCAGCAACCGCGAGATCCTCACCGTGCGCGCCGGGTCGTCGACGCCGGTCCTCTACCGCGGCGATACCTACCGCATCACCAACATCGAAATCGGCGACCGCGTGCGCGTCGAGCCGGAAAGCGGCAGCGTGGCCAGCGGCCAGGAGATTCGCGCGCGATCGATCGAAGTGACGGTGAGCTCGCAGGAAGCGAGCGGCACGCCGTCGCGGCAGATCGGCAGCCTCTCCGGCCGCGTGATGCGCGTGGAGCGCACCAGCGACATGATCCGCGTCGACACCGGCCGCGGCCAGGTGCGCGTCGATCTCACCCGCGCCGTCAACGCTTCGGGCGCTCCGGTCCGCGCGCGCGACGTTCAGGCGGGAGATCAGGTGTCGATGACCGGGACGTACACCAACGATGTCTTCATGGCTACGACGGTTCGCTTCACCGAGCCCGACCCGGGGACAATCGAGGTGACGCCGTCCACCGCCGACGCGGCGTCGACCTTCGAGCTCGGCCTGGTCACCATCTACGGCACGGTGCAGACGACGTTGGAGAGCTCCCCGCAGCTCGTCATCCGCGACACGCAAGCGAACAACCGGACGATCCGGGTCTACGTCGCCGACGACTTCGTGATCAAGACCAAGAGCGGCGGCTACACCACGGCCGACCGGCTGCGCGCGGGGGAAGCGGTGGTGGTCAAGGCGTATCGCGACGCGGACGGGAACTACATCGGGCAGACGATCAGGATGAGGTAGCCACCCTCTGTCATCCCGAGCGAAGCGAGGGATCCCCCGCCTACGGAGCGGGAAGCGCACGGCGCGGGGGATTCCTCGCCGTCTTCGCGGCTCGGAATGACACACTCATCACTTATTTGGAATTTCATGGATCGTCCCAACGTCGAACCTGACGCCATGGAAAAGCCCGCCCGGCGCAGTCTGCTACCCGGCGTCAGTGACGCTCAAACGCCACCCGCGGTCGTGTTTCAGTCCCGAACCATCATCGCCAAGGCGCGGCGCCGCGCCGCCGTCCGCGATGTTCTCGATCTCCTCCTCCTGGCTTGCGTCGACGGGCTTTTCCTGCGCTGGCCGCTGGCGCACGTGCCGGGTTTGGACCGCGCCGACTCGCTCCTCCTGCTGGCGGCGATCAACGCCATGCTGGTCGCCTACATCTGGGTGGCGCGCGCGCTGCCGCGATGGACGGCGCGCCGGGTCGCGGCGACGTGGTGCGTGGCCGAGCAGTCGCGGATGGTCAACGGGCCGCAGCGCTGACGCCGCTCAAGAGGCGGGTGAGCGTCAGGAGCAGCACGACCGCCGCCGCGGCGATCACGATCCAGAAGATCTTCCGCTCCCGGCTCGTGGTTCCGCTGGCATCGGATGGCGCTCCCGCCGCCAGCGTCACTTCGTGCGATGACTCACCGAACAGCCGCGGCGCGAGCAGCGCGAGGTCGTAGCGCGGCGGCGGCGCTGACGGGTTGCCGTAGAGCAGCGTGAGCGGCGATCCGGGATTGACGAAGCGCAGGGCGTACGACGGCAGCAGCAGCTCGGCCGACACGATCCGCAGCGGCGCGTTGTCGCCCTCGTCGATCACCAGTTCCAGCGCTCGCGCGTCGCGGGTGGGCGCATCGAGCGTCAGCGGCGGCGGATCCGACTCCGGCTCGCTGCTCCGCCAGTTGGTCACTTCCAGCGCCGCCGCCTCTCGGCCGTGCGACTCGTCGGCCGGTTTGCGCAGGATGATGTCGCGATCGAAGACGTGCGCATCGGTCCGGACGACGATCTGTGCGGCGGACGGCAGCGAGTCGAACGGCAGCGCGAGCCCGTAGATCGACTCGCTTCCCTCGCCCTTATGCCGGTTTGGAATCGCCAGCCGGATGGCCAGCGGCGAGTCGCGGCGCTCGACGAGATACGGAACCTGATTGCCCTTGGCGTCGGTGAGACGGACGTCGCTGAGCGCGGCGCTGTTGGCGAGAACGTGCGCGTCGAGGACGAGCGAGGTGAGGCCGCGTGGGATCGCGCCGATGGTGCGCGCGTAGCGGAAGTCCTTTCGCTCCACCGGCGCGCCGCCCATCGAAACGCCGCCGCCGGCGCTCGCTTCGCGCACAGCCGCCGCCGCGTGCGACCACGACGCCCGCGCCGTCTTGGTGGCGGGAATGCCGCGCCGCGAGGCCTCGAGGTCGTAGCGCGGCGCTGCGAGCGAAGGGTCGCCGTACGTCGCGGTGAGCGGCGCGCCGTCGGCGCTCTCGAAGTAGATCCACGGCTGCGGCGCCAGCCGGGCCACGATGCGCTCGATCGACAGCGGCGGGTTGCTCCCATTCTCCACCGCCAGATCGAGGTCCGGCCCCTCGGGGAAGCTGATCTTGATGGCAGTGTCCGCGGCGACGGCGCCGTCGCGCTCCGCGCGGCGCAGCGTCGACGCTCCGAGCTCCACCGGCGCGACGCTGTTGCCCGAAAGGCGCGGCTCGGAAACCGTCGCCGCCCGATCGACGTTGGCGTTTGAGACCTGCAGCTCGATGGCCTCGACCGGGAGGTGCGGGCCGGGCAGCGCGAGCCGGTAGCGGCTCTTCCCCTGCTCGCTGGCGAGCACGCGGAAGCCCACCGGGACGGTGACCGGCGGCGGCTCGCTGCCGGAGTCGTGTACGCGCGCGCGGACCGTGCCGACGCTCTTCACCCGCGCGCTGGCGCGGTCGTCCCAGGTCACGCGCAGGTAGCGGTACTCGCCCGGCGCGAACGCCACCTCGACGTTGCGCAGTTTCTCGTCTGGAAGGTCGAAGACGGTTGCCTCGCCGGCCAGCACGGTCCAGTGCGCGCGGTCGCCGCCGCCCTCGAGCTTGAGGCGCTTGAGGAACGGCGCGGCGACGCCGTCGATCTCGATGCGGTCGACGTCCGTCGTCGCGCCGAGGTCGGCTTCGAATCCGCTGGTCTTCTTCGTTGCCGCGATCGGCAGGATCGTCGCCTTCTTCCAGGCCGGCGTGCGGGAGGGAGGGGCGATGAGGAGGTACGGCACCTCGCGGCCCGCTGCGTCGCGCAAGCGGAGATTGCCGAGGGTGCGCGCCTTCGCACCGGCGAGGAGCGCGACGTCGACGTCGAGGCGGTTCGGCCCCTTCCCGCCCGGGGTGATGGTCCGTTGAAAGCGCGGCGACGCCGCGGCGGCCGTGGCGACGAGGACGGCGACGCACGCCAGCCGCTTCATGGCGTCTCCGCCGCGGTGTTCTTGATCATCACGAATCGCTGCAGCAGCACGCCGACCAGGACCAGCGAGATCGCCAGCCCGAGGAACGAGCCGACGCGATAGAGCCCGCCGAGGCGCCAGAGATCGTGGATGAAGCACTTCGCGACCGTGGCCAGCAGCAGCACGATTGCGGCGATTCGCGTCGCGCGGCTGCGCAGTCGGATGCCTGCGATCAGCATCACCACCGCGAAAAGGGCCCAGCCGATGGTGTAGGTCAGGTCCTGCGCCAGCGACGACGAGAAGAAGTTGAACGTCAGCACCGGCCCGTGCGAGTAGAAGTCGGCGATCTCGATGTTCAGCAAAAAGAAGAGAAGGACGGCACCGGCAGCGTTGAGCGCCGGGAGCGCGAGCCGCCGCCACGGATCATCGCGCGGCAGCAGCCACGCCGCGGCGAAAAACGACGCGGCCGCGACGAGGTACGTGTACAGATACCAATTGACGATCGCCTGGTGCTGCTGCGGGTGATAGGCGAACACCGCGGAGTTGAAGACCAGGCGCACGAAGACCGCCGCGAGCAGCGCTCCCGACCACGCCAAGAGGCCGCGGTGCGGGATGCGATTGAAGAGCCACACCAGCGCGGCCCCCTCCAGCGCCCAGCCGATGGTGATCCACTGCTTGTCGAGCTGCAGCGGGATGGCCACGGTGATGAACGCCAGCGCGGCGGCGGAGACCAGCGCGAGGCGCGACAGCACCCGCTCCATCTTCAGCAGTCGCACGACGAGGAGCAGCATGAGCACCGCTTCGACCACCGGCAGCGCGCCGATCATGAAGTCGAGGTGCGCGTCACGCATGGCGTCGCGGGCGAAGAAGAAGAACGGCACGGACGCCAGCACCGCGGCGAGATACGGCTGGATCGATCGCTTCGCGCGCCCGCCCAACAGGAGCGGATAGGCAAGGAAGGCGGCGAAGATCGCGCCGCTGAGCGCGAACTGCTGCGCCGGGGAGCTCGTCCGCGCCAGCGCCGTGCCGATCGCCAGCAGCGGTACCGCGACCGTCGCAATCGCGTGCTCCTCGGTGATCCAGGCGATGGCGAGAATCGCGACGAGCAGCACCAGGTGCGCCATGAGCACGGGCCAGAAGATCGCTGCCTTCCCGGCGATCATGACGACCACGTCGCCGAGGAACAGCGCGATGATCGCCGCGCCAGCGAACGAGCGGTTGATGGCGAACCACGCCAGCGCCATCGCGGCGACGGCGATTGCCGCCCCGAGTGCCACTAGCGGCCAGGGAGAGACGGTCGCGTTCGCGGCCCAAATCATCAGCACGAGCTGCGAGGCGCCCATCGCGCCCAACATCAGCTTCTCGCGGCGGGTGTAGATCGCGGCGATTCCGATCGCCAGGTCGAGGACGAACAGCACCGCGAACAACGGCCACGGCGGGAACGCCAGCGCCTTCTGTCCCGCGACGAAGAGCAGGAAGACGTGGCCCACCAGGCCGAGAAACGTGGCATTGACGAAGCCGGAGCCCTTGTCGGAGTCGCGCGCGGCCCAGAGGTTTCCGGCCACGGCGAGCACGCCGAAGCCGCCGACCACCGCCAGCGCGGGAATCAGGTTGACGGCGCTCATCGAATTGAACGACCAGACGGCGATGACAATCCACGACAGTGCTATGCCCGCCATGGCGAGCAGCGGACGCGTGCTCGTGCGCGCCTCGAACATCGCCCCCATGTTGACCACCGCCAGCAGCAGCGCCAGCCCCCAAAGCGCGGACTTCGCCACCGGCCCCGCCGCCAGGAAGAAGAGCATGGCGATCGACGCCAGCAGCAAGATGGCGATCGCGCCGCGCGGGGTGAAGGTGCGGTCGAAGCGGCGCGCGATGAGCGGCACGCCGAGGAAGAAGACGGCGAAGATGCCGTAGATGGCCAAGGCGCCGTGCAGACGCTCCGGCGTCAGGTACTTCGCCGACCACACCGCCTCGGCGGCGATGGTGAAGAACGCCGCCAGGAAGTAGACGATCCCCGCATCGTGCAGGATGGCGTACGCCGCGACGATCGCCAACAGCGTGAAGAGCACAGCAAAGACGAGCAGTGGCGACGCGGTAGCCTTCTCGATCCCGATGACGATGGGGAACATCAGGAAGAGCGCCGGCGCCACGGTGAACGACGGCAATTCCGTGAAATGCGCCGCGGCGAGCTGCAGCAACACGAACGCGGCGAGCCACGCCAGCACCACCGGCCACGCCTCCTGCCTGTATGAGATGGCCGACCAGAGGATGAAGACCAGCACGGTCACAATGCCGCCGACGATGTGCAGCCAGCCCGGGCCGCGCCGGATGCCGATCAGCGACAGCCCGGCGGTGATCAGCAGAAGGAATCCGAAGAGCAGGTTGTAATGCGCGCCGTACGCGGGGACCGCCGCGCCGACGAAGGCGAAGAGCAGCGGCAGCGCCGCGCCGCCCACCGCCGCGACGTCGAAGGTCCGCTGTTTGCCGTCATCCGACCGCCCGAACCAGAGGGCGATGGTCGACGAGGCGGCGAAGGTCAGGAAGATGCCCGCGGCGAGCGGGAACTGCGACGCGGTGAGGAACGTCCCCACCCACGCCCATTGGTAGATCACGGTGAAGGCGATGCTGATCGCCGTCAGCAGCGGCCAGCGCTTCTTCATCGCCACCCACGCCAGGCCGACGTTCAGCAGCAGCAGGTAGGTGAAGAGCCCGAACGGGCGGTTCTCGCCGGTCGAGAGCATGGCCGGCGTGGCGAAGCCGCCCAGCAGACCGAGCAAGGCGATGAAGATCGAGTTGCGGACGATCGCCAGCCCCACCGCCACCGCGGTGACCAGGATCATCCCGCCGAACACTACCGTCGCCGAGGCGAGGTGCCAGAGGGCGTAAATGGCGAAGAGCGTGGAGTAGAGGATGGCGATGCCCGCGCCGTGCATCGCGTTCGCCGTGAACTTGTACGGCCGCGCCACTTTCATCTCGCAGATGGCGATCAGCGCCGCGCCGGTGGCGATCCCGATGACCGCCCGCACCGCCGGCCGCAGCCAGCCATGCTCGACGGAATAGCGGAGGAAGAAAAGCGCCGCCATGACCAGCGCGATGCCGGCGATCCACGAGAAGAGCTTGACGCCGATGAGGGACTCCCAGTCGAAGGGGGGGCGTGGGGGCGGGATGACGGGAGGTGAGGGTGCTTCAAACGCAGCGGCCGGCTCCACGATTGGAGCGCCGGCGTCCTCGCCGGCTGGCTCGCGGGCGTCCACGCCCGCGGGTTGGGGCGGGGGTGCGACTTCGGGCTCCGGTTCCGGCGGCGGAGACCCTTCGACTTCGCTCAGGGCAGGCTCTGCCGGGCCAGCCGCCGGGACGGCGGCGCTCCCCTCTTCCCCGCGCCAAACGCGCCTCGCCAGCGCGTCGAGCGCCGCCCGCAGCCGGTCAACCTCCTCCTGCGCCGCGGCCGCGCGGTTCATGGCGCTTTTGGCCATGAACAGAGCGACAACGGTCAGAACCAGGAGTAGCCCGCTGAACATGGAAACGGGCTAAGGATACCGCCGTTACGCGGTCGGTTTGTTTGGCGGCTCCTTTTACAAGCTCATGAAATCCCGGTAGACGGTCGCGGCGAATTTTTGACCAAATGCGCGATAGGCACCGAATGCCCAGAGCGCTGATAGCAGTTCGAGAATCGCGGCCGCCGACAAAGGGCTCTGCGCTCGATATCCATGCATGGCAGCCAATGATCCTCCGGCGGCCACGCCGGCAAGAATGAGCGCGATGTAAACATAACGCTCGTCGCCTTTCTTCGGAATGCGGTGGCGCCAGATCACGGCGAGCAGCGCCGCTGACGTGACGACGGTCATCGCCGCAATCGACGCCAGGCAACGATCGAGAAAGGGACTCCAGAGCCACCCTAACGTGAACGCACAGCCAATTGCGGCGGACGCCGCGATGCCTCGCATGAGGACGTACATCCCCTGAAATTGTTCGACGTAAGCCGCCGCCTTCGACGCGATCAGCGCGGCGCGGCATTGCAGGAAGGCCACATCGCGAGCTTCCCGTTGCGTCTTCACATCGACGCCGAATTTGGCGGTGATCCTGTCAGCGAGGAGCTTCTTGAACGCCGGCGTGAAGGTTTCGTCGTCGTCGTCCAGCATCCGTACCGAGGGATACTGACCATCGACCGTTGAGGGGACGACATTCGTCGCAATTGCCTGGAGGATATGACCGGCCACGTACGCCCCGATCAGTGCCAGGACTGCGCCCCCGAAATCCGCTGGTGGATACCACCCGAACGCGACGGCAAACGGCAGCCAAATAACGCCAATGAGTACGGCACCCGGAATGAGGTAGCCGTAGAGATCGTAGAAGTTGAGGCGCTCGATCATCGCGCGGCCGCAGCAGGCAGGCTCCCCTCCGCCTCTTCGACTGCCGCGACGAGTTCAGCGAGGATCTTCTCGACGTCAGTATCGTCTGAAACACGTAGCGAGGCGACTCGCTGATGGCCGCCGCCCCCGAAGCGGGCAAAGATGTCGCCTAGGGCGACGCTCTCGAAGTCGATCCACGGATTGCGCATCGCCGTGATCTTGCCGTCGCCTTCCAGGCGTACGTAACCGATGGAGTATCGCGCGTGCGGAAACACGCGATACGGCGCATAGCGGCTGACGATCGTTCCGCGACCGTCGACATTGAATACCGCGATTCCGTCGCGAAGCCTGGCGGAGCGTCGGAACCGCTTGAGCCCTTCGGCGAGCTGGGGTTCGATGAGCGCAAATCTATCGCGAACGGTAACTGAAGCTGCGACATCGGCGAGTGGTTGGTCAGTGAGCGAACGCACCAGCCACCGGCAGTAGTCGTCGTCGCTGAGAGCCAGCGTCATGCTGATCTTGAGAGCAGGATGATGAAACGCAAACGCTTCGGCGACCGTGGCGTAGCGTGCCGAATCGATCTTCTCCGCCCAAGAGACGAGCTCCGCGTAACGTTCGTTGCGCCAGCGATACAGGTCAAAGAGGCGCCGCCACAAGAGGCCGGCGCAGGAATCGGCGCGATCGTCGTAGATGAAGCGTTCGCTGCGGCGCTCAAGGTACTCGCGCCGAAGACTAGCCGTCAGAAACGACGTCCGATGGTGGTCGACCCAAAATGATGCGTCGGGATGAAAGAGGAAATCGACGATGGCCACGGGTCCATCGAAATGGAGATCGACCCAGCGCGCATTCAGATCGTAATTGACGGGTTCCAGCTCGAGCTCGACCCAATGTTCATGGCGGCGGAGAAAGTCGCCGGCGATCACGGCGGAGACAATCCCATCGAAGCAAGGCGAGTGGAACAGTAGTTTCGCCGCTGTTGTCATCGGCCGCAGGAACAACGTCCATTGTACGCCGGCCTACCGCCGTTACGTTGTCGGCTCCCTGTGCGCCAGGATCTTCTCCCGTCCCGTCAGATACAGCAGGACTACCAGAATGGCGAAGGGGATCAGCGAGAGGATGTTGGCGCCCGCGCCGGTGTGGAACGGGTTGCTCTTGGACCAGGCCTCGATCATCTCGTTGAACTTCGACATCGCCGGCACGCCGGCCAGGAAGGCGATGATGATGCCGGCGATCGCGCCGCCCGCGATGTACCCCGACGCCATCAGCACGCCGGGGCTCTTGTCGCCCTCGGCGGTGAGCTGCTCTTCAGTCAGGCTCCGTCCCTTGAACTTCGTGCCGCGGATCCAGCGGTCGACGAGCAAGCGGATCATGCCCCCGATGAAGATCGGCGACGACGACGATAGCGGCAGGTAGACGCCCACCGCGAACGCCAGCGAGGGGATGCCCGACATCTCGAGAACGATGGCGATCATCACCCCGAGGAGCACGAGCCCCCACGGCAGCTTTCCGCCGAGGATGCCCTTGATGATGTAGGACATCAGCGTGGCCTTCGGCGCGTCGAACTTCGTCACCCGCTCGCCGTTCGGCAGGCGGTTGAACGTCCCGTTGATGCCGGGGTCGACGAAGTACACCGGCTGGCCGCTCTCATCGACGAGGTACTTCTCGGCGTTGCCGCCCGAAGGATCCTGCCGGTGCCACACGATGTATTCCTTGCTGTCCATCGAGGACTGCGATCCCTGGACTTTCTCCCGATGTTTGAGCTGGCTGATGTCCGCGCGCTCGCCCGCCGTGACATGCCCGATGGTGTACCCCTCGGGTGGTGCGGCGACCGGCACGTAGACCGAGCCGGCCTTGTTCAGCTCGAGGAGGATCGGCCCGAGGATCAACGCCGAGGCGGCCGCGCCGATGAGGATGGCGATCTGCTGCGACCGCGGCGTCGCTCCCACGAGGAAGCCGGTCTTGAGGTCCTGCGAGGTCGTTCCGCCGTTGGACGAGGCGATGCAGACGATGGCGCCGATCGACAGCGCCGTCACGAAGTAGTTGTTTCCCGTCCAACCGAGGACCACGAAGATCAGACAGGTCAGCAGCAGCGTGGCCACGGTCATGCCGGAGATCGGATTCGAGGACGAGCCGATCTCGCCGGTCAAACGCGAGGAGACGGTCACGAAGAGAAAGCCGAAAACGATGATCAGGACCGCCGCGGCGAGGCGCGCGGCGGCGCCCGGCTGTCCGACGTAAAGCGGATTGGAGAAGGCGATGACGACGATCAGGGCGATGATGCCGATGAGGACCAACTTCATCGACAGGTCGCGGTCGGTGCGGAGCATCCCCTCGCGCGCGGCGGCGCCGCCGCGGAAGTCCTTCAGCCCACCCTTCAGGCCGTGCCAGATGACCGGCATCGAGCGCATGACGCTGATGATGCCACCCGCCGCCACCGCGCCCGCGCCGATGTAGAGGATGTAGGCGTTGCGGATCGCGCCCGGGCCCATGTCCTTGATCAGCGTCGTCGACTCCGGGGCCAGCGGCGTACCGAGCGACTCGCCGAAGAACTTGATCATGGGGATCAGGACCAGGTAGGCCAGCACGCCGCCGGCGCACATGATCGAGGCGATGCGGGGCCCGATGATGTACCCGACGCCGAGGAGCTCAGGCGAGATCTCCGCCGCCACCGAGGCGGCCTTGAACGGCGCGCCGAACACCTTGGTCGGCGTGTCCAGCCAGCCGCGGAAGGCGACCATGGCGGTCTTGTAGAAGAGGCCGATGCCGAAGCCGGTGAAGATCGTCTTGGCGCTGGTGGCGGCGCCGCCGAGGGCCGCCATCTCGCGCTTCGCGGATTCCGAGGCTGCCTCCTGCGACTCCTCCGACGCCCCCGCCTTCAGCACCTCGGCGCACGCGGTGCCTTCGGGGTATTTGAGGATGCCGTGCTGCGCGACGATGAGCGCGCGGCGCAGGGGGATCATCATCAGGATGCCGAGCAGGCCGCCGAGGACGGCGACCAGCATCACGCGCGTGATCTCCAGGTCGAAGCCGAGGATCAGGATGGCCGGCATGGTCACGCCTACGCCGAAGGCGATCGACTCGCCGGCCGAGCCGGCGGTCTGCACGATGTTGTTCTCCAGGATGGTGGCTTCTCGGCGACCACTGAGCTGGGCGATGAGCTTGAACAGCGTGATGGAGATGACCGCGACCGGGATCGAGGCACTGACCGTCAAGCCGACCTTCAGCACCAGATAGAGCGACGACGCGCCGAAGACCATCCCGAGGATCGTCCCCATGATCACGGCCGGGGCGGTCAGCTCGCGGAGGTTGCGATCGGCGGGAATGTACGGCTCGAACGGGGGTGGTCCTTCGGGCTTGAGGCCGACGATGTCCGGGTACCCCTGTGGCGATGCGCTCATTCAGTTCTCCTCGGTGTGCCGGTGGCGGCACGTCCCCCTGCAAAAAACGGGTGCGATTGTACTGGCGATGTGTCCGTGGGCGTACAAACGTGGTCGGAAGTGAACATCGTAACCCGGTCTTGCCGCGTGGAATCAACGACTTACGTCTGGCACCGCACTCTCAATGGGAAGCCCTCATGAAACGATTCTGCGTTCTCATCAGCCTCGTCCTCTTTCTCTGCGCGTGCTGTGGCAAGTACGACGCGTCCTACGCCGTGGACGTCGCGCAGCCGGCGTACACGAGCTCTCACCCGCGGGTGCTGTTCGACGAGGCGCATCACAACCATCACCGGATGTCGACCTCGTATCGCCCCTTCGCCAAACTTCTGGCGAACGACGGCTATCGGGTCATCCCGCTCCGCAAAGACGTCACGCCGCACAATCTCGCCGACGCGGCGGTGCTCGTCGTGGTGACCGCGATGGGCCACGACGAAGCCGGCATGACCATGCCCTTCACCGAGGCGGAGTGCGACGCGATCGAGGCGTGGGTGCGCGGCGGCGGGTCGCTGCTGGTGGTGACCGATCACTTCCCCTTCGGCCAGGACGTGGCCAATCTCACGCGCCGCTTCGGCGTGGAGTCGAGCGGCGGGATGACCTTCGACGAGAAGCACCACGAAGCACGCGATGACTCACAACTCGTGTTCTCACGCGAGAACGGTCTGCTCGCCGAGCACGAGATCACCCGCGGCGTGCGTCGGGTGATGACGTTCACCGGAGAGTCGGTGCGCGGCGGCACGCCGCTGCTGAAGCTTTCGGAAACCGCGGTCAATCGCCCGGCGAAGGTTCGCGTCACCCGTTCCGGCGGCGACACGCGCGTGGAGGTCGAGTACGGCGACCCCCAGTCCGCCCGCGGCTGGTCACAGGGCGTGGTGATTGAGCACGGGCGCGGCCGCGTTTGCGTACTCGCCGAGGCGGCGATGCTCTCGGCGCAGCGGGAGGGCGAGCGGCGGATCGGGATGAATTATCCGGGCTGCGACAACCGCCAGTTCGCCCTCAACGTGATGCACTGGCTGACGCGTCACTCGTGAACGACGCGCAGGTCGCCTTCGCGCGGACCGGCGACGACCTTCCATCCCGGCTTGAGCTCCAGCTTCGCCCGATCGGCGGCGGCGACGATGATCTTCGTCCAGTCGCCGGTGATCCGCGCGCCGCCGTCGACGGAGATCTTTCCCCACGCCGCGGTGACGTCGAGGTGCTCGTAGGCGTTGCCCGCCGCGCCGAGCGCGGTGACGCCGTTCGGGTCGAAGCCGTAGTTCGCGTCGGTCATTGGCAGCTCGAGGACCGGCCCGTCGACCAGCCGGGCCCGGAACCGCGCCACGCGCTCCCGCTGTTTGCGATCGCGCGTCTCCTCGGCGGCGCGCAGCTCGGCGCCGCCGTACGCGTCGACTCGTGGAGCGGCGGGCTTCAGCCCGCCGGCAGCCTTGTTCAGAACGGCGCTCAGATCGTCCGCCACCTTGTACTTCCGCGTCCACCCCGGCGCCAGCGCATCGAGCAGCAGCCCATACGCCGGCCCGGTCTCGTACGCGAACCCGCGCACGAACGACGTCGCCGGGTCGATGTTGTCCAGATGCCGCGCGAACGTCAGCCGCGACTCCTCGGCCGTCGTGCCGCGCAGCGCCCAGCCGGTGTATTCCGCGAGCCCTTCGTTGTTCTCCAGCGCGCGCTCCGACTCGGCGGCCTTCGCGAACTGCGCGCGGCGGGCCGCACGAAACGCGACGGCGTCGCCGATGGCGGCGTTGCGCGCGTCGCCCGTCGCGCGCAGCGCCGCGGCGAGCGCCCGCAGCTCGAGACGCAGCCAGTAGCGGCCGTCGACGGTGTCGAGATGCGCGTTGTCCCCCTCCGCGGCGGGAAAGCCGATGTCCTTCTGGATGCGATGCCACGACTCGTGCATCAGCAGGCGGCGACGCTGCGTCGACGTCCGCTCCTGCAGCGACGTCCACGGAATCATCGTCGTCATCACGCTGTCGATGTTGGTCGCCGTGTTGGCGATGATGACGTTCGCCGGCAGGGTGTCGATGAAGAGGTCGTTGCGGACGAAGAAGCGCGTCTTCGGATCGACCACGATCATCGGCCCGTACAGCGTCCGCCCCCACAGCTTGCCGCCGTCGTCCGCCGAAGCGACGCGCGCCTCCTCGAAAACGCGCTTCGCCGCTCCCAACGGAATGGAGCCCTCCAGGATGTACGGCTGCAGGCCTTCGAGATGATCGAGCGGGACCGGTCGTCCCCACTCCTTCGGCGGCATGCGGAAGGTCACGCGCTGCCCCACCCACATGTGATCGGTCCCGATGAACGGCGGGCCGGCGCAGAACGCGGTGAAATAGTTTCCATCGCCCTCGGGGCTCAGGATCGTCATCTTCACCAGGGTCCAGGTGATGATGCCCGGTCCGCCCTGAATCCGCTCCTCGATGGCGTTGCGCTGGATCTCGTCGACGACGGCGACGACTTCGGTGCCCGGCTCGATGGGCGGCGCGGCCGAGGCGATGGCGGAGACGAGCAGAAGCCAGGCGAAGCGCATCACGCTTACTGTACGACTGTCGCCTATCCGAGGTTTGTCGGCAAAATAAACGAGTTATCGAGAGCGCTTCTTGCGGGTCACACGCTTAGGCGCGACGGCACGCTTCCCAGACGGCACGCTTTGGGTGCGAGGGTTGGCGGCGAGATCAAGCTGCGCGCGCACCTGCTCGATCGAAATTCCTCGTCCGGCCTCGAGGCTGAGGCGCGCTGCCTCCATACGCGCGATGAAGCGGGGATCGTGTTCGAGCTGATAATCAAACCAGTCGTCGTCGTTTTCGAAACCGATCAGCACCGCGGCCGGCCGGCCATGACGGGTGACGACGATCTCCTCCCGTGCCGCAAGTTGAACATAGCGGGACAGGTCGTCTTTGACTTCCGACAACGGCACTCTCTTCATGATGGTTCTCCAAACTGTGCCAGCCAGTCGCCGGCGTCCGATTTTCGTATCACGCCGCGAATACGAACGTCGCCTGCCACCACATCGTAGAAGACGCGCCACTCATCAATACGCAGCCGGTACTGTGGTGAGCGGACCTCCCGCAGTCGCTTGATCCGGCTCTTAGAGACCAACTCCGGCGCATGGCGTAGGTGAAGCTCAATCGCGTCGAGAATCGACCTTGCGTCAACCTTGGACAAACGCTTCAGGTCGCTGAGCGCTTCTGGCGCAAAGATGATCTCGAAACGCACTTCAGGCCAAATGATAGCCAAATCTCAGCACGGCACAATTTCTTTCTTGGCGTGTGAGCTGGAAGTCAAGCCGGACTGGCGGCGCTGACGCCAGCGTGCAGGTACCGCCCGGTGATGCTGCGCGGGTTGGCCGCGATCTCCTCCGGCGTCCCCACCGCCACCACCTCCCCGCCGCCGCCGCCCCCTTCGGGGCCGAGGTCGATGACGTAGTCGGCGGCCTCGATGAGCTGCAGGTTGTGCTCGATGACCACCACGGAGTTGCCGCGGTCGATGAGATTGCGGAACGTGGCGATGAGCTGCTCGACGTCGGTGTGATGCAGGCCGGTCGTCGGCTCGTCGAACAGGAAGAGGCGCGGCTCGCCGGTCTTCGGCGCCTCGGCTAGAAACGACGCGAGCTTCAGGCGCTGCGCCTCGCCGCCGGAGAGCGACGCGGTCGATTGTCCGAGGCGGAGATAGCCGAGTCCGACCGAACGGAGCGCGGCGAGCTTCTTGAGCACCGCGCGCTTATCGACGAAGAACTTCATCGCTTCGTCGACGGTCATGGCCAGGATGTCGTTCACGTTCTTGCGCTTGTACGCCACCTTCATCACCTGCTCGTTGAAGCGGCGCCCTTCGCACTTGTCGCAGACCACCTCGACGTCGGCGAGGAATTGCATGTCGATGGTCACCGTGCCGGCGCCTTCGCAGATGTCGCAGCGGCCGCCCGCGGTGTTGAACGAGAACATCCCCGCGGTGACGCCGCTCAGCTTCGCGGTGGTCGTCTCCGACAGCAGCTTGCGGATGTCGTCCCACGCTTTGATGTACGTGGCCGGATTCGAGCGCGTGGACCGGCCGATCGGCGACTGATCGACGAACTGCATGTCGTAGATCTGGTCCACGCCCTCCAGCTTCGCCGTGCCGACGTCCAGGCCCGTGGCGCCGCGGAAATCGCGCTGGTAGCGGTTGTATAGGCAGTTGCGGATGAGCGTGGACTTTCCGGAGCCGGAGACGCCGGTCACCGCGACGAGCTGCCCGAGGGGGATGGCGACGTCGACGCCCTTGAGGTTGTGCTCTTTGGCGCCGCGGATGTGGATTCTGCCGAAACCCTCACCCGGCCCTTCGCTCCGCTCAGGGCCACCCTCTCCCGCTTGCGGGAGAGGGGCTGGGGGTGAGGGTTTGCCCACATACACGATCTCTCCCCCCAGTTCCCCTGCCCCCGGCCCCAGCTCGATGGTGTGGTCCGCGCCGGCGATGATGGTCGGGTCGTGCTCGACCACGATGACGGTGTTGCCGGCGTTCTTGAGGCGCTTCAGCACCGCCAGCAGGCGCTCGCTGTCGCGGGCGTGGAGGCCGACGGTCGGCTCGTCGATGACGTACATCGTCTCCGTCAGCGAGCTGCCGAGCGCCGCGGCGAGATTGATGCGCTGAGCTTCGCCACCGGAGAGCGTCCGCGTCTGGCGTTCGAGGGTGAGATACGAGAGGCCGACTTCGTCGAGGTAGACGAGGCGGTTCACGATCTCGCGGCGCAGGTGTCCGGCGATGGCCTCCTCCTGCTTCGACATTGGGAGGAACTCCCAGAAACGCCGCGCGCTCTTCACGTCCATGGCGAAGAGATCGCCGACGGTCAGGCCGCGGAACCGCACGTGCTGCGCGGCCGATTTCAGCCGCGAGCCGTGGCACTGCGGGCACGGCTCGTAGCTGCGGTACTTGGCCAGCTTCACCCGGACGTGGATCTTGTATTTCTTCGTCTCCAGCCACTCGAAGAAGCCCTTGATTCCGTACCACTTGCTGCGGCCGTTGTAGAGGAGGTCCCACTCCGCCGTCGATAACTGGTCGATCGGGACGTCGAGGCGCAGCTTGTACTTGGCCGCGGCCTTCGCGAGGTCGTCGTAGCAATCCTCGTAGCCCGCGGAGTTCCACGGCGCCACCGGCTGCTCGTCGAGCCGCAGCGCGCGGTTGGGGATCACTTTCTCCATGTCGATGCCGATGATCCGTCCGTAGCCCTGGCAGTTCGTGCACGCGCCGAGGGGCGAGTTGAAGGAGAAGAGGTGCGGCGTCGGCTCGACGAACTCCGTCCCGCACTTGTTGCAGGCGAAGCGCGAGGTGAAGCGGTGGCTGAGCCAGCCGTCCTCCGACTCCTCGAGAACGTTGACCGTCCCCTTGGAGATCTCGAACGCCTGCTCGATGGCCTCGGTGATCTGCCCGAGCTTCGCCTCCTCGACGCGCATGCGGGTGATCACCAGCTCCAGCGACGTGGTGCCGCTGGTGTCGGTCTCCTTCAGGTCGCAGACCTCGCCGCCGATCCAGGCGCGGTAGTAGCCGGCCTTGATGAGCTGCATGAGCACTTCGCCGCGGTTCTCGGCGTGGAAGAAGACCGGGGCGAGGATGACGACGCGTTTGGCGTCGAGGGTCGCGGCGATGGCAGCGGTGATCGACTCCGGAGACTCCTTCCGCACCAGGACGCCGCAGTCGTCGCATTTCGTCTCGCCGCAGTAGGTCATGAAGAGGCGGATGTGGTCGGCGAGCTCGGTGGCGGTGGAGACCGTGGAGCGGGCGTTCTTCACCGAGTTCTTCTGTTCGATGGCGATGGCCGGGAGGATGCCGTCGATCTCGTCGACGTCCGGCCGGTCGATGCGCTCCAGGAACTGCCGGACGTACGTCGACATCGATTCGACGAACCTCCGCTGCCCCTCGGCGTAGAGGGTGTTGAAGGCGAGCGACGACTTTCCAGAGCCGGACGGACCGGTCAGAACCGTGAGCTGGCGCTGCGGGATCTCGACCGAAACGTTCTTGAGGTTGTTCGTCCGCGCTCCACGAATGGAGATCGTGCGAGTGGGCATTCGGGTAGAGAACGCGTCAGGCGGGACTTCTCATCCCGCGCGATCGCCACGCGCGTCAGCGCCGCTTCCTCGACCGCACCACGGGAGACGTCGCGTCCTCGTCGGCATCGCGATTCCTCGCATCGTCCAGAGCGGGCAGACGTGAAGCACCGATCCTCTGGTGATAGCGGGTTCGCATGTCTTGGAAGGCCTTGATCAGTCGTTCGTCCGAAGTGATGAAGCCGTACTCATCCCACTCGTCCTTGTCGGTTGAGCTAGGTAGGGCGAAGATCGCGCTCGTCCCGTCGATGATCCAGAGATAAATCGGGATTTCGATCGAGACTTCGTACGGCGTCTGAGGGAAAACGTCTTTCAGAAAGATGAAATCGAGTTCGTCGAGGGCCTTGACGAACGTCTCGCGGTCGGCGTTTTCGGGCTTCGGAGTGCGCCGTGCGGCAAGAAACTTGACCACGCGCTGCTTCTGTTGCTCGTCGTTCTGCCAGCGCGCCCACACCTTCTCCGAGAACTGTTCGTCTTCATGCTTGCGCCGAGTTTTGGCGTCGAGGCAGGTGAGCTCAATCGATATCCCTTCGGAGGCTTTTCTCTGCAGCACCTGCTTGTATCGCAGGCAACCGCGCTGCGCATTGAACGCCCCGTAAGCGGGCATGTCGCACATGATGTGGATCGACGTCTGGGCCTTCTCCAGTTCCTCGGCGATGTTGTCGACGAATCTGGGGAACTGCCCGAGATAACGGGTGGAGAGCGATTGCTGGAGCTTCGTCAGTTGCTCTAGTGTCGTCTGCAAACACTCCTGAGTGGTCTCCTGGTGCCGATCTTGGATCTTGTCGTATATGAGCGTTCCCAGCGCCAGAAGGAGGCCGACGATTTCTAGTATCCGCCATTCGACCGCGCGCGCATGTGAGGTGAGCGACTCGATGAAGAGGACCAGAAGCACACCGAGAATCAAGCCCGCGCCGGCCGGTACGGTGATCCACCGTTGGATCTTCGACGTCCAAGTAGACGTGATTTGAGACACGACATTAAAGAGTACTGGAAAGCGACGCGAAATGCACACAAAAATATGTGTGCTATATCACCCTTCTACATCCTCACTCCGTGCCCGAGTGGGCATTTGGCGAGAGAATGCTTGGGGCGTCACGGCGCTTCCGTCAGAATGACTGTGTGCACTTTGCGGAGATCGCCCTTTCAGTAGCCCTCGGCCTGGCGACGAGCTTCGTCTTCTTTTACTGGCAGTTCCATCTTGTTGTGCCGCGTGTGCGGTTCAGCGACAAAATCTCGAAGCTGCCGGCTGGCGACGTCGGCAATCGCTACCGTGTCAAGTACGAGAACTGTGGTAGCCGCGCGATGATCGAGGTGACGCTGATGGCCCGTTTGCGCGTGAAAGGCGTGCGCAAGGACCTCCCACTGAACTGGGGCGTGGCCACGATTCCGATGGAGAGCATCACACCGCGCGTCGCGTCGGTGAAGACGAGTCATATACGCCATGTACCCGAGCTCGAATTGTGGAAAACGGAGTTCGACCGAACGTTTCCCGGCGACGTTGTTGAGCACACCCACAACGGCACGATGACGCTCGAGGAGCTTTTGAGCTGCGGCACATCAAGCGAGCTGCGCGTGTATCTCTTCGCGTACGACGAATTCAGCGGCGCGCGCAAGGTATTCGAGTCGAAGGTGTACGGCGTCGCTGACGTGGTGGAAGGCGCTTTCGAGCCGTACTCACTCGAGATCGTGCCGCGACCCGTTGTCGCATCAGGTTGAGCGCGCACGCCACTTCGCCGCGCCGCGTCCGGCAGCCAGACCAGAAGGGGCTAGGAACGGGTGAGGTCGCAACTGATCGGGGCGGCGGCCGAGATTGCTGAAATCCGCCGCGACGAAGTCGGCGAGGTTTGGCGATTCAACCGATCAACCGCTTGTATTCTTCATGGGTACCGATCCAGAACCAGAGAATGCCTTTGGGGGAATTGATACCAAGTGCACGATGGCCCAAGCCAACTCGAACCGACCAGTACGCGCCTACTCGCTTCAAATGGAGCGAAGGATGCTGCGGATTGGCCTCGAGCAACTCATAGTTGGCACGGGCAAGCTGCTGGAGTTCCGGTGTGAGTTCGTCGAAGTGCCGCCAAAACCTACCAGAAGCGTGATGGCTCAAATCTTTTTCGTTTCGCCGCGTTCGAGCTCGGCGAGGGCTTCGGCCGCAAACTTGTCGAGCTTACCTTCGGCCACGTCGCGCTCGAGCTGACGATCCCATGCCTGCCAGTCGTACTCAGCGAACCAGTCGCGGAAAGCCGCCAGCTCTTCCGGACTGAGCTTTTCAACTTCGCGCTCGAGAGCTTCTACCTTGGTCATATACGGACCGAATTCTAGAACAGCTTTGCAACGACGCTACAGCCTCACCCCATGCCGCTGGTAGAAGTTGTACTCCCCCAGCCGCGCCCGCAGCTTCTCGACGACCTCCTCGGGGAGCCAGGCGTCGGCGGCGGCGACGTTCATCTCCACCTGCCGCGCGTTGCGCGCGCCGGGGATGGTGGTGGAGACGGCGCCGTCGGCGAGCACGAACCGCAGCGCCGCCTCGGCCAGCGTTCGTGCGGTGCCGCCGATGATCGACTTCGCTTCGTCGACACGGCCCAGCGCCTCTTCGAGCCGCCGCGGTGTGAGGAAGTTCTGGCGGATGTCGTCGGCGGGGAATGAGGAGTCGATGCGGAATTTCCCCGTCAGCAGGCCGGACGCCAGCGGCACGCGGGCGATGATGCCGTAGCCCTTCTCTTTCGCCGCCGGGAACAGCTCCCGCGCGGGCGCCTGATTCAGCACGTTGTAGAGCACCTGCAGCGCGTGTCCCCATCCGCGCTGCACGACTTCCAGCCCTTCCTCCGGCGTGGAGACCGATACGCCCCAGAAGCGGATCTTGCCGGCGTCCTGCAGCATCTCCATCGCTTCCTGAATCTCCTCGCGCCGCAGGTCGTCGATGGTCGGGTTGTGGACCTGATAGAGATCGAGGTAGTCGGTGCGCAGACGTTTGAGCGAGCCGTCGACGGCGTGAAAGATGTGCTGCCGCGAGAAGTCTTTCTGCAGCGCTCCGGTCGACGAGCGGACCACACCGACTTTCGTGGCCAGCACGATGTCGTGGCGCGTGCGCGAGAGCACGATCCCCAGCAGCGACTCACTGCGGCCGAAGCCGTAGCTGTCGGAGGTGTCGAAGAAGTTCACGCCGAGGTCGCGGGCGCGGCGGATCGCGGCGAGCGAGTCGTCGTCGGAGGTGCGACCCCACCCCAGCGGCGTGCCGGAGGCCTCGCTGGCGCCGCCGATGGCCCAGCCGCCGAATCCGATCACGCTGACTTTGATGCCCGTCCGCCCGAGCTCGCGATACTGCATCTGTTGCGATTGTACCCAGTGTCATCCTGAGCGTGAGCGAAGGATCGGTGTGGGTGGGAGGCGCGATGCTCTGAATTCAGTTCGCCGCGCCACCCGCCTACACCGATCCTTCGCTCACGCTCAGGATGACATCGTCACAGGCGCACTTGCGTCACTTCCTCGACCGCGTTGATCGATCGCAGCGCCGTCATGGCCTTCTCGCCCAACTCCGAGTCGACGGTGATGATGGCCATGGCCTTCCCGCCGCTGGTGGTGCGCGCCAGGTTGTACTCCGCGATGTTGATCTCGTGATCGCCGAGCGACGTGCCCACCTTGCCGACCACGCCGGGGACGTCCCGGTTGATGATGTAGAGCAGGTAGCCCTCGGGTGTGAACTCCACGCGGAAGTTGTTGACCGAGACGATCCGCTGCTGGTGCTGCGAGAAGAGCGTGCCGGAGACGCAGACCTCCTGGCCGTTGGAGCCGGCGCGGAAGGTGATGAGGTTGGTGTAGTCACGCGGCCGGTCGTGCGCGGTGGCGTCGACGGCGATCCCGCGCTGCTCGGCGAGCTGCGCGGCGTTGACGAAGTTCACCGACTCCGCGAGATGCGGCGTCAGCACGCCTTTGAGCGACGCCACGGTGAGGATCTTCAGCAGCTTCTCGTCGATGCCCCACGCCTCGATCGTCGCGCGCGTCAGCGGCCCGTTGAGGATCTGGGAGGTGAAGAGGCCGAGCTTCTCCGCGAGATTGACCAGCCCCTTGGCGTCGGCGTCGGTGACGCCCTCGAACGGCAGGTTGACGGCGGAGACGAAGATGGAGCCGTGCAGCGCCTCGACGACCATCTCCGCCGTCTGCACCGCCACGCGGTCCTGCGCCTCGACGGTGTTCGCGCCGATGTGCGGCGACAGGATGATGTTCTTCGCCGTGAGCAGCGGGTGGTCTTTCGCCGGCGGCTCGTCTTCGTAAACGTCGATCGCCGCGCCGGCGATCTTGCCGCTGTTCAGCGCGTCGGCGAGCGCCTGTTCCTCGTAGATGCCGCCGCGCGCGATGTTGAGGACCTTCACCCCATCCTTCATCTTCGCCATTTCGGCGGCGCCGAGCATGCCGTGCGTCTCGTCGGTGAGCGGAGTGTGGACGGTGATGACGTCCGCCTGCGCCAGGAGCTCGTCGAGCGAGACTTTCTCCGCGTCGGCTTTAGCGAACACGCTGGCCGAGATGTACGGGTCGTACGCGATGACGCGCATGCCGAACGCGCGGGCGCGGGTGGTGACGCGCGTTCCGATGCGTCCCAGTCCGATCACGCCGAGGACTTTGCCATCCAGTTCCGTCCCCATGAATTTCGAGCGGGTCCACTCGCCGCGCTTCACGCTGGCATGCGCCTCGGGGATGTTGCGGCAGAGCGCGAGCATCATGGCCATGGTGTGCTCGGTGGCCGACATGACGTTCGCCGTCGGCGCGTTGATGACCAGAATCCCGCGCGCGGTGCAGGCCTCGACGTCCACGTTGTCCAGCCCCACTCCCGCCCGCCCGATCACGCGCAGGCGCGACCCGGTGTTGACCAGCTCCGGCGTCACCGCCGTCCCGCTGCGGGTGATGAGCGCGTCGGAATTAGCGACCGCTTCCAGAAGGTCGGCGCCCTTCAGCCCGGGGCGGTAATCGAGCTCGACGTCCTCGGCGGCGCGAAGGATGGCGAGGCCGGAGTCGGCGAGGGAGTCGGTGACCAGGACTGTGTAGTTCATTTCATCCTGAGCGTAGCGAAGGATCTTCGGCTCGACCGGCAGGATGCTGCCGATGGGCCACTGATGCCGTAGTCGAACCGAAGATGCTTCGCTGCGCTCAGCATAGACTCTGAAGTACGTCCAGCATCGCAGCAAGATCCTCGAGCGGGATGTCCCCCATGTGCCCGATGCGGAACGTCTTGGCCTTCCATTGCCCGTAGCCGCCGCCGAGGGTGTAGCCGCGCTTCTTCATGGCGGTGCGGATCTCCTCGGGACTGCGCACCGGCTCGAGCGCGCTGACGGTGGCCGAGGCGTGCTCGAGGCCGACGGCCAGCTTCGCGAAGCGCGCCGTCCGCTCGATGGTGAGGTCGCGCATGGCGGTGTGGCGGCGGTAGCGCGTCTCGAGCGTCTCGCCGCGGATGATGTGCTCGAGCTGCGCGGCGAGGGCGAAAAAGTGCGGGATCGATGGCGTCGCCGGGACGCCACCGTCGTCCGCGTTTTTCTTGTAGCTGAGAAAGTCGAAGTACGTGCCGCGGTAAGGCACTTTCTGGGCGCGCGCCAGCGCCTGCTGCGAGACGGCGAGCACGGTGATGCCCGGCGGCAGCGCGAGGCCTTTCTGCACGCTGGCCAGGCAGACGTCGAGGCCCCATTCGTCGAAAAGTACCGGGATGCCGCCTAGCGAGGAGACGGCGTCGACGAGGACGAGCGTGTCGGGCGACTCATCGCGCACCGCGTGCGCCAGCGCCTGCACGTCGTTGGTCACGCCGGTCGACGTCTCGTTGTGGGTGAGTGTGACCGCGTCGTAGTGCACCCGCCGCGATCCGAGGTGGTCCGCCAGCTCGGCGGGATCGACGGCGTTCCCCCAACCGGCGTCGAGGCGATCGACCTCCAGGCCGAGACTCTCCGCGATGGCCAGCCAGCGCTCGGAGAACGCGCCGCAGGTCGTGACCAGCACGCGCTGCTTGGCCGTGTTCAGCAGCGCCGCCTCCATCATCGCCGTGCCGCTGCAGGTGGCGACGAAGACGTCCTGCGCCGTGCCGAACAGCGGCCGGAGGTCGGCAGCGATGCGCAGAAACAGCTCGCGGAACTCCGCGCTGCGATGGCCGATCATCGGGTGCGTCAGCTCCTGCAGAAGAGCGGGACGCACCCAGGTGGGGCCGGGGATGAAGTATTTGCAGGTCATAGGAGCTGGGCGGCGACTTCGGGCATCGTCATCGCGTACGCATCCGCATTCTCCCTCACCACAGCCCGTTCCCGCACTCCCCCAAACCCGACGAACATGTCCACCGCCCCCTTCGCCTCGAGGTCACTCGCTCCGTCCCCCACGAACGCCGCCTTTCCTTTCGTCCGTGCACGCACATCGCGCACCACAACCTCCTTCCCGCCCGCACGTGTGAGGGGGGAGCGGCGGTCGAAGTCCTCGTACGCGCCGCCGGCGGCGAAGCGCAGCCGCACGGCGTGCACGTTACGGACGTCGAGCGCCTCGGCGAGCGGGAGGATGGCCTGTTCGATGCCGGCGGTGACCAGGTGCACGATCGTGCCCGCGCGCTGCAGTTCCCCGATGACCTCAAGCGCGCCCTCGACGATCGATGCGAGGTAGCGCTGCGCCAGCGCGTCGACCTCCGCGCGCGAAGGGCGGATGATCTCCAGGCGCCGCGCGTACACATCCTCCAGCGGGATCTCGCCGTTCATGGCCGCTTCGGTCAGCCTGACGATCTCCGAATCGCCGCGGCCGAGGATGTCGATGCCTTCGATGGTGACGAGCGTGGAGTCGACGTCGAAGAAGACGAGGCGGTACGGGATGCTCACGCGGCCACCACGGCGAGCAAATCGGAGAACCGATCGAGATAGTGGTCCGGCCGCGCGGCGCGCAGCGCCTCGGCGGTCGACGATCCGGTGGCCACCACGGCGACGTCCATGCCGCTGTTGCGCGCGGCGTGGACGTCGATCGGCATGTCGCCGACGAAAAGCGCCTCATCCGCGGCGCACGCCGTCGCCTCCAGCGTGTGCAGCACGTGGCGGGCGTCGGGCTTGCGCGCGCCGGCGAGATCGGGGCCGACGATGGCGCGGAAGAAGGGCGCGAGCTGGAGGAAATCGAGGATCTTCTTGGAGAACGACGTCGGCTTGTTGGTGCAGACCGCCATGGCCACGCCGAGGGCGTGGAGGGCGGCGATGGTCTCGGCGACGTCGGCGAGCACCTTCGACTCCGCGCAGCAGATCTCGTCGTAGCGGTTCTCGAACGCCACGCGCGCGCTGCGCGGCACGTCGTCGCGCTCGAAGGCGCGCTGCAGCATCGTCTCCAGCCCGTCGCCGACGAAGTCGCGGATGCGCGCCGCGCTCAGCTCGTGCAGGCCGTGCTCGCGCCGCGCGAAGTTCACCGCCTCCGCCAAGGCCGTGTACGAGTCGACGAGCGTGCCGTCGAGGTCGAAGATGACCGCGCGGTAGCGGAGTGTCATGGGCGGCGCCAGATCTTATCGTCGACGGACTTGAAGCCTTCGACGACTACCACGTCGCTCGTGCAATGCACGAGCAGATCCTGCGGCTCGGCGTAGGCCACACGCTTGGTCGATGCGCCGTCGAAGACCACCGCCTCGCCGTCGCCCGCCAGGATCACCGGCCGCGCGCCGGCGGCGAGGAACGCCGCGGTGTCGCCGCGGTCATCCTCGTTGAGTGGGTGGTGGGTGTGCTTGATGGCGCCAACGCTGCGGCCGGCGGCGAGGGAGGTGCGGATGAGCTCGACCAGGCGCGTAGTTTTACCGCTTCCTGACGGCCCGCTGATGGCGATGACCTCCACGGGTGTGGAAAATAGCACCCCATGCGCCGCGCCGCCGCCCTGCTCCTCCTCTTCGCCGCCTCGGCGTCCGCGGCCAATCTGCGCGACGTGAAGGACCCGAAGAAGATCGCGGCGTTCTTTCCCCCGGCGGCGAAGCTGCGCGTCGTCAACATCTGGGCCACGTGGTGCGTGCCGTGCGTGGCGGAGATGCCGCAGTTGAAAGCGGTGGACGCAGCGTTCGGCCCGGAGCTGGCGCTGGCCGGTGTCTCGATGGACGACATGATCCCGGAGACGACCCGCGAGAAGGTGGTCACCTTCCTCGACCGCCAGAAGGTCAGCTATATCAATCTTTACTATAGTGGAAATGCCGACGATCTGACGGACTTTTACCGCTTCGACGGCGAGATCCCCGTCACCATCGCCTTCAACCGCGCCGGAAAAGAGCTCTGGCGGCACCAAGGGCCCATCGACAGCGCCAATACCATCGCGGAGCTGCGCAAGCTCCTCAGGAGGATGCAATGAAGAGGTTGTTCGTTTCCATGTTGCTCGTGGCCGCGGCGACGGCGTGTTTCGCCGCCGACGAGCTGGCCGTCGGTGCCTCGGCACCCAAGTTCTCGCTGGTGAACGCGGTGGACGGGAAGACCGTCGCCGGTCCCGGCGCGGGCAAGCTGTCAGTGGTCATCTTCACCTGCAACCAATGCCCGTACGCCAAGGCCTTCGAGCCGCGCATCATCGAGCTGGCCAGGCAGTACCAGCCGAAGGGCGTGGTGTTCTACGCCATCGATCCGAACGACGACGTGAAGTACGCGATCGAGTCGCTCGGGGAGATGAAGTCGCGCGCGGTCGAGAAGGGCTACACGTTCCCGTACCTCAAAGACGGCGACAGCGCCATCGCCCGCGCCTACGGCGCGCGCGTGACGCCGCACGTCTACGTCGTCGACGGCGGCGGCACGGTGCGCTATCGCGGCTATGTCGACGACAGCGCCAAGCCCGCGGAGCGGCGCACCACCGGGCTCACCAACGCGCTCGACGATCTGCTGGCCGGCAAAGCGGTGTCGAATCAGGCCACGCGCGCCTTCGGCTGCACGATCAAGTGGGTTCCGTCATCCTGAGCCGCGCAGACGGCGAAGGATCTCAGGGTGCGACCCCCCGAGATCCTTCGCTGCGCTCAGGATGACGTGATGTGGATTACTACCGCCGTCCAATCATCGGCGAGGCGTCCCTCGACCCGCGCTCTCACATTGCCGAGCAGCGACTCGAGCCACGCCTCGCCGTGCGGCGCGTCGCCGGTCGCCGCGATCAGCCGCGCGGTCTCCTCGTAGCCCAGCGGCTCGCCGTTCGGGCGCGGTGCCTCGGGGATGCCGTCGGACAGAAAGAGCACCCGGTCGCCGGAGGCGAGATGA
Source organism: Candidatus Gilichinskyi gelida (assembly GCA_038040385.1). Taxonomy (GTDB): domain Bacteria; phylum Acidobacteriota; class Thermoanaerobaculia; order Gp7-AA8; family Gp7-AA8; genus Gilichinskyi; species Gilichinskyi gelida. The sequence goes on from JBBPII010000020.1 coordinate 68,775, forward strand.
AGCGTGGTGGCGTCGTAGCCGATGTCGTCGCGGAGCCCGAGGGGGAGGCGGGTGCCGGATACCTCGACCGGCTCCGTCGCGCCGCCGCGGACCAGGTACGGATCGGGACAGCCGGCGTTGGCGACCTCGATGGTCCGCGCCGACGGGTCATAGCGCGCGTACACCAGAGCGACGAATTCGCGCTTGCCGAGCTCCGCGACCAGCTTGCGATTGAGCAGCCGCATGGCCTCGCCGACCGGCTTGCGCGCCACGAACGGCAGCACGGCTTTGACCGACGCCATGATCAGGCTCGCGCCCATCCCTTTGCCGGCGACGTCGGCGACGACGATGGTGACCGAGCCGTCGTCGTTGCGGACGAAGTCGTAGAAGTCGCCCGCCACGAAGCTGGCGGGGAGGTTCCGTGCGGCGATGTTGAAGCCGTCCCCGTCGAACCGCGGCGGCGGGAGAAGGCGCATCTGAATCTCGCGCGCCATCTCCAGCTCGCGCTCCGCCCACGCCGTCTCCCGCACCCGGGTCTGCAGGCGTTCGAACCAGTGAAAGATGAACGAGGAGGCGAGGGCGATGACGGTCGTGGCCACCACGAACGGGATGCCGCGTCCCTCGAGCACTTCGCCGATCGTCAGATGTCCGCCGCCCAGCCGCACGCCCGCCACCAGGCCGAGGACCGCGCCGACGGCGCCGGCGATCACCGATGCGAAGGTGAGCGCGATGCGCCGCGCCGTCTCGCCGGCGTCTCGCAGTAGAAAGCCGACCGCCGCCTGCATCGCGCGCACGCAGAGGAAGGTCACGCCGCCGATGACCGCGCCGATGAAGATGGTGACCCAGAAGCCGGTCGGCCAGTTCGCGACGGCGTAGAAGCTCGACACCGCCGCGCCGATGAACATCGCCACGGCGCCGTTGCGCATCCAGCCGAGAATTCGCTTCATCACAATGATGCTAACGTTATCCGCTCCATGAAGTTGCCCCTCGTTGCAGTCCTGTTGGCCATCGCGATGCCCCTGATCGCCGCTGACCAGGCCAAGCTTTCGATCGACCTCGAGCCGCTCGGCGACACCGCGCAGGGCGTGGTCATGCGCGCGACCTATCGCTTCGCCGTCGGCCCCGACATGCCGCCCGGCGTACCGCTGGTCATCATTGGCTCCGTCTCGCAGGACGGCGCCGTGGTCAAGCGCTTCCGCTATCCGGTCGACCCGACGCAGCGCGAGTCGCTGACGGCGATCCAGACTCTGCAGCCTGGCACCGTGGAGGTCGAGGCGCGGCTGATGGTGCCGCTCGAAGAGGAGTCGCCGGTGATCGTGGCGAAAACGACGCAGACGTTCACGGTGGCCAAGACGAACAAAGAGTACGTCGCCGACGAGAACGACGGCACCGCCATCGTGGCCGAGGGGATATTGCCGGAGACGAGCGGCGCGGTGCGCATCGTGCCGCCGAGGCGCGACGTCTCGCCCAAGCTCTTCATCGTCGACGTCGAGATCAAGCCGCCGGTCAAGCGGGTCGAGTTCTGGGTCGAAGGAAAGAAGATCTTCACCCGCAACGGTCCGCCCTACCGCGCTGAGCTCGACCTCGGCGCGCTGCCGAAACGGGTCGAGGTGCGCGCCATCGGCTACGACGAGCGCGGACGCTACGTCGACGCCGACGCCTTCGTGGTCAACGAGCGTGAAACGCCGCTGGAAGTGAAGATCACCCGCACCGAGACGCCCGACGGCGTCGCGCACTTCAAGCTCAGCGTGCAGAACCCGAAGGGGACGACCGTGAAGAGCGTGGTGCTCTTCGCCGGCGACCGGAAGCTGCACCAGTGGCAGCGCCCGCCGTACGCGGTCGACCTTCCGGTGGCGCAGTTGAAAGGCGTCGAGTTCGTGCGCGCCTCGGTCGTCGACGACACCGGCTACGAGGCGGCCGACATCCTCTTCCTCAACGGCGAGCGGTTCAGCGAGGAGATCGACGTCGACGTCGTCGAGCTGCCGGTGAGCGTCACCGACAGCGCGGGTGCGCCGGTGACGGACTTGAAGCAATCCGACTTCCACGTCTTCGAGAAAGGCAAGCCGCAAAAGATCGGCGCGTTCAACTACGCGTCGAATCTGCCGATCTCCGTGGGGCTGCTCCTCGACCGCTCCGGCAGCATGGAGAAGCGGATGAAGGAGACCAAGAGCGCGGCGGTCGAGTTTCTCCGCCGCATCATGAAGGGCTCCGACCGCGCCTTCATCAGCGCGTTCGCCTTCGACAGCACGAAGTCCGCGCCGTTCGTCTCCGACGTGAAGGCGCTCGAGGAGCAGGTCAACGCCATCCCCGAAGCGAGCGGCGGGACGTCGCTCTACGACGCCATCGTCACCGGCCTCTATCGCTTCCGCACCATGCCGGGGCGCAGGGCGCTGATCATCCTCACCGATGGCGAAGACACGACGTCGCGCGTGCCGTACGACGAGATGCTGGCTTACGCCCGCGCCGCCCGTGTTCCGCTGTACTTCATCGGCATCGGTATGGGCTTCTCCGAGATGTTCGGCACGTCGAAGATGAAAACGCTCGCCGCGGAGACCGGCGGTGCCGCCTACTTCATCAAGGACGTCAAGCAGCTCGGCGAGGCATACGTCAAGCTCGAGAACGACCTCCGCACCCAATACCTGCTGACCTACAACACCGAGAGCACGCGGACGGACCGCAGCTACCGGACGGTGGAGGTGCGGGTGGACCGGCCGGGGGCGGTGGTGCGGACGATCCGGGGTTTCATCCCGTAGGAGGAACGCCGCCGTCCCCGGCGGCTGGCCCGGCGGCGTCCCGCCGCCGTTCCCTAGCGCGTTGCGTCATTGTTCGATCCTTGGCAGCAGCGAGAGCAGATCGCGTGCTCCATGAACAAACGCGGCGATCACGACTCGCTTGCCTCGTACACGGTAGATGAGTCGATAGCGTCCCACGAACAGCTCGCGAATCGATTCATCACCATATTCGGGAACGACTCGACCGCGCTCTGCAAATTGGAAGAGGGAGTTCGCAGCTTTTTCGGCTTTGTCGACGAGCGCCGCAGCATAGCTAGGGGAGTCTTTCGCGATGTACTCGGCCGCCTCGACGACCGAGGAGATGGCAGATTCCGACCACTCTACCGAATACGCCACTTGTCGAGCCGCCGCATCGCCTCCTCGTGGGTCACCACGCGGCCCGCATCCGCGTCTGCGAGGCCTTGATCGACCTTTTGACGGACGTAGATGTGGTACTGGATGTCTTCCAGAGAGGCGTCATCCGGAAGCACCTCGAGAATCTTCTGCACCTGTTCCTTCGCGGTTTCCATGGCGAGAGCATTTTACGCCGGGTACATCCGCCTGTACGCCCCGCCCCGTTTCCGGCTTCATCCGCTGATCTCGATCGCGCGCAAAGTCAGCTCGGCGATAGCGGGCATGAGGAACCACATGTCGCTCTCGTCGGTGCCGCGCTCGCAGTGCTCGCGGTAGCTGCTGCGGAGCGCATCGCCGTCGACGAGATTCAGCGCGGCGAGGCGCGACTCGGCGAAAAGCCCTTCCAGCAGCGGACGAGCGTGGCGGGTGAGCGTGTCGTGCATCAACTCGCCGAAGCTCTCCGTCATCTTCGGATGGGCGATGGCGTCGGAGCAGCCGAGAGCCTGTACGAAGCGGCGCTCCAGGGCGCGATCGATTCGCCATTTCACCGGCAACGAACTGCAGAAGCGGACCACCTCGGGTGTGCAGAGCGGATTGATAGGCCAGAGGCCGCGGCGCATGGCCAACGCTCCCGTTCCCGCCGCGGAATCGAGCGCTGAAGTCGAGATCAGGCCGGCTGGCGCGGCGTCGCGACCCGCGCCGCCCAGCGCATCGCGCGCGAACGGCGTGAGGTACGGAGGCAACGGTGGCGCGGGCTCCGCCTCCCCCTCGCGCGGGACGAACAGCAGCTCATCGCCGCCGAGGCCGCTCAGCACCACGCGCGCGCCGCTGCGGTGCGCAAGCCGGTAGATCTCGTCGAACGCGTCCGAGTAGAACTCGTGCCACGGGACGACGAGGCCCTCGTCGATACGACGGCGATTGGAGAAGGGACGCAGCGACTCGGCGTCGAGGAGCGTGTCCTGGAACCCGAAGAGCCCGATCAGCTCGTCGCGCCGCTCGCGCTGCGACGCGCCGCTCGGCGGCGGCATCTGCAGGCCGAAGGTGCGCACTGCGCTTCCGGTGACCTTCGCGGCCGTCGCGGCGACGATCGCCGAGTCGAGACCGCCGCTCAGCTCCGCCGCGGGAACGGGATCGCCGGGCGCGAGCCATCGCCGCATTGCCGCGGTGAGGATCTCGTCGAAGGCGCCGAGAACGTCCGCGTCCGGCTTCAGTTCCCGCGCGGCGGGGAGGGCGACCGCCCGCGGGTAGTCGATGCGCAGCGAGCCGTCCGCCCATCGGGCGCGGGCCCGCTCGGTGAGCATGAGCAGCGAACGGATGACGGTCCGCCACGAATACGAGTTGCCGCCGCGCACCAGCAGTTCCGCCGCGAGGTCGGGCTCGAGCGGCTCGCGCGCGTCGACGTACCGGTAAAGCTCCGACGGGTCCCAATGGCCGTGCAGGGTGCCGTCACGGGCGATGAGGAGCAGCGGCGCCACGCCCCACGATCCGGTATACATCGTCGCTTCGGCCGAAGCGTTGTCGGTGGCGATGATCAGGAATTCGAGCGGCCATGAGCGCGCGTCATCGAGAGCGCGATCGAAGTCGTCGCCACGCGTAAGTGGATGCGCGCCGGCGATCCGCTCGCGAACGACGAACAGGCTCCGGCCGCCGGCGGTCAGCGAGAAGGACTCAAGAGAGGGGTGTTCGAAGGGGTGGATGAAGGAGTCGCCGCTCCGCCAGCCCCGCCCCGCTGGCGTCCACGAGAATGGCCGGTCAGCGGAGCGGAACTGCAGAGCGAGCACGAAGAAATGATCCTAGTTTTTTTTCTTCTTCTTCTTGGCGTCTCTCGGTCCGGCGATCTTGGTCGCCGTTCCTTCTTCGGGGCGCGATGCGAGGACGGTGGTCTGCTGCTGCTCGATGAAGATGGTGGTCCCGTCGGGTATGGAGAAGTCACGCGATTTGTCGTTCATGAAGCTTCCTCCCTTAGGTGAATCATACGCTCGGCTTAACTCTATGGGTACATCCTCCGATATGACGACGCCAGCATCACCACGTGCTTCACGTACGTCCGGGTCTCGCGGTAGGGGATCGACTCGAGGAACTCGTCCATCGGGCGGCGGGGGGCGGCGCGGCGCCACTGCGCGACGCGGCCCTGGCCGGCGTTGTACGACGCGATGGCCAGCTCGACGCTCGTCCAGTGCCGTTCATCTACTTGGTCCATGCGCGATGGCTTCCCGCAAGCCGGGACTTGGTCATTGGCCGTAGACCTAGCGGATTGCGCGTCTGGCGAGAGGTTTTCCGGCCCTTTCGTACACCTCAATGCCAGTGACACGTCAACTCTGGAACATAAGATGACAACTAAATAGCAACAAGCTGTTCTATCCTACTGAATCCAAGTATCTTCACGTCCTCAGCTAGGGTTATGTCGCTAAACGTTATACGTATACCGCGGAGGCGGTCGCCCCGGCCCATGCCTCCTCGATGACCGAACGATCTAGGGAGAGGAGAGTGGCCTAAACCAAAGCGCGCAAATCTTGTCAGGCTACGCGCTACCAAATGCACGCAGACTCTACGTATTGTAGAGAGGACCGGTTCCTGGGTTTCTCCGCCCTCGGGGTTACTCTAAAACCCGTCAGCGACCGGAATTTGGCAGGCTCGAGTATCAGGCGGGCTCAACCGGCGGCTCCTGATCCACCGACTTAGCGTGTTAACGTGTGACGTATGCATTAGCGAAGATTGCCTGATCTGCCTCGGCAACGCACGCCGCGCTGGGGCGACCATCCCCTACAGCTCTTGCAGTGCCGTCCGTTTTGTGCGACCATCGCGAGGGAGAAACGGTTATGGAAGAACTGGTGAAGTACCTCCGTGCCCTGGTGATGCTGCAAACGCGAGTTCTCGCGGAGACGCAACCCGGTTTGAAGCTTGAGCCGCTACTGGCAGCGGCGGGCTTAAATCATCGCGATATCGCTGAAATCTTAGGGAAGACCCAAGCAGCAGTCGCGAAAACAATCAGCAGAAGCAGGTGAGCTATGAACGACGATCTCGTCGAAGCAATCAATGACCTAACACGAGTGATGATCGCGCTTAACGGTGGGTTCTCATCGAAATCAGAAGCCATTCGTCGTCTGCACGAGCTATCAATACCGAGTGGCAGAATCGCGGCTATCTTGGCCGTGAACCAAAACGACGTTACCTCGGCCATCGCCAAGTTCCGCAAAGCAGCGAAGGCCGGCTCCGGAGGCAACCGTGGCTAGAAGTGGACCCATCGGATTCTCAGACCTGCATGTACAGATGAAGATCACGAATCGCCTGCTCGCTGCGACCTTGAAGGAACGGATGAAGCAAAACGAGCTCGTCCGCCTCCTAGCCGGGACTGGCGCGTCTCAGCAGGAGATCGCAGACGTCCTGGATACGACGGCGGCGACGGTGACGGTCACGCTGGCGCGTCTACGCAAGAAAGACAAGAAAGCCGGCTGACGTGTGCGCCAAGCATGTCGGTGTCGACCCAACCCCAACCACTCAGGAACTACTTCGATCTATCGATCGGTCGTTGAGTCTTCTCGTCAGGTTAACGTTGCGAAATGCTCGAAGCGATCGAACGCTCAACGACACGATTCTTTTGCTCCATTCGCTCGGTTGTCGACCTATCGAGATTGCTGAACTACTCGGAAAGAACCAGAACGACATTAATCCGGTGATTTCTCGTGCTCGCAAGGCCGCAAACCGCCCCAACTCATCAAGGCAGGGGAAATAGTATGGCACCGTACCGTGAGCATCAACTCGATCGCGATCAACAGATTCTCGATAGGCTCGCAAAGATCGAACACAAAGTAGACTCGATCGAGCAGACAAACGCTTTTGCCCTTCGCGCCGAAGCAACCAAGCACTTCGCAGAGGTGCAGAAAATCTTCGGAACCAGCGTGCGTCGGGCGCAGGTCTATCTCGCCGCCGACGGGTCGAAGAGCGTGCAGGAGATTGCTAAGCATCTCAGCATGCAGCGACAGAATGTCGGTCCCGACCTCAAGCAACTCGCCGAAGAAGGTCTCCTTGAACTTGTTGACTCCCAAGGCAATCGTGACGTCTGGGCCAAGAAACCCGTAGATCGGACGCTCCGAATCTCGCTGTTTCTCTGCGATCAATTCGGACTTCAGAAGGACGGATTGAAACAGAAACCTCGGACGACTCGCGCGAAGCGATGATTTTTTCCGTTCAGCGATTCTTGGAGGATCACTTCGAGCAACGAGGTCTTACTGATGTCGACCAGTACGCGATTAGGGTAGCTAACCTGTACGATCGCCTTGGAGTCGGTGTCAGCAACGACACTCTCACCCACGAGCTCGGGCGGATACGCACGGCATTCTTTAATCGGAATCGACCGCTCAACCGCAAGCACTTCGAAGCGACTCTCGCCGGTACGCTGCGGCGAAGGTTCAAAAAAAAAAGAGCTGATCCGGCGCTGGCCGATTTTGGACGCGCGTTGCGGCCGGCGCGTCTGCGCCTTGCAAAGAAGCGTCGTTCGATGGCGTCGCTTCTCGACGCATTTAAGCGCGTAGTCGAGGCACGAGCTGTGGACGCTTTTTGGCTTTCGCGCAAAAAGGGTCACTTGCGCATGAAGCCCGAAAAGATTGCTCAGGCTTTGCTGGAGGTATTCGCCAAGCGTGTCGTTGGGTTCTCCGGCTTGGTCCTTCGGGAGATGGCGTCAGGAATCGGATTCATCGATGTCGCGATTTCGTTCGGCGCTGTACCTCACTTGGTTGAACTTAAGATCCTCACCACAGAAATGGCTGGGGTCAATCAACTCGCGTCCTACATGAGAACTGAGGGCCGGCGCGAAGGGTGGCTTGTTTTGGTGGACGTTAGGGACAGCCTGGCGAAAGGAGTGATTCCGGCGAGAATCGAGACTCCGTCCGGCCTCATCAGAACTGTTGTCGTGGATGTGAATCCGCCGGCACCACATACTCTGTAGAGGCAATAATCGATGAAGCCGGTGTCGTCGCCTATCCACATCACTACGGGTACATCCTCCGGTACGACGATCCCAGCATGACCACGTGCTTCACGTACGTCCGGGTCTCGCGGTAGGGGATCGACTCGAGGAACTCGTCCATCGGGCGGCCGGGGGCGGCGCGGCGCCATTGCGCGACGCGGCCCTGGCCGGCGTTGTACGACGCGATGGCCAGCTCGGTGTTGCCGCCGAAGAGGTTCACCAGCATGCGGAAGTGCGCGGTGCCGAGGCGGATGTTGGTCTTCGGGTCGGTGAGGCGGGGTGAAATGCCGAGACGGCCGGCGAGCTCCTTGCCGGTGGCGGGCATGAGCTGCATGAGGCCGGTCGCGCCAGCGGACGACTTCGCGCTCGGGTTGTAGTAACTCTCCTGGTGGATGAGGCCCATGATCAGATACGGATCGAGGCCGTTCTTCCGCGAGTACTCGACGATCTCGTCGCGATAGCGCAGCGGGTAGTACATGGCGAGGAAGTAGCGTGGCACGGTGTCCTGCTCGACCGTGGCGAGTCCCGGGAACGCGCGGCGCAGCGACATCATCGCCAGTTGGGTGTTTCCCGTGCTGTTGTACAGGTCTGCCAGCAGCGCCTCGGCGTAGCTGGTGTTCTGGCGTTTGCGGTTGGCGCGGATCTCCAGCATCGCGTTGCGCATATCGGTGAGTGCGGTCAGCTCGTAAGCCAGGCGCAGCTCCTGCGGCATTTCCTTGTCGGCGATGTCACTCCAGTCGGGGCCTGTGCCCTTCAGCGGATTGTCGACAGCCACCTGCCGCTTCGCGCCGCGCCGCTCCGACTCGATGGCGTAGATGTCGTCGTAGGGCGCCTGCGCGAGATTGCGGTACGTCGCCGCGGCTTCCTCCTTCCTGCCGAGCCGTTCGTCGATGCGCGCGGTCCAATACGCCGCCGCGCGCTTCACGTTCGGATTGCGGTAGGTGTCGCGGAGAAACTCCATCTGCGGTCGCGCGCCGTTCAAATCCCCCCGCGCGTACGCCGCCCACGCCTTGTCCCAGAAGTGCTGCAGGCCGGCGTCCTGTGACGGGTCGACCTTCACCAGTTGCGCGACCAGTTGCTCTTCGTACGCATCCTGATTCTTCGACTCGGCCATGCCGATGAGCGTGTTCAGGACGTCGATGCGCACGTCCTCCGACAACGGCAGTTGCAGCAGGTCTTTGAGCCGCTCCACGGCGAGACGCTCGTAGCCGTCCTTCTTCGCCTTCTTCGCCAGATCGACGAGCTGGATGGTCTTCTTGACGTTGCCGAACTTCGGCTTGCTGACGAAGCGGCGCTTCTTCCCTTTGCCCACCGCCACCTTCTGGACGCCGACCTTCTGCCGCACGGTGATCACTTTGTTCACCATCGGATTGATCGACGCGGCGAGCGCGCGGTAGTTCTGCGACAACGCGTAGATGGCGGGAATGGCGAAACGGAACGCACCGCTGGTCAGCGGCTCGAGGATCTTGTTTGCCTCCTCGTACCGGCGGAGCCGCCCGAGCGCGATGCCGCGGTTCAGGCGGACGGCGGGGCGGAGCGCGGCGGAGACGGAGGCGTCGTTGAGCGCCGTCAGCTCCTCGAAGGCGTTTTGCGGATCGGAATCGCGAAGCAGCGCGAGGGCGCGCTCCAGCCGCTCATCGCCGGTGAGCGCGATGGGTTGTGCCGGCGTGACCGACGTCAACGACCGGATGACGGCGATCGCATCATCGGCCTGCGGCGCGCGCGGGTTCTTGATGGCCAGTTGCCGCGCGAGATAGAGCGTCGCCGCGACGTCGCCCGCGGCGAGACGCGATTCGATCGCGCTCCACCGCGCATTGCCGCCGACGTTCGAGTCCTGCACGCGCGCGGCGACGCCGGCGTAGGTGTCACCGGCGTGGCGCCAGTCGGCGATCGCGGAATAGAGGTTGCCGAGGTTCAGCCCACTGTCGAGCCAGACCACGAACTTCGGTGTCCGCGCCCACAGCTTCGCGAGCGTGGTGCGCGCGCGGGTGCGGTCATTCGTCAGTTGATAGCCGTTCGCCAGGTAGTAGAGCCGGTACTCCTCGACCGCGCGCTTGCCGAAGTCGAACGATGAGAGGTGCTTGACGGCATCGGCGCCGTCGCCGCGATGGATGGCGTCGAGGCCCGACGCGTAGACGCCGCGCAGTTTCTCCAGATCCGGCGGCGCCTCGGGCTTCTGCCGCGCGATTGTCTGCTCGTCCGGTTCGCGAACGTAGAAGAAGACCGCGACGCCCGCTGCGGCGATAGCCAGGAGGATGGAGAGCCAGCGGCGCATACTGCCCGCTCCGGTGCGAAAAATGAGCCGCGCCCTCACCCGGCGCTTCGCGCCACCCTCTCCCGCAAGCGGGAGAGGGACGATGATGGCCTTCTCCCGCGTGAGCGGGAGAAGGTGCCCCTGAGCGTAGCGAAGGGGCGGATGAGGGTGAGCCGCTACAGCCCCAGCGATGCCGCGTTGCCGTCGGCGAGGATGCGCACCAGCTCGTCGTAGAAGTAGTTCGACGTCTTCCGCACGTCGTCCGGGATGCGCTCGTCGTACATCTGCCGGCTGCGGTCGATGTCTTCCTTCAGCCGCTCGTAGAGGTCCTTGTTCTTTCGCCCCTGCTCGACCTTCGACTCGTTGTACAGCTTGATCTCGGAGACCAGCAGGCGGGCGAAGCGGCGCGCCTCGTCATGCTTCTTCCCCTCCTCCGGCTGCGCGCCGCCGACGCCAGCGCCGCCGCGGATGCCGGCGGGCGGAACGTACTGCGTCGACGGACGCTCGTCGTGCGCCGGATGGGCGGGCGGTGCCGGGGGTGGGGGCGGTGGGGGCGGTGGAGCCGCCGGGCGCGGAGGAAGCTGGATGGCCGGCATCGCGGTGGTGGCGAACTGCTCGGCGGACGGGACGTTGAACTCGGGACGAGGGGGCGTCATCATCTCGCGCATTTGCGCGGCGCTGATGGCGACCGTCGACGATGACTCGGGCGGCTCGGGAGGCGGCGGCGGCGGTTTTGGAGGTGCCTGGGGAGCGGCGGTCTCGCTTTCGGTCAAGCTCGGCGACGGGATCTTCTTGCGGATCGAGAGGGTGTCGATCAGCAGGCCGGTGGCGAACACGAGCAGCTCGATCGACGCCACGTCGAACTTCGCCGCATCCTCGGCGGTGGCGTCGACGTAGACCGCCGCGGCCACCTTGTCCTTGATCACCATCGGCACGAGCACGGCGTGCTGCGACGGCGAGACGCCGAGGCGCGTCGAGAGGTTGACGCCGTCCCAGATCACGACCTGCTCGTTGCGCAACACGCGGTCGAGCTCGGGGATCAGTCCCGGCGCGGCGTTGAAGCGCTTGACCATCTCATCGTTGCCGCCGTGGGCGCTGAAACCGACGCCCTTCCATCCGCTGAACGTCTCGCCGCGGAGGATCAGCAGCGCGGCGCGCGAGCCGAACTGCAGCGACTGCTCGAGAAGGGCGTTGAGGGTGTCGATCTGCGACCTGCTCGTCTCGACCGCCTGCACGGCGCGCTTGACGCGCGAGGCGTCCGCGCCGGCCGGCGCGGGGGGCTTGGCCGCCATGTAGCCTTCTTCGAGCTCGCCGATGTTCTTTTGGATGTGCGGGAGAAAGGAGATCGCGTTGACGTCGGCCTGGATACTCTGGAGGGCGGCTTTGAGCTGCGAGTCGACGACTACGCGGACGTCTTCCACCGAGGAGCGAATCTCGCCCACCATCCTCTCGATCGCTTCGCGCACGTGCGCTTCGATCGAGCTCGCGACTTCGTCGCCCCTCACGGCCATAAATCCTCCCGGTGCTGTAGGTTGACCCTATCCGAAAAACGCGGCGATTATAGCGCGGCTATGCTACTTTGGCGGGCAATGCGGCGCCTCCTCTTCCTCCTGGCGTTTGCGGCGGTTGCCTGCGGCGCGGGGGGCGATTCGAGCGATCACTCGCGGGCATGGCTGCACGTGCTGCGGCACAAAAAGGCCGCCGTCGCGCCGGACGCCACGCCGCAGCAGAAGCAGGTGTACGCCGACTCGGTCGGGGCGTTCGTCAAGAAACACCCCACCCACAGCCGCGCGCGCGAGGTCTACCAGCGCATCCAGCTCGACTTCGCGCAGGAGCTGTCGGCGCTGGGGCGGTATCAGGACTCCGTCCGCTTCTACCGCGCGGTGCTGGCGCACGATCCCGGTAACGCCACCGCCCAGCGCGGCCTGGCCGGCGCCGTCGCGCGCCTCGCCATCTCGCGCGAGAAGCTCCTGGCCCTCGAGAAGGGGATGTCGCAGCGCCAGGTCGCGCACATCCTCGGCAAGCCGATTCCCGGCTGGACCGCCCGCGCCGAGCGCCGCGAATCGGTCGTCGACGCCTGGTATTACCGCAAGACCGACGGCGGCATCGCCGGGGTCTACTTCCGCGACGGCGAGCTGTTTGCGGCCGAGGAGAATTCGAACGCCAAACTGGCGGCAATGAAGTAGGGGCGCGGGGGCGCGCGCCCCCCCCCCCCCCGGGGGGGGGGGGGGGGCCCCCCCCCCCCGCGCCCCTACAGTGATCGTGAAATCGGACTCATCCCTGCAACGTTGATCTCTTCGCATGCCACTCTACGAATACCAATGCACGCAGTGCCGTGAGCGGACCGAGATCCTCCAGCGAACGTCCGATCCGCCGTTCACCCATTGCCCGAAATGCGGCGGCGAGGTGAAGAAGCTCTTCTCCTCCCCCTCCATCCAGTTCAAGGGCTCCGGCTTCTACAAAACGGACTACGCGACGACGTCGACCGCCAAATCGTCCGACCAGTCAGAGAAATTCGAAGAGTCTGAGAAGTCGGAAAAGTCGGAAAAGTCGGAAGCCAAATCCGAGTCCTCCACCGGCGACGCGAAGACGGAGAAGAAACCCTCCGAATAGACATGGGAAAAGCCCGAGACCTCAAGCGTCGCGCCGATTCCTTTCTCGAGGAGATGTTCCGCTCGCTCTTCGAGGAGATCGACACCGACAGATTGCGCCGCGAGGTCGAGGCGCTCAAAGCCGGCGCGCCGGAGTTCGAGCCCGCCGAGCACGCCCGCACGCTCATCCGGCGCACAGCGATCCGCTGCGCGGCGGCGGGCGCGGTGACCGGACTGCCGAGCGGACTGATCGCCATCGGCACCCTGGGAGCCGATCTCGCCTACCTCATCTTCCAGCAATTCCGCCTCATCCTCGGCGTGGCCACGATCTACGGACACGAGCCGACGCATCGCGAGCGCTTCAACGAGGCGCTGTCGTGCATCGCGTACGTGTCCGGCGTCGGCATCGGGAAACAGGGGATCGCCGGCGTGCTCGGGTCGGCGTCCATCGAGGGCGGCATGATCGCCGAGCGCATCGGTGAGCGTTTCGCGCGCGACCGGGTGGCGAAGATCATCCCCTTCGTCGGCGCGGTCTCCGGCGGCGCGTTGAACTACTTCGCCGTGCGCGGCGTCGGCCGCGCGGCGATCAAGTACTACCAGTCGCGCGTCGATCCCCATCTGGCCGAAGAGATCTTGTTGGAAGGCGATCGGGAACACGCGTGAAGAGGGTTCGCCGTTGACGGTTGGCCGTTGACCGAGGCGGCTCCCCCATCGGCCAACGGTCAACAGCCAACGGCGAACGAATCCAGGAATGTGTCGCGCAAGGCCGCCGTTAAGCCGCCATAACTGAGCATGGGCAAATTTCAGATCGATCCGGTGACCGAGGTCCCGTCCGCGTTTTTCGAGCGCCGCAGGCTTCGCCGGATCCGCATGATCGTCGAGCTCACGCTCAACCTCATCGGCACGGACATGACGGTGTCGCACCGCGAAGCGCGCTGCCTGGTGCGCTGTGCGCGGAAGGCCATCCTCGACCTTCATCCCACCTTCGCCCAACGCTACGAGCGCAGCATCCGGCCGTACTTCGAGCGCCTGCTGGCCGAGCGCTGGCCGAATGAGCAGGCCCTCGACGACGATTCCTGCGGCGTCGTCAATTAGTCCGCCCCCGCCTCCAACTCCCGCACCACTCTGATGTCGCCGAATTCGCGCCGGGCGCGCGCGACCTCCTGCCGCGCCGCCGCGCGAATCTGCTCGTTCGCATAGCCGATCGACGGGTCGTCGGGGACGAGGGTGCGATATTCGAGCGCGGCGATGCGTTCGGACGGAAACGCCGCGCGGCGGGCGAAGACCATCGCCGCGTCGTCGAAGGCGATGAGCGCCCAGTCGCGCCGGCGGTAGCGGACCAGCGACGCCGGCAGCGCGCGCCGTTGCCCGGAAGCGACGTCGACCACTTCGATCTTGCCGGTCTGGTATTCGTCGACGGCCAGCGTCACGCGGTACTTTTCGATCAAGGCGTGCCACGCGCGGCTGTCCTTCCGCGCCCGGGCATCCTCGGCGATGAACTGGCGAAAAAGCTCGTTGCGGCCGTCGGTGAGCACGCGCCGCGCGGGATAGAACGTCCACTCCAGCAGGCCGCCGAACTGGTCGACGTTGTAGATGTTGCCCGGGAGCTGCGACGCCTTCAGCGCCGCCGCGGCGCGGAGCGGGAAGCGCTGGTCGTCGACGCCGAGCCGGTGGACGTCGTGCGCGAATGCCCAGCCGATGGGAATGATCGCGGCGATGGCGATGGCGTCCCGCTTCAATCGGACCGGCGGGAGGAGCAGCGGTAGCGCGGCGAAGTAGAGTCCTTGATGGCGCACGCCGCGGACAGCGAGGGCGAACAGCATCAGGAGAACGGCGAACCGCCACGCGTTCGCGCGCTTGTCGCGCGCCAGGAGCAGTAAGACGAGGACGACGGCGAACGTCGCGTACAGCAGCGGGAAGAGCTTCGGATCGCTCGGCAGCCATTCGGCGTTGACGAACTCGCCGCTGCCGACGAGAGAGGTCAGTTCGAGCGGCGCGCGAACGGCGTGCCAGCCGTAGGGATTGACGAGCAGCGCCGTGGCGCTGACCGCAGCGGCAATCCAGCGGCCGAAAAGTAGCGCGATCAGCGGCGCCAGAAGCGCCGAGGGATGAACGTTGATCCAGATGATCGTCAGCGCCGCGTACGCGATCTCCATCCGCGAGATGCGCGATGTAAGGAGGCCGATGGCGATGACGATCAGCAGCGCCGCTGCCGTCGAGGGCCGCACGCCGAGCCGGTCGGAGGCGCCGGCGAACGCCACGCCGGCGGCGACGAGCGCCGCGGGCCAATCGTTCGTGCGCGCAGCGAACCAGAAGCCCGCGGTGAAGATCGCCGCGACCAGCAGGGCGTTGAGAATCGAAATGACGTCGTCATTGACGTGCAGCGCGACGAGCACGACCTCGTACAGCCACTCCCCGTTGATCCACGGCGTCTTCGCGCTGGCCACCGCCAGCGGGTCGTGCACCGGGATGGCGTGGTGGTCGACGATCCAGCGGCCCGCGGCGAGGTGCCAGAAGTAGTCGTAGCTGCGGATTGGCGCGATCGCGGCGATCGCGACGAGGAGAAAGAGCGCGATCGCGGCGAGCCGCTTCGTCATGTGGCGCGAGTATAAACGCCCTCATCCGCCGCTTCGCGGCACCTTCTCCCGCAAGCGGGAGAAGGACAACTTGGCCCCTCGCCCGCGTGAGGGTTACGTCGATGGCACGGGCGGCGCGGGTGGCGTCGGCGGTACGGGTGGCGGCCCGCCGTTCTCCACCTTGATGTCGCCGTTCACGGTCACGATGTGCAGCGAGTAGCGCCCGCCGTTCACCTCGCCCGAAACGCGGCGGCTGCCGGGGTGCGAGTTGATGTTGAGCGGGAAGGCTGCTTCGACGTCGCCGTTGACCTGCGTGAAGTCGCTGGCGAACGATGCGCTCGGCGGCAGCACGGCGGTCACCCGTCCGTTGACCGTCTTGAACGACGCGCCGTGGAAGTCCTTGAGGAAGTGCGCCCGGATGATGCCGTTGACCGCCCTCGCTTCCACTTCGTTGGTGCCGGCGGTCTCGATGTCCACGACGCCGTTGACGGTGGTGGCCCGCGTCTCGCCGTCCACGCCGCGCGAGGTGATGCGTCCGTTGATGGTCTGCAGGTCGAGCGACACCGTCGACGGCACCCGCAGCTCGTAGGTGATGGAGTAGTCGTCGCCGTGCATCCCCCAGCGAACGCCCCACTTGTGCTGCTGCTTGCGACCGATGGTCAGCGTGTCGCCGTCGAGCTCGGTCTTGAAGAACCCCTGGTTCGGCTCGTTGGCCTTACCCGGCACGCGCGTGCGGATCACGGCCTTCATGGTGATCTCGTTGGTATCCGAAGCCGCGACGTTGATCGTTCCGTCGATCTCGTCGACCTCGACGTGGCGGACGCCCGCCGCCGGCCAGGTGTGGTCGATGTTCACGACCTTCCGCTCGCCCAGCATTTTGCAGCCGCCCGCGAGGAGGAGCGCCAGAAGCGAATAGATGAGGCGTTTTCGGCTGTTCATACGGAACCCACTGTCCGGGTGTACGGAATCGGTGCAAAAGGGTTTCCGATGAACGGTTCGCAGACGACGCTCCTCCGGGTTGCGGCATTTCTGGTCGACGCCCTCTGCATCTCCGTCCTCCTCGTCCTCCCCGCCTCCATCATCAGTTATAGCCTCGCCTGGATCGGCGGCGCGATCAAGGCCATTCAGATCGTTTGGTTCGTCACCATCGGTATTCTGGTGATCGGCCTGCTCGTCCGCGACGGATACAAAGGGCGCTCCCTCGGCAAGCAGATGCTCGGCCTGCGGGTGATGACGCCGGCGGGCGAAGGCTGCGGGTGGGGACGGTCGGTGACGCGCAACGCGGCGCTGATCCTCTTTCCCATCGAGGTCTTCCTCGTCCTGCGCGGACTACCCCGCATCGGCGACCGCATCGCCCGCACCACCGTCACGCAGGAGTGAGCCGCTTCTCAGCCATCAGGCGCGTGAACTCGTCTGCGCGCGAGCGCCGCACGTCGAACTGGAACACGTTCGTCTCGCCGAACTCCTCGGCGACCAGCACGACGTCGGGCGGTGCGACGAGGCGGTAGACGTCGCCGAGGCGGTGGAAGGGGACGCTGATCTTGATGCGCTCGTAGACGTAGCGGTCGGCGACGGTCGCGCCTCGCAGCGTCTCCGCCGCAGTGTCGCGATAGGCGCGCGACAGCCCGCCGGTGCCGAGCTTCACGCCGCCGAACCAGCGGACCACGACGAGCCCGATGTCGAACAGATCGGCGGACTCGATCGCGCCGAGGATCGGCTTGCCCGCGGTGCCGGAGGGCTCGCCGGCATCGGAGCTGCGCGCGCGGTCGTTCGCGAAGAGACGGAAGGCCCAGCAGTGGTGCGTGGCGTCGAAATAGTACTTTTCGTAATATTTGAGCGCGGCGAAGAATTCGTCCTCCGACTCGATGTGGAAGGCGATGCCGAGGAACTCCGACCGCTCGATCTTTTGCCGGTGCTGGGCGGGTGCGGCGGGGGTGCGGTAGTGGTCGCGCACCGCGGCACTATAATCCGCGCCCTATGTTCAAGATCGTCGAGCTTTTCGGCCGCGAAATCCTCGATTCGCGCGGCAATCCGACCGTCGAAGTCGACTGCCTCCTCGAGTCGGGCGCGCTGGGCCGCGCTTCGGTTCCCTCCGGCGCGTCCACCGGCTCGCGCGAGGCGATCGAGCTGCGCGACAACGACAAGCGCCGCTACCTCGGCAAGGGCGTCGTCCACGCGCTGGAAAACGTCGAGCTGATCGCCAAGGAAGTGGAAGGCATGGACGCGCGCGAGCAGGCCATGATCGACTTGGTGATGAAGCAGATCGACGGCACGGACAACAAGGCCAACCTCGGAGCGAACGCCATCCTCGGCGTCTCGCTCGCCGTCGCCCGCGCCGCCGCCGAAGCCGCGTCGCTGCCGCTCTTCATGTACCTCGGCGGCCCCGGCGCGCGCACGCTGCCCGTGCCGATGATGAACGTCATCAACGGCGGCATGCACGCCGACAACAACCTCGACGTGCAGGAGTTCATGATCGTCCCCGCCGGCTTCGACACCTTCAGCGACGCCCTGCGCGCCGGCGTGGAGACCTTTCATCACCTGAAGAAGATCCTGCTCGACAAGGGGCTGAACACCGCGGTCGGCGACGAGGGGGGCTTCGCGCCCGACCTGAAGTCGAACGCCGACGCGCTCGATCTCATCCTCACCGCGATCGGCAAAGCGGGCTACAAGGCGGGCGAGCAGATCTACCTCGCTGTGGACGTCGCCGCGAGCGAGTTCTACGACAAGGGATACGACTTCGAAGGCCGCAAGCAGACATCCGAGGAGATGGTCGAGTACTACCGCCAGCTCCGCGGGAAGTATCCGATGGTGTCGATCGAGGATGGGATGTCCGAGGGCGACTGGGACGGGTGGGAAACGCTGACGCAGGTCCTCGGCGCGAACACGCAGCTCGTCGGCGACGACCTCTTCGTCACCAACCCGGCGATTCTCGCCAAGGGCATCGAGCGCGGCATCGCCAACGCGATTCTGATCAAGGTCAATCAGATCGGGACGCTGACCGAGACGCTCGAGGCCATCGAGATGGCCAAGAGCGCCGGCTACCGCTCGGTGATCTCGCACCGCTCCGGCGAGACCGAGGACTCCACGATCGCCGACCTCGCCGTGGCCACCAACGCGGGGCAGATCAAGACCGGCTCCGCCTCTCGCAGCGAGCGAACGGCGAAGTACAACCAGCTCCTGCGGATCGAGGAGGAGCTGGGGGACGCGGCGGTGTTCGCGGGTAAATCGCTTTACCAGAACCTCTAGAAAACTCGAGGTGACCTGAATGAGAAAGCATCTGACGATTGCGCTGATGATGGCCGCCGTATCGCTGCGCGCATATGGCCAATGCAACTGGATTACGGACACGACCTGGGTCTCCAATCCATGCAGAGTGGGAGTGGGCATGTCCACTCAGCCCAGCTTTCCGGTTCACGTTCATCTCGGCTCCAACGTGAACTTCCTGGTGCGTCCCGGCTCCGACTGGACCTCTGGCAGCGGCGCGTCCATCGACGCGCTGAACGATGCGATGAACGCCCGTCTGGCGATGTTCATCGGCGGCAACCCAACGGTATTCAACGGCGGCAATGTGGGCATCGGCACGGTGAGCCCGGGCGAGAAGTTGGAAGTCGCGGGCAACGGCCGTTTCGGACTCGACTTCGGAACGATGCCCGCTCCGCAGTACGGCGGCGTCATGATCGGGCAATACGGCGCCGGCGGAATCGGCGAGCTGCAGTTCCTGTCGGCCGCTTCGGCCAACGGGTATGGTTTCCGGCTGCACGGTTACGCCGGCGACGGCTCATTGCGGCTCGACCGGCGCGCGAACTCGACCACCTGGTCCGATTTCATGACCTTCAAGGCCGACGGCCGCATCGGAATCGGGGTGATGGAACCGGGTTCGTCGCTGACGGTCGCGGGCGTCGTGGAGTCGACCTCGGGCGGCGTCAAGTTCCCTGACGGCTCCATCCAAGCGACCGCCTTTCCGCTGACCAACGGCACGTTGTCGACCAGTGGCAGCAACGTTGGAATCGGGACGGTGCCGGCGAATCGGCTTCATGTCTATGCGACCGGAGTTGCCGACGGCATGGCCTTGGATGGGACGAACAGCCCGGCGATCAACTTCCGCAATGCCGGTGCGCTGAAGGGCTATTTCGGCCTTGCGACGGTAGCGGGAGGTTTTTTCACCAACAGCTCGGCAAACGATCTCGCCATTCGGAGCGAAGCGAACAACATTCTCCTCGGACAGGGAGCCGGCGTGGCGACGCTCGCCGTCGTCGGCAGGAACATCGGCGTCGGTCTGACTACGCCGACGACGTACATCAACACGGATGCGTGGTTCAAACCCGATGTCAACGGGACGAACGTCGCCATCTACTCGACAGGCAATGAAGCGGTGCTGAATGCGATCTCCAATCAGGACGCGGACGGCGCGCACATCGGCGGCCTTTATTTCACCCGTTCCGCCGGCCAAACCGATGCGCATCGTCAGGTCGCCGCGATTCAAGGACGCCAAGTCGGCACCGGCACGCTGGCCGGCGGCGACCTCTGGTTCTTCACTAAGCCCGCCGGCGGCGGCAGCGGCGTCGACAACGGCCGCATGGTGATCAAGTCGACCGGCAATATCGGCATCGGCCTGACGGCGCCGGCGTCGCGGCTGGACGTCGGCGGCAACATTCACGCGACCGGCGACATCAGCGCCGACGGTCAGATCAACGCGAAATATCAGGATGTGGCGGAGTGGGTGGATGCCAGCAGCGACCTGGAGCCGGGGACGGTGGTGGTGCTCGATCCGTCGCACGACAACCGGGTGATGCCCTCGCGAGCGGCGTACGACACCGCGGTCGCCGGTGTGGTCTCGTCCACTCCCGGACTGGTCCTCGGCGTCAAAGCGGCCGGAATGGAGACCATTGCCACGACCGGGCGGGTGAAAGTGAAAGTGGACGCCGCGCGGGCGCCGATCGCCATCGGCGATCTTCTGGTGACCAGCGATGTCGCCGGCACGGCCATGAAGTCGGAGCCGATCGACGTCGGCGGGACCAAGATCCACCGTCCGGGCACCGTGGTCGGGAAGGCGCTACAGGCGTTCTCCGATGGGCAGGGCGAGATCCTGGTCCTGCTGTCGTTGCAATGACGCGCATTTGACACTTCTCCAAATCGTCAATATATTGACGATATGCCCCCCGAGCGCGATCTGGTCGCGGGAGTGATCCAGCTCTCGAACCTCCTCATGCGCCACATGGCGCCGGTGTTCGAGAAGGCGGGGGTGACGCCGCAGCAGTGGGCGATCCTCACGGCGCTGGCGGGCGCGGAGCAGCCGATGACGCTCGCCGGCCTCGCGCGGGCGATGCTGGTCTCCAAGCAGAACATGACCGGCATGGTGGCGCGGCTGGAGCAGCTCGGACTGGTGGAGCGGCAGGGCGATCCGAACGACCTCCGCTCCTCGCGCCTGGTGCTGACGCGGCGCGGGCGGTCGACCGTCGACAAGCTGCGTCCGGCGTACGAGGAGTGGCGGCGCGGGCTGGGCGGCGAGATCGGCGAGCGGGAGCTCGCGGCGGTCACGCGGACTGTTGATCGGCTGATCGAGAAGCTGACCGAGTAGGGGCGCGCGGCAGCGCGCCCGGCACTCCCGGGGTATCGGGCGCGCTGCAGCGCGCCCCTACGCGCTAACGCGCTGCCGCGGCGTGACCACGCGGTTGCGCCCCCCGCGTTTGGCGGCGTAGAGGCGCTCGTCGGCGGCGGCGAAGAGCGTGTCGACGCTCGCGGCGTCTTCGGGATAGACGGCCGCGCCGATGCTCACCGTCACCGGCGTCATCGCTTCCACTCCGGCGCGGATCCGTTCGGCGATGGCGGCCAGGGCCGCCGTGTCGATCTGCGGCACGATTACCGCGAACTCCTCGCCGCCGTAGCGCGCGGCGAAGTCGACGCTGCGCACCGTCTCGCGCATCACCCCCGCCACGCGCTGCAGCGCATCGTTGCCGGCCAGGTGGCCGTAGGTGTCGTTGTATTTCTTGAAGCGGTCGAGGTCGAGCACCAGCACGCCGAAGCGCTCGCCGTAGCGCGCGGCGCGCTCGATCTCGCCGTCGATGCGCTCGCGGAAGGCGCGGAAGTTCGGCAGCGCGGTGAGGTCGTCGGTGCGCGCGTGCGCCCGCAGCTCGTCGGCCATGCGATTGAGCGCCACACCGAGGCTGGCGATCTCGTAGTCGCCGGCGACCGGCGCGCGCGCGGCGAGGTCGCCGGCCGCGATGCGGTCCGCGGCGCGCGAGAGATCCTCGAGCGGCCGCACCACTTTGCGCAGCGTCAACTGCACCGCGGCAAAGCTGACCATCACGATGATCCAGGCGATGGCCAGGTTCGCCGACATCAACGCCCGCGAGCTCAGCGCCCAGGTCACCGAGAACAGCGCCACGGCGAACGCGCCGGTCAGAAGAAGAACGCGCGTCCGGAGGTGGGTGCGGCGGGGCATGATGACAAGGATACGATGATCCTCCGCGACGTCTACCTCGAAACCCTCCGCCGCTGCGCGCCGGAAGTGCTCGTCCGACGTGTGTTGCGCGACGACATGCCGCGCGACGTCGTGGCCATCGGCAAGAGCGCGGGCGCGCTGCTCGACGGCATCGCGGGACATGTGCGCGACGCGTTCGTCGCCATCCCCGACGGCTACAAACTCCCCGAGACGAAGGCGGACGTCGCCATCGGCGGCCATCCCGACTACACCGACGCCAGCTTCGAAGCGGGCGCGCGACTGCTGCAATTCGTCGACGCGCACGACGACCTCCTCTTCCTGATCTCCGGCGGCGGCTCGGCGTGCGTCGAAGTGCCGCTCGACGGATTCACGCGCCAGGAGCTCACGCGCGAGAACGCGCGGCTCATCGCCGCCGGCCTGCCGATCGGCGAGATCAACGCGGCGCGCAGGCGGATGTCGGCGATCAAGGGAGGCAAGCTCGCGCAGCGCGTGCGCGGGCGATGCGTCACGCTCGTCTACTCCGACGTCTCCACCGGCGCGCTCGGCGACGTGGCCTCCGGCCCCACCATTCCGGGCAGCGAAGAAGTCCATCTCATCGCCGACAATCGAACGCTCGTGCGCACCGCCGCGGAGCTCGTGCCGGGAGCAGCGGTCATCGACGAACAGATCGAAGGCGACGTCGACGACGCCGCGCAATTCCTTCTCGATCAACTGAAGACCGCCGATTTCGTCATCGCCGGCGGCGAGGCGACCGTCGCAGTGCGCGGCGAGGGCAAAGGTGGCCGATGTACGGAATTGGCCGTCCGTGTGGCAATGGCCGCGGGCGATCTGCGCGGCGAGTTGCTCTTCGGATCGTCCGACGGCGTCGACGGAAACAGCGGCGTCGCAGGCGTTGCCATTCGGTTACCGGCGGCCCTCGATCGCGCCGCCGCAGAGCGCGAATTGGCGCGATCGAATAGTCTTGCCGTCGCCGCCGCGGCCGGTGAGCCGATTATCATTCCCGCGGCCGGCAATAACCTCCGCGATCTCTATCTTTTGGCTCGTAGTTAGCACGTCGGGCCAGCGGCCATTCCGATGACGATCGATCCGACTGCCGAAGAGCAGCAACCGCATCATCGCTCCGCGCGCGAGCGGCAGCGCCGCGGCCCGATGTGGGGCTGCATGAAGTGGGTCGGATGCAGCACGATCGGATTCGTCGCCCTGATCGTCATCATCGTCGGCGGTGGGTGGTGGTACCTCGGCAGTTCGAGCTTCGCCGGCCTGGTTCGGCTGCGCATCGAGAAGACAATGGAGGCGCGCCTCGGACGCAACGTCACCATCGGTCCGGTGCAGATCGAGCGGGGCCTCCAGAGTCGCGTCATCGTCAACGACATCCGCGTGGCCAATGTCCCAGGCGGCAAGCGACGCAACTTCGCCACGGCGAAGCAGCTCATCATCACCGGCGGCATCGACTCGTTCTGGGGTCGGAAGATCCGCGTCGGCCGCATCGACCTCGTCGAGCCGAGGATGTCGTTCGAAGTCTTCGAGCCGGGCGGAAAGTTCGCTCACAACTTTCCGCATTGGCAATCGGGTCCGAGGTCGCGCTACGAGATCTACCATCTGACCCTCGGCACGCTGCAGGCGACCAACGGCACTTTCGAGTTCGTTGACCACCGCCACAACATCACCACCATCGCCCGGCGGATGACGTCGACCGTGCACATCACGTCGATGGAAGACCTCTACGCCGGCGTGATGCACAGCCCCGCGGTGGAGGTGCGCATACAGGACTTCGTGCCGTTCACCGCCGGCATGCGCGCTCAGTTCCGCTACACGCCGAACGTGCTCGACCTGCAGTCGGTGGCGCTCGAAGGCGGCAACGATTTGCGCATCTTCGTCGACGGACGCGTCTCGCCGCTCGCCGACGCCGTCTACAACCTGCGCCTCCGCGGCGAGGTGGGACTCAATCGCGTCCGCGAGATCTTCAAAGTGCAGAAGGCGCTCGAAGGCCCGTTCGTGATGGACGCCAACCTTCGGGGCAAGCAGGGCGACTTCGTCCTCGCCGGCGGATGGGTCGCGCCGCGCATCGTTGCCGACGCCTACGAGCTTACCGACGCCCGCGGCACCCTGAACGTCACCGACGAAGGCACGCTCCTCGACGTGACACACGCGCGCTACGGCGGCGGCACCATCACCGCGCACTACCAGTTGCCGCAGTACGCGGAGCCGTATCCGATGACCGTCGACCTCCGCTACAACGGCGTGTCGATCGAGAAGCTCTTCGGCGACTGGGGCGTTGAGGACACCGGCCTTCGCGGCGGCGCGACCGGCCGCCTGTCGTATCACTGGGAGAAAGATCGCGTCCTGGCCGGCGCCGGCGAGGGCGCCGCGTCGCTGGCGAAATCCGCGACGGCGTTCTCCGACGCCAAGTACCCGATCCCGCTCGGCGGCTCGGCCGACTTCGCGCTCGACAACGGCGTGGTCACCTTCCGCCGCATGGAGCTGCTCACCGACGCCTCGCGCATCGGCGTCACCGGCAAGTTGCGCATCGAAGACGTCTGGACCGATTTCCTGGTGCAGATCCACAGCAGCGACTTCGCGGAGCTCGACCGCGCCGCGTACAACTTCGCGCACTCCGCCGGCAAGAACACGTACACCATTCTCGGCCTCGGCGGCGCCGGTGACATCACCGGCAGCGTGAAGGGAAAGATGAAGTCGCCGGACGTCGTGGCCAGGATCGCCTCGACGGGAACGAAGTACAACGAAGTCCTCCTCGGCGACGCCGAGATCGACCTACGCTACGACGGCGGGAAGAGCGAGATGGTCTTCGACCGCGCGGTCTTCCGCGACGGCGACGCGCGGCTGACCATGACCGGCACCATCGCCTTCCCCGACCGCGGGCCGTCGCCGCGCTTCGACCTGGCGATGGACGCCGTCAACTACTCCGTCGAGCGCGCCATCGCCGTCGTGAACCTCGATCTCGTCGCGCACGGCGTGGGCACCGGACGCATGGTCGTCACCGGCACGCCGGAGGAAGGGAAGGTGACCTTCGCCGGATTGACGATCCAGCAGGCGAAGGGGGACGTGCGGCTCAACGGCACCATCGCCTGGCACCCCGGAAAAGGCAACTCGGACTTCGATCTCGACATCGCCGCGAACAATTACCCCGTCGCCGAAATCGTCGAGTTCCTCGACCTCGGCAAACTACCGGTCACCGGCGATCTGACCGGCACGTTGCACATCAGCGGTCCGAAGAAGAAGCTCGAAGGCAGCGGCACGGTCACCGTGCGCAACGGCTCGATCTACGGCGAGCCGGTGACCTCCGCCAGCGCGAACATCGTCTTCACTCAGGGGACGATGAAGGCGACGAACGTCACCGTCGTCGCTCCGGCCGGCACCATCTCCGGCGAGGCGCAGATCAACTTCCAGACCGAGCAGTTCAGCTACTCCATCGCCTCCGGCTCGCTCGACCTCTCCAAGTTCAAACTGCTGTCGTCGATCGCCAACCTTCTCGGCGGCAGGGTGAAGCTGACTTCCAGCGGCGGGGGGACGCTCGACCAGCCGGAACTGGTCGTGGAGGCGACGCTCAACGAAGCCACGCTGAAGGGCCTCAACTTCCCGCCCAACACGCCGCCGCCGCAGCTTTACATCGCCATCCGCGGCGGGCGGCTGATCGTACGCGGACAGGTCGGCGACCTGGTGACCATCGAGGGCGACGGAGGCGTCGCCGCCGACGGCGCGCTGAGCGGGCTCGTTCGCATCCGCATCCCCGACATCGCCCGCGCGCTGGCGCTCTCCCCGAAGAACGCCTCCCTTCCCGTGGCGGGCAGCCTCGTCGCCGACCTGCGGCTCGGCGGAACGATGTCCTCGCTCGAAGCGGTGCGCATCGACGCCACCTTCCCCGAATTCAAACTGCGCGTCGCCGATCACGACTTCGTTCCGGCGCGGCCGCTGCGGGTGTCGTTGCGCGACGGACGCATCGTGATTGAAGACTTCCAGCTCGCCCTCGGCGACACCGGTTCGACATTCGGCGTCGCGGGCTTCGTCGAGCTCATTAGTACGAAACGGATCAACGTGGATGTTCGCGGCACCCTCGAGGCGGCGCTGCTGCAGCTCTTCATGCCCGAAGTTCGCGCCGACGGCCACATCGTCGTTGCCGGCGGCGTGCGCGGCACGCTCGACGCGCCGGCCCTCGCGGGCACCGCCGAGTTCCAGCACGCCGAGGTGCGCAACCTGCCGGGATTCACCCAGGCCATCAGCGACATCACCGGCACCGTCGTCTTCCGCGACGAGCGCATCGACATCGACTCGCTGCGCGCGCAGCTCGGCGGCGGCACCGTCATCGCCGGCGGCTCGGTCACTCTCGACGGCCTCACGCCGAAGCGCGCGCGCATCTCCCTCACCGGTACCGGCGTCGCCTTGCGCTACTTCGAGGGCGTGACCATCGAAGGCAACTTCGGATTGCTGGTCAGCGGCGACATGGAGCGTTTTGTCGTCTCCGGCGACGTCGACGTCACGCGCGGCGTCTACTTCCGCGACATCGACATCGGTGCCACCCTGCTCTCCGCCGTCCTGGCGCGGCGCGGCCCGACGCCGATCGTTGCAGCGGGGTGGCAGAGCCGCGTCGGGCTGCGCATTCACCTTTCGGCGCCCGGCACGCTCGCCGTCCGCAACAACCTCGCCGAGGTCACCGGCAGCGCCGACCTCGAAGTCACCGGCACGCTCGCCCAGCCGTCGGTCATCGGCGAAGTGACGTTCAACGAGGGCGGGCGGGTGCGGCTGCAGAAGATCGACTACCGCGTCGTTCGCGGCACCATCAACTTCCAGAATCCGTTCCGCATCGATCCCTACTTCGACGTCACTCTCGAGTCGCGCATCAGCGGCGGGCTGTCGGAGATCGAAGCGGGCCCGATCGACGTCACCATCACCATCACCGGCACGCTCGATCGCGTCACGCCGACCATCACCAGCGATCCGCCCGCCAGCGACATCACCCTCTTCTCCCTCCTCGGCTTCGGCTCATTCACCGGCAACAACGGCGCGGCCGGCGCTTCACCGTTGTCGCAGTTCGGCGGCAAATCGCTGCTCTATCAGTCGATCAGCCTCCTCGGTTCGAAAGTCCTTCCCTTCGCCGACGCCTTCAGCATCGATACCGGCACCCTCGACAAGACCGGCGACACCGGCCCCAAGGTGACGATCGAGAAGCGCTTCTCGAACAAGCTGCGCGTCTTCGTCATCTACCGGACGAACGACGGCAAGAAGCGCGTCGTATTGGAGTGGCAGGTCACTCCCGATTGGGTCCTGCAGTTCAACAGCGACGAGTTGTCGAACGAATACACCGTCGAAGCGCGCTTCCGGCGGCGCTACGAGGGGCGTTGGACGTGGGGCCTGCGCGGGCGCAACCCGCTGCAGGACTTCGCCAGTTTCAACATCAGCACCGCGCAACCGCCGCCGCTGCAGGAGCCGACGACCACCGTGACGCCGGCCAGCGGCGAAAACGTGATGACGATGACGCTAAAGTCCGACGCGCGCATCGACACCGCGACGCTGCTGCGCTACGTGACCGTCAAGCCCGGCCAGCCGCTCTCGGTGCGCGCGGTGCAGAACTCCATCAAGAACCTCTACGCCACCGGCGACTTCCGCGACGTCCGCGTCAACGCCGATCCGATGCAGGGCGGCGTCGACGTCACCTTCGTGCTCTACACCAACTTCCGGGTGACCGATATCCGTTTCGAAGGTCTCGGCGGCGCCGACCGCACGCGGGCGTCGCGCGCCCTCACCTTCCACCTCGGCGACGTCCTCTCCCTCAACGCCGTCGATCGCAGCGCGACCGCCGTCCAGGAGCTCCTCAACCACGACGGCTATCTCGAAGCGACCGTCGACCCGGAGACGATCTTCCAGCGCGGGCAGGGACGCGCATCGGTGGTGCTCCACGTCACCAGCGGCCCGCGGGCGCACATCCGCAACGTCAACCTGGCCGGCAACATCGCGCCGTTCCGCCCCGAGGAGCTGGCGGGCGAGATGAAGCGCGGCCCCGGCAAGGCATTCAACCTCGCCGAGGCTCGCATGGACGCCGAGCGCATGCAGAACTTCCTGGTGCGCCGCAACTTCCGCAAGGGGACCGTCAAGTTCGAGAAGTACACCTACGAGCCGGCTACGCACACCGTGGCCCTCGAGTACAGCGCGAACGCCGGACCGATCGTGCAGGTCGCAGTCATTGGCGCCACCAAGCGCCAGTTCCGCGGCCTCCTGCCCTTCGCGCGTAATCAGGCGTACAGCGAGGACGTCATCGACAAGGCGTCGAACGACGTCGTCGACCACCTCCAGCAGCAGGGCTATTACTTCGCCACGGTCGACGTCGACGAGCGGCTGGCCGGCAACGTCTGGACCTCCACGTTCCACGTCAAGCCGGGCGAGCGCTTCCGTCTCGACGCCGTGACCTTCACCGGCAACGCCAAGGTGCCCGACAAGAAGCTCGCGGAGATCGTACAGACCTCACCGAGCGGCGGCTTCCGATCGCTGCTCGCGTCGCTCTTCCGCCGCCCTACTGGCGGTCTGGCGCGGGAGCAACTCACCGCCGACCGCGAGGCCATCGAGTCGTACTACCAGTTGAACGGCTTCTCGCAGGTACAGGTGGGCAACGCCGCCGTCAACACAAACGCCGCCACGCACACCATGGTGGTCGAGTTCCCGATCGTCGAAGGGCCGCAGACGCTGGTGAGCGAGGTGGCGATCGAAGGCGTCCAGCAGGTCCAGCCGAACGAAGTGCCGAAACCGACGCTCGAGCCCGGCGATCCGCTCAATCCGCAGGTCGAGCAGGACGACGTCATCGCTCTGCAGACGTTTTACGCCGACCGCGGCAACGCCGAAGTGCAGGTGCGCGCGCGTGAGGACGTCTCGGCCGACAAGACCTCGGCGAAGGTGACGTACGTCGTCGCGGAGGGTCCCAAGGTCAGCGTCGGCGACGTCGTCGTACGCGGCAACACGTACACCAACAGCACCGTCGTGGCGCGGACGTCGCAACTCGAAAAGAGCGAGCCGTTCAACTTCCTCAAGATCCTCGAAGCGCAGCGCAATCTCTACCGCCTCGGCATCTTCCAGCGCGTCGACGTACAGCCGGAGCACGCCGGCACCTCCCTCTCCGAGCGCAACGTGACCATCTCCGTGGAAGAAGGAAAGAACCTCACCGTCGCCGGCTCGGTCGGTGTCACCTCGCCGATCAGCGGCGACACCAAGCTCGCGCCGCTCTTCTCCGCCTCCATCGCGCACCGCAATCTCTTCGGCACCGCGCGCTACCTCGGCCTCGAGGTGATCTACGCCAGACCACGGCAGGAAGCGTTCCTCACCTTCCGCGAGCCGTTCCTCGGCCCGTACGCCATCCCGCTTCAGCTCACCGTCTTTCAGAGCGACAACCAGCGCCGCGGGGCGCGCCTGGTGCAGCGCGGCATGTTCATCGAAGCGACGCGCGTGGCGCGCTATCAGACGCGCTGGTCGGCGCGCTATGAGTACCGCATTTCGGACTGCAAGTCGGGCGAGCTGTGCGCGCTCGCCGAACAGGCGCTGCTGCCCGGAATCGACCGCAGCCTCACCAACGTCAAGATCTCCAGCTTCACACCGACGTTCTTCTGGGACAAGCGCGACGACGCGCTCGATCCGCATCGCGGCTTCTTCACCAATGCCTCTGTCGAGTACGCGTTTCGCGCCCTCGCCGCCGAGGCGCACTTCCTGAAGGAGTTCGCGCAGGCGTCGTACTACCTCCCGGTGTCGGCGCGCTCCGTCTTCGCCGTGTCGGGACGGGTGGGACTGATTCAGGATTTCGGCGCGGGTATCGACGAACAGGGGCGTTCGATCACTGGCGTGCCGCTGTCCGAGCGCTTCACCGGCGGCGGCGAGACCTCGCACCGCGCCTTCCCGCTCGATCTTCTCGGCATCACCTGCGCCGACCCGCGCGACTCCGATATCTGCTCTTTCGACGCCGCCACCGGCCGTTTCATCGGTGCCACGCTCGTCGATCTCGTCGATGAGAGGGGCGAGCACAGCATTGCGCCCATCGGCGGTCGGTCGCTGTTCATAGTCAACGCCGAATACCGCTTCCCCATCGCCGGACCGTTCGGCGCCACGCTGTTCGCCGACGCGGGGAACGCGTTCGCCGACACCAGGATCCGCTTCAACAAGCTGCGCTTCGGCGTCGGCAGCGGCTTTCGCTACGTCTCGCCGGTCGGACCGATCCGCCTCGACGTCGGATACAAGCTCAACCGCCGCATCCTCCGCTTCGACGACGATGGGAAGGCGGTCTACGAGAAGCCGTTCGCCTGGGTCCTGACGCTGGGCTACGCGTTCTAGGCGCTACACCTGATCCGCCGCGGCCGCGGCGCGCTCCGTTTCCAGCACCACGACGCGCGCCTTCAGCTCGCCGACTTCCTGATGCAGCTTGCCGAGCTCGTCCTTGACGGCCTCGCGCGCGAACTCCTGCAGTTTCGTCTGCATGCGCTGCATCTGGTCGGATGAGTACTGCGACAGGCGGCTCAGCGGCTCGCCGAAGACATCTTTCAGGAACTGCTCGAAATCCTGCGGCATACCCGGCTGGCGAGCAATTGAAGTGCCACGCGCCTCCGTGGGAGAATCCCTGACGAGCCCAATGGAAATACGCACCTTTTCGGATTTCTGGCCGTTCTACGTCCGCGCGCATTCCCGAGGACGAACGCGGGTGCTGCACGCCATCGGCTCGGTCCTGGCCGTAGTGATGCTCGGCGTGGCCTTGGCCGTCAACCTCTGGTTCCTCGTCGCCGTGCCGCTGGTCGGCTATTCGTTCGCCTGGTACGCGCACTTCTTCGTCGAGGGGAACAAGCCGGCCACCTTCGGCCACCCGTTCTATTCGCTGGTGGCCGACTACCGGATGCTGTTTCTGATGATGGCGGGGAAGATGGACGAGGAGGTGGCCCGCGTCACTTCCGCTTCGGCGCACTCGCCTTCTTCGGCTTGACGTGTCACTCCTCGCCGGCCAGCCTCGAGAGCTTCATGACAGTGTTCCAGTTGCGCGCCGTCCCCCGCGTGCCGAGCTTCTTCTCGATGACCGCGCCGGTCAGCTTCGACGTACCGATGCCGTCGGGGTAGGCGATGTAGGCGTGCCGCCCGATCACCCGCACGGCTTCCCGTCCAATGATGGCCGCATTCAGCGCCGCGACCGCTGTCGCGTCGGGCACATCCTTCAGGAACATGACCAGAAGGTGACTCGGATCGCGCTTCGCCTCCTCCGCGAACGGATTTCGCGCCACGACCTCGGCCAGCTCGCTCGCGGTGCGAACGAAAACGTCCGCCTGCACGCCGAGCCGCTTCTCCGTCTCCGCCGCCAGCAACGTTTCCAGTTGGGCGGGCGTGCGGCGGTCGCCGTGAAAGACGAGATTTCCGCTCTGAAGCAGCGATCGGGCGCCGGCGAATCCGAGATTCGTGAGCAGGTCGCGCAGGTCCGCCATGGCGATCATCTTGTTGCCGCCGACATTGATGCCGCGTAGGAGGGCGATGTGCATCATCCGCGGATGATAGTGCGTCCTCTCATCGAGCCGCCGGATCGCACCGCAGCCGACCGGCTCTCCCTCGGCGCGACCTCACCGGCATCCAGGCGAAAGTGATTCGCCGCCGGGTTGTTGTACATCGCCGCCAGCTCGCCGTTGAGCGCCGCGATCAGCGCGACGGCGACGGGCGAGTCGAGTGGCTCGCGACGGACGTTCAACGCGCGCGCCTTCTCATGCCGAACATTGAGGAAGGATATCGTCAAGATCTCGGCGGTGGGACCGCGAGACCCCGAGACCGCGCGACCTCGTAACCCGTTCTCAGTTCGGCTTCACGTCCGGCTTCCCCTGCGGATTCTCCGGCGCCTTCTTCTCGTCCTCGATCCGCTTCCCTGTCGAGGTGTCGAAGACCGCGTTGCGCAGGAAGGCCTCCGTCGACCACGGCGGGCCGCCGCCGCCGAGGTATTTCTGGAACCACTCCAGGTGGGCGGTGTAGTAGAGCGCCATCTCGTACCAGCTCGGCCAGTGGCCGGCGTTGGAGTAGACGATCAGCCGCGACGGCACGCCCATCTTCTGCAGCGCGGTGTACATCTGCAGCCCCTGCGTGTACGGCACGCGGTAATCGCGCTCGCCGGTGATCACCAGGCAGGGCGTCTTGAAATTCTTTACGTAATTCGATGGTGAGAATTTCTCATATAAATCTGAATTCCACGGCTGCCCTTTCAGGTCCCACTCCGGAAACCACAGCTCCTCGGTTGCCCCGTAGAAGGAGCGGTTGTCGTAGATCCCCATCATCGACGCCAGCGCCTTGAAGCGGTCGGTGTGCCCTTCGAACCAGTTCATCATGTAGCCGCCGTACGACCACCCCATCGCTCCCATGCGGCTCTTGTCGACGTATGGCAGCTTCTCCAGCGCGTCGGTCACCTTCATCAGGTCCTCGAAGACCTTGCCGCCCCAGTCGCCCGAGATCTCGGCCGTGAACTCCTGCCCGAAACCGGTCGAGCCGTGCGGGTTGGGGAAGGCGACGACGTAGCCGGCTCCCGGATAGACCTGCCAGTCGCCGCGGAACGCGTCGGCCCACTGCGACTGCGGACCGCCGTGCACGTTGAGGATCAGCGGGTACTTCTTCGCCGGATCGAAGTTGTGCGGCTTGACGATGAAGACCTGGATGCCGGCCAGCGTGGTGATCTCCGCCGGCCGGATGTCGACCTCGTTCATCAGGTCGCGATTGAAGGTCGACAGCTTCTTCCGCTGTGTAGCGGCGGTCGCTTCGGCCGCCGGCTGGGCGCCCGAAGCGGGCGCCCCCACACTGGCGCGGAAGATCTCCGCCGGCTCGCCGACCGAGCGGTGGATGTAGAAGAGGTCGCGGCCGTTCCTGGCGATGTCGAAGGCATCGATGGTCTGATCGGACCACACCTGCGCGATGGTGCCGGTGGCGACGTCGAGCCGGAAGAGAGGGTTGTGGCCTTCCACTTCGCCGCTGAAGACGATCGTCTTCGAGTCGCCGCTCCAGCGGAGCTCGTCGATCCAGTTGTTGAACGTTTGCGAGACCACGCGCGAAGTGCCGGCGGCGCGGTCGTAGATGGCGATCGTGAAGAGGTCGGACTCGTAGCGCGGCGTCTTCTGGGTGCGGTAGGCGATGAAGCGGCCGTCGGGCGAGTACTGCGGCGAGTTGTCGTAGCCCTTGTTCGCCGCGGTGATGTTGCGCGCGTTGGGCGTCGTCGCGTTGAACGAGATCAGCCAGAGATCGCTGTTGGTCGACGACGCCGGGTCGGGATCGTGGTTGGAGGCCACCGCCAGCTCGTTCGAGTCGGGCGAGAAGGCGTACTGCAGCGGCCCGCCTAGCGAGAACGGCGGCGCGTCGAAGCGGCCGGGCGTCACGTCGCGCACGTCGCCCGTGTCGGCGTTCGCCAGGAAGGTGTGCGTGACCGTCCCGTCCTTCCACGCCGTCCAGTGCCGATAGAGCAGTCCGTCCGCCATGTGCGCCTGCAATTTCCCCTTTGACCAGCGCTCGGCGATCTTCTTGTTGCAGGCGTTGTCGGAGCCGCACTCGGGATAGATGTCGGTGGCGAAGGCGATCCACTTGCCGTTCGGCGACCAGAGCGGATCGGAGACGCCGGTGGAGATGCTGGTCAACTGCCGCGCCTCGCCGCCGGCGAGAGGGAGGAGGTAGAGGTTCGCGTCGCGGACGAAGGCGAGCTGCTTGCCGTCGGGTGAGAAGCGCGGACTGGCGTCGGCGTCGCCGGTGGTGAGTGCGTGGGCGTTCTGCCCGTCGATGTCCATCACCCAGATCTTCGTAGTGCGTTTCGCGCGCGGCAGATCGCTGACGCCGACGGTGAACGCCAGCGTTTTTCCGTCCGGCGACAGCGTCAGATCGCCGACCCCTTTGACCCGGTAGAGGTCCTCGATGGTGAAGGCGCGCTTGGTTTGCGCGAACGCGGCGACGGCGACGAACAGGAGGGCGATGGACAGGGCGCGTTTCATGGCGCGCGGTTATATCATCGGCGCCATGCCGATGCTGGAAGGGAAAACCGGCCTCGTTTTCGGAGTGGCGAACAAGCGGTCCATCGCCTGGGCCATCGCCCAGGCGCTGTCGCGCGAAGGGATGCGCCTGGCGTTCACCTACCAGGGCGAGCGGCTCAAGGAGGGCGTCGAGGCGTTGGCGGCGACGCTGCCGGGATCGCTGATTTACCCCTGCGACGTGACCAACGACGCCGAGATCGATAGCGTCATCAGCCACATCGGCGAGGACTTCGGCCGGCTCGACTCTCTGGTCCACTCGGTGGCCTTCGCGCCGCGCGAGGACCTCGAGCGGGAGTTCGTGCTGACGAGCCGCGAGGGCTTCAAGACCGCGCATGACATCTCCGCCTATTCGCTCGTCGCTCTCAGCCGCGCCGCGCTGCCGCTGTTCGAGAAGGCGGGCGGCGGGGCGGTGCTGACGATGACGTACTACGGCGCGGTGAAGGTGGTGGAGGGCTACAACGTGATGGGGGTGGCCAAGGCCTCGCTCGAAGCGAGCGTGCGTTACCTCGCCGCGAACCTCGGCCCGAAGAACGTGCGGGTGAACGGAATCTCCGCCGGGCCGGTGAACACCCTCGCCGCGCGCGGCATCCGGGGGTTCACCGACATGCTCAAGCATCATCCCGACAAGGCGCCGCTGCGCCGCAATGTCGAGCTCGAGGAGATCGGCAACGCCGCGCTCTTCCTCTGCTCGCCGATGTCGTCGGGGATCACGGGCGAAGTGCTGTACGTCGACTGCGGCTACAACATCGTGGGGCTGTGATGCGGGTTGCCAGTTGCCCGTTGCCAGTTGCCAGCGGAATGGCTGTCGCTGGCAACCGGCAACGGGCAACCGGCAACGTCGGTTACAGGCTGCGCTTCTTGCCGCGGATGTTGCGCCGGCTTCCCTTGGCCTTGCCGCCGCCACCGCCGTAGCCGCCGCCACCGCCGTAGTCGCCACCGCCGCCGCCACCGAAGTCACCGCCACCGCCCCCGCCGCCGTAGCCACCGCCCCCGCCGAATGACGGGCGTCCGCCGCCGCCGGGGCCTGCGCCGCGCGGGCGGTCTTCGGCGGCGTTGACGCGCAGGGCGCGGCCGCTCAACTGGTAGCCATTGAATTTCTCGATGGCCTTCGCCGCGTCCTCGTCCGAGGAGTACTCGACGAACGCGAATCCGCGCGGACGGCCGCTCTGGCGGTCCATCGGAAGATAGACGTCGCGGATCTCGCCGATCTCGGCGAAGAGGTTCTGAACTTCCGTTTTTGTCGTGTTGAAATCGAGGTTACCGACGAAGACTTTTGAAGACATTCCACTCATTCACTTTCTGCCCGCGTGCGACAGGCGTGCGCGGCGCAAGGAACAACGCTCGCAAAGGTTGGGCCCGCAGGCGCGGGGCGTACCTTACGACATTCCGCCCATTACGTAAAACTTCTTTTCAGTGGGCTGATCGGCCCCCCCTCGCGGTTCCATGGTCACGGCCAGTGCCCGGATCTCGGTCATGACGGGGAGGTTGTCGATGGAAATGGTCGCGCTGCCGCTCGCTGTGACGTCGAAAACCCCGGCGCTCTGTGGTTTGGGCTGGTCGCCGCGGATGATCCAGAGTTGGTAGCTCTTGTCGGTGGGGTTGGAAGGCATGTTGTAGAAGAAGACGATTGCTCTACGCCGGGTGGGGTCGAGGAAGACGCGCGCCGACGCCGAGGGCGACATCTCCTGCCCGGCGAGCGCGATGGTCCGCGTCTCCGCCGACGCGATCGACGCCAGCTTCTCGTTCTGCGCCGCCAGGCGATTTTTCTCTTCGCTGAGACCGCGGATCTCGGCTTGCTGGGTGGCGATCCGCTCGCGCGCCACGCGGATCCCGATCTCGCGCCAGCCCCACAGCGCCAGGAAGAGCGTGGCGGCGATCGCCAGCCACCAGGGGTTGAAGCGATGCTCGGCCTCGATGACATTCGACGACTCTGCGATGCCGGCGATCCGCTCGCGTACCTCGGCGGGCGGCGGAACGGGGTCGAGCTCGCGAGCCAAAAGCGTGGCTGCTTCGGCGTACTCGTCGCGCGCCCGGCGGCAGGCGTCGCAGCTTTCGGCGTGCGCGGCAAGCGAGCGCGTCTCGCCGGCCGTTGCCGCCCCCACCGCGTCGAGCGCGGCGATCGTTTCGAATTCTTCATGGTTCATCGAAATGCCTGCAGGCGATCGCGCAGCTTCTTCATGCCGAGCTGCATTCTCGTCTTCACCGTTCCCAGCGGCTCGTGCAGCCGCTCCGCGATTTCTGATTGCGAGAGCCCCTCGAAGTACGCCAGCTCGAGCGCCTGGCGCTGCGCGTCGGGCAGCTCGGCGAGCGCGCCTCGCACGGCCACGCGTTGTTCGGATTGGATGGCCTGATCCGCTCCACTGGTCCGATCTACGAAACCGGAGACGAACGAGATTTCCCGCCCCGCTTCATCTTCGCGATCGGAGCGGACGCGGCGTGAGCGCAGCCGGTCGATGCCGCGGCTGCGGGCGATGGAGATGAGCCACGCCACCTCGCTGCCGCGCACAGCGTCGAACATCTTCGCGCTGGTCCACGCCTTGACGAACGTCTCCTGCAGCACTTCCTGCGCGTCTTCGCAGTTTCCGAGGATGCGGATGAGGAGGGCGTAAAGGGTGGAGGAGTAGCGGTCGTAGAGATCTTCGAACGCGTTGACGTCGCCCCCGGCGACCGCCGGGAGGAGAGAGGTCGGTGTGACGCTCGGATCCGTTCGCAGCATGGCGGCGGCGTTCATATTACGGCTCGCGCGCCGCGGCGGATGTCACTCCTTGGGCGTTTCTTCGGCTTCCTGCGGAAACTCGATGTCCGTGCGGTGGCCCGTCTTGGAGCGCGAGCGCTTGCCTGGAAAGCCGCTGGCGCGGCCCGACGACTCTTTGTTCGTGGCATGGCCGGCGGCGCCGCCGTCCCAGAAGCCCTTGTCTTTGATGTGCTCGCGTGGGTTGCCCGACATGGGCGCGGATTGTAGCGTAGTGGCACCCTCTTCGCAGTACCAATAACATCGAAAGGGAGGAACTACATGGTTGATAACATGAATCCCAACAGTCAGTTCCATCCGTACCAACCCATGAGCGAAACACCGGCAATCGAACGTCAGCAGGGCGGCCTCAACGGCATCCTCGGCGGAATTCTCGGCAAGCTTGGCGGCCTCGGCGGCCTGAGCAAGGTCAATATGAACGGCTCCCTCGGCAAGGTGCGCGAGTACGCGCGCGCCAACCCGAGCGTCGTGCTCGGCGGCCTCGCCGCGCTGGCCATCGGAGCGGGGTTGTTGCGGAAGAGAGCGTAGACCCTCACCCGGCGCTTCGCGCCACCCTCTCCCGCGTCGCGGGAGAGGGGTCACTGCGAGTGGAACGCGTAGTCCACGATGATCTTCGTGCCCAACACCCTTCCCTGAAGCCGCACCGTCGCCCGGCGCGACTCCGCGCCGTAGGAGGTTCCTTCCGCGCTGATGGTGAAGGCGGTCGCCGATTTGTTCAGCGCGCCCTTCATCGTTCCGTCGGCATCCTTCGCGTTGATGTTGCGCACGCTGGTCAGCAGCATCTGCGAGGCCGCCAGCTCGGCGGCGTTTTCGGCGAGGGCGTGGGAAATGATCTTCGAGCGGAAGCGCTGCGCCTCGCGCAGCACGCGGTTGGAGTCGATCATGATCAACTGCATGACGGCGAAGTAGAGAACCGCCAGCGCGATCGCGGAGATCAGCGCGTAGCCGCGCTCACGAGTGCGAGCGCGGAACGAAGATCTGATCGATGGCAAGTTTCCCTCCCGTGTCGACGGCCGTCAGCCGGACGGCGTCCTGTCCCGAGTCGAGGGTGAAGCTGCTGATCTCGAACGTCGGCATGGCCCGCCCGATCCATGTCGACTCCAGCTCCTTAGACTTGTACTCCAGGCGCCGCACCTCGTTGCTTTTGCGGAAATCGTAGATGACCGTCTTGGCGAAGCCATCCTGCCCGACGACGTAGACGATCAGGGTCCGCTTGGTCTGCACGAACCCCTGGAACTCCGCGGGGTAATAGAGCGAGTCGAGCACGTCACGCCGCACGCGCGCCACCACGCCGCCCACTTCCGGGTGGCTCATGTAATTGATCGGCCACTTCTGCTGCACGTAGTACATGTTGTAGGTGAGGGTGCCGATGATGACGACGAAGACGCCGAAAATGGCGACGGTGACCAGCATCTCCACCAAGGTGAAACCGCGCTCACGCCTCACCACAGGTTCGACCCCCCGGTGTCGGAGCGGAGGACCGACAGGTGCGCGTTGCGCCGGTAGGTCTTGCTGGTGTCGTCGTACCCCCACAGCACGGTGAGCGTCACGTTCTTGACGTTCGGGTCATCGGCCGAAGGGGCCACGTCCACCTTCGTGGTAAATGGGTTGAGCGGCGTCAGGATCGAGGTATCGGACTGGAAGCGCTTCGGCTGTGCCTCGAGGCTTCCGAAGCTGATACGACGCCAGATCTCCGCTTCGTTCCAGATCGCCTGCCACGCCAGGACGGTCTCGCTCGAATCGCGCAGGTATTGCTGGCGGCGCGCGAACATGGCGATGGTGGTGGTGATGACGATCGCCAGGATCACCAGCGCCACCAGCACCTCCACTAGGTTGTAGCCGCGCTGGGCCTTCATGGGACGTCAATTCTACGCGCGGGGCTTACTTCTTCCTGGCCGGGCGGGCGGCCATGGCGCGGACGGCGCTTTCGATCCGGCGGGCGCGCGTCTCGGGCTTCTTCGCCTCCTCGACGACCTCCGCGTACTCGCGCTGATCGCTGAAGCTGAGCTCGCGCCAGCGGTCCCACGCCGGCGGGGCGGCCTTCAGCGCCTTCACAAGGTCGGCCGGCGCCTTGACCTCGCGTTTCTCGGTGTCGAGCTCGAGCGTCACCTCGAGAGTCTCAGTGCCCTGCAGGCCGGCAGCCTCGCGGTTACTGGTGCGGAAGGGAATGAGAAACTCGCCGCCATACGCGGCGATGGTGCTGCGGAAGTTGTAGCCGTTGAGCGTCACGCGCACCGGTGCGCGAACCTTGCCGAACACCGGCTTGGGGTCGAAGGGCACCGGGATGGCCGACATGGCGCCGTCGCGAAGAAGCGTGGTCTTGAACGTCTTCGAGGCCATCGACGGGCATCATACAATCCACCGCCGAATGAAGCTCCGCTTCGCTCCGTCGCCGACCGGCTTCCTCCACGTCGGCGGTGCGCGTACCGCGATTTTCAACCTCCTGCACGCCCGCCGGCACGGCGGCACGATGCTGCTGCGCATCGAGGACACCGACGTCGAGCGCTCGCGGCAGCATCACGCCGAGCAGATCGTCGCCTCGCTGCAGTGGCTCGGCGTCGAATGGGACGAGGGCCCCGTCTACCAGAGCGACCGCCTGGCGCGATACCGCGAGCGCGCCGAGGAGCTCGTGGTCAGCGGGAAGGCCTACCGCTGCACCTGCACCGTGGAAGAGCTGGAGGAAGAGCGCGCCGTCGCGGAGAAGGCCGGCAAGCAGTGGCGGTACTCGGGCAGATGCCGCCTCGTTCGCCCCGCCGAATCCGGCGCATCGTACGTCATCCGATTCGCCGTCGACGCCGGCCCCATCGCCTTCCACGATCTGATCCGCGGCGACGTGCACTTCGAGGGGGAGCTGATCGACGACTTCGTCCTGCTGCGCTCGGACGGCTACCCGACCTACCACCTCTCGGTCGTCGTCGACGACATCGACATGGCCATCACCCACGTGGCGCGCGGCGACGATCACCTCTCGAACACGCCGAAGCACATCCTGCTGTTCCGCGCGTTCGGCGCGGGCGAGCCGGTCTTCGCCCATCTGCCGCTGATCCTCGGCAGCGACAAGAAGCGCCTCAGCAAGCGCAGCGGCGCGACCTCCGCCGAGGAGTACCGCGACATGGGCATCGTGCCGCAGGCGCTCTTCAACTTTCTATCGCTCCTCGGATGGTCGCCCGGAGGCGATCGCGAGATTTTCTCCAAGGAAGAGGCGTCGGCGGTGTTCGATCTGTCCGACGTCAACAAAGCGCCGGCGATCTTCGACGTCGAGAAGCTGCTGTGGATGAATGCGCAGTATCTGCAGCGCATGCCGGCCGAGGAGATCTACCCGCACCTGCGGCCGTTCATCGGTGACCGCGAGCTGGCCGCGGTGCGCGATCTCATCAATCTGTACAAGATGCGCGCGCGGACGCTGAAGGAGCTCGCCGATCAAATAGCCGTGTATTTCGTCGACGACGTCGACTACGAAGCCGAGGCGGTGAAGAAGCATGTCAAGGGCGACGACCTCGCCGACAGCATGCGCGCGCTGCACGCCGCCCTGGCGGCGGCCGAGCCGTTCGATGTCGCCGCCACCGAGGCAGCGCTTCGCGCGCTGGCCGCCCAGCGCGGTCTCGGCGCGGCGAAGCTGATCCATCCTCTGCGGCTTGCGCTCACCGGAAAGGGGGCGTCGCCGGGGATTTTCGACGTGGCCGCGGTGCTGGGGAAGGAAAAAGTGTTACGGCGTTTGGCGCGGTTTATCGAGCGGCTGCCCGACTTGTCTCCATCCGGTCCTTCATCGACACCCCGATGAG
Organism: Candidatus Gilichinskyi gelida; assembly: GCA_038040385.1. Taxonomy (GTDB): domain Bacteria; phylum Acidobacteriota; class Thermoanaerobaculia; order Gp7-AA8; family Gp7-AA8; genus Gilichinskyi; species Gilichinskyi gelida. The sequence continues at coordinate 109,253 of JBBPII010000020.1, forward strand.
CCAGACGGCGCAGAGACCGACCATGACCACGGAGAACCATTTACCGTACACCCCCACCGGCGAATAGGGCTCGGTGGCGTTGTGCACCGCTTCGCTCCACCGCCCGAGGACTTCGGCCTCGGAGAATTCGTGAACGGCGTAGAAGAGGATCTGTACGGCGAAGAGCAGCAAAAAGAGTCCGGTCACCTGGAAGAATCGTTTGACGTTGATGCGGTGCCCGTAGTGCGCCCAGGCCCACGACATCAGCGCGGCCGCGCCCAAGCCGAGCAGCGACCCGAGAATGAAGCGGCCGTTGCGGACCTGGATCAGCATCAGTGCGGTCTCCATCCCTTCGCGGGTGACCATCAGCAGGGTGAACCCGAATACGCCGGCGATCGCCAGCACGCGCGACGCCGTCGACGAATAGCCTTCGAGCTTCCGCTCCATGTCGCCTTTCATCCGAGGCGCGACGCGCCAGACGTGCACGACGAACGAGGCCACCAGCACCGCGGCGACTACGCCGAGGACGCCTTCGATGAGCGACTGGTGCTCGCTGATGCGCATCAGCATGTAGCCGAGGCCGAAGCTGGCGACGACCGAGGCGACGATGCCGGCGTAGACGGCGGGACGCAGCCAGTCGCGGCCGGTCTTGCGGAGGAAGGCGAAGATGATGGCGACGGTGAGGAAGGCTTCGAAGCCTTCGCGGAAGACGATGATGAGGGCGGGGAGCATCGGTTATTGGCGGAGCCGCATGGCGCCTTGTCCGATCGACTGCACGCGATCGGGGGAGTCAGGCCGCTCTCCTTTCTTTCGGCAGGATTCGCAGACGCCGAGGATCTGGAGGTTGTGAAAGGTGGGGGTGAACTTCTTGCGGTCGCACACCTCGCGCTGGCGGCGCTCCAGCTCTTCGTCCACGAACTCGATGACCGTGCCGCAGGTGGTGCAGATGAGGTGGTCGTGGTGCGAGTCGCCGCGGACATGCTCGTAGTGATAGTGCTCTTCGCCGAGGTGGACGCGGCGTACCATGCCCGACTTCACCAGCAGCTCCAGAGTGCGGTAGACGGTGGCGCGGGAGATCTTGAGGCTCTTCTCCTTCATCTTGAAGAGGAGCTCGTCGGCTTCGAAGTGGTAGTGGGTGGCAAAGATCTCGCGCAGCAGCGCGGTCCGCTCGCGGGTGAGCTTGAGTCCCTGGCCGGCGAGGAACTGCTGGAAGCGGGTGATTTCGCGTTGGGCGGCTTGCATGTTAGTTGAGACTAAGTCTCAGTTGCGATGAGTAGTGTATCGAGGTGCGACGGGGGGGTCAAGTAGGGGCGCGGGGGGGGGGGCGCCCCGCCCCCCGGGGGGGGGGGGGGGGGCGGGGGGCCCCCCCCCCCCCCCCCCCCCCCCCCCCCCCCCCCCCCCCCCCCCCCCCC
>JBBPII010000021.1:0-24528 GCA_038040385.1 Candidatus Gilichinskyi gelida
ACGCCGCGGTGCTTCATGCGCTTGTACTTGCCGCAGAGGCACTCCCAGTCGGTGATGGGGCCGAAGATCTTGGCGCAGAACAGCCCGTCGCGCTCCGGCTTAAAGGTGCGGTAGTTGATCGTCTCCGGCTTGGTGACTTCGCCGTACGACCACGACCGGATCTTCTCCGGCGAGGCCAGACTGATCTTGATGGCGTTGAAATCGTTGATCGCCTGAGGCTTGGTCGGCTGAAACAGTGAGTTAAATGATTCCATGTCTGTGCGCCTCCGTTTGTCACCCCGAGCGGGAGCGAGGGGCCGGTGTGGGTTGCGTGGCACGCTTTGCGCGCCTCCCGCCCACACCGTTTCCTCGCTACGCTCGGAATGACATCTATTCCTTCAGCAACTCCACATCCAGACAGAGACTCTGCAGCTCTCTCACGAGGACGTTGAACGACTCGGGCAGACCCGGATCGTCCGGAACCTCGCCCTTGACGATAGCTTCGTAGATCTTCGAGCGGCCCTCGACGTCGTCCGACTTCGAAGTGAGCAGCTCCTGCAGGGTGTACGCGGCGCCGTAGGCTTCGAGGGCCCACACTTCCATTTCTCCGAAGCGCTGGCCGCCGAACTGCGCCTTGCCGCCGAGGGGCTGCTGGGTGATGAGTGAATACGGTCCGATCGAACGGGCGTGGATCTTGTCGTCGACCAGATGCGAGAGCTTCAGCATGTAGATGAAGCCGACGCAGACCTTCTGCTCGAACGGCTCGCCGGTCATGCCGTCGTACAGCGCCGTCTTGCCGTCCTCGGGGAGGCCTGCCGCGCGAAGCTGGGCTTTGATCTCCACCTCCATCGCGCCGTCGAACACCGGCGTGGAGAAGTAGAGGCCGAGGGCGCGGGCGGCCCATCCGAGGTGGGTCTCGAGGATCTGCCCGACGTTCATGCGCGACGGGACGCCGAGCGGGTTGAGAACGATCTCCACCGGCGTGCCGTCCGGCAGGTACGGCATGTCCTCCTCGGGGAGGATGCGGCTGATGACGCCCTTGTTGCCGTGGCGTCCGGCCATCTTGTCGCCGACACTGAGCTTTCTTTTCATGGCCACGTAGACCTTGATCATCTTGATGACGCCGGGCGGCAGCTCGTCGCCCTTCTGCAGGTCTTCGCGGCGCTCTTCCGCCTTCTGTTCCAACACCCGGATGCGGTTCTCGGCGCGCTCGACGAACATGCGGATGGTCTCGCGGGTCTCTTCGTCGACCGGCAGGGCGAGCAGCTCGCGGCGGGAGAGGCGGCCGACGGTGTCGCGCGAGGCGCTCTCGCCCTTGGCCACCAGCGTCTCGCCAGTGCGGAAGTCGACCACGTCGCGCTGCAGCTTCTTGTCGGCCAGGATGTCGCCGATGCGCTTGTTGCGGGCGTCGGTGATGATGCGGATCTCGTCCTGGATGTTGCGGCTCATCCGCTCGATCTCGCCCTCTTCGATCGACTTGGCGCGCAGGTCCTTCTCCACGCCCTTGCGCGAAAAGATCTTCACGTCGACGACCGTGCCTTCGATGCCCGGAGGCGTCTTGAGCGAGGCGTCGCGGACGTCGCCGGCCTTCTCGCCGAAGATGGCGCGGAGCAACTTCTCTTCGGGAGTGAGCTGCGTCTCGCCCTTCGGCGTGACCTTGCCGACCAGGATGTCGCCCTGCTTGACCGTGGCGCCGATGCGGACGATGCCAGATTCATCGAGATCTCTCAGCGCGGACTCGCTGACGTTCGGGATGTCGCGGGTGATCTCCTCGGGCCCCAGCTTGGTGTCGCGGGCCTCGATCTCGAACTCCTCGATGTGGATCGAGGTGTAGTAGTCGTCCTTGACCAGCTTCTCGGACACCAGGATGGCGTCCTCGAAGTTGTTGCCGCGCCACGGCATGAAGGCCACCAGGATGTTGCGGCCGAGCGCCAGCTCGCCGGCGTCGGTGCAGGGGCCGTCGGCTAGGACCTGGCCCTTGCGGACCCGCTGCCCTTCGCGGACGTTCGGCTTCTGCGTGATGCAGGTGTTCTGGTTCGAGCGCTTGAACTTGACGAGCTGGTAGATGTCGGCGCCGAACTCTTTGGTCTCGCCGGTCTCGACGTCCTCGGCTTCGACGCGCACGATGATGCGGTTGGAGTCGACGAGGTCGACCACGCCGCCGCGCTTGCAGAGAACGACGGCGCCGGAGTCGCGGGCCACGATGTTCTCCATGCCGGTGCCGACCAGCGGGGCGTCGGTGCGCAGCAGAGGCACGGACTGGCGCTGCATGTTGGCGCCCATCAGGGCGCGGTTCGCGTCGTCGTTTTCCAGGAACGGCACGAGCGATGCGGCCACGGAGACGAGCTGCTTGGGCGAGACGTCGATGAAGTCGACCTTCTCCTTCTCGATGGTGACGAACTCGCCCGTCTGCCGCGCGATGACGCGGTCGTGCACCAGGTTGCCCTCTTCGTCCATCACCACGTTGGCCTGGGCGATGGTGTAGCGCTCTTCATCCCATGCGGAGAGGTAGAAGGCGTACGGCTCGGCTTCGGCGAGCTGGAGCTGGCCCTTCTTCTTGGACGCCGCGGCGTTTTCCTTGGCGATGCGGTTGTTTTCCTTCTGCAGCTCGCGCTTCTCCACGATCTGGCCGAGGGTGAAGTTCGTGTCGCCGACCTTCACCGCGCGGTAGTGGTCGAGGACGCGGCCGTCCTGCACCTTCTTGTACGGGCTCTCGATGAAGCCGTACTCGTTGATGCGGGCGTAGCACGCCAGCGACGAGATGAGTCCGATGTTCGGACCTTCCGGCGTCTCGATCGGGCAGATGCGGCCGTAGTGGGTGGGGTGAACGTCGCGGACTTCGAATCCCGCTCTTTCACGAGAGAGACCGCCCGGTCCGAGGGCCGACAGCCGGCGCTTGTGGGTGACCTCGGAGAGCGGGTTCGTCTGATCCATGAACTGCGAGAGCTGCGACGATCCGAAGAACTCCTTGATGGCCGCGATGACCGGCTTGGAGTTGATCAGGTCGTGCGGCATGGCCGAGTCGATGTCCTGATGCACCGACATCTTCTCTTTGATGGCGCGCTCCATGCGCACCAGGCCGATGCGGAACTGGTTCTCGAGCAGCTCGCCCACCGCGCGGACGCGGCGGTTGCCGAGGTTGTCGATGTCGTCGACGCGCCCAACGTCCTTGCGCAGGCGGAGCAGGTAGTTGATGACCACGAAGAAGTCTTCGGCGCTCATCGTCTTCTGCGTCACCGGCGAGGCGAGGTCGAGCTTGATGTTGAACTTGAAGCGGCCGACGCGCGAGAAGTCGTACTTGCGGGCGTCGAAGAACATCCCTTCGAACAGCGACTTGGCCGACTCCAGGGTCGGGGGATCGCCGGGGCGCATGCGGCGGTAGATCTCGATGATCGCCGCCTCGAACGACTTCGAGGTGTCCTTGCGGACGGTGTTGAGCAGGATGTCGCTGACGAGGTCCCACTCCGGGAAGATGACGTCGACTTCGCCGACCGAGTGCTCGCGGAGGGTGTCGGCCCAATCGGCCGGCAGGTTCTCGCCGGCCTCGAAGAGGACCTCGCCGCTGTTGACGTCGACGACGTCGGAGAGGAAGACGGCCTTGTCGAGCGCGCCGAAGTCGACCTTCGACGACGCTTCGTTGTGCTTGGTCAGCGCATCGGCCATCTTCTGGTCGAGCTTGATGCCGGCGAAGACGGTGCGGACGGTGCGGCGGCCGCGGATGGAGTGCCGCTCCTTCGCCTCTTCCTGACCGAGGACGCGCTTGTCGAAGGTGAGCGTCACGTGCTCGGCGCCGACCTTGGCGCGGATCGGGGTGTAGAACTGGCGGAGGATCTCCTCGTCAGTGGTCAGCCCGAGCGCGCGCAGGAAGACGGAGCCGAGGAACTTGCGCTTGCGGTCGATGCGGACGTAGAGGATGTTCTTCTGGTCGTACTCGAACTCCACCCAGGAGCCGCGGTACGGGATGATCTTGGCCAGGAAGGTGTGCGCCGATTCCTTGGTGAAGAAGACGCCGGGCGAGCGGTGGAGCTGCGACACGATGACCCGCTCCGTCCCATTGATAATGAACGTGCCGTTCTCGGTCATCAGCGGGATGTCGCCGAAGAAGACTTCCTCTTCCTTCGCGTCGCGCATGTGCTTGACGCCGGTGTCGGGATCCTTGTCGTAGACGAAGAGGCGGAAGGTGACCTTGAGGGGCACGGAGTACGACATGCCGCGCTCCTGGCACTCTTCGACCGAGTACTTCATCTGCAGGTCGACGGGGTTGCCGCAGATGTCGCAGATCTCGACGCGATTCTTGTTGATCACGCCGCACTTCTGGCAGTTGACGGTCTCCTCGTGCGGGTGGTCGGTGATGATCTTGGAGCCGCAATTCGCGCAGGTCATGCGCAGGTGCTCGAGGCCCTTGAGCGAGCCGCACTTGCACTCCCAGTTGCCGATCGAATACTTCACGAAGTCGAGCGAGCAGGTCTCCCGGAAATCGCTGAAGGGGAAGACGCTGGTGAAGACCGACTGCAGGCCGGTGTCTTCGCGCTCCTCGGGGAGGAGGTTCATCTGCAGGAAGCGGTCGTACGATTTGCGCTGGACGTCGATCAGATTCGGCAGCGCCATGTAGCTGCGAATCTTCGAGAAGTCGTGGCGAACCGGCTCCTGTTTCGGCATGGACGATCCGTTCATTCGGGAGGCTCCTTCGGGGCGAAGACACTAATGCCGCCCGGCGTCACAACAGCCGGTGCGGCGTGCTCGAAATCGTAATGTCGCGCCCTCAATGAGGTTTATTGGCGAGACCTCTCGCAGGCGACGCGAGGGGCTGATTCGCAGGGGTTTGGAACCGTGCGGAGAAGGCCGCTCCCCCCTTCTCCAGTTCCGACATCGATAACAAAGGGTAATTCCGGTGCTGCAATTCCCCTGTCACCCTGAGCGAGAGCGAAGGGCCGGTGTGGGCTGGGAGGCGCGCTCAGCGCGCCACCCGCCCTTCCAGATCCTTCGCTACGCTCAGGATGACGCTTCGCGTCACTTGATCGTCACCTTGGCGCCAGCGTCTTCGAACTTCTTCTTCATGGCCGCGGCTTCATCCTTGGAAATGCCTTCCTTGACGGTCTGCGGAGCGCCCTCGACGAGGTCCTTCGCTTCCTTCAGGCCGAGGCTGGTCACTTCCCGGACCGCCTTGATCACGTTGATCTTCTTCTCGCCGATCTCGGTGAGGACGACCGTGAACTCGGTCTGCTCCTCGACCGGAGCGGCCGCGGCCGCAGCCGCGCCACCGCCAGCAATCGCCATGGGCGCAGCGGCCGCGGCGGAGACGCCGAAGCGCTCCTCGAGGGCCTTGACCAGGTTCGAAAGGTCAAGGACCGACATCGTCTCGATCTGCTTCACAAAATCATCGGTTGAAATCGCCATCTCTTCCTCCAATATCTCTTTGACGGGCTGAAGCCCGTCCTACATTTGTTCTTTCTGTTGTCTGACCTGGTCCAGGACCACTGTGAGGTTGCGGATGTTCGCCTGCAGCACGGTCACCAATCCGCGGATCGGCGACTGCAGCATGAACAACAGCTTCGCCACCAACTCTTCACGCGAAGGAAGGCTGGCGATGTTCTGGATCTCGCTGGCGGGCAACACCTGTCCGTCGAGCAGGGCGCCCTTGAACCGGACGGCCGGGACGTCTTTGGCGAACTTGGTGAGCGCCTTCGCCAACACGACCGCGTCGGTCGAGTTGAAGGCGATCGCCGTGGGGCCGGTGAACTGCCCCTTCATGTTGATGATCGGAGAGTCCTTCAGCGCGATGAGCGCCAGGGTGTTCTTGACCACCACGTAGCCGGAGTTGGTCTGCCGCACCTGCTTGCGCAGCTCGGTGACCTGCGGAACGGTGATGCCCTTGAAGTCGATCAGGAAAGCGTTCGAGGCCTTGCCGATCTGTTCGCTGAGCTCGGAGACTTCCTGCGATTTTTCTTCTCGCGTCTTCATTCTCCCTCCCCTACTCCGCCTTCGCCTCGGCCACCGCCGCATCGATCTGAATCGACGGGCTCATGGTCGATGAGATGTAAATGGTGCGGACGTACTTCCCCTTCGCCGCGGGCGGCTTCGCCTTGCGGACGGCGTTGATGATCGCCGAGGCGTTGTCGCGAAGGGCTTCGGCGGTGAACTCGATCTTGCCGACCGGCACGTGGATGATCGACGTCTTGTCGACGCGGAACTCCACTTTGCCGGCTTTGATCTCGTTGAGCGCCTTGGCCACATCGAACGTGACGGTGCCGGTCTTCGGATTGGGCATCAGGCCGCGGGGGCCGAGGACCTTTCCGAGCTTACCGACGGAGCGCATCATGTCCGGCGTGGCGATCACCGCGTCGAAGTCGACCCAGCCGCCCTGGATCTTCTCCACCATGTCGTCGCCGCCGACCATGTCCGCGCCCGCTTCCTGCGCTTCCTTCTGTTTGTCGCCCTGGGCGATGACCAGGACGCGCTTGGTCTGACCGGTGCCGTGCGGGAGCACGGTCGTGCCGCGGACCATCTGATCGGCGTGCTTGGGGTCGACGCCGAGAAGCATCGACAGCTCGACGGTCTCGTTGAACTTGGCGTAGCGCACCTGCTTGAGGAGCTGAAACGCTTCATCCAACTGGTACGGCCGCTGCTCGATCTTCTCGATCGCTGCACGGTACTTCTTGCCGTGTTTGGCCAATAGTTCCTCCGTAGTGTTAACGGCGCCTGTTGGCGCCTCCTACTGGTTTGCCTCAGCTACGCGCTGAAGCGTCTCTTCGTTCGCCGTTGACTGTTGGCCGTTGGCCGAGGATCGGCTTACGGTCAACGGCCAACAGCCAACGGTCAACCGTTCACTTCGATCCCCATCGAGCGCGCGGTCCCCTCGACTGTCTTGATGGCAGCTTCCAGCGACGCCGCGTTCAGATCCGGCATCTTGGTCTTCGCGATTTCCTCGACCTGCGTCTTGGTCACCGAGCCGACTTTGGTCTTGTTCGGCACTCCCGAGCCCTTCTGCAGTCCGGCCGCCTTGAGCAGCAGCACCGCCGCGGGCGGAGTCTTGGTGATGAAGGTGAACGAGCGGTCGGAGTAGACGGTGATGACCACCGGGATGATCAGCCCCTGCTGCCCCTGGGTCCGCGCGTTGAAGGTCTTGCAGAACTCCATGATGTTCACGCCGTGCTGGCCCAAGGCGGGACCAACCGGCGGAGCAGGCGTGGCCTGGCCCGCGGGGATCTGGAGTTTGATGTAGCCGGTAACTTTCTTAGCCATGATGTCTTATCTCTTCGGCGCAGCAGCGCCCTCTTCCGTCGCGTCGTATCGGTTCACCTGCAGAAAATCGAGCTCCACGGGTGTCGAGCGCCCGAAGATCGTCACCATCACCTTCAGCGTGTTGCGGTCGAGGTTCACTTCCTCGACCACGCCGGTGAAGTTGGTGAACGGCCCGTCGATGATGCGCACGTGCTCGCCGTGCTCGTAAACGTGCTTCGGTTTCGGCTTTTCCTTGGTGGTGACCACCTGCGTCAGGATCTGGTCGACCTCTTCCTGCGTCAGGGGGGTCGGCTTCTTGCCGGTGCCGACGAACCCCGTCACCTTCGGCGTGTTCTTCACCAAATGCCAGGCGTCGTCGGACATCTCCATCTCGACCAGGATGTAGCCGGGGAAGAATTTGCGCTGCACTTCGCGCTTCTTGCCGCCCTTCATCTCCACCAGCGTCTCGGTCGGGATCTTGATCTCGCCGAACTTCTCGCGCATGCCGAGGGCGTCGATGCGCTGCTGGAGATTCTCCTTCACCCGCTCCTCGAATCCGGAGTAGGTGTGGACGATGTACCACTGCTTGATGCTCGTCGCTTCGACCATCGCTTACGCGCCCGCTCCAAACTTCGTGAAGAGGAAGTCGATCGCCTTGTAGAAGAGGAAATCGCAGCCCCAGAGGTAGACGGCGAAGACGACCGTGGCCACCAGGACCACGACGGTCGTGCCGACCACTTCGGTGCGGCTCGGCCACGTGACCTTCTTCATCTCCGCGTTGGTCTCGCGGAAGAAGTCGCGGGAGGTGATCCACCACTGGCGCGGCTTCGCTACGATCGAGTTGTCTTTGTCGTCCATGAACTCCTCGGTGAGTGGCAGGCCAAGAGGGGCTCGAACCCCCAACCTGCGGTTTTGGAGACCGCTGCTCTACCAATTGAGCTATTGGCCTGCAAGTGCCGCAAAAGCGTGCAAATGCAACGCTTTGCTGCGGTATTCCCTATTTCGTTTCGCGATGCACCGTGTGCTTGCGGTCATGACGGCAGAACTTCTTCAGTTCCAGCTTCTCCGTCATGGTTTTCTTGTTCTTGTTCGTCGAGTAATTCCGACGCTTGCACTCGGTGCACTGCAACGTGATGATTTCTCTTCCCTGGCGCGCCATCTCTGCTACCCCGCGTTGATTTGTTCTGTGGAGCCCTCGACGAGATTTGAACTCGTGACCCCGTCCTTACCAAGGACGTGCTCTACCCCTGAGCTACGAGGGCGTTTCTCGCAGTTGCGAGGTTCCGCAGTCTCGGGGTCTCGAAGCGGAGCACCGCGAGACCGCGAGACCACGCAACCGCGCAACCTCGTTCTTGGAGCGGGAGACGGGATTCGAACCCGCGACCAACAGCTTGGAAGGCTGTGACTCTACCAACTGAGTTACTCCCGCGACTGTCCGGCTACCTTGGTGGAGAGTGGAGGATTCGAACCTCCGTAGGGCGTAGCCCGGCAGATTTACAGTCTGCTGCTTTTGACCGCTCAGCCAACTCTCCCCACAACGTTGGAGCTGGCGACGGGACTCGAACCCGCGACCTGCTGATTACAAATCAGCTGCTCTACCAACTGAGCTATGCCAGCAATTTCAAAGACACAAACAGCCTGAAGCCAACTCAAGCAGGTATGGAGCTTAGGCGGCGGCAGGCCGAGGAACTGCGGGTTATAGCAGAGAGCCAAACGACACGCAAGAGTCGAGTTATTTCCCTTGCTGCCGCCTCACTTCGTAGCAGAGAACGGCCGCCGCGCTCGCCACGTTGAACGACTCCACCCGCCCCAGCATGGGGATGGTCACCACCCGGTCGGAGTGCTCCAACACGTTGCGTCGGACGCCCTTCCCTTCGCTGCCGAGCACGAGTGCGACTTTGCCGCGGAAGTCGATCGCGTCGGGCCGGTCGCCGCCCGCCGCGGCGGCGTAGACCCAGTACTCCGCCTTCTTCAGCGCTTCGATGGCCCGCGCCAGGTTGGTCACCTGCGCGACCGCCACCCACTGCGACGCCCCGGCCGAGGCTTTCACCGCGGCGGGCGTGAGGCCGACGCTCTCGTGTTGCGGGATGACCACCAGGTCCACACCGAAGCCCTCGGCCACGCGCAAGATCGCGCCGAAGTTCTGCGGGTCGGTGATGCCGTCGAGGATGAGGACGAACGTCGTCCCCTCGCGGCCGAGGACGTCGTCGAAGTCTGCGTATCCCGACTCCGAGAGGTCGGCGACCACGCCGTTGTGCACGCCCCGGTTGGCCAGCCGGTCGACCTGCTCGGCGGGCAGCATCCGCACCGGCACACCCGCTTTCTTCGCCTCGGCGAGGACGCGCTGCACTTTGCTGCCGTGCTCCCGCGCGATGCCGACGTAGTGGATGCGCTCCGGATGCGAGCGCATCGCCTCCAGGACGGGATTGAGGCCGTAGATGATCATCGCAGCAGTTTCTTCACGATCATGGGTCCTTCATACACGAAGCCGGTGTACACCTGAACGAGGTCCGCGCCGGCGCGCAGCTTGGCGCGGAGGTCGTCGGCGGTGAAGACGCCGCCGACGCCGATGAGCGGATAGTCCGCTCCGACGCGCGCCCGTACCTTTGCCAGGACGTCGGTCGATTTCTGCATCAGCGGCTTTCCCGAGAGGCCGCCTCCGTCGGTCGCGGTGGTGTTGGTGCAGATCATTCCGTCGGCCAGGCGCACGCAGACGTCGCAGATCTCGGCGATCTGCGCGTCGTCGAGGTCGGGGGCGATCTTGACCAGCTTCCTGCCGGGAACGGCCCTCACCACTCTTTCCAGATGCTCGGGACGTTGAAGGTCGCGGAGGCCCGGCGTGTTCGGCGAGGAGATGTTGATCACCACGGCATCCGCGTGCGGGGCGAGCTTCTCCGCGCACGCGCCATACACCTCGGCCGCCGCTTCGAGCGGGACATCGCGGTTCTTGCCAATGTTGACGAATAGCGGCACGGTGCGATTGCGGGTGCGGAGCCGCGCGGCGACGGCGTCCGCGCCGTCGTTGTTGAAGCCGAGGCGGTTGATGAGCGCGCGGCGCTGCGGGTCGCGGAAAAGGCGCGGGCGCGGGTTGCCCGGCTGCGGATGCAGGGTCACCGTCCCGACTTCGATGAAACCGAAGCCGAGCGCGGCGAGCATCGGAATCATCACCGCGTTCTTGTCGAATCCGGCGGCGATGCCGATGGGGTTGCGGAACGTGAGTCCCAGCAGCGTCCGCGGCGACTGCGGCGCATGGGCGAGCGCCTCGATGACGCGCAAGGCGATCGGGATTCGCTGGATGCGCCGGATCTGCTCGACCGTCCACTCGTGCGCCGATTCGGCGTCGAGCTGAAAGAGCAGCGTGCGCACTGCCGCGTAGATCATGAGATGAGTTTTTCGGCGCGGGCGAGCGGCGAGAGGACGTTCGGGTCGCTCTCGCTGGCGCGCTGAAGCAGCGGGATGACGCGCACCAACTCCGGCCCGTGGTCGGAGCCGGTGATGGCAAGGCGCAACGGCATGAAGAGCGCCTTTCCCTTCAGGCCGGTCGCCGTCTTCAGCCGCTCGACCATCGCCTTGTAGCTGTCGGCGTCGTGCGGCGCGCCGTGCTTGCGCAGCTCCTGCGCCAGCATCTCGGCGAACGGCGGATCGACGCTGGCGGGCACGTACTCGCGGACGAACGCCAGCGCCGGCGCGAACTCCGTCAGGCGGTGCACGCTGGTCTTCACCACGTCGATGCCCTCCTCCAGCCACGGCGCGTCGGGCATGAAGCGCGCCACGAGCGGCCGTAGCTCGGCCGCGCTCATGGCGTGGATGATCTGGCCGTTCAGCCATTCGAGCTTCTGCGGATCGAAGACCGCTGGCGCGGCATTCACGCGATCGAGCGAGAAGTTCGCGATGGCGTAATCGACGTCGAAGATGTCGCGGCCGTCGGGAGCCGACCATCCGAGGAGCGTGAGGTAGTTGACCATGGCGCCGGCGAGGAAGCCATCCTCTGCGTACTGCGACACGGAGGTCGCGCCGTGGCGCTTCGACAGCTTGCTGCGGTCCTGCCCGAGGATGAGTGAGACGTGCGCGAATTCCGGCACGCTCCAGCCGAGCGCTCGGTAGATCAGCACTTGGCGGTGGGTGTTCGTCAGATGCTCCTCGGCGCGGATGACGTGGGTGATCTCCATGTCGTGATCGTCGACGACGACGGAGAAGTTGTACGTCGGGAGGCCGTCGGAGCGGAGGATGATGAAGTCGCCGAGCGACTCGCGTCTCCATGTCACCTCGCCGCGGATGTGGTCGTCGATGGTGACGTCGCCGTCCTCGGGAACGTGGAAGCGAACGGCGTGCGGCACGCTGTCGTCATCGCGCTGGTCATTCCAGCATTTGAGGTCGTAATGCGGCGGCCGCTGCTCGGCCTCGGCCTGCTTCCGCTTCGCCTCGAGCTCGTCCTCGGTGCAATAGCAGCGATAGGCGACGCTGCGTGCGATCAACTCGCGCGCCACCTCGCCGTAGCGGGCCACGCGCTCCGACTGCCGGTACGGCGCGTGTGGTCCGCCGATGTCGGGGCCTTCGTCCCACCCCAGGCCGAGCCAGCGGAGGTCGTCGAGCACCATGGCCTCGGACTCGCGCGTGGAGCGCGCCAGGTCGGTGTCCTCGACGCGGATGATGAACGTGCCACCGTGGTGCCGCGTGAAGAGCCAGTTGAAGATCGCTGTCCGCGCGCCACCGACGTGGAGGTGGCCGGTGGGAGAGGGGGCGAAGCGGACGCGGACGGTCATGGGACTATTTACTGTAATACAATTGTCATACAAACGTAGGACATTCGTATGACACTCAGCGTTCGACTCGACGATGACACCAAACGGCTTCTCCTTCGCTTGGCGCGCGTTCGCCGCATCTCGCAATCCGAACTTGTACGCAGGGCGATACATGCGCTGGCGAAAGAGGGTTTCCCGGATGAGGAAACGACGCTGTACGACCGCATTAAAGATGTGATCGGAAAAGTGCACAGCGGACGATCCGACCTGTCACAGCAGACCGGCGAGGACTTCCGACAGATACTGCTCGAGAAGAAACGTGCAGGACGGCTTTGATTCTCGCGGATACCGGCCCGCTCGTCGCGCTCATTGACGCGGATGACAGCTATCACGATGGCTGCGTGATCGCCGCCGCGTCGATTCGCGAGCCGATGTTGACGGTCTGGCCGGTTATCACCGAAAGCATGTACTTCCTTAGAAGCGTGCCCGACGGTCAAGATTTGCTGTGGGACATGGTCGAGAAAGGCAACTGTCGAATTGCCGATCTCGACATGGACGATTGCGGGCGGATGCGTTTTCTCATGCGCAAGTACCGCGACCTTCCAATGGATCTCGCCGACGCAGCTCTTGTCGCGCTCGCCGAGCGCGAGAGAATCAACCGCATCTTCACCATCGACCGCCGGGGCTTCTCCGTCTACAAGCCCGCCGGCATGAAGCGCTTCGACATCATCCCTTAAAGCGCCCCTTCGATCGGCGAGCCGCCCAGGTCGATCACCAGCGCCACGATGGCCATCGCGCAGATGCCTTCCCCCCGCCCGGTGAACCCGAGACCGTCGGTGGTCGTGGCCTTGACGTTCACCCGGCCGGCGGGGAGATCGAGCAGCTTGGCGATCTTGGCCGACATCGCGTCGCGGAACGGAGCGAGCTTCGGCCGCTCGGCGATGATCGTCACGTCGACGTTGGCGATCTCCGCTTCCATCTCCGCGACCAGACGTTTGGCCTCCCGGATGAAGACCGCCGAGTCGGCGTCCTTCCAGCGGGGGTCGGTGGAGGGAAAGTACTCTCCCATATCGCCGGCGCCGGCGGCGCCGAGGAGCGCGTCGGTGATGGCGTGCAGGACGGCGTCGGCGTCGGAGTGGCCGGCGAGGCCGCCGGTGTCGCTGATGCGCACGCCGCCGAGGACCAGCGGACGCGCGTCGTCGAAGGCGTGGACGTCGATGCCTTGCCCGACGCGGATCATGTCGCCTGCTCCAGCATCCGCTCGGCCAGCTCGAGATCCTCGGGGCGGGTGATCTTGAAATTCACCGCATCGCCCGGCACCACCCGCACCGCGTAGCCGAGGCGCGCGGCGAGGCCGGCCTCGTCGGTGGCGTCGTCGCTCGCGGCGCGCGCGAGCACGTCGCGCAGGATCGCGGTGCGGAAGCATTGCGGCGTCTGCGCCGCGAAGAGCAACTGTCGCTCCGGCGTTTGCACGATGGTCTCGTCGCGCACGAGGTGAATGGTATCCGTGACCGGCAGCCCGGGGAATGCCGCCCCATGCTCGGCCGCCGCGTCGAGCAGCGCGTCGAAGGTCTCATAGGTGAAAAAGGGGCGGACGGCATCGTGCACGGCGACCAGCTCCTCGTCGCCGACCGCCGCGAGCGCGTTGGACACGGATTGCTGCCGCGTCGCGCCGCCAGCGACGAAACGCACGCGGTCGGTCTGCTTCACCTCGGCCAGGAGAATGTCCGTCACGGCGACGACGATCCGCCCGACGCGCTCGTGCACCAGAAAGCGCTCCACGACGCGCTGCAGGATCGGCTTGCCGCCGAGCATGCGGAATTGTTTCGGGATGTCGCCGCCGAAGCGCGATCCGGAGCCGGCGGCGGGGATGATGATCGCGACTGTCATGAGTGCGGAGTTGAAAGTGCTGAGTGCTGAGACCCACCCATCCGGTTACTCAGCACTCAGCACTCAGCACTCAGGACTCAGCACTTCTAGACGGCCATGATGTCGGCTTCCTTGTGCTTGAGGATGGTGCCGACTTCGTCAATGTGTTTGTCCGTCAGTTTCTGGATCTGATCGAGGGCGTGCTTCTCGTCGTCCTCGGAGATCTCGTGGTTCTTCTGCATTTTCTTGAGCTTGTCGTTGCCGTCGCGGCGCACCTGGCGGATCGCGGTGCGCGACTCCTCGGCGATGTGGTGCGCATGTTTGACGAGCTCCTTGCGCCGCTCCTCGGTGAGCTGCGGGATGGGGATGCGAACGACCTTCCCGTCGTTGGATGGATTGAGGCCGAGGTCGGAGTTGCGGATCGCTTTCTCCACCGCACCGAGCATCGACTTGTCCCAAGGCTCGGCCACAATCAGCGACGACTCGGGGACTTTGAGCGAGGCCACCTGCGAGATCGGGGTCGGCGTGCCGTAATAGTCGATGGTGATGCCGTCGAGCATCCCCGCGTTGGCGCGGCCGGTTCGCAGCGTCTTGAACTGGTTGTGCAGCGCCTCGACGGCGCCGTGCATTCGATGCTGAACGTCTTTGATCACGTCGTTAATCATTCGTCGAACCTCACGATGGACTCATTACCGGGAGCTCGTCGCAAACGATCGACCCGATGTCCTCCCCCAGGAGCGCTCTCCGGATGTTCCCCTTCTCGCGCAGCGAAAAGATGTAGATGGGGATCTTGCTGCCGCGCGCGAGGTCGATGGCCGTGGCGTCCATCACCTCCAGCCGCTCGGCGAGGACGCGCTGATACGTGGCGTGGGCGATCTTCGTGGCGTGCGGGTCCTTCTCCGGATCGGCGGTGTAGATCCCGTCGACCTTGGTGGCCTTGAAGATGATCTCGCACTCCAGCTCGTTCGCCCGCAGCGCGGCGGCGGAGTCGGTGGTGAAATACGGATTGCCGGTGCCGGCGGCGCAGATGACGATGCGCCCCTTTTCGAGATGCCGGATGGCGCGCCGGCGAATGAACGGCTCGGCCACCTCGGCCATGGTGATCGCCGAGTTCACGCGGGTGTTCGCGCCGCGGCGCTCCAGGGCGTCCTGCAGCGCCAGACCGTTGATCACCGTGGCCAGCATGCCCATGTGATCGCCGGCCACGCGGTTGATTCCCTCGGTGGCCGCGGTGACGCCGCGAAAGATGTTGCCGCCGCCGATGACGATGGCGATCTGTACGCCGGCGCGCTGGACGTCGACGATCTCGTCGGCGATGTTGGCGAGGGTCTCGGCGTCGATGCCGGTCCGCCGCCCGCCCATGAGCGCCTCGCCGGACAGCTTGAGAAGGATGCGGTGGTATTTGGCCTGAGGCATTCGGCGGCGTTTATAGTCGCGCGCATGCAATACGTCAATCTCGGCAGAACCGGTTTGAAGGTCTCGCGGCTTTGTCTCGGCACCATGACCTACGGCACGCCGGAGTGGCGGCCTTGGATCCTGTCCGAGGAAGACAGCCGGCCGTTCATCAGCGAGGCCCTCGAGGCGGGCATCAACTTCTTCGATACCGCCAACATGTACTCGAACGGCGTGAGCGAGGAAGTGGTCGGACGCGCACTTCGCGATTTCGCCGCGCGCGACGATGTGGTCATCGCCACGAAGGTGTTCTTCCCGACGGGGAAGGCGCCGAACGACCGCGGCCTGTCGCGCAAGCACATCCTGTCGGCGATCGAAGCCTCCCTTCGCCGCCTCGGCACGGAGTACGTCGACCTCTACCAGATCCATCGCTGGGATTACGAAACGCCGATCGAGGAGACGGTCGAGGCGCTGCACGAAGTGGTGAAGAGCGGCAAGGCGCGCTACGTCGGTGCGTCGAGCATGCACGCCTGGCAGTTCGCCAAGGCGCTGCACGTCGCGGAGGGGCACGGATGGACCCGCTTCGTCTCCATGCAGAACCACTACAACCTGATCTACCGCGAAGAGGAGCGGGAGATGATCCCGCTCTGCGCCGACGAAGGCGTGGGCATCATCCCCTGGAGCCCGCTGGCGCGCGGATTCCTGGCCGGCAATCGGACGCGGGAGGGATGGGGCGCGACGCTGCGGGCGAAGACCGACGATTACGGCCAGCGGCTGTACTACCAGGACTCCGATTTCGAGATCGTGGAGCGCGCGGCCGAATTGGCGCGGAGGAAGGGAGTGGAGCCGATTCAGATCGCGCTGGCGTGGCTACTCGGCAAACCGCAGGTGACGGCGCCGATCGTCGGGGTGAGCAAGCCGGGGCAACTGAAGTCGCTACTGGGAGCCTTCGAGGTGAAACTCGACACGGAGGACGTGCAGTATGTCGAGGAACCCTACAAACCGCACGTCCCCCAGGAGTATCGCTAACCTCGTCATCCTGAGCGAAGCGAAGGATCTCAGCGGCGGAGATCCTTCGCCGTCTGCGCGGCTCAGGATGACGTAACGCTACCGCAACGCCGCTGCTACTTCGGCCGCGAAATCATCGCCGCTCTTCTTCTCCACCCCTTCGCCCAGCTTGTAGCGGACGAAGCGCGTCAAGGCGTAATTGCAGCCCTTCTCCTTGCCGGCGGCCTGGAGGTACTGGGCGACGGTCTGCTTGTCGCCTTTGATGTACGGCTGCTCGAGGAGGCAAGCCTCGCCGTAGAACTTGTCCATCTTGCCGCTCACCATCTTCTCGATGATGTTGTCGGGCTTGCCGGACTGGCGGGCCTGATCGCGGGCGATCTCGCGCTCGGTGTCGAGGTCCTTCTCGGTGACGTCCTCGCGGCGGAGGAAGCGGGGGTCGGAGGCGGCGATGTGCATCGCCACTTCCTTCGCCACTTCGCGGCCGTGAGTGGAGTCGCCGATAATCTCGGCCATGACGCCGATCTTGCCGCCGGCGTGGATGTACGTGGCGATGGCGGCGTTCGCGTCGGCCTCGTAGCGCGTGAAGCGGCGGATGGTGATGTTCTCCTTGATGGAGCCGATCATCTCCTGCGTCTTCTGCGCGACGGTCTCGTCGCTGCCGGGCCATTTCTCGTTGTTGAGCTCATCGACGGAGTTGGCCTTGCTCTTGGCGATGACCTTCGCCACCTCGGTGGCGAAATTGCGGAAGTTCTCATTGCGGCCGACGAAGTCGGTCTCGCAGTTGACCTCCACCAGCACGCCGACGTTTCCTTCGACGTGCGACTGCACGGCACCCTCGGCGGTCACGCGTCCGGCCTTCTTGCCCGCAGTGGCCAGGCCCTTCTTGCGGAGGACCTTGCGGGCCTCTTCCATGTCGCCGCCCGCCTCGACCAGCGCGCTCTTCACGTCCATCATCCCGGCCCCGGTCTGCTCGCGCAGTTCCTTGACCATCGCAGCTGTGATCTGTGTCATTTCTACCTCCCGGTAAACACACCACGTCACCCGACGCAGCGCGCCGGGTGACCAGTCAAAGTGTCGTCAGAACTAGGAAACCGCGGGGGCTGCCGTCATCGCTTCGGTGGGAACGGGCTCGGCAGCAGGGATGGGCGCGCCGGAGGCGGCTTCCTCACCCTTGTCGTCCGTGCCGATGTAGCGCTCCTCGGCGATGTTGTAGCCCTCGAGGACCGCATCGGCGACCTTCTGCGTGAACAGACGGATCGCGCGGATGGCGTCGTCGTTGCCCGGAATGACGTGATCGATGTCTTCCGGATCGCAGTTGGTGTCGACGATGGCCACCACGGGGATGCCGAGCTTCTTCGCCTCTTTGACCGCGATGTACTCCTTCTTCGGGTCGATGACGAAGAGCGCGTCGGGCAGGCTGTCCATCTCGCGGATGCCGATCAGGTTCTTCTGCAGTTTTTCGCGTTCCCGGTCGAGCGCGGCGCGCTCTTTCTTCGACAGCTCCTTCTCCGTGTCGTTGAGGACCGCCTCGAGCTCCTTGAGGCGCTCGATCGATTTCCGGACCGTGGTGAAGTTGGTGAGCGTGCCGCCGAGCCAGCGGTTGTTCACGTAGAACATGCCGCAGCGGTTGGCCTCTTCGAGAATGGCGTCCTGCGCCTGGCGCTTGGTGCCGACGAACAGAACGCGCTTACCCGCCGAGGCGAGATCGGCAATGAATGCGGAAGCTTCCTTGAAGAGCTTGAGCGTCTTCTGCAGGTCGATGATGTAGATCCCGTTGCGCTTCCCGAAGATGTACTTCTTCATCTTGGGATTCCAGCGCTTGGTCTGATGACCGAAGTGAACGCCAGCTTCCAATAGCTCTTTCATCGTAATAGAGACCGCCAAGTGAACCCTCCTTTGTGTTTTGACGTTAGAAAACAAAAGACAGGAGCGGGAACGCTCCTGTCTCATTCGAACCGTGGCGTGAAACGGACATCGAGAATCAGCGCTTGGAGAACTGGAAGCGGGCGCGGGCGCCCTTCTGGCCGTACTTCTTCCGCTCCTTCATGCGCGGGTCGCGCGTGAGGAGGCCGGCCTTCTTCAGCCGCTTGCGAAGCTCGGTGTTGTAGATCTGCAGCGCGCGCGAGATGCCGTGGCGGATGGCGCCGGCCTGGCCGCTGGGACCGCCGCCGTCGACGGTGACCACGATGTCGAACTTGTCGACGGTCTCGGTCAGCGACAGCGGCTGTTTGATGATCATCTTGAGCACGTCATTGCCGAAGTACTCTTCGAGCGGGCGCTTGTTGACGGTGATCTGTCCGCTGCCCTGCCGGAGGTGGACGCGGGCGGTCGACGTCTTGCGCCGTCCAGTCCCGTAGTATTCAACCAAAGCCAAAATGATTCCTCCTCGTTCTTCGACAGTTACTCAGCAGGGTCGAGCCGCTCGGGCTTCTGCGCCTGATGCGGGTGGTTGGTGCCGCGATAGACCTTCAGCTTCTTCAGCATCTTGCGGCCGAGCTTGCTTTTCGGCAGCATCCCCCACACCGCTTCTTCGATCATCGATTCCGGCTTTTCGGCACGCACGAAACGAGCCGCCTTCTCTTTCAGGCCGCCCGGATAGAGCGAGTGCGAGCGGTAGATCTTGTCGGTTTCCTTCTTGCCCGAGAGGACCACCTTCTCCGCGTTGATGACGATCACGTGATCGCCGGTGTCGAGGAAGGGGGTGTACGTGGGCTTGCTCTTGCCCGAGATGATCGTGGCGATGGTGGTCGAGAGGCGCCCGAGGACCTTGCCCTCGGCGTCGATGATGAACCAGCGCGGCTCGATGTCACCCTTCTTGGGGAAATACGTACGCATGACTCTCCTGAAACTACGGTTGTCGGTTGTCGGTCATCTGTTGTCGGTCCGGACAACTGACTACCGACAACTGACAACCCCAAGGACTACAGACCTTCCCTGAGGAAAGGGGCAAACGGTAACACTGCCGAACAACAGCAGTCAAGGCGAGCATTCCCGCGAAATCAGCGGATCGCCACGAGGTTGACGGCCTCCTCGCCGCCGTTGAGGCTGACGCGCGCGGGCCGCGCTCCCATCATCCAGATTTCATAGATGCCCGCGGGGAGATGAACCAGCCGGATGACGTTCTCCCCGGCGGCCTCGGACCTCAGCCGCTGCAGGACCGCGGACGGCAGTTGCCGGCCGTTGTAGCTGATGGTCACCGGCCGCACCGCCGGTTTTCGCTTCTGATCGAACGTCGCAATCCGCAGCGATCCGACGGCGCGCGGGACGCTCACCTGCACCGGTTTCGCCGTCCCGGCGCGAGGAGCGGCGAGCTCGGCAAACGCGAAGGAGCCTTCGCGCGGAACGGCGAAGACCGTCCGCGACTCGCCCGGGTAGAGGTGCAGGACGACGCGGCCGGCCGGATCGGTGCGAGCGATGCCGTCGCCGCCCATCACCGCCGCGCCGCGCACCGGCAGGTTGTCCGGCCAGACGAACCAGACTTCCGCCTCGACGCCGCCGTCGAGCACGAAGTCGAGGATCTGCCCCTCCGATTGTTCGCTGACCATCACGGTCTTCCTCGCGTCGGCGTGGTCGGGCGACGTCACGCGGAGCTCGTAGCGGCCGTTCTGCATCGCCAGGATCGAGTACGCGCCGTCCTTCTGGACGTTGACGGTCGAATTCAACCGCCGCTCACCGCTGGTGACCTGCAGCTCCAGAACGGCGCGCGGTACCGGTTCCTTCGTCGCCCGATCGATGACGTGGCCCTCGATGAAGCGGCGCTTGAGCGCGATCGTCCACGGCGACGGATCGGAGCCCAGCTCCGGCGAGATTTCCATGATCGCGTTCGGGTTGACAGGCGTCCGCAGCAATCCGGAGACCTTTCCCGTCTGCCACATCGTCCCGCCGAATCGGCCGTCCTCGTCGATGGCGACCTGCGCGGCCCAGGCGCGGTCGGACCCGGCGATTTCAAGCGAGCCGCCGCCGCGCAGCGACTCGTTGCCGAGGAGCACGCGCCCGTCGAGGCGGAACGGCTCGATGCGCACCCGCTTCTCGAGATCCACGTCCTTCACTTCGACCTTCTCGCTCATCGACTCGAGCGGCTCGTCGCCTTTGACCACGATCTGGTAGTCGCCGGGCGCGATCCCCTCGAATGCCACCTCATCCTCGGACGCCTTCACGTCGCGCGTGGCAAGGGTCTTCTTGTCGACGATGGAGACCTTCAGCGGCTTGGGCTCGTCGCGACGGTCGAGAAGGACGGTCAGTGTGACGCCGCGCGGCAGCTCGATCGTACCGAGATCGGTCTCGGCCGCGAGGTTCTCGAAGAGCGGTACGACGCGCGGAGCCTGGCCGGTGTGCGCGATGGTGACCGCGTCGGGCGCCGGCTCCTCGGGCAGTTCGGCGTGGAACAAGCCCTGTTCGTCGGTCGTCGCCAGCAGCTTGGAGCCGTGCGTGACTTGAGCGCCGACGAGTGGGATCTCGAGGTCTTTCTGCCGCGCGATGACGCGGCCGCTGATCGCCGGAATCGGCGGCAACGCGATCTCGGGGAGCGACAGTTCCTTCTCCACGTCGAGCGTCCGTTCGACGGTGCGATGTCCCGCCGCGACGATGGTGAGCCGGTAGGAGCCGGGCGGCACGCGGACGGAGATCGGCTTCTGGACGTCGCCCGCCTCGATGGTCATCTCCTCCGTGTGCGCCTCCGAGGCGAGCGTGATCCGCACCTTCACCGGCCATCCCCGCGCGCGGTCGCCGCGGAGGGAGAACGAGATCTGGTGGGTGACGGGAGATGCGACGAGGAGAAGAAGCGCGATCAGCGTTCGCATGCGACCTCAGTCATGGTAAAAGCCGCGCCGTGCCTGCACAACTCATTGACGGCAAAGCAGTGGCGAAAGTTCTGGAAGCCGAGGTGGCGGCGGCGATCTCGCGGCTCGGATTCCGGCCCGGACTGGTCGCCGTGCGCGTCGGCAACGATCCGGCGTCCGAGGTCTACGTTCGCAACAAAGCACGGAAGGCGCGGGAGCTCGGATTGGAAGGGACGGAGCTGGTCTTTCCCGACACCATGAGCGAGGCGGAGCTGCTGGCCGAAGTCGCCCGGCTCAACGCCGACGACGCCGTCGACGGCATCCTGGTACAGCTTCCCCTGCCGAAACAGATCGATCCGAAGAAGGTGATCGACACCATCGATCCGGCGAAGGACGTCGACGGCTTCCATCCCGTCAACGTCGGGCTCCTCCACCTCGGACGTCCGGCGCTGGTGCCGTGCACGCCGTCGGGAGTGATCCGGCTGATCGAGTCGACTGGCCAGAGCATCGAAGGAAAGCGCGCCGTGGTCATCGGCCGCAGCGACATCGTCGGCAAGCCGGTCGCCGCCTTGCTGATCAATCGAAATGCAACAGTCACCGTCTGCCACTCCCGCACCCGCGACCTCGGCGCGGTGGCGCGCGAGGCGGAGATTCTCATCGCCGCCCTCGGGAAGCCGCGCTTCGTCACCGCGGAGATGATCCGGCCGGGGGCCGTCGTCATCGACGTCGGCATCAACCGGGTGGAGGGAAAGCTGGTCGGCGACGTCGACTTCGACGCCGCACGCGAGGTCGCCGGCTGGATCACGCCTGTGCCGGGCGGCGTGGGGCCAATGACCATCGCTGTATTAATGAACAATACAGTGACAGCGGCGGCGCGGAGGCGGGCGTGATCCTGAGCGCCGGCCTGTACGTCGGGTTGACGGGGGGCATCGCCAGCGGGAAGTCGACCATCGCCCGGATGTTCGCCGGCCTGGGCTGCACGGCCATCGACGCCGACGCCATCGTCGCCGACCTCTATCGTCCCGGCGCGGCGGGACACCAGGCGCTGGTTCGCACGTACGGCGCGGGCATCCTCGACGCGGACGGCGCGATCGGCCGCCGCAAGCTGGGCGATCTGGCGTTCTCTAGCTCCGAAGCGGCGCGGCGGCTCAACGCGCTGATTCATCCGCTGGTGCTGGCGGAGGAGCGGCGCATCCTCGCCGCCTTCCCATCCGATGACGACCGCATCGTCATCGTCGAGGCCACGCTGCTGATCGAGGCGGGGAGTCTCGATCGCTTCGATCGCATCATCGTCGTCGACGTGCCGCCCGAGGTGCAGATTGCGCGCGGCGTGGCGCGAGGGATGGCGCGGGAGGAGGTGGTGCGGCGGATCGCCCATCAGCTCGCGCGCCAGGAGCGCCTTCGCCACGCCGACTACGTCATCGACAACAGCGGCGACGAGGCGGCGGCGCTGGAGGAAGTCCGGCGCGTGCATCAGCGGCTGCGGGAAGACCTGCGCAAAAAAAAGGGGACGGGCTGAGAGCCCGTCCCACATAAGCCGTCGCGAACTGGTTAGTGCGTGCCGGTGGTGCTGGTCGTGCTGCTGGTGGTGGTCATCGACGTCATGGTTGTGGACGACGTGTCGGTCATCGTAGTGGCGCTGGTCGACATCGTGTCGGTGGACATCGTGGTGGTGGTGCCGGTGTCGGTGGCCATGGTCGTGCCGGTGTCGGTGGTCACGGCGGTGTCGGTGACGTTGGTGTTCGCTTCGTTCTTACAAGCGGTGCCGAAGGCGGCGATCGCCACGATGGTCAGGAGAACCAGAATGGTCTTCTTCATTTCATTTCCTCTTTTTTTTATCGGTGTTCGACTACAAGCGGTGTCTGGGCTTTGCATCGTCTGAGTGCCTGACTCACCTCCTCCGCATATCAACAGTTTTGAGCCAAGAGAAGCAACGCGAGTGCCACTCCCGGCCGCTTAATGACGATTTCAGTGGGTATCGGTTTTGGTCGTGCCGCTGGTGTCGGTAGTGGGCGCCGTGCCCGACATGGTGCCCATCGTGTCGGTGGTCGACGACGTCTCGGTCATGGTGGTCGACGACGTCTCGGTCATGGTGGTGCTGGTGGTGGACGAGGTTTCGCTCATCGTGGTTGCGCTGGTGTCGGTGGTGGTGGTCGCCTCGTTTTTACAGGCGAAGCCGAACAACGCGACCGCGGCGATGGTCAGAAAAACCAGGAGTGTCTTCTTCATTTTCATTCCTCTCATGTTGTCGATTGACTGCTAATAGGTTTTCGTCGTGCCGGTCGTCCCGGTCATCGATGTGGTACTCGTCATGGTCGTATCGGTGGTCGCGGAGGTGACCGTGGTATCGGTCGTGCTCAAGGTGCCCATCGTGTCGGTCGTCGTCACGCCGGTGTCGACCACCGCGGTGTCGGTGTTCACGTTTTCTTCCTTCTTGCAGCCGGAAGCGAGGACGGCGACCGCAGCGATCGCGAGAAGCGTCAGAACAAGAGACTTCTTCATTCGTAAACTCCTGATGGGCATCGGGAAACCCGGGGCTGAAACTGCGGGAGATGTGAGCGGGGGCCGCTCACGAGGCGCTATAGTTCAGGAACGTACCTCACCATGTCAAGTATCCGATTCACGGTTCATGCCGCCGAGTCCGCCCCTTCCGCCGAATCTGTCACCTCCTTCGACGGTACCTCAATCGCTTACGACCTTTACGACCACTCCTCCCGCGCCGCCGTTCTGGTGGTCCCCGGCTTCTGGCGTGACCGGCGCCATCGCTCCATGGTTGCGCTCGCCACGCAACTCAACGCCCTCGGCTACCGCGCCGCGATCATGGACCCCCGCGGCCACGGCGACAGCGGTGGGACGTACGGCTTCAACCTGCACGAGCATCACGACGCGGCGGCGGTGGCCGAGGACCTCCTGCGCCGGATGCCGATCGAGTCGATCACGCTCATCGGTTTGTCGTACGGCGGGGCGATCGCCATTTCCACAGCGGCGCGACACGCGCTGCCGATCGCGTCGCTGATGCTGATCTCGCCGGTCGCCGACTTCAAGATGCTTGCGCCGCGGATCAACCTGCTCACGTTTCACCGCCACATCGCCTTCTCGCAGGCGCTGCGCAAGCCGCGGTTCGACTGGCGCATGAGGCGCAGCGAGAAGGTTCGCGCGCTCGACGACATCCCCGCCGTGCACGCGCCCGTCTGCCTGATCCACGTGAAGAACGACTGGCTGGTCGGCCACGACCACTCCGTCGCGATCTACGAGGCCGCCAACGAGCCCAAGGAGCTGCACGTGATCGACATCGAGGGGAACTACCACGCCGACCGGATCTTCTCCGTGGCGTCGGCGGAGATCGATCCGATCGTGGCGGAGTTCTTGGGGCGGTTTACGCCGCGGTAGGGGCGCGGGGCCGGGCGCCCCGCCCCCCCGGCGCCGCGGGGGCGCGGGGGGGGGCGCCCCCCGCCCCGGGGGGCGGGGCGGCGCCCCCCCCCCCCCGCGCCCCGCCGCCGGCCCCCCCCCCCCCCCCCCCCCCCCCCCCCCCCCCCCCC
>JBBPII010000021.1:24538-110509 GCA_038040385.1 Candidatus Gilichinskyi gelida
GGTTTGGGGGGGGTGGCGCCGGGGGGGGGGGGGCCCCCCGCCGCCCCCCCGCCCCCGGGGCCGGGGGGGCCGCGCGGCCCCGCGCCCCTACACGTTTCTGCTCACCACCACCAACGTCACATCATCCGCCACGGTGGCGTCGCCGATGTGCGACAGCACCTCGCCCTCGATGACGGTGGTGATCGCCATCGCCGAGGTGCCGTGCAACTTGCCGAGCCGGCCGACGAGGCGCTGCGATCCGAGGTCGTCGCCGTCGAGGTTCTCCGCCTCGGTGACGCCGTCGGTGAAGAGGACCAGCGCGTCGCCCGGCGCGAGCTGCAGAGTGCGATTCAGGTAATCGGCTTGCGTGATTACTCCCAGCACGAGATCGGTCTCCTCGAGCTCCTCCACCGAGTCGCCGCGGATCCAGAGCGGCGGCGTGTGACCGGCGTTCGCGTACTCGATCACGCCGGTGTGGGTGTCGAGCCGCCCGAGGAAAAGGGTGACGAACTTCGACTGCGGGAGGTTTTCCTTCAGCGCGATGTTGAGCTGCGACACCAGCTCCGCCGGCGTCGGATTGCTCTTGCAGAAGATGCGGAACGACGCCTGGAGCCCCGCCATCATGAGCCCCGCGGTGACGCCCTTGCCGCTGACGTCCGCGATGGCGAAGTAGACCTTCCCATCGGGGCGGACGACGAAGTCGTAGTAGTCGCCGCTAACCGTCCGGCAGGGCCGGCTGGCGCCGGCGAAGGTGTAGCCCGGCACGCCCGTCGGCGCGGGAGGGAGCAGTCCCTGCTGGATGCTCGACGCGGTCTTGAGCTCCTCGTCCATGATCCGTTTCTGGATCGCGTCCTCGCGCAGGCGGGTCGTCTCCAGCTTGATCGCCGCGAAGCGGGCGATCTGCGCCACCAGGCGGACGTCCTGCTCGGAGATCGTCCGCTGGGTGAAGAGGTAGTCGACGTACAGCACGCCGACGACGGAGCTGCCGATGGTCAACGGCGCGCAGAGGATCGAGCGGATGCCCTGCATGACGATCGACTTCGCGCGGCTCAGCTTCTCGTCCATGCTGACGTCCATGAACGCCAGCGCCTTCTTCTCCTTCACCACTTCGTCGAGGACGGTGCGGCTGATGCGGAGCTCTGAATCGTCGCTCTTGTCCTGACGTCGCACTTCGACGTTGACGAACGACTCGCCGTCGCCGCCGAGGAGACCGATCGCCGCGCGCGAGGCCTGCGTATGCTCGAGCACGCGCTCGGTGATGAAGCCGAAGAGCTGATCCATCGGCCGGTCTTCGAGCAGCTCGCGCGCGAGCTGGTTGAGGGTCTTGAGCTTGGAGAGGTCGCCGGTGTCGACGCGGATCTCGCTGTCGTGCACCGGGATGGAAATCGTCGTGCTGGCGGCGGTATCGGCGACGGCGAGGAAGCGGTCGGTGTTGTGCTCGGAGGTCTCGAAGACGATCTCCGTGTCACCCAGGCGGATGCGGTCGCCGGCGCGCAGGCGCTGGTCGCGCTCGACGCGCGAGCCGTTGAGATACGTGCCGTTCGCGCTGCCGAGGTCTTTGAGGACCCAGTGGCCCTCGGCGGAGAGAATCTCCGCGTGGCGGCGCGAGAGATAGCGATCCTTGATAGGGATGCTGCAGTCGGACGCGCGGCCGATGGAAATCGTCGATCCCTGCAACTGCTGCCGAAACGGCGAAAACAGCGGCGAGTAAACCGTGACCTCGGCGCGCGGGGTGGCGGCGGCGGTAACCATCGATTTTAGGTACGAATAAGGTTGGGCATTGTAGCATCGCCGTCCGTGTCCGACGCCTACTTTGTCGAGATCGAAGCGCACTTTGCGGCCCGCCGCGGCACGCCGTTCATCCTCTCCGCGAAGGACTGGGCGCTGATGAAAAAGTGGCACGACGATGGGGTCCCGCTTCCGGTGGTCATCGAGGCCATCGACGCCGTTTTCGAGAAGAACGAGACCAGCGGCCGCCGCAAGACGATCTCCAGTCTCAGCTACTGCCGCCACGCCGTGAAGGAGCTGTGGGAGGACCGCAAGATCCTCTATGTCGGCGAGGGCGAGACCTCCCCGGAGCGCGCGCCTGGCGTGCTTCTCGAGACTCTCGCGCAGCAGCTCGAGACGACCGCGCTCGGCGCGCCGTTCGCCCCCGGCGTCCGCGATCTCGCGCGCGAAAAGAGCGTGCCGAAGATCGAGGAGCGCCTGCTCGACCTCGAGCGCGAGCTTCTCGACGCCGCCATCGCCGCCGCCCCAGACGAGGTGGAGGCGATCCGCGACGAGATCGCGGCGACGCTGGGGGATACCTCGCGCATCGACGAGAAAACGCTGGCGCGGACGCTGGAGGCGAACTTGCGGCGATTGGTGAGGGAGAGGTTTGGGCTGCCGAGGTTGACGTTGTTTATGTAGGGGCGCGCAGCAGCGCGCCCGATACCCAGGTGCCGGGCGCGCTGCTGCGCGCCCCTACTTCAGCGCCCGATCCACCTGCTCCATCACCATCGACGCCGTCCTTCCACTCACAGCCTGGTCGGAGCCGGCCAGGGAGGGGTCGGTGATGCCGCAGGCGGCGAGGATGCGCGACGGATCGGACTGCGGGATGCCACGGGCGCAGCCGGCGCCGCGGAGGGCGAGGAGGCGGGCGGTGATGCGCGTCAGTCCGCCGGCGTTGACGGCGGACGCGGGGTTGACACGGCGGGTGACGGGATCGACATGGTAGACGCCGAGGGCGATGGCGCGGATCAGCTCTTCCCGGCCGGGGGTCTCGCTGACGTCGATGGCGATGGGCGGAGCTGGAAGATTCTGCGCGAAGCGCACGGACGCCACCTGCCAGTACATCAGCACGGCGAGGTCGGCGCGGGTGATCGACTCGTCCTCGATGGCCCGCTTGAATTGCAGCGGCATGTTCGCCTCGGCGAATTGCGTCTTGAGCTCGTCGAGCCGCCGGGCCATCCGCGGGTCGCTGCCGCGACGGACCATCCGCTCGTAGCGGGCGATCGCTTCCTCGTATCGGCCGCGGCTCACGTCGACTTCCGCCAGCACCTGCTGTACGTCGGCGCGATCGGCGTCCGCGGTGCCCAGCACCGGCTCGATCTCCTTCCGGGCGTCTTCGAACCGCCGCAGCGCGACGAGCTTCTGCGCCAGGAGGATGCGCGCCGCGCCGGCGGCGGGATTGACCTGCAGGGCCTCGCGGAGGGTGGCGATCGCCGCTTCGTCCGGCGCCGCGAGCGCCGCGCGATGGAGGTCGTCGAAGAGCCGCGTCTGCAGATCGCCCAGACGCTCGGCGGCGGTGGACGGGGCGTCGGGACGCGTGGCGATGGCGCGATAGAGCTCGTATGCGTCGCGTGTCCGCTTCTCCGCGACCGCCACCTCAGCCGCGTAGACCTCCGCCGCGAGGTACTGCGGCCGCTCCGCGCGCACGCGATCGACGATGGCCCGCGCCGCGTCCGCCCTTCCCTCCCGCAGCTCGATGGCCGCCTCCGCCAGCGCGGCGGGGGCGTAGGCGGGATCCTTGGCGCGGATGTCGGCGAGGCGCCGTCGCGCGTCAGCGAAATCGCCGGCGATGACGGCGCGCCAGGCGTCGCCGAATCGCTTGTCGATCGACGCATTGGCGGACCCGAATCCAGCCCGCGGATCGATCAGGTAGCGGTCCTCGGCGCCCGGAGCAACCGTAGGGGCGGGGGTGGTGGGCGCGCACGCCGCCACGGCGATCGCCAGAAGGATGAACGTCCGTTTCAAATCAGCTCCATTGCCGCCGTGAATGACTCCTCGTTTCCCGCATCGAGCCAATGCACGTTTCGCTCCGCGCGCAACCACGTCATCTGACGCTTGGCGTACCCGCGCGTGCGACGTTTGGTTTCGGCGATCGCCGCGTCGACGGTCATCGTTCCGTCGACGACCGCCGCGGCCTCCCGATAGCCGATGGCGCCGAATGGCCGCGCGTCTTTTGAATGCGCGGTGAGCAGCCGGCGCGTCTCGTCGATCAGGCCGGAGGCGTACATGGCGTCGACGCGCCGGTCGAGCGCTTCCCGAAGCTGCGGCCGCGGCAAAGTGAGCGCGATCTTGATGTTCGGAGTCTCCTCGGCCCCTCGCTGGAAAGTCGAGATCGCCCTTCCGCTGACCAGCCATACCTCGAGAGCGCGCTCGACGCGGTGCCGGTCCGCGGGGGCGATCGTTCTACCACTTTGCGGATCGATTTTCGACAGCCATCGATGCAGCCGTTCCTGCCCGCGAGGGCGCCCGGCCACGCCGCGGATGCGCGCGCGGATCGCCTCGTCGCGTCCCGGCATCTCCGGCAGCCCACCGAGCAGCGCGCGGAGATAAAAGAACGTGCCGCCGGCCAGGATCGGGCGGCGGCCGCGCGCGGCGATGTCGTCGCACGTCGCGCGCGCCCGGCGGGCGAAATCGGCGGCGTTGAACTCTTCGTCCGCATCGACGATGTCGTAAAGATGATGCGGGACGCGCGCCCGCGCCGTGGCGGACGGTTTGGCGCTGCCGACGTCGAAGCCGCGGTAGATCTGCACCGAGTCGTAGTTGACGATCTCTCCGCCGATCGACTCGGCCAGGCGCAAGGCAAACTCAGATTTGCCTACTCCGGTGGGGCCGGCAATGACGATGAGTGGATCGGTCACCGCGTCCGCGTGATGTGCGTCCGGTCTTCTTCGCGGTGCAGCACGCTGCGCAGGTGCTCGCGGCAGTAGATTGCGCCCGACGGCACCGGCGTCCGGCAGACCGAGCAGCGATTCTTGGTCACCACTTTGGCGCCCTTCTCCAGCACTCGCATGACGATGCCGGCCGCCGCGGCGATCAGGCCGAGCACCAGCACCTTCTGCAGCATCGGCGCGGTGACGTAATCGCCGAGCGGGCCCTCTTCGAACGTCTGCTGCATGACGTAGAGGACGATCACGACGAGCACGACCCACAACCCGGCGCGCAGAAGTGTGGCGGACATGCGGAAAACCGACTCTAAGCGCCTCACCGGGGGGTGTCAACTTCGGGACGGACAACGAGATGAGCGCCGCCGAGGCCGACTTCGATCGCGCCGCTTCGGTCCGTCCGCCACGTCCGGACCCCGGCCCGGCGCAGGTTTTCCAGAACCGAGGCGTGGGGGTGGCCGAAGGTGTTGCGCCGGCCACAGGAGATGAGCGCCAGCCGCGGGCGCACGGCGTCGAGGAACGCCGCGGACGTGGAGGTCCGGCTGCCGTGGTGCGCCACCTTCAAGATGTCCGCGGCGACGTCCCGCTCCGCGAGCCTCTCCTCGCCGTCGCGCTCGACGTCGCCGGTCAGCAGCGCCGTCCAGCGGCCGGCGCGGAGGCGCAAGACGACCGAGGCGTTGTTCTCCGGTGCGCGCTTGAAGGTGCGCCCGGCGACGAGCGCGCGCAGCGACAGCGCGCCGAAAACCGCCGCGTCGCCATCGCGCACGAGGTGGATAGGGACCTCGCGCGCCGCGCAGGCCTCGAGCACGGCCTGCGCGCAGGCCCCGCGGAAGCGCCGCGGCGAGATCCAGACGCTGCCGACGCGGCGGTGGGCGATGACCGCCGGCAAACCGCCGCAGTGGTCGGGGTGGGCGTGGGACAGGACCACGGCATCGAGGCGGCGCACGCCGCGGTCGGCCAGCATCGGCAGGAGCCGCGCCTGCTCCGGTCCGGCGTCGACGAGCACCGCGTGGCCCGGCGCGCGGAGGAGGAGGGCGTCGCCCTGCCCGATGTCGAGGACCGTCAGTTGCGGCGCGGCGACGTCGCGCGTGCCGCGAACGATCGAGGAGACGAGCGGCACCGCGAGCAGCGCTAGCATCGCCGCGGCGCGCCACCGGCCGCGGAGAAACGCGATCGCCAGCAGGGCGCCTCCGTAGGCGACGATCATCGCCGCGACGGCCGGCGCGGCGAAATACCCGAACGCGAACGCCGCGCCGCCGTTGATCGCGGTGCAGAGACGGTGCAGCAGTCCGACGACGCCGAGCAACGCGGCGCTCGGAATGGCGCAGCAGGCGACCGACACCACCAGCATGGCGAAGATCAGCGGCGTGAGAAGCATCGTCACCAGCGATCCGCCGAGCGCGTACTGATGGAAGTGGAAGAGCGTCAGCGGCGTGATGGCCATCTCCACCGCGGGGAGCGCGAGGAGGCGGCGGCGCGCCACGAACAGCAGCGCGCCGGCGCCGGCATAGGTGAGGTGGAACGCCGCGTCGGTCAGGTCGGCCGGCGCGACGATCAGCCGCGCGAGCGCGGCGACGCACCAGAGGTTCTCCAGGGTGGTCGGGCGGTGGAGGATGCGGGAGAGCGCGTAGAGCGCGACGCCGATGCTGGCCCGCGACACCGAGGCGCTCGGGCCGATGAACGGCGGCGCGAGGAGCGCGAAGAGGAGCAGCGACCAGTCCGACGAGCGCGGCGCGCGCAGCCATCGCAAGAGCAGGGCGATGGCGCCCGCGGCGAAAGCGATCTGCAGTCCGGAGAAGACCAGGAGGTGATACGTCCCGCCGCGCTTGTAGCTGGCGCGCACCGCGTCGTCGAGCCGCTCGCTGCGGCCGAGCGCCAGCGCCTCGACCAGCGCGACTTCCGTCGGATGTTCTCGTGCGAATGGTCTCAAGCGCAGCACGAGTTGCCGGTTCCAGGTTGCCGGTTGCCAGCGAGGGCGCCGGCCGGCGTACGCGATCAGCCGCCCGGACTTCACCGTCATCACCGCCTCGCCGCGATCGTTGGCGCGGACGAAGCCCTCGGCGATGACCGTTCGCTCGATGCCGATCGGCGGCGGTTCGAAGCGCGCGTAGATCGTGAGCGGGACGTCGATTGGTTGGCCGTTGACGATCGACCGTTGGCAGCGGAGCGAGTCGCTGTCGCCGCGACTGCGCCAGTCGGCGTCGAGCGGCGCAACGACGCTGACGAAGCGGTCGTCCGGCAGCGCGGCCAGCGCGGCGTCGGTCGCGGCGCGCGCCGCCCGCAGGTGCGCCGCAGCGAATACGCCTCCGGCCACCGCGGCGCAGACGAATGCCATCCGCGCGCGCCGCATGGCGACGAGCAGCACCGCGACGGCCGCGAATCCCGCCGCCTCGGCGTACGAATGCCCGCACGCCAGGCCCGCGGCGTAGCCGATCAGCGGAAGTGCAGCAGGAACGTCACCTTTCACGCTCGAACGAAGCGAGCGTTTCCACGTGATGGGTGTTGGGGAAGAGGTCGAGGAGATCGAGCGTGGCGAGGCGCCAGCCGGACGCGGTCAGCCGGTTCGCGTCGCGGGAGAAGGTTACCGGATCGCACGAGAGATACGCAACAATTTCTGTCGCCCGGCGCGCGACCGCGTCGATCACCTCGCGCCGCGCCCCCGCGCGCGGCGGGTCGAGGAAGACGACGTCGGCGCGCGGCATCCCGCGAACCCACACCTCCACCGCCGCGTTCACCAGCCGGACGTTGCCCGGGACGTTGCGTTTCGCGCACTCGTGCGCGGCGTCGGAGCCCTCCACCGCCGTGACGCGCTCGAACAACCCCGCCAGCGGCTGGCTGAAAAAGCCGACGCCGGAGTAGAGATCGATGGCCGAGCGCCGCGATCGCGCGCGCGCCGCGAGCTCGGTCACGCGCCTCCGCAGCGTGCCGAGGAGATGGCGGTTGACCTGGAAGAAGGCGTCGGCGGTGACGTGATAGCCGTCGATGAGCATCTCGCCGTTGATGAGGCGTCCGTCGACTTCCCAGATCTCTTGGAGCGCCGGCGTCTCGCCGGCTGGCGCGGCGGCGTCTCGCCGCCGGGACGGCGGCGGGCCAGCCGGCGAGGACGCCGGCGTTCCGAACGCCTCGCGCGTCACCACCCCCACCACCTCGCACTCCCGCGCCAGCGGGACGACCTCGTTGGAGCGCATGGCGAAGAAGCCGACCGCGTCGCCGTCGCGATGGAGGCGCGAGCGGAGGCGGTAATTCAGCGGCGACGGGTGCAGCGTGATCTCCGGCGGCTCGTAAATCTTCCCGATGCGCCGCAGCGACTCGCGCAGGATGCGCTCCTTCGCCGCCAATTGCGCGTCGAGCCGCAGCGCTGTCCAGTCGCAGCCGCCGCACTCGCCGGCGATGGGACAGGGCGCTGCGCGCCGCAGCGGGCTGGGAGTCACCAGCCGCGCCAGGTCCGCGTGCGCGAAGCCCTTCTTCACCTCGAGCAACCGGACCACGGCGACGTCACCGGGAAAGACGTTCGTGGCGAAGATCGGAAAGCCGTCCACGCGCGCCATCGCGGCGCCGCCGGCCACCAGCTCTCCGGCTTCGATAGTGATTTCGTCTCCGGCGCGCACGCGGAGCAAAATACGCCATGCGCAGCCGAATCTTCATCATCCTCTTCCTCGCCGTCGGCCTCCCCCTCCACGCCGCGACCTACGCGCTGCGGGGAACGGTGGTCACGCCGCAGACCGTGATCGCGAACGGCATCGTCGTCGTCGACGGCGACACCATCACCTCGGTCGGCACCACCGCGCCTGCGGGAATGAAGGTCATCGACACCGGCGGCATCATCTTCCCCGGCCTGATCGACCTCCACAATCACGTCACCTGGAACGCCTTCCCCCGCTGGCGGTCGGCACGCGCGGTCACAGCGCGCTACGACTGGCAGGCCGATCCCGACTACCTCGCCAAGCTCTCCGGTCCGCACGGCGCGGTGCAGAAAACCAACGCGTGCGACCTCGAGCGCTACGGCGAGGTGAAGGCCCTGGTCAATGGCGCCACCAGCATCGTCGGCAGCCTTTCCAACCCCTGCAGCAAGGGATTGATCCGCAATCTCGACTACGGCCCCGCCTCCGGCTTCGCCGGCAAGAATCCCGTTCAATACCGGGTCTTCCCGTTCGAGCTGGGCGCGGATGACGAGGCCTCGGTGCGCGCTTCGCTCGCCGCCGGCGATCCGGTGATCGTCCATCTCGCCGAGGGCGTCGTCGAAAGCAGCCGCCGCGAGCTGAACATGCTCAACCGGCACGGCTTTCTGCAGAAAGGTCTGGTGGCCATTCACGGCGTGGCGCTGACGGCCGCCGATTTCCAGACGCTGCAGAAGGGCGGCGCCGGCCACGTCTGGTCGCCGCGCAGCAATCTCGAATTGTACGGGTCGACTGCCGACATCAACGCCGCGCGCGCCGCGGGGCTGACCATTGCCATCTCGCCGGACTGGAGCCCCTCCGGCAGCGCGGGGATGATCCCGGAGATGACCTATGCGTGGCGCTGGATCGAGGACGTCGACATTCCGCTGACGGCGAAGGACCTGGTGAACATGGCCACGCTCAACGCCGCCACGCTCGGCAACGTCGCCGATCGCACCGGCCAGATCGCGCCGGCGTTCGCCGCCGACCTCCTGGTGGTCGCCTCCGATGGACGAAGCGACGCGTACGAGACGCTGGTGGAGACGCCGCCCACCGCAGTCAAGCTGGTCATCGTCGCCGGGCGTCCGCTCTACGGCGACGCCGCGCTGCTGACGAAGATCAACCCCGCCGCGAAGACCGAGACGTTGACTGTTTGTGGCGCGGCGAAAGTGATCGACATGTCCGACAGCGACGACGGCAAAGGCGTTTCGTGGGCCGACACTAGCACCGCGCTCACCGGCGCCATGGGGAAGTTGACACCGCCGGTCACGCTGGCCGGGCTGGTCGACTGCCGGTAGGAGAGGTTACGTGATAAAACGCCGCGCGCCATGAAAGTCCACGAATACCAAGCCAAAGAAATCCTTCGCCGCTACGGCGTCCCGACGCCGCGCGGCGTAATGGTGGAAACCGCCGACGAGGCGCGTCAGGCGGCGAAGTCGCTCGGCGGGCGGGTGGTGGTCAAAGCGCAGATCCACGCCGGCGGGCGCGGGAAGGGCGGCGGCGTCAAGCTGGCCAAGGACGCCGACGAGGCGGCCGAGATCACCAAGAAGATGCTCGGGATGACGCTCGTCACCCACCAGACCGGCCCCGAGGGTCGAATAGTACGAAAAGTACTAATCGAAGAAGCGCTCAACATCGACCGCGAGCTCTACCTCGGCATTACCCTCGACCGCCGCATCGGCATGCCGGTGATCATGGCGTCCAAGCAGGGGGGGATGGAGATCGAAGAGGTCGCGGCGCGCGATCCGAAGGCCATCCACCGCGAGGCCGTCGACAGCGTCCTCGGCGCGCTTCCCTTCCAGGCCCGCAGCATCGCCTTCGCCCTCGGCCTCTCCGGCGACGCGTACAAGAAGTGCGTCGAATTCGTGCAGAAGCTGATGCGCGCCTATATCGAGACCGACGCCTCGCTCGCCGAGATCAACCCGCTGCTGATCACCAAGGAGGGCGACGTCCTGGCCCTCGATTGCAAGATGAACTTCGACGACAACGCGCTCTTCCGCCACAAGGACATCGTGGAGATGCGCGACCTCAACGAAGAGGACCCGCTGGAAGTGGAGGCGTCGAAGTTCGGCCTCAACTACATCAAGCTGGACGGCAACGTGGGCTGCATGGTCAACGGCGCCGGGCTGGCCATGGCGACGATGGACATCGTGAAGCTGGCCGGCGGCGCACCGGCGAATTTCCTCGACGTCGGCGGCGGCGCGAGCGCCGAGCAGGTGGCGAACGCGTTTCGCATCATCTTGAGCGACAAAAACGTGAAGGCCATCTTGATCAACATTTTCGGCGGCATCATGCGCGGCGACCGCATCGCCGAGGGAGTCGTCGGCGCCTCGCGTACCGTCGGCCTGCCGGTGCCCGTCGTGGTCCGCCTCGAGGGTACCAACGTCGACCTCGGCAAGAAGATCCTCGCCGAGTCGGGGCTGCCGCTGATCACCGCGGACGGCATGTGGGACGCGGCCGTAAAAGTAGTGGAAGCGGCGAAAAAATCAACGTCACCCTGAGCGCAGCGAAGGGTCTCCGCCGCGCCGGTTGAGATCCTTCGCCGTCTTCGCGGCTCAGGATGACGGAGGCAAGAGAGCAGGAACCAAATGGCCATCTGGGCAGACAAGAACACCCGCGTCATCGTTCAAGGCATCACCGGCCGAGAAGGGACCTTCCACGCCGTGCAGTGCCGCGAGTACGGGACCAACGTCGTCGGCGGCGTGACGCCCGGCAAGGGCGGCACCACCCACGAGGGCTTCGCCGTCTTCAACAGCGTCGCCGAGGCGCGGGAGAAGGAGGGGGCGAACTGCTCGCTGATCTTCGTCCCGCCGCCCTTCGCCGCCGACGCGATCATGGAGTCCGCCGGAGCCGGCATCGAGCTGATCGTCTGCATCACCGAAGGCATCCCGGTCAACGACATGATCCGCGCGCACGACTTCCTCACCAAGTACGGGAAGAGCTCGCGGCTCATCGGCCCGAATTGCCCCGGCATCATCACCCCCGGCGAGGCGAAGATCGGCATCATGCCGGGCCACATTCACCGCCCCGGCCCGATCGGCATCGTCTCCCGCTCCGGAACGCTGACCTACGAGGCGGTGGGCCAGACGCGGACCATCGGGCAATCGACCGCCGTGGGCATCGGCGGCGACCCGCTGCCGGGAACGAACTTCATCGACTGCCTCGCCGCGTTCGAGGCCGACCCGCAGACCGAGGCCATCATCATGATCGGCGAGATCGGCGGCACCGCCGAGGAGGACGCGGCGGCCTACGTGAAGGATCACGTCACCAAGCCGGTGGTCTCCTTCATCGCCGGCCAGACCGCCCCCCCCGGCCGGCGCATGGGCCACGCCGGCGCGATCATCAGCGGCGGCACAGGCACGGCGGCGGAGAAGATGGCCGCGCTCGAGCGCGCGGGCATTCACGTCGTCCGCGCGCCGAGCGAGATGGGGGCCAAGATCGAAGAAGTGTGGAAAGCGCGTTAGTCCGGGATGCGCTCGACCTTGCCGCTGTCCAGGTCGTAGTACGCGGAAACGATGAGCACGGGACCGATGATCCTCGTCGTCGCGGCGCGAATGATTTGGCTATGCGCGACCAGGTACGCCGCGCTCTGGCGGGCGTTGAGCTTGGTTGCCTGCTTCAAAACGGGCTTGTCGGTCGACCACGGATGAATCCCTATGAATGACTCGCGAATCCGCGCCAGCAACTCATTGATCGGAGTGGAATCCGTCGTTCCGCCCCCGAGAGCCGTTTTGACCGCGCCGCAATCGCTGTGGCCGAGAACCACGATCAATCGGGTCCACGTCGGCTCTTGGATGATGGCGTATTCGATGCTGGCGATGTCGAACGGGCTGGCGACGTTGCCCGCCGTCCGCACCACGAAGAGCTTCCCGATCGTTTGATTGAACACCAGCTCCGGCGGCACGCGGCTGTCGGCGCACGAGAGGACGGTGACCGCCGGCTGCTGCCCACCCGGCAATCTCTTGCTGACGTCCAAAGTCAGACTGGGGCCTGCCGCGAACTTCCCGTTTTCCTTGATCAGTTCATCCCAAATCAAAGAGGGCTGTTGTTGGGCCGAAAGCGGAAGCGCGAGTGAAAATGCAACGATGATGACGATCAGCGACCTGCGCATTGACGAACCTCCCCTTCTTGTCTGAACGTTAGAGGGACACAAGCGATGAAACCGCCCGATCTTACCCTCGCCAGCCCCGTTCACCTGCTCGTCCTCATCGGCGGCGGCGAGTTCTCCTTCGGCGAGACGCGCGAAATCGACGAGTTCCTCATCCGCTCCATGCCCGCCGACCGCCGCACCGTCGCCTTCATCCCCGCCGCATCGGGGTCCGCCGAGTACGCCACGCACCTCGGCGCCTACTTCAAGCAGATCGATCCGACCGTGGAGACCATCAACGTGCCGATCTATCGAGGACGCGATGCACGGCGGCAGAAAAATCTCAACCATCTTCTCGGCGCCGGGATGATCTACCTCGGCGGCGGCGTGACCAACAACCTGCTCGGCACGCTGCACGAGTCGGCCGCCGACATCGCCATGCGCGACGCCGCCGCGAACGGCGCGGTGATCGCGGCCATCGGCGCCGCCGCGGCATGCTTCGGCACCCACGCCCGCGACATGCGCGGCGTCACCACCTCCCTCCCCGCTCTCGGCTGGATCGCCGATACCGTCATCGACACCGCGTTCGACCCACAAAACGACACCGCGCTGCGGCGGCTGATGTCCATTCCCGGCACGCAGCTCGGACTGGGCATCCCGCCGTCGACGGCGGTGGCCATTCACGGCGACGGATCGACCGAAATCATCGGCGCCGGAAGCATCGCCGCGTTCCGGAAGGGTTAATCTTCACGTCTATGCTGCCGTGGAAAGAAGCCGCCGTCGCCGAACGGAACGCTCGCCAGGAGCTGCTGCGCCTCTTCCGCGGGCAGTCGCACGACCTGAAGTCGCCGCTCTTCGTCATCCAGGGATTCATCGAGCTGCTGCTCGCCGATCACGCCGACAAACTCGACGAGGAAGGGCAGGATTTTCTCGGCCGCATCCGCGGCAGCAGCGATCAGATGAAGAAGGTCATCGATGAGATCTCCCACATCGTGAAGCTGCTCTCGCGACCGAACGCGTCGCGGCCCACGCCGCTGCGCGAGATCGTCGAGGAG
The DNA here is from genome assembly GCA_038040385.1 of Candidatus Gilichinskyi gelida. Taxonomy (GTDB): domain Bacteria; phylum Acidobacteriota; class Thermoanaerobaculia; order Gp7-AA8; family Gp7-AA8; genus Gilichinskyi; species Gilichinskyi gelida. The sequence continues at coordinate 37,968 of JBBPII010000021.1, forward strand.
GCCCTGCTCAAATACAACTATCTGATCGATGAGGGCGGCGTGCGCGTGGACCTCCCGGCCGATTTGCCGACCGTCAACGTCGATGAAGAGAAGATGCGCGAGGCCATCGGCGCGCTGATCTCCAACGCACTCTCGTTCAATGACCGCCCCAAGGGCGAGCGCACCATCGCCATCGACTGCAGCGCCGACCCCGCCGGCTACCGCCTCTCGGTGCGCGACAACGGGATGGGCATCGATCCCCGCTACACCCACCAGATCTTCGACCTCGGCCTCAAGCTCGACAAATCGCGCGGCGGCGGCCCCGGCTACGGCCTCTACCTCGCCAAACGCATCGCCGAAGGGCACGGCGGGTCGATCAACGTGGAGAGCGCGCTGGAGCAAGGGAGCACGTTTTCGATGACGATCCCGAGGTAGTTGTCAGTTGCCAGTTCCCCGTTGCAACGCTACGGCAGCGGCTCCTCGCCCGGCAGAGCGATGATGCGGACGTAAACCCAGCGGTCCTCGGCCACGTCGACGCCGAGGGCCCGGGCGGCGGACTGCGAGAGGTCGATGGCGAACTTCTTCACGTAGGGGCCGCGGTCGTTCACCCGCACGCGGATCGACTTCCCGGTCGCGCGCGACCTCAGCTCCAGCCAGCAGCCGAGAGGGAGGGTCAGGTGCGCAGCGGTCAACCGCCGGTGGCGGTAGCGCTCACCGTTGGCGGTCAGCGTCCCTTCCAACGACGTCGAGTAGTAACTGGCCAGGCCGCCGAGGCGGTGCTTGACGGCCAGCGCGGCGTATTTCAACAGGCGAAGCTTGAACGGGGCGGGCGTGACGACGGGGGCGGGCGGCGGGGCGGGCTCGGGGCGGAGCCGGTAGTGATCCTCGCAGAGGAAGGACTGTGCCTGCGCCGCCGACGCGCCCAATAACATGATTACGACCAGAAACCTCATAAGCGCAACCATCTAAACATGTTTTAGCGGGCTCGGCCAAACTGGCACCTAACTTCTTATGGATGAGCCGGTTATCGTGGCGCCTCGATTGCAAATAATCGTCAACATGGGTGAGCTGAAGACGTCCCGGCCATTTCAGCAGCGCTTTCTCGATGGCTACGACCGCCATGAACTTCGAAGTGAGGTCAGGAAGGTCAAACCGAAGCGTTCGCTGAGCGGTTTACGCAAAAAGTACGCGCCCTGGGCGCTCGGCGGAGCGCTGGCCATCGGCGGGATGGGAATCCCACTGAAGATCGGTCAAATGCTGAAGGACACGCAGACGCCAGCGACCCGGCAGGCGCCCGACGGGGAGCCGGAAAAAGCCACCACCAGGCAAATCGAGAGCGACCTCAGCAGCGCGCAGCGCATCGCGTCCGCGGTTGCCGGCGGCGTCAGCAGCGCGGTGCAGGACGTCGCAGCGACGGTTGCGCCCACCAACGTGGCGGAAAGAGTCGCCGAGGCGCCGGTGAAACTGGCGCTGATGACCGAGGACGTGAAGCACGCCTTCTTCAAGGCGGAGATTCCGTTCGGGTCGCTGATCTACAGCGAGGCGAAGAAGAACAACCTCCCGCCTGAGCTGGTCGCCGCGGTGGCGCACACGGAGTCGAAGTTCGTTCCCACCGCGCGCTCGCACGCCGGCGCGGTTGGACTGATGCAGCTCGTCCCCCGCACCGGGCGGTGGCTGGGCGCGAAGAATCTCACCGATCCCGTGCAGAACGTTCAGGCGGGGGCGAAGTACCTTCGCTACCTGACCGACCGCTTCGACGGCAACACGCAAAAAGCGATCGCCGCCTACAACGCCGGCGAGGGCAACGTGCGTCGCTTCGGCGGCATCCCGCCGTTCCGCGAAACGCGAAACTACGTCTCGCGCGTACAGAACTACCAGCGCGACCTCGGCGCGCGGTTCGACAACCACGTCGCGGGCCTCAGCGAGTAGCCGGCGACTACAATGGCCCGCATGTCGGGCAAACGGCTGCTCGTCGGCGTCATCGTCATGGGCGTGCTCGTTCCATTGGCGATCTTCTACCTGCTAGGCCTCGATTCGCTCGGCCAGCTCTTCGCCATCGCCGCCACGACCTTCACCGGCTGGGGAACCGCCGACCTCTTCGCCCATCCTGGAGCGTCCACGGTTGAAAGACCGCTCGCCGGGGGCATGCGTTTCGGGAGGATTGGGAGCGACGACGGGGCGAGTGACGGGTTAGAGAACCCGTCCCACATCACATCCAGTCCGCCATCCTCTGAAGCAACTGATCGATGCTCAAGAGCCGCTCGGCGCCGTCGGACTCGCGGCGGAAGACAGCGTGGTACCACCCCTTCATCCCCACCGGGCGGTAGACGTCGTTGCCGAAGCGGAGCTTGCCGCCGGAGACGAGCTTGAGGAAGACCTGCTCGTAGGCGGAGCGGGTGAGGCGGCGGTCGGGGAACGGGACGCTGTACTGCTTGCGGCGGCGGTCGGCGCTGCGGCGGCGCTCGCGCGGGGTGGAAGCGCGCGGAGGCAGGAGGGCGGTGCCGCGACGGTCGAGGTACGGCGTCGGGCGCGGCGGGACCAGCCGGCCGGGCGTGTCGTTGCGACGGCGCGACGCGCGCGGCGGCGGCAGGAGCGATACGCGTTTCGGATCCTTCGTCGCGCTCACCGTCTCCAGCTCGGTGGTGAACGTCCGGCGCGCCTTTTCCCGCTCGACCACGTACTCGTCGATCGACTGACGCTCCCACGCCTGGCGCTTCTGCTGGAGCAGCGCCATCTCCGTCTCGTAGTCCTTCAGCTCGTGGATGACCATCCCCCACTTGCAGAGGTTCCCGACGTCTTCGTACCCGGTGGGGCGGTCGATCAGCTCGAGCATCGACGGCGCGCGCCCCGAGAGGACCGCGAACAGCAGGCGCACGCTGAACGGATCGGCGTATTTGCGGATCATGTGGCGGAAGAACCACGCCACCTCGCCGGCGATGCAGCGCAGCGACTTCTTCTCGCCGTACTGCGTGGCCCAGATCGGCGCGTCGATGTCGGAGGTGTAGGGGCTCTGCGCGTAGTGGAAGTCCTTCGTCAGCCATCCCTTGCGCGTGGTGTGCTTTCCGGGGATGACGCCGGCGATGATCGGAATCGGCAGCATGCGCAGGAGCGAGAGCTCGTAGCTCGGCCACGACATCACCTCGCGCACGATGCCGACGATGAGCGTGGCGGTGGCGATCATCAGCCCCGGATCGGGGGTGAAGTCGACGGTGATCTCGATGCGGTTCCCGCGCGGCCGCACGCCGACGCCCGTCGAGCGGCGGTTGCCGCCCACCACCATCACCGGGACCGGAAGGATGTACGCGAGCAGAAGAGCGAGCTTTTGGATGTTGCGCCGGCGGTTCTGTTGCCGCCGGGGGATCTCGTACGAGACGTTGTAATGGCTGCTGTACGCCTTGAGGCGGACGGTGTGGCCGTTTTGTTTCCCCCAGCGCGTGAGCTGATCGCGCACGAAGCCGATCTGCTCCCACAGATTCCGCACCATGCGCGCCGTCGACGCCGGCGCCAGCTCGATGACCGGCGTGACCACCTCGATCACGCCGCGGTCGAAGTAGACCGCGCCGCCGGTGGGGAGCTGCAATGACGACTTCTCCCGGACGAGCAGCGGCCGGTCGATGAAACTGCTGGGGTGCTTCCAGTAAGCCTCTGGATTGATCTCTTGTTCGTCCAGCCAGACGTTGAACTCGGACTCCATGCCGATGACCGGCATGTCCAGCCATGTGCGCCGCGCCCGAAGTCGCTCGCTGGCAATTTCGTCTTTTAGATTCAAAGGCATGCGAAGAACCCGGGGAGGAACGAGGACTGCGGCAAGGTCAATTGCAAACGGTAAACCAGCCGATTTGGACCAATGCAGGACGGGCTTCAGCCCGTCGTCTCGTCCGGACGGGCTGAAGCCCGTCCTACATCGTCCCCCGCGCGCCGCTCCCGCCTCCTGCGGTCCTCGAACGCGAACCGCGGACGGGCTTCCTGCGGTACTTCCATCCTGTCCTCGCTGATCTCCCGGGGGACGACTGTGATGTAGCCGAGGTCGACGTGGACATGATCGTCGGCGGTGTTGCCGGTGACGTGGCCGAACGGATAGACGACGATGTCGTCTGAGACGCCCTCGGCCACTTCGTTGAACTTCTCGATCGTGTCCTTCGTCTTCAGGATGGTCGCGCCGATGCGGTAGACGTCGGCGGCGGTGCCCCACATGTGCGGCGTGGCGTGCGTCGACATCTTGTGCATCGGCGAGCGGTAGCCGCCGTTGACGGCGACGTGCACCGAGGCGCCGGCGGCGGCGCGGAACTGCTCGAGGTAGAACGCCAGCACGCGGACGGCGCACGGGATGTAGCGGGGAAACTGCTGGAGCCGCTCCGCCTCCCGGAGGTCGACGAGGATGAATTCGTTGAGGCCGAAGTGCGGCGTCAGGCGGATGGCCTGCGCCGCTTCGTGCGACGGTACTTCGTAGAAGTATCGCGGGAGGCGATGGCGGCGTTTCTGTTCGTCGAGCAGCATTTCGCCCGGTTTGAGGAGGGTGCGCAGCTCGTCGTCGAGGTCGCAGGCGTCGATCACTTTGATCGACTCGCCAAGGCCGTCACTCATAGATCATTCCGGCGAGCGTGTTGAAGATGTCTCGCGAGACGTCGGCCACCGCCGTCCCCCGCCCGCCTTCCGCCGCGAACTGCGTGAGGATCACCAGGACGTACGGCTTCCGGTTCTCGAGGTAGACGATCCCCGCGTCGTGGTGGACGGTGGAGATGTTGCCGGTCTTGTGCGCCACGCGCGCCGCTTTCGGCAGTCCTGCGGGAATGCCGCTGCGGTACTGCTGCTCGAGCAGGATGTTGAGCATCTCGTCGCAAGCATGCTTCGAATATGCCTTCCCCTCGGCGATGAGGCGAAGCAGTTTGAGGAGTCCGGTCGCCGTCACCTCGTTGTTCAGGCCCGCCTCGAACGCCGCCTGATCCTCGACGCCGCGGAGAATGCGTATCCCGTCGATGTCCAGCTCGTCGAGCGCCTTCTGGATGATGTCGATGCCGAGGATGTCGACCAGAAGGTTGGTGGCGAGATTGCTCGACTTGGTGATCATCCAGTACGCCAGCTCGCGCACGGTGAGCGTCTTGCCGAGATGGCCGTAGACGTCGGGATCGGCGTCGCGGGCGAGGTCCAGCATGAACGGCTCCCGATTGACGATGCTGGTGAAGCGGTTGCGCACGTGCACCGCCGAGTCGAGCGACAGATCCCCGCGCTCCACCTGCCGGAAAACGCCGAGGAGCACGGCGAGCTTCATCGTCGACGCGGCGTGGAAGTAGAAGTCGGCGTTGTACGACCATTGAATGGTCGTCTCGGCGTCGAAGAAGGAGATGCCGAGGTTCTCCAGCCCGTGCTGCTGCTTGATCTTCAGGACGTTGCGGTACAGCGAGACCTCGGACGCCGCGACGGAATCTTTCGGCGCCGCGAGCGGGATCTTTGCTTCGACTGCGGCCATCAGAGCCAATGGTAAGCAAGTTTCGGGCAGACGCTAGCGGCCAATCGCGCGGAGGTAGCGCCCAATTCTTTCGATGCCCGTCCCGATCTCCTCCGGCGGCGCGGCGAATGAGATCCGCACGAAGCCCTCGCCGAGCGCGCCGAAGGCCACGCCGGGGATGACCAGCACTGCCGCGTCGGTGGCCAGCGCTTTGGCGAGATAGAGCGTGTCGCACGTCGGCACCGGAGCGAAGGCGTAGAACGCGCCGGCAGGCGGCGGCACCTTCGCCTCCAGCTCGCGCTCGATGGCGTAAAGCGCCGCCTCGCGCTGGTCGCGGAATTGCGCGCGGACGCCCTCGAGCCACCCGGCGTTCCACGCGGCGTCGGCCAGGATCATTTCGGCCAGCGACTGCGAGAACGACGAGGCGCACGTGGCGATGTACTGGTGCGCGGTGACGATCGGCTTCATCAGCGCCTCGCGCGCCATCACCCATCCGAGGCGCAGACCGGTCATCGAATGGCTCTTCGACATCCCGTCGACGACGATGAAGTTGTCCGACATCCCGCGCATCGTCGGCGGCGGCGCGTCGTACCAGATCTCGCGATAGATCTCGTCGGCCACGACGAGAGGCCCGGCCTCGGCGATCGCTTTCAGAGTTTCCTCATCGACGACCGCGCCGAGCGGATTGGACGGCGAGTTGATGACGATCAACTTCGTGCGCGCCGTGATCTTCGACAGCACGGCGCCGGCGGTGAGGCGCCACTCCGGCGGCTCGATGTCGTACGCCACCGGCGTCGCGCCCGCCAGCCGCGCGAGCGTGGCGTAGGAGACGAAGCCGGGATTCGGCACCAGCACCTCGTCGCCGGGATCGACGAAGGCCTGGAAGATGGCGAAGAGCCCCTCCTGCGTCCCCGCCGTGACGCAGATCTCGCTCTTCGGATCGAACGGCGTTCCAGCGACGAGCAGCTTGCGCAAAGCGAGCGAGCCGGCGTTCGGCGTGTAGTGCCACGAGCCGGTGGTCGCCGCGCGGCGGGCGAAGTCGCGCAGGGTCTGGTCAGGCTCGATGTTCGGCTCGCCGATGCCGAGGTTGGTCGACAGCGGCGTCGCCAGGGCGTTGATCTGCCGGATGAGCGAGATCTCGATTCCGTCCATCCGGCGCGCGGCTTTCATGGCTGAGACTATACTCACGCCTCTCGGGAGGAGTGACATGAACCGCATTCTTCTTCTGCTCTCCGTCGTGATTCTGATCATTGCCTGCAACAAGGCGCCCGAACAGACCACCTCCGCCACCGCACCACCCACCGCCACCACCGCCCCCACCGCCGCTTCGGCGACCTCGGAGGCCGCACCTGCAGCCGCATCGGCAACATCGGCTCCCGCCGCTGCCGCGCCGGCGGCCGCCGGCGCGATCGCCACGCAGGAGACGAACTGGAAGGGGATCTCCGCCGCTGTGACCGAGTTCCGGCGCAAGGGGAACACCCTGACGGCGAAAGTACAAATCGTGAATCACGGCTTGGAGAGTCCGCAGGCCGAAGTCAAATTCGATGAGGTCTATCTCATCGATACCAGCGCGGGGAAGAAATACAACGTGCTCCGGGACGAGAAGGGCGCCTACATCGCCTCGCTGAGAAGCGGGTGGGGAGATCGCTGGTACGACACGATGAAACCGGGCGAGTCGTATCTGCTGTGGATGAAGTTCCCCGCCCCGCCGCCCGAAGTCAAAGTCATCTCGCTGCAGCTCCCCAGCACGCCGCCGTTCGAGGACCTCAACATTCAGGAGTGAGGCATGGGCGCGCTCCTCGCTCTCCTGCTGGCGTTCACCGACCCGTGGGCGCCTGACACCGAAGCCGCCGCCGAGGCCGCGGTGGCGCGCCTCGGCGCGAACCGCGCGATGACCCTCGTGCCGCAGGTCCTCAACATCGTCGGCCTCGAGGCCATGGGACTCGTCGGCCAGTCGAGCGGTCTGGTGGCCAACGTGCAGGGACTGCAACAGGCCATGCGCGACCTCGGCGCGCAGGAGACCGCGCTGGAGATCACGATCGACCTCCCAGCCGACGTGCTCTTCGACTTCGACAAGGCCGACATCCGCGCCGACGCGGCGAAAGCGCTCGCGCAGCTCGCCACGATCATCCGCGCGCAATCGAAAGGCCGCGCGCGCCTCGAAGGCCACACCGACTCCAAAGGCGACGACGCCTACAACCAGAAGCTCTCTGAGCGCCGCGCCGAGTCGGTGCGTAAATGGCTGGTGGAAAAAGAGGGCATCGACAACGCCCGGCTCAGTACCAAGGGATGGGGCGAGACGAAGCCGGTCGCGCCGAACGACACGGACGCGAACCGGCAGAAGAACCGGCGACTACAGGCAATCGTGGAGAAAATGTAGGACATCAGCGCAACGCTTCTTCCAGCGCGGTAGCGCTATCGGTTTTCTCATCCCGATACTTCACGATCACCGGCGTGGTCATCGACAGCCCGTGCTGCTCGGCGAAGGCGCCCTTCATCGGACGCGAGCCGGGGATGACGACGGCGCCGTATGGCACTTCACGGCGATAGATCTGGCCGCGCACGACGTCGTAGATCGGCGTCGACGCGGTGAGGATCACCCCCGCGCCGATCACGGCGCGCGAGCGGACCACGGTCCCCTCGTAGATGCCGCAGTTGCCGCCCACGACCACGTCGTCCTCGATGACCACCGGCAGGTTGCCGATCGGTTCGAGCACGCCGCCGATCTGCGCGGCGGCGCTCAGATGCACGCGCTTGCCGATCTGCGCGCAGGAGCCGACCAACGCGTGCGAGTCGATCATGGTGTCTTCGTCGACGTACGCGCCGACGTTCACGAAGGCCGGCGGCATCATCACCACCCCTTTGCCGATGTACGCGCCGCGCCGGATCGATGAGCCGCCCGGGACGATGCGGATGCCGTCGGAGGCCTTGAAGCGCCGCGGCGGGATGGTGTCCTTGTCGATGAAGGAGAGCGCGCCGGACGCGAACTCCGACGCCACACCGAATTTGAACGCCGCGAGAATCCCCTGCTTCACCCACCCCTGCGCCTGCCACACGCCGTCTGCGTCGCGCACCGCGGCGCGGACCGCGCCCTTCTCCAGCTCCGCGAGGAACAACCCGATCGTCTTCAACGCCTCGGTGCGGTCGGCGTTGGCCAGAGCGTAGACCCGTTCTTCGATGGTCGGCATTTACTTGCTCACCGCATCGAACAACCCGCACTCCTGCAGGATCGCCTCGAGCTTCTTGCGGTTCGCCTCCGTGATCGGCGCCAGCGGAGGGCGGACGGTGTCGGTGGGGATGATGCCGAGCATCTTGCACGCGGCCTTCACCGGGATGGGACTCGACTCGATGAAATTGCCGGTCATCAGCGGCAGGAGGCGCTCGTGGATGCGGCGGGCACCCGAGAAGTCGCCCGCCAGCGCTGCGGCGACCATCGTCGACATCGGCCCCGGCACTTCGTTCGAGGCAACCGAGATGATGCCGTCGGCGCCCGCGCCGATGAGCGGCAGGGTCCAGGCGTCGTCGCCGCTCAGGACGGCGAAGCCCTTCCGCCGATCGCGCAGGATGCTGAGGATCTGCTCCATGTTCCCCGACGCCTCTTTCACGCCGATGACGTTCGGCACCTCGGCGGCGATCTGCAGCGTCGTCGCCGCGGTCATGTTCACTCCGGTGCGGCCGGGGACGTTGTACATGATCATCGGGAAGCCGCTCTTCCGCTTCTCGATGGCCTCGGCCTGCATGCCGAAATGGCGGCGCAGCCCGTCGGGCGTCGGCTTGTTGTAGTAGGGCGTGATGGTGAGGACGCCGTCGGCTCCGAGCTCGATGGCCTGCACGGCGAGCTCGATGGCCCGGACGGTCGAGTTGCTGCCGGCTCCCGCGAGGACCGGCACGCGATGGTCGGCGGTCTCGATGACGATCTCCACCACCCGGCGGTGCTCGTCGGGCGTCAGCGTCGGATTCTCGCCGGTGGTGCCGCACGGGACGAGGAAGTTGATGCCTTCCGCGATCTGCCACTCGACGAAGCGCGCCAGCGCGGCCTCGTCGAGCGCGCCCGATTCCTTGAAGGGGGTGACGAGAGCCGTACCTACGCCTCTGAACTTCATGTTCTGCTCCCGGGTTGCGACCCTAAAACACCAATTCATCAAACCGAAAGAATCCCTTCCGCCCGCGGACCATCTCCGCAGCCAGGACCGCGCCGCGGGCGAAGCCGTCGCGGCTGCGAGCGCGATGGGAGATCTCGATCAAATCGTCGGACGAGTCGAAGAACAGCGTGTGCAGGCCGAATTCCGCGCCGACCCGCGAGGAGGCGATCGGCGGATCGAGCTTGCCGCCGCTCCCCTCTTTGACTTCGCTCGCCATCTTCAGCGCGGTGCCGCTCGGCTCGTCCTTCTTTTGCGAGTGATGGCGCTCCTCGATGCCCGCCTCGTACTGCGGGAATCGCGCGACCAGCTCTCCGGCGCGGCGCGCCAGCGCGAACGCCACGTTCGCGCCGGGCGAGAAGTTCGAGGCGTAGACGCAGCCGATGCCGGACTTCTCCACGTGCGCGCGAACGTCGCCGAGCTGCTCGTTCCAACCCGTCGTACCGATCACCAGCCCGATGCCGTTGTCGCAGGCCAGGCCCACGGCGCGGCCGAGCGCCGAAGCATGCGAGAAGTCGATCAGCACCTCGGCGCCGTCGAGCGGCTCCTCGCGGTCGACGTCGAGGATACAGACCACCTCGTGGCCGCGCTCCTTCGCCATGTTCTCGATGGTCTTGCCCATCTTGCCGTAGCCGTGGATGGCGACTTTCATGCCGGTACCGGCGCTTCGAACAGCGCGGCGTGAATGGCGCGCACCGCCTGGTCGGCGTCGCGCTCGTCGCAGACGATGGAGAGATTGAGACCGGACGTGCCGAGGGAGAACATCGACATCGGCACGCCACGCATGGCGTCGAAGACCCGCGCGCCCACGGCGGAGTCCTTCATCAGATTCCGCCCCACGATGGCCACGATGCACTGGTTGTTGCGCACGTCGACGTCGATGCCGTTCTTCTCCAGCCGCTCCTTCAGCGCGTCGATGTTGTGGCTTTCGTCGACGGTGACGGAGACCGAGACCTCCGAGGTGGTGATCAGATCGACGGAGACATGCAGTTCGTCGAAGATGGCGAAAAGGCGCGCCAGGAAGCCGTACGCGCCGAGCATGCGGCTGGAGGTCATGTGCACCACGCTCACCCCCCGCTTGAGGGCCACCGCACGCGGGCCAGCCTCGCGCTGGTCGCCCTCGGCGCTCACCAGCGTCCCCGGGCTGGCCACGTTGTGCGTGTTGAGCACGCGCACCGGGATGTTGCGCTCCACGGCCGGCGCGATGGTCTTCGGATGCAGGACTTTCGCCCCGAACCACGCCAGCTCCGCCGCCTCGACGTACGAGATGTGGTCGATGACCCGCGCGCCGGGGATGAGCCGCGGGTCGCAGGTCATCATGCCGTCGACGTCGGTCCAGATCTGGATCTCCTCCGCGCCGATCGCCGCGCCGACGATGGCCGCGCTGTAGTCGGAGCCGCCGCGTCCGAGGGTGGTGGTGGCGCCGTCGCGGGTGCGGCCGATGAAGCCGCCCATGACCGGGATGTGCCGCCGCTCGACGATCGGGAGTAGCACGCGCTGGGCAGCGGCGCGCGTCTCGTCCATCAGGGGGCTGGCCTCGCCGAACTTGGCGTCGGTGAAGACGACCTCGCCGGAGTCGACCGGCTCGCCCGGCAGCGCCCGCATCATCATCGAGTAGGCGAAGAGCACCGACGAGAGCTGCTCGCCGATGGCCATCACTTTGTCCTTGGCCCGCGGGGTGATCTCGCGCAGCAGGGCGATGCCGCGCAGGATGGTGTGGATCTCTTCGATCTGGCGGTGCAGTTTCTTGAGGAAGGCCTCGAAGAAGTCGAATTTCTGCTGCACCAGGCGCATGGCGACGTCTTCGTGCCGCTGCCGCACGCGGTCGATGATCTCTGCGACGCGCGCCTCGTCCCCGGCGCACGCCGCCTCGGTCGAGGCCACGAGGTCGTTGGTGACGCCCGCCAGCGCGGAGACGACCACGATCGGATTGCGCTCCCGCCGCTCGGCAACGATGTCGATGGCGTTGGCCACGCGCTGCGCGTCGCCGACACTCGTGCCGCCAAACTTGATGATGATCATGAGCCGCCCCCCACCCGGTTCGCAGTTGGCCGTTGGCCGTTGGCCGTCACAGCATGCCCTTCGCTTCCAGCAGCTCCGCGTTCAACAGCGCCGCCCCCGCCGCCCCGCGGACGGTGTTGTGCACCAGCGCGACCATGCGGTAGTCGAGGATGGGGCAAGGACGCAGCCGGCCGACGCTCACCGCCATCCCACCCTCCCGATCGCGGTCGAGGCGCGGCTGCGGGCGGTCGGTCTCGTCGAGCACGTGGATCGGCTGCCGCGGCGCGGACGGCAACGACAGCTCTTGCGGCTCTCCGCGAAACTCGCGCAGCGCATCGATGAGCTGCGCGCTGCTCGCTGCCAGCCGCAACCTGAGAGAGATCGTCATCAAATGCCCGTCGATCACCGGCACGCGATTCACCTGCGCGGAGATGGTCATCGGCGCCGGCTCGAAGCGGCCACCGCTCCACCGCCCCAGGATCTTGCGCGGCTCGCTCTCGATTTTCTCTTCCTCGCCGCCGCCGATGTACGGGATCACGTTGTCGAGGATGGCATACGACGCCACGCCGTTGTAGCCGGCGCCGGAGATGGCCTGCATCGTCGTCACTTGCAGTTGCTCGATGCCGAAGGCGCGCTCGATCGGGGCGATGGCCATCGCCAGGCCGATTACCGAGCAGTTGGGATTGGTCACGATGGCGCCGCGGCCGCCGCGCCGCTTGCGCTGCTGCTCGATCGCCACCAAATGTTCGGCGTTGACCTCGGGGATCAGCAGCGGCACGTCGTCGTCCATCCGATGGTTGCGCGAGTTGGAGACCACTACGCAGCCGCGGCCGGCGTAGAGCTCCTCCGCCTCGCCGGCCACCGAGGAGTCGAGGCCGGAGAAGAGGAGGCGCGATTCGAGATCCGCGTTGAGCGGCTTCACTTCCAGCGACGACGCAGCGCGCGGGAGGAGCGTGTCGAGCCGCCAGTCGGCGGCGTCCGCGTAGCGCTTCCCGGCGCTGCGGTCCGAGGCCACCACTTCGTGGAGGCGGAACCAGGGGTGATTCTCGAGCAGTTGCACGAAGCGCTGCCCGACCGAGCCGGTCGCGCCGAGGACCGCGACCGGGATGCGTTCGCTGCGCGATGTGCGCGCGTCAGCCGGGAGGGTGAGCGTTTCGGTCATGCAAGAGAGATTCTAAGACGAAGACGGCGGCCACCGCGCCGAGGTGAATGAGGCGCAGCGCAAGAAGATGCGACGCGAATGGCCCTACCGCCACGTGCGACAGATCGGCGGTGAAAGGGGCGTGCCATGGGCCCCAGCGAAACAGCCACCAGCCCGTGGCGGGAGAGGTGAGGCCGGCGAAGTCGTGAAAAAGCGCCCCTTCGTGGATGATCACGTCCCATCCCACCAGCCAGCCGGCGGTGATCGCGATCGGCGTCATGGGAAAGAGCGTCGCCACAATTAGCGGCGCCAAGGCGTACCAGAACCACCCCTCCTTCCCCGCCGCCGGCAGCGCCAGGCCCATGGCGCGGGCGCGGCGGATGTACCCGCCGGCGTGGACGACCTGCGCGACGGTGAAGGCGGCCAGGCCGGCGAGCGGAAACAGCGCCAGCCGGCGCTGCTTCGAGCGCAGCACGCCGAAGACGATCAGCGCGAGCAGCGGCACGGCGTAGAGCAGCATGCCTCGCAGCGTCAGCGCATTCCAGTGCTGCCCGCTGGTCCACACCGCGCTGGCGAGCGTCACCTTCACCATCTCGAAGTAGCGGATCGGCTGCGGCACTCCGGTGGTTGCCGCGGGGTCGAAGCCGAGGACGCCGAGGGGATTGTGCGTGCGCAGGGCGAGGTCGGCGATGGTGATGGCGATCGAGATCGCGCAGGCGATCGCGACGGTGATCACGCGGAGGCGCGGAGTACGTTGACGGATCCAGAACAGCAGCAGGATCACCAGCGCGGGCCAGGTGTAGAGCTTGGTCGCCAGCGCCAGCGCCCAGAAGAGCGCGGCACGCCATGTCGATCCGGCGAACGTGCATGCCAGCGCCAGCGCGAGGAGCATGCAGGCGAAGGCGTCGTTGCTTGCGCGCGCCACGAGCGTCAGCCACGTCGGGAGCGACACCAGCAGCGCCGCCGCCGCGATCCCGCGCATCCCGAAAAACGTCTCGCCGATGCGCGCGGTCGCCAGCACGATGACCGCGGCGAAGAGGATGGACAGCATGCGCCAGAAGCGCAGCTCCGCGAGCTGCGTGCGATGAATGAGGCGCCCGAGGCGCCCGGCGATCGAGTAGTAGAGCCGCGGCTGCTGCGCCTCGATGTTGGAGCGGAGATAGTTGGCGGTCGTGGCGTGATCGACCACCACCGCGCGCCTGCGGACCACCTCCGGCCAACCGGCGTCGACGTGTCCGAAGTCGGCCGGGTACGCCGGATCTCCCGCCGTCGCCGAGGCGAGATACTGCGCCACGGAGGGTTCGCGGATGTCGGGATTGCGCCCCTCCTGCAGCACGAACACCAGCCGCGCCACGTGCCACACCTCGTCCAGCCCCGCGTACGGCGGCAGCGCCGCCACCTGCAGCATCAGGCGGGCCAGGGCGGCGGCGGCGACCAGCGCGTACAGCACGATCCGCGCGACGTCATCCTGAGCCGCGAAGACGGCGAAGGATCTCGGCCTACGCAACCTGAGATCCTTCCCCTTCACTTCGTTCAGGGTCAGGATGACGAGTATTTTTCATGTCGCATTAATATCATCGGTTATAATCGCGCTCATCGTTCCCGCCGATACCGCCTGGCTCCTGGTCGCCACCGCGCTGGTGCTCATGATGACCCCGGCCCTCGGATTCTTCTACGGCGGGATGGTCCGCGCCAAGAACGCTCTCAACACTTTGATGATGAGCTTCTCCGCGCTCGGCTTCGTCGGATTGGCGTGGGCCTTCTTCGGCTACTCCTTCGCCTTCGGCCGCGGATCGCAGTATTTCCTGCTGCGCGGCGTCGGCCTCGAGGCGAAAGGGACGATCCCGCACCTCCTCTTCTTCGCCTACCAGGGAACGTTCGCCGTCATCACCGCCGCGCTGATCTCCGGCGCGATCGTGGAGCGGATGCGCTTCGGCCCGTACGTGGTCTTCATCACCATCTGGTCGCTGGCGGTCTACGCGCCGGTCGCGCACTGGGTGTGGGGCGGCGGCTGGATCGCCAACCTCGGCGCGCTCGACTTCGCCGGCGGCACGGTGGTGCACGTGAACGCCGCGGCCGCGGCGATGGTCTGCGCGGTGGTGGTCGGAGCCCGGAAGGACTACGCGCGCCAGGCCATCCTGCCGCAGAACGTACCGTTCACGCTCCTCGGCGCGGGACTGCTGTGGCTCGGTTGGTTCGGATTCAACGCCGGGTCCGCGCTGGCAGCGAACGGCATCGCCGCGCTGGCCTTCGTCAACACCATGCTGGCGCCGACGGCGACGTTGGTGGTCTGGACGATGCTCGACCTGATGCGCACGCGCAAGGCCACCGCGATCGGCGCGGCGACGGGCATCGTGGTCGGCCTGGTGGCCATCACCCCCGCCGCGGGATTCATCAGTCCGCGATTCGCCATCGTGCTCGGCGCGATCGCCGCGGTGCCGAGCTACTTCGCGCTGCTCTACCGGGCGAAGACTCGCCTCGACGACTCGCTCGACGTCGTCGCCGCGCATGGCGTCGGCGGCATCGTCGGCGCGCTGCTCACCGGCGTCTTCGCCTCGAAGCAGTGGAACCCCGGCGGCGCCGACGGCCTCCTCGCCGGCAACGCGCGGCAGCTCGGCGTCCAAGCCATCGCCATCCTGGCCACGCTCGTCTACAGCGGCGTGGTGACGTTCATCATCGTGAAGCTCGTCGGCGTGGTGATGGCGCTGCGCACCAACACCCGCGACGAAGGCCTCGGCCTCGACGTCACGCAACACGGCGAGGAGGCGTACAGCAGGGGTGAGGGGGCCATTCTCGTGCTCGACGGGAGGAGCGATTGACCACGTTTATCCTGAGCGCGAAGGGCGAAGGATCTGCCGCCCACTTGCGCAGCGCATATAGGCGCCAGATCCCTCGCTTCGCTCGGGATAAATTAGTGAGGAGCGAATGAAACTCGTCGTCGCCATCATCCGGCCCGACCGCCTCGGCAACGTGCTCGAGGAGTTGTTCCGCGCGAAGATCGCCGGCCTCACCATCAGCCGCGTGCAGGGGCACGGCGGCGAGACCGAGCGCGTGGAGACCTATCGCGGCACGACGGTCAAGATGGAGCTGACCGAGAAAGTGCGCATCGAGATCGGCGTCTCCGATCACTTCGTCGATCCGACCATCGACGCCATCATCGCCGGCGCGCGCACCGGCGACGTCGGCGACGGAAAGATCTTCGTGATGCCGGTGGAGCGCGTGGTGCGGATCCGGACCGGGGAGACGGACCGCGCGGCGGTGACGCCGGTGGGAGTCGCGCCGGATTGAGCTCCGGCCACGACCCCTACGCCCCACTCCGCTACTCGAACTTCCGCTGGCTCGTGCTGGCGCACGGCACCTCCACCGTGGCGCGCGAGGCGCAGATCGTCGTCGTCGCCTGGCAGATCTACGAAGTCACCAAAGACCCGCTGTCGCTGGGACTGATCGGGCTGGCCGAGGCGCTGCCGTTCGTGGCGGTGGCGCTGTATGCGGGACATGTGGCGGATCGCGCCAACCGGCGGACCATCGCCATCGCCGGGACGCTGGGGCTGGCGATCTCCGCCGTCGCCCTGCTGCTGTTCACACTCAATCCGGCGCTGCTGCACAACGTCTGGCCGATCTACGGCGTGATCTTCGCCAGCGGCATCGCGCGGAGCTTCACCCGGCCGGCGGTCACCGCGCTCTCCGCGGAGCTGGTGCCGCGCGAGATCTACTCGGGCGCGGTGGCGTGGCGATCATCCGTGTGGCAGGGGGCGGCCATCGCCGGGCCGGCGCTCGGCGGCATGCTGTACGGCTTCTGGGGGCCGAGGCTGACCTACGGCGTGGTCATCGTCCTCTTCGCCGGCGCGCTCGCGGCGCTGCTGGCCATCACCCACCAGTCGGAGCCGCTGCCGAACGACATGCCGATCGGCGAGAGCCTGCGGGTCGGCCTACGGTTCCTCTGGCGTCAGCCGGTGCTCCTCGGCGCGATGACCCTCGACCTCTTCTCCGTCCTCTTCGGCGGCGCGGTCGCGCTGCTGCCGATCTTCGCCAAGATGCTCGGCGCCGGCCCGCAGGGACTCGGCGTCCTCCGCGCCGCGCCGGCGGTCGGCTCGCTCGCCGTCGGCGTCTACCTCGCCCACCGCCTACCCTTCCGCCGCGCCGGGCCGACGCTGTTCGTCGCCGTCGCCGTCTTCGGCCTGACGATGATCGGCTTCGCCCTGTCGCGCAGCTTCCTGCTCTCATTCGGCCTGTTGATGCTGAGCGGCGTGGCGGACAACGTCAGCGTCCTGATCCGCGGCACGCTGATGCAGACCCTCACCCCGCGCGAGCTGCTGGGACGGGTGGCGTCGGTGAACTCGATCTTCATCGGCGCCTCGAACGAGATCGGCGCCTTCGAGTCGGGCGTCGCCGCGCGCCTCCTCGGCGTCGTGCCGTCGGTGATCTTCGGCGGGGTGATGACGCTGGTGGTGGTGGCGGTGACGGCGGTGGCGTCGCCGCGGCTGCGGAAGATGCGAGAAATCCACTCCCTGTAGAAGAACTTGACCGCCACGCTACTCTGGCTTCGTGAGCGCGATCCACGGCCGCGGCGCGAGCTGGAATCCCCTGTCCCGATTCGAGACCATCGAGTACGTCCGCGACGACGAGGCGGAGGAGCAGCCGTCGCCGTCGACGATCTTCCTGCGCGATCCGACGCGCACGATCATCGCCCACAACGACAGCCCCGACGTCGGATTCGAGTCCAGCATCAATCCCTACCGCGGCTGCGAGCACGGCTGCATCTACTGCTTCGCCCGCCCCACGCACGAATACCTCGGCTTCTCCGCCGGCCTGGAGTTCGAATCGAAGATCATGGTCAAGGAGGACGCGCCGGAGCTGCTGCGCGAGGAGCTGATGTCGCCGCGGTGGAAGCCGCACCTCATCGCCATCAGCGGGGTGACCGATCCCTATCAGCCGATCGAACGGAAGCTGGAGATCACCCGCCGCTGCCTCCAGGTCCTCGCCGAGTTCCGCAACCCGACCTGCATCATCACCAAGAACCATCTGGTGACCCGCGACATCGACGTCCTGCAGGAGCTGGCGAAGTACGACGCGATTTCGGTCAACCTCTCGGTCACCACCCTCGACCCCGCACTGGCGAACATCATGGAGCCGCGCGCCTCGACGCCGCAGCGGCGCCTGGAGGCCATCGAGGCGCTGGCGAAGGCGGGCATCCCGGTCGGCGCGATGGTGGCGCCGGTAGTCCCGGCGATCACCGATCACGAGCTGCCGGGCATCCTCACCGAGGTGGCCAACGCCGGCGCCAGCTCGGCGGGCTACGTCCTGCTGCGACTGCCGTGGGCGGTCGCGCCGCTGTTCGAGCGATGGCTGGACGAGCACTACCCCGACCGCAAGCAGAAGGTGCTCAACCGGGTGCGAATTTTGCGCGACGGCAAGCTGTACGACGCGCGGTGGGGCGTGCGGCAGCGCGGCGAGGGCATCTTCGCCGAGCAGCTCGACGCAATCTTCGACATCACCTGCCGCAAACTGCATCTGAACGAGATCAGCCGCGACCTGTCGGCCGACGCGTTCCGGCGCCCCACTGCGCAGGCATCGCTGTTCTGAAGGCTGTTCCGCATTCGGGCCTTATCGGAAGCGAACGCACCAGCAATGTGAGAGCGAGCCCTTGGGGAATGCTGCCGTGTTCCCCGCCATGTTCAACGTCCACGCGTTGGCGGGATTGGAGGCCGTCGTGTTGCTCCAGATCGCCTGACCCAGCCAAGCGGTGACGACGCCGAATGGATGGCCGGGCTCGAGATTGACCGGCGGATTCGGGATGGACAAGATGCTCGACAATTCGTGGATGGCCGGCACGCGCCAACCCATGCGTCCACCGATGACGAGGTTGTTGCAACGCGTATGCGCCTGATCCCAAGTGAATGCGCCGGCGTTCGGCGTGCGCTCCCAAACGAGATCGGTTTCCTGATCAAAGACGGCTTGGTTCGCGAAGGCCGGGAGAACGAGAAAACGCGAGACGCTCTTGTGATCCCAGGCGTCCTGCGCGACCGCCGCCGAGGCGGCGGATAGCAACACGAGTGCGAGTACCCAACCACGACTCTTCATGATGATCACTCCTTGTACGATTAGTGCAGGAGCGAGCGGGGGCGTTTCATATGAACATCGTCTACGAAGGCAAACACGTCGTCGTCCTCGAGCGCGACGGCTGGGAGTTCGTCGAGCGGAAGAAGGCAAAGTCCGCGGTGGTCATCGTGGCGCGCACTGACGACGGAAAGATCATCCTCACCGAACAGTTCCGCCGTCCCGTCGACGCACGGGTCATCGACTTCGCCGCGGGACTGGTCGGCGACGAAGGCAACCACGATGAAGAAGAGACCGCGCGCCGCGAGCTGGAGGAAGAGACCGGCTATCGCTGCGAAAGTATGCAGCGCGTGGCGAGCGGTCCAACCTCGCCGGGGATCACCAGCGAGATCGTGACCTTCTTCCTGGCCACGGGCCTCGATCGGCGCGGAGCGGGTGGTGGGGTGGGGAGCGAGAAAATCGTCGTGCACGAGGTTCCGCAAGGCGGGGTCGTGGAGTGGCTCCACGAGCGCGAACGTGAAGGCGTGCTCATCGACAACAAGATCTGGGCGGGATTCTACTTGCTCTCAAAAAGTACTTGACAACTCTCAGCGCGCGGCATAGATTGCCGGTCATGAGAGCACTGGTCATCGCCGTGATTCTCCTCACCGCCTGCTACGCCGCCTCGGATTCGCAGTTCACTGATCTCGCCAACTCCGCGCGGGCTGGCGATGTCGCGAAGATCCGGGAGCTCGCCGCGGAAGGCGCCGATCCCAACGCCGTCGCAGGCCAGAACAACTGGACGCCGCTGCTCCACGCAATCCACAAGCATCAAAACGCCTCGGTCACCGCGCTCCTCGGCGCCGGCGCCGACGTCAACCGCGCCGGCCATGACGGCGTCACCCCGCTGATGATGGCCGCCGGCTACGGCTTCGACGACACCGTGCAACTCCTGCTGAAGCGCGGCGCGAACGCATCGCTCAAAGGCAGCGAAGAGGGATCGGCCCTCGACTGGGCGCTCCTCGGCACGACGGACATCGACCGCTTCACCTACTTCACCTGCCAGGACTCCACCGTTCGCCTGCTGCGCAGCGCCGCGCCGACCCTGCAGCCGACGGCCGGCGCGCGGCGCTGGGCGAAGATGAAGCGCTGCGCTACGTCATCCTGAGCGGAGCGAAGGATCTCAGTCTGCGCAGCCGGAGATCCTTCGCCGTCTGCGCGGCTCAGGATGACGGGGAAACCCGCAGCACGATCTTCCCGAAATTCTCGTTCGCCGCCATCCGGCGGTGCGCCTCGGCCGCCTCTTCCAGCGGATAGACGCGGTCGATGACGGGCCGCACGCGGCCGGCGCGGAGGTGGTCGTCGAATCGCCCGAGAAACGACGCGACGATCGCCGCCTTCTCCTCGTTCGATCGCGAGCGTAGCGCGGAGCCGATGATCTGCTGCCGCCGCCCGAGGAGCTTCGCGACGTCGATCTCCGCGCGCGTCTCGCCGCCCATCGAGCCGATGATCACCACCCGCCCGCCCGCCGCCAGCGCCTCGAGATCGCGTACGAGGTAGCGCGCGCCGATATGGTCGAGGATCACGTTCGCGCCGCGGGCGCGCTCCACGAAGTCCTCTTCGCGGTAGTTGATCGCGTCGTCCGCGCCGTGCGCCAGGCAGCGGTCGCACTTCTCCTTCGATCCTGCGGTGACGATCACCCTCAAGCCGGCGAGCTTGCCGAGCGTCGTCGCCGCGGTGCCGACGCCGCTGCCACCGCCGTGCACCAGCAGCGTCTCACCCGCCGCCGCCCGCGCCAGGTCGAACACGTTGGAAAACGCGGTGAGAAATACCTCGGGGAAGGCGCCCGCCTCGTCGTCGCTCAGCGCGTCCGGCACGCGCATCGTCGATCCGTGATGCGCCACCGCCTCCTCGGCGTAGCCGCCGCCGGGAAGGAGGGCCATGGCCCGCTCGCCGGTTTTCCATCCGCGGACGTCGGCGCCGACCTCGATCACCTCGCCGGCGCACTCCAGGCCGAGGATCGTCGACGCGCCGGGCGGCGGCGGATAGCGCCCTTCGCGCTGGAGCAAATCCGCGCGATTGACGGCGGTGGCACGCACGCGAATGCGCAACTGGTCGGGGGCGAGCAGCGGCGGATCGACGTCGCCGATCCGCAGGACGGACTCATCGCCGGGGTGATCGAAGACGATCGCTTTCATGCACACCGCTGTGTCATCAGCGGTGTATCTTCCCGCGAACATGCCCTCCGACGCCATCCTCTGCCGCAGTCTGAAAAAGTACTACGCCGACGTCAAAGCGGTCGACGGGCTCGAGCTCTCCATCGCCGCGGGCGAGTGCTTCGGCCTGCTGGGGCCCAACGGCGCGGGCAAGACCACCACCATCGAGATCCTCGAAGGTCTCACCCCCGCCGATTCCGGCGACGTGGAGATCCTCGGCATGACCTGGCGCCGCGACGAGCGCGCGCTGCGCGAGCGCATCGGCATCTCGCTGCAGGAAACGCAGCTCGCCGAAAAACTGACCGTGCTGGAGACGCTACGCCTCTTCCGCTCCTTCTACCGCAACGGCCACGACCCCGACGAACTGCTCCGCGACCTCTCGCTCGACGAGAAGCGCGACGCGCGCGTCGGCAAGTTGTCCGGCGGACAGCGTCAGCGCCTCGCCGCGGCCTGCGCGCTGGTCGGCGATCCCGACATCCTCTTCCTCGACGAGCCGACCACCGGACTGGATCCGCAGAGCCGCCTGCAGCTCTGGGACGTGGTGCAGCGCTTCCGCCAGAAGGGCGGAACGGTGCTGCTGACGACGCACTACATGGAGGAGGCCGAGCGCCTCTGCGACCGCGTCGCCATCATCGACCACGGCCATCTCATCGCCCTCGGAACGCCCGCGGAGCTGATCGGAAAGCTTGAGGCGCCGCACATCATCGAGTTCACCAGCGAGCCGCCGCTGTCCGAAGACATCTGGAAACGCCTCCCCGGCTGCCACGGCATGACGGCCAAGAACGGCTCGTGGATGCTGCGCGTCGACTCGCTCGCCGACGCCGTCCCGAAGCTGCTGGCGACCATCGACGAGCAGGGGTCGAAGCTGGTCACGCTGTCGACGCACGCGGCGACGCTGGAGGACCTTTTCGTGTCGCTGACGGGGAGGGAGCTGCGCGATGCCTAGCGAGGTCCGCCCCGCCCTCATCGAGCTCACCTCCGTCCGCACCAAGGAGTTCCTGCGCGAGACCGAGGCGGTGTTCTGGGTGTTCGGGTTCCCGCTGATCCTCGCGCTGGCGCTCGGCTTCGCCTTCCGCGACAAACCGCCCGACCGCGTGCCGGTCGCGGTCATCGAAGGCCCCGCGGCGGCGGAGCAGCTCGCGGCGCTGAGCAAATCGCCGGCGTTGATCCCGCGGGTGATGAAGGAGGCCGACGCGCGCGAGGCGCTGCGGCACGGGAAGGTATCGGTGGTCATCGCCAACGACGCGAAAGGCGTCGTCTATCGCTTCGACCCCACCCGCCCTGAGGCGCGCGTGGCGCGCCAGGACGCCGACGACGCTCTGCAGCGCGCGCGCGGACGCCGCGACGTCGTGCCGGCGCACGAGGAGCACGTCCGCGAGCAGGGCGCGCGCTACATCGACTTCCTCCTCCCCGGCCTGCTCGGTATGAACCTGATGGGCACCGGCATGTGGGGGATGGGATTCACCATCGCCAACGCCCGGATGAAGAAGCTGCTCAAGCGCCTGGTGGCCACGCCGATGCGCAAGAGCGACTACCTCCTCGCGCAGTTCCTCTCGCGGCTGCTCTTTCTGATCGTGGAGACGACGGTGCTCGTTGCCTTCGGCTGGCTGGTGTTCGGCGTGCGGGTGAACGGATCGATCCTGCTGCTGATGCTGACCTGCATCGTCGGCGGCTACGCCTTCTCCGGCATCGGCCTGCTGACGGTGTCGCGCGCCAAGACGCTCGAAGCGGTGAGCGGGATGATGAACCTGATCATGGTCCCCATGTGGATCTGCTCCGGCATCTTCTTCTCGTACGAGCGCTTTCCCGAGACGGTGAAGCCGGTGATCCGCGCGCTGCCGCTGACGCTGCTCAACGACGCGCTGCGCATGGTGATGAACGACGCCGCGGGGCTCGCTGAAGTCGCCCCGCGGCTTTTGGCGCTGGCGGTGTGGGGCGTGGTGTCGTTCCTGATCGGATTGAAGATCTTCCGGTGGCAGTAGAGAACTAGGAACGCCGCCGTCCCGGCGGCTGGCCGGGCGGCGTCCCGCCGCCCGCGCAGGCGAGGACGCCTGCGATCCAGCCGGCGTGGACGCCGGCGCTCCACGCGATCAGAACCGGAAGTACACCCCCGCGTTCGTTTCTCCCTGGTAGAACTGGCGATCGTTGTTGTAGGAGCAGACGCGGCAGAAGTCGTCGTTCGGCACAGCGGTGTAGTAGCCGCGGGCCTCGAGGCGCAGCCCGACGTTGTTGCCGAACGGCACCTTCACGCCAATGCCGCCGGAGGCGGAGAAGCGGTTCTCGGAGGTCGCGCCGGCGATCTCGGGGTTGAGGTTGGCGACACCGGCGCTGACGACGAAGTACGGCGTCGCCACGCGGCTCCGCGCGAACGGGACGATCAGTCCCGCGTGGTAGTAGGTGATGTCGAAGTCGGCGATGCGGTCGCTCGGCAGGAACAGCCCGCTGCCGGCGGTGAGGTGCGTGTCCTGACGGTTGACCATAAACTCGATCTTGAATCCGTCGTTGCCGATGGGGACGGCGAAATTGGCGCCGTAGTTCATGCCGCTCTCCGCTTCGACGTCGCCGGTGAAGCCGGTCTGTTCGGAGAAGAGGGTGCCGCCGTAGCGGTAGCCGATGAACGGCGTCAGCTCGAAGGCGTTTTCGTTGCTGCGATAGCGGCGGTCGTCGCGGCCGCGACGGTTGCGCCAGTCATCTTCCTGAGCGAAGAGCGCGACGGGAAGGGCGAGGGCGAAGAGGGACAAGGCGAGCAGTTTTCTCATGGAGGCCTCCAGTTGGACTCGGCGGGCTACTGCGAAAACGGAGCCCGGGATTTAGGGCGTTTTACGGCCGCTTCGTCCGCGCGCGGGGACAAGCGTGGCGCATGACGGGGACAGGGTGCGAGACCCCGAGACCCCGCCGAGACCCCGAGACCCATAAAATCACCGCCCATGAAAATCGCCACCTGGAACGTCAACGGGATTCGCGCGCGGCACGAGCAGTTTCTGGAGTGGGTCGACAGCGCGAAGCCCGACGTCGTCTGCCTGCAGGAGATCAAGGCCAAGATCGAGCAGGTGCCCGCGGCGATCTGCAACCTCGGCGGCTACTGGTGCTACTGGCACGGCCACAGCGGCTATTCGGGCGTGGCGCTGCACATACGGCGCGAAACGTTCCCGGAGGAGCCGCGCTTCTCGCATCCCGACTTCGACAACGAGACGCGCATCGTGCAGGCGCAGGTGGGCGACACCGTCTACGCATCGGTCTACGTGCCGAACGGCGGGAAGGACTACGACGCCAAGGTGGGATTCATGCGCGCGCTGACCGGCTACGCGCGCGCGCATCGCGAGCAGGGACTGAAGCTGGTGATCTGCGGCGACTACAACGTCGCGCGGACCGACATGGACGTCCATCCGAAGGAGCGGAAGCCGGGCATCATCGGACAGCGCCCCGAAGAGCGCGCGCTGCTCGAGGGGATCATCGGCGAGGGGCTGGTCGACGTCGGACGGACGCTCAATCCGGGCGACGAGAGCTACTTCACCTGGTGGGCGCCGTGGCGCAACCTGCGGCAGCGCAACATCGGCTGGCGGCTCGACTACGTCCTCGCCAGCGAGTCGCTCGCCGAGCGCGCGACGTCGTGTCCGTCGTTCCGGGAGATCGGGACGAGCGACCACGCGCCGGTGGTGGCGACGTTCGAGTGAAACGGATTGCGCCTCTCCTTCACTAATGAATGAAGGAGTGAGCCATGAAAAACACCGTCTTTCTGTTCGTTCTCTTGTTTACCACGGTGGCTGTAGCGCAGCAGACCGCGACCATCGCACCCCAGCCGCCGATCATCCCGAACTACGCCTACCAGTACGCGGCAAAGATCGTTTGCGGCCGGCCGGCGCCCACGCCGACGTATGCGTTCCAGGTCGGTGCGCACGGCACCTACTTCACGCAGGTGAACGTGCACAACCCGTCGCGCACGCAGGGCGTGAGCATTCGGAAGAAGTTCATCAACGCGCAGCCCGACGAGCGACCGACCAAGCCGACGCAGTTCTTCGGGCTGGGGCTGGAGCCGGACTGGGCGACACAGATCGACTGCCACAACATCCTCAAACACCTCGGACTGCCGCCGGGAGCGTATGTCGAGGGTTTCGTGATCCTCGAGAGCACGCTGGAGATCGACGTCGTCGGCCTCTACACCGCAGACGGGCCGAGTGGTCTGATCAGCACGATGGAGATCGATCGCGTGCCGGCGCGGAAGTTCTGAATGAAGTGGAGCGGCGGCCTTCCGGCCGCCGCCCACGAAACTACTCCAGTACCACCAGCACCACGCGACGATTCTCCGCGCGGCCCTTCTTCGTCTTGTTCGATCCCACCGGGGCGCTGTCGCCGTAGGAGATGGTCGACATCCGGTTGAGCGGGAGACCCTGGCTCTTGGAAAGGTAGCGGCGCACGGACTCCGCGCGACGCTCGCCGAGGTCTTCGTTGTAGCGCTTGCCGCCGACGTTGTCGGTGTGGCCCTGGATCTCGATGAAGTACGGCTCGGTGAGCGCCTTCACCTTCGCCGCGAACTCGTCGAGCGCCGCCTGCGCCTCCTTGTCGAGATCGTATTTGCCGCTCTTGAACTTCACGCGGTCTTCGCTAAAGGTCTGCTCGAAGACGACCTTCCCTTTGGCAAGGACGCCGGCATCCTGGGCGCGCTTGAGTGCATCCTGGGCGGTCTGGCTCAGCTCGCTGATCTTCTGGTCGGTCTGCGCCAGGTGCGCGTCTGTGGCTTTCTGCTTCTGCTGAAGGTCCTCGACCTGGGTCTCGACCGATTCGATCTTCTGGCTGTTCTGGGCCTGCGCTTCCGCGATCTTCTTGTCCACGGAGCTGGAGGAGGCGCACGCGCCGAGGGCGGCGGCGAATGCCGTAGCGGTGAGTAAACGGAGTGCAATCTTGGTGGTCATCAACTTCCTTTCCTTTCGTTTTTCCCGCGGGAAGCAACCAAGGGGGGCTCGGTACCGAGGTAACCCGCGCGAACGCGCACTGTCCGTACGCGATTGGCGAGCCTGAGGGAAATTCGGCGGTACTTTACCGCACCTTTTCCTGTCGGGGTGAAGCCGATCAAGTATTGTGCCCGCAGGTCTTTCTCGATGGCGGCGATCGCCAGCGAAATCTGATTGGGAGTACTGCCGAGGTACAACTTCCCGCCCGTTAGCCGGGCGACCTCATCGAGGATTCCGACGTCCGACATCTCCTCGCGCGACCGCTTCGACTCGTCCTCTTTCTCCTTCGGATCGCGGATGCCGAGCGGATACATCGGAACGGCGACACCTTCGAGCTTCTGCGCCAGTTCGGGCCGGGTGATGGCCGAGGCGTTGTCGATGCCGTCGCTGAGGAGGATGACGGCGCGGGTGGGGTTGTTGCCGAGAGCGCTGAGCTCGGGCATGGTGGAGAGCGCGTCGAAGAACGCCGTCTTCCCGTACGGCTTGACCCTGGCCAGCGCGTCGGTGATCTCGCCCGGTTTCTCCGTGTGCGGCACGAGCTCGCGCGCCACCGACTCGGCGAAAACGTACAGCGCGAAGTCGTCGCCCGGCTTGCGATGCGCCAGCAGCGCGCCGATGGCGGCGCGCGCGGCGTCCATCTTGCCCGCCAGCGCCATGGAGCCGGAGCCGTCGAGCAGGATGGTGAACGACACCGGCGCGTTGTGCGACTTCTCGAACATGTCGCTGCGAGCCCGCGCGCCGTCGACGGTGAGGGAGACCTCGCCGGCGCGGAGGTCGGTGATCGCGCGCCCCTTGGGGTCGAGCGCCGTGAAGGGGATCATCACGTAGCCGACCGACACCGACTCCGACATCTTCTGCTGCGGCTCGGCCGGGATCCGGACCTGGGCGATCGCCGGGAAGGCGATTAGCGCAAACACACTCCACACGCGACTCATGACTGCGAATAACTCATTCGGTTCAACGGCGCATTTCAGTGTAGCGGCGCTCGCTTCGGGCGCCGGCGGCCGAAGCGGCCGCCGCTACACGTCTTACGCACTAGGTATGAACTCCTCGTCGCCCTGCTGCTCGCGCTCCCATGTGAGGAACTCGTAGTAGCCGCACGTCGGGAACTCCGGGTACGACTTGCAGACGGCCGGACGCGCCTCGTACACCGTGCACCGGCGGGTCTTCAGGTCGAGGAACATGCAGGCGGTGTCGTAGATCTCGTCCTTCTTGTGCCGGAGGACCACTTCCCCGTCGACGACCTTGGTGTAACGCTGCTCTGCGATCTCCAGGTCGACGCCGAAGTGCTTCGCCAGCCGGCTCAGGTCGCGCTTGGTAACGGCGATCGAATCGTAGCTGCAGCAGTACGCCGGGCACTTCGAGCAGTCGTAGCGGATTCGCATCCATGCAGTGTAGATGCGAACAGCGAGCCCGGCGGCATCCACCGTGCTCAGCAAACGTTGCGCATGGATCGACCGGCGGTGCTGCGAGCCGTCGTCGGGCGGCTCGGGGATCTCCTCGACCGCGGCGCCGCGCGGCGGCGCTGCGAGCAAGGGATCGAGGTGGTGTCGCTCGAGCCGCGAGCGCGGAGGCCGCGGCGGCGGAAGTAGTGTAGCGGCGGCCGCTTCGGCCGCCGGCGCCCGGGAGCGGGCGCCGCTACACAGTGGTCAGCCCGAGACCACCACCCGATTCCTCCCCGCGTCCTTCGCCGCGTACAGCGCGTCGTCGGCGAGGCGGATCAACGCTTCCGGCTCCTGGTCGCGGCGCGGGACGCAATGCGCGACGCCGACGCTGATGGTGGTCGCGCCGAGCTCCGCGACAGCCGCGCGCAGCGCCTCGGCCAGGTCGCGCGCGTGGTCGCGGCCGACACCCGCCACCAGTACCGCGAACTCCTCGCCGCCGTAGCGCGCCACCAGATCGCCGGCGCGGTGAAGGCGCTCGCGCAGGACGTCGGCGACGCGACGCAGGCAATCATCGCCCGCCTGGTGGCCGTGCGCATCGTTGAAGGCCTTGAAGCCGTCGATGTCGATCATCATCAGCGTGAGCGGAGACTGCGAGCGCGCCGCGCGGCGCCACTCGAGATCGATGGCGTCGTCGAACTGCCGGCGGTTCGCGGCGCCGGTGAGCGGATCGGTGGTGGAGAGCCGGTGCAGCGTCTCGATCGCCCTGGCCAGGTGCGCGTTGGCCTCCTCGAGGTCGCGCGTGCGCCGGTCCACGAGCTCCTTCATCGACGCCAGATGGATCGCGCCGGCGACCTGGTCGGCGAACGACTCGAAGGCGAGAACGCTGGCCGGCGTGAAGACCTCATCCGAGCGACTCTCGATTCGGAACACGCCGAGGGCCTCGCCGCGGAAGCGGATGGGAACGACGAGATCGGCGCAGTCCTCGACGCTCACGCCGGCCTGCGCGGAGGTGGCGACGCCGTTGAGGCGGATCGCCACCAGCTCCACGGCAAAACGCTCATGGACGTAGCGCACGATGCGCTGCAGCAGCTCGCCGAGGTCGGTCGCTTCGAGCGCGGTGCGGGAGACCTCGCTCATCATCTGCATCAGCGCGGCGCGGCGGCTGGTCTGCTCGAACAGGCGCGCGTTGGCGATCGCGCCGGCGATCTGCTCGGCAACCGTGGTCAACAGCGCAAGCTGATCGTGGAACGCGCCGGCGCGCGTGCTCTCCAGATTGAGGATCGCCACCAGCCGACCGGAGTGCATGACCGGAACGCAGAGCTCCGACATCGCGCCGCGCATGGTCTCGACGTAGTTCGGCCATTGGCGCACGTCGTCCAGCAGGATCGGACGCTCGGTCGCCGCTACTTCGCCCACCACGCCGCTGCCGAGCGGACGGCTGTAGCCGGCGTATATCTCCGTCTCCGCCTCGGTGGTGACCGCCTCGCAGACGAATGCGGTGCGGTCGGCGTCGACCATCACCAGCGCCACGAACTCCCATCCGAACTTCTGGGCCAGCGCGTCGGTGATGCGCTGCATCATCGGGCGCAGCTCGAGATCGAGCGAGGCGATGCGCGCGATCTCGTTAATCGTCTCCAGGCGCTGCTGAAGCGCGTTCATGGGGTCACCGAGTCTACGCGCGCCGGGAGGTTGCGGACTTAAACGAATCCACCAGCGACGCCGCCTCGTCCGCAATGGCGGTGAAGTGCGCCCGCTCCGCGGCATCGAATGTGCGCGATTCACTGAAGGTCCAGCCGATCACGCCGGTCGCGCGATCGCCGGCGAGGATGGGAACCGCCGCCAGCGCGGAGGTTCCGTTTTGGCGCCAGATCGGGATGAGCAGCGGATACTCTTCCGCGGCCGCACTGCTGAGCGCCGACATCCAAACCGGCCGGCCGTGGCGCACTGCGGCGCAGATCGGGTACGGCGCGTCGGCATTCAGCGGAAAGAACGTGTCGAGCAGGCCGGGCGCGTAGCCGAACGCCGAGACGAGCTCGAGCGTATCGCCGCGACGGAGCAGGATCAGTCCCGACTTCGCGCCGCAAACGACCGAGCGGCGAACGAAGGTCTGCGCGAGGTCGGACGTCTGTGGCGTCTCGTGGCGCGCGACGCGCTCCTGCACCGTCGCGAGGAGCTCGGAGAGGTCGAATGGCTTGCGCAGCACTGCGACCGCCGGGTAGCGGCCCCGTACGTCGCGCAGATGCGCCTCGGTCGCCGAGGAGATGACCACGATGCGTTCCAGCAGCGCGGGGCGGCGGGCGGCGACGTCGGCGAGCACATCGCCGCCGGTGCGGCCGGGGATCAGGAGGTCGAGCACGACGGCGGAGTAGTCGACGCGCTCCAGCAGCAGCAGCGCGTCGTTGCCGGTGGCGACCGCGTCGGGTTCGAAGGACTCGCGGCGCAGGAAGATTTCGAGGAGGCGGCGCGTACCCGAGTCGTTCTCGACGACAAGTAAAAGCGGCTTCATTTGACCGGGTTGGACCCTGGGCAGGATATGCCAGGCCGGAGAGCCGGGGCTAATCCGTCAACTGCTTCATCAGCTCGTTGACTTGATCGTAGACCCGGCGCACCGACGGCTCCACGCTGCTCAGGTGCCTGACGACCCTGGGGTCCTGGCGGAGCATGTCGAGGATCATGTCGCTGGCGAACATGATGTCGGCCAGTTTGTCGACGACCCGCTCCTGCAGAGGCAGCCGCTGCTCGGTGAAAATGTCCACGCTCATCATGTCGGTATAAACGTCCAGTTCCATCATGGGCAATATGTCGCTCTGTCTAGGGGTGATTTATCTCCCGAAATCCCTACCCTCTTTGCGAAAAAAAGTTGTTGACAATTACTTTCACCGAACGTTTACGAAGTGGGAGGTATGGATTTGCCCCGCTGCCGACACTCCGTAGGTGAGGGGTCTTCCCACCCGCGGATTCTCACGCCCGCCGACGCTGTTCTCAGGCCCCATGCGTCGACTGCTTCCCGTCTCTCTCTTCCTTGCCGCGCTGCCGCTCGTCGCGGCGGACGTCCCCGCGCCGCTGTCGCGCGGCATGAAGGCGTTCAGCAAGACGGCGCTCGCTGCGCACGACCGCTTCCTCGCCAGCGATCTGCTCGAAGGCCGCGGCCCCGGCACCCGCGGCGATCGCCTGGCGCAGGAGTACATCGCCGCGCAGTTCGAGTCGTACGGCCTCGATCCGGCCGGCGACAACGGAACCTACTTCCAGCGCGTCCCGCTCCTCGGGTTGACTACTGATCGGGAGAAGACCTCACTCGCGTTCACCAAAGACGGCGCGCCGGTCATCGGTCCGCTGAAGATCGAAGAGGAGTACGTCGGCCAGAACAAGTCGCAAGTGGAGACCGACGCGCTCGACTCCGAGGTCGTCTTCGTCGGCCACGGCGTCGTCGCACCCGAGTACCGCTGGGACGACTACAAAGACCTCGACACGCGCGGAAAGACCCTGGTGATGCTGGTCGACGATCCGCCCGCCAGCGCGCAGGAGCCCGACCTGTTCAAGGGGAAGGCGCGCACGTACTACGGCCGCTGGACCTATAAGTACGAGATCGGCGCGGCGAAGAACGCCGCGGGCGTCATCCTCATCCACACCACCGACGCCGCCGGCTACGGCTGGCAGGTGGTGTCGAATTCGTGGGGCGGCGAGAACTCGTTCACCAGGAACAAGCCCGGTGCGCCCGCGCTGCACTTCGCCGGCTGGATGACCGAGACGATCGCGCGCGACCTGTTCAAGCAGGCCGGGCTCGACCTCGGCGCGATGACCAAGGCCGCTGCATCGCGCGACTTCAAGCCGGTATCGCTCGGCGTGAAGTTCAGCGGCATCATCGCCACGAAGGTCCGCCCCTTCGACACGGCCAACGTCGTGGCCAAGATTCGCGGCAGCGATGCGAAGCTGCGCGACGAGGCCGTGCTCTTTTCCGCGCACCACGATCACCTCGGGATCGGGAAGCCCGACGCCACCGGCGACGCCATCTACAACGGCGCGATCGACAACGCCTCCGGCTGCGCGATCCTGCTGGAGATGGCGCGCGTCTGGAGCGAGACGAAGCCGGCGCCCAAGCGCTCCATCCTCTTCGCCGCCGTCGCCGCCGAGGAGCAGGGCCTCCTCGGATCGGAGTACCTCGGCCAGAATCCGCCCATCCCCGCCGGACGCATCGCGCTGGGGCTCAACTACGACGCAGTTCCGGAGCTCGGCCGGGTCCGCGACGTCGACATGAACGGCATCGAGCGCACCACGTTCTATCCGACGGCGCAGCGCATCGCCAAGGCCCTCGGCCTGACCATCGTTCCCGACCCCGAGCCGGAGCAGGGCAGCTACTACCGCTCCGACCACTTCAGCTTCGGCAAAGTAGGCATTCCGGCCGTCTCCATCGACGCGGGACAGGACGTCATCGGCAAGGGGAAGGCTTGGGGCGCGAAGCAGTCGGATGACTACCGCGAGAACCGCTATCACCAGCCGAGCGACGAATTCGATCCGAAATGGGATTGGGCGGAGGCCGTGCAGATGGCGCAGCTCGGCTACTGGCTGGGGTGGGAGGCGGCGAACGCCGCGTCGATGCCGAACTGGAAGCCGGGCGATGAGTTTCGCGGGATCCGCGACCGGAGCGTGGCGGCGGCGCGATAAAACAGGAGTGCGGCTCCCCGACGCCGCCTTGCCGCACGTTTCACGGCGGCGGCGGGGCTACCGCACTCCATCCCTGCTACTGGTTGGCCGCGACCCCCGAATCCTCCTGCGCGACGACCACGAAGGAATCGGCGGACACGTTGTCGTTGACCGCCGCGTAGACGTCGATCGGCGCGCTCGAGTCGAACGTCAGCGTCAATTTCCCCTGGCTCGTCAGGTCGGCGCCCGAGAAATACGTTCCGATCGAGTTCTGCTGGTGGCTGAGCGCCGCGAAATTCTGCGTGCTCGTGGCGACCAGGGCGCCCGTCTCGTTGCGCAGCTCGAGGCGCACCGTCACCGCGGCGCTGTTCGGATTGAAGAAGCCGACGTTGGTGCGGAAGTCGGCGTTGTTGGAGAGCTGCGGCAGCACACCGCGGCGCAGGGCGGCGGCGCGGGCGACACCCGGCAGGAACTGGCCGAAGGTGCCCTTCCCGGCCGAGCGCTGGTCGGAGAAGATGCGCGAGCTGGCGTTGATGGCGTTCGCGCTGGAGACGCGGATGGCGCCGATGCCGGCCGCGGCGTTCAAACCGGTGCTGCCGGTGACGTCGTCGAGGGTCGCCGTGCCGCGCGCCGGGATGTTGACCACCATGGTGTTCGTGGCGTTCGTATTGGCCGTGGTGCCGGCCGGGAAGTACTCGAGCAGCGCGGTGGTCGCCGCGTCGTACGACGGGTTGAAGACCCGGACGTCGGTGACGAACGTGCCGACCTTACCGGCCACGCCGAGGTCGACTTCCTTCGCCGCGGTGAGCTGTCCGCGAATCTCGCCGCCGCCGAAGGCGGTGGAGTGGACGTTGACGTAGAAATTCTGCGGAGAGTTTATGAGGTCATTCAGTTGGGTTGGAGTGAGACTGGCGATTGATATCGTCCCCTTCGTTCGTCCGCCCGTGATCTGAGAAGCGCCCGACGCAAAAGTGATGAGCGGGCTGCCGTTCACTCCCGCCACCCCCGGATGAATGTGGGCCAGCGTCGGACTGGCGATGCCGCTGGTCGTCACTTCCCACGTCAGCGTGTTCGCGACCGTGTCGAAGCTCACGAACGCCGACCCGAACGCCGTGCTGGAGTTCGGCGGCACTTCATTCGAGCCCTTCAGCTCCGCCGCGTAGTTGATGACCGAGCCGCTGATCAGCGCTAGCTGTCCGCGTATGGCCCCGCCGGGGAACTGTGTCGTGTGGACGTTCGCGTAGAAGCCGGCCGGATTCGCGACGATGCGCGCCGCGACCGCGGGATCGATCGGAAACGTACCAGTCAGCTTGCCGCCGGTGAACGTGCCGCCGAGACCCTGCACGTTGAGAACGATCGAACCGTTCGCTCCCGCCTCTTTTTCGTGGATGTGATAACCGGAGATCGGCGCGCCGAGGTTGGCGACGGTCCAGTTGATGGTGACGTTCGCGCGGGTCGCGTCGAATGTCATCGTAAAGTTGCCGAACCCTTGCGACGTGGTGGGGGGAACTTCCTGCGAAGGCGTGAGAACTGCTCCGTAGGTTTGTGCGAGTGCCGTACCGGCGGGAAGAAGCAACAGAAACACGAAGGCGATAAGCGTGCGGCGCATAAAATCCTCCTCCTGAACTCAATCAGGGGAGCAATTTGCACCCGTTTTCCGAGTTTGGCAAGGGGTTAGCTGGAAATTACTGCCGGGCTCCTGCTTGGCCGCGGCGCCACCGCCGCGCGCATCGCCATCTCCGCCGCCCCCTCGACCGGCGTGTGGCGCGGCGGCGCGATCTGCGCTTCGGGCGCCTCGAGCAGGATCGCATTGCGCATCGGCTCGAGCAGGACGTCGCCCGCCCGGAACGCGCCGCCGACGTACGCCACCGGGAAGACGCTCTTGCTCAGCTTCAGGCGCCGGGCCACGGCGAGAACGGCCGAGGCGAGCTCCCGGCCGGCGCGGTCGAGGATGGTCATCGCCGTCTCGTCGCCGTCCTGCGCCGCCTCGATCACCATTCTCCCGAAGCGGGCGATGTCGTCGGTCTGCGTGGTCTGCGCATAGACGTATGGTGGCAGGTCCTCCGGCTTCATGTCGTAGCGCTCTTTGAGCGACTCGGTCATCTTCGTTGCCGGGCCGCGCCCGTCGTGCGCGCGGAGGATGGCCGCCAGTCCGGCGCGCGCGATGCCGTACCCGCTCCCCTCGTCGCCGATGATCGGCCCCCATCCCCCCGCCCGCGCCTCCGCCCCTTCCGCATTCCGCCCGTAAGCCACCGAGCCGGTACCGGCGATGACCACCACCCCGCCGCCGAAGCCGATCGCGCCGGTCAGCGCGATGCGCGCGTCGTTGTCGACGGTGAAGTTGCCGCGCGGGAAGAAGATGCTGAGCGAGTCGACCACTTCCTGGCGGTGGGCGGGGTGGTCGGCGCCGGCGATGCCGCAGTAGGCCCAGTGGATCTCGCGGCTGGCGACGTCGGCGGCGACGAGCGCCTTGTTGACCGCGCGCTCGATGTTGCGCGCCGCGGTCTCGATGCCGACGCGGAGGTGATTCGACGGACCCGCGGCGCCGTTGCCGAGCGATTTGCCGCTTTCGTCGATGACCAGCGCGGCCGTTTTCGAAGCCCCGCCGTCGACGCCCAGGAAGTACTTCATGGGCGGTGATTATGCTGTAACCTCGCCATCCGATGGCCGCCGAGCAGCCTGCCGACCTGCACATCCCCCCAAAGCCGCGCGAGGCACTCGAGGACCGCAAGCTCCTCGACCGCCCCAGCCGCGACGAGATGCTGCAGAGCGAGTCGTGGCGGGTGCTGCGCATCACCAGCGAGTTCGTGGCCGGCATCGACCACCTCACCGGCGTTTATCCGGCGGTGTCCATCTTTGGCTCGGCGCGGACGCAGCTCTCCAATCGCTACTACGCCGAGGCGGTGAAGACCGCCGAGCTGATCGGCCGCGCCGGATTCGCCATCATCACCGGCGGCGGCCCCGGCATCATGGAAGCCGCCAACCAGGGCGCCAAGCGCGCCGGCGCGCTGTCGATCGGCTGCAACATCGAGCTGCCGTTCGAGCAGCGCATCAATCCGTACGTCGACCGCTCCATGACCTTCCGCTACTTCTTCGTCCGGAAGACGATGTTCATCAAGTACTCCGAGGCCTTCATTACCTTCCCAGGCGGCTTCGGCACGCTCGACGAGCTGATGGGCGCGCTCACGCTGATCCAGACCAAGAAGATCACCAACTTCCCGGTGATCCTCTACGGCAGCGAATACTGGGCCGGGATGATCGAGTGGATGCGCAAGACCGTGCTGGCCGAGAACAACATCAAGCAGGAGGACGTCGACAGCATTCACATGGTCGACGATCCGGAGAAGGTGCGCGACATCGTGGTGGCCTTTCACGATCAGGCCATGCGGAGCAACGGGGATGAGGGGGATGCGCGCCCAAGCGCGGCGCGGTCCGATTAGAGGGCGCTCAACAGTTGCCGTCGGGGCGGTGGGGGCGCGTGTAGGTGGTCATCTGCGGGAGCATAGTCGACATCCTCATCTGGGGTCAATTCAACCGCAATGCCCGGTCACGGTTTGTAATCTTTCATTTTACGTAGGTAGTCCTCGTAGAGTTCCGCGATTCTCTTGAGCGACTCTGACTTCGAGGTGCTCAGCGCCTTCATATCATCGGTTCTTGCCTCCAGATCGGACAAGTCTGAACCATACCAGAAGCGCAACGTGAGATTCACTTCATAGGCGATGATGTCGGCAAGCAGGCTGAGCGGGATTAGTGCCGTCTCCATCTCTCCGTTAGGCATTTTTTTCCAGTCGATCAGTCCTTGGCGCACCTTCCTCACTGCGTCAACCTTGATCCCGTTGCGATTGAACACGTGAAGTTCCGTGTAACGACCCACCGAGTCCTTCGCTTCTCCCAGAAGCAGGCGGTCGACGTGCGGATGGAGCGCGGTCAAGAACGCGTCCTCGCAATCGGCGACGAGTTGCTCACCTGGCTGCGACCTCAAGTAGAAGCCGCCGACTCGCTCGTAGAGAATGCGGGATCGTTTTCGGAACAGCAGAAGCTGGAACGTGATTCGGTTGAAAGAATCGGGGTTATTGACGTCCGCGGCCTTGAACGCCGCGGCGGTTTCGGCCGCTGCAGAGAAGTACGGCATGTAGTATTGCCCCGTGTAATCGTGAATCTTCGGGACCATGAGATTCCACGAAGCAGTCTTCTCCGAGTCGCGTTGTTGCCGGGTGATCAGGAAGGTCATCGCCAGCAGCATGAACGGCAGGACGAAATCCTTCAGATGGCCGACAACCGCTTTGCTCACCGAGTAAATGCGCGGCTCGGTCGCGCTGCGCACCGTGATTGGCCCGAGCGAGAAAGGCTGCTGATGCGTCACGTTACCGGTTAGCCATTCGAATTCTGCGGTCGCCAGGAACCGCTGCGGCGTCATGCTGGCAGTCAGCGGTCCGCGAGGGCGGAAGAAGAGGATCTGTCGTGCACCGAGTGGCTGCCCTGTCTTGGGCTCGAACTCCGCCGGCTGGAAGCCGCTTGCGGTCCATTTGCGGAGCCGAAGGTCGGTGATCGGGACATCGCCGGCGTTCTGGACCACGAACCAGCAGTCGACATTTTTCTGCCCCGGTTCCACGCGGTCGGCGCTGATGTGTCCTTGAATCCGAACGGCTTCGTCGGTGCCTCCTCCGACTGCTCTATCGACGGGATTCCCCGCCGCCTCATGTTCGTACCATGCCGCGAATATGCCGATGACAAGCGCGGCTAGGCTGACCGCGAGCAACACTGCGGCCAGGACTATCAGGATCTTGACCCACCACGATTGAGGTCTCCTCATGATCCCGCCCCCGCTCCCTCCTCCACCCCTTCCACTGCCGGCGCCTGGGCCTGCACGATCACCCAGCGCACGCGGAAGCGCTCCGCCTCGATGACTTCGATCGACAGGTCGCCGAGCAGCACGCGGTCGCCGGGGCTGACCTCCCTTCCCAGCCGCGCCGCGACGTAGCCGCCGACGGTCTCCTCGGCCGGCTCGCCGACGTCGACCTTCAGCCGGTCGGCGAGGTCCTCGATGAGGTAGTCGCCGCGCACGCGGTACCGGCCGTTGCCGAGTGGCTCGATCTCCGGCCGCTCGCGGTCGAACTCGTCCTGAATCTGCCCGAACAGCTCCTCGGTAATGTTCTCCAGCGACACGATGCCGGACGCGCCGCCATACTCGTCGAGCACCACCGCCATGTGCGTCTTCTGCTCGATGAACTGCGAGAGCACGCCCTCGACGGTGGAGTTCTCCGGCACGAACAGGACGTCGCGCTTCAGCTCCGTCAACGACCGGCCCGGCCCGCGAAGCTGCGCGAGCAGCAGGTCCTTGACGTGGATGAGGCCGACGGTGCGATCCAGAGTCCCCTCGCAGAGCGGGTAACGCGTATGCCGCGTGGTGCGGATGATCTCCAGGTTCTCTTCGATCGACTTGGTGGTCGATAGAACCGCCACGTCGGTGCGCGGCACCATGATCTGCCGCGCGGTGCGCTTCGAGAACTCGAAGACGCCTTCGATGATCTCGCGGTTTTCCTCGGAAAGGATGCCCGCCTTCTCGGAGTGCGCGAGGATGGCGCGCAGCTCGTCCGTCGACTGCACGACGTTCCCCTCTCCGCCCGGCCGCACGCCGAAAATGCGCAGCGCGCCGTTGGTCAGCTTCGTCAGCATCCAGTTGACCGGGAAGGTGACGACGTAGAAGGCCTGCAGAAGATGCGAGGTCCACAACGAGATGGCCACCGGCTTCTCGATGGCCAGGAACTTCGGCACCTGCTCGCCCAGGATGATGTGCAACGCGGAGATGACGATGAAGGCGACGGTGGCGGCGATGGAGTGCGCGAGCG
The DNA here is from genome assembly GCA_038040385.1 of Candidatus Gilichinskyi gelida. GTDB lineage: Bacteria > Acidobacteriota > Thermoanaerobaculia > Gp7-AA8 > Gp7-AA8 > Gilichinskyi > Gilichinskyi gelida. The sequence goes on from JBBPII010000021.1 coordinate 75,750, forward strand.
GCTCGGCAAAAATGCCGAGACCGCGAAAGAGCGGCAGGAGCAGCCATGAGAAGGCGGGAGCGCCGACCCATCCGAGGGCCAGGGAGGCGAAGGTGATCCCCACTTGCGCGGCGGAGAGGTAGGCGTCGAGGCGCTTGAGAATCCGGCGCGCCATGCGCGCGCGCTTGCTTCCCTTCGCCGCCAGCTCCGCGATCTGCGTCGGACGGATCTTGACGATCGCGAATTCCGCGGCGACGAAAAACCCGTTCGCCAAAACGAACAGGAAAGCGAGAAGCAGATACCAGCCGGGCATCATTACCGCGCGCGCCCGGCCGTGCGACTAGGTCCGTCGTCCATGGTGAGGCGGTATTCTAGCAATCCGTGCGTTTCCTTCTGGCGGCGGTTCTTCTCGCAACTTCCGTGCAGGCGGAACAGATCGACGTCGCCGCGGCCGCCAGCCTCCAGGACGTTTTGCGGGCCATCGCGCCTCTCTACGAAGCGAAGACGCACGACAAGGTTGTTTACAATTTTGGTGCTTCGAACGCCCTGGCCAGGCAGATCCGGGCCGGCGCGCCCGCGGACGTCTTCTTCTCCGCCGACGAGGCGACGATGCATTCGGTCTCCACCGAGCCGCCCCACGTCATCCTCACCAACCGCCTGAAGATCCTCGGAAACCTCCGCACCGCACGCCGCGTAGCCATCGCCAATCCGAACGCGGTGCCCGCGGGGGTCTACGCGCGCCAGTACCTCGAGCGCGTCGGGCTTTGGCGGGAGGTCGCGCCGAAGGTGATCCCGGCGGAGAACGTCCGCGCCGCGCTGGCCGCGTTCGAAGGGGGGAACGTCGACGCCGCGATCGTCTACGCCACGGACACTTCTCGGCCCGGCATCATCGTCACCGGCGCAAACGCCCCCGACATCCGCTACCCCGCCGCCGTGGTCCGCGACGCCCGCCACCCCGCTGCCGCGCGGCGGTTCGTGCAGTTCCTGCGCTCCCCCGAAGCGATGGCGGTGTTCAAGCGGTTTGGCTTTCTGCCACCACTTCCTCCAACGTCTTCCAAAACCTCGGGTACGACTTCGACACCACCCGCTCGTCCGCGATGGTGACGCCGCCGCGCGCCAGGCCGGCGACGGCGAAGGCCATGGCGATGCGGTGGTCGTTGTGCGTCTCGATGGTCGCGGGGGCGTCGCTCCATCCCGGTTGAATCAGCAGCGAGTCGGCGCGCTCCTCGACGGTGGCGCCGAGGCGGCGCAGCTCGGAGGCGACGGTGGCGATGCGGTCGGATTCTTTGACCCGCAGGTTCGCGACGTTGACGATCTCCACCGGCTCGGACGCCAGCGGCGCGATGGCGGCGAGGGTGGGGACGATGTCCGGCGAGGAGTTGCAGTCGAATCGGCCGCCGCGCAGCAGCGCGCCGGTGACCGTGATCTCCTCGCCGGCCGAGATCTCGCATCCCATCCGCACCAGCATGTCGAGAAATACCGCATCGCCCTGAACCGACGGGTTTGCCAGGCCGCGCACGCGCATCGTTCCGCGCGTCGCTGCGGCGGCGGCGAACCAGTACGACGCGGACGAATAGTCGCCCTCGACGCGGTACTCCTCGCGGCGCAGCCGCGCCGCGCGCACCCGCACCACGCTGCCGCGCCGCTCCACCTGCGCGCCGAACGCGCCGAGGATGTCGGCGGTGATATCGAGGTAGGAGGCGGAGGCGAGGGAGGTGAGGCGCAACGTGATGCCGTCGGGCAGCGTCGCGCCGGCCATCATCAACGATGACGCGAATTGGCTGGAGGTGTTGGCGGCGATCTCGACGTCGAATCCGCCGCGCATCTTTTTTCCGCGAATGCGCAGCGGCGGATAGCCTTCGCGCTCGACGTACTCCACCTCCGCGCCGATCGACAACAGGACGTCGACCAGATCGCCGATGGGTCGCTCGTGCATCCGCTGCTCGCCCAGCAGCAGGAACCGCCCCGGCACGAACGACAGCCAGCCGGTCAAGAATCGCATCGCCGTCCCCGCGTTGCCGACGAAGACCGGAACCTCGTTCGCGGAGATGCTCCTCCGCGGCCCGATGCGCACGCCGTCGCGCAGCGTGCCGTCGATCTCGAAGCCGATCGTCCGCAGCGCCTCGAGCGCGTAACGGGTGTCGTCCGAGTCGAGGCCGTTGGTGACGGTCGTGACGCCGTCCGCCATGGCCGAGAGGAGAAGCGCGCGGACGGAATACGACTTCGAGGGCGGCGCCGTGACCGTGGCGTCGAGGGTGCCGACTTTGGGGATGACCTTCACGCCAGCTCCAGCCGCAGTCCGTCATACGCCAGCCGTACCCCCTCCGGCAACGTCGCCTCCACCGTCGCGTGTTCAACCTCATGCGTCAGGTGGATGAGCCACGTGTGTTTCGCGCCGATCTTCTGTGCGCAGGCCACCGCCTCGTCGATGGTGAAGTGCGTGGGATGCCGCGGCGAGACGCGCAGGCCGTCGAGGGCCAGGTGCTCGACGTCGTGCAGCAGGAGCATAGTCGCGTCGGGGACGCCGTTGGTGTCGGTGATGTAGGCGAAGTTGCCGATGCGAAATCCGAGGATGGTCCAGTCGCCGTGACGGACGGGAAGGGGGACGATGTCGATGCCGTCGTGGGTGAAGGGGCCGTCGATCTCGTGCAGGTCGAGCTGCGGCTTGCCGCCGCCGATCTGCGAGTCGGACCAGATGTAGCCGAACGCGCGCCGCACCGCATTCGCCGTGGGCGGGCTGGCGAAGGCGTGGATGGTCTCGCGCTGGCGGAAGTTGAAGGGGCGGATGTCGTCGAGTCCCATCAAGTGATCGGCGTGCGAGTGGGTGAAGAGGACGAAGTCCAGCCGCGGGATCGGCTCGCGCAGGAGCTGGAAGCGGAGATCGGGCGTGGTGTCGATGAGAAAGTACTTCCCGTTGGCCTCGACCTTCACCGACTGCCGCATCCGCTGGTTGCGCGGATCGTCCGAGGTGCAGACGGCGCAGGAGCAGCCGACGACGGGAACGCCCGTGGAGGTGCCGGTGCCGAGGAAGGTGACGATCATGGCGGGTGAACTTCGAATTTCATATCTCTACGAACGAAAACTCGCCGGAAGCCGGATCAATCGCCATTGCCTCCCCCGTCTCATACCACGGCGGCAGAATCGTCACCCGCGCCCCCGCCGTGGGCAGCACGAGCTTCTGGTGGAAGTGCCCGAAGACGATGTCGGTGTAGCCCTCGGCGCCGCGATCGCGTCCGTAGGCCTCGAAGTGCGCCACCGGCAACTGCGACTTGTGCTTGAAGTTCGAGCGGGCCAGTCGGCGCTCCACGCGTTCGACGAACGAGCGGGCGGCGCGGCGAGGGACGAACTTCAGAGCGAAGCGGGAAGCCGCGTTCTTCGAGGCGAAGCGCCAGAAGCGGTACGGGTAGTCGTGGTCGTTGATCAGGTCTCCGTGGACGATGAGGTACTTCCGCGGCCCCGCCTCGACGGCGTACTCCAGCGCCACGTCGGTCACGGCCTTCTCGGCGAACGACCCCTCGAGGAAGAAATCGCGATTCCCTTCGATGTAGTGCACCGCGACGCCGCCATCGCGGAGCTGGCGAAAGCGGGCGAAGACCTTCTCCACCGAAGGCGTGTAGAACTTCGGATCGGCGATCAGATATTGAAAGAGGTCGCCGTTGAGGTAGAGCGCGCGCGGCTGCAGGGTGACGAAGCGGTCCAGCCAGGCGAGGATCGGCTTCTCGCTCCCCTCGGCGAGGCCGATGTGCGAATCGCCGATGACGAAGATCTGTCCCGCGGGGATCACGGCGTGTCGAGCTCCTGAAGCACGCGATTGAACTCGTCGTGGGCCTGCGCGCTGAAGGCGCAGAAGACCACGCGCTGCAGCGAGCGCGCGTGCGCCCGGAAGTCTAGCGCGGCGCGGACCACGACGCGCCCCGCCGCGCCGCCCATCGTCGGCAGGGCCACCGAGGCCACGGCGAGCTCCTCGGCGCGGTGCAGAGCCGCCCAGATCGCGTCGCTCAGCTTGCGCTCCTCGTCCTCCTCGCCTTGCCGCGGGATGACCGCGGTGATCACGAACTTGCAGAGGACGTTGCCGCCGCTGGTGACCGTGGCGGTGCCGACGTCGCCGCCGGAGGAGCGCGGATTGACGATGGCGTCGATCTTGAGCGACGTGATGTCGGCGCGAATCAGCTCTAGTTTCATTGCGGGGTTGCGGGACGAGACCTCACAGCGTCGCCTTCAAATTTGCTCTCGGATTCTCGATGTACTGCGCCTCCAGCGTGTCGACGGCGTCCATCGCGTCGGGCGCAACGCGCTTCGGCACGTGGACGTGCACGCGGTAGTAGTGGTCGCCGTGGCCGCCGCCTTTCTTCTTCACGCCCTTCCCCGAGATGCGAAAGGTCTGACCTTCCTGCGTGCCGGCCGGGATTTTCGCCCGTACCGGACCGTGGATGGTGGGCACTTCGACCTCCGCGCCGCGGATTGCTTCGCCGACGGTGACCGGGAGGTCGATATAGATGTCGTCGCCGCGCCGCTCGAAGAGCGGATGCGGCCGGACGTGAATGAGCACGTTGAGGTCGCCGGCGGGTCCGCCGATCGAGCCCGGCGCTCCCTTGCCGCGCAGCCGGATGCGCTGCCCGTCCTTGACCCCCTCGGGGATGCGCACTTTGATCGAGGAGCCGTTGATGGTGAGGTCCATCGTCGCGCCGAGGACCGCGTCGCGGAAGTCGATGGTCAGCTCGGCCTCGAGGTCGGGCCCGCGCTCCGGCCCCGGCTCGTATCCGGCGCCCCCTCCGCCGCCAAAGAGGTCGGAGAAGATGTCGGTGAAGCCGCCCCCTCCCCCGCCCCCCGTCCGCCGCCCGCCCCGCGCCCGCCCGCCCGCGCGGCCGAACTGCTCGGCGAATTGCGAGAAGTCGAAGCCGCCGGCGCCGAAGGGACTGCCGCCGCTGAAGGCCTCGCGCCCGAGGCGGTCGTATTGCTCGCGCTTCTCCTTGTCGCTCAGAACCGCGTAGGCCTCGGAGATCTCCTTGAACTTGTTCTCCGCTTCCTTGTTCCCCTTGTTCTTGTCGGGGTGGTACTTCTTCGCCAGGGTCCGGTAGGCCTTCTTGAGCTCATCGTCGGTGGCGGTTTTCTTCACGCCGAGGATGTCGTAGTAGTCCTTCGCGGCCATGGGCGGGGATGAGTATAGCGAGCGGCGTAGAATCGGCTCCGCAATGTACGGTTCCCTCGCGCGGCGCAACGTCCTGACCATGATTCTGGCCGGCGGAATGGGGGAGCGCCTCTATCCGCTGACGCGCGATCGCGCGAAGCCGGCCGTTCCGTTCGGCGGCCGCTACCGGATCATCGACTTCGTCATCAACAATTTCATCAACTCCGGCTTCTTCAAGATCAAGGTCCTCACCCAGTTCAAGTCCAACTCCCTGATCGAGCACATCACGCGCACCTGGAGACTGGTGCCGGAGATCGGCCAGTACGTCGACGTGGTGCCGGCGCAGATGCGCAAGGGTCCCTTCTGGTTCCGCGGCACGGCCGACGCCGTGTTCCAGAATCTCGAGCTGATCTTCGACGAGCGTCCGGACACCGTCTGCGTCTTCGGCGGCGATCACATCTACAAGATGGACGTGAATCAGATGCTGCAGGAGCACCTGGCGACCGACGCCGACCTGACCATCGCCACCATTCCCGTGCCGGTGTCCGAGGCGCGCCACTTCGGCGTGGTGGAGATCGATCCCGACTATCGCGTCACCGGCTTCGTGGAGAAGCCGAAGGAGGGGGCGAAGACCATCCCCGACCGGCCGGACATGATCCTGGCCTCCATGGGCAACTACATCTTCAAGGCCAGCGTGATGATCGACGTGCTGCAGCGCAACGCCCTGCGCGACGCGGCGCACGACTTCGGCAAGGAGATCATCCCCGACATGTACCCGCGCATGCACGTGCACGCGTACGACTTCGCCAAGAACTTCATCCCCGGCGAGGAGACCTACAACCGCGGCTACTGGCGCGACGTGGGGACCGTCGACGCGTACTTCGACGCATGCATGGACCTGGTGTCGGTCACGCCGCTGTTCAATCTGTACAACCCGCAGTGGCCGATGGTCTCCGCACCGCTGAATCTGCCGCCGGCGAAGTTCGTCTTCGCCGACACCACCACAAAACGCATCGGCCTGGCCACCGACTCACTCGTCTCCGACGGCGTGATCATCTCCGGCGGGACCATCAACCGCTCGGTGCTCCACCCGCGGGTGCGCATCCACTCGTACACCGACATCGATGAGTCGATCCTCATGGACGGCGTGGAAGTCGGACGCTCGGTGAAGATCCGCCGCGCCATCATCGACAAAGGCGTCAAGATCCCGTCGCATACCACCATCGGCTACGACTCCGAATTGGACCGCCAGCGGTTCACCGTCACCGATTCCGGTATCGTGGTCGTCTCCAAGGGGGCTGTGATCGAGGAGCCCGTACCGGTACCCGCATGACGACCATGACCACAACGACGAAAACCCGCGCCGACGGCCGCGCGCCGAACGAAATGCGGCGCGTGACCATCACCCCCAACTTCACCAAACACGCCGAGGGCTCGGTGCTCATCGAGGTCGGCGACACGCGGGTGATCTGCACGGCGTCGATCCAGGAGAAGGTGCCTCCCTTCCTCTACCGCACCGGCAAGGGGTGGATCACCGCCGAGTACGGGATGCTCCCGCGCGCCACGACCGATCGCGTGGAGCGCGAGGCGTCGAAGGGGAAGCAGGGCGGCCGCACCATGGAGATCCAGCGACTCATCGGCCGCTCGCTGCGCGCCGCGGTGAGCGCGGAAATGCTCGGGGAGCGGACGGTGTGGATCGACTGCGACGTGATTCAGGCCGACGGCGGCACGCGCACCGCCTCCATCACCGGTGCCTTCGTCGCCCTGGCCCTGGCCCTCGGCCGGAAGTACATCGACGGCAATCTCGCCAGTTGGCCGGTCAACGCCTTCGTCGCCGCGGTGTCGGTGGGCATCATCGGCGGGGTGCCGATGGTCGACCTCGACTACGCCGAGGATTCGAAGGCGCACGTCGACATGAACGTGGTGGCCACCGACAAGGGGCGCTTCGTCGAGCTGCAGGGGACGGCCGAAGGGGCGACCTTCAGCGAAGAGGAAATGACCGCCATGATGGCGCTGGCCAAGCAGGGCATCGCCGCGCTGGTGGAAACGCAGCGCCAGGTGCTGGCGCCGACGATGGCGCGCGTCGACGGCCTGGCGCGCGAGCGGCTCAACCGGAAGTTCCGCTGAGCCGCAGCGCCACGATCTCGCCGCGGTGTAATCCGAGAAAGCTTCTGAAGGGATAGCGCCCGACGACGGTGTACCCATCGAGCGGGCGAAAGGCGATCGCGTATGCGCGAGGCGGATGGCCGCGCCGCGCGACGGCGACCGGCGCGTCGGCCAGTTCGTAGAAGCCGAACGCCTCCGCGCCGCCGTCGATCTGCGCCGCCGCCACGCCGCGCGCGCGCAGATCGTGGAACGCCGTCCACCGCGCGCGCTGCCAGCGGAAGTACTCCTGCACCGACAGCGTGGAGAAGACGGCGATGGCGATCAGCCCGGCGGCGGCGATTCCCCGCGCCAGCCGTTTCTGCCACGGCACGATCAGCGGCAGAGCGATCCCCACCGCCCACGCCGAGTCGAGCGAGTAGCGATCGTAGTAGTAGCCGGACGCGAAGAGCGCGAGAGTGCCCAGCGCCGCGGTGAGGATCGCCAGGCGAAGAGCGATGCTCCCCGCGGCGAAGACGCGGATCAGCGCCCACACCAGCAGCGTCGCCAGAAGGGCGCTGAGAACGGTGAGGACGATGCGGCCGGCGGTGCCCAGTCCGAACGGATACGGCAGCCCCAAATTGAAGGTGTCGAAGAGAAGCGGCGTGCCGATGCCGAAGTCGAAGAGGATGTTGCCCGGCAAGATGTCGGAGTAGAGCGACCGCGTGGTGTATGGCACGAAGTAGCCGGCGCGCGCCAGATCGAAGACCCGGAAGCCGACCACGCCGGCGATGATCGCCAGCGGCACCGCATCACGCATGCGCAGGCGGGCCAGGAGGACGACCAGCGCGGCGCTCAGCGGCAGAAAGAAGAGCGCGCAGTTCTGCGCGTTGAAGATGACGTAATGATCGAGGACCGAGATCTGCTGGGGAAGCCGGAAGCTCGACTCCTGCCACATCCGGTAGTGCACGGCGAACATCTTCGGCGTGCCGCTCAGCCACGCCGGCTTCAGCAGCCACACCATGCCGAACAGCGCGACGAATGCGGCGATCACCGCGGCGAACGACCGCCAGCGCGGCGGCCGGTACATCAGGAGCAGAAGGAACGGCGCGCCGAGCAGGTAGAGGCCGTTCTGGCGCACGAAACAGGCCACAGCCACCGCCGCGCAGCCGGCGACGAGCCACGACATCCGCTCCTCCTGCAGCGCGCGGACGAAGAAGTAGAACGCCACGGCCGAGGCGAACACGAACGGGACGTCGGTCATGTAGGTGCACGACGCCCAGAGGAAGATCGGATGAAACAGCAGGGTGAGCGTGGCGAACATCCGCACGCCGCGCGCCGCGCCGGCGCGGGCCAGGGTGCGGTCGACGATCAGCAGCGTCGCCAACGAGAGCGTCAGCGTCGAGGCGCGCAGCACGTTGAACGACTCGCCGAACACCCACGTCCACGCCGCGCCCCACAAGACCTGCGCGCGCAGCGAAACGGCGGTGAACTCGGTGAAGTGAAAGTGCCCCGTCCGCGCGAAGTTCAAGGTGGCGATGGCGAAGTCCCAGTCGTCGTGCAGCGGGAAGTCGCCGCGCGGCGAGACGACGGCGATGGCCGCGGCCCACACGGCGGCGATGAGCGCGAGCTCACGTTTATCCTGATGCCGAGCGGAGCGAGGCATCAGGATCTGGTGCCCACCTGCGCACGTGGGCGCCAGATGCTCCGGCGCTTCGCGCCGAAGCATAAACTCAAGACGGCCGCAATTGACGCGGCCAGCCCAAGATAGAACGTCAGCGGGAAGTAGTGAACGCGGACGTCCCACTCTCCCGGCGGCACGGTGAAGCCGAGGAACGGGCCGTTGACCGGCTGCGGCGCGACGCGGCGGCCGTTGCGCGTCACCCGCCACCCCGGCCACCACGGCTGGCTGCTGACGATCAGCGCGTGGCGCGGCGCGCGGATGTGGAGGAGGAAGTCGGTCGGATTCGCCTCCACGATCGTCACCGACGGCTCCGGCGCCGTGAGCGGACGCGGGAGGAGGAGGTCGAGGCGCATCCGGTCGCTGTCGACCAGCAGGGTCTTCACCACCGCGGTCCGCGAGAAATCCTTCTGAGCGACCAGTCGCTGCACGAAGCGATCGCCCTTGAACTCCAGCACGATGTTGCGCGCGGGATAGAAGCGCGGCAGGACGTCGGTGTTCTCGAAGATGCGGCCGTCGCGGCCGTCGTAGACCAGGTGGAAGCGCTGCGGGTCGCGCATCTCCAGGTTGTGCGCGCCGACGACGTACTTCACGTTGAGGTAGTCGAGCAGCCGCGAGTCGAGGTCGTTCCACTTGGCGAAGTAGTCGTCGGTATTGACGTTTGCCATCAGCCGCAGCGCGCCGAGGTAGCGGCCGTTGGCCATCGGATCGTGCGCCCGGACGTCCTCGAAGCCGTAGATGGCATTGGTGTTCGGAAACAGCGCCGGCCCAATGCCGATGACCCGTGTAGGGGCGCCCGCTCCGGGCGCCCGCAGCTCAGCGAGTTTGTCGATCAGCGGCGTGCGTGGATACATCGCGCTCGCCGGGAGAACCGGATTCCACCCCGCGGCGGCCGCCCACAGCTCGCCGACGACCGCCGTGGCGAGCACACACGCGCCGAGATCGCGCCAGCGCACCGGCAGCGCGAGTAGCGCCGCAGCGGCCAGGGTGATGATGCTCGGGAACATCGCCAGCATCGCCATGTCCACCGCCGCCTGCGTCGGAAACGCCGTGGTCATCACCAGATAGAGGAGGCCCGCGCCGGTGATGCCGACCCCCGTCAGCAGCCAGACCGGGCGCTCGCGGCGGGTGATGTCGACGATCGCCGCCGCCATCAACGCGATGACGAAACAGAACAGCAGGCGCAGGCGCGCGTTCGCCGCCAGGCGGAAGACGAAGTGGAAGAACGACCCGACGCCCGGCCAGTCGAGGATGACGGCGAGCACGAACAGCGCGGCGACGACGAAGAAGAACTCGCGGTCGCGGAAGCGCCGCAAGGCGATGGCGCGCAGCAGCAGCGCGAACCAGGCCGCGACGCCGAGCGCGCCGGCGAAGCCGCTGATCGACTCCGCGGCCGGCGCGGTGCTCCACGGCTTGTCCGCCGGCAGATGACCGAAGAAGTGCGGCTGGAAGAGCACGATCATCGACGGGAAGTCGGAGAAGGGGACGTCGACGTTGAGCTGCGGATTGGCCTTTAGCTCCTGGTATCTTTTCGACTTGGTCACTGCCTCGGCGAAGGTCGCCAGGAACGGCGCGGCGACGATGGCGGCCACGGCGATGGCGCCGGCCAGCGCGCCGATCGCGCGCCACCCACCTTTCCGCTCCACGAGCACGATCCATAGTCCAAACAGCCCGCAGAGCAGCGTGACGTGCGAGACGGTCTCCGGGTGTCCGCCGAACAGCATCACCGCCCACACCACGACGGCGAAGACGAAGCGCGCGTATGTGCGCCGCTCGAAGAGGAGGTCGACGGCGAGCATGGCCGCCGGCAGCCAGACGCCGACGGTGACCAGCGGAAAGTGCAGCCATGTATTGTTGAACGTGCAGAAGGCGAAGCAGATCGCGCCGACGGCGCTCGGCAGCTCGGCGTACCGCCGCCGGCCCAGCAGGTACATGAACGTCAGCGCGATCAGCAGCTTCATCGCCGCCTCGGCGGTCATCGAGTAGCCGAGCGGCAGCGGCAGCGCGAGGAGGCGAATCGGCGACAGCGCCGAGCTCTGACCGTTCGCCAGCAGCGGGTAACCGGCTCCGGAGAGGTGGTTCCACAGCGGGAAGTGCAGCGAGCGCCACGACGCGCGAACCTGGTGGGCCCACGGTACGATCTGCATCGGCAGGTCGTTCATGATCGGATTCGAGGGATGCGGCCGCGCCCCCACTTCGCTCCACGGCGGCAGGATGCGGACGAAGTCGACCGGGACGTTGACCGCGTCCTGGGTCATGGGGCGGAAGAGGAACAGAAGCACCAGAACGTAGAAGAACGCGGCGACGCCCCACGGCAGATCGACGCCCCGCTTCCGCGCGAGCCAGACGGCCAGCGCGTAGAGCGCGGCGACGTACAGCCAGGTGGGGTTAAACACGGGCGCGGATGATATACGCCGCCAGCGCGAGAGCCGTGGCCAGCGCGACGGCGAACGCGGCGTAGATGTGCAGCGGACGATAGCGGACGCGGACGACGTGATGTCCGGCGGGGACGTCGAACTCAACGAACGGAGCGCCGGCGTCCCGCCGGCTGGCCAGGCGGCGTCCCGCCGCCGCGGGCGGGGACGCCCGCGAGCCAGCCGGCGAGGACGCCGGCGCTCCACTCACTTGCCACCCCCGCGCCCACCCGACCGTGCTCATGATCCGCGCGGGTTTCGCGGCGTCGATGACGAGCGTGTAATCGGTCGGCGTAGCTATAGTAACGGTTACTATAGCGCCATCGGAGTAGAACCGCGGCTTGGCGTTCCGGTTCTCGTAAAGGCGTCCGTCGGGACCGTCGTAGCGAAGAACGTACGGCGCATCGCGTCCCGGCTCGGTTAGAACCCAGCGGAAGTCCTTCGCCTCGGTCCACTTCACGTAGTAGTCGTTCGCGTTCAGACCCATGGCCTGGACGTAGCGCGCCGGCACCATCGGGTCGTGGAAGCGAACGTCCTCGATGCCGAAGATGACGTTGGTATTCGGGAAGAGCACCGGGCCTATGCCCACCACCTGCCCGCGCACTTTTGTCACCGCATCGATGAGCGGCGTGCGCGGATAGAACGTGCTCGCCGAGCGGACGGGATTCCATCCGATGGTGACCGCGCAGATCTCGACCGTCACCGCCAGGAGAACGAGCATCGGCGCGAACCGCCAGCGGAAGAACATCGCCGTGGCGACGACGAGTGCGATCGCGCTCGGCACGGCGCCGGCGAAGCCGAAGTGCCGGCCGACGTACAGCAGCACCGCCGCCCCGAACGCCAGCCCCACGCCGAGCGCGACACTCCGAACGCGCTCGACCAGCGCCGCCGTGAGCACGGCCAGCATGAACGCGAGGAGAAACCGAAGGCGCATATTCGCGGCGAGGCCGAAGACGACGTCCGCCACGCGCGTCGCCGGATGCCAATTGGCTAGCACCAGAAAGACGAACAGCGACGCGGCGACGAAGAAGAGCTCCGCGCGATTTCGTTTGCGAACCGAGTCGATGGCCACCGCCAGCCACGCCGCGATCCCCAGGATCCCGGCGAAGCCGGTGATCGACTCCGCGCCGGCGGGGTTCTGGCGGCCGAACAGCCGCGGCTGCGCCAGCAGCGCCAGCGACGGGAAGTCGGAGAACGGCACCTCGCGGCTCCACTGCTTCACCTGCTGGTAGCGATACGACTGCGGGATGGCCTCCCCCATCGCCACCAGCAGCGGCAGCGCAAGCAACACAGCGACCATCGCCGCCGCGGCAAATCGCCCCAGCGACCGCGGATGCATCACCAGCGCGTAGAGCGCCGCGAATGCTGCGATGTGCAGCCCGGTCTCCGGATGCCCGCCGAAGACCACCAGCGCTCCGGTCACCGCCATGAACGCGAATCGCGCAGGTGCCTGCCCTGAGCGAAGCCGAAGGGTCCGCGTCTCCGCGAGCAGGTCGATCGCATACAGCACCGCCGGCAGGAACACCGCGGTCGTGGCGATGGCGAAGTGCAGCCAGACGATGACGAACGGCCCGAAGCCGAAGCAGATCGCCGCCAGCACGCTCGGCACGACGCCGTATCCGCGTCGGCGGCAGTAGAGAAAGGTGAAGGTGAGCGCGATGAGGATCTTCATCGCCCCTTCCGCCGTGATGGCGTACTTCAGCGGCAGCGGCAGCGCGAGCATCCGCAGCGACGAGAGCGCCTGCGCCTGCCCGTTGCCGAGGAGCGTGTAGCCGCAGCCGGTCAGCTCGTTCCACAGCGGCAGCCGGCCGTGGCGCCACGCCTCGCGCACCTGGTGCATCCACGGCACGAGCTGCATCGGCACGTCCTGGGTCTCGAAGTTCGAGACCTGGTACTTCGTGAATCCCGGCGCGCTCGCCGACCACGGCGGGATGAGCTTCGGGACGTCGGTGGCGATGTTGACGAAGTCGCCGGTCATCGGCCGGAAGAGGAAGGCGACCGTGAGGACGTAGAAGAGCAGCGCCACGCGCCGCGGCAGCTCGACGCCGCCGCGCCGCGCCAGCCACACCGCCAGGGCGCACAGCGCGCCAACGTACAGCCAGGTGACGTTCATGACAGGCGGCGGACCAGCGCCTTCGCGCGCGCGAACGCGTCGGCGTCGCCGTCGAGGATGGCGCGCGCCGCGTCCATCAGCGCGTCGAGGTGCGGCGCGATGTTCTCGCGGTTCGCCGCCAGCACCGGCATCCACACCGCCGCGTCGCTTTCGGCTAAGCGGAGGAAGGTCTTCAATCCGCTCCCGGCGAATCGCTCCAGGCCGCCGCGCTCGCCGATGACCGTAGCGAGTGCCGTCGACAACACCTGTGGCAGGTGGCTGGTCAGCGCCACCGCGCGGTCATGCTCTTCGGCCGAGACACGCTCGGAGCGCGCCCCGCATGCGTCGATGATGTCGGCGACCAGTTGCTCATCGCGGTCGACGAACCACGGCTTCCCCACGAACAAATCACCGCGCGCTGCGACCAGACCGCGGCGCTCGGAGCCGGCCAGGGGATGCCCCGCTACAAACGAGACGTGACTGGCGTCCGCCACCGCGCGCAGCGGCCCCATCACGCTGCAGACGGAAGTCAATGTAGGACGGGCTTCAGCCCGTCGAACCACATCAACAGCCGCATCGACCGGCATCGCCAGAATCACGACGTCCGCGCCTTGGCGATCGTCGTCATCCGCAGCGCCCGCGGCGCGCGCCTCGTCCAGCGCGACGTTCGGGTCGTCGAAGCTGACGCGCCAGCCCGCGCGGCGCAGCGCGATGCCAATCGATCCTCCGATGAGGCCCAAACCGGCGATCAGCGCATGCCGCGCGGTGGGCATCAGCGCGCCATCAGGATGATCGTGCGGTCGACCACCTGCGAGGTGGTGATGTCAAAGTACGGCCGCTGGATGGTGACGCGCGGCCGGTTCGGCTTCGGCGCGATCTCCGCCGCACGATACGTGCCGGCGGCCTTCGACGTGTCGACCTTCAGGTTCAGCTTCTGGATCATGTCGGCGGCCGCCTTGATGTCCGTCGCCATGTCGCCGGTCCGGTAGTACGCCGGCGGCTTGGCCGCGCTGAGGTCGTTCGTCGCGTCGGGCGCGATAGACGGGTATCCATACGCCTTGGCGTAGAACTGCGCGACCTGATCGACCGAGGCTTCGCTGTCGTACACCGCCATCGGCGGGATCTCCTCGGTCGGGTGGTAGGCCTTGGAGGCCTGTTTGAACAGTTCGGTGACCTGCTGGAGGTACCGCGATCCGGGGTAGATCGTGAACTGGAAGGTCGCCGGCTCGGTCGATTCCGGCTTCGTTTCGCCCTTGCAACCGGCGATGGCCACGACCGCAACCAGCATTAGATATTTGAGGTTACGCATGATCGGGAAGATTTCACAGTCCGGCGTACTTCGCAAGCGGCGTCCCGACGGCGTCTTCGAAGCGCTGCGCGTACGACTTGATGGCGCCCGAGGGCTCGTCGAGGAAGATCCGCTCGACGCGAAAAAGCGGCACGAACATGGTGATCAGATCGAGGTTCGGCTCGTCTCCGTGCGCCACCTGCCGCACCCAATCGTCGAATGAGTCGAGGTTGATGGCCCGCAGGGTGATCCCCGCCGCCGACAGCGCCGTCAGCACGCCGAAGAACTTCTCCTTCGGATTGACCAGATTGATGATCACCAGCGCGTTCTTGTCGAAACCTTCGATCATGTGTCATCCCGAGCGAAGTCGAGGGACTCGCTCAACTCGATCAGCACGCCGTTGCCGGCCGCCGGATGCAGGAACGCCACGCGGCACCCGTGCGCGCCCGGCACCGGCGCCTCGTCAACGAGGCGAAAGCCCGCCGCCTTCAGACGCACCAGATGCTCCTCGAGATTCGTCACCTGCAGGCAGATGTGGTGGATCCCCTCCCCTCGCTTCTCGATGAACTTCGCGATCGGGCTGTCAGCGCCCGTCGGCTCGAGCAGCTCCAGGTTCGCATCGCCGGCGGAGAGGAACGCCGTGCGCACGCCTTGTGTCTCGACCGTCTCGACGTGGTCGATGGTGAGGCCCAACGCCTCGTAGATTTTGGCGGCGTCGATCGATCGAACGGCGATCCCGATGTGATCGAGTACCGGTTTCATACCCCGCGCGCCTCCGCCCCCCAGATGTGCTTGTGCAACTGTGTCTGCAGCCGCGCGGCGACGCGGTCGGCGAGCATCCATTCGGCGAGCGATTTCATGTCCATCTCTCCCCACACCGGCGAAAAGAGCACCGTCCAGCGATCGAGATTCTTCTCCGCCACGATGCGTTTGGCGAAATCGTAATCGGTACGATCGGCGATGACGAACTTGATCTCGTCGTGCGGCCGCAGCGCGTCGAGGTTCTCCCAGCGGTTCTTGGCCGCCTCGCCGGAGCCGGGGCACTTCACGTCGAGGATGATCTTGGCGCGACGGTCGACGGGCGTGATGTCGATCGACCCCGAGGTTTCGATCAGAACTTCGAAGCCCTCGTCGCAGAGCTTTCGGATCAGATCGAACGCCTCGCTTTGCGCCAGCGGCTCGCCGCCGGTGATCTCCACCAGCTTGCAGCCGTAGCCGCGCACGCGCGCCAGGACGTCGTCGAGCGACATCTTCTCGCCGCCGGTGAACGTGTATTCCGAGTCGCACCAACGGCAGCGCAGGTTGCAGCCCGTGAGGCGGACGAAGACGCACGGACGGCCGGCGTGGCTCGACTCGCCCTGGATGCTGTGGAAGATCTCAGTGACGCGCATACGTCGTGGGATCGGGAACGCCCGCCTCCTCGAATCCCTTCCGGCGCAGGATGCACGAGTCGCAGTGCCCGCACGCCCGTCCCTCCCCGTCGGGGTCGTAGCAGGAATGGGTGAGCGCATAGTCGACGCCCAACTCGGTGCCGCGACGGATGATGTCCGCCTTCGACATGGTCATGAGCGGCGCGACGATGCGCGGCTCGCCGCGCTCGACGCCGCTGCGCGTGCCGGTGACGATCACCCGCTGGAAGGCGTCGATGAACTCCGGCCGGCAGTCGGGATAGCCGCTGAAGTCCACCGCGTTCACCCCCAGCCAGATCTCCCCTGCCCCCCGCGCCTCGGCGAACCCCAGCGCGACGGCCAGGAAGATCGTGTTCCGCGCCGGCACGTACGTCACCGGGATCCCCGGCGCCCCCACCGCGTCCTTCGGCACCGCGACGTTGCCCGTCAACGCGCTCCCCCCAAACAGCCGCAGGTCGATCGGAAAGACGATGTGCTCCTCCACCCCCATCGCACCCGCCACCCGCCGCGCCGCCGCCAGCTCGATCTCGTGCCGCTGTCCGTAAACGAACGACAGCGCGTGGCAGGTGCTCCCCTCGCGTTTGGCAAGGGCGAGGACGGTGGCGGAGTCGAGGCCGCCGGAGAGGAGGATGACGGCTCTCACGCGTACATCAGGCGTCCACGAGGCTCCGGGATCGTCCTCCCCAACTCGCGGGCCGTTTGAATCCACTCGCTGATGACAACCTTCACGTTTGCGATCGCCGCCTCGTACGTCGCGCCGTCCGCGGCACAGCCGGGGAGCTCCGGCACGTCTGCGATGAAGGCGTCGTCTTCAGCGCTCCAGTAAATGATGACTTCGTAGCGCGGGTCAGGTTCCATCGATCTCTCCCGACAGGTCAGAGATGTTCAGGTTAGAGCTACCGGGCGGATCTTCGCCAGAAGCTTCGCCCGAGCAGACACCGGCAGGAAGATACCAGAGGCGGCGGTCTTCGGAGAGTAGACGACTCCGCGCATAGCGCTCTGCATCGTGGCAATTCCTGGCTGCACAACCGGTGGAGCCTCAGCGAATCTGCTATCGTCTCCGAGAGGACAAATGCGAGTGGCTGCTGTCGATCTATACGAGGGAAGAGACCCGCGCGACATCCCCGCCTACTCCTTCAGAGAAGTGGCGCTCAGCATCGGTGTGCCTGCGTCGACTGTGCGCGCCTGGTGCCTCGGGCAATCGAACTTCAAGTCACTGCTCGGACTCCCTGCACAGTGGAGCCACTATCACGCATTGTCGTTCTTCAACCTGATCGAGATGCAGGTGATCGCGGAGCTTCGACGCGAGCACAAGGTCTCCATGAGCCGGGTACGCGAAGCGCTGCGCTTTCTCGCGAAGAATGTTCCGGTCCGTCACCCCCTCGTCGAGAGCGAGCTGTACGTCACGCCGAATCAGCGCGTGTACATCGTTCACGCCGGACGCCACATCGACATATCCGCGGGAGGTCAGTGGCCTCTCGATGCCGTGATTCGTAACTTGCTTCGCCGAGTCCACCGCGGTCGCAATGGGATCCTGGCGTTCTTTCCGCGAGTCACGCCCCCGAAGGGCACTTCGCTGGTGGAAGATGAATATGCCCCGATCATGGTCGATCCCGAGATCTGTTTCGGCAGACCGGTCATCGCTGGAAGCGGGATTCCGACCGACGTGATCGCAGACCGTTATCTCGGCGGTGATGCGCCGAGGAAGATGGCGGAGGACTACGATCTCTCCGAAGAGCAGATTGCGGCAGCGCTCCGGTTCGAGCGCGTCATCGAACCTGACGCAGCTTGACCCGCCGGGCATCACGTACTTCTTCGATTGCACGAACATGGTGCGCGAGTTGGCGGATGCGCTCCATCAACGTGGCCGGCTCGTCCACATGCACAATCAGGTGTTCCCCGATGAGACCCCGGACCGGATTTGGATTCCGACGGTTGCCCGGCGAGGCTGGATCATCGTGACCCGCGACCGCAGACTGCAATACAGGCATCTGGAGTGGATGGCATTCTTGCGCGCCAAGGCGCGAGTTTTGTGGTTCAAGGGAGATCGAGCCTCGAACATTGAGATTACAGACGGCTTTCTCGGCGCACTGACCGAGATTGACCAGATGACAGCGGTGCTATCGCCGCCGTACATCGTCAAAGTGACTCCAACGAGTCACGTCGCGCAGGTTTACCCCGAAGACGTCTAGAGGCCTAACTCACGTCGAGGCCTCTGCTTCTCTTTCAGCAGGACGGCGTCACGCTCGAAGGTGTAACGATCTCGCTCCGGATCTCCGGTTGCCGGATCGGGATGGGGAACGCCGAGGACGTCGCAGAGATCCCGGAGGAACGAATCCTTGTTCGCCCTTTCCGACGCGCCCGACTGTTTCCACTTGTCGATAAAGGAGGAGATTTCCACGGGGCTGAAGTCTATCGGAAGGCGTACGTCTTCACGGTTCGCTCGGCTCCGGGTCGGGCGGAACTGCAGGAAGAAGAACGCGGAGTGTGGAAACGATCCGTGGCACGAAATCAGTGGCGATCACGAAGATCCTGTTGTGGTCGATCTCGTCATACTCGTGCATCAATACATTTCGTAAGGGAATTGGGCTGAACTTGACACCATCGGAAATGGAGTGTCACAATGCGGTCCGGCGTGATAGGTCGCAGCGGCTGCTATGGCTCTTGTGTGTCGTTCTGTTGGCTGGATGTCGAAATGGCAGCCTGACGCGGAACCCATTCATCGTCAGTCCCGTTTCCTTCGCTGCACTGCGTGAATACGTCCTGAATGGCGTTCCAAACGAAGCGAAACTCAGTCCAGTGAGCGGCGTCAAACACGTCGACGTAGTCGATTCGTCCGTCAACAAATACCTTGCTCATGCCGACCTGAATCGAGGCGACGTTGGCCTTGGTCAGCGTAGTCATTTCTACTCCGGCACGTACATAATTTCGCAGATGATTCAGCGCGTTCGGAAAGAAAATACCGTCACTTCGCGTGCCACCCGGTACCCAAGCCGCGTCAGCGAGATCGGGCTTCATGAACTCGGGCAGCATTCGCACTCTCATCTTAACCGTTCCTTTAGCAGGAGTCTTTCCGCTGTTAATTATATTCACTCCAACCTCAAAGGGAAAATCGGACACCAGAGCGGTATGCATCACACCTACAACTCCAACCCAAGCGCGTTGATCCAGCCGAGCTATTCGTACCGTTTCCTCCATACGCTTGGCTTGGAGCAAGGCAGCGTCGGCGCTTTCTTTAGCGGCCTCGGCGGACTTGATGACCGCTTTCGTCTGATGCCAGCCGATAAAGAACAGGCCGATATAGACGATAAGGATCAGCATCGTGATTACGGCTACCGGGTCATCTATAGCTCGTTGCCACCATTGTGTCGTGTTGGGTTTTGCGCTATAGGGACGATTCTCGCGACTTATGGCTGGAAGCGCTGGTTTCTTCGTGGCAGATGGTTGACCGGCCTGAGCCTGCTGCTGTGTGCTGGTATTTTGTTTCTTCTCGCTCTGTCCCGCACTTTGTGAGGGCGCTATGAAGAAGAGTATGAGAAGCGTGGTGGAGGAGCCGATAAACAAGGAACGGTTCATGACCATCGCGTTTTCAGAACGCCTTGAACAACTCGCCGGGTGGCACTCCGAGCGCCTTCGCGATCTTGACGACGTTGAAGATCGCAACGTTCCGCTGCCCGCGCTCAATCATGCCGATGTAGTTGTGGTCGAGTCCCGCCTTGTCCGCGAGCGCCCACTGCGAGAGGCCACGTTCCGTCCGCAGGTCGCGGAGCGTCTTTCCGAATTTGGTGAGAACTGTTTCGCGCCGCTGCATGCTTCCCACATTTGGGGGTTGCGCGGGGCGTCGCCGCTACATACTATGAGTAGTCATGAATCCGAGTATGCGAGGCTCGGAGCGGCGAAAACGCATTCAGACTCTTTTTCTACATCCCGTGGAGTTCTACCGTCTCAGCGAGGGAGCAAGGCTTCTAGGGATCACGCCCTACGCGCTGAAACGGGAGGCGGAACAGGATCGCCGCGAGGACTATCGGGCGGGCGGAACGTGGCGCTTCACGTGGCGGCAACTGGCGTACGTCGCCTTTCGGACGTGGACGCTCGCGGAGATTCAGGAGGCGTTGGGGCCGGAAGCCGCTCGCGTGTTACCGCCGCTCTTGGCGCTTCGCTCCGTCACCGCCCGGCTGCCGGAGTTCCTGCTGCGAGCGATGGAGATTGCCGCAGAGAACGATGGCACGACGCTCGATGCATGGCTGCACTTCGAGATGATGGACTTCGCCAGCGGCGTCGTGGAGCGGATGGAAACGGTCCTGCCCGGCTACTCGCGGGCGTTCCACTACCCCGGCGTCGCGTAGGCGCTACTCTTTCGGCTATCCTGCCCGAATGCCACCAGTCAATCTACGCGATCCAGTGCGGGCCGCCGTCTGGACAGCGGCTGCACTCTCATGCGGGTCTATTGGCGTGACCGCGAGCTATCCGCATCCGTGGCTGCCTGCCGAGGCCGGTGTTTTGATCAGCATCACTTTTTTGATTTTGGCCGTGCTCTCAGCGATAAGGGCTTTGCGCTATTGGTACACGGGCGCACACGCGTCCGGTTTCGCCGTGCCATACCCGCAGTTCATGAAAACACGCGAGCAGTTGCGGGGAGAAATTCAAGCCCTTACATTCGAACTACGCGCAGTAACAGCGGCACACGAGACACTTGTAATGAAGTTGGTGGCAGATCAGCCAAGGCACATAGATACCGTGGCGAAGGCGCAGTTCGGTTACGACATCCAGATCAGTTTGACACCCGAACAGAGGGACATAGACGTAATCGTGTACGCCGTGCCTACCGTGAAGGATAGTGCGGCGTTAGCGGCCGATATTGTGGATTTGCTCTCTTTTGGTCGCATCGAACGGGCTCAATTCGTGCCGCAGGGACGACGCGCCGGTGGCGGCGATATCATAGAAAAAGTACTGTACGGTAGCGGTATTTGGATTGTTGGAAGGCTCGATGGTGTCTTAGAGCGGGCGTTAGTCAAGTTGTTTTTGGCGATGGGATTCGATGCGTATATTGACGAATCCCGTAACCACAACCTACCAACTATTGAAATCATTGTGGGTAGTCGCGGCTCTGATCCGTTCGATGGCGCCGACAGACGGAAAGTGCGTCATATGTTCTTGACGACTCCGATACCGAAACTGGAAGACGATGTTAGCTGACGTTACTCTTTCGGGGGCTTCTTCGTCGCGCGTACAAGCATCCGCATGGCTGAATCAAAGTCAAGCGGATGCAGGGAGAGTGGCGTCAACCGCTTTTTCTTCCTCCGCTGTTTTCCCGCCGCAATCTGCGTTACTCGCTTCTTCGCGGCGGGCATTATGCTTGCCGGATCACGCGCTCAAACATGTCCGGGTCCTTTCTGGCGTTGTGGCGGAAGCTGAACTCTGCAAGGTAGAGCGGCAGGTAATCCTTGGAAACTTGGTGGTAGCTCCCCATGATGCCGCGCTTGATGAGTGCCCAAAACGAATCGATGCTCGCGGTGTAGACGTTGCCGCGCACGTACTCATGGGCGCTGTGTTTGACGGAATCATGCGGCCGGTCCATGCCGACGTAGCCGGGATGGTCATCCGTCGCGACCAGCTTCACGCGATCGGACACGGCCTCATTCACAAAGCCCTGAAGCGTCGCGGCGTCCGTGTTGTCGATAACACGCGCAACAACCCAGCCGATGATGCTTCGCCATCCGATCTCCGGATGTGCGCCGCGGAATGCCTCGCTCATCCGTTTCGTCGCCTCGCCGAGGACTGGCAATTGTCGCTCTACGGCCGCCCGCAACATCGAGTCCGCGAGGTAATCATCGAACGTCTTGGCTGCGACATAGAGCGCGATCGCTTCGCCCGCCTCGATGACATCCCAGAAGTGCGCCGCGTCGCGGTCTTCAGGCCGCATAGATGACTTGGCGGGTCGTCAGAATGTGATGGCGTCGGAAGGGATTCTTAACCAGGCGCTTTTCGACAAAATCGACCTTGCGGACGAACATCCTCTGGAGCTCCTCTTCCATCTCCTGCAGCTCGCCCATCCATGGCCCGAACGACCGGTGCGGATCCTGAAACGTCACCAGAAGGTCGACGTCGCTGTCAGGTCGGAAGTCATCGCCAAGAGCGGAACCGAAGAGCGCCAGCTCCTTGATCTGCCACTTCCGGCAGAACTCGGCGATCCGCTCCGGTTCGACGCCGAGACGGTTGCGAACGATCTCCTCGACGGTCATCTGTGGAGAGTGTAGCGGAGGGCACTACAATCCGGCCCCATGGCAGACCTCAACGTCTACGAAGTCCTCAACCGCAAGCGCCGCGGCGGGCCGCTCGAGCCGCGCGAGATCGAGACCTTCATCGACCTCTACACCCGCGGGGAGATCCCCGATTACCAGATGTCCGCGCTCCTGATGGGCGTGGCCATCAATGGCATGACCGCCGAGGAGATGGCCACGCTAACGCAGGCCATGCTGCGGTCGGGCGAGCAGTGGCACCTGCGCGACCAGTACGACTTCATCGCCGACAAGCACTCCACCGGCGGCGTCGGCGACAAGGTCTCGCTGGTCCTCTCGCCGTGGGTCGCGGCGTGCGGGGTGAAGATCGGGATGCTCTCCGGCCGCGGCCTCGGCCACACCGGCGGCACGCTCGACAAACTGGAAGCCATCCCGGGCTTCAACGCCCGCCTCTCGCGCGACGACTTCGAGCGCTCCGTCGCCGACGCCGGCTGCGTCATCTCCACATCGACCGAGGGCATTGCGCCCGCGGACAAGAAAATCTACGCCCTGCGCGACGTCACCGGTACCGTCGAGTCGCTGCCGCTGATCACCGCATCGATCATGTCGAAGAAGCTGGCCATGGGCGCCTCCGCGCTCATCCTCGACGTCAAGACCGGCAGCGGCGCGTTCATGCGCAAATACCAGGACTCCAAGGCGCTGGCGCAGAGCCTCATCGCCGCCGCGAACGGCTCCGGCACGCGCGTCGAGGCCCTCATCACCGACATGGACCGACCGCTCGGCATCGCCGCCGGCAACGCGAACGAGATCATCGAGACCATCGACTGCCTCAAGGGCAGCGGCCCCGAGGATGTGATGGAGGTGACGCGGGCGCAGGCGGTCAGGCTCATGGTGATGTCCGGCCGCCACGACGAGGCTTCCGCCGGCAAGGCGCTCGACGACGCGCTCACCTCCGGCCGCGCGCTCGAGCAGGCGCGCAAGTGGATCGTTGCGCAGGGCGGCGACGCGCAGATCGTCGACGACTACTCGCGCCTCCCGCAGCCCAAGACCACCATCGAGGTCAAGGCGCCGCGCAGCGGATTCATCACCGCCATCGACACCTACCAGGCCGGCATGTTCACCGTCGACCTCGGCGCCGGTCGCAAGAAGGCCGACGACCAGATCGACTACGCCGCCGGCGTGATGTTCGACCGCCGCACCGGCGACGCGGTGAAGAGCGGCGACGTCATCGCCCGCATCCAGCTCGGGACCGGCAAGCGCGACGCGGACGAGACTCGGGCGCGTTTCCTGGCGTTCGTCGAATTCGGCGACGCTCCGCCGGAGACGCGGCCGCTGGTGCATGAACACCTCACTTCCTGAGCCAGGCCGCGATCGCGAGCGCCCCCGCGACGATGAACGACCCTCTCGAGATCGTCTGCTTGATCAACGTGCACACCGATCCGAGCCACGGGATCCCGTCGAGGGACACGCCGCGCTCGAATCGGCCGAGCATCGCGAGCGCGCTGAAGTTCTCGCCGTAATCCGCGAGCGCGGCGATCAGCGGAAGGATCACGATCCAGCGCGGCAGCTTGGTGCCGGGGGCGAGCAGCGCGAGCGCAAAGGCGAGGAGAAAGCCGTAGATGAGCGGGAAGACGAGATCGAGCTGGATCTCCTGGCTGCGGTATACGTTCCGCCCTTTCGGACCCAACGCTTCGAGCTTCGCGCGGGCGGCGTCCGGCGTATAGAACCAGCTTCCATCGAACGTGCTGAAGCACGGCGGATAGCTCTTCGCCTTCATCTGAAAGAAGACGGTGAAGACGAGCGCCACGGCGAGCAGCGTAAAGACGATCCAGGGGCGCGCGGCGGCATAAATCCAGTCGACCAACTGCGTCATAATCGCCTCCCATGTCGAAGAGACGCGCGATCATTCTCGTTTGTGACTCCCTGGGCGTCGGCGAGCTCCCCGATGCCGCCGACTTCGGCGACGAGGGCTCCAACACCCTCGGGCACGTACTCGAGTCGCAGCATCCCCACCTCCCCAACCTCGCGCGGCTCGGGCTGCTGCACACCCTACCGGAGCCGGCGACGAGCGAGAACCCCGTCGCGGCATTCGGGCGGATGGCGGAGGTCAGCGCCGGCAAGGACACGACCACCGGCCATTGGGAAATGATGGGCCTCATCGTCGCCGATCCGTTCCGCACCTACCCGCACGGCTTCCCGGCCGAGGTGATCGCGGAGTACGAGTGGCGCATCGGGCGGAAGACGCTCGGCAACAAGGCGGCGTCGGGCACCATCATCCTCGACGAGCTGGGCGAAGAGCACGTGCGCAGCGGCGCGCCGATCGTCTACACCTCCGCCGACTCGGTTTTTCAAGTCGCTGCACACGAAGAGGTCATCCCGGTCGAGGAGCTGTGGCGCATCTGCGCCGAAGCGCGCGAGCTGATGCGCGGTGAGAACAACGTGGGGCGCATCATCGCCCGGCCGTTCCTCGGCAGCGGCAAGGGGCACTTCAAGCGCACCGCGAACCGGAAGGACTTCTCCGTGCGACCCACCGGCGAGACCGTCGTCGAGCGCGCCACCAAGTCGGGCAAGCAGGTGATCGGCCTCGGCAAGATCGCCGACATCTTCGACCGCGTCGGCATCTCGCAGGAGATCCGCACGCAGTCGAACTCCGACGGCATGCAGAAGACCATCGAGCTGGTGCGGCAGTCCGACGCGGACCTCGTCTTCACCAACCTCGTCGACTTCGACTCGAAGTACGGCCATCGCAACGATCCCGTCGGCTACGCCAAGGCGCTGGAGACCTTCGACCAGGAGCTGGCCGCGCTGCTCGGCGAGCTTCGGGCCGACGATCTCGTCTTCATCAGCGCCGATCACGGCTGCGATCCAACCGACGTCTCCACCGACCACACGCGCGAGTACGTGCCGCTGGTGGTCGCCGGCCCGCGCGTGCGCGGCGGGCGTCCGCTCGGCACGCGCTCGACCTTCGCCGACCTCGGCGCCACGATCTGCGACTACCTCGGCGTCGCGCACGACGGGCTGGCGGGGACGAGCGCGCTGCCGGAGGTGGTGAAGTGAAAGTGCTCGCGACACTCCTGTTTTTTGCGGCGACGGCTTCGCTGGCGCAGACGCCGCCCGTCGCACGCGTGGCGGAGGATGCGAAGGTCATCGATCGTGTGGCCGAGGTGAGCAAGAAGGACCTGCCGAAGGACCTGCTGCAACGCATCCTCACCGAAGACATCGATCTGCTGCGCGGCAAGCGCAACGACGGCACCTATCAGTACGCGGCGTACGAGAAGATGGAGGCCAGCCGCGTCACGAAATCGTTCTCCGTCGACCCCGGAAAAAAGGAGACCGTTCTCGAGCTGCAGGCGCCGTTCGCGTACCGGCTGGTGATCAGCGCGCCGTCGCGGCGGATGCTGGTCACCCGCAACAAACGCGTCTACGTCGACCGGGTAGAGATCGAGTACATCCCGCAGAACGACTCGGTGAAGAAGTTCCAAACTTCGAGGGTCGAAGCCTGGATCGAGCCGGGCTCATCCAAAACGATCGAGCTCAACGATATCGCCCGGCAGGCGACGGTGCGCGTCTATACCCACGCCGACGAGAGCGGTTACGGCAATCTCGCCCTCGCGCTGATCCAGGCGCGCATTTTCGACGATCCCACCAGTCCCTACGCGGACGCCGTCGCCAGCCTGAAGGCGATCGTCAAGGCCGTCGGGAGCGGTGACGTTCCGGCGATCCGGGCGATGGCGCAGCGGGTGTCGGCAAGCCTGCAACTCACAGACGGGGCGCAAGTTGCGGCCGTGCCGGTGAGGCCGGCGACCGTCGAAGTGACGGCGCCGCGGGCCGATTCGGACCTCCTCGCCGAGCTCCAGACCGTCGAGGACCTCCTCACAGGCAGCGAAAGCGAGCGGCGTCAGGGGCTGGACCGCTTGCATCAGCTCGTCCGGCGCCTCCGGACGACGTCACATTAGGCCTTGACAGGGCGCACAAGTGTCCAGTCCTGAGTCTGTTAGGCTCAGATCCGGCCATTTCATGTGGTTTGACGCACACTCGAGGCTAGCGTAGAATGCCGCTCCCTCTTGCTGTTCTATCTTCCGAAAGGAGCTTCAGTTTGTCCACAATGAAAATTGGTTTCAAGGTCGGCGAGAAACTCGTTTATCCGAACCACGGGGTAACAATCGTCGAGCAGATCGGGGAATCGCCGATCATGGAGCCCGGCGACACGTTCTACCATCTCCGGCTACTGGCCAACAACTCGCGGCTGATGGTGCCGATCCGAAACACTGACCGCGTCGGGCTCCGCCCGCTGTACAAGCAGACGCAGATCAAAGGTCTCATCGGACTGCTCGAGGAGCGGACCCAGAAGGCGCACACCGACTGGAAAGGCCGCTACCGCGAGAACATGGAGAAGATGAAGACCGGGCGGCTGGAAGACGTCGCCGAAGTGCTCAAGAACCTCAACGAAGTGCAGAAGAAGAAGAGCCTTTCGTTCCGCGAGAAGAAGATGTACGACCGGGCCAAGTACCTGCTGGTCTCCGAAGTGGCGATCGTGAAGGGAATCCCGGAAGTGGAAGCGGAGAAGCTGATCCAGAAGTCGCTCGAGAGATCGCTCGCGCACTGACGTTCATCGCAACGATCCAACGAACGCCGCCTTAGGGCGGCGTTTCTGTTTGGTGCAACTAGAATGTTTCCCAAGTGACCGCGCGCCTGCCAACCTGGATCCGCGAGAAGAAACTGAATCTCGCTGCCCTCCACGAGGTCAAATCCCTCCTGCGCGAAAAGTCTCTCCATTCCGTTTGCGAGTCGCTGGCGTGTCCCAACCGAACCGAATGTTTCCAACGCGGCACCGCCACCTTCATGATCCTCGGCGACGTCTGCACCCGCGCTTGCGGCTTCTGCAACGTGACTACCGGCCGCCCGTACGCGCCGCCGTCGCCAGACGAGCCGCGCGCCGTGGCGGAGGCGGCGCGACGCATGGGGCTGCGGCACGTGGTGGTCACCTGCGTCACCCGCGACGATCTCCGCGACGGCGGCGCGCGGCAATTCGCCGCCACCATCCACGCGCTCCGCGAAGTGCTCCCCGAGGCGAGCGTGGAAGTGTTGACGTCGGACTTTCATGGCAACGCCGAGGCGGTGCGGGTGGTGGTGGAAGCGCGGCCCGACTACTTCAACCACAACGTCGAAACCGTGCCGCGCCTCTACGACTTCGTGCGCCCCGGCTCGCGCTTCGAGCGGTCGATCGCCGTGCTGAGCCAGGCGAAACGTCTCGACCCCACTCTCGTCACAAAGTCGGGCCTGATGCTCGGCCTCGGCGAGCGGCGGGAGGAAGTGATCGAAGTCCTGGCCCGCCTGCTCGATTCCGGATGCGAGATCGTCACCATCGGACAGTACCTGCAGCCGAAGCGCGAGAAGCTCGATGTGGTGGAGTACGTCGAGCCGCGCGTCTTCGACGAATACCGCGCCATCGGCGAGGCGATGGGGTTCCGCGCGGTGTTTTCGGGGCCGTTTGTGCGAAGCTCGTACATGGCGGACGTGGTTGCGCATGAAGCCCAAACCGCGGCACATCGATCCTGAGGCGAAAGAAGGCGGCCCCTTCTTCATCACCTACCTCCCCCTCTACCTCGACTACCTGGCCATCGAGAAGGGGCTGGCGAAGAACTCGCTGGCGGCGTATCGCAGCGATCTGCGCCACTTCGGACACTGGCTCGGCGATCAGGGAATGGATCTCGAGCGCGTGGCCCGGCTGCAGATCGTCCGCTACTTTCAGGCGCTGCGCGGGGCGGGGATCTCGGCGCGCTCGGTGGCGCGGGCGCTGGCGGCGATCCGCGGCATGTTCCGCTTTCTCCTCGCCGAGCGGCATCTGAAGCACGATCCGACGGAGAACATCGAGAACCCGAAGCTGTGGACGACGCTGCCGAAGTCGTTGCAGCCGGGCGAAGTGGAAGCGTTGCTCGGCGCGCCCGACCGTGCCACGCCGGAAGGCATGCGCGACGCGGCGATGCTCGAGCTGCTGTACGCCACCGGGCTGCGCGTCTCCGAGCTGATTCACGTCAAGATCGAAAGCGTGGTGATGGACGCTGGCTTCCTGCGCACGATCGGCAAGGGCTCGAAGGAGCGCATCGTCCCCTTCGGCGACAGCGCGCGCGACGCCATCGTCGCCTACCTCGAGCACGGCCGCGCGCACTTTGCGAAGGCGCCCGACCCGCATCTCTTCCTCTCCAATCGCGGCCGGGCCATGACCCGGCAATCGTTCTGGATGAAGATCACTCGCTACGCGCGGCAGGCTGGAATCACGGCGCGGATCTCGCCGCACGTGCTGCGGCACTCATTCGCCACGCATCTGCTGGAGAACGGCGCCGACCTCCGCTCCGTGCAGATGATGCTCGGGCACTCCGACATCTCCACCACGCAGATTTACACTCATGTTTCGCGGGCTCGGCTGCAGAGGATGTACGAGCAATTTCATCCGCGGGCGTAGAATCTGGCCGATGAGCAAGCTGCTCGAACAAGCGATCGAAGAAGCGCACAAGCTCCCGGAAAGCGATCAAGAAGCCATCGGTGCTTGGCTTCTCGCCGAGATCGAGTCCGAGCGCCGCTGGGATGAGGTGTTTTCCAAACCATCACCTGCGATCGAGCGAATGGCGCAAGAAGCGCTCGAAGAACATCGTTCCGGCAAAACGACACCGCTCGATCCGGACAAAATGTGAAGTCGCACGTCGACGCGAGTTTCCGGAAACTGTTCGCGTCACTTCCGGCCGAGACTAGGCAGCAGGCTCGCGAGGCGTACAAACTCTTTCGCAGCAATCCGCGGCACCCAGGTCTCCACTTCAAGCATGTTCACGCTCAGGGATAAAGTGACAGCAATTTCATCCGCGGGCGTAGCGTTCAAGCGGCTAGTCCATGTCCAAAGCGATCACAGCCGTAATCATCATCCTCCTCGCGGCAGCGCTGCCCTCCGCAGCCGACATCGCCCTTTTGACCGACGGGCGCTCGATGAAGATCGAGGCGTACAAGGTCGTGGACGAGAGCGGCATCCAATTGACGCTGAAGAGCGGCGGGCGGCTCACCCTCCCTCTCGAGCGGGTGGAGCGCATCATCGACGACGAAGTCGTTCCCGTCGAGGTCGTCGCCGAGGTGAAGAAGGCGGTCGAGCATGAGGGGATTTTCCCGAAGCGCTCGTGGCGGTACGACGAGACGCGCGGGCCGATCTTCAAGTCGAAGTTCGACACGCTGATCGTCGAGGCGGCGAAGAAGTTCGACGTCGACGCCGCGCTGGTCTCCGCGGTCATCAAGGCCGAGTCGGACTTCGATCCGCGCGAGATGTCGCACAAAGGCGCGCGCGGGCTGATGCAGCTCATGCCCGGCACCGCGCTGCGCTTCGGCGTCACCGACTCCTACGATCCGGCCGCCAACGTCTACGGCGGCGTGCGCTACCTCCGCTGGCTGCTGCAGACCTTCGAAGGCAACGCCGATCTCGCCGTCGCCGCTTACAACGCCGGCGAAGGCAACGTTTGGAAGTACAACGGCGTCCCGCCGTTCCGCGAGACGATCACGTACATCAATCGCATCGCGAAGCACATCCGCAAGGCGACGCCCGCCGGCACGGTCGCCGACGGCTCGTCACGATGACGCGGACGCTGTGATACCGCGCCTCATCCGAATCAAGTAGTACGTCACTCCCGCCACCAACATCATCGGCAATCCGAGTCCGAGCAGAAGTCCTGCCATACCCTCCACCCGCAGGCGCCCCGCGCCGCTGGCTGGGATCAACACGGCTCGGCCAAGCGGACCGGCCGAAAAGACGACGTACGAGATCACATTCCATCCTAGATGCAGCCCGATGGGAGCGGCGATCGAGCGCGTCGTTGCGAATGCGAGCGCACACATCAGGCCGAAGGCCCCCGTGAGCAAGAGGATGAACGCCATGGCCACCGGGTTGCCCAACACACCGTAAGAGAACCAGTGGTAGATCCCGAAGGCCACCGCCCCGAGCGGGACGGCGCGCCGAGCGCCCAGGAGCCGGATCGCTTGGTAGAGCAGATATCCCCTGAAGAGCAGCTCCTCGTAGAGGACGGAGTTGGTGTTCCACCGGAGACTCTCCAGCAGGAGTGCGCCGCTGAGGTCCGGGTTCAACCGCCAAAACGTGCCGGTCGCCAAGGAGTAGCCGAATTGTTGGAGGGCCGCCGCTGCGCCGGCCACGAGAAAGCCGGCGGAGAACTCACGGAGGCGGAGTCGCGGCGCGTTGAGACCGATCGCACCGAGATCCTTCCCTTCGAGCCGGAGCAGGATCCAAGTAACGGCTATGAGGATGATTCCAATCATCGGAAGCGAGCAGTTGCGCGGTTCAGCCCGTCGCTCAAGCCGTCGCTTCTGCCAGCGCTTCCTCCGGCGCATGCACCACCAGCGTCCGGAAGTTGTCGAAGCGGAGCACCATCACCGTGCGATCGTCGTCGGCGGGGCGGGTGCCGGAGTGGCGGGCCACGGCGTCGAGGATGCGGTCTCGGATGGCGGACGGCGAGCGGTCCTCGGCGGCGGCGAGCAGTTGCTCGAGCTGATCGAATCCGAACGGGTCGCCGCTCTCGTCCTGCGCCTCGACGATGCCGTCGGAGAGGTACACGACCGCGTCGCCTTCGCGCAGCTCGACTTCCGCGGTCCGGGTCATGATCTGGCTGCGCACGCCCAAGGGGAGCGAGGGGACCTCGATGCCCAAAGGCGGCTGCCCTTCCCGGAGCAGGTATGGGTACAGATGCCCGGCGTTGGTGTGGCGGAGCGTGCCGCGCTCGAGGTCGAAGATGGTGAACGCCAGGGTCATGAACGCCCGGCGCTCCGTCGAGCGGTAGACCAGCTCGTTGAGACGCCGGAAGAGCGAGACCTCGTCGGCCCCCTCTTCGACCAGCGTGGTCATGGCGGCTTTCACCATCGCCATCACCAAGCCGGTCGAAAGGCCGTGGCCGGAGACATCGCCGATGGCCACGGCCAGGCGGGTCTTGTCGAGATTGAAGACATCGTAGTAGTCGCCGCCGATGGACGTCGTCGGCTCGAAGTGCGCGGAGAACGACACGCCGCGGAACGACGGCCCTTCCTTCGGCAGCAGATTGCGCTGGATGGTGGCGGCGATCTCGATCTCGCTCTGCAGCCGCTCCTTCTCCGCCACGTTGGTCAGCAGCGAGGCGATGGACTCGGTCATCCGGTCGAACGATTGCGCCATCTCGCCGAGCTGGTTGTGCGGGCGCATGCTGATGCGGTAGCTGAAGTCGCCGCGCTCGACCGCCTTGGTCCCCTTCTCGATGCGGTTCACCGCGCGGGTGATGGAGTAGATCAACACGGCGGCGAACATCACCGCCACCATGTAGATGAAGATCAGCATGGTGGTGAGGATGGCGATCGCCTTCAGCAGCCCGTCCAGGTATTTGCTTCCCTCGGCGCCGAAATAGAAGTTGAGAATGTTGGGCACCGGATTGACGATGAGCGTCACCAGCTGATGGGTGCTGGCGCCGCCGGTCTCCCAGCGGATGAGGTCCGTGACGTCGGGCCAGATGATCTTGCGGCCGATGGAGCCGAGGAGCAGCTTGTCGAACTCGTCGTCCTTGCCGTCGATGTTGATGTTGATGCCGCCGCCGCGTTTGCGCTGGCCGCGGTTCGCATCGGTCCCGTCGCCCTCGCTGGTCATGCGCACGATCATGCCGTCGCGCTCCTGAAGATCATTGGCCCAGTGGCGGTCGAGTGGCTGCACGAACACTACGTTGCGGTTCGACTCCGGAAACTGGCGCGACACCACCAGCATCGGCCGCCTGTCGCGCCAGGCCATGCCGCTGAAGGTCGACTTCCGCAGCCACTCCGGCAGCTTCGCGCCGCTGGCGTCGGCGGTGTCGTAGATCTCGAGGGTGGGGAGCGCGTCGGCCGGCTTCTTCCCGGTCAGCCCGTACTCGCGCGCGGCGGACTCCATCTGTCCCAGGCTGGCCTGCCGCTCGCCGCGCAGCGCCGCCTGGGTCATCACCCCGGCGATCATGTAGCCGATGGTCAGCAGCAGGATGCCGAAGAGGAAGAACGGCAGCACGCCGATCATCACGTAGCTGAGGAACAGGCGCCGTCCCACCCGCCAGAAGAGCCTGCGCAGCATCCAGCGGACCACCACGGCGAAGGCGTACATGGTAACGGCGATGAAGATCAGCGCCGCCATGAAGGAGATGAAGGTGAAGATGCCGGTGGAGATCTTGAACTTCTCGAGGAGGTTGGAGATCTGGGCGTCTACGACGATGACCGCGATGGCGATGATCCAGACTGCGAACAGCTTCCCGGCGCGCCGGGTGGGCGGCGGCTCGGGGTTCGACTGGACCGGCAGCATCGGTCTCTGCATGGACCTCAGCTTATACGGACATTTCGCGCCGCGGTTCGCCGGCCGTGCTCTCCTCCACCAAAAGGCCCTTTTCGAGGTGAAGCGTCCGCCGGGCGTGCAGCGCCGCCTTCGGGTCGTGGGTGACCATGACGATGGTCTTCTCGAACTCCTCATTGAGCCGGCGCAGCAGCTCGAGGGTCTCCTCGGCGTTGCGCGCGTCGAGGTCGCCGGTCGGCTCGTCGGCCACGATCAGCGTCGGGTCGGTGACGATGGCCCGGGCGATGGCCACGCGCTGCTCCTGCCCCCCCGATAACTGCCGCGGGTAGTGGAACATCCGGTCGGCGAGGTCGACGATGCCCAGGGCAGCGTGGACGTGCTCCCGCCGCTGCTTCTTCGTGAGCTTCGTCAGCAGCAGCGGCAGCTCCACGTTCTCGTACGCGTTGAGCACCGGCACCAGGTTGTAGAGCTGAAAGATGAAGCCGACGTGCCGCGCGCGCCACGCCGCGAGCGCCGTCTCGGTGAAGCGCGAGATCTCCTTGCCGCCCACGATCACCTTGCCGCTCGTCGGCCGGTCGATGCCGGCAATGAGATTGAGCAGGGTGGTCTTCCCTGATCCCGACGGCCCCATGAGGGCGAGGAAGTCGCCCGCGGGTACGGCCAGCGACACGCCGTTGAGGACGGGGACGTCGAAGGTGTCGCGCCGATAGACCTTGCGGACGTTGTCGATGACGATGAGGGGGGTCATTGCTGGTCGTTGGTCGCCGCTTGGATTCGTGTTCATGTTACGGCCGATAAAGGAACGCCGGCGTCCTCGCCGGCTGGCTCGCAGGCGTCCGCGCCTGCGTTCCCGAGAGGCGGCGGGGACGCCGCCGCGCCAGCCGCCGGGACGGCGGCGTTCCGCTAGCCGCCGTTCACCCGGACCAGATCCCCATCCTCCAGCGGCCGCGGCGCGGAAATGACGACGTGCTCGCCGCCTTTCAGGCCGCCGGTGATCTCCACGCGGCCGTCGTGCGTCGCGCCGGTCGTGACGGGCCGCAGCGCGACACGGTTCTCCTCGCCGACCACCGCCACCCGCCCACCCGTCACGGCCACCGCCGGCAGCCAGATGCGCGGCGTCTCGCGCAACTCGGACTCGCTGCGCGCGCGCTCCAGGAACGCCGCGGTGGCGCTCATCTCCGGCAGCAGGCGGTCGCCGGGATCGACGATCTTCACCTTCACCTTGACCGTCGCCTTGGCCCGGTCGGCGGTGGGGATGATCTGCCGCACCATGCCGCGCCACTTCCGCCCGGGAAAGGCGTCGACGGACACCTCGGCCGGCTGTCCCTCGCGCAATTGCGCGATGTTCGACTCGTTGACGTCGGCCTCGACCTCCAGCGTAGCCAGGTCGACCAGGGTGCAGATCGCCCCCGCCGGCAGCGTGCCGGCGACCTGCCCGATCATCACCGAGGAGATGACCTCCCCGACTTCGGTCGACTTGGTGGCGATCGTGCCGTCGAACGGCGCGCGGACCACCATGTCCGTCCGGTTGATCTCGATCTGCGCCACGCGCGCCCGCGCCGCCTGCCGCCGCGCGTCGGCGTTGTCGAGCAGCGCGCGGCTGGTGACGCCCTGCTTCCAGAGCGCCGACTGCCGGTCGAACTCGCGCTGCGCGTCGGCAAGTGCGGCGCGTCCCTCCTCGAGCCGCGCCTCGACGTCGCTGCTCTCCAGCACGGCGAGCACCTGCCCGCGCTTCACCTTCTGCCCCACCTCGAAGTTGAGGCGCACCACCTTCCCCGACCACTTCGGGGTGATCTTCGCCTGACGGTTGGCGACGATGTAGCCGGTAGCCGTGAGCAGCGGGGGGTTGGAGACGTTCATGGCCGGCTTGGCCACGATGACCTCGACCAGCGGCGCGCGCGCCGGAACGACCCAGCGGACCCAGGCGATCCACGCCAGCGCCACGGCGACGACAATCGCGATCACCCAGCCGATGATGGGTCGCTTGGCCGCGTCTTCATCGCCGCGATCGATGCGCAGGGCGGAGAGGTCGGGGCGAGCGGTCACGGGGGCGATGATAACCGCCGCGAGATCACTGTAGGGGCGCGGGGGCGCGGCGCCCGCCCCCCCCCCGGGCCGGGGGGGGGGGGG
>JBBPII010000033.1:0-2594 GCA_038040385.1 Candidatus Gilichinskyi gelida
ACGTCGACGACTCTCGCGTCGAGGAGGCGATGCGCGAGCTGGCGCGAGGCAGGCGCGACGCGTCGGTCGTTCCTACCGCCGGGCGGCGCTCGCACACCCGAATGCCTTCCCGCTCGTGACGATGCGGCCGCTGAACACACCCGAGGCCCTCCGCCGCATCGACGCCGCCTTCGACCTCCTCCGGCGCGCCGGCCTGGACGAGCAGACGGCCATCGTCGCCTTCCGCACGCTCGCGAGCTACACGCGCGGCTTCGCGCTGGAGGAGGTCACGGGTCGCGCCCTCGGCGCGCAGACAGACAGCGCGGAGAATCGACTCGACCCGCGCGACCTTCCCGCCGACGAGTTCCCGCGCATCTCCGAGCTGGCTCCGCGGCTCGTCGCAGCCGATCACGGCGCCGAGTTCGAGCTCGGGCTCGACCTGATCGTCACCGGCCTGCAGGCCGAGCTCGAGCGCCTCGCCCCGACAGGGTCGTCCGCGTGACCTACGTCGAGGAGCGCCGCACCGCCGCGACAGTTCTGGTGATCGGCACCGGGGCGGCCGGCCTGCGGGCCGCGATCGAGCTGGCCGAGCGCGGTGTGCAGGTGCTGTGCGTCGGCAAGCGCCGGCGCGACGACGCGCACACCGCGCTCGCCTCCGGCGGCATCAACGCCGCCCTCGCGACGATGGATCCCGAGGACAGCTGGCAGCATCACGCCGCCGACACGCTCCGCGAGTCCTACTGGCTCGCCGACCCCCGCGCCGTGGAGCTGCTCTGCCGTGAGGCGCCTGCCGCGGTCGAGGACCTCGTGCGCTACGGCGCGCAATTCGCCCGTGAGGACGACGGGCGGCTCACGCAGCGCTACTTCGGCGCCCACCGCTTCAGGCGTACCTGCTTCGCCGGCGACTACACCGGCCGCGAGATCCAGCGGGCGCTGGTCGGTCGCGCCACGGACGCGGGTGTCGCCATACGCGACGACATCTACGTCACCCGCCTGCTCGTGCACGAAGGCCGCGTGTTCGGCGCCTACGGCTTCGATGTCGAGGACGGGAGCCGCTGGGTGATCGTCGCCGACGCGGTCGTCCTCGCCGCGGGCGGCCACACGCGGATCTGGCGCCGCTCGTCCTCCCGGCGCGACGAGAACACCGGCGATGCGATGCGCCTGGCCGCCGAAGCGGGTTGCCGGTTGCGCGACATGGAGCTCGTCCAGTTCCACCCGACCGGGATGGTGTTCCCCGAGGAGTCGGCGGGGACGCTGGTGACCGAGGCCGTGCGGGGCGAGGGCGGGATCCTGCGCAACGCCGCGGGCGAGCGCTTCATGGAGCGCTACGACCCCGAACGGCTCGAGCTCTCCACGCGCGACCGCGTCGCCCTCGCTAACTACACGGAGATCGCCGAGGGCCGCGGCACCGAGCACGGCGGCGTGCTTCTCGACATCTCCCACCTCGACCGCGAGCTGGTGCTACGTCGGCTGCCGCGCATGTACCGGCAGCTCCTCGACCTGGCCATGCTCGACATCACCAGCACGCCGATCGAGGTCGCCCCGACCGCGCACTACTCGATGGGCGGCGTCTGGGTCGACCCGGAGACGCACGCAACCGATGTCGAAGGACTCTACGCAGTCGGCGAGTGCGCAACCGGCGTGCACGGCGCCAACCGCCTCGGCGGCAACTCGCTGGCCGAGTGCGTCGTCTTCGGCCGAATCGTCGGCGCCGAGGCCGCGCGCTGGTCGGCGCAGCTCGACGTCCAGGCGCGCGACCATGCCGCAATCGCCGCCGCACGCGAAGAGGTCGACGAGCTGCTCGCCCGCCGCGGCGAGGAGTTCGCGCGCCCCTTGCAGCGGGCGGTGCGCGACCTCATGTCCGAGTGCGGCGGCGTGATCCGCTCCGAGCACGGCCTCCGCGAGGGGCTGGCGCGCCTCGGCGAGGTCGCCACACGAGCGCATGACATGGAGGTGCGGCCCGACATCGCCGGCTACGACGACCTCGCCCACGCCTTCGACCTGCACGGCTCGCTACTCGCCGCTCGCGCAATGCTCGACTGCGCCCTGGAACGGCGCGAGACACGAGGCGCCCACAACCGCATCGACTTCCCCGACCAGGATCCAGGCCTGCAGGTGAACCTCCTCTGGGCCGGCGAGGGGACCGTGACCCGCGAGACGATCCCGCAGCCCTCCTCCGAAGTCGCGGCACTGGCCGACGGACCGGAACTCGACGCGACGGGCCGCCTGCTCGAGTAGCTGTAGCCGTGGATGCTCGAAGGTTGGCACCGGGCGGTACTCGCACGGTGCCTCCTTTGTCCGATTTCGTGGTCGCCAGCATCTCAGCCTCCCGCCCGATCATCGACAGGACGTCTTCACCCACTAGTTGGATGTCAGTGCTCCACTGAGGAAGCGGAGGCCGTCGCACGATGCCAGCCCTGCGGGAGGGCAGAGCGCAATGGATCTTGAAGACCCCCTCCAGTCCCCTGGCCGCACCCTCCAGCGCCCGCGAAGCCGATCGTTTGCTGCCCGAAGGACATCAAGCGGTGACTACTCCGGCAACACAATATGCCGTTTTGCAGGGCTTTCTAACGGGAGCGACGGGACTCGAACCCGCGACCTCCGGCGTGACAGGC
>JBBPII010000022.1:0-73373 GCA_038040385.1 Candidatus Gilichinskyi gelida
CCCGCAAGCGGGAGAGGGGCCAAGTTGCCCTTCTCCCGCGTGAGCGGGAGAAGTGCCCGAAGGGCGGATGAGGGCCTACACCAACGCCGACGGCAGCCGCGGCGACGACAGCAAATCCCCGAACACCGCCCACCGGTCCCCGCCCCGCCGCTCGACGTAGTCGCGCACCAGGTCCTTGCCGAGGTTGTAGTTGATGACGTAGCTGCGGTACTGGTCGAAGAAGCGGACGCGTTGCCGCGCGCGCTCCGGCGACATCAGCGCGTACGTCACCAGCCACTCCACCGCCGCGTCGGCGGTCATCGCACCGTCGAGGTAACCGCGCGCCGCCTCGTTCCCCGCGTACGCCAGCTTCGAGGCCAGCTCGTGGATCGCGTAGTACTGCTCCGCGCGCACGCCATCGAGTCCGGCGGCGGGGAAGAGCTCGCGCGACTCGTACGTCACCCGCTCGCTGGCCGGAAACGCCACGTCGATGCCGTAGTTCGCGCTCCCCTCGGCGATCAGCGACTGCGGACTGAAGAGCGCGTAGACCGAGAACTCCACCCATCCGCGGTCGCGCACCAGGTTCTTCTCCAGCAGAGCGTTGTAGACGTGATGGCCGGGGTAGCCCTCGTGGCAGGCGAGGTCGATGGCCCGGTCGATGAAAATCGGCAGGTCGGTGTTGACCTGGATCAGGCTGCGATAGCCACCCTGATACCAGTTGTAGCCGCTCCACGATTTGTTCGTGACGTACTCCACGGTGAAGCTCTCGTCCGGCGGCAGCGCCATGCGCTCCAGAGTCCGCGCGCGGCATTCGGCGATGGCTTGCTGGAAGACGTCGTCGAGCCTCTCGCGCGGTATCACGAACTGCTGGCGATATTGCTCGTAGCGTCCGGCGACCTCGCCGGCGCCGGGCAGCGCGGAGTCCAAATCATTCAGCAGCGCCCGAAAGTGCGCCTCGGAATGATGCGGAGCGACCGCGTCGTAGAGTGCTTTCGACTCCTCGTCGAAGGTCAGCTTCTTCCCTTCGAGGATGTCGATTCGGGCGAGCAGGGCCTGAAGTTGGCGGCGGATGTAGTCGTAACGTGAGCCAACCGCATCCACCATTGCGGAGCGCGCCGCTTCCCTGATCTCCGCGAGCGACTTTCCCTTCGCCTCGGCGCGCCACTCCGGGGGGCCATAGTACGAATCGACGTAATCGGCATCGTGCTCGCCGAGGGCGAGCACGAGCCGAACGTAATGTTCCGCGACCGATTTCACCGCCCCTTGTTGCCGGCGGTGTCGCGCGCCGAGTCGCCGGCGGTCGACGCGCCGCTCCGCATGCGGGTACGGACGCGATCGAACGAGTCGCGCGACGCGTCGCGGACGTCACGCCATTCGGTGTGCGCCGGACCGCGATACGTCGACCAGTTGCGCTGCAGCTCCGGCTCGACGTCCTCGAACGACTGGCCGGTGAATTCCGAACGCGACGCAGATTCCCAGCCGTAACGGTAGGCCGGGGCGTACGTGTCGTAATCGCTTCCCTTCCGCACGTACGGACGCGCGGCGTAGTTGCTGCGCCAGTACGCGTCTTCCTGCGTCGGGTTCACCGCTTCGGCCGCCGCTTTGCCGCCGAGACCGCCGGCGACAGCGCCGATGGCGCCGCCTACCGCAGCCCCGATGGGCCCGCCTACCGCGCCGCCGATTGCCGCGCCTGCCAACGCCCCACCCGTGCCGCCACCCGCCACTCCGACAGGATGCGCACCCGGTTCGCCGGTGATGGGATCGGGATTCGAATCAGGATTTGGATCGAGACCTTTTTTTCGCTCAGTCATTTGGTTGAGTCCTCCGTTTTGTGCGATTCGCACATACGGAGTACTGCAACGGCTATACCGCAAATAACGTTAGTGTCGAGGCTTCTTCGGCCCGTCGAGCCTGAAATTGATGGTCAGGTTGAAGACCACGTCGACGGCCTGCCCGTCCTTCGTCGCCGGGACGAACATCCACTGCCGCACCGCCTCCACCGCCGCCTCGGACAAACCATTCGGAAGTCCTTTCAGCACGGTGGCGTCCTTCACAGCGCCAGTTTTATCGATCAACACCTCGAGGATGACGATGCCCGAAATGCGCGCCTGTCGTGCCTCCTCGGGATAGAACGGATTGACGCGAGTGATGACCACCGGCGCCTTGACGTCGCCGCCGACGCGCAGCGCGTTCTGAGGGGTGGGGCGCCACAGCGACTCGAAGAAGTCGATCACCTTCTCTCCGCGCTCCACTTCCACCCGCGCGCTGATGCCAGTGCCGAACTTCTTCAGCCGGATACGCACGCGCAGATCCGCATCGTCGATCGCCGCCTCCGCGACGTCGTTCTTCAGCGCCATACGCACCTGCGCCAGACGCTGCCCCGAGACGATGTCGGTCACTCTGACGATGTACTCGTTGCTGCCGGCGACCGGTTCGACCGTCATGACGTGCTGCAGCGAGCGGGACTCGAGGGTGGCCGCGAACGAAAGCGTCGGCAGAGAGACGAGAAGCGCGACGAGCAACCTACGCATGAGGTGCCTCCCTAAATGTTGCCGTGCGAAGAATACGCCTCCGCCACCAGCGCGCCGAACGCATCGTCGAGTTGTGACGGGTCCGTAAAACGGAAGTGGTTGAGCACGGAGCGCGGGCCGAACGTCTCTACCTTCACCATCGAAGGATGCTCCGCCGGCCGCTCCATCCATAGATGACAGGCGAACGAGCTCTTGCGGGTGCTCGCTGCGGCAAACCGGACGGCGACCATGCAAACGATGCGTGATTTCTGGGCGTAGATCGTGACCGGCCCGCAGGCGCGGACGCGCTTGACGAACGCCCGATAGATGCGGCGCACGATCGGATCCTTCCCCTCGAAGTGCTCCTCGACCCGGTGCCGGCCGCACGAATGCCAGAGGTTCCTGGTCACGAAGCGGTGCCCGCAGCGGGGGCACTTCCAGAGCGTTCGCACCGCGCTACACTAACGCCATGCTGGATTCGATGCTGCGATTCGCGCCGCCGCCGCGGCCCGTGCCGTTCTCGCTCTCCATCCTCAACTCGCTCAACGCCATCGCCCAGATCGGCTGGGCGGTGTTCGGCTTCGGCATGATCTTCTTCTGGGGCTTCGTCACCAACGCCGACTTCTCGTTCATCACCTTCCGAGGAGCGCGGTCGAACACCAGCGGCGTGGTCACGCGGATCTCCGACACCAGCGCCAGCGAAGGCAAGAGGAGAATTCGGGCCAACCACTATCAGTATTCGGTCGCCGGGCGGACCTTCGACGGCGTCTCGTTCAGCAACCGCGGAGAGGTCAGCGAGGGCGATCGCGTCAACGTCGAATACCGCGTCGACTCTCCCGAGCAATCGCGCATCGAAGGCCAGCGGCGCAAGATGTTCAGCGCCGGTGTGGCCTTCGTCACCATCTTTCCCCTCATCGGCCTCGGACTGCTGATCGGCGCGATGCGGTGGGGCAGCCGCCGCGCGCGCCTGCTGCGCGACGGCGTCCTGACCACCGGCGTGCTGAAGGCGAAACGCCCCACCAACACCACCGTCAACAACCGCCGCGTGTTCGAGCTGGACTTCGAGTTCACCGCGCGCGACGGCCGGAAGCACCTGGCCAAGGCGCGCTCGTCGATCACCGATCGCCTGGAGGACGAGCGGCAAGAGCTGCTGCTGTACGACCCGGAGAAGCCGGAGGACGCCGTGCTCATCGACGACGCCCCCTCGCGGCCGAAGCTCGACGAGACCGGCGGCCTCGCCCCCCGCCGCGTCGCCGCGGTACTAGCCATGATCCTTCCCGCGCTGGTGATCGCCGGGAACACGCTGGCGTTGATGGCGAAACTGGGATAGAACCTATGCACGACATTCATTCGTTTTCCCGCCCGAATGAGGCGGCCATCAAACATCTCGCCCTCGATCTCAACGTCGACTTCGCAACCCAGCAGCTCTCCGGCAAGGCGACGCTCGACATCGACAACCGCGGCGCACGCGAGCTCGTGCTCGACACCAACGGCCTCACCATCGCCGGCGTGACGGCGGATGGCGCCCCCGTCAAGTTCGCGCTCGGCGAGCCGGTCAAGTACCTCGGCCGCGCGCTGACCATCGAGATCGAGCCGAGCACCAAGTCGGTGTCGATCGAGTACACCACCTCGCCCGACGCCGCGGCCGTGCAGTGGCTGGCGCCGGAGCAGACCGCGGGCGGCAAGCACCCGTTTCTCTTCACCCAGTCGCAGGCCATCCTGGCGCGCACCTGGGTGCCGTGCCAGGACTCGCCCGGCGTGCGGATGACGTACGAGGCGACGGTGCGCGTGCCGGCCGGACTCCTCGCCGTGATGAGCGCGGAGAATCCGACGCAGACGACCGCCGACGGCGTCTACCGCTTCCGCATGCCGCAGCCGATCCCGTCCTACCTGCTCGCTCTCGCCGCCGGCGACCTCGCCTTCCGCTCGCTGGGCCGCAACTGCGGCGTCTACGCCGAGAAGCCGGTCGTCGAAGCCGCGGCGTGGGAGCTGGCGGACACGCAGAAGATGATCGACGCCGCCGAAAAACTCTATGGCCCGTACCGCTGGGGGCAGTACGACATCCTGGTCCTCCCGCCCAGCTTCCCGTTCGGCGGAATGGAGAACCCACGCCTCACCTTCGCCACGCCGACCATCCTGGCCGGCGACCGCTCGCTGGTGAACCTCGTGGCGCACGAGCTGGCGCATTCGTGGTCCGGCAACCTGGTGACCAACGCGACGTGGAACGATTTCTGGCTCAACGAGGGCTTCACCGTCTACTTCGAGCGCCGCATCATGGAAGCGGTCTACGGCCGCGAGTACTCGGAGATGCTGGCCCGCCTCGGCATGCAGGATCTCGAGCAGGTCGTCGAGGAGCTCGGCAAGGACAGCCGCGACACGCACCTCCTGCTCGACCTCGAGGGCCGCGATCCAGACGACGCGGCGAACAAGCTCGCCTACGAGAAGGGCTACTTCCTCCTCCGCCTGGTCGAGGAGACCGTCGGCCGCGCCGCGTTCGACGCCTTCCTCCGCGACTACTTCGACCGCCACGCGTTCCAGTCCATGACCACGGCCGACTTCGAGGCGGAGCTCAAAAAGGCCTTCGCCAGCATCGACGCCAGCAAATGGATCCACGGCCCCGGCATCCCCGCCGACGTTCCGAAAGTGCAGTCCGCGGCGTTCGAGAAGGTGGAGGAGCAGGTGCGAGCGTTCGAGCGCGGCGCGCCGATGGAGACCGCGAAGTGGTCGACGCACGAGTGGATCCACTTCCTCCGCCACCTCCCCCATCCCCTCACCCCCGAGCAGATGGCGAAGCTCGACGCGCAGTTCAAGTTCACCGAGAGCGGCAACTCGGAGATCCTGCATGAGTGGCTGCTGCAGGCCATCGAGAACCGCTACGAGGCCGCGTACGGCGCGCTGGAGCGCTTCCTCCTGCGGCAGGGCCGCCGCAAATTCCTCAAGCCTCTGTACGAGAAGCTGGCGAAGAACGACCTCGATCGCGCGCGCGCGATTTACACCAAGGCGCGGCCGACGTACCACGCCGTGTCGCGCGGCACGATCGACGGCATTTTGAAGTGGCCCCCGTCATCCTGAGCCGCGAAGACGGCGAAGGATCTCCGGATGCGCAGTTTGAGATCCTTCGCTGCGCTCAGGATGACGTGGTGGCCCGGTACCACGCGCACCCATCGCGCAGCGGACACAGCTCGCACCGCGGCGCGCTCCGCTTGCAGAGCTCCTGTCCGTGCCGCCGCAGCAGAAGGTGCGCGCGCTGCGCGAAGGCGGCGTCGCGCAGCTCGCCGTTGGTCGCGGCGAGCGCGGAGCGGTACGTCGCGGCGTAGTTCTTCGACTCCTCGCCGAACCCGAGGCGGAGGAGCACGCGCAGCGCGTTGGAGTCGGGCGCGAGGGTCACCTTCGAGCCGGCGAACAGCAGGATGCGGTCGGCGAGCGGCTCACCCACTCCGGGG
This sequence comes from Candidatus Gilichinskyi gelida, assembly GCA_038040385.1. Taxonomy (GTDB): domain Bacteria; phylum Acidobacteriota; class Thermoanaerobaculia; order Gp7-AA8; family Gp7-AA8; genus Gilichinskyi; species Gilichinskyi gelida. The sequence continues at coordinate 5,933 of JBBPII010000022.1, forward strand.
AACTTCCGCAGCGATTTCTCCCCGCCAGCAGCCAGCCGCGCGCATTCGAGCACCTTCTCCGCGCGCATCTCCGGCTTCATCCCGCCGCCGGCGATGACCGCGGCGATCTGCCCCGCTGAATGTTTCAGGATTGCGTTGGGCGTGATCCCGATCGCGTGACGGAGGCGCTCGAAGGTGTCGTGGCGGCGGCCGTCGTCGACGAGGTAGGCGACGTTCTCCAGCACGATCATCTCGAAGGGATCGGTGACGTGCGGCCGCATGGGGCCGTAGGTTTTCTCCAGCGCGGCGACGATGCGCGTGAGCGTCACGGGAACGGTGGCATCATATGCGGCCATGCAGACTGCTGAGTCGAAGTCCCTGCCGCAGAACGCGTACGTCACTTTGGCCGAGGGTCAGAGCTACGACCCGATGGTCCCGCCGGCCGAGCAGCCGCCGGAGACCACCGGCCGCGCCATCGCCTGGGGCCTCTTTCTCTGCATCATCTTCACCGTGGCCTCGGCCTACTCGGGACTCAAAGTCGGCCAGGTGATGGAGGCGGCGATCCCCATCGCCATCCTGGCCATCGGCCTGGCGCGCGTCTACCGCCGCCGCTCCACCATCCTGGAAAACGTCATCATCACTTCCATCGGCGGCGTCTCCGGCTCCGTCGTCGCCGGCGCGATCTTCACCCTCCCGGCGCTCTATTCCCTGCAGCTCAATCCGCATCCGGTGCAGACGATCTTCATCTGCCTCGCCGGCGGCTGTCTCGGCGTCCTCTTCCTGATTCCGCTGCGGCGCTACTTCGTGCGCGAGACGCACGGCCAGTTGCCGTACCCCGAGGCGACGGCCATCACCGAGGTGCTCGTCACCGGCGAGAGAGGCGGCTCCCAGGCCAAACTGCTGTTGCAGGCCACCGCCCTCTCCGCCATTTACGACTTCTTCGTCACCACCTTCCAGGTGTGGAGGGAGACCGTCGACTTCCAGTTCATCCCGGCGATGAAGGCGCTGGCGGACAAAGCAAAGATCGTCGTCCGGTTCGACGCTGTCGCCTTCATCCTCGGCCTCGGCTACGTGATGGGGCTACGCGCGTCGATGCTGCTCGTGGCCGGCGGGGTGCTGGCGAACTTCGTTCTGGTCCCGCTGATCTTCATGATCGGCAGCCATGTGGCGGGCGCGGTCTACCCGGGAACCAAGCCGATCGCGGAGATGGCCGCGTCGGAGATCTTCCGCGGCTACGTGCGCTACGTGGGCGTGGGGGCCATCGCCACCGCCGGCATCTTCGGCATCATCAAGTCATTGCGCATCATCGCCGGATCGTTCGGCATCGCCCTCAAGGCGTTCCGCCACGGCGAAGCGCACGTTACCGATCGCACCGACCGCGACATGCCGGTGATGACGCAGCTCATCGGCGTGATCATCGGCGCCATCGGCGTGGCCGTCTTCTTCGGCACGCTGCGTCCCACCGCGATGGTTTTGATGGCCGGCCTCCTTCTCACTCTCTTCTTCGCCTTCTTCTTCACCTCGGTCGCGGCGAACGCCATCGCCACCACCGCCCGCAACCCCGTCTCCGGAATGACCATGCTGACCATCATCATCTCGTCCGTGGTCCTGCTGAAGTTCGGCCTCTCGGGGACGACCGGGATGTTCTTCGTGATGGCCATCGCTGGGATGGTGTGCACCGCGCTGTCGGTTTCGGGACAGACCATCACCGACCTGAAGACCGGCTACTGGATCGGCTCCACGCCCGCGGCGCAGGAGAAGGTGAAGTTCCTCGGCGTGATCGCCGCGTCGATCGCCGTCGGCCTGACCATCGTCATGCTGGCCAAGGTGTTTCAATTCGGTGAGGCGGCGCCCGGCGACACGCGGCTGGTGCTCGCGGCGCCGCAAGCGTCGATCATGCAGGCGCTGGTGCAGGGCTTCATGAACAAGCAGCCAATCGCCTACATCCTCTTCGCGGCCGGCGCGATGGTGACCATCGCCATGGAGATGCTCGGCGTGCCGGCGCTGATCGTCGCCCTCGGCATGTACCTCCCGCTGGAGTTGAACACCCCGGCGCTGGTCGGCGGCTTCCTGGCGCACATCGTGACGCGCAAGTCCGAGCGGGTGGGTGGCGGGCGGGGCCAGCGGATGCGCGAGCGCGGCGTGATCATCGCCTCGGGTCTCATGGCCGGCGGCGCGCTCGGCGGCGTCTTCGGCGCCGCGCTGCGCCTTTTCCCCTGGTACGCTGAGGAGAAGATCAAGACGCCGTTCTACGACAACGACCCTGTCTCGCAGATCGTGTCGATCGTGCTGTTCTCCGCGTTGTGCGTCTACATCTGGATCGACTCCACGCGCCGCGTCGCCGAGGATTAATCGCCGTGCCGATGTATCAGTGGACCGGACGCACCCGCAGCGGCGAGGCGCAATCCGGCTCGCTCGAGGCATCTTCGAAAGAAGCCGCGATCGCCGCGCTCCGGGCCGGGAACATCCTGGTCAACACCATCACGGAACGGATGGGATCCACGCGAAGGGGAGGCGCGGGGCGCATCGCCGTAGGCCTGCTGCTGCTGGGTGGCGCGTTTCTGATGGCGATGATCGCGAAGGGAACGCGGATCCACTGCACCAGAACCGCCGCGGCGTACGACTGCACCGTGGAAACCACCATGGCGGGCTTTCACGTGCTGTACGCCGAGGACATCCGCGGAGCGCGCAACGCGACGGACGAGAAGAAGACGTCCGACAGCTACGACTCGAAGACGCGCACTCGCAGCACGAGCGAGAGCCATCGGCTGATGCTGGCCGGCGCCACATCGACGGTGGCCTCGGAATGGATGGCGCATCCGCTCGCCAGTTGCGATTGGGTGTCGGGCACGCTCAACGAGAACTTCGCTAAGCGGCAGGCACCGTCGTTCGAGACCTGGCAGGTGGAGACGCCGCCGGCCGCGGTGGCGCTCGTCATCGCGATCACCGGACTCTTTCTGATTGCCAGTGGGGTGCGGCGAATTGTAGGGATAATGCGCCCGTGAAAAAGTGGCTCAAACGCATCCTCCTCTCTCTCGCCGTCCTGCTCGTCATCGCGCAGGTCATCCGCCCCGCCCGCACCAACCCGCCCCTCGATCCGGCCAAGGAGCTGCGGGCACCGGAGCCGGTGATGTCCATCGTCCAGCGCTCCTGTCAGGACTGCCATTCGCACCGCACGGTCTGGCCGTGGTACTCCCAGGTCGCGCCGGCGTCGTGGCTCCTGGCCAAGGACGTCCGCGAAGCCCGGAAGCATCTGAACTCGGAGTGGGCGACCCAAACGCCCCGCCGCACCGCGCATAAGTTCGAGGAGATCTGCGAGATGGTCGAGGCAGGTGAGATGCCGCTGTGGTTCTACGTTCCGCTCCACCCCTCGGCCAAGCTGTCCGATGCCGACCGCCGCACGCTCTGCGACTGGGCCAAGTCCGAGCGGGCGCGCATCATCAAAGAGCATCCGGAGGCGGGTCGGCCGAGTGGATAGCGAGAGCGTGCTGTTCACGCCGCTCACCATCGGCAAGCTGTCCGTCGCCGGACGGATCATCAAGACCGCGACCTCGGAGACCCGCGCCACGCCCGACGGCTTCACCGGGCAGTTGATGATCGACTTCTACGAGCCCATGGCCAGGGGCGGCGTGCCGCTCATCATCACCGGCAATCTCTACACGAGCCTCGACGGCAAGGCGACGCCGATGCAGGGCGGCATCGACGACGACGACAAGATCCCCGGCCTGGCGCGGCTGGTGGACGCCGTCCACGCGCATGGCAGCAAGATCTTCGCGCAGATCAATCATTGCGGGCGGCAGGTCATCCCGCGCTTCGCCGGCCTGCCCGAGGCGACGTCGGCGTCGGACACCAAGGACCTCTTTACCGGCACGCGCCCGCGGCCGTTGGAAGTGGCGGAGATCGAGCGCATTGTCCGGCAGTTCGGCGACGCCGCCGTGCGATGCCGGAAGGCCGGCTTCGACGGCGTGCAGATCCACGCCGCGCACGGCTATCTCATCAACCAGTTCCTGACGCCGTATACCAACAAGCGCACCGACGACTACGGCGGCTCGTTCCACCGGCGCTTCCGGTTTCTGCGCGACGTGTACCGCGAAGTCCGCGCCCGCGTCGGCGGCGACTTCCCGGTCATCGTCAAGTTGAACGGCTCCGATTGGCTGCCGCTGCGGCCGGGACTGAAAACGCCGGAGCTGGTGGAGATCGCCAAGACGATGGAGGGCGAAGGCGTCGATGCCGTCGAAGTCTCCGTCGGCCACTACGAGTCCGGCTTCCCGAATGTGCGCGGCACGTTCGGCCGCTGCCTTCGCCTCATGCTGTCGGGCGGCGTGCGGTATCTGTCGCCGCTGCGCAAGCTGTCCTTCAATCTCTTCTGGCCGGTGATTGCGCTGGTGTCGAACGTCGTCTTCAAACGCCGCGAGGGCTTCAACCTCGACTACGCGCGCCAATTCAAGCAGGCGCTGAAGGTCCCGGTGATCTGCGTCGGCGGCTTTCTGACGCGCGAAGCAATGGAGCGCGCCATCGACGGCGGCTCCTGCGACGCCGTCTCCCTCGGCCGCGGCTTCATCGCCAACCCGCTGCTGGTGCGCCAGTTGCGCGACGGCACGCCCGGCCCGCGATGCGTCGACTGCAACGCCTGCGTCGGCGTGATCGGTACGCAACCGGTCGACTGCTACCACCCGCGCGTGCGCGCCGAGAAGGACGCAATGCTGGCGGCTCTCTGACGCGGAACGCCGGCGTCCTCGCCGGCTGGCCCGCAGGCGTCCTCGCCTGCGACTTCGCGGCGGCGTGACGCCGCCGGGCCAGCCGCCGGGACGGCGGCGTTCCTACTGCACGTCGATGGAGAACACCCCGCCCCCCGCCGTTCCAGCGTAGAGGCGCGTTCCCGCGCTGTGGAGGGAGCGAACGTCCTCGTTCGTCAGCCCGTCGTTGAACGCGGTCCAGCTCTTCCCGCCGTCGGTCGAGCGATGGACGCCCTCGAACGTCCCGACGTAGACGTTCCCCTTCGCGTCGACCGCGACGGCTGCGATCTGTTTTTTCTCGATGCCCTTGCTTGATTGGGTGAACGTCGCGCCGCCGTCCTCGGAGCGATACAGCCCCTCCTTCGCGGCAACGTAGACGTTCTGATCGGCAGCCAGGCCCTTGAGGTCTTTCGCCGGGAGCCCGCCGCCGGCCGCGGTCCACGACACCGCGCCGTCCGTCGAGCGCCACAGCCCGCCCTCCTTGCCGATGGCGACGAGCGCGCCGGAAGAATCGCCGCGCATGGCCAGGATATCTGTCCCCGGCGGCACGCCGCGATTCGCCGCCTTCCATTTCACCCCGCCGTCGATGCTCTTGAAGATCGGCGGCTCATCGGAGCTGGGATTCCCGTCGGCGGAGTAGAGGACCTTCGGATTCTTCACGTCGAGAACGACGCTGGAGAACGCGGGCCGCGGCTCCTGGAGGAAGGTGTCGACTTCCGCCCAGGTGACGCCGCCGTCGTTGGAGCGGTAGTAGCTCGAGGCGTAGCTGGCGTGAACGCTCTTCGGATTCCGCGGATCGAAGACGACGCTTTGCAGGATGGCGTTGTCTTTGGAGAACGGCTGGAGCAATTCGACCCACCCCCCCTTCCCGTCCGTCCGGAAGAGCCCACGGCTCACCTGCGCGAAGATCGTCCCGCTCTGATTCCCCCAGGCGTTCTCGATCCACGCCGCAGCGAATCCGGCGTTCGCCTCGGTCCAGCTCTTTCCGCCGTCGGTCGTCTTGTACACGCCCGCCCCCGCCGCTCCAGCCCACATCACGTCGGGCGCGGCCGGATTGATGGCCAGCCCGCGCACGACGTAGCGCGGCAGCCCGCCGCCCATCCGCGTCCAGGTTTGCGCGCCGTCGGTCGACCGCATCAGCCCCTTTTTCGTCCCGGCGTAGAGCGTCTTCGGCGACGTGGGATGCAGCGTCAGGCTCTCGATCACCTCCTGCTGCGGGAAGCTGCCGCCGAACGGCGTCCAGGTCTCGCCGCCGTCGGTGCTCTTGTAGCCGCCGTCGCGGAGCGCGGCCATGTACAGCGTGTCGGGCTCCGAGGGGTCGATGACGATGCGGCGCGGCTGGTTGTGCTCCGGGAGTCCCGTGCCGAGCTGTTTCCACGACGCGCCGCCGTCGCTGGTGCGCCAGAGTCCCGACCGTCCATTGGAGCCGCCGGCCCAGATGATCTTCGAGTCTTTGGGATGGACAGCGAAGGTGTAGACGTCGCCGCCGCTGACGCGGAACTCGGTCCACTTCGCGCCGCCGTCGGCGGAGCGCTTGTGCAGGTTCACGTCGGGCACCCAGATGGCCTTCGGATTGGAGGGATCGAATGCCACCGGATACGGCGTCAACGCCAGATCGTCCCGCATCCACTCCCACGTCTCGCCGCCATCCTTCGACCGCGCGATCGCGCCGCGCTCCACACCCGCCCAGAGCGTGTTGCTCTTCGGCTGCAGCATGACGTACGTCACCACGCGGTCCGCCAGCGCCTTCCCCGAAAGCTGCCAGCTCTTCGCACCATCGACGCTCCGCCATACCCCGCCCCCGTGCGTGGAGACCCACAGCCGCTCCGGATTCGCCGGATCGACGGCGATGGAGAGGACGTTGCCGAAGTAGGGACCCTCGGCCTTCCAGGTGCCGGCGAGGGCGGGGGCGGCGGTGAGGAGGAGGAGTAGCGCGAGTTTTTTCATGATGTCTTTCTCGGGGTTGCGGGGTTGCGCGGTTCCGGGGTTTCGCAGCGCTCGCGCCACTAGGGCTTGGCCGCTGCGAAACCACGCAACCGCGAAACCCCGCAACCTCATTTCGTCGCCTTCGTCGCCTTCGCCACCAACGCCAGCTTCTTCGGATCCTTCGCATACGCCTCGCGATACATCTTCACCTTGTCCGGACTGAGGCGGAAGCCGGCGGCGGCTAGCGCCGCGGCGCCGTCGGTCTCGAAGATGAGGCCGAACTCGAACGCGCTCATGCCGCTGCCGTTCTTGGCGTTCATGTTCGCTTTCGCGCCGAGGAGGATCTTCACCACCTCGGCGTCGCAGTTCTGGGCGGCCGTCATCAGCGGCGTGTTGGCGTTGTCGTCGCCGATGTTCGGGTCGGCACCTCGCGACAGGAGCAGCTTCAGGATCGCCTTGGTGTCCGCGGGTGTCGGCCGCACGCTCGCGTTGCAGCCTTCCTCCGCCTCGAGCAGCACGCGCATGGCGGGACTGCCGTTGCTGTTGGCGAATCGATGATTCGGCGACATCCCCGCGTCGAGGAAGGCCTTGACGATGTCCAGCTCGACGTCGTTCAGCGCCGAGAAGTACGCCTCCTCGGTGAACTTGTACTGGCGCTCGCGAAGCCACTCCAGCGCCTTGTCGCGCGCCGCGGGATCGACCGCCGCGACGGTGGTGACCTTGCGCGAGCGGTGGCTGTCGGACTTCATGGCCTCGATGGCGAAGTCGGTGAGCTGTCGAACGAGCTCGTCGCCGTCCTTCTTCAGCGGCGCGATCGTCGCCTCGGCGGAGGCGGCATCCGTCCCGTGGTTGCGCAGCAACTGCAGCGCGGTGAGGCGGAGATTGCGGTCCTTCTGCTCGACCGCGGCGCGCGCCAGGATGTCGACGGTCGTCGCCGTGTCGAGCTGCAGTTTGTCGATGCTCCGGAGCGCCTTGTCCCGGACCGGGACGCTCGCGTCTTTCTCCAACGCCGCGGTCAGGGCCGGCAGCGCTTCCTTCGCCGCCGCCGCTTTCACCGCCGTCTCGACGGCGAACGACTCATCGGCGATCTCGCCGATCGCCTCGGCCGCCCGCGCGCGTACCTCGGCGTCCGATTCCGTCCTCACCGCCTGTACCACCGGCCCGAGGGCGTCGAGCGCGAGCCCCCGTGCGCTCGCCAGCGCGCGGATGGCCTCGTCGCGCACGTCCTTCTCCTTGTCCGCGACCATGCGCGACACCGGCTTGGCCCACGCCTTCACGTCCGCGGCGGCGGTTTGCTTGCCGAGGAACTCGACGGCGATCTCGCGAACGTCGCCGTTCGAAGAGCTCAGAAATCCGAGAAGCGTCTCGATCCAGCGGTCGGGGCGCGGGCGCATGTCGCCGAGGGCGATGAGCAACGGCTCGGTGAGGAAGTTCTCATTGAGGCGCGCCATGAGCGGCGGGATGATCTTGCGGTCCTGCGTCTCGGCGAGCCCGCGCAGCGCCTTCTTCCCGGCGTCGAAGTTGTCGCGCCGCGCGGACCAGTCGGAGGTGTTTTTCGGATCGGGCGAGTTGCGGCGGAGGTAGTCGACGACGGGGCCGGCGAGCTTGTCGCCGGGCTCTATGCCGATCAGCGCGCGGGCGGCGAGAAAGCGGTCGACGTCATCGCCGCGCTGCAGCACGCCGCGCAGCTCGTCGGCCATCGTCGACGGCTCCTCGTCCATGGAGATGAGCGCGCCGGCGGCGCGGATGACGACCGCGGGCGCCGGGTCGGCCAGCGCCTTGCGCAGCGCGGGTATCGCCGGCTTGGCCACGTCGCTCAACCGCCACAGCGCGTTGGCCGCGGCCTCCCGCACGCCGGCGTCGCGATCGCCGAGGGCCGCGATCAGCGGCTCGATGGACTCCGCCATCTCCATACCGCCGAGCCCCTCGGCCGCTTCGATGCGGGTGTTCACGTCGCGGCTCTTCAGCTCTTTGGCGTAGCGCTCGACGAGCTTCTGGAGATCGGACTTCTGCGCGAAAACGAGCGCGGGGACGAGAAGAGACACCAGGAGCAGTGCCAGTGTGTTGCGCATGCGTGGTCCTCCGGTGCTATGGGGCCGACGGAAGCTTGTACTCGAAAGTGTACAGATGCTTGCCGTCGACGATGTCGATGATCATCTTGCCAGTGAGCCCCGCCAGTTGCCCGGTGCCGGAGTCCGGCACGACGGTGACGCTCAACTGCGGCGCGCCGCGGTCCATCGTTCCGGTGTGCTGGAGGACGAACGTTCCGCTGCGGCCGGCGAGCGTGCCGGTGACCTGCTCCATGGCCACATAGCCCGCCGAGCCCTTGACCGCCGTCCCGTGCATGAGCATTTCGCCCTTGGCGGTGGCGTCGAGGTCTCCGTGAAACTGCTTGTCGATCGACATCCGGCCGACGGCGTTGTCGGGCGTGGCTTGCGGCGTCAGCTTGACGTCGAATGTTCCCTTTGCGGACGACATGGCGGCGATGGCCGCGAGCATAAACCAAATGTGCATTTGCGCATGCTACGCTGAGAATCGTGTTCACCCTTACTCTAAAAGACTTCGAAAACGTGCGCGCGCGCATCGCGGAGCACATCAAACACACGCCGCTCTTGACGTCGCGGCAACTGAGCGAGCGGACGGGATTCGACGTCCGCCTCAAAGCCGAAATGTTCCAGCGCGTCGGCTCGTACAAGATCCGCGGGCCGCTCAACAAGTTCGCGCTGATGCCCGAGGAGCAGAAGCGGCGCGGCGTGGTCTGCTCGTCGGCCGGCAATCACGCGCAGGGCGTGGCGCTGGCGGCCAAGATCCACGGCATCCGCGCCGTGGTGTGCATGGCCGAGAACGCGACGCCGGCCAAGATCGCGGCGACGCGCGGCTACGGCGCGGAAGTCGTCCTGCACGGCACGATCTGGGACGAAGCGAACGAGAAGGCGAAGGAACTGGTGCGCGACGAGGGGCTGACGTACGTGCACCCCTTCGACGATGAAGAGCTCATCGCCGGCCAGGGGACACTCGGGCTGGAGATCGTGCAGGACTGGCCCGAGGTCGACGCCGTGATCGTCCCCATCGGCGGCGGCGGACTGATCTCCGGCGTCTCCATGGCGGTCAAGAGCCACAACCCGAAGATCCGCGTGATCGGCGTGGAGTCGTCGGACGGCCCGGCGATGCAGAAGAGCATCGAGGCCGGGCGACTGGAGACGATCGACTGCCGCACGATCATCGACGGCCTGCGCGTCCGCCGCGCCGGCGAGATCAACTTCTCGGTAGTGCAGCGCTTCGTCGACGAGATCGTGGCCCTCCCCGACTGCCAGATCTTCGACGCCATGCTCTGGATCATGGAGCGCTGCAAGCTGGTGGTGGAAGGCGCCGCCGCCGCGCCGGTCGGCGCGCTGCTCAACGGGCTGGTGGCGTTGCCGCCGGGGGCGCGGGTGGCGGTGGTGCTCTCGGGGGGGAATGTGAATTTGGATCAGTTGCGGGGGCTCAGTTGGAATTGAGCGGCAAGTCGAGCACCTGAGCCGATCCCCGCACCGTCAGAATCGACACAAACGACTTCTCGATGCGATAGATCACACGATGGGAGCGATAGATCACTTCTCGAAATTCGCCTGACGGGATCTCCGGCACGACGCGGCCCGACTTCGGGAACCTCTCCAAGCGGTCGACAACCTTGAACAACCCCTCGAGCCATTTGAGTGCGGCTGCGGGCTTGTCCCCGGCGATGTATCTGGCCTCTTCGTACGCTCGTTGGAGGGCCAGAGGCGACCAGACGATTCTCAACTGCGGAATCGTCTCCGGAGCTCCGCTTTGGCCTGGCGATGTGGGATGCCTTCCCCCGATTCGATCTGTTTCACGGCGGTCCGGACGTCGCGCAGGAGCTCGAGCTCTTCAATCAGTTGGGCGTAATCGGCCACATCGAGCAACACGGCGGCAGAATGACCGCGCTGCGTCAGGACCAGCGGACGGCCGCTGTTCTTTACTTGCTCGATGAGCTCCGCGGCGTTAGCCCGGAACTCCGAAACAGGCTTGATGTCGGTGTCGAGTTTCGGCTGGCGCATATGTACCTCCAGTTGTACTTCTGATGGTACGTCGCCGGGCAACCCCTTGGCAACCGTCAGGCCGTCGTTCGGGAACGGATCAGTCGGAGGCGCTGACCTAGAACTGAGGGGGCACTCTACTCGACGGCCACGAGCCGAAAGAGTGACAAAACGACGCGTCGTTTGCCTTGTTCGATGGTGATGCTGTCGTGATAAGCCATGGAGCTCTCTGATCACTTCGCGCTCGAGTGGCCACTTCGTCTTGGACTAGGTCTTGTTGCCTTCGAAACGAGGCGATTGCGGGGTCTCCCCCGGTGCTCCGAGCGATGCGACCATCCCGCCAAGATTCCAGGTATCCCATCCTTCGACGATTCGTCCGTCTTTGACCACCAACCATGTCGTGCCCTGAATATCGATGCGGCGATTGCTTGCCGGAAAGCCGAGGCCGTCACCGGTGTGAGTTCCCTTGGCTCGCCATCTGACCGCGGCGCGATGGTCGTCCGCGAGAATGGCTTCGATCTCGATGTGCACATCGGGTAGCGCGCTGAGAAATACTCTCTGCATCTCACGGAACCCTTCCGGGCCGCGGTATTGGCCTCCCTCGACGTGACCGATGGAATCGGGTGTCATCAATTCGCCGATACTCTCGTCGCGCCTCGCGTTCCATACCTCCTCGAACCATCGGCGTCCGAGCTCTCGAGCGTCCGGATAGACTGGCATGAGCCGCCCTCCGGAGGGGGATTGTATGCCGCTCGCAGCCCTCCATGGCCACTACTGCGAATTGCTGCGACGCCATGCTCTGGATCATGGAGCGCTGCAAGCTGGTGGTGGAAGGCGCGGCGCCGCCGCGCCGGTGGGCGCGCTGCTCAACGGGCTGGTGGCGCTGCCCGCGGGGGCGCGAGTGGTGGTGGTGCTGTCGGGCGGCAACGTGAATCTCGATCAGCTGCGATCGCTCATCTGGAACTGAAGGGATGTCGTGACCGCTGCAATCAGCAGCCACGACACGCCCGCTACGGCTTGGTGATGATGAGGCGCATCGAATCGACGATTCGATCGTCTTGGATGAAGACGTCGAGTGTATCGATCTTGCGCTTGCAGATCAGCTCCGAGAGTTTTCTCGGATCGAGATGGATGGTCTTCACGATCGTGGGGGGGAGGGTCACGATCCGGGACCTATCCGCGGGAGGCGGCGCCACGCGGTCGAGCGCCGGGTCGGGGACGTCGACGGGGAGGGGACCTGTGCCCGGGGGGCAGCCATTCGGATCGACCCAGCCCTGCCAGATGACGTATCCGCCCACGTTGAACGGCGCCTGCCCCACGGTGATCACGTCATTGCAGTCGGCCGCCGATCCGCAAGCGCGCATTGTGATCTCGAGGGTGGCAGAACAGATCCCACAGCAGAACACACAGGCGTCGAGCTTGAAACTGTCGCCGAACCAGTGATCGCATTGGGACAAGTCGTCATAAGCCACCGGCCTTCCGGTCTGGAGCAGCGCGTCGAGAGCGAGACTGGGATAGACCGGATCGATCCCCGGCGCAAAGGCATCCGCCACGCCGCGTTCATACACGATGACCGTCGGACAGCGGCGTTCGACTATCTCAATCGGAACCGGCTTGATGACCCGCGGCGGGGCCGTGGTTTGCGCAATCATGTTTGAAGCGATGAGAGCTATACACAGAGACAACGTCACGAATTGTGATTTCATTTGTTCCACCTCACCCTAGATAGTGAATTGCGTCCCATAAACGTTTCAGGCGGTTTTTGGAACAACTCACAATTGCGACATCTGTATGGGAGCCCGTCGCACCTGTCGCAGGGCACCCCGAGTTTGACGCGCCCGCGCGGCCGTACGAGAATTGAGTCCATGAAGGCGAAAATCTCGTTCGCGGATCGAATGGAGGAAGCGCTTCGGATGCACGTCACTGCGGAGCAGGCCGCGGCCGCGGGCGCCTTGCTCCTGGCGCAGCGCGAGCGTGCCGCAACGCGTTGCGGGCGTAGTTACGTACTGTTCCTGGGCTTCGCCGCCGCCTTCACCATCCTTCAGACGCCCGGCGTCACGACGATCACCGTCATGGGGCTGACGTTGTCGCGCGCCCAACCGGTGACGCTGCTGCTGCTTCTATCGGCGGCGTACACGCTCTATCAGTCCGCCTGTGCCGCGGTGCATGGCCAATTGATCGATGAGGCATTGCGGTCGTATTGGCGCGAGAGAATGGAGCCTTTTTACAAGAAAGATGTGACGCCGCTGTTCCAATTCCCGTCCGCTTTGAATACCGAGAACGTGATTGCTTTCTCGCTCGACCTGCCGCTGGCGAAATTCTCCCGCGCCTGGGTGTTCACAATGATCGGTGCCCTCAGCCTGTTACCGGCCGCCTGGTTCATCGGCGTGACCGTCTGGTTGACCTGGAAATCGACATTTCCGATCACGATCGCGATCGTCGCACTGGTGCTCGTCTGGATTCTCCTGGCACGCTGCATCGTCCTCATGTTTCAGTATCTTCATATTGCGATCTCCGAAGCATTCTCGGAGGGGTTTCGCTCGCTCTGGGGCGACAGACCCGAGCCGAAATTCGGCGACGAGCCAAATCGCGAGACTTCAGCAGGCTGAGATCCTTAGCTTCCCTCGGTACCGTGTCTCGTCTTTAGTCGCGCGCCACTGGCGCGATTGAGCGGAAATACCACGCGACGGCGACGAGAATCACCGCGAAGCCGGCGCCGAACTCGTACGTGATGTAGCGCGAGCTAACGGTGTCGCGGGTCAGGCTTTCGAAGGTCTCTTGAAATGCGGAGCTCGTGGCGTGCATCAGTGCGGCGGGCCACACGCTGCTCGAGGTGATGCGCAGCCAGGTGTAGACAAACGAGATCGCGGTGACGGCGACCGTCATGCAGGCCAGCGCGTAGGCGATCGGGAGGCCGGGGCGGTAGCGCGGCAAGAGCACGATCAGAAGGGGGTAGTGCCACACCGACCAGATCGCGCCGCGAATGAGGCTGGCGCGGGTGAAGGTGGTCACGCTCATCAATCGATGCGTGAGCAGGCCGCTCCAGCCGATCTCTTCGCCGAGGGTGTTCAGGATGCCGAACGGCGCGGTGACGAGCATCAGAAGCGCAAGCGCCACGATCCCCGCGGCGCCGGGCGGGAGGTGGTAGGTCGACTGCAATGACGCCAGGCGCGCGGCGTTGAACGGGCCGATGCCGAGGGCCCAGGTGAAGGCGTAGGTCGGGACGCAGAAGAGCACGGGCACGAGATAAGCGACGGCGTAGTGCCGCGGCTTGCCGAGGCGGCTGAAGCCGAGCTCGTGGACGCGGCGGTGCACGATGAGCGTCGTCGCCAGCGCTGCGAGTCCCGGCGCCCACATGAACGCGGCGCTCAACAGCGGATGCCACGGGCGGGTGAAGACCCAAACATAGAACGGCGCGCTGAACACAGCGACCAAAATCAGGAAGATTCGGATCTCCCGAGTCACTTCCAGCCCCACGCCTGCACCAGGGCGAAGGTCAGGACGCCGGTGTCGGGCTTGGAGACGATGTTGTCGACGGTGGCCATCAGCGCGTCGAGCTCCTCCTCGCCGACGAGGTTCGCGGCGACGATGCGCTCGCGCATCGTTTCGGCGAATTGCAGCGGCAGGCGCATGTACGGATGCCCGTTGGTCAGCGCGCGGACCGCGGCGCGCATGGCCACGTTCTGCAGCCCGGCGCGCGCCAGCATGCGGTAGATCCGCTGTCCGGCGTTGAAGTCGCCGCCGTCGCGGCGGAACGAATCGAGGATCACCGACTTCAGCTCCTCGAACGCCGGATGCGGCGGGGTGGTGTTCCAGCTCGAGCCGTCGGGCTCCTCGACCACCAGCACGCCGCCGGGGCGCAGCAGCGCGAGCGCGCGCGCCAGCAGTTCGTCGTCGCGGCCCAGCGGCGCGAACATGAAGCGGAGGTGGACGAGGTCGTAGACTTCGCCGGGAAAGTCGTCGGAGAAGATGTCGGCCTGCTTGATCCGGACGTTGGTCAGCCCGTTGTCGCTGACGAACTGCTCGGCGGCCTTGATCGACGCCGCGTCGGCATCGACGCCCAAGACCCGCCCCCCCTCCCCCACCCGCTCGCTGAGCGGGCGCAGCACACCCATCACCCCGCAGCCGACGTCGATGCACTCCCACCCCGGCTTGACGGGGATCTGGTCGAAGAGCGCGGCCGCATCCTCCTCCCACACCTGGGCTTGCAGACGCAGTATCGGATTCACGGTGGCGGGATTGTAAGCCGTAACTTTTCCGCCCTTCCGTGGTTTATAACTCCCGGATGGCGGACGAACGGGTTCAGATCGAGGCGGCGCAGAAGGATCCCAGCCGGTTCGCCGAGTTGTACGAGGAGCACTTCGAGCGGGTCTACGCGTACGTGATGCGGCGGGTCTGCGACCGCAGCGAAGCGCAGGACATCACCTCGGATGTCTTCCAGCAGGCGCTGGCGAACCTGAAGCGCTTCGAGTGGCGCGGCGCTCCGTTCGCCGCGTGGCTGTACCGCATCGCGGCGAACGCGGTCGCTGATCACTTTCAGCGGGCGTCGCGGCAGTCGCCGGCGGAACCGCCGGAGGGGACATCCAACGATGAGAACTACGAGGATGTGGAGCGCCGCGCGACGCTCTTCCGCTCCGTCGGCCGGCTGCCGGCCGACCAGCGCCGGGTCATCGTCATGCGCTTCGCCGAGGAGAAGAGCATCCGTGAGATCGCGGCGGAGATCGGGCGGAGCGAGGGAGCGATCAAACAACTTCAATGGAGAGGCCTGCAGTCGCTGCGGGCGCAGATGATCCATGGCTGAGCAGAACGTGATCGAACGGCTCGACGAGATCGTGGACGCGGCCATTGCAGGACGGGTTGGAGCACCCGTCCCACATGAGCTGGCGATGCTCGCCGTCTTGGCGACGGATCTTCGCGGGCTGCCCGATCCGCAATTCAAACAGGAGCTTCGAAGGAGGATTCTTCCGATGACCACCACCGATGCCGTACGCACCCCGCCCGGACTCCACACCGTCACGCCGTATCTCGTCGTCGACGGAGCGGCGAAGTTGATCGCGTTCCTCGAGCAGGCCTTCGGCGGCGTCGAACAGGCGCGCGTTCCGCGGCCGGAGAATGCCGCCGCGATCATGCATGCCGAGGTGCTGATCGGCGACTCGATCATCGAACTGGCGGATGCGAACGCCGAGTACTCCGATCGCCGCTTCGAGCTGCATCTTTACGTCGACGACGCGGACGCCACGTACGCCCGCGCCATCGCTGCCGGCGCGCGCTCGCTGCACGAGCCGGTGGACCAGCCGTACGGCGACCGCGAGGGAGGCGTGGCCGATCCGTTCGGCAACTACTGGTACATCGCCACGCACGGGAAGGAGGTCCGGCCGGAGGGATTCCACACCGTGACTCCCTTCTTCCACGCGCACGGCGCGCCGGCGTTCATCGACTTCCTGAAGGAGACCTTCGACGCGCGGGAAGCGAGCCGCTTCACATCGGACGAGGGCACGATCCTGCACGCGGTGGCCTTCATCGGCGACTCGGCGCTGGAGATCGGCGAGGCGCACGGCGAGTGGCAGCCGATGCCGGCGGCCATGCACGTCTTCGTCGACGATGCGGACCGGGTGTACCAGCGCGCGCTGCGCGCCGGCGCGCAGTCGATCTTCGCCCCGCGCGACGAGCCCTACGGGCAGCGCGTCGGCGGCGTGCTCGATCGGGACGGGAATCGGTGGTACATGGCGACGGTGCTGTGAGTTGGGTTGTCAACTCACTCACACGCCTCTTTGATGATCGCCGCGCGCATCCTCAGAAGGCGCTCCAGATAGCCCCGCAGCACGAGCGCCTCGGCGATGCGGCCGAGGATGCCGAGCGGGGCGGAGAAGGCGAGCGTGTCGGTCATCTTCGTGCCGGCGCCGTCGGATTCGAAGTGATGGTCGTGGACGAACGACTTGAACGCGCCGCGCTGCATGGCGTCCTGGAAATAGCGCGGGCGGTCGAAGGCGGTGATGCGGGAGGTGAAGTGCTGCGTGACGCCGAAGTGCCGCGCGCGCCAGGTCACTTCTTCGCCGAGCTCGATCAGCCCGCTGGTGCGGCCGCCGACCGCGCGCTCGTTCGTGTGGGCGACGGACTTGACGTGCAGGTCGAGATCGCGCGCGGCGTCGAAGCAGCGCTCGGGCGGCGCGGCGATCCAGGTTTCGATGGTGATCGTCGCCGTCACGGACAAGCTCTTATCATGACGGCATGCGCGCCTTCGTGCTTCTCGCCCTCATCACGTCCACCGCCATTGCCGCCGATTTCGAACAGGTCCTGGTGCCGTTCGACACCATGACCGTGCCGGGTGTCGGCACCGTCTGGTCCGCCGAGCTTCACGTGCGCAACGACGGCGACACGCCGGTGAACCTCTTTCCGGATAAGTGCGTCTACATCGGCTTGGTGTTTCCCTGTGCGGTCCTCATCGACGTTCCCGCGCGAGCCACCGTGCTTCTGGACTTGTTCGACGACCGATTCGCGAACGTGCCAAACGGCCTTTTCGTGTACGTCCCGACGACGAGGATCGACGACGTTTCGTTCAGCCTCCGCATTCGCGCCTCCTCCAGCCCGATCGGAACGGAGATCCCCGTGGTCCGCCTTCGGAACTACCGCACCGGTCGAACGACGCTGCTCGATGTTCCCCTCGGCACGGACAGCCGCGCGGCGCTGCGCGTCTACTCTGCCGATCCCCAAATGCACACTTTCATCGTCCGCGTGTTTCGCGAGCCGGGCGGCGAGTTGATCCTGCAGGAGTCGTTCTTTTTCTCGCATCCGACCGACCCCACATACCCGACGGCGGGGCCGCTGATGTTCGACGTCAGCTCGGCGCTCTCCAACGCGTCGCTGCAGAAGCCGGGGCGCGTGCGGGTCACTATCGAGGCGCCGGACCAGCGCTATTGGCCTTTGCTGACGATGACCGACAACGCCATGCACCACGTCACGGCCATCACGCCGCAATAGCCGCTACTCGCCCGACACCGAGTACGAGCAGACGCCCTCGCGGCCGGCGCAGACGAAGTTCAGCCAATCGCCGGTGCGGACGATGAGGCGGATGGTCTGTGTCGTCTTGTCGGGGACGGGATAGCGCTTGAGCACTTTTCCGTCGGGATCGACGAGCTGCAACTCGGAGTCGAGGCCGGCGCATTCGTCGGTGGCCTTGACGACGACTTTCTCGTCGACCTTGTCGCCATTGGAAAAGACCAGCGCCGTCTCGCCGCACCCGACTTCCATGCGCGCGAAGATGCCGGAGGTCACGTCGGCGCAGGCGCAAAGCAAGGCGATAAGCAGAACGGCGGCTCTTCTCACGGCGCTACGATACACGGTCCCTACTTCTTGAACGTCCGGATGTGCACCACAACCTGCTTGATGTCGCCGGGGCCGAGGCTGCTTTTGTAGCCGGGCATCTTCCCTTTTCCGTCGGCGACGGTTTTGGACAGCGCGGCGTCGGTCTGCTTCTGCACCTCGCGCGAGCCGAGGTCGCGGGCCTTCATGGACTTGCCGACCGGCGTCTGGCCCTTGCCGTCGGGGCCGTGGCACATGGCGCACTTCGACTTGAAGGTCGCGGCGCCGTCGGCGAGAGCGGCGCCGGCGAGGAGAGTGACCACGGCAAGAACGGACAGATTCTTCATCATCAACTTCTTCCTGTGGCGACCGGATATCCGAGGCGCGTCCATTCCTGCAGACCGCCGGCCAACGCGCGCGCGCCGCGGACGCCGGCGTGCTCGAGAATCAGCACCGTCTCCGCCGCGGCCTCGTCGTGCGGACAGGTGCAGTACGCCACGATCGGCTTACCCTTCGGCAGGAACTGCACCTCCCCCTCGACGCGCGAGAGCGGAATCTGCAGGGAGCCGGGGATGTGCGACGCGAGATACGACTCGGCGTCGCGGACGTCGAGCAGCGTGACGTTGTTCGCGTCGAAGAGCGCCTTCAGCTCCGCTTGTTTGATGCGCGGGGCGTCGGCCATGGCGGCCGGCGTGGACGCCGCCGGAGTTTCCGCGACGGGCGGCGGGGCAGGGTTCTTGCCGGAGCGGACGACGGCGAACGCCACCAAGGCGACGACCGCGATGGCCGCAACGGCAAATAGTACGTTTCGTCTCATTTGCAAAATCGTCTTGACCGCGACGAAGGATATCAGCGTCCGGCGCCCGTCGATTCCAGCTCCAGCTTCGCTCTCTTGATGTCGAGCAGCGGCGCGAGCTCGTAGACGTTGCGGTAGCCGTAGCTGAAGAGCGCGATGTACGTGGAGAGGTTCAGCGACGCGCGCGCTGCCTTGGTGGGGAACGGCCCTTCCGCGTTCTCGAAGTTGTTGTTGCAGTAGATGAGGATGCGCGTCGACTGGTCGGGGATCGTGGCGCGCAGGCTCTCCACGGCGATGTCGGGGAAGCTGAGGTTGACCGCTCCCTTGACGTGCAGCTCGTCGAACTTCTCGCGGCTCCGCGCGTCGAGGATGATCGTCCGCGGCTCGCCCGCCATGCGGATGAAGTCGTCCTCCGACACGCGGTGCGTTTTGCGGTGCTGCGCCGCCTCGGCCGCCACGCGCAGGTAGCCATTCATGTCGATGGCGGGGTTGTCGGGAACGGCGAGAAGAACGGCCAGGATCAGGTACGTCATGAGTATTTGACGAGCGCCGCCCACCCGCGGTTCCTAGGAACGCCGCCGTCCCGGCGGCTGGACCGGCGGCGTCCCGCCGCCGCCCGCGCAGGCGGGACGCCTGCGGGCCAGCCGGCGAGGACGCCGGCGCTCCTACCAAAGGCCTTCTCGAGCTTCACGCCCACCGGGGGCACGGACGACACCAGGTGATATCGTCGCCGCAAATGAAACTCGGTTGGTCGTGGCTTCTCGGCGTACTGCTGCTCGGCGGATGCGCCACCATGAGCGGCAGCGGCCCGGAGCGCATCGAGTTCGATTCGACGCCGGCCGGCGCGGACGTGGTCGTCAACTGCGGCGCGGTGACCGTCGGCCGCGGCGTGACCCCGACCGCCGTGCTCGTCGAGCGCACCGCGCCGGAGTGCATCGCCACCATCAGCAAAGACGGCTTCACGCCGCACCAGGTGACGCTCGAGCAGGGCTTCAATCGGCGCTACTGGCTCAACATCCCGCTGATGGCCGGAGTCCCCTGGGCGGCCGTGCTGATTTTTCAACCCAACGATGGCGCGCGCGCGGCGGTGGGTGTCGGCCTTCTCGGCATCGCCGGGATGATCATCGACAACGTGACCGACGCCAAGCTCGATCACGATCCGAAGAAGGTCGCCGTCACGCTGAGCCCGAAGCCGTAAAAAATGGAGCGGCGGCCTTTCAGGCCGCCGTCTAAGTGATGAAAGATGCTTGGGTTACGGTCTATTCGCTGAGGGGCGCGGGCTCGGTCAGGACTTCGAACGTTTCCGGTTCCTCGATACCCCCCTCGGTCTTACGCTGCGCCCTCCGCTCGAGCTTCGCCTGCTGGCGCTCGCGCTTCTTCTGTTCCCGCTGACGTTTCGTAACCGTCATTTGTGGTCTGCCCAAGATGCCTCCTGACTGAATCAAACCGGCTCATGCACCGTACCACATTTACTCCGAAAAGACCGTCTCTTCCGGGACGTCAGTAAGGCTCTCGAACTCCAGCCGGTAGCCGTCGGGATCGCGCAGCGATGTGACCCACATGGCGTTCCCGACGAACGGTCTCGAGGCCTCGATTCCGCGCGCCGTGACTTCGCGATAGAACGCCCGCGCGTCGTTGCAGACGTACCGGCTACCCCCCGCTGAGGGCGGGAAGGATGAAGATCTCCGCACCGTCGCGCACCGGCGTGCCGAGGCCGCCGGCGTCGCGGATGCTCTCGCCGTCGACGAAGATGTTGACGTGCGGGCGCACCTCGCCGAGCTCGGTGATGACGCGGTCGCGCACCGCGGGGCATCGCGACCACAGCAGCGACAGCGCCTCCGACACCGATCCCGCCGCGCCGTCGACGCGCACCTCGCCGCGATTGCCGGTGAGCTCGCGCAATGGTCCGGGCATGACGAAGGTGAACGCCATCAGGCGCCCTTTCGCGGGCGCTTCAGCGACACTCGCGCCGTTTTGACCGAGACCACCGGCGGCAGGCCGTCGAGCAGCTCCGACCAGCTCTTCCCCTGGTCTGATGAGCCGAACAGCTTGCCGCTCCTCGTCCCGAAATAGACGCCCGCGGGATCGAGCGAGTCGGCGGCCATGGCGTCGCGGAGGACGGTCTCGTACGCCTTCTTCTGCGGCAGTCCCTTGGTCATCCCCTCCCACTTCTCGCCCGCATCGCGCGTGCGGTAAACGCGGAGCTTCCCCTCGGGCGTGCAGCGGAATCCGTCCGACTCCAGCGGCACGATCCACGCGCAGTCGGGATCCTCGGGATGGACGGCCATGGCGAAGCCGAAGTCCGAGGGGACGCCGTTGGCGACGTCGGTCCAGTTCTCGCCGCCGTCGTCGGTGCGATACAGGCCCCAGTGATTCTGCAGGAACATCCGCTCCGGCCGCCCCTTCGACTGCGCCACCTTGTGCACGCACTGGCCGAACTCCGGGTACTTCTCGGGGAGGAAGTCGGCGCGCACGCCGTGATTTGACGGCCGCCAGGTCGCGCCGCCGTCGGCGGTCACGTACATCCCGCCGGTGGACACCGCGATGCGGATGTGCTTCGGGTCGTTCGGATGCAGGAGGATGGTGTGGAGGCATAGCCCGCCGCCGCCCGGCTGCCACTTCGGCCGCTGCGGGTGATTCCAAAGCCCCTCGTTGAGACGCCACGTTTTGCCGGCGTCGCTGGAGACGAACATCGCCGCCGGTTCGACGCCGCAGTAGAGCGTCTTCGGTTCCGCGTCGCGGCCAGGGACGATCTGCCAAATGTTCCGGAGCGCGGCGTCCGTCCCCTCCGGGAACTTGACGTTGGCCTCCTCGGGATTGGTCCAGCGCCGCCCGAAGTCGTCACTCGACCGCAGCAGCGCGCCCCAATGCATGCTCTGCGGCCCGGCCCAAATGCGATGCCGCCCGGCCCGCCCGTCGTACGCCAGGGCGTAAACCGCGCTCCCCGGGAAGTATGGCCCGCCCACGTCCCACTTCCGCCGCACCTTGTTCGCGCGGAGAATGAACGCCCCCTTCATGGTGCCGACCAGGAGCAGGACGTCGCCGTTGCGGGGAGTGATGTGTGTGGTGTCAGGCATGAGGCGGGATTCTACCGCCCAACCAATGGGCCCGTTCCATCGTCAAAGAAGAGTTCACCGTTGGCAGTTGACCGTTGGCCGAAAACCCCGCGACGGTCAACGGCCAACTGTCAACAGCCAACTTTTTGGAGGACAGGCATGCGCGTGAGGATCGTCCTGGCGGTGATCGGGCTGTTGATGTCGGCAGGGACGGTCCTTGCGGCGGCGCAGGAAACTCCCAAAGAAGCTGAGAAGAAAAAGCGCGAGCCCGCTTCCTTCGAAATTCGCGAAGCGAGCGGCCCGATCCGCGTCGACGGAGTCCTCGACGAGGAGGCCTGGAAGAACGCCGCCACCATCCCCCTCGCCTACGAGTGGCACCCGGGCGACAACGTCGCCGCACCGGTGAAGACCGAGGTGCTCTTCACCTTCGACCGCCAAATGCTGTACGTCGGCTTCCGGGCCCACGATCCGAAGCCGTCCGCCATCAGCGCCCACCTCACCGATCGCGACGTGCCGTTCTCCGACGACACCGTCGGCATCATGATCGACACCTTCAACGATCAACGCCGCGCCTTCCAGTTCCGCGTCAATCCCCTCGGCGTGCAGATGGACGCCACCAACAGCGACGTCGACGGATCCGAGGACTGGTCGTGGAACGCGATCTGGGCCTCGGAGGGACGGATCACCGCCGACGGCTACGTCGTGGAGATCGGCATTCCGTTCACCCAGCTCCGCTTCCCGCGCGGCGCGGACGTGCAGACCTGGGGCTTCATGGCCAGCCGCGACTGGCCGCGCGAGGACCGTCATCGCATGCGCACCATGCCCACCGACCGCGGCGCGGGCTGTCTGATCTGCCAGTTCGACAAGCTGGCGGGCTTCCGCGACTTGCGGCCCGGCCGCAATCTGGAGCTCGATCCCACCATCACCGCACATCAGACCGCCGAGCGTCCGGACTTTCCCGACGGGCCGCTGGAGTCGGGCGACGCCAAGGTGGAGCCGGGGCTCTCGGCGCGATGGGGAATCACGCCGAACGTGACGCTCTCCGCAGCGCTCAATCCCGACTTCTCACAGGTGGAGGCCGACGCCGCGCAGCTCGCGGAGAACGAGCGCTTCGCCCTTTTCTTCCCGGAAAAGCGGCCGTTCTTCCTCGAAGGCGCCGACTTCTTCTCCACGCCGATCAGCGCGGTCTTCACCCGCACCGTCGCCGATCCTTCGGTCGGCATGAAGGTGACGGGGAAGGAGGACAAGAACGCATTCGGCCTCGTCGTCACCCGCGACCGGGTCAACAACCTGATCTTCCCCTCGTACGACGGCTCGGGACTCGACTCCATCGACGAGGACGTCAACGGCATCGTCGGCCGCTACCGCCGCGACGTGGGCAAGACCTCGACCATCGGTGTTCTCTACACCGGCCGCTCGGGCGCCGACTACTCGAACCACGTCGCGGGCATCGACGGCCTGGTGCGGTTCTCACAGTCCGACTCCATCACGTTTCAGTACCTCCGGAGCACGACCGAGTATCCGAGGAGCGTGGCGGTCAACAACGGCCAGCCGCTCGGGTCGTTCGCCGACGACGGGGTCAACGTCCGCTACAGCCACTCGACGCGTGACTGGCAGTGGAGCGCGCGCTACTCCGATCTCGGCCCCCGGTTCCGCGCCGACAGCGGATTCGTCACCCGCGTCGACGTGAAGCAGCCGAGCGCGTGGATACAGCGAAGCTTCTGGGGGAAACCGAGACAGTGGTACACGCGCATCAACGTCTTCGCGGGCGCCGACTGGACCACCAACACGTCGGGAACCATCAAGGAGAACGGACAGGACTTTCTGGTGTCATACCTCGGAACGAGGCAGACCTACGTCGAGGCATCCCTCGCTCCGAATCACGAGTATTTCAACGGAACGTACTACGACAACCTGCGCTGGAGCTTCTTCGCCGAGAGCCGGCCATTCTCGAGCTTCTACGGATACTTCTTCACCCGCGGCGGCAAGACGATCGATTTCGCCAACGGGCAGCAGGCGGACGTATTCGTGGTCGAGCCGAACGTCGAGCTGAACCTCGGGCGGCGCGTCGCCGTGAACGTCACGCATACCCTGCAGCAGCTCGACGTCGCCGGCGGGCGTCTCTTCACCGCGAATCTCACGCAGGGACGCCTCATCTACCACTTCAACCTCCGCACCTTCGTGCGGGCCATCGCCCAATACCGCGACGTCACGCGCGAACCGGCGCTCTATAGGTTCCCGATCGACCGCGAATCGCGCGATCTCTTCACCCAGCTCCTCTTCTCTTACAAGATCAACCCGCAGACCGTCTTCTATCTCGGCTACTCCGACTCGTCGTTCGGCGACGACCGCATCGACCTGACCCGCGCCGATCGGACGCTGTTTTTGAAGATCGGATACGCGTGGCTACTGTGAGCGGCCTATCTCGAGCAGCGGCCGCAACTCGTTCGCGGCGCGCATGCTCCCGTTGCGCTTCCCGATTCTTGGCTGCTCGTCTTTGTACTGCACGACTCCCCAACAGAAATCCAGGACCGCATGGCCGACTTTGTGGCGAAGAGTCAGCGCGGCACGACCGCTCGATGGAGCGCCCTGGTAACCGCGCTGAAATCGGTGAAATCGCCGATCACGTGCTCGGCACCGCAGGCCAGTAGGCGCGTTCTCTTTTCGCCGCGTGCGATTCCGATGAACGGCAGCGATAGGCGTGCGGCGGTGTGGACATCCCACGGCGCATCGCCGATGACAACGGCGTGCGGGTCATCAATGTCCGATGCTCCCGCCATTGCGAGCTGGATGGCATGCTTGACGATGTCTTCACGCGATCGGAAATCATCAGCGCAAGCGAGCGGCAACAGCAGTTGCCGCCAGTACCCCCGCGGCGGCTGCATGCCGATCACTCCGTAGGCAGCCAGCTCAGATTTCGAGCGACGATCGAAGCGCTTCGTACTCCGCGGGCAGGTGCTCGAGAACGAATCGTTCGACGCGCCGATCCGGGTCTGCGAGCAACCCGTCGGGCGACTGGACGAATCCGCGGTATGCCGACCAGGTCAACCCGTTTGAATCGCGCAGCCGGACCCCCCGGTAGCCGAGGCCGGGGGGGCCGGGCGGCGGACCGCCCGTTGCGGGATCGAGACTCCTTAGCAACCGCGTGAGCCTGGCGGTCTCCGCTTCGCTCAGCCGCCACCGGGGATTCGGCCGTCCGCTGAAGATGTCGATCTCGACGACCATGACCTCCTTCTAGTTGATCACCACCGATCTCCCGGCGTAGAAGTAGCCGCAGAAGTCAGTGTACGGTCCTCGCGCCGCTGTCTCCGGGTTCACCACCAGCACATTATTGTTGTCGACGTTGCGCGCTGCGGTCTGGCCCGGTTTGTGACCCCAGAAACCACCCCGCTGCTCGCGGTACCAGTGGTAATCGTAGTTGGGCGCGATGACCAGAGCCATCATCCGCCGAGGCCACTCGCTGACAGGCAGACAATCGCAGCGCTTCTTCAGGCCGTCTGCCATCGCCGCGGTCGTGACGTTGGGGCACTTCATGGTGCTGGTCCCCGCGCCGTGGGCGCGGCCCGGCTGGGCGAAGGTGTCCGTCCGCCAGTTGCGCGCGTAGTTGTAGCAGTTGTTGTGCGGCTGGACGCTGGCCACGTTCCAGAAGCCCGGGTTGTACTGGCTCACCTCGTACTCGCACTTGTCGCACTTGGCGTCGTGCACCGTCGTGCGCAGCGGACTGGAGGGCGGCGACGGGGGCGGTTGCGGTTTGGGAGAGCGATCGAGGCGCTCCAGTTGCTCGAGAGTGAACTCGTAGATGGACCTGTCCAGCGGCGTGAGCTCGTGCTGGAGCAGCCGGACATCGCGATGACGCAGCATCCCGTCCAGCACCCGCTTGGCCAGCGCGATCGACGCCTTGACGTCACCGGCAGCCGTCGAGCCGACGGCGAACTCGCGGGCCAGGTTGCGCTGGCGGGGCTCGTCGTCGCCGATCAGAGAAAGCCGGATCTCCCGATACCCGAGACCGGCGAAACCGGCCCCCGGCTTCGCCACGGCTTCTCGTGACTCCGCAACGGCGCCGAGCAACTCCTTGGCCTCATCGCCATCGGTGATGATCCACACTGGATTGGGCCGACCTGAGAAGATATCGACTTCCACTTTCAACATTGTTTGACCTCCTGCAGTTTGTGCATGCCGGATAGTGACGCGGCAGCGCACAGCGTTTCACGCCGGGGATTTTCGCCCGCGCTTCCCTCTAATCCTCCCGACAGAGGGAGAAACATCATGGCCGACCCGAACAAGGTTGCGGTCTATTGCGACTCGTATCTCACCCATGACGTGGCGGCGGAGCTCGCGGCGAGTGCGTACGGCACGGTGGTCCTGCCGTACCACGAGGCCAACGACGAGATGCTACGCCAAAACATCCAACGACTGAAGTCCGAGGGGATGGTCAATAACGTCCTCTTCTCCATCGGCGGCGACTACAAGGCCATCATCGTCAACAAGCCGGCATTCAAGAGCGAGCTGGCGAAGGCCATCGGCTACTACGGCATCGACGGCGTCGATCTCGATCCGGAAGCGGCGGGCGCGAAGATCTTCGACGTCGTCGTCGAGCTGATCGCCTTCGTCTCCTCGATGGGAAAGATGGTCACCGCGGCGCCGTCGGAGCACCCGCAGTTCTGGATTGAAGTCCTGAAGGCCAGCGGCCCGCAGATGAGCTGGTGGAACCTGCAGCTCTATAACGGCGCGGAGTACGGTGCGTGGGTCTGCGCCATCGTCGAGAGCGGCGCGATGCCCACCGAGGTCGCGCAGAGCTTCGTCGTCCCCGGCTATAACGTCGCCTGGAGCACGCCGGACGCGGTCGCCTACGAGCTGCAGGGACTCAAGCAGCTCGCCGCGTGGCTGGACGGGGCCTTCCTGCGGCGGTACGAAGACGTCCGCGCGCGCGGCGTCGAGTGGGCGAAGGCGGTCTGGAGCGGACTGGGTACCTCGCGCGCCGAAGCGGAGCGGCCGTGGCGAGCGCTGGTGAGTGCATAGAAGCCCCTCGCGCACACAACTTGCGTAACACTTCCCCACATGTGGCGGAGCACCCCGCCGTTCCTGAACCGCGACGACGCCGGCCGCCAGCTCGGCGCGGCGCTGGGGAAGACGCTCGGCAAGCGCGACGACGTCATCGTCCTCGGCCTGCCGCGCGGCGGCGTCCCGGTCGCCTGGCACGTGGCGCAGGCGCTCGGCGCGCCGCTGGACGTCTTCATCGTGCGCAAGCTCGGGGTCCCCGGCCACGAAGAGCTGGCCATGGGCGCCATCGCCAGCGGCGGCGTGCGGGTGATGAACCGCGATGTCCTCGACTACATGCCCATCCCGCAGCGGATGATCGACAGCGTGGCGGAGACTGAGCAGCGCGAGCTCGAGCGCCGCGAGCGCGAGTACCGCGGCGCGCGCGCGCCGCTCGACGTGCGTGGCAAGACGGTGATCATCGTCGACGACGGCCTGGCCACCGGCTCCACCATGCGCGCCGCCGTGCGCGCGCTGCGCAAGATGGAGCCGCGCGCGGTGATCGTCGCCGTCCCGGTCGCCGCGGCGTCGACGTGCGAGGAATTCCGCCGCGACCCAGACGTCGACGACATCGTCTGCCTCCGCACCCCTGAGCCGTTCCAGGCGGTTGGGCTGTGGTACGAGGACTTCGATCAAACCGGCGACGATGAGGTCCACGAGCTCCTCGGCACTGCGGCGGAGGTGCGTCGATGATGGCCACCGAGCGCGACGAGGGGGTGGTCCTCGTTCCGGCCGGCGGTGCCACGCTGGAAGGCAATCTGCTCATTCCGGCCGAGGCGACGGGCATCGTCCTCTTCGCGCACGGCAGCGGATCGAGCCGCTTCAGCTCTCGCAACCGGTATGTCGCGCAGGAGCTGCGGCGCGGCGGTCTGGCCACGCTGCTCATCGACCTGCTCACCGTGCAGGAGGAGGCGGTCGACGTCCGCACTGCTCACCTGCGCTTCGACATCGACCTCCTCGCCGGCCGCCTGGCCGGCACCATCGAGTGGATGTCGCGCGAGCCGTCGACGAGCAGACTGCGCGTCGGGCTGTTCGGCGCCTCGACCGGCGGCGGCGCGGCGCTGGTGGCGGCGACGCGCCTGCCGGAGCGCGTCTCCGCGGTCGTCTCGCGCGGCGGGCGCCCCGACCTGGCGGGAGCGGCACTACCAAAAGTGAAAGCGCCGACTCTACTGATCGTCGGCGGCGACGACATCCCCGTAATCCAACTGAACCAGGAGGCGTACGACCTGATGACCTGCGAACGGCGGATGGAGATCATCCCCGGCGCCAGCCATCTGTTCGAGGAGCCGAGGACGCTGGAGCGCGTCGCCGAGCTGGCTCGCGACTGGTTCGTCCGCTATCTCCGCGCGTAACCTCCCCCACGCGCCGTGAGTCACAATCGCGATCATGAAACGAACGATTGCATTGCTGTCGATGCTGATCTCTCCCGCCGTGTTCGCCCAGCCGGGGGTCTCGCGGCCGTCGTCGCTGGCCAATCTCTCCTTTGGGTTGGAACGGCTCGAGGCGCTGCAGCGCGAGCGCGCCGCGGCCATCCGCCGCGACGCGTTCATCGTGTCGCAGCTCGTGGTGTCCACGGCGAGCCTCGATGACTTCCAGCGCAACGCCGCGCTACAGAAGGCGCGCGAGGCCATCGACGCGGCGCAGCGGCGGGCGCGGGAGAACCCGCAGGCCTCGATTTACACGGCGACGGCGCTGAGCAAGGTGTTCGACCTGGTGAAACAGGCGCAGCAACAGGGAGCGAGCGCCGACATCCCGACGCTCAAGCGCGACATCCTCCGCCAGACGCACTTCATCCAGCAGGAGCTGTTCAAGGAACTGCAGGAAAGCCGCGCCGACCGTCAGGCGCTGACCGACCTTCAGGCACGTCTCTCCCGCATGACGACCGATCTCGATCAAGCCCTCGGCGAGGCGCTGGGGGCGACCTTCGACTTCTTCCGCGCCGGCGGACAGTGACCTACCGTCTCACCCGTTTTTCGCGGAGCCGATCTTCACGCTGGCCGCCGTCTTTCCGTCGGTGGTCATTTTGACCACCACGCGCATTCCGACGGCTAGCTCGCTGCGTTTCGCCGCGTGGCCATCGGAGTGCGCGTACGCGGTGTCCTCCGACGTCAGCACCGTGATCTCCTTGCCGCCGGTGGTCTGCATCATGAAGCTGCCGTCGTCGTGCAGCATGGTGACGCTGCCCATGTAAGTGTGCCCATGACCACCATGCGCGAATGCGGCGGCGGCAGCGAGGAGCAGAACGAGCGAGAGTGACAGTGCCTTTTTCATCGAGGGTCGGAACCTTCGAGAAACTGCATCTGTTCCCATTCTTCGGGTGACTTCGGGTTGAGCTTCTCCATCTCGGCGAGCTCCGCGGGAGTCAGCTTCGGCATGTGCCGGATGAAGTGCACGAGCGACCAGCTCTCATACGCCGACTCCGCTGTCCCGCTGCCGAACCCCGGCATCCCGGTAAGACGCACGCCGTTCTCGATGATCGAGAAGATCTCGCCGTCGGAGAGCGTCTGGGTCGCGGCGAGCGTCATGTCCGGCGTCCTGGGGTACATCTGCGTGCCCATGCCGCTCTTTCCTTTGCCGTCGTTCCCGTGACAGATCGCGCAGTGGTCGGCGAAATGCGCGCGCCCCTCGGCGAGCACCTGGGGAGCGAGCGGAACGGGATTCTTCACCCGGCGCAGATCGGCCGGCACCGCCCAGTGCCGCGCGGTGCGCGCGGCGATCCTCTCGATCGCGGTCGGCTCGTCGTGCGCGCTGAAACCGTGTCGCAGCATGATCGCGCATCCGACGATGATGACGATCGTCACGACGGCGATCCCGCCGAGGGTCGCCTTCGTCCGCCGGGTCATTCGCCATGCCCCTCGCCGACGCGGTACGCCGAGGTGCCGGGCGGCTGCCGGTACCAGCCGGGATCGCGGTCGTAGTCGATGTCTTCCCGGATCTTGACCACCGTGAACATGCCGCCCATGTCGATGGTGCCGTACGGCCCGACGCCGCCGAGCATGGCGATGCTGTTGCGCGGCATGGCCATCATTCCCTGATGCTCCGCCATGTCGCCCATGCCCGTCGTCCCCATCAGCATCGTGTTCGGCACCAGCGCATTCACACGCGCTTCGCTCTTTGCGGCATCGACGCCCAGCAAGTTCGGCATACCGTGCCCCATCTGATTCATCACGTGGTGCGTCTTGTGGCAGTGGAGGGCCCAGTCGCCGGGGTTGTCGGCGATGAGCTCGATGTCGCGCGTGGCGCCCACCGGGACGTTGACCGTGTTCTCCGCGATCCAGGCGGATGGCTGGATGGGACCGGCGTCAGTGCCGGTGACGTAGAACTTGTGGCCATGGATGTGGATGGGGTGCGAGTCCATGCTGAGGTTGGCGACGCGGATGCGCAAGCGGTCGCCCACCCGCACCAGCAGCGGATCGGTCCCGGGAAAGACGCGGCTGTTGAAGGTGAAGACGTTGAAGTCGAGCATCACGGTCGGATCGGGCGTGGACGCCCCCGGCTTAATGGCCCATTCATTGAGAAAGATCGCGAAGTCGCGGTCGGCGCGATGCACATTTGCGTCGCGGGGATGGATGATGAAGAAGCCCTGCATGCCCATGGCGATCTGCACCATCTCGTCGAAGTGCGGGTGGTACATCAGAGTCCCGGTCTGCTTGAGGGTGAATTCGTAGGCGAAGGTCTCCCCCGGCCCGATCTTCGGCTGGGTGAGACCGGTCACGCCGTCCATGCCGTTCGGCAGAATCACGCCGTGCCAGTGGATCGACGTCCCCTCCGGCAGTTTGTTCGTGACCAACAGGCGGACGCGGTCGCCTTCGAATGCCTCGATGGTCGGGCCGGGGCTCATGCCGTTGTAACCCCAGCAATTCACCACGAAACCGTCGACGAATTCGCGCTTCACCGGCTCGGCGATGAGATGGAAGACCTTCACGCCGTTTTCCATCCGATGCGGCAGCGTCGCGCCGTTCGGCGTGATGACCGGCGTTCGTCCGCCGCTCGGGCGGCGCGCCGGCGGGAGGGGGGCGGCCGGAGCCGCCTCGGCGCGATCGCCGCGCAGAAGTAAGCCGCCGAAGAATCCTCCGACCGAGGAGAAGAGCAGTTTGCGTCGTGAGAACATCAGTGGCCTCCTGCGCCGTTGACGGCGAGATCGAGTTCGTTGCGGGCGGTCCAGTAATCGCGCTGGGCGTCGATGAAGTCGCGCCGCGCCTGCGCTTCGTTTTCCTTCGCCTGCAGGAGCTGAAAGATGCCGGCCAGCATGGCGTTGTGCTCGAGCTGCGTGAGCCGCACGATGCGCTCGCGGCGCGGCAGCAGGACATCGCGGAAGTACTCGACACGCGCGCGCGCCTCGGTCACCGCCGACTGCGCCGCGCGAACTTGCGATGACGACTCGACCAGCAGGGCGTTCAGCACGTGGCGGGCGCGCAGGAACTGCGCCTCGGCCCGCGACCGCGCGGCTTCGCCGCGGTTGAAGATCGGGATCGGAAGCTCGATGCCCGGACCGACCGTGCGCGCCCCGTCCGCGTCGCGCTGAAGGTGAACGTCTCCGGTGATCTCGCCCAGCGCAGCGAGACGAGCGACCGGCACGCGCCGCCGCGCGATGTCGATCTCGCGGCGGGCGACCTCGATGTCCAGCCGGCGCGCGGCGGCGAGTCGCTCGAGCTCCGTTTGATCGGGCTCGGACGGCGGGAGGTTGGGAAACGCCGAGGGCAGCCGCCACTCCGCGGAAGCGTCTCGCAGGCCCATGCCGCGGATCAGCGTCTCCCGAGCGAGCAACAGCCGCTGCTCGGTCCGCGCCAGGTCGATCTTCGCCTCCTCGTAGTGCGCCTGCTCGCTTTCCAGATCGAGATCGGTGATGTTCTGGGCCTCGTGCTGCCGCTGCGCGAGCTCGGCCGCGGCCTTCGCCGATTCGAGAATCGTGCGGCTCATCCCCACGTGCTGGGAGGCCGCGAGAAGATCGTAGTAATCGGCGCGCAGGCCGGCGGCGAAGCGCAAGACCTCGCCGGTAACGCGCAGCTTGGCGGCGTCGAATTCGGCGCGGCCGATCGCGCGCCGCTGCCGCAGTTGGATCAGATCGACCAGCGACTGGGCGAGGCGGAACTCGTACGGGTGGAAGGGATCGCCGGGGAAGCGCAGCTCCGCCTCGAACAGCGGATTGCGGATCGTGCTCGCCTCGATGAGATCGGCGCGGGCGATGCCGAGCTCCGCGAGGATCACCTGCAGGCGCGGGTTGTTGATGAGGCCCACCGCGACCGCGCGATCCGCGGTCAACTCATCGTGCAGCAGCGTGCCGATGCGGGCGTCGTCGGTTGCCGACGGCTCCGCGCTGGCCTCGACGTTCGCGTGAGCGCGCTCGGAGACGGCCTGCTGAACCTCGGACATGCCCGCATCTCGGGGAACGCTGGCACACGATGCCGTGAGCAGAGCGGAAATGAGAATCAAGGAGGTGTGTTTCATGGCCGCTCCTCCTTGTCACGCGGCGGCGGCGCGTCGAATTCATCCTGCCGCAGGGTTGCGGCGGGACGCGTCTGCGCGATTTCGGCGTTTGTCGTCGGAGCGCCGAGGCGGATGTCGGGCGGGGGGGCGGACGGCGCGTGCTGCATCGCGCCGTGCTCCATCGCGGACATGTCGTGTTGCATCGGCGGCATGTTCTTGTGGTCCATCTTCGAGTGGTCCATCTGCGGCATCTTCGAGTGGTCCATCCCGGACATCTTCGAGTGATCCATCGTCGAGTGGTCCATTCCCGGCATATTCGAATGATCCATGCCGGACATCTTCGAGTGATCCATGCCCGCCATCTCCGAATGTGGGGCTTCCGCCGCGCCGCTTTCGGCTACATGGCCGCCGTGCTCACCGCCGGCGGCGGCCTTCAGGCCTTTCTTCTGGGCCTCGGTGTACGCAGCCGCACTCTTCGACGCCATGGTCTGCTTGCCGCCACAACCGACTAGCGGCGCGACAGCGAAAAGCGATACGCACGCGATGGTGCGAGGGTGAAATCTCATTAGTTACTCCCAAAGCTACCGTGTGAATGGAGGGAGGGCGCGACGGTTCCCGGCGTAGCCGGCGTCAGCGCGGAGGAGGGATCAGATGCGGAAGGTCTCGACCAGCAGGTGCAGTCCGACGTCCTGATCGCAACGGATCGCGCCGAGGGCGATGAAGCTGCGATAGGCGGTTGACGCAGATGGCGCGGGGAGATGCAGCGCGGCGCGGGTCACCACCAGCCGGAAGACGGCCGGCAGCGCGGTCACCATCCGTTTGACCGGCTCTTCCTTCTCCCGTGCCGGCGAGGACGGCTGGGCGTGATCGTGGCCGGCGCTGCCGCCGCGCATGAAGTTCGCGACCGCTGAGCAGATCGGCATCATCCGGTGCAGCGTCCGGTGAAACGGCAGGACACAGCATCCGACCAGAAACACCGTGCCGAAAAGGAGCGGGACAGTGGCTCCAGCGATCCAGGCAGCGGCGATGGCGGCGCGTCTCATAATCTTCTCAATCATGTCAGAAACGGAGACGGGCGAGGTGAATTCGCTTCGACGTCGCATTCTGCTCGGTCCAGGCGAAGTAGACGTCGCGTCCGATGCGGGCCACTCGCGGAAACCCGGCCGCCCGCGCTGTACTCGAGTCGGCGATTTTGACGGATGGCGCAGCCTGGCGGTTTCGCCCGACCCTTCGCGCGCGAATCTCCGCCCCGGCGGCGGTCTGTTCGGACCAGGTCACGAGCGCCGTCTCGGCGTCGAGCATCACGATGTCCACGCGTCCGGCCGGCTTCCCGTCGTCGATCGCCACCGGCGAGCCGAACGTCGCGCCGCCGTCGTCGGAGAACGCGACGAACGCGCGGCCGCGCTCCCCCACGCCGGTGAACCACGCCGCGGCGACGCGATCCGCGAAGGCGTCGACCTGCGGGCCGTTCACCGGACAGCCGTTGATCTTCCAGCCGTCGGCGTGCAGAAGACGGGGGCTGCTCCAGCCGCGAGTTGTTTTCCTCACCACCGCGATGTCGCGGACCTCATCGCCCGACCGATCGCGGTAGGCGATCACCGGACCGCTCTTCGCCACCGTCATCCCCGTGGTGCAGCACTCGCACGCGCGACCGTCCAACTCCGCATCGGCATGAATGCCACCCTTCGCATCGACCGTCGCATAGCGAAGCGTCATTTCGCCTTCTTCCTTGCCCGGCGTCATCTTCCGGCCGTCGAGCCACGCCACCCCGACGCCGCCCTCCGGCAGCGGCGCCAGGGAAGCGAACCCGTGCTCGGTCTTCGTGCCGTCGCGGTTCAGCACGAAGGAATCGCTCCACGTCCGGCCGCTGTCGCGGGAGATCGCCATCCGGACGTCGTACGCGTAGACCTCCTTGCCGCTTTTCTGCAGCCAGTGCGCGTAGAGCACGCCGCGGCGGTCTTCGACGATCGATGGGAAGTCGGCCCAGTTCACGAAGAAGTCGTTCCGCTCGACGATCGAGCGCGCCTCCGACCACTTGCCGCTCTTGAGCCTCGCAAAGCGCAACGCGACACGGTCACTGTTCACCACCGGCTCGAGCCAGCTCAGAAGCAAGACGTCGTTCGATGCGAAGAGAAACGGTTCGGCCGAGCCGGCACCGGCAGGAGGCGTCATCTCCGCCGGCGCCGGTTGAGGCCACGCATCCCCGACGCAAAGCGTGAGAGTGACGATCAAGAGGTATCGAACGAGGTTCCGCATGAGGGTAGTCATTGTAAGCGCGGCCAGCAGTCAGCGGCGCCAGCCGGTGACGCGCCGCGACATCTCCTGGCAACGCTACCTCGGCAGCTACGCGCGCGCGATCGCGTCCGCGCCGCGTTGATGAAGCGAGAGCGGATCATGCAGGCACCGCAAAAAGCGAGAAAGCCCCGCCGCGAGGCGGGGCCCTTTTTCGCTTGCAAGACTCCAGGGGTTATTCGCCGCCGCGGGCTGCGCCGGAGTTTCCGGGCTGCTCGAGCGCCCAGAGAACCCGCGTGATTTCCATCTCCAGCTCGCCGTTGCTGTTCAGCGCAATCGGCCTCACGAAGACGTTCGGACGTCCCTTCTGATCAAAATGGACGGCGATCCCGAGATTATCGTCGACGTCCGAGACGATTTCATTGATGGTCTTCGGACGCGCCATCGCCGAGAGAATGTTGCTGAGGCTGGCGATCGTCGTCGTGCTGTCGAGATGCTGATAGATGATCGAGATCTCGTCGTAGTCATGCTGATTCGGATGCTCGTTCGACGGGTCGTTGTTGACGGCTCCGCCGGCTCCACCGTCGGGGTCGTTCGTGTAATCCATGCAAGAGCCGAGATTCGCGTTGTCGAATGTCTCGTCCTGATGATCCAGCCCAAAGTCGTGGGCGATCTCCTGGCACGTCACCATCTGCCGCCATGGGGGCGTGTTGTATTGAGCCATGTTGAAGTACGTGTCATTCAACTTGGTGTAGCCCTTCGTAATGTGCGACCCGCTGATGCTGATGCCGGCAATCCCGAGCCACCCGTTCTGGCCGTACTTTTCGTTGCAGATCTCGACCACTCCGGTGGCCGAGGCGCAGCGCCTCTGGCTCGAGAGCGGCATCTGCCACTGAACGTTGTAGTCAAGGATCGTCGACTGGTTCCAGTCAGAAACGGCAGTCGAAAGATAGGGCTCCCAAATCGGGTCGAGGTTGTCGTGCAGCTTCAGAGTGAACGGATTCGCCGTACGAGCCCAGTGATAGCCGCCCCACGAATGGCTCGCGAAGACGGGAACTGCGAACAGGGTGAGAAGAGCAAGGACCACGATCATGCGCCGGGTTATCGACATAGTAATTCCTCTCCTTTTATCGGTTGATGGGCGAACGACAAGGCAAGGGAACTGCCACAAAACCGTGAACGAGCTTACCTATTAACGCGATTAGGGTTACAGAACATGAGCCTCGGGCGGTGGTCGTCAAGTGGTTAGTTGTTGACCCGAAGTGACCATTACCATAGCTTTTTGACGGGTCAATTGATTTCGGCTGTGCTCAAAATTGATCCACCCGATGCGCCGTTTTTGGCGTCTCAAATACAAGGCGAACCTTGCGTTTCATGAAACACCGCGCCCTCACCGCCGTCCTCCTTCTCGCCTGCCGCGAGTCCGCGCAGCTCGCGGCGGTCGCGGCGGCGAACGATCCCACGCTGCGCCACCACGACATTCGCTTCGAGCAGTTGCCGGCGCCGTTCGCCACGCCGTCGTCGGGCAATCCGCCGACGGTCGCCTCGCAGCCCGCCGACGCGCAGTTGCATCTGCCGCCCCACTTTCGCATCTCGCTCTACGCCACGGGGCTCGACGACCCGCGCACCATGCTGCTGGCGCCGAACGGCGACGTGCTCGTCGCCGAGCCGGGCGCCGGCAAGATCACCCTCCTGCGCGGCGGGAAGAAATTCACTTTCGCCTCCGGTCTCAACGAGCCGTTCGGGCTCGCCTTCCACGGGCCGTGGCTCTACGTCGGCAACACCGACTCCGTCGTCCGGCTGCCGTACACCGCCGGGCAGACGTCGTCGACGGCCAAGCCGCAGCAGCTCGCGACGCTGCCCGACGGCGGCCACTCCACGCGCGGCGTCCTCTTCAACCGCGCGGGGACGAAGATGTACGTGAGCATCGGCTCCCACTCGAACGTCAACCCCGGCGAGGAGCCGCGGCGCGCCGCGATCGTGGAATTCAATCCCGACGGCGGCGCGGGACGCATCTTCGCCTCGGGGCTGCGCAATCCGATCGGCATGGCGTGGGAGCCTTCCGGCGGCGCGCTCTGGACGGTGGTCAACGAGCGCGACGGCCTGGGCGACGATCTCGTCCCCGACTACACGACCGAGGTCCGCGACGGCGCCTTCTACGGCTGGCCCTACGCCTACCTCGGGCCGCACGAGGAGCCGCGGCGTCGCGGCGAGCGTCCCGATCTGGTGAAGAAGACCATCCCGCCCACGCTGCTGATCCAGGCGCATTCGGCGCCCATCGGCATCACCTTCTACACCGGTACGATGTTCCCGGCGCAGTACCGCGGCGCGGCGTTCGTCGGGCTGCACGGCTCCTGGAACCGCACGCTGCGCACCGGCTACAAAATCATCAGCATTCCGTTCAAAAACGGTAAGCCGGCCGGCGGATACGACGATTTCGTCGTCGGCTGGTCGCCTGACGAGCGCGGCCGCCGCGTGTGGGGCCGTCCCGCCTGCCTGCTCGTTCTCGGCGACGGATCCCTCCTCATTTCCGACGACGGCGCCGGAAAAATCTGGCGCGTGACCTACGGTCGGTGACGATCTTGCAATTCGATTTGGCGGAGGACGAAATCGAATGGCAAGAAAGAGCGCGGTCGGGCGAGCCGGCAAGGCGATTGCCCGGACCGCAAAGAAACTCACCTCGAAACTGCGTCCCGGCAGACGGAAAAAAGCAGAGCCCGTAACGGCGAAGGTGACGACGCGCAAGACGCCGAAGGTGAAGACTGCGCGCGCGACGCCGCGCACGGCCGCGCGTGCTACGAAGCGCACCTCCGACATCCCTCTGGACGTCGTGGCCCGCACCTACTCGCCGACGCAGACCAGTCTCAAGTCCTCGTTCCGCGCCAACGGCGCCGACCGCCAGCGCGATCAGGACGTGCCGGTCGAGGGTTGGAAGGACGAAGACCACTACACCAACAAGTCTGAGGACCCGCGCATCGGGACGCACGGCCGCGTCTACGAGCCGGGAGAGAAGAACTGAGGAGAACGACATGGAAAGCTACGGAACGACAGGCATCACCAGCGCCCCCGGCAGCGGCTCGGGGCTCGGCACCGGCGATGGCGCCGGGGTCTGCGCCTCGTGCGGACAGGCGCTGGGCGGCAACAGCGGGATCGAGCAGCTTCTCGGCAAGCTCGGAATCAGCAGCGACATGATCGCCAATCTGAAGTCGTCGATGCAGGACATCGACGTCGAGGAGTACCTCAACACCGCGCGCGACTACCTCAAGACCGGCACGAACAAGGCGACGAACTTCGCCAAGGAGAATCCCGGCAAGGTCGCCGCCGGCGCCGCGGTGCTGGCCATCGGCGCCGGACTGCTGATCAGCGCCTTGAATCGAGAGTAGGGGCGCGTGGCAACGCGCCCGGTACTCCGGGGGTGGCGGGCGCGCTGCTGCGCGCCCCTACTTGCGCTGCTTACAACGGCCGCCGCTGCGCAACCGCAGCGGACGGTCGCGTTGACCTTCGACGACATCCCCGGCGTCGCCTATCCGGGCGCGGACGTCTGCGACGCCCGCGCCGTCAGCGCCTGGAACGCCAAGCTCCTGGCCACGCTGCGCGCGCACCGCGCGCCCGCCCTCGGCTTGGTCGTCGCCTCGAACACTTGCGACGGGTCGGTGCCGCTGGCGCCGATCCTCGACGCCTGGCTCGCCGCCGGCCACGGTCTCGGCAATCACACCTTCTCCCATCGCGACTTCAACGCCATGACCCTCGCCGAGTACGAAAAGGACGTCATCCGTGGCGAGGCGCCGCTGCGCGCCGCGCTCGCGCGGCACGGCCGGAAGCTCGTCTACTTCCGCCATCCGCTTCTCCACACCGGCGACACCGCCGCGAAGAAGGCGGGGCTGGCCGCCTTTCTCCGGCAGCGCGGCTACGTGGTCGCGCCGGTGACGCTCGACAATCAGGAATGGGTCTTCGCCAACGCGTACGCGCGAACGCTCGACAAGCGCATCGCCGAGGCGTACGTCCCGTTCATGGAGTCGACGGTGGCGTTCTTCGAGAAGCGGACGGGCGAGGTCGTGGGCCGCGACATCCCGCAAATCCTCCTGCTCCACATGAACGCGCTGAACGCCGATACGCTCGATGAGCTGCTGCGCATGTTCGAGCGGCGCGGCTACCGCTTCATCACCGTCGACGAGGCGCTGCGCGACCCCGCGTACGCCCTGCGAGACGGCTACACCGGCCGGCAGGGAATCTCGTGGATTCACCGGTGGGGAGTGGCGAAAGGGATGCCGGTGATGATGGAGCCGCGAGAACCGGATTGGGTTCGCCGTTGATGTGGGACGGGTTCTCTAACCCGTCGGGCGGACGGGTTGAGAACCCGTCCCACATTTACTTTTTCTTGTCCATCGCCCGTTTGAATGCCAGGGCCATGGCGCTTTCGCTCTCGGTCGACGGCTCGCCGCGGTCGTCCATGAAGCGCACGTACTCGTCGCGCTCGGCGGCGGCTTTCGCGGCCTCGTGGCTCAGCGAGATGCGCTTGCGCTGCGGATCGACGCTCATCACGCGCACCGGAAGCTTCGTCCCCGCCTCGTAGGCGCGGGAGGGATCGCCGCCCGGCGGCACCACGATCTCGGAGTTCGGGACCAGACCGGTCAGGCCCGGCTCGAGTTGCACGAAGATCCCCGGCGCGCCGCCGTGATCCACCGTCCCCTCGACCACCCGCCCAACCGCGTACTTCTGCGCGGCGTTCTCCCACGGATCGTTCGCCGCGACTTCGCGCAGCGACAGCGACAGGCGCTTGCGCGACGGATCGACCTCGCGCACCCAGCCGGTGACGTGCGTGCCGATGGCGATCGACTCATCGCCCTGCTTCACGCCGAACGGGAGCTGCGAGTAATGAACGAGACCGTCGATGCCCGGCTCGACCTCCACGAAGAGGCCGAAGTCGGTGGTGCGGACGATGGTCCCGCTGAACGGCGCGCCGGCCGGATAGCGATCGCCGACATCCGACCAGGGGTCGGGCTCCTGGTCCTTCATCGACAGCGAGATGCGCTTGCCGTCGTTTTCGAGCTTGATCACCTTGACGCGGACGTGCTGGCCGAGGGTGACCACTTCTTTCGGATCGGTCACCCGGCGGCGGCTCATCTCGGAGACGTGCAGCAGGCCGTCGACGCCGCCGAGGTCGACGAAGGCGCCGAAGGGAGTGATGGTCTTGATGATGCCGTCCAGCTCGGCGCCCGGCGTGATCGCCTTGCGGGTCTCGTCGGCCTTCTGGGCGGCCGCTTCCTTCATCAGGGCGGCGCGGGAGACGACGATGCGGCGGCCGTCGTCGGAGAGCTCGGTGACTCGGAACTCGTACGCCTGGCCGATGAACTGGTCGGGATTCTCGATCTTGCCGAGGGCGATTTGCGAGAGGGGGCAGAAGGCGCGGAGGCCGCCGATGTTGACGTCGAAGCCGCCCTTGTTGCGGGCGGCGATCTTCCCTTCGACCGGCAGGCGGTTCTCGTACATCTGGCGCAGCAGGTCGAGGTTGGCCTTTCCGCGCGCGAGCTTCCGCGAGATGCGGATCTCGGGCGAGGTCTTGACGACCGTGCCTTCCACGCTGTCGCCGACTCCCAGTCCGTCGAGCTCGGCGGTGGCCATGACGGCTTCCGATGGGCCGCCGTAGGAGACGAAGGCGTCGTCGCCGCGGATGGAGACGATCTGGCCGGTGAGCAGTTCACCCTGCTCGGGAGTTTTGAAATTCAGGCTCGCTTCGAACGCCTCAGCAAAGCTGGTTTCGGCGTTTTCTCTCGACTGGGTCATTGGCTGCAAAAACCTTTCAGATGATTGCTCTCTCAGGTCCGTGAGAACGGTTGGGCAGCGTATCTTACTAGAAACTGGACACGGCCGGTGCAGGGGGAACGCCGATCGGAGGCCGCATGATTCCGCAAAAAAATGTTCGCCGCCACTTGCCGGCCGGGAGGGTCGAACCTATGTTGTTGCTCCCTGCCGCGCCGGATGCACCACGGCTGATGTCAACGGCGCGGGAGGTCGCTCCGAAACGCTGTGGATTACGGGGCGCGTCGATTCGAATGCCCTCTGGTGGCTGTCAACGGATCGAGAACGGGCCCGCGAGACCAGAGATCGCGGGCCTCTTCGTTTTTGTCGGCGTACGATGGCGCGCATGACCACGCGCGTCTTCCTCGTCCGCCACGGCTTGACCGAGCTCTCCGCCGAGGACCGTTTCGCCGGGGCGATCGACGTCCTTCTCTCCGATGCCGGGCGCGAGCAGGCCCGCCGGCTCGGCGCGCGGCTGGCGTCCGAGGCGATCACCGTCGCGTACGCCAGCCCGCTCGAGCGAACCATGGAGACCGCCAGGCTGGTGGTCGAGCCGCACGGACTCGAGGTTCGCGCGAACGACGGCCTGCGCGAGATCGCGCACGGGCGGTGGGAGGGGAAAACGCGCGCCGAGGTGGAGCGTGAGTTCCCCGAGGAGTACTCGCGTTACGAGCACGACCCCTACTCGTTCGCGCCGAGCGGCGGCGAGACGGGGCTGCAGGTGACGGCCCGCGCGCTGCCGGCGCTGCTGCGCATCGTCGAGGAGCACTGCGACCAGCGGATCCTCATCGTCTCGCATAAGGCCACCATCCGCCTCCTGCTCAGTACTTTGTTGGGATTCGATCCGCGCAAGTACCGCGACCGTCTCGATCAAGCGCTCTGCGCGCTCAACGTCATCGACTTCAAGAACCTCACCCACCCGCGGCTGACGCTGTTCAACGACACCGCGCACTACGACTTCATCCCGGACGTCCCGCACGGGCGGCTGTCGAAGGTGTGGAATGAGAAGTGAGGATCATTTCACCAGGAACTGCCCGCGCCCCAGCAACGGGTCGCTCGAGTAGTAGATCCGCAGGTTCTGCCCTTTGTCGTTGACGGTGACCGACTGGATGCGCCAGATGCCGCGCGGCGCCTTCGAGTCGAGGCGGAACGTTCCCGCCCACATGTCGCCGCCTTCGGGCGCGAAGGCGAAGAACGTCCCGGCATTGGTCCCCGGCCCGCTCACCTGGCCGCTCAAGCCGCCGATGCCGCAGGTGTCGTCGGTGACCACCACGCGCACGGTCATCGTCGGCTCGCCCTGACCGATGATGAGGGCGGTCTTGTCGAGCGTCAGGTTTTGAATCACCGGCGGCGTGTTGTCGCACGAATTGCCGGCGATGTTGAGGCGCACCGCGGCGATCAGCGGGTTGTCCATCCGGATGGTGGTGTAGTTGTTGGCGTTGTCCTGCAACTGCACCTGCTCGAGCTGCCACTCGCCGCAGTCGAGGCACTCGGGCGGGTTGATCAGGCATTCCCAGGTGTCGCCCTCGGTCTTCTTGCAGCCGAAGCCGAGGCGGGCGTGCTTGGACGGACTGACGAAAACGGCGGAGATCAGCCGCACGCCGGACTTGTCGTCCTCGGCCTCGATGAAGAGGCTGTTGGACTCGCCGCTGTGCATGGCGCGGCGGGCGATGGAGACCGCGCGCAGCGTGGGCGGCGCGGCGTCGGACCGCGAGGAGAGGACGCGCAGCACCGCGTTCGGCGGCACCGACCCCTGCGCGTAGCTGAGCGTGGTCATGTTGGTGGCCAGATCGCTCAGGTTCAGGAAGCTGATCTTCCACGTCCCTTCCTCGGCGTCTTTCGGGATGGTGATGCGGCTGACGTAGCGGTCGGTCTCCCCCTGGCGCTGCTGCGCGAAGCCCTGCAGCGCCTTCCCGGTGGGGCTGGTCAGGGTGCCGGAGATGCCGCGGATGCCGCTGAGATTGTCCGTGGCGTTGATGACCAGCATCGTCTCTTCGCCGTCGCGGATCTGCGGCGGATTGAACTCGATGGCCAGGAGCTGCGGCGGTGCGGTGTCGGAGTCAGGATCGGCCGGCTCCTCGTTCGCCGGCTTCGACGACGTCTCGGGAGTCATGGTCGAGGTGTGCTGGACGGTCGGCGGCTGCGCGGCGTGCGAGCCGCCGCTGACGGCGTTGACGATCGGCTTCAGGAGGCGCGTGAGCGCCGACTGCGGCTTCTGCGGCGGCGCGGCCGCGGGTTTCGTCGGCTGCTGCGCCTCGGCCGCGCTCTGCACCGCCGCCGCCTCCGGCGTGTTGCCCATGGCCAGCAGCTCGCGGTAGCGCTGCTCGCGGGTCTGTGTGTTGACGCGCGCGCTCTCGGGCGCGCGTCCGGAGGCGGGGGCGGTCACACTGACGATGGTGTCGACGGACGGCTGCGCGGCCGGTGTCGGCGCGGTGCTGGCCGTCGTCGCCACGGCCGCCTGAGGCGCGGACGCCGCCTCCATGGCCCGGTACGAGCGGATACGGAATCCGAGCGCCACGGCGAACGCGATCGAGAGGAGCGTCAGGAAGACGGGCAGAAATGCTAGGCGGACTTTGGCGGCCACGGAAAGCTCAGTTGACTCCTCCCGGAACAGCGAGAGTGAACGGCTCGATTTCTGCGCGGAACATTTCGCCCGCGGCAGTGCGCATGAAATAGGCGCCGTGCATCGAGCCGACGGAAGTGCGCAAGGGGCAGAAACTGGTGTACTCGAAGGCCTCGCCGGGCGCCAGCAGCGGCTGCTCGCCGACCACCCCCGGCCCCTCCACCCGCTCGGTGTTGCCGTCGGAGTCGGTGATGATCCACTCCCGGCTCATGAGCTGCGCGGTCTCGCCGCCGACGTTGGAGATACGCACCCGGTAGGCGAAGAAGAAGTAGTTCTCGCGCGGCTCGCTGCGCTCCTCGACGTAGACGCTCTCGACTTCGACCCGGATGCCGCGGGTGGTGGTGTCGCTCATTGTTCTCCCGTCATCCTGAGCGTAGCGAAGGATCTCAGTTTTTCGCGG
Source organism: Candidatus Gilichinskyi gelida (assembly GCA_038040385.1). Lineage (GTDB taxonomy): Bacteria > Acidobacteriota > Thermoanaerobaculia > Gp7-AA8 > Gp7-AA8 > Gilichinskyi > Gilichinskyi gelida. Next base: position 49,280 of record JBBPII010000022.1, read on the forward strand.
CTGAGATCCTTCGCCGTCTCCGCGGCTCAGGATGACGGGATGAATGGTACAACCTCGCGATGCTCGCGCCCTTTCTCGCCGTCGCCGTCGAGCTCTCCACCATCGTCATCCCCATCCGCGCCTCGCTCGCGCCGCTGCTGCCGGCGCTCGAATCGCAGGTGCCGAAGAAGCAGGTCAAGCTCGACGCCTACGAACTCGATCCGAAGAGGCAGTTCGGCATCAAGTACCGCGTGGAGCGCGACCCGATCGCGCTGAACATGATCGGCAGCGGCCTTCACGCCACCACGACCGTGCACTACTCGATGGAAGGCTGCCGCCGTACGGTGAAGCCGCTGATCCAGAACGTGGTGATGTGGCCGTGCGTCTCGTGCGGCTTCGGCGAGCCAACGCGCGAGGCCTACATCGCCGTCGACTCGCAACTGACGTGGGACGCGAACTGGCGGCTGCAGTCGCGCACCAAGGCGCGGCCGGTGGAGTTCCCCAACCGCTGCCGCGTCACCTTCGCCAACATCGACATCAGCAACTGGAAGATCGCGCCGTTCGTCAACCAACAGTTGCAGCAGGCGGCGAAGACCATCGACGCCAACACGCCGGCGCTCACCAACATCCGGCCGCAGGCGCAGCAGGTGTGGACGTCGCTGCAGGCGCCGCAGGAGATCGCGCCGCGCACCTGGCTGGTGATGGAGCCGGCCGAGGTGGCGATGGCGCCGATCGCCGGCGGGGGGCTGAACGTCACCAGCGCCATCGTGCTCCGCGCTCGGACCCGGGTGGTGGTCGGCGACCGTCCCGCCCCCTCTACCCGCCCCCTTCCGCCCCTGCGCACCGTGCGCGACGCCGTGAGCGGCATTCGCATCCCCTTCAACGTCGAGCTGCCGTACGCCGAGGCCAGCCGGTTGTTGACAGAAAACTACGGCCGCCGGCGCTACCAGGACCTCGTCGTCGACACCATCCGCCTCTTCCCCGGCTCCGGCGACAAGCTCGGCGTGGAGGTCAATGTCGACTACCGCTCCTCTGCGGTGCGCAAATACCGCGGCCTGGTCCAACTGGAGGGAACACCCATCTTCGACCCGGCGACGCGCACCATCAGCCTCAAGGACCTCGACTACGCGCTCGACCCGAAGCGGCGCAGCCTCTTCCTGCGGATCGCCGACCGCTTCGCGCACGACGCGCTCCGGGCCCGGCTTGCGGAGAGCGCGCGATGGTCGATCGCGCCGCAGATCGCCACGGTGCGCGGCGAGATCCAGAAGGCGATGGTGCGGCCGCTCGCCCCGGGCGTCTTTCTCCGAGGGCGGATCGACGACATCACCCCGCGGGCCATCGGCCTTCACCCCGCCGCCATCGCCATCGACGTCGTGGCGACCGGAAGCGCGGAAGTAGAGATACGATGACCCGATGCGGGCCACGAAAGTAGAAGCCCACGAAAAGAGCTTCTTCGACACCGGCGTCGATTCCGGCGGCAAAAAGCACATCCTCACTCCATTCGAAGCCGCCGGCGTCCCCATAATCGGTTGCAAGCTGCAAAACGGCGACACGTCGTTCTATTACCAGGAAGAGGTGCCGAAGGACCGGATCGTCGTCCACTTCACGCAGGGTTACCTCAAGGGCGACGTCGACACGCTGACCAAACCGAACAACCGCGCGCGGACGCACTTCGCGACCTTCACCGACGCGCAATACGACGCCACCATCAAGCTCCTGCGCTTCCTCACCGCGAAGTACGCCATCCCCGCCGCCTTCCTCCCGCCCGAGAAGCGCTATGGCATCGTGAACGACGTCGCGGAGTTCCGCGGCATCACCACGCACGTGAACTACCGCAAGGATAAGTGGGACATCGGCCCGGCCTTCGACTGGGACCAGGTGGTGGCGGGGGTGACGGCGTGATTCCTCTGCAGTGAAGATCCTCCACCTCATCCCGTCGCTCACCGGCGGCGGCGCGGAACGGCAGCTCGCATACCTCACGCATGAGATGCGCAGGCGCGGTCACCAAGTCCGGATCGCCTACAAGAGCGACGGTCCCGCGCCGTGGCAGGCGGAGGACCTGCCGGCGCACAGGCTGACGGCGAGCCGCCATCGGAATCCGCAATTCCTGCGAGAGATCGTCGCGCTGATCCGATCGTGGCGGCCGGACGTACTGCAGACCTGGTTCGTGGAGAGCGACATCGTCGGCGGCGTCGCCGCCGCGCTCACCCGGACCCCGTGGGTCCTGCGCGAGCCTTCCAGCGGTGAGTTCTACGCGGGCCGAATGAAGGCCTCGCTGCGTGTGATGGTCGCCCGCCTGGCTGCCGATGCGATCGTGGCGAACTCCGAGGGGGGAAGGGCGTACTGGACGAGGCATGCGCGGCCGCGACTCATCTCGAACGCGGTGCCCATCGAAGACATCGATCTCGTGACGCCCGCGGACCTCGGCGCGGTGCCGTCGTTGGTCTACGCCGGCCGCCTGGAGAGCATGAAGAACGTCGACGTGTTCCTTGCGGCCGCGGCGCAGTTGAGTGAGGTCAGAGTCATCGTTTGCGGTATCGGTCCGCGCCGCGCGCGGCTCGAGCAGCTCGCCGCCGAGCTCCGCATCGCCGATCGCGTGCGTTTCACCGGCTACACCCGCGACATCTGGCCGATCGTCAAAGGCGCCGCTCTCTTCGTTTCCCTGAGCGATTTCGAGGGGAGCCCGAACGCCGTGCTCGAGGCCTTCGCCGCCGGAACGCCGGCGCTGCTCTCCGACATCGCCGCGCATCGCGCCATCGCCGACGATCGCTCGGCGTATTTCGTGCCGCTGGGCGACGTCGGCGCCACCGCGGCGGTCATGCGGCAGGCGCTGGCGGATCGCAGCGAGGCCGCCGCACGCGCGCGCAATGCGCGGTTGCGCGTCGCGTCATTGTCGAGCGCAGCGATGGCCGACGCCTACGAAGAGGTCTACCGAAGCCTCCTCTAGCGAATCACTCTCCCCGTATCTCCGCGAAAAACGCCTCACTCGACACCGCCCTCCCCAGAAACCGCTCCACCAGATCGCGCGCCGGCTCTTCGCTGCCGCGGCTGAGGATCATGCTGCGGAAGCGGCGGCCGGTCTCCTCGTTCATCAGGTCGGGTCCGAAGGCGGAGATCAGGTCGAGGGCGATGACTTTGGCCCACATGTAGCCGTAGTAGCCGGCGGCGTAGCCGCTGGCGATGTGCTCGAAGGTGCCGGGGAATGCCGTCCCCTCGACGTAGCCCATCGGCGTCGCCGACTCCATCCGCTTCCACACCTCCATGGCCGGGCCGGGATCCTCGCCGGAAAGCGCCATGTCGAACGCGGCATAGAGATGCTGGCGGCCATAGTCGATGCCGGAGCCGAACTTCCGCGCGGCGCGCAGCCGCCGGACCAGCGACTCGTCGATGGCCGGGCAGCTCGCGCAGTGGTTGCGCATCAGCGCCAGGCTCTCCATCCGCGCCGCCCACTCCTCGTACATCTGCGACGGCGCCTCGACGAAGTCGCGCTCCACGCTGGTCCCGGAGTGCTGGTTGTATTCGGTCTCCGAGAGAACGCCGTGCAGCACGTGCCCGAACTCGTGCAGCAGGGTCTCCACCTCGCTGTGCGTGAGCCCTTGCCGGTTGAAGTTCGTGACCAGCGCGGAGATCGGCTTCCGTCCCGCGCGACGCGACACGCCGCGCACCGGCCAAGCCGCGGCGTGCTTGTATTTGTCGGGACGGGGATAGAGATCGAGATAAATGCCGCCAATCAGATCGCCGCTCACCGCATCCTTCACGTCGAGGTAGAGCACGTCCTCGTGCCACAGCGGCACGATGGCCTCCTCGAAGCGGATGCCGTACAGCCGCTCGGTGATCTCCAGCATCCAGCGCAGAGTGGGCACGGTGGGAAAGTAGTCGCGCAGCGCTTCCTGGTCCACGGCATAGCGTTGTTCGCGCAGCCGCTCGCGGTAGTACATGACGTCCCAGCGGTTGATCGGCGCGCCCTTGATCTCCGCCAGCTCGCCGAGGTCGTGGATCTCGCATTCGGTGACGACGTTTTTCACCTCGTCGAGGAATCGCGACACCGTCTCCGGGTTCTCCACCATGCGCCGCTTGGTGACGTAATGCGCGTAGCTGGCCACGCCGTAGAGATCGGCGATCTCCTTCCGCAGCGCCACGATCTCGTCGAGGATCTCCAGATTGCGCGCCGTGCCGCGGTTGCTGTTGGCGATGTAGTAGCGCTTCCGCGCCTCCTCGTTCGCCCCGTTCATCATGAACGGCAGGTAGTCGGGGTAGTCGAAGCCGACGACGATGTTCCCCTCCTCATCCCTCGGCACCCGCTCCAGGTACGGCTGCGGCAGACCCTCGCATTCCTGCGAGGTGAAGTGCAGCACGGTCTTGTTCTCACGGATGTTCTTGCCGAACTCCTGCGCCAGCTCGGTGAGCCGCTCGGAGATCTCCTTGAATCGCTGCCGCTTCTCGGGCGGCAAGGCCACGCCGCTGTCCTCGAACGCCTCGAGCAGGTCCTTTTGCATCTGCTTCTGCGCGCCGGTCGACGGCACCACGCGCCGCACGCGCTCGTAGAGCTGTTCGTTCTGAAAAAGCTCGGTCATGAAGACCGACTCTTCGATGAGCGCGCGGTCGGCGGCGTCGCGCACCGCGGCGTCGGGATGGACGCTGTTGAACAAGGAGATCGGCCCGTAGGCGTCCTCCAGTCCGATGGCCACTCGATCCCACGCTTCCAGCACCCCCGCGGCGGTCACCCCTTCGAGCGGCAGCCGCTCGATCTCCTCGAGCGCCACGCGCGCTTCGGCGAGCGAACGGGCGGCGGCTTTCGGCAGCTCGTCCGCATCGAAAACGGCGATGGTGGCGCGCTCGTTGAGAGTGATGGTATCGGCCATGCGAGGCGGCAGATTCTACGGCAGCAGCAACCATTCCAGTGCAAATCGCGTACATAGGTTTGTATGCGCATACTCACCGCGTTTGTCGCGGCTTTGACGGCCGTTTCCCTATCCGCCCAGACCCCGCTCATCGACCAGGGACGCGCCGCCCTCGCGCGCGGCGACGCCGACGCCGCCATCGCCCTCTACGAGAAGGCCGTGGCCCAGACGCCGAACAGCGCCGAGGCCCACTACGGGCTGGGAGGGGCGTACGGCACCAAGGCGCAGCGAAGCGGGATGTTCTCCGCGGCGAAGCTGGCCGGCAAGACGAAGGGGGAGTTCGAGAGGGCCGTGTCGCTGAATCCGAACTACCTCGAGGCCCGCTTCGGGCTGGTGGAGTTCTACGCCATCGCCCCCGGCTTCATGGGCGGCAGCTACGACAAGGCGTTCGAGCAGGCGCGGGAGATCAAGAAGCGCGATGCGCTCATGGGTTATCGCGCATTCGCCGTCGTCTACTCGCAGCAGAAGAAGCCGGAACTGGCCAAGAAGGAGTTCACCGACGCCGTCGCTGCTCACCCGAATTCCGGGCGGGCGCACACCTACCTGGCGCAGCATCTGGCCAACAACGAGAAGAACTACAAGGCCGCCTTCGAAGAGCTCGAGACAGCGATCAGGCTCGAGCCCAGCTACATGTCGGCGTGGTATGCGCTCGGTCGCACCGCTGGAGTCGCCGGCACGAACCTGGCGCGCGGCGAGGAGACGCTCAGGAAGTACCTCGGATACACGCCGAAGGAGAATGAGCCCTCGCATGCCGGCGCACACTACTGGCTCGGCGCGATCTACGAAAAGCAGGGGCGCAAGGCCGACGCGAAGCAGAGCTACCAGACGGCGCTGAAGCTCAATCCGTCCCTGAAGCAAGCGTCGGAGGCGCTGAAGCGGGTCTCGTGAGGATCGGGTAAGGATCGATCGGATCGCCCTTCCACCATTCTTTCCCCGCCGTGAGCCGGGCGATGGCGAAGTGCAGATGCGGAGTCCCCGCCGGCGCGTTCCCGGTCGTGCCGACGTAGCCGATCACCTCGCCGCGCTTCACGCGAATCCCTTCCCGGATGCCGCGTGCGTAGCGGTCGAGATGGGCGTAGTAGTAGACGAAGGTCTCGTCGCCGTCGAACTGGTAGATGCTGATGCCCCCCGCCCGGCTGGTGAAGAGCTTGCGAACGGTGCCGTCGACCGCCGCGACCACCGGCGTCCCGCGCGGCGCGAGGATGTCCATGGCGTGGTGCACGTGCCCCGCGCGGGCCTGATCGAAAGTGGACTTGAGGGCGGAGGGCGGGACGCCCAGGACGGGCATAGCGAGGTCGTTCGCCGTTGGCTGTTGGCCGTTGGCCGAGACAGAAGGCACGCTTGGCTTTTCGGCCAACGGCCAACTGCCAACGGCGAACGACGTTGCCGCGAAGGCAACCAACGCGATCCTGAACATCCAACGCATAGCACCGTCATAATGCCCAGGGGATGCCCGAACTTCCCGATGTGACCGTCTACGTCGAGGCGCTGCAGAAGCGCCTTGTGGGTCAGTCGCTTACAAAGATGCGTCTGGCAAGTCCGTTCGTGCTCCGGACCGTCGAGCCGTCCCCCTCCGAGGCCGCCGGACGCCGCGTCAAGGACATCCGTCGCGTGGGTAAGCGCATTGTCTTGGAGCTCGAAGGCGAGCTCTTCATCGTCATCCACCTGATGATCGCTGGCCGGTTCAAGTGGCTTGCGCCCAACGCCAAGATCCCCGGCAAGGTCGGGCTCGCCGCATTCGACTTCCCGAACGGGACGCTGTTGCTGACCGAGGCGGGGTCGAAGCGGCGGGCGGCAATCCACATCGTTCGCGGCGCGGCGGGCCTCGCGGAGCACGATCGCGGCGGCTTGGAGCCGCTGGCGATGACTCTCATCGAGTTCAGCGACGCGCTCACCCGCGAGCGCCACACGCTGAAGCGCTCGCTGACCGACCCGCACCTCTTCAGCGGCATCGGTAACGCCTACTCCGACGAGATCCTCCACCGCGCCCGCCTCTCGCCGGTGCAGATGTCGACGAACCTCTCCGAGGAGGAGATCGTGCGGCTGTACGACGCCATCCGCGGCACGCTCATCGACTGGACCGACCGCCTCCGCCGCGACGCCGGCGACGGCTTCCCCGAGAAAGTCACCGCCTTCCGCGAGGGAATGGCCGTCCACGGCCGTTACAACCAGCCGTGCCCGGTCTGCGGCACCCCCGTCCAGCGGATCGTCTACTCGGAGAACGAGACCAACTACTGCGCCCGCTGCCAGACCGGCGGCCGTCTGTTGGCCGACCGCGCACTGTCGCGCCTGCTGCATGGGGATTGGCCGAAGTCGATCGACGAACTGTGACGTTGGGGTTGCGCGGTTGCGAGGCCCCTCCCACCCCGCAACCCCGCAACCTCGCAACCCCGCAACCTCTAACCTTCACCATCCACAGGCGTCTACACGCCAGAACCATGACGTCATCGTCCCTCGCCGTAGACTTCCCGAGGCCCGTGACCACCACCGCGAAGCAAACCGACGATCTCCGGCTGGCCGGCGGATGCGCCGCGGGTGAGTCCGACTCGTTCGCCGAGGTCTATCGCCGGTTCGGAGAACGGATGAAATCGATCGCCTTCAACCACCTCGCCAACATCGCCGACGCGGAAGACGCGGTGCAGGAGACCTTCGTCAAACTGCACCGCGCGGCGAGCGGCTTCACCGGTGAGGCGGCGTTCTCGACGTGGCTCTACCGGATTCTCGTCAACACCTGCCTCGACGCGCTCCGCCGGCGCCGGCGGCGCATCCAGGAGGCGCCCATCGACGACGAGATCTCTTTCGGCCGCGCGGGGGTGAGCGTCGACGACGCTAAGCGGATGACGCTGCGCAAGATGCTGGCCGAGCTGCCGGAGCAGCGCCGCAGCGTCTTCATGCTGTTCGAAGTGGAAGGCCTCAGCCACACCGAGATCGGCGAGATCCTCGACATCAGCGAAGGCAATTCGAAGTGGATCCTCTTTGCCACGAAAAAGCAGTTGCAGGAAGCGTGGCGCGGGAAGCAACTATGACCATCAAATGCACTGACATCGATCACCTGCTCATGGAAGGCGACGAGCTGGCGCTGGCCACCGCGGCGAAGCACGCCGCCGCGTGCGCCGCGTGCGCCGGGAAGCTCGCCGACTGGAACGACATCTCCGCCACCGCGCGCGGCATGCGCGCCGCGTGGGACAACGACATGCTCTGGCCGCGCGTGGAGCGCGCCATCGCCCGCGAGCGGCGCCGCGGCTGGACGCAGCTCTGGCAGGTCGCCGCGGCCCTGACCATCTTCCTGGCCATCGCCGCCGTGGCCTGGATCACCAGCGAGCGCCTCCGCATGCGCGAGTTCGACCGCGTCATCTTCACCGCCGACGCCGTCGACGAAGTGGACAAGGCGCAGAGGCACCACGTCGCCGCCATCGACCGCCTGGAAAAGCTGGCCGAGCCAAAGCTGGAGACGCCGCAGACGCCGCTGATGGTCAGCTACAAGGAAAAACTCATGCTGCTCGACGACGCCATCGCCGAGTGCCAGACCGGAATCGAACGCAATCGCAACAACGCACATCTGCGCAAGCAACTCCTGGCCATCTACAGCGAGAAACAGCGGACGCTCCAGGACGTGCTGCGGGAGGAGACCAATGCTTCGCATCAATAGACTGATTTTCATCGCCGCGGCGCTCGTCGCGCCGGCGCTCGTCGCCGACACCTATCGCTACACCGAGAACGTCGATCGGACCATGCCGTATCGCGGCGGCCGCATCGTCATCGACCACAGCTTCGGCCCTCTGGAGATCCGGACCGGCAGCAGCGACACCATCGAAGTGCACGCCAAGATCCGCTCGTCCGACCCCGACATCGGCCGGCAGATCAGCGTCGAGATCTCGCCCGTCACCGCGTCTGGGGTGACCATCAAGACCCGCTACCCGAACATCCACATCCACAACGGATCGATCTCCTACTCCGTCGACCTCGACGTGGTCGTACCGGTCAACGCGCCGCTGATGGTGAAGAACAAGTTCGGGAGCATCGACGCCGTGGGCGTCCGTGCCGCGAGCGAGTTCGTCAACGCCCAGGGCTCCATCGAGGCGCGCGATTTCGCTGGGCGCCAGCGGCTGGAGAACTCGTTCGGATCGATCAAGCTGCAGAACAGCGGCGGCGACACCACGCTCATCAACTCCAACGGCTCGGTCACCGCGACGCACGTGGAGGGGAGCCTCTCGGTCATCAACCGCTTCGGTTCGGTCGAGGTGCGCGATGTGAAGTCGCTCTCGGTGCGCAACGCGAACGGCTCGGTCGACGTGCGCGACGTCGCCGGCGCGGCAACGATCATCGACTCCTTCGCCAGCGTGTCGGTGCAGAACGTCGGCGGCGATCTCGACCTCAACAATCAGAACGGGCGGGTGGAGGTGCGCGACGTCCGCGGCAATGCCGTCATCCGCAATTCGTTCGCTTCGACGGAGTTCACCACCATCGGCCGGAACCTGACCATCAGCTCGAACAACGGGAGCGTGCGGGGCAGCGGCGTCGGAGGCAGCGCGACCATCACCGCCAGCTTCGCCTCCATCGAGGTCCGCGACATCGGCGGCCCGACCAAGATCACCAACAACAACGGCAACGTCACCGCCACGGACATCCGCAACGACCTGACGGTCGACACCCGCTTCGGCCTCCTGCGCGCGGAGCGCATCCGCGGCTCGCTCGACGCCGAGAACGGCAACGGCGGGGTGACGGCCAGCGACATCGGCGGCAATGCCCGCGTCCGCACCAGCTTCGCCTCGGTGTTCCTCAAGGGGGTGGCCGGCACGGTGACGGTCGACAACTCGAACGGATCCATCGCCGTCGCAGGCCTCCGCGGCGCGTGCAACGACATCAGTCTCAAGACCAGCTTCGCCTCGATCAAGCTCGGCGTGCCCGCCGCCGGCGGTTACAACGTCGACGCAAAGACCAGCTTCGGCTCGATCACCACCGACGTCCCCATCCTGGTCACCCAGAAGAGCGAGGGTTCGCTGGTGGGGACGATCAACAACGGCGGCTGCCGGATGACGCTGGTGGACAACAACGGGAACATCACGATCGGGCGGGAGTGAGGGGGGAAGCGGGGAAGCGATCTTGTGGCGACATGAATGTAGTCGCTCATCATCGACTACCGGGAGCACCATGTTGCATGTTCGCCTCATACTCAGCTCTGGTACCGACAAAAAATCGTATTCGGTCGCGTTGCGACTCATGCTTGGGGCCGACGCCGTCGCTGCCGTAGTACTCCACATTCCAAATCATGGAGTGACGATCGGTCGGCGCGTGGGGTAAACGCAGACGCGTATTGGCTTTCACGTAATAGTACTCTTCCCGACCCACGCCGAACGCAATTGAAGAGCTCGTGCACAAGATCCCGCTGGACGGAATGACGAATATCGTTTCACTCGACGTTCGCCGCAGTGGTGCGCAACCTGGCCGCTTCGCACGGATTTCGATCCATCCTCGGTATCCGTCGGGAATCTCGTAAACTTCTGGAGGCTTCGACTCGCAGGCCACCACCGATGCCAGGATCAGCAATAGCGTCGAGGCACGGCGCCTCGACCCATGCTGTTCGGAGCCAATTGCTAATGACACGTCCAGTTACCGTTGGAATCTTTGCATTGCTTGTCGATCAACTTTTTTCCGAAGATGCCGAGCCCCAGCCAAAGACGCGATTCGTTACCGCGATAAATGGAAAACGTTTGTTGCCCGACCGACGCATTGATTTCCATGGCCGGAAACGACGATCGCTGTCCGAATACGTCGATCTGCGTCCCGTCGGAATTCACGAAAATATTGACAGTCGATCTGATACCTCCTCGGCCGGTCAAGAACAGCGCCGCCTGAGGTAATCCAAGTGACGGAGGAACCGGCTCCGGTTCATTTTGTGTGGCGGTGATCAATACACCCCATCCAGGAATTCGAGACACACTCACAGCCATCGACTTTCCGTCTGTACGGCCGAAAGAGCCGAACCAGGCATTATAGCTGGCGCCGATCCGAGGCTCGTCTATCGCGAGCAATCCATCGGAGTCGATTGCCGCATCGGTCTCTATGCGAATTGTCCGTTCGGTACGCACCGAGGCGTTGGGGGAAAGTGAGAACGTACGACCATCACCAATATTGAGACCGTGCGGCAATTGGACCGACCCGGCAGGTATGAAGTGGCGGATCTTGAATTCGAGCTCCTTGTTGCCATCCAGATCGACCATACGCACGGGATTATTGCGTGCGTAGGGGTAGCGGTTCCACGATTGCGGTGCATTCAGATCTCCAGGATGCGCGTCAACCGATAAGAAACGTCCCAACGTGGCCATCTCGTACCGCGCGTGCATCATGTCCAGGGTGTGCGGGTCGTTCCCCAGCACGTCCCGCTCGTGACCGGTGAATTTCATCAGCTCTTCGGTCGGTTCGTGCGGCGTGAGCATCAACTCCGCGCCGAACGGATAGTACGCGTGGCCGCCGATCCGTAGCCCTGCGCCGTTGCTCACCACGCGCGGCGTGCCCAGGTGATCGAGATGATAATGCTGCACGACGTTGCCGCTCGCCCCGGGCGTCACGGAGGCCAGCAGCAGCCCGTCGCGCCAGACGTAGTCCTTCGCCCACTGCCGGTTCGACGTCGGCAAGCCGCTCACCTCGTAGCTGGTGAACTCGCGCAGCACCTTCTGATCGAGCCCCCGCACCGTCCACGTCCAACTCAGACCGTTCCTGGTCGCGATCCGCTCATCGTCCGCCGTGTAGATGTACTGACGGTCGTCGGTCGTGATCGCCCGCGCCAGCATACTGGCACCGTCGTAGCTGTACGTGGCACTGTCGATGCGCGTGAGGTTGCCGGCGTCGTCGTACAGCGGGTTGTGGTTGCTGATGTGGTTGGTCGCCGCATTCACCGTCAGCGCCGGCGACAGCTCGCAGCCGCCGAGGCAACCCACCGACCCCGCTTGGCGGAATACGTTGGTCCGGTTTCCGAATGGATCGTACTCGTAGTACTGACGGCTCATCTGGCCGGTCCGCTGCACATCGGCCGTCCCGTTCACCAACCGCCCGAGCTCGTCGTAGACATACGTATCCGCGCCGATGGTCTTGATGTTTCCCGCTGCGTCGTACTGGTATGTGCCGGAGCACCAATTCGCCGGTCCGGGCGGCGGGCACTGCGCGAACGCCGACGAGGCGGGAATCGCGAGCGCCATGAGGAGAAGTGTCGCGCGCATAGCTATTTCACCCCCTCTCGGATCTGCTGCACCTGGTACCCTCGGATGACTCCGTTCGTCGCCGGCGTTTCGCCGCTGTAACTCACGCCATGGCCGAGGAGAATGACCGCCGCCTCGTCGAGCCGCTGCCTGGCCGTCGTGTTGTGCGACGCGAAGATGGAGCCCGTCAACGGCGGATAGGACGGCCCCCAGGCAGGTGTAAGACCGGCGGCGCTCCGGACCGCGTCAATTGCTTGCTGGAGCTGCGACATGTGCACACCTCTGATCGCAGTCACTCCGGAGCTGATCGGATCGTCGGTGAACAGCGCCGTGGCCACGGTGGCGTAATCGCGGGCGCTGGGATCGGACATCGTATCTACGCCGCCGAACGTGGCGCCGCTTCGCACGCGATAAAGGTATGTCACGGGCGCAGTCGCGCCGAAGCTGTCCGACGAGGACGTGCTCGCGACGCGAGGTCCCACCGGCACATAACTGCCGTTGATCGACGTCGCGCGCTCCACCTGATACCAACCGGCGCCTTGCACGCTGTTCCAATGCAGCGACACCTGAAGCGTGCTGCCGGTGATCGTGGTCGCCGAGAAACCGGTCGGCGCATCGAGACGGACCGTCACGGTCGCCGAACCGCTGCTCGTTCCGGAGCAGTTCGCATCGCTGATGCTCGTGATCGTGTATGTCGTGGTCGAGGCAGGCGTTGCCGGCCGGGTGACCGTCGTCGTGGTAATACCCGGTTGTGAGTAACCGTCCGACCATGTCAGCGACCACGGTGGCGTCCCGGTCAATACGGCCTGAATCTGTGCGGAGTTGCCCGGCGTCACAGTGCCGCCGCCGCTTACGGTTGCAGTCGGCGCCGGGCAACTGACCGTCACGGTCGCCGATCCGCTGCTCGTTCCCGAGCAGCTCGCATCGCTGACGCTGGCGATGAAATACGTCGTCGTGCTTGCAGGCGTCACTCGCCGGTTGAACGTGCTCACCGTCTGCCCGTTTTGGACGTAACCGTCCGACCACGTGATGTTCCACGGCCCGGTGCCGGTCAGAGTCACTGGGATATCGAAGTAGCCGCCGGGAGGAATCGTCCCTCCCGAGCCAACGGTAGCCGTTGGCGCATTGCAGCTCTGGAACCCGGTGAACCTGATCATGCTGGGACGAGACAGTCCGTTCGGATCGGGATCATAGCTGTCGGTAATCGGAGCGGCCGTGCCATGAACAATCTGATAAATGGAAGAATCGGGGCCATAAGTGATCGATGTCGCGTAGGGCGGTGCGGCGGTGAGGAAGCCCCTCGTGCGCGTGTAGGCGACGGGTCCGGGGGGGGAACCGCCGCATGGCGCCGTCGCGTCGCAGCCGGGATAATCGATCTGCTTAACATCGCCCAATTGGTCGTACGTGAAACTCTGTGTAAACGATTGGAGGGCGGCACCGTTCGCGCTCTGCACGATCGTCTGCCGTTCCGAGGGCCGGCCGAAGCTGTTCGCGTACTTGTATGTCTCGCTCACCGTGACGTCGCCGGTAGACGGATGGTTGTAGCGGACGGCCTGCACGAGCTTTCCCTTGTTCAGTTCGGAGCCGGTATTCGTCGCGGCATACGTGTATCGCTTCAACGGTCGCTGCAGGACGCCGGAGTCATCGACGGCCGTCAGGCGTTCGGCCGAATCGTAAGTCAGCGACAGATCGAAGAGACCGCCGTCTGATCCGGTGACTTGTCGTCTAGCGTGACCACGGGGATCGAAGCTCGGATAGGGGTACCGCACCGTGGCGTAGCCGTTCACCCCCAGCTCCGGATGCTGTTCCCATGTGAGAAATCCCCGAAGATCGTAGTTGAATGTCCGAGTCTGCGTTCCCGTGGTTACCGTTCGGAGGTGGCCTCCGACATCATAGGTATAGTTTGTGGTGTTCTCTCGCGCCGTTCCGAGCGCCTCGGTGACCGCAGTCAGCCGGCCGTGTTGATCGTACGTCTCGACGGTGGTTACGCAGGGATCCGCGTCACCCGTCGCGGTGCAGGGGCTGCCGCTTCCGAGGCCCAGGCCATGGTTTTTTCGCCGCTCCCGGACTCCCTTGTATGTGAAAAGCGTGGTCTTGCTATCCGGAGCGGTGATCGTAACCGGGCGACTAAACGGGTCGTAGACATTGATGGTTTTGTGCGCCGCGATGAGCGGCCCGGCCGGCGGATTGCTGCCCGTCGGCTCCGGCTGTGACTTCCAGAAAACGCGTCCCAGTTCATCGAACGCAGTCTCCGTGGCGGACCATGCGCTCGGACCGAGTTGACTCTCGCGTTGAAGCCGCCCGTGACCATCGTAGACGTATTGGGTCCGCAGCGTGTCGGCTCCCGCCGTCGTCGCGACGTCGACTTTCGCCGGCGTCCAGCTCGAGCCGACGGTGCCGGAGGCAACGGTGTAGGTGTACGCGGTGACGACGCCGCTGGGACTGGTCACCGTTTCGAGTCGCGCCGGCTTCGCGGAGTAATCGTAGCTGGTTGAAACACCCGCGGAATCACGCGATTTCGTGACCACTCCGGTAGAGGGATCTATGTCCCGATCGAGGGAGAGGAAGCTCAGCTGTGCGCCGGTGACGCGATCGTAGAAGCGCGACGAGGCGACGATGCCGCCGGTGTAGTGGCTCAACCCGCCCGGATCGAGGTACTGGTAAGTGTTTTCCGCCTTGTACCACGGACTGGCGGGAAGGGGGATGCTGCAGAGACTGGAGCCCGTATCGAGCGATTGCATATCGGCGCCGTAGTCGGCAGCGAACTGGAGGTCACCGTTGTTCGTATACGAGAATACGCGGAGGACGTCGTTGAAGGCCGGCGTCTGCCCTGCCAACACCCGATCACGGAGGACGACGCCGGTGTTCGGATCGAAGCAGAATTGCTTGCGGGCTGTAACGCCCCCTTCGGAGCGGGTAGTCTCGGCATATGTATTCAGCAGCCACGGCCTCAGCGGGCTCCCGGTCAAATCTGTGGTACTCCAGGAAGGGTATTGCACTGTGGCAGTCACCGGCTGGCTGCCGGAGAAGTTGCTTTCGAGCGCCGTCGTGCGGAATTGTCCGAGCTCGTTGGGATTGCTGTAGGTGATCTGGGTGTAACAGTCGCTGCCACACGTGGGCTGCAAGGTGGCGTCATTACGATCGTTCTTGTACAGAGTACGAGAGGACACGAGCTGAGTCTCGTCGATGGGATGACCGCCATCGCCGTTGTGAATGAGGACGAGGCCCTCGTACTTTTCATACGTGGCCGTAAGCAGCTCGCCCGCCGCGCAGTTTCCCGAAGCGTCGCAATTCCCATAGACCTCCTTGGCGAGGAGTCGTGTCGCAGTTTGCGCGCCGTCATTCGATCCGTCGACGTCGCCGCCATAGCTGACGTTCGCGATGTACGCCGGCCCTTTTCGGACACTCTCGGGAGGAACGCCGATCGCCCCCCCGTGACCGTAGGCTTGCAAGCCCGTGCCGGGAAGCCACAGCGAGCTGGGGATGGTGAAAGACACTTCCGCCTGGTCGCTGAAGGTGCTGAAGTAGTGATCCGTACGCACGCGGTGATTGCTGGCGTCGACGGGGGCGACAACCGATGTTCGCGACCAATAGATCGGGCCTGTAGGCGCGGGTATGGGCGGTGGGCCACCGAAATTGCAGGGGTCGCTGTCGGCATATTGAACGGCGACGGTCGGACCGATCGACTGAATGTAATTCCAGGTACGAACGCCGGAGCCATCACTGATCGTTCGTGTGCCGATGCCGGTGGATGATGCGATGGAGCACGGCGTACTCTGCGGAACGAAGTAATACGGCGCATACGCGTAGGACACCGTTCCGCCGGTCGGAAGCCTCATCGTCGTGAGCGGCGCGGGGTAAGTATTGCAGACGTGGAAGCCGTCGCAGTACGTGAACCCGTACTGACTGCCGTCGGGCAGCGAAATGCCGGTCAGCAGCGGTACGGCGCCGTTGGCAGGGGTGATTCCCAGAGAATAGGGAACGGAAATTCCGCCATATCCCTGGAGATACAACGAGGTAACGGTTTGACCCTTGCTCCATCCGCCGCTCATGCCCGCATGATTTTCAAGGCCTACCACATGCAATCGACCGACGCTATCGCGAATCGTCCAACTGAGCTCTCTCCCCGACGAATCATACGCGTAAACGATTTCCACCCAATTGCCGAACCGGTCGCGCATCTGCTTCAGGCGCCAGACGGATTGCTCGATCGCAAACTTGTGCACCTCGCCGGATCCGAATTCGACATCGCGTGTGCCGTCGGCATTGAGCAGCATTCGCATCCCGTCACGCGTATTGACTTGCGCCGCGGCCGTCGAGCTCACGCCGAGAGCGTGCTCATCGCCGGCGGGGCCCTCGTACACCCAGGAGGTGTCGTTCCTCGAGTCGTGCGCGCGGTAAACGCCGGCGTAGTAAGGCGGCAGAAGGCGCCCCAGCGATAGACGCCATCCAAGTCCGGCGTTCGAACCGAGATTCGGAAAAATGATCGTGCAGTTCGATTGTGGAGCGTTCGCGCACTCCCACGTCTCGTAATCCCACACCTTCGCGTTGTACGTCAGCGTGAACTGATACGAAAGATGCGAGCTGACCGAGTATCTCGGGCCGATCGGGAGCGAGATGACGGTGTTGCCGTTGAAGAGATTCACGGAGTCGATGTTGCTGAAGTCGTACAGCTTCTCCGGATGAAAGCCGAGCTCGTCGGGAGGGGTCTTTTGAGCGAGAGCCGAAAGTGCGACGACTGAAAGCAGTGCGGCAGCAAATAGGTTTCGCATCGCGTTTCCTAATTCTCCACACGCATGATAAACACGTCGAGATGGGCGGGGTCGATGGCGACGATCGTGTCGCCCTTCTTGACATGCTTCGGCCCCTTCTCTTTTCCCTGTACCGCGACGGTGTCATTGAAATCAATCTTTACGTGGCCGTTGGCAATCCCGTCTCGATCGTCTGGCTTGCCGTCGAACGTCGTGGTGAGCCATGCTCCAACACCCGGACGGACCAACAGCAGCGAGATCCGCGGCAATTCGACGGCCATGGCAGCAAGCTCTCCCTCGATGTCCTTGCGCAGAGCATCCGGCCCGGCACTCCGCACGATGAACGGATATTCTGCCCGCGCCCCGGTGGCCACCTCGCCCGAGTCCGGATTGACGGCAGCCCACACCGACCAGAGCGGAATGCCGTCAGCGGGCGCGTGACGAATGACTCCGTCGTGATCGTCATCTCGTAAGACGATCGCTTCGGGCTTCACGCTGATGCTTCGCGCCTGCGGGACGCGAGAGCAGGAGAACAAGACCATCGCCGTGCCGCCGGGAATGTTCGAGATCGTCACCGCCTGACGGTCGACTGCGATCCTCAGCGCGGCCGCCGGTGCGGCGAACTGTCGCGGACACACGAGGAAGAAGGAGATGAGCGCCAAAACCGCTGTTGACCTGTTCATTTGTATGCTCCGATTACTGACCAACGGACCGCCGATGCGAATGGGGTGATCTGCCTGTTGCATGGCTCCGTTCATTGTAGTGACAACAGTACCAGGATCTCCCCCACCCCACCCTCCAGCGGCTCGAGCGCCTTCCCGATCAGAGTGCCGGGACGATGGATCTTCACCCCGCCTACGTCGATCGGCTCCGATCTCATTGCCAAACCCGACCTGTCGCTGGTCACGAGCAGATCGCCGATCGCGATGGGGCGCGACGTGGCGTCCACACGAATCTTGACCCGGCCGGTGGTCGCGATCATCGCTTTGGACGCGCCGGCCTCGCCGAGCAGCAGGCCGGGCTGGGCGGAGACGACGCCGGCAACGCTCGTATCGTACGAGCGCGCGCTCGGCATCACTTCGTTGCTCTTCGCGCCGTTCAGCACCACGACCGTTCCGGCGGGCATGGTCACCGTGGCGGGGACCCACTCCGCGACGTCCTGATATTTGGCGGCGATGTTGCCGTCAACGACCAGATCGATCTGATTCGTTCCGGCGCCGACCGCGTTCTTGAGGTGCAGTGCCGTCCTCGTCGTCCCCGAGGCGGGGATGGTCACGGGCATGATGGAGTTGATCTGGTCGTACGCCGTGCCGTTCAGCGAGCCCGCTGTATCGGTGAATACCACCAAGTCGGTATTGGAACCGTTCGCGCCGAGACGCAGCTTGCCCTGAACGTGCAGCTTTGCAGTCGGATCGGGGTAAAACGTCCCGATCCCGACCATCGAAAGGCCGCTGTTGTTTCCATTGAGAATCATCGGTCTCGGAGAGTTTCCATCTCCGGTGATCACGCCTAGTTCGACGAAAGCCGGATTCCACATCAGGCGGAACAGGGGGTTCGCGGGATTCGACAGATACGCACTGTCCGCGATCCAGAGCTGCCGGTTGTTGGTGACGTTGAGCCCCAGAAGGAAGGCGATACCGTCAGTACTGCTCGTTCCGGTGTAGGCATCTTTGCCGGACAGCAGGATGCGTGGCGATCCCGTGCTGTCCGAAATGTCGAGTTTCGCAGCCGGATTCGTCACGCCGATGCCGACGCGCGAAGTGCTGCTCGTCGGATTGGCAAAGTTCGCGCTGCCGGTCACTGCCAGCGTACTGCGCAACGTGGTGGCACCGTTCACATCCAGAGGTGTCGCCGGGTTCGGCGTCCCGATGCCGACGTTCCCCTGCACGATCATTCCATCCACCGGCACGGTCGTGACCGTCCGGTATCCCGCGCCGACCGTCATGTTTCCCGCGACATCGAGTTTATGGAATGGGTCCCCGCCGAGACCGACGTTGCCCGCGAGGTCGACCTTGATCCCGTTCGCCCCTCCGCCGGTGAACAGGCCTCGCACCATGGCGTTCCCGACCGTCGCTTCCTTGACCGAGACCTCGTCGATTTCGAACCACGCGCCGGCGGCCGGCACGGCGCCTCCGCCAGGCGAATAGAAATCGAGCGCCGGCCGGTCCTGGATCAGCGGTGACGCGAACAGCGTGACGGCCACCGCATTATTGGGGTTCGCAGGTAGGACCCCCCCTCCCTCATTGTCTCCAAGGACGACCTGGAATGTGTAGTTCGACCGGTATTTGAACGAAATCCTGTACTGATGGTCCTTCAGGAACGTGAGTGCCTGTGTCAGCTTCCCGCCGGTCGTTCCGGTGACGGTGTTGTAGACCACCCTTTGCGCATTGCCGGTGAATCCATTACCGGTAACAATCGAGGTCACGAAGCTCACCGACCCGCCCGCGCCCGTCCAGGACCACGTCGACCACTGGTCGGCGATACCGCCGCCACTGCTCGGCCAATCGACGCCGTTGCGCGAGAGTTCCACAGCGCCCGGCGCCACGTCGGCCACCTCGAGATTCCCGCCGACCGAGAGGCGCTGCCCCGGCGTCGCATTGGCGATTCCGATGAAGCCTCGATAGTCCTGCGTAGTCTGGGCGAACGCGCCCGAAGAGATCACGAACGTGCCGACAGCCAAAAGTACTGCGAGTCCTTTAGATCGCATCGTCATCACTCCTTCACAATCACTGAAGGCTCAATAGCACCAGAATTTCACCGTCGCCAAGCTGCAGTGGCTCGAGGGCCTTGCCGATCAGAGTACCGGGACGGTGAATCTTGACCCCGCCGACATCGATCGGCTCGGAACGCATGGCCATACCCGATTCGCTGCTGGTCACGAGGAGGTCGCCGACGCCGATTGCACCGTTCGCGGCGGTGGCATGCACGTACACACGACCGGTGGTGGCGATCATTTCCTTGGACGGCGAGCCTTCGCCGAGGAGGAGCCCCGGCTGTGCGGAGACGACGCCGGCAACCGCTGTGTCGTACGCGGTGGCCGACGGCATGACCTCGTTGCGTTTCCCAGGGATTGAGAACCACGACCGTACCGGGAGTCATGTCCGAGGTCGCCGGGACCCACTCCGCTACATCCTGGTACTTTGCGTTGATATTTCCGGAGATGTTAATGTCGCCCGCCACGTCGAGCCTGTACTGCGGATTGCTGACGCCGATCCCTACGTTGCCAGTCGAACCTTGCACGGTCACTCGTTCCGTGAAACTGGCGAGTGAGGCCGGCACCGTTCCGCCGGCGTGAGTCGAAATCGCGATATCGGCATTGTCGGGCGCGAAAAGCATCGTACGGTAGCGGCCATTCGCGAACCCGAGGGTCGAGCCGTAGCTATGCGCGCTCCAACCAGGAGCGCCGCCGTCGAAGAGAAAGTACGCGTTGTTCAGGCTCGTCGTGCTCGTATCATTGTTGAGTGTCATGCTGCCGGCGACCTGAAGCTTCTTACTCGGAGCGGTGGTTCCTACGCCGACGTTGCCGCTCACGTACATATCCGCCCGCGTGTTCGTAGTGCTGTCTTGATTCGTGGCCGCTTTGACCCAGAAGGTGTCCTTGTTCTCGGTTGGATAGGTCGACCGGGCGCGGAAGTGATACTGATCGCCCCAATGGTATCGGAGCTCGGAATCGAAGTTGACATTGAGCTGCGCGTAATAGCCGAACGTCGACGCCCTGAACTTCGTCGTGGCCGGCGAGCCGTATTCATCATCGCTCTGCGCATTGAAAAAAACGACGCGATTCACGTTGCTGTTGCTGGCGTCGCGGGGGTTGACCAGCGTGACGTCGTGGATGATGTTCGTCGGGATGGAGACGTAGCCGAAGTATGAGCCGGGAGAGCCGAAGAAGTCCGTCCGGCCGTCGAAAAACGCGTTCGAAAGAAGTTGAACCGCTCCGTCCGACCTGACGTGCATCAGCTCCGTATTCGCAGAGTTGGCCACCGCAAACCCCGAGCTGCCGTCGGAGGTAGAGCCCTTTGCCACGATCCATGGCCTGCCGGTGGTCGTCGTTTTCATGAGGATCCCGGAGGCCGGCAGTTCCGCTGGGGAGTCGAGGTAGACATTGCCCGAGGTCCCCGAGACATCTTGCTGCACGGTCGGTGGCCCGGGATGCGGCTGGACGGCTTCGGCCCTGACACCCAAGGGTGGGGTGCTCACACCCGTGGTGGTCGTATCGACCGGACCGATCGGCGTGCCGGGCGCAACGTAATACCCATCGACATCGACCGCAATGTGAGAATCCGACGGCACAGAGAAATCGAGAGGTGCAGTCGCTGGAACCGTTGACGTCCGCTGCAGAGGTGCCACCCCAGGCGGCAGCTTCTCCGGAGCGGTGCGACTGTAGGTCGTCGACCGAAGGGAGTAGGCGGTTGCGTAGGCTGGAATGATCTGGCTGCAACGACTGGCTTTGATGTCCACCCGCCGCGCCATCTCCTCCGCCGCATTCGCCGGCGGCCTGGTGGCCGTGTCCAGCAGACGGCAGGGGGCGATCGGCACAAACCGCGAAGCACCCGGGGGGGTGAGGGCGGTGGCGCTCGGATTCTGCGGCGCGTCCGCCTGTCCGGCTCCAACTGACATGGTCGTGGTTGTCAGCGCTACACTCAAGACCATCAAGACTCGATGCATAGCTCTCCCTCTCTGTCGGCTGCGCGCGAAATGCGCACTTCGTCCGACGTGCATTACTGCAGCTTTCGACCGAACTTCTGTTCTACGTGGCCGAGCGGGGCCGCGTCTAAGACGGTGTGATGCAGGAGGAGCATTCCCTACCCGCCGCCCCAAAACTATTTGTGCGCTAAAAGCTCCGCTTGCATGTGAAGACGAATGCCTTTGCGACACAATTGCGGACAGGCGGCGCGAAGTGGCCGTCTTGGGGATCTCGCTCGGCGTGCAGGCCCCGCACGGATTCATCCGCGCGTCGCACACATCCCGTCTGAGGCGATGCTGACATTGACGAAGCGCTGATTCGAACACGAGACACTTGTGCACAGCCTCTCTCCTTTCCTACGCAGCCACGCCTCACATCGCGTGGTTGTACGCGCTGTCATGCCGTGACCCCGTCGAGGGAGACGATTGCCGAGCGGACAATCGAATCGGTGAACGGCCAAGCCGGTGTCGCTTACATGCTGTTACAGCATAATATAGGCCCGCGATTCGCATTTTGCAAGGGGGACGGGCGAGGTCGGCAAACGCCGACGGACCGCGTCGTCTAAAACGCGCGCTTGTACGTGAAGATGAAACTCTTCGGCGCACAATTGCGGATCGGCGGCGCGAATTTGGCCTCGCGCAGCTCGCGCTCGGCGAGGGCGGCGAGGGCGGAATCGCCGGTGGTGTTCGAGATGATGCGCGTGGAGGTGACGCTCCCCTTCACGTCGACACCGGCCTCCACGATCACCATGCCGTGCGCCGAGTTCTCGGAAAATGCGGGCTTCGGCGCTTTGACGAACGTGTAGTCCGAATCGGGTGGGCAGCCGCGGCGCGGGCGGGCGGCGGCGCCTTCGCGCACGATGTGCTGCGCGGCGACCCAACCCGTCGTGCCGTCGCCCAGGCGGACGCGGAGCCAGCCGCCAGAGTCTTCGAGGACGGCGAGCTTCTCTCCACGGCGGGCGTGCGACACGATCTCCGCCGACGCCGACGCGGCGGCACGCACATTGAGCGTCGACGCATTCACCCGCACCGTGCCGACCGCGCGCTCCTCAGCAGGGGCGGCGGTGGGGGCGGGCGGCGGTGAGGGGGCGGGGGGGGGCGTGGCGCACGCGGCGGCGAGGAGCGCGAGGACGACGACGCGCTTCACGATGCCAGCCGCTTCACGAGCGTGTAGAGAAATTGCAGGCTCTCGTAGAACGACGCGACCGGCACGCGCTCGTCGCGGCCGTGCGCGCGCGTGTCGCTGATCTCCGAGAAGAGGCCGGAGACGCCGTAGGTGGGGATTCCGGCATTGCGCAGGTACAAACCGTCGCTCGCGCCGGTGGCCATCAGCGGCATGACCGGCACGCCGGGCCAGAACTCGTTCGTCACCTGTTCAATGGGACGCATGACCGCCGGATCCAGCGGCGACGGGACGCTCGGCTTCGCCTTGTCCACCCACTTGATCTCCACCTCGGGGTCATTGACAGCCTTCACGATCGCTTCGCGCACCTCTTCGGGCGGCTGCCAGGGGAGGATGCGGCAATTGACCAGCGCACGCGCGCTCTGGGGCAGCGCATTGTCGGCGTGGCCGCCGTCGAGGCGCGTGGCGACGCACGTCGACCGCATCAGCGCGTTATAGACCGCCGTCTCCGACAGGCGCGCGGCCGCGGCGGCATCGCCGGCGGCGACCGCCTTCATGTCCGCGGCAGCCGGACCCTCTTCGATGCGCGACATGCGCTCGAAATACGCTCGCGTCACTTCATTGAGCTGCACCGGAAATTGGTGCTTCTCCAGTCGTCCCAGCGCATTGGCGAGCTGGTAAATGGCGTTGTCTTTGCGCGGGACGGAGCTGTGGCCGCCTTTATTGTGCGTCTCCAGCGACAGGGTGACGTACACCTTCTCGCTCGCCCCGACGCCGTTGTACTGATGCTTCCCATTCTCCAGCCGCCCTCCCCCACCCTCATTGAGCGCGAATGCCGCATCGATGAGGTCGCGGTGCTCGGCGAGCAACCACGAGACGCCGTTGTGCGGGCCGGTCTCCTCGTCCGAGGTGAGAGCGACGATGAGGTCGCGGCGCGGGACCCATCCTTCCTGCTTGTAGCGGATCAGGTTGGCGATCCACATGGCAGCCATCGCCTTGTCGTCGCTGGTGCCGCGGCCGTAGAAGTAGCCGTCCTTTTCCGTCAGCACGAAGGGATCGATGGACCAGTCCTCGCGCCTGGCCTCCACGACGTCGAGGTGCGCGAGAAGGAGGATGGGCTTCTCGCGCGTCGACCCCCGCAGCCGCGCCACGAGGTTTCCCTTCCGCGGCGCCGGGGCCAGCACCTTCACATCCTCGGCCGCGAATCCCGCCGCGCGCAGCCGCGCCGCCATGGCCTCCGCGGCGCGGGTGTTGTCGCCGCTCGAGTCGGTGGTGTTGATCTCGATCAGCTCTTTGTAGATGTCGCGGGCGAGCTGCTTGTCGAGGGTCGAGGCCAGAAGAACGGCGAGTAGAAATTGCATGCGGGGCGCATTCTACTTTCTGGAGTGCGGCGGCCATGCCGCCGCTCTCAGCGTGTGTAGCGGCGGCCGCTCCGGCCGCCGGCGCCCGGGAGCGGGCGCC
>JBBPII010000023.1:0-53516 GCA_038040385.1 Candidatus Gilichinskyi gelida
GTTATCCGTCGCCTTGTGACGGCGAATCGTCCTCGGAAGCCATGAGCGCATCGAGTGGACTTCTTACTCCCGACGCTCCCAGACCGAGCACGTGCGCGTAGATCTTCGTCGTTTTGACGCCGACGTGGCCCATAAGCTCCTGCGCGGTCCGGATGTCGTGACCCGACGCGAGAAGATGCGTCGGCGCTCCCTCGCGCTAACGTGAGGCCATGCCGGCTACACCGCGGCCGGCTCGAGCTCGCCGGCGGGCTCGGGCTCGACTGCCTCCGCACGCCGGTGCGTCTTCGCCACCAGCACGTAGATCGACGGCACGACGAACAGCGTGAACAGCGTGCCGATGATCATGCCGGTGACCAGCATGATGCCGATGGAGTTGCGCGCGCCGGCGCCGGGGCCGCTCGCGAACACCAGCGGCAGATGGCCCATCACCGTCGCGGCGGTGGTCATCATGATCGGGCGGAGGCGCGTGCCGGCGGCCTCGATCACGGCGTGCAGTTTGTCGCGGCCCTCCTCCTGCAGGTGATTCGCGAACTGGACGATGAGGATGCCGTTGCGCGACACCAGTCCGACCAGCGTGATCAGGCCGACCTGGCTGTAGATGTTGATCGACGTCAGGCCGAGGAACGAGAAGAGCAGCGAGCCGGAGAGCGCCAGCGGCACCGACCCGGCCAGGATGATGAACGGATCGCGGAAACTCTCGAACTGCGCGGCGAGCACGAGATAGATCAGGATGGCCGACAGGAGGAACACGCCGAGGAACTTCGTCCCCTCGGTGCGCAACTGCCGCGACTCGCCGGCGTAGTCGATGGTGAATCCGCGCGGCAGGATCTTCGCCCCCTCGTCCTCGAGGAACTTGAGCGCTGAGTCCAGCGAGACGCCGGGCGGGATGGCGCCCTGGATGCGCACGGCGTTGAGCTGCTGGAAGCGCTTCAGCTCGCGCGGCTCGGTGGTGGTCTGCAGCGTGGCGAACGTCGACAGCGGCACGAGTTTGCCGCCCGCGCCGGCGATGTACATCTGCGAGAGCTGGTCGGACGTCAACCGCTCGCTGCGCTTCACTTGCGGAATGACCTTGTAGCTGCGTCCCTGGATGCTGAAGCGGTTCACGTAGTTGCCGCCCAGCAGCACCGAAAGATCGCGCCCGGCCTGCGCCATGTCCACGCCCTGCGCCCGGAGCTTGTCGCGATTGAAGACCACGCGCGCCTGCGGCTGGTCGAACTTCAGGTCGGTGTCGGCGAACATGAACTTGCCGCTGGCGAACGCCTTCATCACCAACTGATCGGCGAACTCCGCGAGGCGCTGCGGCTCCGCCGTCGACACGATGGCCAGGTCGACGGGGAAACCCTGTCCGCCCGGCAACGACGGAGGCACGAGCTGGATGACGCGGATGCCGGGGATGGCCGCCGACTTCGCCGACGCCTCCATCTGAATCTCCTGGATGCCGCGTTTCCGCTCGCTGAACGGCTTGGTCACCATGCCGCCGAAGCCGCCGGTGGGGAAGATGACCTGGAACGTCGAGTCGGTCTCCGGGATCGAGCGATACACCTGCTCGACTTGCGAGGCGAACAGCTTGGTCTGATCGATCGTCGAGTTCGCCGAGGCCTGGAGAATGGCGAACATGAAGTTCTGGTCCTCCGCGGGCGCCAGCTCCTTCTGCGAGAACATGTAGAAGGGGAAGATCAGCAGGACGACGAGGATCCACAGCGTCAGCACGACCGGACGATAGTTGAGCGTCGCGGTCAGCGTGCGGACGTAGCGGTCGCGCAGCGCGTCGAAGCGGTGATTGACCCAGCCGGCGAAGCCCTTCTCCGTGTCGCCGGAGCGCAGCAGCTTCGAGCCCATCATCGGCGACAGCGTCAGCGCCACGATTCCGGAGATCAGCACCGCGCCGGCCAGGGTGAAGGCGAACTCGCGGAACAGCGATCCGGTCAGGCCGCCCTGCAACGCCACCGGCGTATAGACCGCCGCCAGGGTGATGGTCATGGCGATGATCGGCGCCACTAGCTCGCGCGCGGCATCGACGGCCGCCTGCATCGGCGTCTTCCCCATGTGCAGATGCCGCTCGATGTTCTCCACCATGACGATGGCGTCGTCGACGACGAGGCCGACCGACAGCACGATCGCCAGCAGCGTCAGCAGATTGATGGTGAAGCCGAAGATCATCATCAGCAACACCGCGCCGATGAGCGAAATGGGGATGGCGACGACCGGGATGATCACGCCGCGGATGGATCCGAGGAAGAGGAAGATGACGAGGATGACGATGATCAGCGTCTCGCCGAGGGTTATGAGAACTTCGTCGATCGCCTCCTGGATGTACGCCGACGAGTCGTAGGGCACGCCGGCCCGCATGCCGGCGGGAAGCTGGGCCTGGATCTCCGGCAGCGCCTGGCGGACGTTCTTCATCACCTCGAGGGTGTTGGCGGTCGGGAGGACGAAGATGCCGATGAAGACGGCGGTCTGGCCGTTGAAGCGGACTTCCTGATCGTAGTTCTCCGCGCCGAGGACGATGTCGGCGATGTCGCCGAGGCGGACGACGGTGCCGTTCTCCTCCTTCACCACGAGCTGCTTGAACTCCTCGGCGGTCTGCAAGTTGGTGTTGGCCACCAGGTTGACCGAGGTCATCGAGCCCTTGGTGCGGCCGAGCGCGGAGAGATAGTTGTTCGCCGCCAGCGCGTTGCTGGCCTGCGACGGCGAGATGCCGAGGGCGGCCATCTTGTCGGGCTTGAGCCACACGCGCATGGCGAAGGTGCGGTCGCCGAAGATCTCCGCGCGCTGCACGCCGGGAATCGCCGAGAGCCTGGGCTGCACGACGCGCACGAGGTAATCGGTGATCTGATTCTGATCGAGGTCTTTCGCCGCGAAGCCGAGATAGGCAGCGGCGAATTCGGCGTCCGCGGTCTGCAGATTGATGATCGGCGCCTCGGCCTCGGGCGGGAGCTGGTTGCGAACCTGCGCGACCTTCGACTGGATCTGCGTCAGCGCCGCGTTGTTGTCGTAGTTCAGCTTCAGGTGCACGGTGATCGTGCTCAAACCCTGCGCGCTCGACGACTCCAGGAAGTCGATGCCGTCCGCGCCGGCGATGGCCCGCTCCAGCGGCGCGGTGATGAATCCGCGGACCAGGTCCGCGTTCGCGCCGATGTAGGCGGTGGTCACCGCGACGTTGGCCATATCGCTGCGCGGAAACTGCCGCACGGAAAGCGAGCGGACCGCCTGCAATCCGGCGATGAGGATCACCAGGTTGACGACCATGGCGAGGACGGGACGTTTGATGAAGAGGTCTGTGAATTTCATCTTTCCTCCGTCATCCCGAGCGTAGCGAGGGATCTCAGCGGCTGAGATCCTTCGCCGTCTGCGCGGCTCAGGATGACGTCTGCGTTACGAGTCCTCCGGCTTCGGCGCCGCGAGGTTCCCCGGCTGCACCGCGTTGTTCACCGTCACCGCCGCGCCCGGCCGCAGCTTGAAGACGCCCGAGGTCACCACTTCTTCCCCGGCCTTGACACCGGTGAGCACGGCGACCTGATCGCCGCGGGTGCCGCCGAGCTTCACGAACTGCTGCCGCACGCCGCGGTAGCTCTTGCCGCTCTTCGGGTCCTTCACCTGCTCGACGATGAAGACCGAGTCGCCGAACGGCGCGTAGCTGATGGCCGAGGCGGGAAGGGTGATGGCGCTCGACTTCGTCCCCTCGGCGAGCTTGGCCTCGACGAACATGCCGGGGCGGAGCTTGCCGGAGCGGTTCTCGAAGATGGCCTGCACACGCGCGTTGCGGGTGGCCTCGTCGATCACCGAGTCGATCGCCGCGATTCTGCCCACCTCGGTCGCGCCGCCGAGGGCGTCCGACGTCGCCTCGATCACCGATCCGATGGTCATCCGCCCGAGGTCCTGCTGCGTGACGCTGAAGTTGACGTACGCGGGACGCACTGCCTGCAACGACACGATCGGCGCGCCGCCGGCCAGGTACTGCCCGACGTTGACCTGACGGATGCCGAGGACGCCGGCGAACGGCGCCCGGATCGTTTTGCGGTCGATCATTGCGCGGATCTCCCCCACCCGCGCCACGGCCTGTTTGTACTCGGCCGACGCCTGGTCATACATCGCCTGCGGGATCGCCGCCTTGGCCAGCAGTCCCGACTTCCGCTCCAGGCTCAGCCGCGTCAGCTCGCGTGCCGCTTCCGCCGCCGCGAGCTGCGCGCGCTCCTGCCGCGAGTCCAAGCGCACGAGTACTGCGCCGCGCCCGACCGCGTGTCCGGAGTTGAAGGAGATCTGCTCGATGACGCCCGGCAGATCGGCGCTGACGGTGACGCCGTTGACCGCGGCGACCGTTCCGATGGCGCTGAGCGTCGCGTTCCACGCCTCCTGCCTGGCCGCGATGGTGGTCACCGCCTCGGGCGGCGGCGACCAGTCCTGCGACATCGCCTTCTTGATCTGGGAGTATTTGTACAAGCCGAGGATCGCGACGAAAGCGATCACCACGACCAGCATTGCAATCATTCGTTTTGCCATGAAAATCGATCCTCAAAAAGTCCCGACAGGATACCCGACCGCCTCGAAGCGCGCCGAGCCCGCGCGGCTGGCGGGAATGCGCGCTCCACTGGCGACCACGATGATGAGCCGCGAGCCTTCTCGCGGCTCGATGGTTGTGACGAATCGCATGTTCACCACATGCGAGCGATGGACGCGGATGAAACGCGACGGGTCGAGCCGCGCGTAGAGGTCCTGCAGCCTGGCGTACAAGAGATGGCGCTTCCCGTCGACGCAGACGGCCACGTAGTCGTCGCAGGCCTCGAGCCGCTCCACCTGCTCCAGCGGAATGGCGATCATGCGGCCGCGCTCCTTGACGAAGACGTGCGACAGCGGCTTCGTAGTGGAGAGCGCGTTCCAGGCGCGCGCGGCGATCGCCGGCATTCCGTGCTCCATCGCCGCGCGGGCGCGGGCCAGGACGGAGCGTACGCGCTCCCGGCCGAACGGCTTGAGGAGATAGTCGAGCGCGCCGATCTCGAACGCCGTCACCGCGTAACGATCGAACGCCGTGGTGAAGATGATGTACGGGCGGTGTGAAATCTGTTCGGCCACGGCGATGCCGGAGGTGCCGGGCATGCGGATGTCGAGGAACAGCAGGTCGGGGCAGAGCGAGTCCACCGCGCGGATGGCGGACAGTCCATCGCCGACTTCGTGGATCTCGCGGATCCAGTCGACGCCGCTCAAATGCTCGCGCAGCGTGCGGCGGGCGAGCGGCTCGTCGTCGGCGATCAGAACGCGCGCGTCATTCGTCATCGTCGCCCTCCGGCCGGACGCAGGGGATAGTGAAGGAGACCTCGAAGCCGGCGTCGTCGCGCGCGATGTCGAGCTGGGCGTCCGCGCCGTAGACCGCGTCGAGGCGCTCGCGCAGCGCGTGCAGTCCGTACCGCGCGCCTGACTGTGTGGCGGCGCCCGCTTCGGGCGCCGGTCGGCGGCCGGGAGCGTCCGCCGCTACACTTCCCGCCGCTCCATCATTCCAAACGCGAATGTGCAGCCGGTCGTCGCCCACTCGCGCGCTGATGTCCACCCGTCCACCCTCCGCGCGCCTGGAGATCGAATGGCGCACCGAGTTCTCCACCAGCGTCTGCAGGGCAAACGACGGCGCGCTGCAGGCCAGCGAGCGGGGATCGATCTCGGTGACGACGTTCAGCCGCGCGCCGTAGCGCAGTTGCTCGAAATCGAGATACCGCCGCGTGAACTCCCACTCCTCGGAGAAGGGGACGGTGTCGCCGGCGCTGTCGCGCAGGCTGTAGCGGAGCATGTCGCCGAGCTTCTCGATCGCCCCCTCGGCCTCGGCCGGATCGTGCCGCACCAGCGCGCCGACGGTATGCAGCGCGTTGAAGAGAAAGTGCGGGTGGAGGCGGCTGCGCAGCGCGTCGAGACGGGCCACGGCGAGGCTCTTTTCGGTCTGCAGAACGCGCCGCTGCGTCTGGATGGCGTAGGAGATGCCGGCGATGATGGCGTAGATCCAGACGCCCATCCCAAGCTGCCGTCCGATGATGCGCGACGAGATCAGCATGGACCATTCCGACGGCTCCACGACATCCACCGCGGCGACCCACGCGGCGGAGTAGAGCACCGCGGCGAGAATGTGCATGGCGTAGAAGCGCACCCGCATCTCGCCCGGCCATGGCATGCGCGCGCAGAAACGCGAGACGGCGAGTCCGAGCAGCGCCGCGGCAGCGACCGCCTCAATGGAGCGCGGCAGAACCTGCCACAGCGTGAGGTTGCCCGCCTGCAGGGCGAAGAGCACCCAGAGCGCCAGGAACGGGAGCCACGCCGCGATGAAGACGACGACCTTCTTCATGCCGCTGAGCATACCTCCCGCATCCATGCGTGTTTGTCCGTTCACCGAGCGGCGATGCCGGTTCGCCGAAAAGTCTTTGATCGTTGACGGCGCGGCCCGTAGTTTCGGCCCATGCGACACATCACGCTGAGCCTGATCATCATGACTTTGAGTTGTACGTCGGCGTCGCGGCCAGGTTCGCTCCTCGACGTGAAATCGCGAGCGATGCGCGCCGGCTATACGGCGGATCTGCAAGCGCTCGCCGACGCCGCGCGCGACGCTCGGGCGCTGGCCGCGGATCCTGCCCTCGCGCCGCTGGCGCACTACTGGGCCGGCTACGCCTTCTGGCAGCGCGCCGTCAACGACGTGAACCGGAACGTCGACACGAAGCAGGTCGCCGCCGATCGCGCCGCCGCATTGGCTGAGATGGACGCCGCCATCGCCGCGCGGGAGCCGTTCGCCGACGCGCACGCCCTCGCCGCGTGGCTCCACGGCTGGCTCTACACCGCCGACCCGGACAACAAGGACGCGCACGCGACGGCGATTCGCGCCCACCTCACCCGCGCCCGCGAGCTGGAGCCCGACAATCCGCGCGTGCTGTGGGCGTACGCGACCGCGCTGCAGTTCCGCGACCGCCCGGCCTCGCTCAAGATGTTCGACGAGCTGACGCGGCGGCCGGACGTCCGTACGCCGACCGCGGAGCCCGATTGGGGCGTCCCCGAGGCGATGATGTCGCGGGCCTGGATGCACGCGAACCAAGACGGCGGAGACCTGGCGGTCGGGGAGACGCTCGCCCGCCGCGCGCTGGAGCTCCGGCCGGGTTGGTACTACATCGAGTCGATTCTGATCCCGCAGATCGAAGCGAAGAAAGCGCATTGATGCCTCAGAACGACTTTTCGTCCGCGGACGGCCCGTAGATCGACGGCACCGGCTTGTCGTTGAGCCGCAGATACACGGTCAACTGGCCGCGGTGATGAGCGAGGTGATTGATGGTCTCGCGGAGCACGACGTGCCGCGGGTCGTCGCCCACCACATTGCCGGCGACGAGTAGCTTCCAGTTCGTCGTCAGCAGGTACTCATCGGTCGTGTTGCGGAGCGCCTCGCGCGCCTGATCCACGCCGCGGTCATGCATCTCGACGAGGTCCTGCGCGGTGGTCCACTCCGGCACCGAGTATTTCTCCCCGCTCGGCGGCTGAAGGTCCAGCTCGTCCTGATTGATGATCATGACTAGCCACGTCGGCAGCGTGGCGACGAGCGTCGCGAGATAACCGAGGGCCATGGACTTCGGGTGCGGCTTCCAGTCGTGACGCCCCTCGGGGACGCGCTCGAGCGTGCGGCGCGTGCGGTCGGCCTCGCGGTCCAATTCGGCGAGAAAGAGATCGGTGAGCTTCATTTGGGGCCTCCTTGCCGAGGGAGCCTAATGCGTCATATATGTCAGGACGCGTCATAATTGATTTGATAGGGTCTCGGGGTCTCGGCGGGGTCTCGTGGTCTCGGCGGGGGCCAGCCACCCCAACCGAGACCTCGAGACCCCGAGACCCCGCCGAGACTCCGACATGAAATCCGACCGCCTCCTCTCCGCCCTCCTCCTCCTTCAGGCGTACGGCCGGATGACCAGCCGGGAGATGTCGAAGCGGCTCGAGGTGTCGCAGCGGACGGTGCACCGCGACATGGAGTCGCTCAGCGCGGCCGGCGTTCCGGTGTTCGCCCTGCGCGGCGCCCGCGGCGGGTGGCAACTCGACGAAGGATGGCGCACGCAGGTGCCGGCGCTCGACGAGGCGGAGCTGCTCGCGCTCCTCATGTCCCAGCCGCGCGTGGTGGGCGAGGGAAGCCTGGCCCGCGCCGCCGAGCGCGCGCTGCGCAAGCTGACCGCGGCGCTACCGGCGTCACTGCGGGAGCGGGCGGCGGCGATCCGGCAGCGGCTATACGTCGACACCACCGGCTGGCGCGGCACGACCGAGAACCTGGCCATGCTTCCGATCGTGCAGGATGCGGTCTCGCGAGACCGCAAGCTGTCGATGACCTATCGCCGCGCCGGCGAGGCCACGGAAGCCGACGAGCGCCTCGTCGATCCCCTCGGCCTAGTGGCCAAGGGGAGCGCGTGGTATCTCGTGGCGCGAACGCCGCGCGGCTTCCGCACCTACCGCGTCTCGCGCATCGAGCAGGCGGCGATCGTCGACGCGCCATGCGAGCGGCCCGCGGACTTCGATCTCGCCGCGCACTGGAAGTCGTCCACCGACGCGTTCCGCGACGGCTTGCCGCGTTATCACGCCACGCTCCGCCTCGAGCCGCGCGCGGCGGCGTGGGTGCGGCGCTGGCGCATGACGTGGACCGCGTCCGAGCCGCCCGACGCCGACGGCTGGACCACCTTCCAGGCGCACTTCGAGCACGAGGACGAGGCCTGCTTCGTGGCCCTCGGACTCGGCGCGCGGGCAGAGATCATCGAGCCTGCGGAGCTGCGAGAACGGGTGTTGACCGAGGTGCGGGCGGTCCTCGCCCGAACCGCAATATGATTCCGCGCGCATGTCCATCGCCCGAGCGATTCTTCTTCGCGCCTCGCGCAGTAAGTGGTTGGCGGAGCAGTTCCGCCGCCGCAGCTTCGCCAAACGGGCGGTGAAACGCTTCATGCCGGGCGAGGACGCCGGCTCGGCGCTCGACGCCGCCGCCGAGTTCGCAAAGCTCGGAATCGGCACGCTGCTGACGGAGCTCGGCGAGCAGATCGAGAACGTCGCCGAGGCCGCGCAAGTCCGCGACGAGTACTTCGCCTTGCTCGACGACATCCGCGCCCGCAAGCTTCCGAGTCACATCTCCGTCAAGCCGACGCACCTCGGCATGACGCTCGATCCCGCGTTCTGCCGGGAGGCCTACATCGCACTGGCCAAGCGCGCCGCCGAGATCGGCTCCTTCGTCTGGATCGACATG
Organism: Candidatus Gilichinskyi gelida; assembly: GCA_038040385.1. GTDB lineage: Bacteria > Acidobacteriota > Thermoanaerobaculia > Gp7-AA8 > Gp7-AA8 > Gilichinskyi > Gilichinskyi gelida. Next base: position 9,224 of record JBBPII010000023.1, read on the forward strand.
GAAGAGTCCTGGTACGTGGACGACACCCTCGCGCTCTTCCGCGACATCCACGCCGCCGGCCAGACGGTCGGCCTGGCCATGCAGTCGTATCTCTACCGCACACCCAAGGACGTCGAGTCGCTGCTGCCATTGAAACCGACGATCCGCCTGGTCAAGGGCGCGTACAACGAATCCGCCGAAGTGGCGTTCCCGAAGAAGGCCGACACCGACCGCGCCTACCTCGAGATCGGTGAGCAGCTTTTCAGCGGCGGCGCCTACCCCGTCTTCGGCACGCACGACATGGCCATCGTCAACGAGATCCGCCGCCGCCACGGAAACAACGGATACGAAGTGCACATGCTCTACGGCATCAAGTCCGCCGAGCAACGCGCCCTCGCCGCCGCCGGCGTCAAAGTAAAAATCCTCATCAGCTACGGCGAGCACTGGTTCCCGTGGTACGTACGGCGGCTGGCCGAACGGCCGGCCAACGTCTGGTTCGTGGTGCGGAACATGTGGGGGTAATTCGGACGCGGTTGACACGCGCGCACCGCAGCCCCAGAATTTTGGTCACTCTTCGTGGCCGATTCCTCCGATGCCGTCGCCGTTCCCGCTCAGCCGCGATGGGGTGCCACCGACCGCCGCGACCTCTGGTGGGTCGATCCGCTTCTGACCCTTCTGGTTCTCGCCGGATTCGTCGTCTACGCCACTCTCCGCGCCATCGTCAATCGCGACTACCAGGCGGGAGAGCTTCTCTCCCCTTTCTACTCGCCGAACCTGGGGCACTGGACGCCGCTGCCGCAGTGGCTCTCGCCCGCCATTCTGATCCTCTGGGCGCCCGGCGGTTTCCGCCTGACCTGCTACTACTATCGCAAGGCGTATTACCGCTCCTTCACCCTCCACCCACCCGGCTGCGCGATCGCCGAGGGGAGACGCGGAGAGTACAAGGGCGAGACCGCGTTCCCGCTGATCCTGCAGAACCTTCACCGCTATCTTCTGTATGTTGCGCTCGCCGTTCTGGTCTTTCTCTGGTACGACGTCTGGAAGGCGCTCTGGCCGCAGGGTCAATTCGGCATCACCGTCGGCACAATCGTCCTCGCGGTCAACTCGACGCTGCTCACGATGTACACATTCTCCTGTCACTCGCTGCGTCACCTCGTCGGCGGGCAGGTCGATTGCTTTTCGGCCAACGCGGTGTGCCGGGCGCGTTATCGCGCCTGGGGAAGGCTCTCGGTACTGAATGAGCGCCACATGCTTTGGGCCTGGACGAGTTTGTTCGGCGTGATGTTCGCCGACTTCTACGTCTGGATGGTTGCTTCAGGCAGGATTGCAAACGTTGTTCTCTTGTCATTCTGAGCGTGAGCGAAGGATCGGTGTGGGCGGGCGGCGCGCCACACGCCCACACCGGTCCCTCGCTCACGCTCGGGATGACAAACATTAGCGAACGCCATCAGTTCGACGTCGTAGTCATCGGCGCGGGCGGGGCCGGGCTGCGCGCCGCCATCGAGTCATCGGCCCTCGGCGCGAAGACGGCGCTGGTCTGCAAGAGCCTTCTCGGGAAGGCGCACACGGTGATGGCCGAGGGAGGAATCGCGGCGGCGCTCGCGCACGTCGACGCGCAGGACAACTGGCAGACCCATTTCCGCGACACGATGAAGGGAGGGCAGCTCCTCAATCACTGGCGCATGGCGCAGCTCCACGCGCAGGAAGCGCCGGACCGCGTGCGCGAGCTGGAGCGCTGGGGTGCGGTCTTCGATCGCACTCCCGATGGGCGAATCCTTCAGCGCGCCTTCGGCGGCCACACGTACAAGCGTCTGGCGCACGTCGGCGACCGCACCGGTTTGGAGCTGATTCGCACCTTGCAGGACCGCGGCGTCCATCAGGGCATCGACGTCTTCATGGAGTGCACGGTCGTCGCGCTGCTCAAGGACGGTGACCGCGTCAGTGGCGCGCTCGCCTACTGGCGCGAGACCGGGCGCTTCGTGGTCTTCCGCGCCAAGGCTGTCGTTCTCGCCACCGGCGGATATGGCAAGGCGTGGAAGGTGACCTCGAACTCGTGGGAGTACACCGGCGACGGTCACGCTCTGGCGTACGAGGCGGGAGCGGAGCTGATCGACATGGAGTTCTTTCAGTTTCATCCCACCGGGATGATCTGGCCCCCCGGGGTCATGGGACTCCTGGTCACCGAGGGAGTGCGCGGCGAAGGGGGAGTGCTCACCAACTCCGAGGGAAAGCGCTTCATGTGGGCGTATCTGCCCGAGAGCAAGCGGAAGGAGTTCGCGGAGACGCCGGAGGAATCGCAGAAGTGGGTGGAGATGGTTGTGGCCGGCAAGCAGACCGACGCCCGGCGGCCGCCGGAGTTGTCCACTCGCGACAACATCGCCCGCTCCATATACACCGAGGTGAAAGAAGGGCGCGGCACGCCGCACGGAGGGGTGTGGCTGGACATCAGTTTTCAGGACCCCGAGCGGGTGAAGAAAAAACTGCCGAGCATGTATCACCAGTTCAAAGACCTCGCCGACGTCGACATCACGAAGCAACCGATGGAGGTCGGGCCGACCGCGCATTACGCCATGGGGGGAATCCGGGTCGATCCGGAGAGCGGCGCGGCGACGCTGCCCGGGCTCTTCGCCGCCGGCGAATGCACCGGCGGGATGAACGGCGCCAATCGCCTCGGCGGCAACTCACTGTCCGACATCCTGGTGTTCGGTCGGCGCGCCGGGATGGGCGCCGCTGCGTTTGCGGCGGAAAACGCGCAGTGGCCTGCCATGAATGAGGCGGAGATCGAAACGCATGCCCGCCGGACCATGGCCCCCTTCGAACGCCGCGGAGAAGATCCGTACACTGTTCATTCGGCACTGCAGGACGTGATGGGAGCGCATGTCGGCATCTTTCGCAACGAGAGCGATCTGGAGGAAGGGCTGCGGCAATTGCTCTCGCTCCGGAAGCGGATCGAGAATACGCATGTGGAAGGATCGGTAATGTTCAACCCAGGCTGGCATCTGGCTCGCGATCTCGAGAACCTTCTCGTCTGCGCCGAGGCCACCTGCCGAGCGGCGCTCCTTCGCCAGGAGAGCCGCGGGGCTCACAGCCGGACCGACTATCCGAAAGACGATCCGCAATTGGGCAAAGTCAACATGTGCGTCAGGAAAAGCGCCGAGGGGATGACCGTGTCGCCGACACCGTGTGCGCAAATGCCGGAAGAGTTGCGTAAGCTGTTCGATCCGTCATCCTGAGTCGCGCAGACGACGAAGGATCTCAGGTTGCGACATCCGTTCAATCTGAGATCCTTCGCCGTCTACGCGGCTCAGGATGACGAGACTGGGAGAATGAAGTGATCGGCGACTGCACCTTCAAGGTCTTTCGAGGCGACGCATCCGGCGGCGAGCTGACGGAGTACACGGTGCCGGTGGAGACCGGGATGGTGGTGCTCGACGCCATCCATTGGATTCAGGCCCACCAGGCGCCCGACCTCGCCTGCCGCTGGAACTGCAAGGCGGCGCGCTGCGGCTCGTGCAGCGCCGAGATCAACGGCCGGCCCAAATTGATGTGCAAGACGCGGCTCGACGACTTCCCGCAAGGGGAGCCGATCACCGTGCGACCGATGAAGGCATTCCCGGTCCTCAGGGATCTGGTCACCGACGTGAAGAGCAATTACGCGATGGCGAAGAAAATCCCGGCGTTCACTCCTCAGGCGAACGCGGAGTGGAAGTGGTATCAGCAGGACATCGACCGGGTGCAGGAGTTTCGCAAATGCATCCAGTGCTTCCTCTGCCAGGACGTCTGCCACGTGCTGCGCGAGCACGACAAGCATGACGTGTTCGGCGGCCCGGCATTCTTCGTCCAGGTGGCGGCGCTGGAGATGCACCCCATCGACGCGGTCGATCGCACGCCGCTGCTCAAGGAAAGCCTCGGCATCGGCTTCTGCAACATCACCAAGTGCTGCACCGAAGTCTGTCCGGAGGACATCCACATCACCGACAACGCCATCATTCCGCTGAAGGAGCGGGTCGTGGATCGCTACTACGATCCGCTCCTGCGGCTGTGGCGAAGAATTCGCGGAGGGTGATCATGGTCGAGCTCAAGCCGCTGTCGAAGGAGGCCATCCCCAAGGCGCTGGAGCGGGCCGATCGCTACCGCCTTCTCAACGAGCCCGCCGAGGCGGAGAGCATCTGCCTCGACATCCTGGCCGCCGATCCCGACAACCAGCGCGTGCTGGTGACGCTGATCCTGGCGCTGAGCGATCAGTTCGGACAGCAGCGATTCAACATCGGCGAACACCGATGCGAACAGTTCATCGCGCGTTTGGGCGAGGACTACGAGCGGGCCTACTACTCCGGCGTGGTCTGCGAGCGGCGTGGAAAAGCCGCGGCCTTCAGCGCGCACATGTCCAGCGCCGACGCGTACGAGTGGTTCCACGACGCCATGCGCTGGTATGAGAAGGCGGAAGCGATGCGCCCTTCCGGAAACGACGACGCCGTGCTTCGCTGGAACACCTGCGCCAGGATCCTGGCGCACAACCGCCATCTGCAGCCGAGAGAAAAAGAGCAGGTGGAACCGTATCTCGAATGAAGCGGGTTGCGCTCGCGACTGCTCCGTCCCATGCTGTTCGAGCCGGTGCAGGAGAGTACGCTGGCTTGGGCGTAGGATAAGCCTATGACTGTCGGCACGCTGATGACAGCGGACGAGCTTCTTCGGCTCCCGGATGACGGGTGGCGGTATGAGCTCGTACGAGGAGAGTTGCGGAAGATGTCACCCTCGGGCGCACGACACGGACGCGTCGCAGCACGGATCGTCGCAAGCCTTCTTAATCATGTTGACCGACAGCGACTTGGCGCTGTGTATTCATCCGAAACAGGTTTTCGGATCTCTCGACAGCCAGATACGGTGCGCGCGCCGGATGCCGCATTCGTTCGGACGGAGCGCGTGGTCGACACCGCCAGCTTTTTCGACGGTCCACCCGATGCGGCGTTTGAAGTGATTTCGCCAGGCGACACATACACCGAGATCGAGGAGAAAACGCTCGACTGGCTCCGCGCCGGGGTGCGCACCGTCGTCGTCGTGGACCCGCGGACAGAGAGCGTGCGCGTTCATCGCGCTGCCGGAGCGACCGCCGTCGCCGATGTGGTGGAGATCGACGACGTCATCCCTGGCTGGCCACTGCCGCTCTCGGAACTTTTTGCGCGGTAACGCGCAACTCGCACGACTGATCGTCGAACCGCCGCTCGAACGGGAGGGGGCGGTAAAGGAAATCGTCTACGCCGCCGCGCCGCGCACCGACGAGTTCTACCTCTCCGACGCCGGCGAATTCATGATCGAGTACTGGAAGCGCCCCTGGGAGAACGTCGACGGCTACGCGTCGCACTCGCCGCTGACCTTCGCCGCCCACGTGACCACGCCGCTCCTGATCCAGCACGGCGAGAACGACCGCCGCGTCCCCATCGCCGGCGCCTGGAAGTTCTACCGGGCGCTGAAAGCGCTCGGCAAGACGGTGGATCTCGACATCTACCCGCGCGGCGGCCACGTGCTGTTCGAGCCGGTACAGGAGCGGGAGCAGATGCGGCGGAATCTGGAGTGGTTTCAGAGGTGGCTGCGGAGTGCGGCGGCTCAGCCACCGCTTTGACAGGCCAGTCGTATCAACCTAGACTGACTAGTCATATGCCAAAAATCTACTCGACGTACGAAGCGAAAGCGCGCCTCAGCGAGCTGCTCGCTCACGTCAGGAAGGGCGCCGCGGTGACGATCACCCATCGCGGCCAGCCGATCGCGGAAGTCCGGCCGGTGGAGAGAGTGGAGCCCTCGCTCTCCGCTCGCATCGATGAGCTCCGGAGGAACGGCAACATCGGGCCCAAGGGCGAGCGGCGCCCGTTGAAAACCCTCTCCAGGAAGCAAGGCGCCCTGCGGCGTTTTCTCCACTCTCGCGAATGAAGGCGGCGTACGTAGACACGTCCTGCCTCGTGGCGATCGCATTCGGAGAGCGGGGGGCTGCACGCGTTCGGCGGTCGCTCCTCCTTTACGATGAGCTCCTGTCGTCGAACCTCCTGGAGGCGGAGCTCCGGTCGGCCCTGCGCCGCGAGAAAGTCACCGCGGATGCCGGCGATTTGATCTCCGGAATCTCCTGGGTTTATCCCGATCGCCCGCTCACCGCGGAGATCGCGTCGATTCTCGATACCGGCTATCTTCGCGGAGCCGATCTGTGGCATCTGGCAGTGGCTCTTTTTGTCGATCCCAGCTGCGAGATCGATTTTCTTAGCCTCGATGTTCAGCAGCTGGAGATCAGCCGCCGCGTCGGTTTCGGCCCGCGGTGAAGCTCAATCGCTCGCCCAGCGAACCAGTCATGGTCGCGCCGCGCGCCGTTTCCCCGCCAGCGGAATCCGCGAGTAGTAGACCTGTGCCGTGGGGAGGCGCGAGTCGCGCCACACCACGTGCAACGCCTCGCTCGACCGGGCCGCGGATGCGAGGACCGCCGCGCCGGAGCTGGTCAGACGAACGTCGCCGCTCCATGTGGCGCCGCCGTCCGATGAGAATTTCGCGTAGATCTCGGATGCGTGGTCGCGAAAGTCGAACCAGACCACGCCGACGTCGTCTCCGCGAACGAAAATCGACGGCCGGTTCGACGCGCCGGCGGCGAAGGTGAGCCGGGTGTCGGCGCCGAAGCTCTCGCCGCCGTCCGCCGACCGCTTGGTGTAGATCTCCCAACCCTCCGACCAGGCCTGCTCGAGCCGCTCGTAATCGCGAAGAATGGCCTCGACCTTCTTCGGGTCGCCGCCCATCGCCACCCACTGCGGCAGGACTTGAATCAACTGCTGCTTCTTCGTCTGGATGCGCTCCGCGAACGCATTCAGGTAGTAATTCTCCGGAGTGCGCGGCGGCGGCGGAGAGGCGGGCAGGCCGACGAGCGTGAGGGCCTCATTGAGCTTCAGCTCCATGTCGACGTCGGTGGCCTCCGCGTGGCGGCGATCGAACCAGGCGAAGTGGACGGCGCGGCCGGAGAGGGCGATCGACGGCGCCCACGAGTCGGCCGGATCGCTCGTCATGCGCACGGCCGGAAGCCAGGTCTCGCCGCCGTCCACGGAGCGGCGGAGGTACTCCTCCTCGTTGGCATCGAGGTAGTCGACCCAGCCGATGAAGACGTCCAGGCCATTCGCTTCGATGGTGGAGACCCACGACGGGGCGTTCGATTCGGAGATCCGCTGCTCCTGCTGCCACGTCGCGCCGCCGTCGCGGGAGTGCCGCGTGTAGATCTCGGGGAGCACCTCGCCATGCCGGCCGTCGAACCAGGTCACGTGCACGCGCGCGCCGGTTGCGGCGATGGAGGGATGGGCGCTGTGGATGGACGCGTCGGTCAGACGCTGCTCGGGCTCCCACGTCGCTCCGCCATCCAATGACCGCCTGAAGACGATCTGCGGAAGGGTCCCTCGCAGCTCATGCCAGGCGACGTAAACCGCCCGCCCGGCCACGGCGATCGCCGCCTGCTCCGATCGCCCGTCCGGCGCCGACAGCGTCACCGGCGCGAGCCAACTGCGCCCGTCATCGATCGACCGCCGGTAGCGGATTTGCGAGTCGAACCACACCACGTGGACGGACCGCCCCTCCCCCACTGCGATGCACCGGGCAAAGTTGAAGCTGAGTTGCGATTCGGCCAGTCCCGAGCTCAACCTGGTTTCAGCGAACGCGTGCGGCGGTGCGGCGAACAGCGCCAGCAGGAGTGGGACGGTTTTCAGGAGCGCGCGCATCGTTGAGGTTTCCGGTGATTGGTCGCAGGGAACGCCGATCCATATGACGCCTGCACTAAGATTGCGGCCTCGGCAGGAACGAGGAGGAGTTGGCGATGCACAAGTTCTGGATCGTTGGCACGGCGCTGGTGGCGGCCGTCGCGTTCGGGCAATCGGCGCCCCCCGAGGCCACGCACGACGAGAAGATCGATCTGGTGGCCTCGGACCTCCGCGCACTGTCGCGCATCGCGGCGCTGGCGGGCGATCTCAACGACGCCCGGCAGGTCATGCTGGCCATTGTCGACAACGACGTGGAGACCCTCCGCGAACGGCGCAGCGATGACACATATCGCTGGGCGTCGCTGCAGCGCGAGGAAGCGTCGCGGGTCAAGGATCAGAAGGCGATCGAGCGCGTGCAGAGCGAGAAGGAGCTGCGCGAGGTCACCGTCACCGCGCCGCGCGCCTATCGGGTGGAGGTCTCCGTTCCCGCCAAACGAAACCTGGTCTCGCCGAACAACCGCGTCTACATCCGCAACGTGCTGGTCGACTCGACCGGCTTCGATGGGAAGACGACGCACCAGGAGATCCCGGTCAACGCGTGGGTGAACCCCGGCGACGCGAACGGCGTGGCGCTGCCGGAGATCGGCAAGAGCGTCAAAGCGACCGTGGAGCTCGGCGTGGAGAGCGGCGACAAGCGCGCCGTGGCCGACGTGGCCCTGCTCCAGGCCAAGCTGGTCGACGATCCCGCCAGCCCGTACTTCCCCGCCGTGCAGCGCCTGCTGCGCATCCGCGAGGTCGTCGCTGCGAAGGAGATGGATCGCGGCGTGGTGAAGAGCGTCGTCGACGAGGCGCTGCTGGCCGTCCCCGGCGAATTGGCGAAACGCACCGCGCAACAGGCCGCGGCCGCCGAGCGCCGCAAACAGATGGCCGCCTCCGGCGAGACGACGAGCGCGATCGCCGCCGGCGACGCCACGCCCGACGTCGTGGCCGCGCTGCAGGACGTCTCCCGCCTCCTCGGCGGCACGCTGCAGGATCAGAGCGACGCGCGAGCGAGACTGACGGCGCTCATCGATTCGCTTGTGCGCATTCGCGCGACCCGCCCGTACTGATCGTCGAAGCGGCGCTCGAACGGGAGGGGGCGGTGGCGCGGATCGCAGCCGAACTGGCGCATGGCGTTGAAGCCACCGCCGGTGAAGATGCGGGTCGCCTTGGCCGCGATGAGGGTGGCGGGATAGACGTCGGGGGCGACGATGGGATCGGCGACTCCTTCTTGCAGACAGACATCGCGCGCGTATGCGAGCAGTTCGTCGATCTCCTCCTGCGGGCCGGAATGGACAACGAGAGCATAGGTCGGCGGGAGGGGCGGGAGATCTTGCGCCGCGGGTGGATCGCGCAGCTCGAAGTCCTCGATGACCTCCTCGGCACGCTCGCGAACGTACCGATCCTGCTCCAGATGGAGCGGCTCGAGGATGTACGCGCGGCCGATGCGCGGCGGGTCCTTCGGCAGCTCGTAGCGATCCCAGCGAACGTAGCGGGCGACGTAGTCGACGCGGCCGCCTTCGATCTCGCCGAACAGGCCGCCCGGGAACGTATCGAGGATGAGCTGACCCTCGGGGCGCTCGCGCAGCACGGGAATGTCGCCCACCACGCGGCGGTCGCCGGCGAAGGGCGACTCGGCGACGATCACCGCGTCACGCTCGAGTCCGAGCGTGTGCAGGAACGCGCGGGCGCGCGTCAAGTGGCCCAGGCCGCCGCCCATCGCGTAGTAGACGAGTGTCATTCCGAGCCGCGTAGGCGGCGAGGAATCCCCCGCGCATGTGCGCTCACCGCCTGGTCGCGGGGGATCCCTCGCCGTCTCCACGGCTCGGGATGACACTACCGCTTCATCGCCAGCTCGGCGAAGATCACCGCGCGCTCGCGCGGAGGGATGCCGTCGAGGAGCTCGACCCCGTAAAACGCATCGGGGCTGGTGCCGGCGGCGCGGAACTTCCCGCCGACGTCGACGTGATCGCCGCGCACGCGCACGTCGCCGAGGAGCCGCTCGCCGGGCGCGTAGACCTTCACCTTCGCGTCCTTGATCTTCAGCTCGTACGGATTCTTGTTCTCCTCGTTGTCGCTGACTTTGATCTTCTCCGGCGTGACCTTCACCTTCCACAGCAGCTTGCCGCCGAGGGTGCGCACCTTGAAGCCGCCCTCGTCGCCGAACTTCACCTCCAGCTCCTCGTACTTGCGCTTCTCGCCCTTGAAGCGGCCGTGCATGACGCCGCCGGCGTAGGTGACGGTCAGATCGTTCCCCTGCGGCGTGACTTCGATGACGCGCTCGCCGCCGGGCGTGGTGAGGACGATCAGCGCCGCCGGAGCGCTCTTCTGGGCGACAGGCTTCGGCGGCGGCGGTGCGGCCGGCGTTTCAGCGGGCCGGCTGCACGCGGCGATCAACAGTACAAGTACGAAGGATTTCGACATATCTCTGCGCTTCCTTTTCAACGTTGAAGTGTTCGACGACCGCCGCCTGACAGCGCCCGCCGAGGGCGCGGAGCGAGGCGTCGTCGATGGACGCGGCGGCGGTGATCGCGCGGCGGCAGTCGTGCGCGTCGCCGGCCTCGAAGACGATGGCGTTCTCGCCGTCGACGAGGAGGTCGGCCATCCCGCCGGCGTTCGACGTCAGCAGCGGGATGCCGAGCGCCGCGGCCTCCAGGACCACGTTCGGCAGGCCGTCGTAGAACGAGGGAACGACGACCAGGTCGCACGCGGCGAAGAGAGGGAGGAGGTCCAATCGATCGCGGAACGGCAGCGCGGTGATGCCGAGCGCGGGGTCGACATCGCCGACCAGCAGCAGATGAAACCGATCGGCGACACCTGACCGCTCGAGCGCGTCGAGGAAGAACCGCACGCCCTTCTTCTGCTTGAGTTGGCCGAACATCCCGAGTACACGGCGGCCATCGACTCGAAACCGCGCCGCCTCGTCGCGGTCGTGCGGCAGGAGCTGCCACGAGTCGGTGTCGATGCCGTTCGGGATCCACGCCGGATCGACGCCCGGCTCCAGCGCGGCGATGCGCGCGGCGTGGTCGCGCGTCACCGTGCAGACCGCGGCCGAGGAGCGGATGGCGTGGCGCAGGACATCGGATTTCTTCGGCGAGAAGATCGCCGCGTCGAAGTCGTTGCCGCGGATGAGCGTCACCAGCGGGGCCTTCAGCCAGGCGGCGAACGGTGGTCCGGCCAGCAGCGGTAGCGTGCCACCGAAGGCGACGACGTGCGTCGGCGCCGGGCCGCGTCGCAGCACGTTCCACAGGCGATTGAGCGTGTGCGCGGGGTCGTCGTCCGCCGGGCAGCAGATCTGCCGGCCGCCCGCCTTCGTCTCCACGCGCCAGTCGTCGTACTTGCGGCTGACGTGCGCGACGTCGACCTCCACGCCGCGGCTGCGCAGGGCGTGCACGATGCGGTCGCACGACTGCGCCATGCCGCCGCGGTCGGGAGGGTAGTTTTCCGTCAGCCATAGCGGGCGGAGGGACATCAACTGTCTCCGATTCCCGTCCCGGACTCGCGCTCCGTCGCCGTCGACGGTCCGCTACTGGCCATGTCGGAGTCGAACGACCGCGTGTCGTAGCGGTCATAGTACGAATCGTAATAAGCGCCGGCGTAAATCGGGGCGTAGCCGGCGGTGCTGTAGTAACGATCGCGATAGCGGTGGGACCAGGCGGGATCGCTCAGCGGCTGCTCGGGCGGCGGTTTCGGCGCGTTCTTCTGCGACTTCTGGGCGACCACGTCCTTCTCCGCCGCACGCCCATCGCAGTCGAGGCAGCGGGTGAAGCCGCTCATCGGCGACAGGTGCTGCGAGCACATCGGGCGCGCGCACAGCGCGCATTGCTTGACCGACATCTCGCCGCAATCGCGGAGGCTGAAAAAGCCGCGTTTCGCTCTGCACCGTTCCATCACGCGCTCCTCGCCGGGCTCACCCTCTTGTATCCCTCGGCCATCAGATCGATGAGCATGCCGAACGCCGGCGAGTCGGCGCCGTCCGTCTTCCGCTTCCGCGCCAGCTTGAGCGTGGTGCGCTTCTCGTCGCGTTTCACATCGTCGGCCGTCTTGACGGCGTACTCCTTGACCGGAAATCCGAGGGTCACCACGGCGACCGTCTTCCGCTTGATCTTCGTCTTGCTCTTGATCTTCCCGCGCGACGTCTTCTTCGTCTTGTCGCGCTTCACGACGTGCTCGATGACCTTCCAATGCACCTTCGTTCCGTCGGCTAGCGCGACGCTGCCACGGAACCATGGATCGACGAAGAGGCGGTCGATGATCTTGTAGTACGCGCCCTTCTTGTACGGTTCGCTCTGCTTCTTTTTCTTCTCCTCGATGTCGTACGGGCGGAGATCGATGTCGACGTGTAGCGGATCGCCGGCATTCATGTCCTCCCGCAGCACCGCGAGGAACGGCGCGGCCGCGGTGCGGAGGTTGTCCGAGAGGTCCTGCCGGCGGAAGCGGAGGAAGAAGACGATGGCGGCGATCGCGGCGGCGACGCAGAGCAGTGCGAGCGCCGTCATGATCGTCCGCGTGGTATCGGAGGTGTTTCCCGCAACGACGAAGAAGAAAATGGCGACGACGATCGCCAGCGGGATCGAGCATCCGGCCTTCTTCCGCTTGGCCGCCATGGTGGCGTCGAAGTCGAGCAGCGCGCGGAGCAGGTCGAGGACCTCGTCCACCGGCCGATTGACCCCGAGCTGTCTGGCCGCGGCGATCTGCCGCTGTTCCGGCGTCATGTGTGGACCGATAACGCGGAATATACCTCTTGCAAGCGCCGCGTGGCATGCGCCCACGTCAGCGAGCGCTCGATGCGCTCGCGCCCGCGCGCGCCGAGGGCGCGGCGGAGGTCGGAGTACTCGAAGGCGATGCGCATGGCGCGGGCGAGGGCGGGTGGGCGGTCGGGGGGGACGAGGAGGCCTTCCACGCGGTCGGTGATCAGCTCGCGGACGGCCGGGAGATCGCTGGCGATCACCGCGACGCCGGCGGCCATGGACTCCAGGACCTTGAGCGGCGAGCACCCTTGCACCACGTTGCGCGCGCAGTCGGAGAGCGGCGCGATCGAGGCGATGGCGTGCTGCAGCCACGGCTGGAGCTCTTCAGGGCTCAACGCTGTTTTCCAGACCAGGCGATCGGCGATCTCCAGCTTGTGCGCGAGGCGGATGTACGCCTTGGCGTAGCGCGTGTCGTGCGAGGAGCAGACAACCAGCCGCACCGGCAGATCGCGGAGGCGGGCGAAGGCGCGAAAGAGCGTTTCGATCCCCTGCCATTCCTGCAGGGCGCCGAAGTAGATGAAGTAGTCGCCGTCCTCGGCGCGTGCGACCGGTTCGGGCAGATCGGCGCCGTTCGGGATCACCGTGATGTTCTTCACCCCGCGTTTGATCAGCAGGTCGCGAATGGTGTTCGCCGGCACGACGATGGCGTCCGCACGCTCAAGGACGATCTGCTCGAGCCGCTCGATCTTCTCCAGCGTCCGCGGGGCCACGCTCGGATACGCGAACGGCAGCTCGATCGACGGCAGCGCGTTGACTTCGTACACCGTCGCGCACCCGCGCTTAATGATCGGCAGCCCGCTCCACGGATCGCGAAAGTGCGCGATCTCCAGCTTCGGCATCTCGTCGAGCAGCGCCGCCAACCGCTCCCCGAAGGCGATGGTCCGCTCGAGAAAGTTGTCGATCTGGCTTGCGAACCGCACGATTTCGACGTCGCCCTCCACCTGCCAGGACGGCAGATCATCCCCGCCGAGGGCGTAGAGCACCCCGCCGCCCGCCCAGTCGAACAGTGCGCGCGCGAAGCGGGCGATGTGCACGCCCGAGCCCTTGCGGGAGGGGAAGCGATCGAAGGCGGCGTAGAGGGCGCGGTGGGGGGAGAGCACGTTGCAGCCTATGACAGAACGATTGATCCGATCCGCCGGATGTGGCGGAAATGATCGTCGTACGTGAGGACACTCGCTCCGGCCGTCGCCGCACATGCTGCGATCCAGATGTCGTTGACGGGAAGGGGCATGCCCATCTCGCGGAGGGAGACGACAATCTCGGCGTACACGCGTGCGACATGCCCGTCGACGCTCACCTCCTCGACCGCGGGGTTCGCCATGAACTCACGCAGCTCGCTCTCGTTCTCGCGCCCTCGGCGACCCAACAGAAACCCCGTCCAAAGTTCACCGAGGACGACAGAAGGAACGCCGATCCACTCGGCTGTGTCGATGATCTCCACGACTTCGGCATGACCACGTTTGAAGTGGCTGTAGCCCGACGTGTCGAGGACGTAGCGGGTCAACGCCAGAGTTCCTCGTCGACTTGCTCGCCCAGCTCCTGCACGGCCTCTTCGAAGGCCGCGAACTCTTCCTGCGTCCACTTGCCGGCGAGCGTAGCCAGGCCGTTACTTTTCCGCTCCTGGCCGAGGCCCAGACCTCTGCGAAGCGCGTTGACGACTGTCTGATTCAGCGACGCGCCGCGTCGTTTTCGTTCGCGCTCGAGCTCCGCGGCGACATCAGACGGAAGGTTGCGCACGGTGAGATAGCTTCGTTTGCGCATTCAATACGTGCATTCTATGAATGCACTATGGGCGTGTCAATGGACCGCCGCGCAAGATCGCCCTCGGCGGCGCCGGCTTCTACGCCGATCCGCGCTGGTCGCCGGACGGCAAGATGATCAGCTTCACCGACAACTCCCGCACGCTCTTGATCCTTCACGCCCTGGAGCGGCTCGGTCAGCCGGAGCGCGTTCTCATTCGCGTCATATTCGGCAACGATCATTCGTGACATGCAACGGTCATTCTAGCCGCACGGTCGCTCCGATGTTCCGTTCGATGCAGAGCGGCGACTTGCTCGATAGGTTCAACGGCCCGTCCACTCCGGCTGAGATGCTTCGCCGCGTTTCGCCGGCTCAGGATGACGGGTCACCTTCCTCCTCCCGCAGATCGAGAATCTCGTCCACAGCAGCGGCAACGCGATCAGCGAGATCTTCATCGCGCGCCGCGAGTTTGTCGAGATACGCGTCCGCGGCCGCATCATCGCCTCTCATCTCGGCGAGCATCACGATATTGAAATGGTGGTCGGCGACGTCCGGCTCCAGCGCCGCGGCGTCGCGAAAGGCGCGATCGGCCTTTCGATACTCCTTGAGATCGATGTATGCACTTCCGAGGAATGCGAGGACGGCGGCGCGCTTGCCGAAGCGCTTCAGATAGGAGCGCGCTGAATCCACGACGACCTGATCGAGATCCATCTCGTCCGCGAGCGAGATCGCTTGAAACGCCAGCTCCTCATCGTCGGGATTCTCGGCGGCCGCGCGCTGCCACATCTCGAGCGCTTCGGAGTGGCGATTCTGCTGCTCCAGGATCGAGCTGAGGAGCATGATGGCGGCAGCGAACGAAGGCTCGGCTGCGAGCGCGGCGCGCGCGGCGGCCTCCGCCTTTTCCACCTGCTCCAGCTTCCTGTACGCCACCGCTTTCCAAAGCTCGAGCGACGCGCGCGGGCGGCCCTGCGCGATCCCAGCGTCGGCGATCTCGACCGCCCTTCGATACCGCTCCAGGCCGATGTGCGCGTCGATCCACGTCTCGTAGATCTCGTCGTCGGTCGGCTCGAATGCCACCAGCCGTCCGAGGATCGGGAGCGCGAGCGCGTACTCGCCGGCCTCCATGTGATCGAGTGCCGTGAGGAACTCGTCCTCGGCGCTTCGGATGCCGTCTTCCAAGGTCAGTTCCGCGGAGGAACAGCAAGGGCTGCCGCGGACATCTCCTCGATCGAACGAAAGCGGCGCACACCCGGTTGGAATCGCTTGCCGGACGTGCGCTGACCGAATTCCCAGACCGCCTTGATGGCGCGATACAACTCCGGGTCACCCGGCTGGCGCCAGACGGGCTGGCTCATCTCCTCGACCGTTCGGAACTTTCGAATCGGCATCACTCGTCCTCGATGCCGAACCGCTCGCGGAGCAGCGCAGCGTCGGCGCGATCTTTCAACCTGACCGTGTCTTTCTTCATTCGATAGAGCGTCCTCGGACTGGCCACGGAGATCGTAAGCCCTTCGAAGGGAACCCGCGAGATTTCCAGATCATCGAAGGCAAAGGCCTCGCCCAATCGCGTCAGCAGATCGACGTGAAACGTCTGCTCGGGAGGGAAATACTGGATCGCCGGGTACTCACCGAGGAGATCGTCCGCGGTAATTTCGTCAATGGCAGGGTCATCGAATACCGAGCGGAGCGCGCGTTTCAGCCGGTCGATGTTGTCTCGTTCCGGCGCGATGAACAGATCGAGATCCTCGGTATCCATCCCGTAGCGGCCGGCAGCATCATACCGGTGGGGCGCGCACGCGGAGCGCGGGTAGGTGCGCCCGCGCAGTTCGAGTGCATTCACTTGACTTTGTCATTCTTCGCGCACTCGAACGGCGCGATTCCCGTGAAGTCGCCGAACACGATTGCGGTCGCGTCGCACGTCACGGAGGCGGTCCCGTTCACCGGCACGTTGTTGCCCGCGATCGACTCGAACACCGCTCCATGCAGCAGGCGAATGCCTTCTTCCGAGTTGCCGGTGATCGAAGCGCCGTTGAGTCGCACGGTGGAGGCCGAGTCGGCGGAGATCCCCGGACCGTTCGAGCCGCTGATCTCCCCGCCGGTGAGCGCGACCACCGACGAATGCGCGGCGCTGATGCCGGCGCGGAAGTCGACGCTCGCCGCGCCGTTGTTGATGAACCGGTTCGGGCCGTTCGAACGGAAGTTCGAGTTTTCGAGGACGGAGACGGCGTTGCGCTGGTTGCCTTCGAAGGTCGTGCCGAATGGCGTGCCGGCCGGCGTCGTTCCGCCGTTCACCGTCGCATGCCCGCCGAGGAGCAGCATGCCGCTCGCGGTGTTGTTCTCCACGCGGTTGATGTTGTCCATGTTCACCGCGCCGCCGTTCGTCACCACGATTCCGTTGAAGTTGTTGCGGATCACGTTCGGGCCGCCCTGCGGCGGCGTGGTCGGTCGTTGTCCGAAGATCTCCACGCGGCCGGCATCGACGCCCAGGCCCGACAGAGTGGAATTCTCGACGGTGACCCACCCGGCAATGAACGCACTGCACGCCACGCAACGCAGTCCTCCTCGCACTGTGACGGCATCCGCCGCATTGAAGCCTCCGATGGTGGCATCCGCCCCCACCAGATCGAGGGCAACGCCGTTGGTGTTCTCGACGGTGACTGCGGTGATCGTCGCGCTGGAGTTGGTGAAGATGGCAATGGAGCTGCGGTTGGATCTGACGATGAGATTTCGCAGCGTGAGGCCCAGCGAGCTGCGGGCCTCGAGCGCGGAGACGAACGGGCCGGCGGCGACGATCGTGGCGGTCTGTCCTGCCGGCGCCTGGATGGTCAGCCGCTCGCGCTGGTTGATGAGAATGTTCTCAGTGCACGTTCCGGTGACGGTGATGGTGTGCGGGCCCTGCGGATCGAGCGCCGCCAGCGCGGCGGTGATCGACGGATAGTCGCCCGGCGTCCCTCCCGGACATCCGACGGTCACGTTCGCCGCGAATGCAGCGCACCCGAAGAGAAGAAGACACATCGACATCGTGAAGCGCATGGATAGACCTCCTTTGCCTAGCTCTGTAGGCGCGAAACGGGGAGGAAACGGTGGGCGCGCGATATATTCGCGCCATGCGAAATGTCCTGCTCGCCATCCTCTTCGCCGCCCCCGCGCTGGCGGTCGACATCCACGACACGCGGCTGCTCACCCAGCCCGCCATCTCGGGCGATCGCATCGCCTTCTCGTACGCCAACGACCTCTGGGTGGCGAACCTCGACGGCACGGCCGTGCGGCGGCTGACGTCGCATCCCGGCGTGGAGGGCAACCCGCGCTTCTCGCCGGACGGCAAATGGATCGCCTTCTCCGGCGAGTACGACGGCAACGTCGACGTCTACGTCGTCGCCGCCGAGGGGGGCGTGCCGCGGCGGCTGACCTGGCACCCCGGCGCGGACATCCCGCAGGGCTTCACCGCCGACGGCGCCGCGGTGCTCTTCACCTCGCCGCGCGAGGTCTACACCGCGCGCTTCCTGCAGCTCTTCACCGTCCCAGTCACCGGCGGGATGGCCTCCAAGCTCCCCATCCCGAACGCGGCGAAGGCGACCTACTCCCCCGACAGCTCGCGCGTTCTCTACCAGCCCATCGGCGACGCCTTCACGCAATGGAAGCGTTACCGCGGCGGGCAGGCCGCGCGGCTGATGCTGTTCGACAACAAAACATATGCGGTGACGCAGATCCCGCAGCCGGCGTCGCGCTCCAACGACACCGACCCGATGTGGATCGGCGAGCGGATCTACTTCCTCTCCGACCGCGGCGGCGAGCTCAATCTCCACAGCTTCGATCCGAAGACGAAGGACGTCCGGCAGCTCACGCGCTTCACCGACTTTCCGATCATCAACGCGACCGCGGGCGGCGGCAAGATCATCTTCGAGCGCGCCGGGTATCTGCATACCTTCGATCCCGCGTCCGGCAAGGACGCGCGCCTCAAGATCGGCGTGGCCGCGGACCTGATCGAGACGCGCCCGCGCTTCGCCAAGGGGACAAAGTACGCGCGCAACAGCAGCCTCTCGCCGAGCGGCGCGCGCCTGGCGCTGGAGCTGCGCGGCGAGATCCTCACCGTGCCGGCGGAGAAGGGCGACGACCGCAACCTGACGAGCTCCGTCGCGGCGCACGACCGCTCGCCGGCGTGGTCGCCGGACGGGAAGTCCATCGCCTGGTTCTCCGACGAGGGCGGCGAGTACCAGCTCATGATCGGCGCTCAGGACGGCAAGGGCACGCCGCGCAAGATCGTCCTCGGCGGCGCCGGCTTCTACGCCGATCCGCGCTGGTCGCCGGACGGCAAGATGATCAGCTTCACCGACAACTCCCGCACGCTCTACGTGGCCGACGTGGCCACGGGCGCGGTGACCAAAATCTCCACCCAGCCGCTCTACAGCCCCGGCGCGTTCGACAGCACCACGCAGTCGTGGTCGCCCGACTCGAAGTGGCTGGCGTACGTCCGCCGGTCGGTGACCTACATGGGCCGCATTTATCTATATGGAGTCGAGTCGAAGGAATCGCGCCCGGTGACCGACGGCCTGAGCGACGCCGGCAGCCCGGCGTTCGATCCGAACGGCAAGTACCTCTACTTCCTCGTCTCCACCAACGCCGGGCCGGTGCAGGACTGGTTCTCCATGTCCGGCGCCGACATGCTCGCCACCAGCTCGATCTATCTCGCCGTGCTGCCGAAAGGCGTCGTCTCGCCGCTGGCAAAGGAGAGCGACGAGGAGGGCGTCAAGAAAGAGGAGCCCGAGGAGAAGAAGGATTCGAAAACCGAGCCCGCGCCCGTCGCCGTCAAGATCGATTTCGACGGACTGACACAACGCATCGTGGCCGTGCCGAACGGCGACGCCGGCTACTCGAATCTGCAGGTCGGCAAGACGGGCGAGATCTACTACCTCAAGGCGGTGACGGGGCAGAACCGCTTCAGCGAGGAGACCGGCGACACGCTCTATCGATACAAGCTCAAGACGCGCA
The DNA here is from genome assembly GCA_038040385.1 of Candidatus Gilichinskyi gelida. Taxonomy (GTDB): domain Bacteria; phylum Acidobacteriota; class Thermoanaerobaculia; order Gp7-AA8; family Gp7-AA8; genus Gilichinskyi; species Gilichinskyi gelida. Next base: position 28,434 of record JBBPII010000023.1, read on the forward strand.
AGGAGGAGTCGCTGACTGAGAAGGTCGACGACTACGAGGTCTCGCGCGACAACAAGAAAATCTATCTGCGGATGAAGGACACCTTCGTCATCGCCGAGCTCGGCGACAAGGTCGACGCCACGAAGAACAAGCTCGCCGTCGACAAGATCGAGGTGCCGGTCGATCCGCGCGCCGAGTGGAGCCAGATCTTCAACGAGGCGTGGCGCATCAACCGCGACTACTTCTACGACCCCAACATGCACGGCGTCGACTGGAAGGCGATGCGCGAAAAGTACAGCGTCTTCCTCCCCGACCTCAGCGTGCGCCAGGACCTGAACCGCGTCATGCGGTGGATGCACAGCGAACTGTCGGTCGGACACCACCGCTTGAGCGGCGGCGACAGCCTCGCCAACACCGACGCGCGTCCCGGCGGCCTCCTCGGCGCGGACTACGCCGTCGACAACGGCAGCTATCGCTTCGCCAAGGTCTACGGCGGTTTGAACTGGAACCCCAACCTGCGCGCTCCTCTCACTGAACCGGGGGTGGATGTGAAGGCCGGCGAGTATCTGCTCGCCGTCGAAGGGAAAGAGCTGCGCGCCCCCGAAGACCTCTACAGCCGCTTCGAGCGCACCGCCGGCCGCATCGTCGAGATCACCGTCGGCCCGACGGCGGATGGCAAGGGCTCGCGCAGCGTCAAAGTCGTCCCCATCGAGACGGAGACGGCGCTGCGCAACCGCGACTGGGTGGAAGGCAATCTGCGCAAAGTGACCGAGGCGACCAGCGGGCGCGTGGCATACGTCTATGTGCCGAACACCTCGACCCTCGGCCACGAGTACTTCAAGCGATACTTCTTCCCGCAGGCCGACCGCGAGGCGATCATCGTCGACGAGCGCCACAACGGCGGCGGCCAGGTCGCCGACTACTACATCGACATCCTGCGCCGCCCGTTCATCAGCAACTGGGCCATGCGCTACGGCGCCGACCTCCGCACTCCGCTCGCCGCGATCCAGGGCCCGAAGGCCATGATCATCGACGAGACCGCCGGCAGCGGCGGCGACCTCCTGCCGTGGATGTTCCGCAAGCTCTCCCTCGGCCCGTTGATCGGCCGCCGCACCTGGGGCGGCCTGGTCGGCATCCTCGGCTTCCCCGTCCTGATGGACGGCGGCAACATCACCGCCCCCAACCTCGCCATCTGGACCGACGAAGGGTGGATCGTGGAGAACGAAGGCGTCGCCCCCGACATCGAGGTGGAGCAAACCCCCGCCGACGTCATCGCCGGGCGGGACCCGCAGCTCGAGCGGGCCATTTCTGTCGTCATGCAGCAACTCGCCGCTCACCCACCCGCGAAGACGGCGCGGCCGGGATACCCGAAGAAGGTGGCGGCCTCGCCATAACGCGCGCCGCAACCCTCCCGTCCCCCTCCCGTATCATCCGCCCATGCTCGAACTGCAGATCGACGGTCTGTCCAAGACCTATCCGAACGGCGTCCGTGCGCTCGACGGCGTCACCCTGACCATCCCCACCGGCATGTTCGGACTCCTCGGCCCGAACGGCGCCGGCAAGTCGACGCTGATGCGCACCCTCGCCACGCTTCAGGAGGCGGATGCCGGCGCGGCGCGCCTCGGCAACCTCGACGTCCTTCGCCAGAAGGACGACGTCCGCAAACTCCTCGGCTACCTGCCGCAGGAGTTCGGCGTCTATCCGAAAGTCACGGCGGAGACGATGCTCAATCACTTCGCCGTGCTGAAGGGGATCACCGAGCGCCGCGCGCGGAATGAAGCGGTCGACGCCCTGCTGCACCGCGTCAACCTCTACGACGTGCGCAAGCAGAAGCTGGGCACCTTCTCCGGCGGCATGCGGCAGCGCTTCGGCATCGCCCAGGCGCTGCTCGGCGATCCCAAACTGATCATCGTCGATGAGCCGACCGCCGGCCTCGACCCGGGCGAGCGCGTCCGCTTCCACAACCTCCTCGCCGAGATCGGCGAGAACGTCGTGGTCATCCTCTCCACGCACATCGTCGAGGACGTCTCCGATCTCTGCAGCCGCATGGCCATCATCTCCCACGGCCGCGTGCTCATGAGCGGCGAGCCGTCCGAAGCGATCCGCGCGCTGGAGGGGAAGATCTGGCGCCGTTCGGTCCCGCGCAATGAGCTCGATGCGGTGCAGAAAAACTATCCGGTGATCTCCACCCGGCTCTCGGCCGGAAAGACGTTCGTGCACGTTTTCAGCGACGGTAATCCGGGCGACGGATTCGAGGGCGTCGACGGCTCGCTGGAGGACGTCTACTTCTCCACGCTGCATCACGCGGAGAAGGCGGCCTGATGCTGGCCGAGATCTTCCGCTTCGAAGTCCGCTATCACCTGAAGCAGCTCGTCTTCTACGTCTGCCTGATCATTTTCTTTCTGCTGACCTTCGGCGCGGTGACCAGCGACAGCGTGCAGATCGGCGGCTCGATCGGCAACGTCAACCGCAACGCGCCGTTCGTCATCATGCAGTTCCTGCTGGTGATGTCGGTCTTCAGCGTCTTCACCACCACGGCCTTCGTCTCCAACGCCGCGCTGCGCGACTTCGACCTCGGCACCGACGCGCTCTTCTTCTCCTCGCCGATGCGCAAGCGCCAATACCTCATCGGCCGCTTCGCCGGCTCGTTCGTGGTCTCGCTGCTGATCTACCTCGGCGTGGTCGGTGGAATCATGATCGGCAGTTTCATGCCGTGGCTGGACAAAGAGCGCATCGGTGCCTTCACAGCGACGCCGTATCTCTATTCGCTCGTCGTGCTCATCGCGCCGACCGTTCTGCTGGTCAGCGCCATCTTCTTCGCCGTCGCCGCCTTGACCCGCAGCACGATGGCCACGTACGCCAGCGCGATCGCGCTCCTGGTCGGCTACGCCGTGGCCAACGCCATCGTCGGCAGGAGCCTGGAAAACGAGAAGCTGGCCAGCCTCTTCGATCCCTTCGCCCTGTCGACCTTCGGCCTGGCCACGCGCTACTGGACCGTCTTCGAGAAGAACTCGCAGGTGCTCCCGCTCGAGGGCGTCTTCCTCTGGAATCGCCTGATCTGGGTGGCGGTGTCGCTGGCGATCTTCGGCTTCGCGCTGTGGCGGTTCAGGTTCGAGACGGGGCGTAAACGCCGCGGAACGCCGGCGTCCTCGCCGGCTGGACCGGCGGCGCCCCGCCGCCGCGATGAAGAAACCCGAGAGCGAGACGCTCTCGTGCCAGCCGGCGTGGACGCCGGCGCTCCTCACACCACCTCTCGCCTCACCCAGCTCCTCAGCACCGCCCGCCTCGAGCTCAAGACCGCCCTCCTCAGCGTCCCCTTCATCGTCATCCTCCTCCTCGGCATCGTGAACACCGTCGGCGGCGCGGCGTTCGCCGACTCGCTCTTCGACACGAAGATCTATCCCGTCACCGGGCGAATGCTGCAGGTCATCGACAGCAACTTCCTCCTCTTCGCCCTGATCATCGTCACCTTCTATGCCGGCGAGATCGTCTGGCGCGAGCGGCAGCAGAAGACGAGCGAGGTGGTCGATGCCACGCCGGTCCCCAGTTCAGCTCTGTGGTTCGGCAAGCTGCTCGCGCTCTACCTGATCGTCGTCGTTCTCCTGACGACGGCGATGCTTTCGACCATCGCCGTGCAGACGGCGAAAGGCTTTCACGACTACCAGCTCGCGCTCTACGTGAAGGGGCTGTTTCTCGAGGTGGGCCTGGCGATGCTGATGATCGCCACGCTCGCCTTCGTGCTGCAGGTGGTGACGAACAACAAGTACGTCGGCTTCCTGCTGATGCTCCTCTATTTCGTCAGTCTGGCCGTGTTGCCGGCGATGCACTTCGAGCACAACCTCTATCGCTTCGCCAACACGCCACCGTCACCGCACTCCGACATGAACGGCTTCGGCCATTTCGTCCCGCCGCTGGTCTGGTTCAACCTCTACTGGACCATCTTCTGCGGCCTGCTCCTCCTCGCCGGACATCTTCTCTGGGTGCGCGGCACGGAGAGCAGCTTCGGCAAACGACTTCGCATCGCCGGCGGGCGCTTCGGCGCCGTGCCGAAGACGGCGTTGGCGCTCCTGCTCATCGCTTTCGTCGCCACCGGTGGCTTCATCTACTACAACACGAACGTCCTCAACCATTACCGGACGTCCGAGGATGGGGAGAAGCGGAGCGCGGAGTACGAGAAAAAGTACAAGCGCTACGAGACGATGGCGCTGCCGAAGATCACCGACGTGCAGGCCGACGTCGACCTCTATCCGGAGCGGCGCGCGTTCGACATCCGCGGCACGTACACCATCGTCAACAAGACCGCCGCACCGATGGACACCCTGCACGTCAGCATGAATCCCGACATGACGCGCTACACCGTCAGCATTCCTGGCGCGACGGTGCAGTCGGCCGACAAGGAGCACGGCTACACCATCTACCGCCTCGCGCCGCCGCTGGCGCCCGGCGCGACGCTACCCATGCGTTTCACCGCGTCGCTCGAGCAGCATGGCTTCGTCAACGGCCAGGCGAACAATCAGATCGTCGCCAACGGCACCTTCATCAACAACTTCTCCTACTTCCCGCACCTCGGCTACCAGACCGGCGGCGAGCTGCAGGACCGCAACAAGCGGAAGAAATACGGCCTGCCGCCGGTGGTGCGCCTCCCGAGGATCGACGATCCCCGCGCGCGCAACATCAATCAGCTCGCGGCCGAATCGGATTTCCTGAATCTCGACACCACCGTCAGCACCGTCCGCGACCAGATCGCCATCGCTCCCGGCTACCTGCAGAAGGAGTGGACCGCGAACGGCCGCCGCTACTTCCGCTACAAGACCACCTCCCCCATCCTCGGCTTCTGGTCGTATCTATCGGCCCGCTACGCCGTGAAGCGCGACACCTGGACGCGCCCCGAGTGCGGGGGGAACAGCGCGCAGCCGCGTGTCATCCCGAGCCCCGTAGAGGGCGAGGGATCCCGTACTTCAAGCGCGACTGCGACATCCGACTGCACCGTCGCCATCGAGATCTACTACGACCCCAAGCACCCCTACAACGTGCAGCGGATGGTCGACGGCGTGAAGCGCTCGCTCGACTACTTCACCGCCAATTTCTCGCCGTACCAGCACAAGCAGGTGCGCATCCTGGAGTTCCCGCGCTACGCGCGTTTCGCGCAGTCGTTCCCCAACACCATCCCCTTCTCCGAGTCGATCGGCTTCATCGCCGACCTGCGCGACAAGGACGCCATCGACTACGTCTTCTACGTCACCGCGCACGAGGTGGGGCACCAGTGGTGGGCCCATCAGGTGGTCGGCGCGCGCGTGCAGGGCACGACGATGATCACCGAGACGATGGCGCAGTACTCGGCGCTGATGGTGATGGAGAAGGAGTACGGCCGCGACAAGATGCGTAAGTTCCTGAAGTACGAGCTGAACTCGTATCTGTCGGGACGCGGCGGCGAGCTGGTGGCCGAGGTGCCGCTGATGCTCGTGGAGGACCAGGGGTACATCCACTATCGCAAAGGCTCCCTGGTGATGTACGCCCTGCGCGACGCCATCGGCGAAGAGAACGTGAACGCCGCGCTGCGGAAGATCATCGCCCGCTGGGCGTTCCAGGGGCCGCCGTACGTCCGGACCACCGAGGTGCTCGACGAGCTCCGCGCCGTCACCCCGCCGGAGCGGCAGTCGATGCTGCACGACCTCTTCGAGACGATCACCCTCTACGACAACAAAGCCACCGACGTCACCACCACCCGCACCCCCGACGGCAAGTACCGCGTTCGCGTGACGGTTTCGTCCACGAAGTTCCGCGCCGACGGAACGGGCAACGAGACCGCCGTCCCCCTCGACGACTGGATCGACATCGGCGTCCTCGCCGCCGGCGCGACGAAGAAAGCCGACGGGCGCCCGCTCATCCTCGAAAAGCGCCACATCACTTCGTCACCCGCCACCTTCGAGCTTGTCGTCGGCGAGAAGCCCGCCACGGCGGGGATCGATCCGCTGAACAAGCTGATCGATCGAAATCCGGACGACAACGTGAAGAAGGTGGGGGGCGGGTAGCTCTCTTTCGGAGCGGTCGCGGTTTTCTTCCGCAGGCCGACCGCCAACGCCGGCTCCGGCGGCGACCTCCTCGTGAACGTTCGCATCGCCGACGATCGTTCGCACGCCGAGGTGCGTGAGGAGAACGCCCATGCCTTCCGCGGAGCCCTGCAGCACGTCGTTGAGGATGCGCACGATCTGTTCGTAGTTGCTATTGCGCGCCTGCGGGGTTCACTCCAGACGCAAATCCTCGGTAATCCTGGAGAGCGCAACAGCCGAAACCTTCGCCGCCATCGGGAAGGTGTCCGTTCCGGCATGAACGACGAACAGATGGCGAAGCCGGAGATCCTCCAGGGCCGTGGTCATCGAGCGCGTCACCGCCGGCTGAGAGGTCAGCTTGAACTCCACTCCCCATCGTCTCCGCCCGCGCACGACGAGCAGGTCGAGCTCCGCGCCGCCATGCGTCGCCCAGAAAAAACGCTCTTCCCGTCGCAGCTCGAGGATGGAGGCAACCTGTTGCAGGGCGAAGCCCTCCCACGAAGCGCCGGCCTTCGGATGACCGAGGAGGTCGGATTGGTCCTCGATATTCAGCAGAGTATGAAGAATGCCCGAATCGCGCAGATACACCTTGGGTGCCTTGACCTGCCGCTTGCCGAGATTCTCGAACCACGGCGGAAGCGGGTCGATCACCAGCGCCGATGTGAGCAGATCGAGGTACCGGGCGACCGATGTGGTTCCGATCGCCAGCGAGCGCGCGATCTCTGAGCCGTTCCAGATCTGACCATGGAAGTGCGCCACCATCGTCCAGAAACGTCGAAGGGTCGTGGCATCCGTCGAGAAACCGAGTTGAGGAATGTCGCGCTCGAGAAAGGTTCGGACGAAGTCCTCGCGCCATTCCGTGCTCTCCTCAATCGTGGGCGCGACGAACGACCGGGGAAACCCTCCTCGGACCCACAGATCGCGCCACGAGCCGGCACCGGTTTCGTTCAGGTCGAAGCCTCCCACCTCGTGGTAGTGGATGCGCCCGGCCAATGATTCGGACGACTGCCGCAGCAGATCGGGAGACGCACTTCCCAGGACGAGAAATGCAGCGGGACGCCGAGGACGATCGCTGAGGACCCGCAGCACGGTGAAAAGGTCGGGCACGCGCTGGATCTCGTCGAGAATCACGAGGCCGCGGAGGGGCTCGAGCGCGAGCATCGGATCGGCCAGTTGTGCAACATGCGCCGGGTTCTCCAAGTCGAAGAAACGAACGGCATTCAATTGCGCGGCCACCTGCCGCGCGAGCGTCGTCTTACCGACCTGCCGGGCACCGATCAGGCAGACGACCGGAGCTCGCTGCAGAGCGGCGGTGACGCGCTCAAGGTGGCGGAGCCGCGGGATCACGCGTCAAGCTTAGCTTGAAAAACCACCACAATGTGGTGAATTTTCACGGTTGACCGCCTATGCCACCGTCATAGCCCGCATCCGCACGCGCTCGCGGGCCGCATCGTGGAGATCACCGTGGGCCCGACACCGGACGGCAAGGGCTCGCGCAGCGTGAAAGTCGTCCCCATCGAGACCGAAACGGCGCTGCGCAACCGCGACTGGGTGGAAGGCACTCTCCGCAAGGTGACCGAGGCAACGAGCGGGCGTGTGGCGTACGTCTATGTGCCGAACACCTCGACCCTCGGCCACGAGTACTTCAAGCGCTACTTCTTCCCGCAGGCCGACCGCGAGGCGATCATCGTCGACGAGCGCCACAACGGCGGCGGCCAGGTCGCCGACTACTACATCGACATCCTGCGCCGCCCGTTCATCAGCAACTGGGCCATGCGCTACGGCGCCGACCTCCGCACTCCGCTCGCCGCGATCCAGGGCCCGAAGGCCATGATCATCGACGAGACCGCCGGCAGCGGCGGCGACCTCCTGCCGTGGATGTTCCGCAAGCTCTCCCTCGGCCCGTTGATCGGCCGCCGCACCTGGGGCGGCCTGGTCGGCATCCTCGGCTTCCCCGTCCTGATGGACGGCGGCAACATCACCGCCCCCAACCTCGCCATCTGGACCGACGAAGGCTGGATCGTGGAGAACGAAGGCGTGGCGCCGGACATCGAGGTCGAGCAGACGCCGGCCGACGTCATCGCCGGGCGAGACCCGCAGCTTGAGCGGGCCATCTCGGTCGTGATGCAACAGCTCGCCGCCCACCCACCCGCGAAGGTGGCGCGGCCGGGATACCCGAAGAAGGTGGCCGCGCAGTAGCGAGTGTAGCGGCGCCCGCTTCGGGCGCCGCTGATCGAAGCCACTCGAGCGCGAAACGGCGAACGCCACCTACACGATCAAAGCCGAAATCGAACGTGGCGATCCATTCAACGCCGTGGTTCAGCATCACTGCCGCATGCAGAGCATCGCGCGCCGACAAGCCGCGCCCCTCCAGCAGCAGATCGCGAGCGCGGTTCATGTCCGGCAGCGTTACGTCAAAGATGTTCGGCAGATCCTGACGAAGAGGTTATAGACCTCACCTGCGAGATCAAGCCGCTGCAAAAGGGAAAATAGAGGTAGAGAATCTCTTGCAGCACTTCGGCGCTGGTGCAGCCTCAATCTCGTTTCGCTGAACGGCCGCCAGAAAGCGCTGCGAAGGCTCGCGATGCGGATGTTCGCGTCCCGCCACGTACATCGGGATGTTCGAATCGATGAAAACGATCACCGACGTCCGGCTTCGATCTCGGACAGCATCTGGCGGATGTCGCCAGTTGGCGCGTTCAGGGACGCCAGGCGGGCGAGAGGATCGCCAATCTCAACCGGACGGCTCGAGGCCCCGTCCTTCTCGATCAAAATGCGAACCTTCTCGTGATCCTTCACTCCCGGCAGCGGCTCGGCCAACCGGAGCGCGTTCTCATTCGCGTCATACTCGGCAAGGATCATTCGTGACATGCAACGGTCATTGTAGCCGCACGATCGCTTCGATGTTCCGTCCGTGCGGTGGGCCCGCTGATCCCGCGCCTTCGGCGCGGGATAAACTGCCGGGCCCGAAGGCGATGCATCGACGAGACCACCGGCTCCGGCTGCGACCTCCTGCCGTGGATGTTCCGCAAGGTCTCGCTCGGCCCGCTGATCGGCCGCCGCACCTGGGGCGGCATGGTCGGCATCCTCGGCTTCCCCGTGCTGATGGACGGCGGCACCATCACCGCCCCCAACCTCGCCATCTGGACCGACGAAGGCTGGAGAACGAAGGCGCGGCGCCCGACATCGAGGTCGAGCAGACCCCCGCCGACGTCATCGCTGGGCGGAACCCGCAGCTCGAGCGAGCGATCGCGGTCGTTCTGCAGCAACTGTCCGCCCACCCGCCGGCGAAGACGGCGCGGCCGGCGTATCCGAAGAGGGGTGGGGTGGTTCAGCCGGCGACGGCAGGGTCGCAATAGCACGCCGTTGTTCTCCTTCATGGCAGCAGCAGTTCGCGCCGGCGCACGACCGACGCGTCGTTTGCGGGTCGTCGAGCGTCCGCACCATGACTCGGTCGACATCGCCGATCGCGGGAATGAACGTGGATCGCCAGTAGGAGATCGCCTCGCCGTTGCTCGCCAGCCGCGCCTTGTGAAGGTCGGTAGCGCAGGAAAGAGAATCGATGACGGCGACGCCGCGATCAGCATGCCGGCGGTCGTCCACCGCGCGGTTACGAGATCGCGCTTTCTCGCGGCGGCGGCATCGACGGGGCGGTTGTCACCCGAACGGGAAAAGGAATCCTCGTCGGATACAACCGACGTGAAGGGAGGCTCGTCGACGGCCAATGTAGGGAGACGAACACCTTCCACCTCGCGGTGTTCGACAAACACTTCAATTTGATGCGGGACCAATGAGGCAATCTGCAGCGCCATTCCAGCTCCGGAGCACGTTGCGCGCGCAGTCCGAGAGCGGCGCGACCGAGGCGACGCCGTGTTGCAGCTACGGCTGCAGTTCCATGAACCGTCCTCAAATGCCGCCCGGAGGTACGCGCCGAGGGCATACCGAGGCGTCGGCTGAACGGTCGGACTCCCAGAGAAAGGAAATCTTTCCCGGAGGGGGTAGGGATTTCCGGCTCGTGGTCACTCCTAGCTAGAGATAGGTCCAGCCCCGGTCAGCATTTCCGCACGGTGCTAGATGCCATCAAAGTCTTCATGGCGCTTGTGGAAACTTATGACTCGGAGTCACAAACAATGGAGACGCCGAACGTGTCCTTGGGTACGTTCGTGCCGAAAGGAGTGACGAGTGCGCAGAACCAATAACGTCATTGCGATCGTTTTTGTACTTTTGGTCGCCGGCTGCAACACGGAGCGCCCCAAGAATCCCATCGTCATCGGTATGCAGGCCGACCGCACTGGGGGGATCTCCTCGTGGGGATACTGGCTGGAGAAGTCGGCCAAAGTGGCGGCAGCAGAAATCAACAGCTCGGGCGGAATCAACGGCCGTCCGATCCGCCTCGTCATCGAGGACACCGAGACGAGTCCTCCTGTTGGCGCCCGCAAGTTTCGAAAGCTGGTGGAGGCAGATGGTGCAGTAGCTGTCATTGGCTCGGTTCATTCGGGAGTCATGATGGCAACCGTTCCCCTCGCCGACGAACTGAAGACGCCGTACTTTCCCATTGCGATGGCCAGCGAGGCAACCGAGGAGCACGGGAATCGGTACACCTTCCGTATCAACAGTCACGTCCACGAGCAGGTGAACGCCTCGGTCGACTGGATGTTGAAGAAGGTCGCGAAGAAGTGGGCCATCGTGGTCTCCGACTATGCCTGGGGCTGGTCGCACGAGAAGTACTTCTCCCAGGGAATCGTCAACGGTGGCGGTGAGGTGGTGGCCAAGGTCCGAATCCCCCAGGGAACGAAGGACTTTTATCCCTACTTGACCAAGATCCCACCCGATGCGGAGGCCGTCTATTTCATTTTCTTCGGCGCCGACTCGGTTGGCTTCATACAGCAGCTCCACGAAAAACGACCGCAACTCAAGAAATTTACGATGATCTGCAGTCTGGAAGCGATTGATCTTCCAAGTCTGGGGGGCGCTGTCGAGGGCATGTATGTACTTGAATATTTGCCCCGCGCGCTGTCTGAAAACGATACGCCGACGAATCGGGACTTCAGGACAAAACTCGGCGTGCTGCCGGACGGCCGCGAGGTGGGAAACACGGGCCGCACAGTTGCAGGTTCCCATTACTGGGCCTCCTACGAGGACCTGTGGTTGCTCAAGCAGGCCATGGAGAAATCCGGTTTCCAGGGTCGACAAGACACTCCGAAGCTTGTGCGGGCCCTGGAAGAGATGGGACGTATTCAGCACGGCCAACACTTTCCGCAGGGGGACGCGGTCTTCCGTGCCGAAGACCATCAAGGCTTCCATGACCACTTCATGTCCCAGATCCAGGGAGGTGCCCTGAAGGTCCTGTTCCGGGTCCCGGTGCAGCAGATCCTCTATCCACCCGTGGGGAATGTGTCCCAGCGACCGTTGCACTGAGCCAACTCGTGATCGCCTTCGTTTCAGAGAGTCATGAGTATTGATAAAGCAAAGAATTCGGCCCTGCAACCAGCTCCACGGGAGTTCTATGAGCTGCTGAGGGATGCATGGCTGATGCCTCAGCGAGGGGCTACTCCCGACGAATCACTGCGCTCGCGTGTCCACGGCTTTTTCGAGGGGGCCCAGACAACCTTTGACCGGAAGAAGTATGCCGGCATCCTCGAGGAGGCGCTTGGCGGATTCGTGGAGCGGTCCTTCTTTCATCGCTTTCCGGGCCAGTTCGACCTCTGTGCCGTCGAGTACCGCTCCCTGGCGCCGCGTATCGCCGGGGAAACCCCTTTCCCGGAGAGTCTTCTCTTTCTGCTCGGCGCGGCTTCCGTGAGTCCACAGGAGATTCAAGATGTAGACAAAGTGATGAGAGCGGCTTATGGCCGGGAGCTCACCTACCTCAGCCTCATCCCGGAAGAAATCGAGTGGCTCCAAGTCGTCTACCACGATGCCGGGGCGCTGCCCAAACTCGCTCCTGTTCTCCGAACGATCGACCTCTCGGTACAGGATGAACTCCAGTGGCTGACGAAAGAGTACGGCAAGGAAAAGTACGGCAAGGAGTGGTATGAGGTATATGTGGAGGAAAGAGCCCAACGCGGGATCAAGGAGGAAATCCGAAATAGACTAACGGAGAAGGTGAGCAAAAGCCTGAAGGCGGGAATTCCCGGTCTCCTAGACGTTGAGGCCTCCCCAGAAAAGCGAGAGCGTCTCACGGACATGGTTGCAAGCACGGCCTTCATGACCCTCGCGCGCATCACCCAGACGGGAGCCAGCCTCCGCTCTATCCTCTACCTCCCCGCCCGCCTGCATAGCGAGAGGTTGGGAGGCGCGGTGCTCATGGGTCCCAGCCGCATCGAGTCCCACGACCAGTTGGATGCGCTGTACATCACCCTCCAGATTCTCCTCAGCCATTTGCGCCTGGCAGAGTTTCCCGAGGAAGTACGTCTTGCCGAGCGCGATGTCCTGCTGCGGCAGTTCGTCCGCCGCTTCCGCCACAACATGATGCATCCCCTCGGCAACCTCATGGATTCCGCTAGACGCTTCAAGGATTCCTTCCAGCAGATCCTCGTCACCTTCGAGCGTGGCATCGACGCCTGGAAGCCCGATCTTATGCCGAACCCAGTTAAGACCTTTCTGAACTACCTCGCCGATGAGTATCGGGCCGAAGAGAACCTACCGACTATTGAAGGCGCGGGAGAACAGGAGCCCGACGAAGACTTGTTCCCTATTGACGTCAAAGGGACGGACCGAATCGAGCACCTTGATCGCTCCATTTTGGCGGAGGTCTTCAGGAATCTGATGACCAACACGCGGCGCTACGCCCTTGGCAAGGGGCTGGAGCGCGTGGAGATCGACGTAGGCGACTCGGGGCCCCTGATCACTTATCGCGAGAAGGGCGGGCCAGGCCTGCCGCCAGAGATCGCCGCTAACCCCTGGCGACTCCACGCGCGGGATCAGTCGGAGGCGGAGAGTTCGGGTCAGGGCCTGTTTCTCGCTAGGAAGCTGATGGAGATTCATGGCGGCGATATCAGCTACGAACAGGACGCGCAGGGCGGCTGCAAGTTCAAGGTTTGCCTACGCAAGGAGGGGTGCGAGAACGATGGACAGACCCATGAAAATCACGATCGTGGATGATCACGCGAACGATGACCCTTTTTACCCGGAGCTGACCGCGCGGCTTCGCCAGGATCTCCTGCCGGAGCCGGCGATCTCGTGGGTTAACGCAACCCAGCTCATGCCCTCCGGAAAGTTCGACCCGAAACGCATTCTGGCAGAGCTCCGCAAGACGGCTCCGGACCTTATCCTCATGGACCTCGTGCTCTATGAGAGCAACAAACGCCCCGATCTCATCCTCTCCGACTGGCTCACGAATGAGATCAAACGCGAGTCAAGCCTCAGGACCGTGCCGCTGATCTATGTCTCGAACTTCTTCGTGGATCACTATTCGATCCCGGGCCCGTGGCGGCACTGGTGCTTCGCGAAACAGGCGCTTGTCTCGGATGAAGAAGCCTGGAACCTCTTCAGGCAAACACTGGAGAATCCAACCGCGGCGGCCGCCCTGCAAGTCAAGCTTAGAAGTCTTCCAAAAACGATATCTGACGAAAGAACGCCCGTATGACAAGACCGATTATTGTTATCGATGATGATCTTGTCTTGGTCGCGGAGCTGATCGGCTACCTTAGCCGACACGCACCAAGTATGTCGGCCCTCGGGCCACCGGACCTGTTTTTAGATCTATCCGACATCCGAGAGAAGTCTGCCAATGCGGCCGCCGTCATTGTCGACCTCAGGATCGGTGGCTCGGCCACATACGGCAGATCCATTATGCGTAAGATGTGCAAGACATGGGAGAAGTTCGATACTCCCGTGATCGTCTGGTCCAAATATCTCTGCGATACGATCCTCTTCGAGCCGGGCAGGATCGTCAGGATCGACCTCATCGATGATGGCGGAAGCGTTATGCAGGAGATTGATCACGCACGGTACGCGGCACTGCCCGACGCAGCGAGGATCGACGATCTACGGCGCGTCTGCCGCGGCGCCCGCGCCTTCGTGACGAAAGCAGTTTCTGACCCGGTCGCGGTCCTATTCCAGGTACTGCACCGATCTGGTGTGATTCCTCGAGAACTTTTGACACTTCACTAACGAATCGTGCGAGGAAGCCGATGCAGAAGACTATCGTAGTAATTGACGACGATCTCGTCCTGGTCACGGAACTAATAGGGTATCTTGAAAAACACTTTCCTCGAACTCCAGCAACAGGGCCGCCCGACTTGTTTCTGGATCTACCCGACATCCGAGAGAAGTCTGCCAATGCGGCCGCCGTGATTGTCGACCTCAAGATCGGTGGCTCGGGCACATACGGCAGATCCATCATAAATAAGATGTGCAAGACATGGGAGAAGTTCGATACTCCCGTGATCGTCTGGTCCAAGTATCTCAACGACACGATCCTTTACGAATCCGGCGTCATTATCAAACTCCCTGAAGACGCGGGGCTAGAAAAGGAGCTCAGCCGAACAGAGTTCGAAGAACTACCGGACAAAGTTCGGATTGACGACTTGAGGAAGGTCTGCGGCGGTATCCGGGCCTTCGTGACGAAAGCAGTTTCTGATCCAACTGGGCTGCTAATTCGCGTACTTCAGCGACTGAAGTTGGTTGATATAGAGGCGACTCGAGATGAAGAGAGTCACTCTCCGGTGAGATAAGGCGGTTCTCAGTCGGGAAACGTGGAGCCTGCGCTGGACGCTGCGCAGCGACAGATCGGCGTCAACAGGGCGGTGTCCTGGTTCAACGCGTTTGACCTCGGAGGGAATTATTGCAATGGGCGTCACAACGATATTAGGCAAACACTCCATACCATGGATGGGCCCGAAGTTGCCTTGGCACGACCAGATTGCCCACCGCCCGGACTTCTGGTTTGGCCGACCTTTCTGGGTATCGGTAGTTGTATGTACCTTTCTACTTCCTGGTCTGGAAATGGTCTGGTTGTGTACGGCGGATCTCCCTCCTATGGGAGCGGGTTTACTTGCACTCGCGAACATCGTCGCGGCCGGCGTGCTGTTTTCACTGGCTTGGGGTCTAACATCTTTCGGCACACACTTCTTGACGGCTCCTGTACGACTTTTCAATGTCCTGAAGCGAGTCTGCCCAACGGAGTACGCCGAGATTCAATCAGCCGGACGCCAGTATCGGCGCCAGTTGAAGCAGTCCCAGAAGGACAACTTGATTGAGGAGCAGGTAGAGACACCGTACTCATACAAGATCTTCACAAGATATATCTGGAGGGTGAGTTTCGTTATTCTGACAATTCCGCTCTACCTTGGCCTTGCGATGCTTGCGTTAAGGGTGGTCCCGGGAGCTCATGTTGTGAAGGAGCGTGGAGGATTCGTGGAGATTGTGCAGGCACTCGAGGTGTTTCGTGACATCCAGATGGGGATGCTTGGCGGTACAAGTACCGAGCACCTTCCGGAAAGGAACGAGATACCGGTTGTCGCGCAGACCGCGGAGAAGCGCGACCAGTCCTCGGGGGACTTGGCCAGCCAGCATAAGAAGTCGATTCAATCGGGACCGTCGCGCAGGGAAGCGCATCCCAGCTTTCCGTTGTGGCGACCTATGGCCTGGGAGATTGTTGGAATCTTTTGCACGTTTGTGTATGTGAGCGTAGCACTGATTCTGTTGCCGTTGCAGTTCGGCATCGTGGCGAACCTTGATTCGAACTTGAAGTCCCGTGACTTCTGGGCAAAGCAGTTGGAAATCTGGTAGAGGACAGTCGTAGCGATGGCATTGTTATCAGAACAGAGGTTGAAGAGTGGCGATGCTCTCTGACCTTACTTTGGCCGGCGTTAACGGCGTAGTGTGGGGCCTCGCCGTTGCCCTCATGGCGGTAGGGTTGGTGCTTACGTTTGGCTTCCTACGGCTCTTGAACCTTGCCCATGGCGCGTTCTACGCACTGGGTGCGGTGGTAGGTTTTTATGCGGTGAGCCGTTTGCATTCCTTCGGCTTAGCGATGGCTTTGGTGCCGGCGACAGTGGGAGGAGTGGGGTTGCTGGCGGAGAGGTACCTCTTACGGCCAGTCCGAGGGGTTTTGAACGGCGAGGTACTGATCACGTTCGGCATCGCCATGATCGTCGAGTACTCGATCCTGTTAGTCTTCGGCGGCGCACCTCGGCGCCTCGGATATCCGCTGACCGGGAATGTGAGCATCTTCGGCACTCCCTACCCGATCTACAGGCTGTTTGTGGGAGTCGTGTCCCTGGCGCTTCTCGTGGGCTGCGTTCTGGTGCTCGAGAAGACACGTCTGGGTCTTCATATCCAGGCGACCAACCAGGATGAGGGTCTGGCGAGGGCCCTGGGCCTCCCCGTTGTCCGCTTGACTCTGGTCACCTTCGGGGCGGGGACGGCCTGCGCCGCTTTCGCCGGGCTGATGTTGGCACCCATTGTGGCCGTGGAGTTCCGAATGGGTGCCGACATCATGGCGATCTCGTTCCTGGTGACGATTCTCGGCGGGTTGACGAGGGTGTGGTGGATCGGCACGGTGGCGGTGGCGAGTGCGGTCTTTGAGAACGTCATCGCCCTGTGGCTCGATCCTCTGTTGACTCGCGGTGTGCTGCTCTTCATATTATTTGCCGCTCTCCTGGCAATTTACGGCCGCAAGGACCGCCGCCGTTCGGTATGACGAGGCGCCTTGCGTGGCTTGGGGCGATTCTGGCTTTGGGCTCGGCAGGCCTCTTCCTTCCCGGCTACTATCAGTTTCTGTATTACGAGGTTGCTGCATGGGGCTTGTTGGCGCTATCCGTAGAGATCCTCTACGGACAGGCGGGCATGCTCAGCTTCGGCCAAAGCGTTTTCCTTGCTCTGAGCGGATATGTTTTCCTCCACCTCTCTAAGATTCCGGAGGTGGGCCTGCTCGGTGCGGCACTGATAGCCATGGCAACATCGATCCTGGTTGCAGCCGCGCTGGGGCCAGTGATGGTCCGACTGGAGGGCCACTATTTCGTCATTGCCACAGTCATTCTGGCGCTGGGGAGCTTCCTTGTGGCCTCCAGCCTCACACGCTGGACAGGAGGGGACGACGGTCTGCCGGCGGGTCCCTTCGCGAGGACGCTCCTGGGGCCGATACCTCTGCCCGCGGTGATGAACCGGCCGGAGGCACTGTACCTTGCTGTCGGTCTGGCCGTAGCGGCGATGTTCGGCCTAACGTGGAAGGTGCGAGCTTCAGTCCTGGGCCTCCTCGTCGCCGGGATCAAGCACGAGCCCTTTCGTATGTGGGCCATCGGGGTTCCGGTTGCGTCGCTGAGGTACGGGATCTGGTGCCTGGCTGCCGCTGCCGCCGCGGTCGGCGGGGTCTCGCTTATCGTGGTCAACCGCTATGCCTCAGCGACACAGTTCCACTGGAGCGTCTCGGGGGAGGGGGTGGTGTGGGCGATCCTCGGGGGAGTCAATACCGTCTGGGGAGCGTGGCTCGGGGCCGCAGCGCTGGTGACGGTCAAGGACCTCCTGAGCACACGCTTTGCCTTCTATCCGATCCTCGTGGGCATGCTTCTGATCGCTCTCGTCCATCTCCGCTCGGAGGGGCTGCTTCGAGCAGTGACCCGTGTTCTCGGACGAGGCAGCGTCTGGCGGCATGCCCGAAGCCTGCAGTTGCAATCTCCTGCGAAGGTGCAGCTCATGCAGCAGATCCTCCCCATTGAAGGCCCTCCCCGGACCTTACTGGCATTGCAGGCAGTCGGCAAGGTGTTCGGGGGCACCGTGGCCCTGGACCGATGCAATCTGGAGATTGGCACCGCGAGCTTCTCCGTCCTTCTGCACGACGGGAGGAGATACCATCTCCAGGCCAGCGGCGGGGGATATCCGGCGCTGGCCCTGGTCGGGCCGAACGGGGCCGGGAAGACCACCCTTCTGAACGTCCTCTGCGGCTACGTGGGACCCGACGCCGGCACGATCTCCTCGGACACCCTTGTAATCGAGTCGGGCCGGGCCATCGGGGGGATCGGCAGGAGCTTCCAGGAACCCCGACTATGGGACCGGCTCTCCGTCTACGAGAACCTGCTCATGGGTGCGCTGGCGAGGCGCTCGTGGAGAGATCTCCGACGGCCGGTTGGAGCCGATAAGGCAGGAGCCGAAGCCGCCGTCGCCTTAGCGTCGAGATTGGGTCTCCTTCAGGAGCTGGAGAAGGACGCTTCGGCACTGAGCTTCGGCAAGAGGAAGGTGCTGGACATCGGTGTGGCCCTGGCTTCCAAGCCAAAGCTCCTCGTCCTCGATGAGCCCACGGCAGGGGTCAGCCCACGAGAGATGACCGAGCTGGAGGGACTGGTCCGCGAGGTGACAGGGTCTATCCCGGTGGTGCTGGTGGAGCACAACCTCGACGCCATCCGCCGTCTCGGTCTCCCTGTTCTGTTCATGGCAGAAGGCCGGCTGCTGGAGTACGGGCCGCTGGACGAGGTGCTCTCCCGCGAGAGCGTCCGCGAGCAATTCAGCGGTCTTCGGGCGGGAGAGGAGTGACCGGGGCATGCTGATCGGCAAGGGCATGACGGCAGGCTACGGCGGTCCTCCGGTCGTTCACGAGGTCTCCATGAAGGTCGGCAGCGGGGAGATCGTGGCCCTCATCGGTCGGAACGCCTCCGGAAAGTCTACCGTTCTCAGGGCCCTGATGGGGCTGGTGGAGCTAGACCGCGGCGCAGTCGAATTATCAGGAGAGGCTCTCGACGGCCGCGCAACCAGGGAACGGCTTGAGGCAGGGCTGGGCTACATGCCTCAGGGTGGGCGCCTCTTTCCCGATCTCACGATCGAGGAGAACGTTCAAGTCTATCTGGGCCGACGGTATTCGTATGATGTGATGTTCGACCAGATGTTGCACTGGGAAGTGCCCGAGAAGATCAAGAGGGGGAATGTCTTTGGGGCGATCCTCCGACTTCTCGGCCGCCACAAGGAGAGAGCCCGAAACCTGAGCGGCGGCGAAAAACAGCTCATCAGCATAACGCGGACTCTGCTCCGACCGTCGGATTTCATCCTTCTCGACGAGCCCTCCATCGGCCTATCGCGGGCTCTCCTGGCCGAGGTCGGGGAGATCCTGCGTTCATTCGCGGAGAGGGGTACTGGGATCGTTGTTGTAGATCAAAACGTCAGTTGGATCCTGGAGATGAGTGACAAAACCTACATCATGCACCAGGGACGAATTGCGGCTGAGGGCCCGTCACGGAGATTCCAAGAAAAGCGCGAGGAGCTTTATGAGGCGTTCGGCCTCAAGACCGCGAACGACGCTGCGGGGGGCGCGACGTGACCAGACTCAGGCCCCTGCCGATCCAACAGACGTATGCCGAGCTACCCACCAGGGACTGCGATAGTCGATATGGCGGGCCGTGTCATCCGCCACGTCCTTTCCGCAGAGCTTCTCCACGATACAGAGCGCCAAGTCGATGCCCGCCGAGATTCCCCCGCACGTAAACACGCCATCGTCGACGACTCTTGCCGAAGCATCAATCTCCGTTGTCGGATCGATGGAAGCCAGCAAGTCCAGTGACGCCCAGTGGGTCGTCGCCCGACGATTCTTCAAGAGACCGGCCTTCGCCAAGAGCAACGCGCCAGTGCAGACCGAAGCCACCAGTTTGGCTTCGCTCGCCATGCTTCGAATCGAATCCAGAAACTCTCTGTCTTCGAGAAGCGAACGTGTACCTTGCCCTCCCGGGACCACGAGTATCTGCACGGGAGGGGCTTTCTCAAGGGAGAAGTGCGGCGTCACGTGGAGCCCACCGCGAACCTCAACGGCGCCCTCAGATCGCCCCAATGTGAGAACCCGGAACAGGGCGGGGGCGTCAGAGGTCTCGCGAACGGGTCCGCGCGCGAGCCGCGCGGCATAGAACACCTCGAACGGTCCGGCAAAGTCCAAGAGTTCGACACCATCGAACAAGAGAATGGCAACGGTTCTGGTCGCCGGCTGACGTGGCGGCGAAGTGAGGTTCGAATCCATAAAAGCCCCCCGCTGAAACGACTTGGGCCGTGACGCTCTCTAAGACGACTTCACGGTCGGAGCGCGTTCTCGCTCGCGTTGTACTCGGTGATCACTCGCGACATGTAAAGAGATTGTATTCGTTTGAAGGAGGCGGCCAGACGCCGCCGGGCCAGCCAGCGAGGACGCCGGCGTTCCAAAAGCTCCGGGCGGCCGTGAGGCCGCCCGAATGGTGTGCACTGCTGTAGCGTGAGGCTTACTGCTCTTCCTCAAAATCCACCAGCGAAAGCGTCTCCTCCTCGGCGTCCTCCCCCTCCCGAGCGAGCAGCTCGTCGAGGGAAGGCTGGACCGGGACCGGCTCGTCCTTCTCCAGGTAGACGTCGCGGTAGGTCGGCATGCCCGTTCCGGCGGGGATGAGGCGGCCGACGATCACGTTTTCCTTCAGACCGCGCAGGTGGTCCACTCGGCCGGCGATGGCGGCTTCGGTGAGCACTCGCGTGGTCTCCTGGAAGGAGGCGGCGGAGATGAAGCTGTCGGTGGAGAGTGACGCCTTGGTGATGCCGAGCAGCAACGGGGTGCCGTCGGCGGGCTCGGCTTGTTGATCAGCCGTCGCGCTTCGCGCGCCGGGAGCGGCGCATCACCTTCTCGTTCTCCTCCATGAAGCGGAAGCGATCGACCTGCTCCCCTCGCTGCGCTCGGGGCAGGCTTTGACGAGGAAGTCGGTGTCGCCCACGCGGGTCACGCGGACCGAGCGGAGCATCTGACGGCAGATGACTTCGATGTGCTTGTCGTTGATGGCAACCGACTGCGACCGGTAGACCTCCTGGATCTTGTCCACCAGGTAGCGCTGCAGCTCCTTGATGCCGAGGACCGAGAGCACGTCGTGAGGATCGATCGGACCGTCGATGAGCGGGTCGCCGGCCCTCACGCGCTCGCCCTCCTGCACGTTGACGTGCACGGAGCGCGGGACGCTGTACTCGTGGCGGGTGCCCTCGTCGGTCTCCACGATCACGCGGCGCAGGCCCTTGACCACCGGGCCATGATGCACGGTGCCGTCGACCTCGGAGATGACGGCCTCTCGCGCGGGTGGCGAGCCTCGACCTCCAGTTCTGCACCATGAGATGGGCGCCGGTCGGGAGCAGGTAGCGGCGCTCCTCGCCGGTTTTCTCGGCGGTGGCCGACTCGCCGATCACCTTCTGGGCGGCAAAGTAACCTACGCCGGCGCACTCGACGTCGTTGTGCCGAAGTTCACTTTGGCGTACACCTCGGCGATGGGCAGGCGACAGCGAAGCGAAACGAGCTCGATCTCCGTCGCCGGATTGTTCCATTCGCGCAGAAACCAGCCTCCGTCGGGTTGACGCGTGTAGAGCTCGACGTGGACTCGATCCTGAGAAACGAGCAGGTATTCCGAGATCGTCGGCACCGCGCGGTAGCGCTCGAATTTGGCTCCGCGGTCGTACTTTTCAGTCGAGTCGGAAAGGACCTCAGCGATGAACGCCGGATTGGTGACGGTGTCGAGCTGGTCATCCACGAATTGCGGCGGGTCGCAGACGACCACAACGTCGGGGTAGGTGTAGTGGCGCTGACGGTCCGTCGAAACGCGCAGATCGGCGGTGTACACCGTACACGGCCCTTCGCGCAACTGATTGCCAAGCTCGCGCGCACCGTTCGTGGCGATGAGCACGTGCCGCGGTGAGGCGCCCGCCATCGCGAACATCTCGCCGTCGATGTACTCGCTCTTCCACTCCGCGGCGCGCTCGATGCGCAGGTAATCCTCGGAGGTGAGGCGGACGTCGGCCCGTGTGGTCATGGCGATCAAGGGTAATGCATTTCGATGAGTCGGCGGCGGGACGCCGCCGCGCCAGCCGGCGAGGACGCCGGCGCTCCAAAAGCTTCGGGCGGCCTCACGGCCGCCCGAATGGTGTGCACTGCTGTAGCGTGAGGCCTACTGCTCTTCCTCGAAGTCCACCAGCGAGAGCGTCTCCTCCTCGGCGTCCTCCCCCTCCCGAGCCAGAAGCTCGTCGAGCGAGGGCTGGACCGGGACCGGCTCGTCCTTCTCGAGGTAGACGTCGCGGTAGGTCGGCATGCCGGTGCCGGCGGGGATCAGGCGGCCGACGATCACGTTTTCCTTCAGACCGCGCAGGTGGTCGACTCGGCCGGCGATGGCGGCTTCGGTGAGCACGCGCGTGGTCTCCTGGAACGAGGCGGCGGAGATGAATGAGTCGGTGGAGAGGGACGCCTTGGTGATTCCCAGCAGCAGCGGGGTGCCGTCGGCGGGCTCGCCGCCGCGGTTCATCACCTTCTCGTTCTCCTCCATGAAGCGGAAGCGATCGACCTGCTCGTCTACGAGGAAATCCGTATCGCCCACGCGGGTCACGCGGACCGAGCGGAGCATCTGGCGGCAGATGACTTCGATGTGCTTGTCGTTGATGGCCACCGACTGCGAGCGGTAGACCTCCTGGATCTTGTCCACCAGGTAGCGCTGCAGCTCCTTGATGCCGAGGACCGAGAGAACGTCATGAGGATCAATCGGACCGTCGATGAGCGGGTCGCCGGCGCGCACGCGCTCGCCCTCCTGCACGTTCACGTGCACGGAGCGCGGGACGCTGTACTCGTGGCGGGTGCCTTCGTCGGTCTCCACGATCACGCGGCGCAGGCCCTTGACCACCGGGCCGTGATGCACGGTGCCGTCGACCTCGGAGATGACGGCCTTCTCGCGCGGATGCCGGGCCTCGAAGAGCTCGACGACGCGCGGCAGACCGCCGGTGATGTCCTTGGTCTTGGTCGTGGCGCGCGGGATCTTGGCGATGATGTCGCCGGGGTAGACCTCCACGCCGTTCTGCACCATGAGATGCGCGCCGGTGGGGAGCAGATAGCGGCGCTCCTCGCCGGCCTTCTTGGTCTTGATGGTGACGGTCGGGGTGCGCTTCTCGGCGGTGGCCGACTCGACGATGACCATCTGGGTGAGGCCGGTGACGCGGTCGGTCTCTTCGCGGACGTTCTCGCCTTCGACGATGTCCTTGAAGACGACCTTGCCGCCGACCTCGGTGAGGATGGCCGAAGTGAACGGATCCCACTCGACGAGCGGCTGTCCGGCCTCGACGTGCTGGCCGTCGTGCACCTTCAGCGTCGAACCATAGACGAGCGCGTAACGCTCCTTCTCGCGGTGCGTCTCGGGCTGCGCGATGCCGCCCTTCTTGGTGGCCTTCTTGGCGGGGGTGTCCTCGAGGATGAGGAGCTTGCCGTTGCGGTTGATGACCACGAGATCGGCGTTCTTGTTGGTGACCGTGGAGACGTTCACGAACTGCACACGGCCGGGGTTGGTGGCCTCGTGCTTCGACTGCTCCGACACGCGCGACGCGGTACCGCCGACGTGGAAGGTACGCATGGTGAGCTGCGTGCCCGGCTCGCCGATCGACTCCGCGGCGATGACGCCGACCGCTTCGCCGATCTCCACCATCTTGCCGCTGGCCAGGTTGCGTCCGTAGCAGCGGCGGCAGATGCCGCGGCGAGTCTCGCAGGTCAGTCCGGAACGGATCTTCACCTGTTCGATGCCCGCTTCCTGAATGGCGTTGGCCAGATCCTCGGAGATCTCGTCGTTCTGCCCGACGAGCTGGTCGCCGGTGAGCGGATCGTAGACGTCTTCCTGCGCCACGCGGCCGACGATGCGGTCGCGCAGAGGCTCGAGGATGTCGCCGCCTTCCATGATCGGGTTGACGACGATGCCCTCGAAGGTCTGGCAGTCCTGCTCGGTGACGATGACGTCCTGGGCCACGTCGACCAGACGGCGGGTGAGGTAGCCGGAGTCGGCGGTCTTGAGCGCGGTGTCGGCCAGACCCTTGCGCGCGCCGTGGGTGGAGATGAAGTACTGCAGCACGGAGAGGCCTTCGCGGAAGTTCGCGGTGATGGGGGTCTCGATGACTTCGCCCGACGGCTTGGACATCAGGCCGCGCATGCCGGCGAGCTGGCGAACCTGCTCCTTGGAACCACGGGCGCCGGAGTCGGCCATCATGAAGATGGGGTTGAACTCGGCGCGGTCGATCTCCGCGCGGCGCATCTCGCTGAACATCTCATCGGAGACGTTCTCGGTCGCGCGGTGCCAGATGTCGATGATCTTGTTGTGGCGCTCGCCGTGGGTGATGGCGCCGTCGAGACGCTGGCGCTCCACTTCGAGCACCGCCTTGCGCGCGCCGTCCACGATGGCGCCCTTCGTCGACGGGATGACCATGTCATCGACGCCGATGGAGACGCCGGCCTTGGTGGCGTAGAGGAAGCCGAGGTCCTTGAGCTGATCGAGCAGCCGGACCGTCATGTCGTTGCCGAAGTTGATGAACGCGAAGTTCACCAGCTCGGAGAGACCCTTCTTCTTGAGCAGGCCGTTGATGAAGGGGATCTCATCCGGCATGTGCATGTTGAAGATGACGCGGCCGACGGTGGTCTCGATGATCTTGCGGTCGAGGTCCTGGATCTCGGCGTGCGTCACGTCCTGGTCGTTGAAGTGCTTGGTGAGGTCGAGGAAGCGGCCGCTGAGGCGCAGGCGGATCGGCGTGAGCAGCTCCACTTCCTTCGACTGCAGGGCGAGGATGACGTCGTCGACGTCGCCGAAGATCTTCCCTTCGCCCTTGGCGCCCTTCTTCTCCTTGGTGAGGTAGTAGCAGCCGAGGACCAGGTCCTGCGAGGCGACGGCGAGCGGCTTGCCGTTGGCCGGCGAGAGGATGTTGTTCGACGCCAGCATCAGCACCTGCGACTCAACCTGTGCTTTTGGTGACAGCGGCACGTGGACGGCCATCTGGTCGCCGTCGAAGTCGGCGTTGAACGCGGTGCAGACCAGCGGATGGATCTTGATGGCCTTGCCTTCCACCAGCAGCGGCTCGAAGGCCTGGATGCCGAGGCGGTGCAGCGTCGGCGCGCGGTTCAGCAGAACCGGATGCTCCTTGATGACCTCCTCGAGCGCGTCCCACACCTCGGTCTGCTGCAGCTCGACCATCTCCTTGGCGGCCTTGATGGTGCCGACGAGACCCTTGGCCTCCAGACGGTTGTAGATGAACGGCTTGAACAGCTCGAGGGCCATCTTCTTCGGCAGGCCGCACTGGTGCAGCTTCAGCTCGGGGCCGACCACGATGACCGAACGGCCGGAGT
>JBBPII010000024.1:0-51062 GCA_038040385.1 Candidatus Gilichinskyi gelida
CTCGGCACGAGCGCTCAACCACGCGGAGCGCGCCGCGTAGCGGCTTCGTTCAACAACGGCATGCACCCGACGCCCCTTCAGCGTGCCTCTTATGCTCTTGAACGGGGGCGCGGGTGATGCCGGGCGTTGGACGGCGAGGACGAAACGTGGACGACGTCTGGGTCTTTAACGGAACAACCAACCGATTCCCCAGCGCGGTCTTCGCATCGAAGGAATCTGCGGAAGACTGGATCCGCGCCAACACTCTCACGGGCACCTTATTAATAACGCGTTATCCAGTTGGAAAAGCAGTTTACGACTGGGCTGTGGCCACCGGGCAGTTCACACCGAAAGGTGAGAAACATCGCTCAGCGGAGTTCATCGCGAACTTCAGCTCCGGAGCTCAGGATCATTTTCATTTTGAGAACGGTGAGTAGCCAAAACGCCGTCCAACTTTCAGCTGCAGCGGACTTCGACCCGCTCGCTGTTATCCTTGGCTTCACGTCCACGCGGCGGGCCGAAGCCGCTGAGCTGTGGTCCGTTGGGCCGACTCAACCGCCATGGGTAGGGATTTCACCTCGGGAAGACACTCCAAGATGGAACGATCGCATTGGAGGAACACATGCGAAAGGCACTTGGACTTCTGCTGATCACGTGCGTCACTGGAGCGGTGGCGTGCAAGAGCGAAACCACCACCAACAATCTCAGTGACACGAGCGCGACCACTATGACTGACACCTCGGCCACCACCAGCACCATGGCGACCGACCTGACCGGAACTTCGACCACGGGCACGATGGTGGCGGAGTCACACTCGATTGGTCTCGTCGATGCGACAAATGCTGAGTACGTTACGTCATCATGGGCCGGAACCGGTAATTCTGGAACGATGA
The DNA here is from genome assembly GCA_038040385.1 of Candidatus Gilichinskyi gelida. Classification (GTDB taxonomy): domain Bacteria; phylum Acidobacteriota; class Thermoanaerobaculia; order Gp7-AA8; family Gp7-AA8; genus Gilichinskyi; species Gilichinskyi gelida. Next base: position 873 of record JBBPII010000024.1, read on the forward strand.
CCGTGCGGATTGTAAATAGAACCGAACGCGAATGGCTTATCCACGTTGACGTCGGAACTAAGCTCGAGCCTTCCAACAGTGGCGTACAATCGATGGTCGTGACGGAGGAGCTACATGTCACAATGCATCCACACGACTCCCAAACGCTCGACGTCGAGGTTTCTTGCTTGGACATAAGCAAAGACACCCCGGACACGACCGACAGAGGATGGAGTGCGAACGTATCGACAGGCCTGGCTGCGTTCATCGGGTGCGTGAAGGGCGGCGACGACGCCGACAAGCTCCAGATAGCGGTATGGGCGGCTCGCGGCGCCACCCGCGAGCAGTGGGTCGACTATTTTGTGACATATCAAGGTGCGTCGCGCGCAGAAGCACTACAAATGGCTATCGCCGCTGAGGACGATGGTCGCGCTATTCTAGCCAGGTGTCCGTCATCATAATGTTAAGAATACTTTGCATGCAGCTTGCGTTGCCACCAACAGCCAACGAGGGTGGACATACCATCGTAAACAAGTATCTGCCGCGGGCGCCACCTCGTACTCGGCACACGACGGTCATGAATTGCGGCCCAACTCTTCACTGCAGCCGACGCGCGGCCATACGCTGGCCCGCCGCTTCGTGCGCCAGGAAAAGCCTGGGGAGGAGGAAGCGATGTGAGTTGAAGCACAGAGTGGAAACCTCCTGAAGCAACCCGACAGGTGTAAGTCCTGTCCCGCCAGGAGTGGCCGTCAGCGGGAAGCGAGTCTTGCGTGGTGTTGATCGGAGTAATCCGAGCTGCGAAGCGTAGACAGCGAGTGAGCAGGCTGTGTGATGGAGCCTCGAAAGGGGCCTAGAAGCGGAGCCGACGTCGTGAAGCGCACGGAAGGCAACATCGAGGGCGTCGCAAATGGCCTGACGCAATCGGTCCGCCGGGGTCGATAGAGCAGAGCATGTTCGCAAAGGGGTTGCCTGGGAACCTGGGAGATCCTGCCGTTTCCACGAGAGCGCTCGAAGGCAGAGGATTGAGGCACCGGCGCAGTACCGAAGAGGAGCCGGCAAACAGCAACTCCCCGCTGCCTGGCGAAGCGCAGCAGTCCGTGGTACCGCGAAGTGAGGAAAACGAAACGACGCGGGATGGGCGGCAGGAAGTCGGAGCGCTCCGAAAGTACCGAGGAAGCCGGAGAAGCGAACCCCCGCGCGATCCGGTGGAGGGAAGAGGGGCGCCGGGTCACGGAACTGCTGAAGGGCAACATGAGCGAGACATCGGGCCCGCACACAGTGTCAACGAAACTTCAGCGGATAGCGGAAAACTGGCCTTTGTCGACCAGGGGGTGCACGACGGTCTACCGCGCGCAGCGAACCCGTGACCCGAGGAGCCGGATGCGGTAGTCCCGCACGTCCGGATCTGCAGGGGGGCCGGGGCGAGCAATCGCCTCGGTCTACCCGACCGCGGCTGGTCTAGCGCGGCGCTGCGCGTCGCGCTGCCGGGGCGTGAAGGCCGCGCGCGGCTGAGTGAAAGACCGTTGGGCCGCGAAACTGTCTGGGTGGGTGACAAACATGTACTGAAGTCAAATCACCGCGCTGCGTGCTTACTTGAGGTGTACCGGGGGTGTTATGAATTCGTTTTGGTTCTGGTTCAAATTCAGCAAGCTGAAACAGGCATTTTCGGCAGATCGCGCTACGCTTTTTGACGCGAACCACTCTGGAGATGCCAAGTTTGCCCTCGGCAACGTCGTGCTCCTAAAAGACAGCAGATACAGCACAACGATCGTGGGTGAGGGAGTCTCGGCGTGGCAACAAATCGTGGCTGATCCCAAGGCGGTTTCGGCGGCACTCACCTGTAACCGATGCGGCTTCTGCCACGTCATCCGGGCAAGGCATAGAGGGATCAACCTAATCAGAATATCGGAGTTCGGATATTTCGGAGATCAGTACCAAGGAATGTACCAGTCTGACTGGTTTAGGCTTGTCGCTCCGCAGGTGCAGCTCGAGAATAGGCTCGTGTGTCACAGCTGCAAGGTCGAAGATGTGCCTCGGGTGCGCCTGTACTAAGGGGTCGCAATGAAGCGCGCCACAGTTGCAGGCAGGCTGCGGCCCAACAAGGCGCTCCAGACGGACGGGCCTCGCTTCGCTCGGCCCGCCGCTGAGCGCCGGCGTTAGGCCGTCGGTGCGCGGCCACCGCCCGTCCCTGCAAGCCGGTCTCCGTTTCGCGGTGGGTAACGGCGATCGGCACCAGCAGCGCCCTGAATCTCGGCGTCACGCCGGTTGCAGTTCGCTCCCGCCGAGTACCTCGTTCCTCGCGGCAACCGCCGCGCCGCTCTGCCGAACGTTCAGGTGGGTGGCAACATCGGCATTCAGGAAAGTGTCGAAACGCCGCGTCATCCGCAAAGGAACGTCGCCAGATAGTGCACGAATATTGCAAGCGTTTTAGGAGCGTGCCACTGAAAGGAGCTTAATCATGAGCAACTCGTCAAGGGACTTGGAAGACGCACACAACAAAGGGCAGAGCGACGCTGGCCGAAACTCGTACAACCAGCCGGTTCCGATGGACCCGTCCGCGTATCTCTACGGCGACGAGGCGGTGAAGGATTGGAACGAGCTGAACGACTCGTACGACAAGGGTTGGGACAACGGCTCGTAGGCCGCGTTGTAGCTCCTCCCGTGCCTCCTCCGAGCATGGCGTGGCTTTGCTTGGAACCTTCGTGGCGAGAGGTTCAACGGGGGGGGCGACGAGAGGTGCTACCCGCGGCCTAACTCGGCGTTGCAGCCGACGTGGCCCCGGTCGTTGCCGCGTTCCGCGCAAGAAGCACCTCCAGGTATTCTGCCATGTGGAGGGGCCACGCAGCTGAACGCCAGATCCGTTAGGCCGATTCGCGAAGTTGCACGCCTTTCAACCACCAGTTTCGGCATGCGTCAAAAGAGGTGGTGTGGCAATGGCCGTATCCGCACACTCCTAAGATACCAAAGCCGTAAATTGTGGTATGGAGGTGTCCGATGACAAAATTGTTTTTGTCGGCATTCGTATTATCCACATTCTTCGCGCAACGGGGCATGTCCCAGCAATATACGTGCTCCGCCGGCACTTGGCATGTCGCCATTGAGCAGAACCCGATGCTGACCAATTGCGGAACCTTCACAAACATCCCAGTCGCTGCCGCCACAAGTTGTCCTGCGGCAATCACGGCGGCACTAAGCTTGTTCAATAGCGCGCCTATGACGGATTGCTTTCGCCCCGGCTGCAAGACCTGCATTGAAAAAGCGAACCCAGGCGTTACGGTTAGCAATGTTTCGACTATCACACTTATCGCAGGTACGCCAACATGCGTTGTTCATCCATACGTTGTGAACAACAACAATTTTGTTAACTACCAAGTCGACATTCCATACACGTGTAAGTATACGGTCGAATCGGCCTGTCCTCCCAAAACCATCGCTACTACCGTCAATGGCGTCGTGTTCTGCTGCACCTCGAACGACGACGGCGCTGTCGGGAGTAATACATCTCAATTCTGTTGTACTAGGAGCGCGTGTCCGGCCGGAACAATTGAAACGGTTGTCAATGGCGTGACATTTTGCTGTGCTGTCGAAAGCGGTGCGTCAATCAATGGCGACACGCTCAAATTTTGCTGCTCAAAGAAGTAACGCTTTTGGGTCGAAGTTCTAGCCACGCTGGTCGGCTGCGAGCTTTACAACGGCCTAACTCGTGAACGGCCGGGAACATGGGTACCTCTCGGTAGCAGCCGACGCACGGCCGTCGCTTGGCCCGCCGCTTCCGCGGCTCGAACAGCGCGACGCGTTGCGTCGCGCTGTCCGAGCGGACAGGCCGTGCGCGGCTGAACCGAAGACCGTTAGGCCTCAAGGCGACGTATGACCAACAACGACCAATTCTCAACCGATGAGGCAATCCGAGCGTACTTGCCATTGATGCACGAACTTACCATTCGGATTGATCTCGTAGCACACGCCTGCGAGGGACGACTCAATCTGTCGCCTCCGTATGCGCGAGAGTATGCCTATCTGCAATTCCGCCGCATGTGTGAGCTGATCGCCTTGGGCTGCCTCGGGCTACACGGAGATCTTCCAGAGGCGCAGACCCAGTCTGCAAAGAAGGAGTGGAATGCAGAGAAAATTATGCGGCTACTTCACAGAAGTTATCCGCACTCGTTTCCGCAGCCTGTCATAAGGGAAAAGACGCCAAACGGGTGGAATATCCAGGCCAATTCAAAGCCAAACGCATTAACCCTCGAGGAATTCAGAACGCTGTACTCTGAATGTGGCGAAGTTCTCCATAGGGGCACGATCCGATCCATTCACGCATCGGTGCCTCTCAATGAAATGGACTATCAGAAGGTTATCGACTGGCAACGCAAAGTGGTCGATTTGATGAACGAGCATCTGGTCGGTAGAGCAAACGCAGCTGGGTTCTATGTTGTGTCCCTCCTAACCACTTCCGGCTTTCCTGAATGCAGCATCTTTTCACCAAATCAATCGGGTGGCATGGACGTAGCGATACGACGAATGAGCACCATTGCCAGCCCATCCACGTAGTGTCACTTTCCGCCCGTGCAGCGGCACGTCGGCCACTCCGTTTCCAGCCCGCCGGAGAGGCGCTTCGTGTGGCCTATTAATAACTCTGCGCTCCAGCCGACCGGAACCGCCGCACCAGCGTCGTGGGTGCTACAGTGCTGCGTGCGGTTCCGGCGGCTGAGCGCTGAGCCGTTAGGCCGATCAGGGTGTGGAAACGCGCTATTCGGACACTCCTAAAGAAGTACAACCTTCGTCGCATCCGAATGCGAGCGGCGCCGTCGTGCGATGGCTCGCGAGCACGACGACGACGCAGACAAGAAGGAGCGACGTATGTCATCAATTGACACAGCCGACCAAATCACACCAGCAACAAAGTACGCCACAGTCGTAACTAGCGGTCAGTCCGCACTCCGAGCACTGCTTACACTGAATGGCGGCGCTACTATCGCCTTCCTCACATTCATGGGGCATCTCTGGGATAAGGGGACGGTGCCACTCGAGAGTAGTCACATCCTTATCATCGCCCTGAAATTATTCATCTACGGGGCGTTCTTCGCGGTGCTAGCGTACGGCACGATCTTTCTCACGAATTGCCTCAGCAGTGTCCACTGGCATAAATCATCTAATGCGATGTTTGGTATAACGGTTCTATGCGGCTTTGTCTCGTTGGGCTGCTTTCTCGCCGCGAGCTGGCGCGCGGTCGCCGGCTTTAACTCAGTCAGTAGTCTGCTCTCGAAATGATGATCGGCACATGATTCACGCAGAGTCTTGACTTCAAGTTTGAACTGCAACAATGACGGTTGAATCATAGTCGCTCTCTCCGCAAGGGATTGCAGAGCATCTCGCGTGGTTCGCACGCGCCGCGGAGCCGCCGAAATCAAAACGGGGCGTGGTGCCACCCTGTGAACCGATCAAGGAACCTACGTCTTGGGCGAGTATCCGAGCGCGCGTCAGCGCGCCCGGCACCTCGGTGGGCGGGAGGTGACGACGGAGTACAGGGCGCGCTGCTGCGCGCCCCTACGGCGCCGCGGCCGCCGCCTTCTGCGCTTCCTTCGCCTCCGCCACCAGCATCCTCCGCAGCACCTTCCCCACCATCGTCTTCGGCAGGTCTTTGCGGATCTCGATCTTCGTCGGCACTTTGTACGGCGCGAGCTTTTCCTTGCAGTAGGCCCGCAGGGCCTCGGGATCCACGGTCATGCCCGGCCGCGCCACCACCCAGGCGGTGATGGTCTCGCCTTTCCGCTCGTCGGGAACGCCGGCGACGCCCACTTCAGCCACCGACGGATGCGCGGCGATCACCTCTTCGATCTCCCGCGGCCAGACCTGGTAGCCGCTGGTCTTGATGAGGTCCTTCTTCCGGTCGACCAGGAAGAGATAGCCGTCCTCGTCGACGTATCCGAGGTCGCCGGTGTAAAGCCAGGAGGAGCCGTCGTCGTGCTTGCGCAGCATCAGCGCCGTCTCTTCGAGATTGTTCCAGTAGCCGCTCATGAGCTGCGGGGCGTTGATCAGCACCTCGCCGACTTCGCCGGTGGCCATCTCCCGCTTGCCGTCGTCGCCGTCGACGATGCGCACGTTCACGTCGGGCACCGGCATCCCCACCGATCCGATCTTGTTCGGCCCGCGGAACGGATTGACGAACGCCGCCATCGTCGCTTCGGTCAGCGAGTAGCCCTCCACGATGCGCCCGCCGGTCAGCTCCTCGAACCGCTTCTTCGTCTCCGCCATCAGCGCCGCGGCGCCGGAGAAGCAGGCGCGGATGGAGCTGAAGTCCACTTTCTTCGCCGCCACGTCGGGATGATTGAGCAGCGCGTTGAACAGCGTCGGCACGCCGCAGAAGAGCGTCGGCTTGTCGCGGCCGATGGACTTCACCACGTCGCCCACGTCGCGCGGGTTGGGGATCAGCGCCAGCGGGACCGCGGAGATGATGGAGATGGTCTGCGCGCCGGCGCAGCCGTAGGTGTGGAACAGCGGGAGCGGCAGCATGATGTTGCTGCCTTCGCCGGCCAGCGCCTCACGCAGCCACGCCGACAACTGGACTCCCGACGCCACCAGCGAGCGGTGGTCGCTGACGACGCCCTTCGGCGTGCCGGTGGTGCCGCCGCTCATCAGGATCACCGCCGGGTCGTCCGGTTTCGCCCCGCGCATCACGCCCTGGCCCGACCCGCCCTTCTCGATGAGGTCCTGAAACCAGAAGTCCTCGGGACGGAGGTGGATGCGATGCCCTTCCTTCTTCTCTTTCGCCAGCGTGAAGAGGACGCGGAGAATGGGCGGGAGGTACTCCTTGATGTTGGTGGCGATGACGCGTTTGAGCGAGGTGCGCGGCTGGCAGGCCTTCACCCGCTCGTAGAACGGCGTCAGGACGATGACCGTCTCCGAGGCGCTGGCGTTCATCGACTGCTCGAGCTCGCGCTCGGTGTAGATCGGATTCTGCGGGGCGACGATGGCGCCCAGCTTCCACGCGGCGAGCTCGGCAATGATGAACTGCGGGCAGTTCGGCAGGAGCAGCGCGACCCGGTCGCCTTCTTTCACCCCCTCCCCCGCCAGCGCATGGGCGAAGGCGTCGCTGGCACGGTCGAGCTCGCGCCAGGTCATGTTCCGCCCCTTGAACATCAGCGCGGTGGCGTCCCCGCGCTGGTGCGAGTGGTCAGCGACGAAATCGACGAGCGTCTTGTCGGGGTACGTTCCGATGGAGCGCGGGACACCTGCATCGTAGTGGTCGAGCCACGGCTGGTTCATCTCATTCCCCCTGGCCGGCAAATGATACGCTCGAATATGTCACGCCCCTGCCGGCGTTCCCATCACGTCCCATGAAGAAGCTGCTTCTGACTGTTCTCGCTTCGCTGCTGACCTTCGGCGCGACTTTCGCGCAGGGGGACGGCGCCGCCGACGAGACGCGCATGACGCTCCGCGCCGAGCTGCTGCGGATGATCAACCGCGACCGGCAGCGCGCCGGCCTGCATGCCGTGGATCTCGACCCCGATGCCTCCTCGGTCGCCGACGCCTACACCAGACTCCAGATCCGCAATCGCACCAGCGGCCACTTCACCCTCGACGGACACGCGCCGTACATGCGCTACTCGTTCGCCGGCGGCAACGACGGCTTGAGCGAGAACGCCGCCGCCTGGTCCGCGAACTTCGGCTTCAGCGACCGCGCCCTGCTCGACATGATGCGCCGCTCGCAAGAAGCGATGATGAACGAGGCCGCGCCGCACGACGGCCACCGCAAGGCCATCCTCGACCCGCACGCCACGCACGTCGGCATCGGCGTGGCGTGGGAGGGGGGCGAGTTCCGCATCGCCCAGGAGTTCCTGCGGCGCTACGTCGACTGGGTGCGCCCGTTGCCGCGGCGCGCCTCCGCCGGCGAGCGTCTTCTCTGCAGCGGGCGTCCCAAGGCGGGCCACGACATCGAAGCGATCACCGTCCACCGCGAGCCGCTGCCGCAGCCGATGTCCGCCACGGTCGCCAACGCCATCGCCAGCTACGGCCTCCCGCATGACCGCCGCGAGTACCTGCCGCGCCTGAAGACCTTCTATCGCCACTACGCCGACGGCGCGGTGGAGCAGGTGCGCGAGGAGTACAGCGACGGCCGGCGCGGCGACTTCCAGGTCGCCGAGGACGGCACGTTCGCCTTCGCCGTGCCGCTTCCCGACGGGCCGGGCGTCTACACCGTCGTGGTGTGGGTGCGCCCGCACGGCGCGCGCGAGACCATCCCCGCGAGCAACGTGTCGATCCGGGTCGAAGGCGCGCAGCCGCAGGTGTCGTACAGTTCGCGGTGACTTTCGTTCGCCGTTGGCTGTTGGCCGTTGACCGCGGCCGAGAGCACGGCCAACGGCCAACGATCAACGGCGAACCCATCTGGTATGCCCAACCAATCCACCTACGACGTCATCATCATCGGCGGCGGCCCCGCCGGCCTCACCTGCGCCATCTTCCTCGGACGCTACCGCCGCCGGGTGATCGTCCTCGACTCCGGCCGGCCGCGGAACTACGCCGCGCGTGCCGTCCATGGCTTCCTCGGAAATCACAACATCGCGCCGGCCGAGCTGGCGCGCCGCGGGCGGGAGGAGGCGCAGGCCGCCGGCGCTGAAATCTGCGAATGCACGGCCTCGAAGATCGAGCGCGTCGGCGACATCTTCGAGGTGACGACCACCGTCGGAACACTGAAGGGACGCCGCGTCGTCCTGGCCTACGGCGTGCGCGACACGCTCCCCGACATCCCTGACGTCGAGCGCTTCTACGGCGCGAGCATCTTCCACTGCCCCGACTGCGACGGCTACGAAGTGCGCGACCGCCGCATCGGCGTCATCGGCTGGGGGAAGAAGGCCGCCGGCCTCGCGCTCCGGCTCCTGCAGTGGAGCGACGACGTCACGGTTTTCACCGACGGCCACGCGCGCGAGTGGACCAAGGAGCATCAGAGCAAGCTGCTCGCCGAGTGCGTCGACATCAAGGACGAGAAGGTGATCTCGCTGGTCGGCAGCGACGCGAACGTCGAGGCAGCCGTTCTCTCCACCGGTGAGCGGGTGGGGATCGACGCGCTCTTCTTCACCATCGGCGCCGAGCGCTCCTGCCTCCTGGCCGAATCGATCGGCTGCCAGGTCGACGACGAGCACCCCAACGTCATCGTCGACCAGCACAAGCAGACCTCGGTGGAAGGCATTTACGCCGCCGGCGACCTCGTCGCCGGCTCGCAGCTGGCCATCACCTCGGCCGCCGACGGCGCCATCGCCGCCATCGCCATCAACGAATCGCTCCTCCCGCCGTCGCGGCGCGTCTGATAACCTCCGCGCCGTGTTGTCCTTCGTCGCCGGCGCAGCGGCCGACGTCTTCCCCTCCGATCTGGCCGAGGCCATCGAGGCGGTGGTGCGCGAGCGCTTTGCGGATGCGGGCGCGGCGTTCGAGGCGTATCGATCCGACCCCGTCGATGCCGTCGGCTGGTCGCGCCTGCAGACGCGCGTGGCGAAGATGCTCCCCGCCGCGCCCCAGCTCACCGGCATGGACGCGTACCAATCGGTCTATCTCCCGGTGGCGAACGACGGCGGCGTGGAGCGCGTGGCCATCCCCAACGTCGCCGATCCGCTGGAGATCGGCAGCCTCGATGCTCTCCTCGATGAGCTGCGCGCGTTCGCGGCGCAGGCGTCGCTGCCGACCGACGACGTCGAGCTGATGCAGCTCGCCGCGCACTACCTGGAGAACGACGCGCTGATCGACGAGGACCTCGACGTGCAGACCTACGTGCAGCTCATGCTCGCCGCCAAGCAGAGCGCGGCGCACGGGGTGCCGCTGTGGATCGCGGTCGAATAGTACGATTCGTACTATTTGTTCGAGCTGAACATGTCCACGGCGATCTTCCACTGGCCGTCGATCTTCTTCCAGGTCACCGAATACTTCCCCTGGTCCTGGATCGCGGCGCCACCCGGCGGGGTGATGGTCAGGTCGTAGTGTCCGACCTCGGCCGCCAGGTCGCAGGACTGCATCACGTTGTCGGGCGTGAGCGTGCCGGCGACTTTCGCGCTGGCGAGGAACCCGGTCCAGAACTGCTGAATGGCGGCCTTGCCGCGGAACGGCGGGGCGTTGGGCGGAAGGAGCACTGCGTCATCGGCGTAGAAGGCCGTGATGGCGTTGATATCGCCGCGGCCGATGGCGGCGCCGGAGCAGGACCAGCGCGGTAACCGCAATCAGTTTTTGCATGGCACTAGAATGCACAAGATGCCGCTCCGCCGCTACCTGCTCCTCGCGCTCGCCACGGTCCTGATCGGCTGCAACAGCCCGTCCGGCCCCGACGACGACCTCGGCTCGCAGCCGCGCGGCCGCCTCTCCGGCACGGTGACCATCGGTCCGAACTGCCCCGGCCCGACCACCACCACCCCCTGCCCCACCCCGCCCGACGCCTACAAGCAGCGCAAGATCCTCGTCTACAACGCGGCCAGGACGACGCTGCTGCACACCGTCGACATCGACTCGCAGGGGTCCTTTCTGATCGATCTGATCCCGGCGCGCTACACGGTCGACCTGCGCGGCGCCGGCATCGACACGACCGCGGATCTCCCGAAGACGGTCGAGATCCGCGCGAACGTGGTCACCACGCTCACGGTGAATGTCGATACGGGAATCCGGTAGGGGCGCGCGGCAGCGCGCCCGATACCCCGGTGAACCGCGGAGTGCCGGGCGCGCTGCCGCGCGCCCCTACGGCGCTACTTCAGGTGCTTGTTCACCAACGCCGTCATCTCGAACATCGACACCTGTTTCTTCCCGTTGAAGATCTTCAGCAGGTTGTCGTCGGCGTTGATCATCCGCTTGTTCGTCTGGTCCTGCAGGCCATTCGCCTTGATGTAGTCCCAAACCTTCTTTGTCACCTGGCTGCGCGGGAGCGGCTTGCTGCCGACGATCGGCGCCAGATCGGCGCTCGGCTGTACCTCGGCCTGCAGACCCTTGCCTCCACCCTTAGCACCGGAGCTTTTCTTCGCAGTTGCCATCGTTCATCCTCTCGTCAAAATTTGCCGCGATTGTGGCCTCAGCGCTATGCCGAGTCAATCGAGGCTTGATTATGGAAGCTGCACGAACCGGCTCAGGAACGATCGCGCGGAGTCGGTGTCGAGCCGGTAGATCACATTCGTCGCCTTGCAAAGAGCGTCCCCTGTGATCGTGGTGCCGCCGATGATGTTCGTCTCGGTTGAGCCCGCCCCGAGGAAATTCGGCCCGCCGGAGTCACCGTAGCAGGTGCCGCCGTCGCCGGTGTGGATGTTCTGCGAGAGCCGCAGCCACGCCGGGTTGATGGCGTTGAGGCTGCCGGTGGAGAACTCCCGCGTATCGAGATAGTTAATGACCGGACCGCCGGGCTGATTCACGGCCTCCTGGCCGCCGTAGCCGACCGAGGTGAACGGATCGTTGACCCGAAGCGAGCTGAGCGATCCGGCAGCCGGCAGTCGGACCGGGGGGGTCTTCACCGGCGAGTCGAGGACGATGACCGCGATGTCGTGCGGGTCGCTCTGCGCCTGGTTGTACAGCGGGTCGCCGTAGAACGTCCCGGCGAGCAGCTTCGACTTCGAGCTGAACGCCGAGTCGAAGGTGACGAACACGCGCGCGCGGCCGATGTCGCAGTGCGCCGCGGTGAGGAACACCGTGGGCGAGATCAGCGCGCCCGAGCAGTAGGGGAACGTGCCCGAGCTGAACGTTCCGACCACCGCGCCCGTCGCGGGATGGCGGTTTCCGTCGGGCTGACCGTACGTGATGGCGAACATCGGGACGGCGCACAGCAAGAGAGCGACTAGGCAGAGAGAAAGTTTGCTAGGCATCCGCGTACTGTACCGCAACCCTGCCGAAAGTCACGGTCCGCCCGCGGTCTTCCGGCACATGTGCATTCGCGCCCCGGCGCCTACATTGCCCATCGAAGGAGACTCTCGATGGATGCACAGCCACCTCTGAAAGCAATCGTCCGGCTCGAAGCGATCGCCAAGTCGTACCGCCTCGGACGCGTTCACGTTCCCGCCCTCGCCGCCGTCACGCTCGACATCGCCCGCGGCGATTTCCTCGCCCTCGCCGGCCCCTCCGGCAGCGGCAAGACCACCCTGCTCAACCTCATCGGCTGCATCGACAAGCCGGATGCCGGCCGCGTGATCATCGACGGCGTCGACGTCACCGCCGTCCCGCTGCACCGCCTGGCGCGCACCCGCAGCGAAACGCTCGGCTTCGTCTTCCAGACCTTCAACCTCATCCCCGTGCTCACCGCGTACGAGAACGTCGAGTACCCGCTGCTGCTCCGCGGCGCGGGACGCCGCGAGCGCGGCGAGCGCGTGCGGCGCTGGCTCGACGTGGTCGGCCTCACTCCCAATGCCCGGCAGCGCCCCGACCAGCTCTCCGGCGGCCAGCGGCAGCGCGTGGCCATCGCCCGGGCCATGGCCGGCGATCCGAAGCTCGTCCTCGCCGACGAGCCGACCGCCAACCTCGACTCGGAGACCGCGGCGAAGATCCTCGACCTCCTGCAGCGCCTCAACGCCGAGACGCGCTGCACCTTCGTCTTCGCCACACATGACCCCGCCCTCATCGCCCGCGCCCCGCGCTGCATCAGCATGCGCGACGGCGCGCTGGTCGCCGAACACGCCGTCGCCGCTTAGGAGACTCCACATGCTGACCACCATCGCCTTCCGCAACGTCTTCCGCAACCGCCGCCGCTCCGCGATCACCCTGCTCGTCATCGTCTTCGGCGCTGTCGGCCTGATCCTCTTCGGCGGCTACAAGAACCGCACCTTCTATGCCCTCCGCGAGTCGACCATCCGCAACCGGCTCGGACATCTGCAGATCTACAAGCGCGGCTTCGCCGGCGCCGAGGCCCAGAAGCCGCTGCAGTACGGGCTGGAGAACGTCGACGAGCTGCGCCGCGCCGTCGAGCGCGACCCGCGCGTCAGCATGACCACCGCGCAGATCACTCTGATGGGCCTGGTCAGCAACGGCGAGAAGTCGGAGACCTTCATGGCCACCGCCGTCGAGCCGGAGAAGGACCGGAAGATGGCCGCGCAGCGCATCACCGCCGGCAGCGACCTTCCCTCGAACGAGCCCGACGCCGTGATCGTCGGCCGCGGCCTCGCCGCCTCCATGCACGTCAAGCCCGGCGACTACCTGACGCTCATGAGCACCACCACCAGCGGGTCGCTCAACGCCATGGACGTCCGCGTGGCCGGCGTCTTCATGAGCGGCGTCAAGGAGTACGACGACCGCGCGGTGAAGATGTCGCTGCCCGCCGCGCAGCAGTTGCTGCAGACGAAGAAGATCGAGCGGCTGATCCTCATCCTGCACGACACCGGCGACACCGCCGCCGTCCACTCCACGCTGGCCCGCTCGCTGCGCGACGTGGAGTTCAAGGAGTGGTCGCAGCTCGCCAGCTTCTACCACCAGGTGGTGATGCTCTACAACGGCATCTTCGGCTTCCTCGGCATCGTGGTCTTCGCCATCGTCGTGTTCAGCGTGGCTAACACCATCCTGATGTCGGTCTTCGAGCGGACGCGCGAGATCGGCACGCTGATGGCCATCGGCACGCCGCGCGGCACGGTATGGCGGATGTTCCTCCTGGAGGGCGTCTTCATCGGCCTCCTCGGCGGCGTCCTCGGCCTGGCCGCCGGCGCCCTCGCCGCGTTCGCCATCAATCGCATGGACCTGATGCTTCCGCCGCCGCCGGGCTACACCGTCGGCTACTCGCTGCGGGTCATGCTGCAGACGCCGATCCTGGTCACGTCATTTCTCATCTCATTCATCACGGCGACCCTGTCGTCGATCGTGCCGGCGCTCAAAGCCTCGCGGCTGAAGATCGTCGACGCACTGGGACACATCTGAAAATGATACGAAACGTACTATTTGCCCTGCTCATCCCTCTCACATTGCGCGCCGAGGATGCGGCGAACGTGCTGGCGCGCACCGATCAGTCCCGCAACTCGATGTCGAGCTTCGCCGTCGATGTCGAGCTGACCAGCACCACCCCCGACGGCCGTCACGAGACCTCGAAGTTCCGGGTGTACGGCAAAGGGAGCGACCGATCGGTCGTCGAGTTCATCGCGCCGCAGACGGAGAAGGGAAAGGTCCTCCTGATGCTGCGCGACGCGATGTGGATCTACATGCCGTCCGCGAGCCGTCCCATCCGCATCTCGCCGCTGCAGCGTCTGATGGGACAGGCGTCGAACGGCGACGTGGCGCGAACGAACTTCACCGTCGACTACCAGCCCGGCGCCATCGCCGAGGAAGCCGGCGCGTGGATCCTTGAGCTCAAGGCGAAGGATCCCGCGGTCGCCTACAACCGCGTGCGGCTGTGGGTCGACAAGAAGAGCTTCGAGCCGCGCCGCGCCGACTTTTACGTCGTGTCGGGAAAGCTCATCAAGCGCGCGACGTACGACACCGATCGCGTCGAGATCGACGACGCCCTCCGCCCCGGTCATCGCACCGTCATGCGCTACACCAACCGCGTGGCGCGCGAGAACCCCGAGCGGATGTTCACGAAGGACGCGCTGGGAAAATGGTGAGCGCCGCGCATATCATCCCGAGCGTGAGCGAGGGACCTGGGGGCGCGGGCGGCGCTCCGAGGAGACTGATGCGCGCCACCCGTCCGCCAGGCCCCTCGCTCACGCTCGGGGTGACACTTCTCGCGCTCGCCCTTTCCGCCCGCGCCGACACCTTCAAGCTCTTCGGCTCGGCCGGAGCCGAGAGCCAGCTCACGCCGGCGAATCCCGCGTCGCCGTTGCTGCGCGGCAACAGCGGCGCGGTCGCCTACCAGACCAACTCCGCCGACGCGGTGGCTTTCATCGAGGCGTCGCCGGAGTCGCGCAAGTGGAAGATCCACCTCAAGTTGCGCGCCGACGCCAACGACCGCACCGGCGACTCCGCCTCGGTCGGCGAGGCCTTCGTGCAGTTCGCGCCGGCGCCGTGGCTCGACATCACCGCCGGCCGGGTGATCGAGGAGTGGGGCACCGGCTACGCCTGGAATCCGACCGCGTTCATCAGCCCGCGGAAGAACCCCTCGGATCCCGGCGACCGGCGATCGGCGTACCGCGGCCTGGACATGATCCGCGCCGACATCTTCGTCCGCGGCACCAACGTCTCCCTCTACGCGCTCGAGGGCGGCACGTACGCCGCGCGCATATACCGCTTGGTTGCGGGAACCGACATCTCTCTGCATCTGATGCGGGAACGGCAGGGCATCAGCCTCTCGCGCGTATTCGGCGACGCCCTCGAGCTGCACGGCGAGGCGTCGCAACGCCACGCGCTCGCCGGCGGCCAATACACCTTCCGCAACAACGTCAACGTCGTCGTCGAGGTCTACCACGGCGGCGACGGCCTCTCCGCCGCCGCCTGGCGCGACTTCCGCCTCCGCGTCGGCGACGCCCGCGACAGCAGCGCCGTCCTCGCCGCGAACCGCGAGTACGTCCCGCTCCGCATGGGCCGCAACTACGCCTTCGCGCGCGTGTACCGCACCGGCTTCATCGATGGAGAGCTCATCGCCGTGGCCAGCGTCCGCGACGGCTCCGCGCTCGCGCGGCTCACGCTGTCGCGCAAACTGCGGCCGAACCTCAACGCGTACGTCATCGACACCGAATTCGCCGGCCGCCGCGACAGCGAGATGTCGTACATTCAGGTCCGGCGGGTCACCACGGCCGGCGTCCGCCTCTATTTCTGACGATGAGCACGTCCGAGCGAAATCTGATCTGGATCGGCATCATCACCTGGCTGATCGTCATCGGGCCGACCATCGCCTGGCAGGTCGAGCGCTACGGCCCCGCCGCCCCTCAGACGCTCGCCATCATCGCCGCCCTCGTCGCGTTCCTCGTCTTTTTTCTCCTCCGTTGCCGCCGCGACTGCAGTCGCGCGCAGGAGATCGTCTTTCTCGTGCTGCAGGCGGCCGCCGCGTTCACGTGCGCCGGCTTGCAATCCAACGGCTTCGTGCACGTGCTGCTGGTCATCGTCGCCGGTCAGCTCGGCAAATATCCGTTCCGCATCGCGATCGCCGTCTGCGTCGCTCAAGCCATGATCCTGGCGATCATCGTCTGGCGCGCTCACGGCGCGGCGCTTCCGATCGCCAGCGCGTATTTCGCCTTCTTCCTCTTCGCCGCGTACACAACGCACATCGCCTACAGCGAGGCGCACGCGCGGCAGCAGCTCGCCGAGGCCAACGCCGAGCTGCGGATGACCTCGGGGCTGCTCGACATCAGCAGCCGCACTTCCGAGCGCCTCCGCATCGCCCGAGACCTCCACGACCTCCTCGGCCACCACCTCACGGCGCTGACGCTCAACCTCGAGACAGCCAGCCATCTCGCCGGCGGCGAAGCGCGCGAGCAGATCGAAAAGAGTAAAGCGATCGCCAAACATCTCCTCGCCGACGTCCGCGCGGTGGTCAGCCGCCTCCGCGACGAGGAGCCGGTCGATCTCAGCGCCGCGCTAGAGTCGCTGCGCGGCGTCGTCGACTCGCCGTCGCTTCACCTCGACGTGCCGCGCGAGCTCGCCGTGACCGACGCGCACGTCGCACAGATCGCCCTTCGCAGCGTGCAGGAGATCGTCACCAACGCCGTGCGCCACTCCGGCGCGCGCAATCTCTGGGTCACCCTCGCCACCGCCGATCACGCCCTCGACATCGACGCCCGCGACGACGGCGCCGGCACCGATCACGTCCGTTTCGGCAACGGGCTGCGCGGCATCCGCGAGCGCGTCGAAGGAGTGCGCGGCTCGCTGGAGGTGTCGTCGATGCGCGGCCGCGGCTTCAACGTGCACGTCCGGCTGCCGCTCGGCGGGAGCGAGGCGTGATCCGCGTCTGCATCGTCGAAGACCAGACCATCGTCCGTCAGGGGCTGCGCAGCCTCCTCGCGCTCAACACCGACATCGTCGTCGCCTGCGAGGCGGTCGACGGCATCGAGGCGGTGGAGGTCATCGAGCGCGAGAAGCCCGACGTCGTCCTGCTCGATCTCCGCATGCCCAGGCTCGACGGCGTCGGCGTCCTGCAGCGCCTCCGCGAACGCGGCACGGCGCCGCCGACGCTGATCCTCACCACTTTCGACGACGACTCCAAGCTCTTCGACGCGGTGCGCGCCGGCGCGAAGGGGTGGCTGCTCAAGGACGTCTCGCTCGAGCGGCTGACCGGCGCCATCCGCACGCTCGCCGAGGGAGGGACGTGCATCGAGCCGGCGATCACCGAGCGCATCGTCCGCGCGCTGGAGAAGAGCGACATGGCGTTCGATGCCGCGGCGCTGCCTGAACCGCTCACCGATCGCGAGCGGACCATCCTCCGTCTCATCGCCGGCGGCTACAGCAACCGCGAGATCTCCGAGCTCCTCAGCATCAGCGACGGCACGGTCAAGAACCACATCTCGAATCTCCTGGCCAAGCTCGGCGTCCGCGACCGCACCCGCGCCGTATTGAAGGCCATCGACATGGGCGTCATCTGAATCCAAGTGGAGTGCGTTGGCTGAACCTCCATCCCGTCATCCTGAGCCGCGCAGACGGCGAAGGATCTCAGCATGCGCATCCTGAGATCCTTCGCTTCGCTCAGGATGACGGAGGGTTCGACGGCGCCGTGAGCGAGGCGCGCCGACGCAGGCATAGCGGTGACTATGTCGAGGAGGCGCAACGAAGCTCACGACGTCGAGACCAAGCCAGGTGGTCCCGATTCAGCCAATACACTCCGCTAGGATGCGGTAGACCTCTTCCAGCGTCTCGTCGACGCGCGACGGATCGAGCGGCACCGCGCCCTCGCGCTTGCTGATCTTCGAGCCGTCCGCGTTGAGCGCCAGCGGCACGTGCGCGTACTCGGGCGTCGGCAGGCCGAGCGCACGCTGCAGGGCGATCTGCCGCGGCGTGGAGGTCAACAGGTCCGCGCCGCGGACGACCTGCGTCACTCCCTGCTCCGCGTCGTCGACGACCACCGCGAGCTGATACGCGAAGACGCCGTCCGCCCGCTTCACCACGAAGTCGCCGGTCTCCTCGGCCACGTTCTCTTCGACGCGCCCCACGAGCAGGTCATCGAAGCTGATGACGCCCTCCGGCACCCGAAACCGTACCGCCCGCGCCACCCGCCCCGCGGCGATCCCGTTCCTGCACGTGCCCGGATACACGGGCTCCCGCCCCACCGGCGCGGAAGCCGCGCTCCGCAGTTCGGCGCGCGAGCACGCGCAGTCGTAAACCAGCCCCCGCTCCCGCAGGGTCTGCAATGCCCGTTCGTGCAGCGCGATCCGCTGCGACTGATAGACGACCTCGCCGTCCCAATCGAGGCCGTACCGCCGCAAGGTATCGAGAATCGCTTCCGCCGCCCCCGCCACCACCCGCCCCGCATCGAGATCCTCCATCCGCACCAGCCACCGCCCACCCGCTCGTCGCGCGAAAAGCCGCGAGCCGACCGCCGCCACCAGGCTTCCCAGATGCAGCGGCCCCGTAGGCGACGGCGCGAAGCGGCCGACGGTGCTACGATTTCCGGTCATTCGGGACAGTATGACCACACCCTCCGCCCAACTCATCTGTGACCTCGCGAGATCCTTCTACGACCTCGGATGGGTCACCGGCACCGGCGGCGGGATCTGCATTCGCGACGGCGATCGCGTGGTCATCGCCCCCAGCGCGGTGCAAAAAGAGCGGATGGACCCCGCGCAGATGTTTACGATCGGCCTCGACGGCGCAATCCTCTCCCGTCCCACCGACCCGGCGCTCCGCCCATCCGAGTGCAGCTCGCTTTTCTTGAAGGCGATCAACCTCCGCAACGCCGGCGCGGTGATTCACAGCCACTCCATTCACGCCGTCATGGCCACGCTGCTCTTCGACACCGAGTTCTCGATCTCGCACCTCGAAATGATCAAAGGCATCGAGGGGACGCAGTACCACGACAGGCTGGTCGTGCCGATCATCGACAACACCGCGCGCGAGTGCGACCTGGCCGATGCGCTCGAAGAGGCCATCCTCGCTTACCCCACGGCGCACGCGGTGCTCGTCCGCCGCCACGGCGTCTATGTGTGGGGCGCCGACTGGATCCAGGCGAAGACGCACGCCGAGTGCTACGACTACCTGTTTCACGCCGCCGTGGAAATGCGGCGGCTGGGCCTGGAAGGAGAATCCGACAATGCGCGCATATCCGCTCGAAGCACCCTCGCAGCCAATCGCCGCTGAGGCTCTCGCCACGCGCGGCGTCTTGTCCTGGACGGTCTCCTCCGACGAGAGCGCCCGCGCAGAGTTCATCGAACGAATCAAGCGCGAGCAGGGCTACGTCGACCAGGATTTCATCGCCCTCCTCCCCGACACGCCCAACCTCGACACGATTTGCGCGAAATTCGACAAAGAGCACTACCACACCGAGGATGAAGTCCGCTTCGTGGTGGAAGGCGAGGGCATCTTCGACGTGCGCGACGACGCCGACCATTGGATCCGCATCGAAGTGCAGGAGGGCGACATGATCGTCATCCCCGCCCGCACCTATCACCGCTTCTACCTGACCGATCGCAGACAAATCCGTTGCATGCGCCTGTTCGCGAACCACGACGGTTGGGCGCCGCTCTATCGGGGCTGAGCTCGCACGGCGGCTATAGCGCACAAGGCTCACACCGAAAATGATCATCCAGACCGGCAAGAGGTAATTGTTCACTTCCGCAACCGGGGCGACGATCTCCGTTGTGTTTCGAAACATTCCGGCCAACCCGGCGATCGCGGTCGCTATGCCGAGCCAGCCGATCCACCGTGGAAAGCCGCTGGCGGGCTTGAGCATCGCTACCGATGACAACAGGAAGAAGATGCTGAAGCAGAGCTCACCGAGGAACTCGCCGATATAGTTTCCGAGGTATGAATTCGTGATTATACACTTGACGCAAGATCGTGCTACCCTGCGCGATGGCGCTCGGGCCTGAGTTCGGGCGCCGGCGGGGGTCACGACGGATGGGCGACAATATGCCCGAATCACCACAGAAAGGGCGGTTACGCGCGCTCTGGTTGCGCATCAAGAGGTACAAACTTATGAGCGCGCTCGCAGTCCTGTTTGGGCCGCTTGCGTCGGCCGCCAAGAAAGTTCTCCAACTAACCGACTGGGTGAGCAGGATCGACACATGGAGCCTTCATAGTAGTTCGGCTCCCAACTGGTTGGGCGAGTTCTTGCGCCTGACAGTGCCCGATCTACCGCTGATTGGCTACGTAATAAGCGTCGGGTTTGTGAACCTTCTCTATTTCGGAGGACCACGGAAGTCACCTGAGATCTCGCCACGCCAAGCATCGGAGCCGCCGCCACCGCAAGCGTCTAAAGCCGAGACGCGCGCGGCCGAGGAACCGTTGCGCCAAATGCACGAAGCCAAGTCCAAGCTCACGATGAGCGCAGACCCACCAAGGATCAGCACAGCACCGACAGCACCGAACGTACTTGATGTGCCGTCCTCGTCTAGCCCTAAGCGCCTGGTCCCCGCAAGAGCAACGGGTATACCAGCGCCGCGCTTAACGATTCTGCCAAGCGAGGTTGATACTGCGACGCCAAAGAAATCTGGCGGCGGTGAGTCAGGCAAATACGTTTACGATACTTTAGAGGAGGCAGCCGCAGCAGCCGAGGAATTCACACTTAAGGGAGCACCTGCGGATTGGGCGCCGGATCCAGTCTTTGAATTTCAAGCGACCACTGTTTATCCAATTTTGCCTTTAGAGGAGCACGCGCCTAAACAGATCACGCCAGACCCGATGCCATTCCTCTACGTCGGACGACCGATTACGAGAATTATGCCGGGTGATTCCGAAACACTAGGCATCCGGCTTGGTAACCCTCGGCCGTCTGTCAACCGCTGGAGAGTTATTACCGTACCGTTCCGCAACGATGCCACCGAACGCCATCCAAATGTTAGGGACGCCAGGGACGTCACGGCTACCATTTGCTATGCGGCATTTGACGATCGCTGGACCGCTCATTGGCTTGGCTCAGACAAACCAACGGTGTCATTCCCTGTGGGTTTAGTGGAGCACGAGTTGGTTGTATTGCTCGCAAGCGAACATGAAGTGTGCTTATTAAAGGATCAACGTGCTCAAGACGGTCCCCTGTTTAATCAGACGATCTGGACTAGCAGGGACGGCAGTCGCATAATGGATATGCGGATCATTTTGGCGGAGTCCGGAACACTGTTGACATCGCTTGAGTGCAGGATAAGACTCACTCGAAAATTCACGTTTATTGAACGGATCCAGTGGACAGGGCAGCAAACCGAGGCGGTCATCATCGGCATAACTCCGAACCTGCCAAAGGGGCAACGATGATGCCGAGATCGCGTACCCAGCAAGAGCCGCTAGAACGGCTCCCATTCGGTCGGCAACGCAGCGGTAACGGCCGGTTTGCTGACCCCGCTGATGAGTTCTGCGTATGTCAGTTTTGGAGCGTCGAGCAGCCGCATGATCGTGTCACGGAAGAGGTGCTGATTCGTCCGGCCGTTGAAGCGGAACTGGAACTCATCCAGGTAGCGGTCGAGATGCTTCGCGCTCACCTGATGGTAGGAGCCGACTACCGCCCGCTTGAAGAGACTCCAGACGCCTTCAACGCTGTTCGTGTGAACGTCGCCGCGTACCCACTCCTCGGCGCTGTGGTTGACGCTCTCATGGTTGGTATCGTCGTCGCCGACTCCGAAGTACGCGGGGTGTTCATCCGTGTAGATGTTCTCCGTTTCGTCGGCGCAAACGTCGCCGCTAAAGCCGTGCAAAACCTCATGACTCGGCCGAGTCTCGACGCGGAGATGGATCGCGCCGTTGCGCTGCACCGCGCCGACCACCATCGTCTTGTTTTTGATGTAGCCACGCCCAACGTGCTTGCGCTTGCCGCCGATCCACGTTTCATCTACTTCAACGGTGCCGGTAAGCGGCATCGGGTTCACGTCGCGCATGGCCTCTCGGATGCGATGGCAGAGGTACCACGCCGTTTTGTAGTGAACCTTCAGCGTCCGCTTAAGCTGATTCGCGGACACGCCCTTTTTGGCCTCAATCATCAGGTAGGTAGCGGCAAACCACTTCCACAGCGGCAGGTGCGTATCGTGGAGCACGGTGCCCGTCGTCACGCTGAACTGGTAGTGGCAGGCATCACAGTCGTACTGCGGCCGATCCTTGATAGCGGAGACCTTATCAGACGCGCAGCGCGGGCAGGCCAAGCCATCGGTCCAACGCAACGCTTCCAGGTACGCGCGGCACTTGTCATCACTGCCGAACCTCGAAATGAGTTCGCCGAGGTTCATGTCCATGCTGACTTCCGACTTCTGTTTCTTCTTAGCCATTAGAGGAGGGCCTTTCGATGCCAAAGCACTTAAAGAAGCACCCGAAGGACATGACGACAGAGGAGGCGATAAAGCACCTGTTTCCGCTCAGAGTCGTCAAGCAACTGAAGCATGCTGCGTCGTCGTCGGGTACGTCAAAGCGTGGCACTGGAAAGTAATATATGCCCTCTCTGACTTTGTGTCAAGTGTATAATCACGTATGAATTCGAGGCGGCAAAGATGGCCTCGAGGGCCGGCCGAGTGCTCGGTGTGGCAGCGACATAGACTCGCGCGAGCTCCCAGTGGAAGCTAGGCCACCGCATCAGGCCAATGATCATTGCAATTGAGGACACGACGGCGAACAGCATGCCGGCGCGCACCGTTCCTTCGCTATGCGGCCGAAGCGCATGAAACGCTCCCACGGCCGCCGGAATCCAGATGAGTGGAAGCAGCGCGTAGATTGCCCAAACTGCACGTCCGAGTGCTCCCGTGGACAGCAGAGCCGGTAGAACCTCGGACGCCTTGCCATCCAGCACCGCGGGGTAGTTGAAACGGACCGCAAGGAACGTAAAGACCGCCATGAATGCAATCGCGCCCAGGATCAAGGAAAGGCCGCCGACCCGGATGGTCCAGCGCTCATCCTTGGCGGAGGAGAGAGGAGCTTCCTCGGGAGATGTCGTCATTTGAGCAGAATACGACACGGATCGAGCGCATGGCAGGGCGATGAAACGTGCGGCCGGTGAGCGGGAGCATCGGCCGCTGCGAAGAGTTGGGTAGCGCTTTCCTGCGCTCTAATGCCGCCCGAGAGCCTTTTCAACTGCCTTAGGATTCTCGGCGGCGATCTTTAGAAGCGCTCTTGCCGGACCGTGAGGATGGCGCCGACCCTGCTCCCAGTTCCGTAAAGTCGCTACGCTAACCCCGAGCATGAGCGCAAATTCATCTTGCGATTTCTTAAGCTTCTTTCGGATGGATTGAACATCTTCGGGGGTGAAGGAGAACTCCCGGCTTGGCTTGGCTTCGCCGCGAAGGATACGGCCAGCCTCGCGAACACTCTCGAGCAATTCTTCAAAGTTTTCCCGTTTCATTTGAACTCCTGCCGAACCGCATGCGCCAGAAGCTTGCGCTGTGCAGCCGTGAGATCTTGTTGCTCGCTCTTCCGGTATGCATACAGCATGAGAAACATCTCCCGTTCCGAATGCCAGTAGTAGATGACTCGAAGGCCTCCGCGTTTGCCGCGACCCTCTTCAGCCCACCTGAGCTTTCGCACGCCACCAGTATCTTTGATCAAGACCCCTTGCTCTGGGCGGCGAAGCAGCGCTTCTTGAAGAAGCCGATACTCGTCATCGGACAACACTTCCATGATCTGACGCGTGAATACGGCGGTTTCAATGAACCTCACGAACGCTCATGCTACGCCATTGGCGTAGTGCGCGCAACGTTCGACCGACGGAGATTTGTTCCAGCGAGATCGCGTCTGCCCAGCTCCCATTTGAGCCCCACCCGCCGGATTCAACGTGTCCGTCTACCGCGAGGCTTGTCAGGAAGGCGTCGACCTGGCCCCGCCTATCGCCAACGGGTGCTTCTTGCCAAGAAACAGGATGAACCGCTTGATCCACCCGACATACGACTCCTCGGTGCGGCGGCTGCAGTGGCGGGCGCGGACCGCGGCGCGGATGGAGGGCCGGCCGCGAGCAGGCAACCTCTTCCACCTCTCGTGGAGTGCAGTGGAACTCCCCGAGAGAAGGTGTAAGATGTTGCACTTAGCATTCTACGGGATGTATAGTCCCATGGCGATAAGGAACTTATAGGGGTCAGTCAGTCATGGTCACTGCAGAAGGCACTCTCACCCTCATCCACGACGCGGCGGCCGCGCTGACCGCCAACGGCTGGCGCGTCAGTCTCGCCGCCGTCCACTCCGGCGGCACCGCCGACGTGGCCGCCGATCGCGCCTGGTCGCGCGGGAAGCTCTCCGCGCGCCTCCGCCTCATCGTGCGCTGCGACTCCCGGCCGCAGCGTTTGCTGCTGTCGTCCGTCGACGCGCCCGCCACCGACCGCCTCCCCTCCTATTGCCTGGCCGACGACGACCCCGCCCAGCGCCGCGCCATCGCCGCGGTCATCGACCCCGCGCTCATCGACCGGCTTCACGCCGCCGCATATCCGCACGCGATCGCCGTCACCGAGGCCGCGCACCTCGACGCGCTCCCCGCCCACGCACGGGCGGCTGCGGTGCGCGACGCCGCCATCGACGAAGCGTTCGCCTCGGTCGACGCCGTCCGCCGCGACCTCCTGCGGCACGACCTCGACGTGGTGCGCGACGATCTCGAAATCGATCGCGACTTCGCCGCCGGCGCCGTGCTCGAGGCGGCGCACCGCCTGGAACTGCTCCACCCGATGGTGATCACCGACGGGGAGCTCTGGTCGCTGCCGGACAAGACGCGCCGCGACTGGATCCGCCTGGAGCGCTCGTCGCTCGTCGGCCGCGAGCGGCAATGGTTGGACCTGGTCGAAGGACGCGCGTTCGCCGCCTACGCCGGCGCGCTCACGCGCCACATCACCGCGGCTTTTCGGAAGCGGCGATTCGCGACGGCAGTCGCTTCTTCTCGATCTTGACCATGACGGTGTATTCGGGATCGACCATCTCCACAATGGGCGCCTTCGCGTTCTGGGAGACGAATTGATAGGCATCCATTTCCGATAAGCCGCTCACGTCGCCGACCCATCGGACCATTTCCTTGAAGGCCACGCGCGCCGCATCCTCCAATGGCCTTCCCGCGCCGACCACCATCATCCACTCCGCATTCTCGATGCGCGGCCAGGGCGTGGCGCGCCCTTTGATCAAGTCGACGGTGACGTCGACGTTCATCGCGCCTTCGATGGCGGTGCCGATGATCTCGCCGTCGCCCTGAGCGTAATGACCGTCGCCGAACGATAAGAGCGCGCCCGGAACGTTGACGCCGAGATACACCGTATTGCCGGGGCGCACCTCGGGGCAATCCATGTTGCCGCCGAAGAAATCGGGGACGATCGTGGAGCGCACTTCCAGGCCGGGCGAGACGCCGAGGCAGCCTAGGAACGGCGCGAGCGGCACTTCCCAGGATGACTTGCCGTCGAGCGATTTCGTTCGCGCCATGCCTTTTGCCCGATCGACGTCGTAGAACCAGACCTTCTCCGGAAGCTCGGCGCCGAGGATGGCGGTGCGATTGGTGCCGTTCAGCGCGCCGAAGCCTGGGAAGAACGAGGAGATGCCGTGGTCGCGCGCCGGCTCGAGCTTGTTGATGCGGATGACGACGGTGTCGCCCGGCTCCGCGCCCTCGATGAAGAACGGACCGGTCTGCGGGTTCTCGTGTCCGGGCGGAATGACTTTGGTGGGCAACTGATCGGGCCGCGTCACGGCGCCGTCATAACAATCTTCGGTCCACGAGACGATGCGCGTGCCCGGCTTGATGCGATGCGTCGGCGCGACGCCGCCGAAGGTGTACTTCAGTTCCTCGTGCTTGGGGATGTAGTTGAGTACGGGCTGCTCGGCGGCGAAAAACGCGAGGACGAGAGGCGTGAACATCGAGCCCGCATTGTAGCCGGAGATCCTTCGCCGTCTGCGCGGCTCAGGATGACGACTTCGTCGTCAGTTTACCGCGCACGGCTCCAGCTTCGCGGCCGCATCCTTCATGGTCGCCGCGAGGAGGTTGTACGCCGGTCCACGCTCGCCGCACCTCGGCAGTGAAGGCATCGCCGAGCCCGTGCTCCAGGGTCCAGAGCAGCGCCTCGCCGGCCGTCGTGTAGTGGTGATTCTGCACACCGTACGCGGCGTGGCGCCGGCCCAGCGCGCGGATGCCGGGGACGATGCGGTCGGGACGATTGAGGTTTCCGACGATGATCGACAGCGCGTCCATCAGTTTCTTTCCCTGCATCCTCAGGTCGCCGTTGAACAGGCGGCGCATGGAGGGATCGAGCTGAAAGAGGCGGTCATAGAAGATCTGCGCGGCAACGTCGGAGATGGGCAGGACTTTATCGAACGTCGTCTGAACGAGCGTCACCTGGGATGAATGCATGAGCGGAAATCCTCCGGATTTTTTTGATGGTGGGGCTGGGACGCGAAATCTCGGTTCGTGTCGCGGCGGAGAACGTGACCGCAGTCACGCTCTCATCCCACTCCATCATTCCGTCACACGATGGGCGTCAGGGCGTCACAGGCGAAGGATCAATTTCGTCATGTCGTGCTGATTGCCATCGGGATCGGTGCCGTACTGCGGCATGACGTACAACTGAAAGCCGAGGCCTTCGAGCGTCTTGACCGCGTCCGCCTCGAGGTCGGAGATCAGCATGCAGTTGAGGTGGCGCAGGCCGCGCTCGCGGGCGATGGTGATGAAGTCGCTGACCAGTGTGGTGCCGAGTCCGGCGCCGCGGAAGGCGGGATCGATCATCCACTTCACGCGGCCGACCAGGCGCAGCGGGCCGCGCTGGCGGCGATGAAGGGTGGCGTCGGCGACGATGCGCGCGCCGTCGAAGGCGAGCAGGGGGAGGACTTTGTCGTAGTCGATGTTGCGTCCCCAGGTCTCGATCAAGGCGCGGTTCTCGATCGGGTCCCAGGCGAAGCGGCGATAGCCCGCCGGCAGGCGCTGAAAGAAGCCGTAGAGCGCGTCGGTGTCTGCTGCGGTGAAGGGGCGGAGGAGGACTTTGCGGCCGTCGCGGAGTGCGACCTGTTGCGGGTAGCGATGCGGCATGGCGGGCGAATATATCGCGGTTGCGAGGTTACGCGGTTGCGGGGTTACGCGGTGCTCGCGCTACTGGGCTCGGCCACCGCGAAACCCCGAGACCGCGAAACCCCGCAACCCCTCAGTGCTCCAGCGCCTTGGCCACGATCTTCGGGTTGCGCGCGGCGACGCGGAGCAGGGCCTGCGCGGGGCCGTCGGGCGAGTGCCGGCCGTCTTCCCACGCCTGGAGGGTGGCGAGGCTAACGCCGATCATCAGCGCGAACTCCGACTGCGACTGCCCGAGCTTGTAGCGGATCTCGCGCACATCGTCGGGGCGGATGGCCGGGGCCTGGGCGGGGGCGCCGGAGACGACCTGCTTCATAGTTGCCAAATATTCTGGGCACTTTCGGCAGCGGACGCAAACAAGGGTACGAAGGTGCGAGGTCTCGCGGTTGCGAAGTCTCGCGGTACTCCGCTGAGGAGCGTTTCGCGCTGCGAAACTGCGCAACCCCGAGACCGCGCAACCTCGTGGACGCTACCATTCGCCCGATGCGTCCACTCGAGCCGATCGACACTCGTAACCTTTTTGCGCCATTGCACGGCGAGCTGATGGCGCTGCTGCGCGCGCTGACGGCCGACGATTGGGAGAAGCAGACGGTGGCGCGGGCCTGGCGGGTGCGCGACGTCGCCGCGCACCTGCTCGACACGCAGCTCCGGCGGCTGTCGGGGCAGCGCGACGGGCATCGGCTCCCACCCGACCGTCCGCTCGTCGAGTGGCTCAACGAACTGAACGCCACGTGGGTCGCCGCGGCGAGCCGGTTCAGCCCGCGAGTGATCGTCGATCTGCTCGACGTCACCGGCCACACGTTCGCCGCGTTCATCGAGTCGCTCCCGCTGCACGAGCGCGCGCCGTTCGGGGTGGCGTGGGCGGGCGAGGCGGAGTCGGAGAACTGGTTCGACATCGGCCGCGAATACACCGAGTGGTGGCACCACCAGATGCAGATCCGCGACGCCGTTGGCGCGCCGCTGTTGCTGGAGCCGAGGTGGCTGGAGCCGCTGCTGGAGATCTCGGTGCGGGTGTTTCGCGGGATTCCGGATACGGTCGTTTTCGATGTTGATGGTTGTCAGTTCTCGGTTGTCAGGGGCGAGGTTTATCGCGGCGCGGCGCCGTCGCCCGCAGCGACGGTTCGCACCGACGCCGACACCGCATGGCGGATGCTCTTTCACGCGCTCTCGCACGAGGAGATCCTGGCGCGGGTGACGATCAGCGGCGACGCGGCGGCGGCGGAGCCGCTGCTGCGGGCGCGATCCGTCATGGTTTGACGGCCCTCATCCGCCCCTTCGCTGCGCTCAGGAGCACCTTCTCCCGTTCACGCGGGAGAAGGACCTCTAGGCCCCTCTCCCGCTTGCGGGAGAGGGTGGCGCGAAGCGACGGGTGAGGGCCGTCACCGCCTCGCAAACGCTCGCGTGCATCGCATCCGGCTTCGACGCCGCCAGCGCCTCCCGATTCGGATACCCGCCCGGCACCGCCACCGCGAAAACGCCCGCGGCGCGCGCCATCTCGATGTCCTCAGGGCTGTCGCCGACGTAAGCCGCGTCGGCGGGGTCGATCCGCAGCCGTTCGATGCAGAGATGCAGCGCCTCGGGGTGCGGCTTCTTCCGCGCCACGTCCGATCCGAAGACGCACTCCCGGATCGTCTCCGCGAGGCCGTGGGCGCGGAGCTCGCGCGTGACGCGATCGCGGCTCCCGCTGGTGACGATCGCCGCGTCGACACCGCGCTCGGCCAGATCGCGCAACGCGTCGCGCACGCCGTCGATCAGCTCGACGCGCTCCTCCGCGAAGTGCGCCAGCCAGCGCGCGTCGGCGTGCTCCCAGCGCTCCTCCGGCAGGCCGAGGCAGCGAAAGGTGTGATACCAGTTCGGCGAGTAGGTCCGTGCGTACGCCTCACGATCGAAGGCCACCCCCAACTCGTCGAACAGCCGCACGTAGCAGCGATAGCTCGCCTCGGCTGTATCGACGAGTGTGCCGTCCCAATCGAAGATGACGGCGCGGAGTCCTACCAAAGCACCCGGAGGCCCAACTGCACCTGGCGTGGATCGCCCACGCCGCTCTGCACGGTTCCGTCGAAGTTGAACACCAGGTTCGTCACTTCGGGGCGCCGGAAGTTCGCACTGTTGAAGAGATTGAAGACGTCGATGGCCGGCTCGGCGATCACGCCGCCGACCCTGAACTGCTTCGAGACCCGCACGTCGAACGCCGAGAACTCGTTGTCCTTCCGGCCGAGGTTACGGCGGGTGACGCTGCCGTCGGGGTTGATCCGGTCGGAAGGCGCGGCCGCGGCCGCATTGAAGCGCGAACCGCCGAATGCGTCCTTACCGCAAAATGCTTCGCTGACGACGCATGACAGAGACTTGGGCTGCGCCGAACGGTATGAATAGCGAACGTTGACGTCCATTCCGAGCGGCGCGTTCCATAACAGCCACGAATTGAAGCGGTGCCGCTGATCGCGATCGGAGTAGTTGTACTCGGCGTCGAGGTCGGTCACCTTCGCGTAGCGGAAGGTGAACGGATCGCGCTCGTTGTCGTCGTCCGACTTGTCCTTCGAGTACGTGTAATAGGCCTGGAACTGGAAGTTGTTCGACGGCCGCTTGGTGAGGCCGAGGGTCACGCCTTGATAAAGACTCTTGGCGCTCGACTCGACTACCGTCAGCGTGTTGATGCCGTTCGCGCCGCCGGGGGCGAGGCCGCTGCCCCAAGGCGATCCGAGGAGAGGATCGTTGCGGTTGATGAAGCGCGTGATGTGCTCGCCCTTGGCGTAGTTGTACTTCGCCAGAACGGCGTAGTCGCTCACCACTTCCTGCTCCCACGACACGCTGGCCGAGGTGGTGCGCGGATTCTGGAAGTCCTTGTCGAAGACGAACACGTCGGGGAGGAACGGCGCGCCGATCTGGGACTGCGGGATGAGATTCGGGTAGGCGGGCACCGGACCGAGGATGCCGGTCAGGGCGCTGTTGCGGAACAGCGTCTGTCCGCGGCTGCCGTTGGTCGACCGCGACGACGCGAGCGCCAGGCCCGGAATGCGGCCGTAGAAGATGCCGGCGTTGGCGCGGAGGACCTTCCTTCCGTCGCCGCTGGGATTCCAAGAGAAGCCGAGGCGCGGCTGGAACATGCGGGAGTCCGACGGGATCTCGCCGTCCGACGGGAACTCCTGTCCCTTCGAGGTCTTGCCGATGAACGGCGCGTAGAAGACCTGGCTGGCCGGAGTGATGGGATCAGGCTCGAGTTGCGCTTCCCAGCGCAAGCCGTACTGCACGTTGAGGTTCGGAGTGGCCTGCCAACTATCCTGAACGAAGATGGCTGGCTCGGTCTGCGGAATGCTCTGCGTGCCTGCCTCTTCCACGGAGAGGCCGCCGACGCCTGCCTGCTGCAGGTAGAGCAGCACCGGGCCGGAGATCGAGCTGCCCGCCGGGCAGACGCCGGTCGATGACGAGCTGCCGTTCGAGCACTCCACGTATTTCGGATTGGCGAGGTAGTTGAGGAAGCCGTCCGTCGAACTGAAGATGTAGCGGCCATTGGCGAACCCGATGAACGTCTGCACCGAGTTCACGCGGTTGTATTCGACGCCTACCTTGTAGGAGTGCGCGCCGCGCAGAATGGAGATGTTGTCGTTGAACTGCACGCGGGTGTCGTAGTACTCGACGGGGATGAAGAACGGCATGCCGAAGCGGTAGCTGCGCCCGAAGTCGAACGCGGTGTCGGGCAGCGGCCGGTTCTGCCCGGTGATGTTCGGGCCGTTGTACGGTCGGGGGCGGTTCTCACGCGCGTACTGGAAGCGGAACTCATTGAGCAGCGAGTTGCTCACGGTGCTGATCAGCGATCCCGTTCCGGCGTGCGAGGAGTCCTTTTCGATGGCGTTCGCGCTGCGGCCCCAGGAGTCGACGTCGAAGGTCCCGTTCTCCTGCTCGGACCAGGTGTAGTTGTAGCGGAGGGTGGCCAGGTTGCGCGCGGAGGCCGCCCAGTCGGTCTTGAGCAGCAGGACGCGCGCGTCGTTGGTGCGCTTGATCGGGCCGTTCTCGTTCGGGCTGCCGAGGGCGGCGAAGGCGGCGACCACCCGCTGCTCGATGCGCGTCGGGTCGGTCTGTTTGGTGGAGTTGGCCTTCTGAAAGTCGAACGCGCCGAAGTAGAACACTTTGTCGCGCACGAACGGCCCGCCGACGGTGAATCCCAACTGGTTCTGGCTGGCGTCGATTTTGGGCACCTCGGTATTCGCCTTGGGGGACTTCGGATTCGAGGCCAGTGAGTCAGGCTTGGCCACGACGTGCGCCGTTCCCATCAGCTCATTCGTGCCCGACTTGGTGATGACGTTGACGAAGCCCGACTGCGAGCGTCCGAACTCGGCGTTGGCGCCGTCGGCAACCACCACCATCTCCTTCACCGAGTCGAGGTTGAAGGTGAAGGCGGGACGCTGGCCGCCGCGCTGCTCACCGAAAAAGGGATTGTTGAAGTCGGCGCCGTCGACCGAGATGTTGTTCGATATGCCCTTCTGGCCGTTGATGGAGAGCTCGTCGCCGTCGGGACCCTGAACCACGGTCACGCCCGGCGTCAGCTTGGTCAGCTCGAGGAAGTTGCGGCCGTTGTTGGGGAGGCCGGAAACCGCCTTCTGGTCGATGCGCGTGGCCCCCTCGGTGCGCGCCGTTTCGATCAGCGGCGCTGCAGCGGTGACCACGATCTCCTCGGAGACCGCGGCCTGCTTCAGTTTTATGGCGACCGTCAGCGTCTGGCCGACGGCGAGATCGAATCCCTTCTGCACCTGCCTGCCGAAGCCCTGCAGCGACGCCGTCACTTCGTACGGTCCGAGCGGGAGGAGGACGGCGCGGAAACGGCCGGCGGAGTCGGTCACCACCGTCTGCTGGAAGTTCGTCGCCGTGTTGCGAATGGTCACGGTGACGCCCGGCAGCGCGGCGCCGGTGTCGTCGGTGACCGTGCCTTCGATGACGCCGGTGGTTGCCTGGGACTGGGCGAAGAGTACGGCGGGAAGAAAAACGAGGAAGAGACCGACCAGGAGGAGAGAGCGACGATTCATGAGCGCCTCCATGCAGACCGACTTTGTTTGGACGCCGCCAACATAGTCCGCCGCGCACAGGCCGTCAACGTCAGAGATAATCCGCCCCGCATGCAGAACCGCTGGGCGGACACTCCCGCCGATCCGATCGAACAACTCGTCGTCCAATCGCGCCTGGTCGGCATGGAGGAGAGCCTCGTCCTCTGGGGCGGCGGCAACAACAGCATCAAGTCGCGCGGCGGCGATCTCCTCGGCCGGCCGATCGACGTCATGTACATCAAGAGCAGCGGCAGCGACATGAAGTCGATCGTGCCGAAGCAGTTCCCCGGCGTGCGCCTCGACTACATCGAGCCGCTGCGCCGCCGCGACGAAGACATGAGCGATCAGGAGATGGTCGACTACCTGGCGCGCTGTCTCATCGATCCCGGCAGCGCGCGTCCGTCGATCGAGACGCTGCTCCACGCCTTCCTCCCCGCTCCCGCCGTCCTGCACACGCACGCCGACGCGATTCTGGCCATCACCAACACCCGCGGCCGCGAGAAGACGGTGCGCGATTGCTTCGGCGACGCGGTGGTGACCGTCCCCTACCGCCGCCCCGGTTTCCGCCTCAGCCGCGACGTCGCCGACGCCTTCCGCGAGGACGCCGAGGGGCTGATTCTGATGAACCACGGACTGATTACGTGGGGGGCGACCGCACAGGAGGCATATGAGCGGCATATTGATCTCGTGACGCGCGCCGAGGAGTATTTGGTTGCGAAGTTGCGAGGTTGCGAGGTTGCGAGGTCCCCCCACCCCGCAACCTCGCAACCCCGCAACCTCGCAACCGCGACCCGCGGCTCCCTCGGCGGTCCCATCCTCGAGTTCGACGGCAGCGACGACGTCCTCCGCTTCCTCGCCCGCGACGACGCGAAGCGCATTGCGCAGATCGGCGCGGCAACGCCCGATCACCTCCTCCACACCAAGCGTTTCCCGCTGTGGCTGGAGGGCGACAACGCGCTGGAAGCGTACGTCGCCCGATACACCAAATGGTACGAATCGTACTATTCCGATTTCGGCATGCTCGACCCCCGGCCGCGCGTGGTGCTCGCGCCGGGCGTGGGGATGTGGACGGCGGGGAAGGACGCACGCGCCGCGCGGATCGTCCGCGACATTTACCGCCACACCATGCGCATCATCGAAGCGGCGGAGGCGGCGGGCGGCTACGAGTCGTTGAATGACGAGGACGCGTTCCACGCCGAGTACTGGCCGCTCGAGATGTACAAACTGACGTTGCTGCCGAAGGAGAAGGAGCTGGCGTCGAAAGTGGCGCTCATCACCGGCGCGGCGAGCGGCATCGGGCGCGCCGTCGCCGAGCGCTTCGCCGAGGAGGGGGCGCACGTCGTCGTCACCGACGTCGACATCGCGCTGGCCGAGGAAGTGGCGAAGGGCATCGTGCAGAAGAACGGGCTGCGGCGCGCCGTCGCGCTACGCCTCGACGTCGCCGATGAGGCGGCGGTCGAGCGGGCCTTCGAAGAGACGGTCATGGCCTACGGCGGCCTCGACATCGTGGTCAGCAACGCCGGCATCTCGTCGTTCGGCGCGCTCGACGTGCTCAAAACCGAGGATTGGGACCGCAGCTTCGCGGTGAATACCCGCGGGCACTTCCTGGTCGCGCGCGCCGCGCTCCGCATCATGAAACAGCAGAGCCTCGGCGGCAGCATCGTCTTCAACGCATCGAAGAACGTCACCGCGCCGGGGAAGGAGTTCGGCGCGTACAGCGTGAGCAAGGCGGCCGAGGCGCAGTTGTGCCGGATCGTGGCGCTGGAGGGGGGCGAGTTCGGCATCCGCGCGAACATGCTCAACCCCGACGCCATCTTCGGCGGCTCGCGCTTCTGGAGCGACGAGATGCGCGAGATGCGCGCGCAGAACTACGGCATCGACGCCGAGAAGCTGCCGGACTTTTACCGCAACCGCACGCTGCTCAAGTGCGAGGTCACCGCCGCCGACGTCGCCGAGGCCGCGCTCTTCCTCGCCGGCCCGCGCTCGGCGAAGACCACCGGGGCGATGCTGCCGGTGGACGGGGGGGTGAAGGAGGCGTTCCCTCGGTAGGGCGGCCCTCATCCGCCGCTTCGCGGCACCTTCTCCCGCAAGCGGGAGAAGAACTTAGAAGCCCCTCTCCCGCGTGAGCGGGAGAGGGTGGCCCTGAGCGAAGCGAAGGGCCGGGTGAGGGCTCACCACTTGAACAACAGCGCCGCGAACAGCGCGCTGTCGCCCTTCTTCACGTCCGGCGGCGCCTGCTTCTTGTAGTCGTAGAGGTACGCCACCTTCAACTCGGCGCGCGCGGCGATGGTGTCGTCATCCACGTCGATGACGTTCACGCGCGGCTCGTCCAAGAATTCGACGAGCTGCCGCTCATTCCTCTGGCGACGATGACCGCGTGAAAAACCCGCGCGTACGACATCGACAGTCGCCGTCTGACCATTCACCAGCGCCGAGCACGCGCAGGTTCGAAAAGACACGGCTCACTTCCAGAGCTCCGGATCGACCTGCCGGATTTCCGCCAGCGCCTCGTCGAACTCTCTCGCTTCCTCAGAAGTCCACGAGCCGATGAAACGGTCAAGATCGCCCACACGCTCCTGGAGCAGCTCGATCACGGCCGCGTCCGCGCCGATCTTCTTCTGCCAAACTTTTGCGCGGATCGCCTTTTCGACTGCCGGAGGGATGTTTCGCAGCGTGATCGCCTTCACGCATTAGATTCTGCATCACCCTGATGAAGCACTCAACGCCCGCCTCTTCACCGCCCGCAACCACGTCCGCCGCAGAATCCCACTCCCCGCGCGGATCACCACCCAGTACAGGCCGAACTGCCACGCGGCGCGGCGGGTGGCGGTGTGGATGCGCGTCTCGGTCGACACCTCCGGGCCCTCGATGAGGAAGTTCATGGCGGCGAGAACGTGCCGGGAGATGCGCAGCCCAACTACCAACTCGTGCGGCGGGTCGTCGGCGAGCAGCTCGAAGCCGGTGCGGGTGGCCACGTCGAGGATCGGCTCGTCGGGCGGCGGATTGAGAATGCCCTCCGGACCGCGGCGTCCGAGGCGGCGGAGGGCGGTGAAGGCGCGAAAGAAACGGATCTCGCGCGCGGTGACCGCTCGAATCGCGGCGTAGACGCGCTCGGGCGGGGCGTCGATTCGGATGGCGTGCCGCTCGCGGAACTGCCATTGCGGAAGGATGTCGTCGAGGCGCACGGCGAGACAGTATGCTTCGCCGCGCCATGCGCAAACTGATCGCCGCTCTCCTCTTCGCTCCGCTGCCGCTCCTGGCCCAAGGCGCGCTGGACGTGAAGTACCAGATGCCGCCGAAGGCGATCGCCGACGTGGTCGACGCGCCGCCGCCGCCCGCCGCGTCACTCTCGCCCGACGGCAAGTCGCTGCTGCTCATGCAGACGCCGGCACTGCTGACCATCGCCGATCTGTCGCAGCCGGAGCTCAAGCTCGCCGGAGTGCGCTTCAATCCGGAGACGCACGATCAGACCCGCTCGTTCTACTTCACGTCGCTCACTCTCGTCCCGGTGGCCGGCGGCGCGCAGCGGGTGATCGGCGGACTCCCCGAAGGGCCGCGCATGCGCTATCCGACCTGGTCGCCCGATTCGTCGAAGATCGCTTTCACCCTCTCCGCCCCCGGCGGGGTGGAGTTGTGGGTCGCGGACGCGGCCACCGCGGCCGCGCGCCGCGTCGGGAGCGTCATCATCAATCAGTCGCTCACCAGCAGGCCGTTCGAGTGGATGCCCGACAGCAAGTCGCTGCTCGCGCGGGTCGTGCCGGCGCAGCGCGGCGCGGCGCCCGAGGAGCAGCGCAGCGCTACCGGCCCGGCGGTGCAGGAGAGCCGCGCCCGGAAGGCGGCGAATCGGACGTACGAGGACATGATCCGCAA
The DNA here is from genome assembly GCA_038040385.1 of Candidatus Gilichinskyi gelida. Taxonomy (GTDB): domain Bacteria; phylum Acidobacteriota; class Thermoanaerobaculia; order Gp7-AA8; family Gp7-AA8; genus Gilichinskyi; species Gilichinskyi gelida. The sequence continues at coordinate 36,753 of JBBPII010000024.1, forward strand.
CGAGTCCGACGCGGCGCTGTTCGAGTACCACATGCAGTCGGCGCTGGTGCGCGTGCCGCTCGAAGGCGACGCGTCGACGGTCGCCCCCGCGGCGATGATCATCCGCGGCACGGCGTCGCCCGACGGGCGCTTCATCCTGGTCGAGACCGCGCACCGTCCCTTCTCGTACACGGTGCCGGTGAATCGCTTCCCGCGGCGGATCGAGATCCTCTCCAGCAGCGGACAGGTGGTTCGGCAGATCGCCGATCTCCCGCTCGCCGACCAGGTGCCGATCGACTTCGACGCGGTGCGCACCGGCCCGCGCGACGTCCAGTGGCGCGCCGACAAGCCGGCCACCATCGTCTGGGCCGAGGCGCTGGACGGCGGCAACCCGCGCACTGAAGCGGAGTTCCGCGACCGGCTACGGATGCTCGCCGAGCCGTTCGCCGGCGACGCGACGAAGCTGATGGACGTCCCGCTGCGCTACGACTCCATCGAGTGGGGATCCGACGACCTGGCGCTGGTCGACACCGCGCGCTTCAAGGACCGCAAGACCCAGACCTGGCGCATCAAGCCGGCGCGCACCGACGCGCCGCTCCTGGTCTTCGACCGCTCGTTCGAAGACCGCTACTCCGATCCCGGCCGGCCGGTGACCTCGACCAACGCCGGCGGCAAGGAAGTGCTGCACATCGCGCCCGACGGCCGCTCGATCTTCCTCATCGGCGAAGGGGCGGCGGCCGACGGCGTGCGTCCGTTCGTCGATCGTTTCGACGTCGAGGCCAAGAAGGCCACGCGGCTCTTCCGCTCGGATGCGCCGAATTACGAGTTTCCCGTCGACGTCATCGACGCCCGCGGCGACGTCATCCTCACCCGTCGCGAGTCGGTCGGCGACGCGCCGAACTGGTTCGTGCGCGACCTGCGGAAGAAGATCGCGCCGCGCGCGCTGACGTCGATCCCCAATCCGACGCCGCAGCTCGCCAGCGTGACGAAGGAAGTGATCCGCTACAAGCGCGCCGACGGCCTCGATCTCAACGGCACGCTCTACCTTCCGCCCGGCTACGACGCCAAGAAGGACGGCCCGCTGCCGGTGCTGATGTGGGCCTACCCGCAGGAGTTCAAGAGCGCCGCGGCGGCGAGCCAGGTAACGACCTCGCCGTACCGCTTCATCCGCATGGGCGGCGGTGGGTCGCCGATCGTGTTCGTGCTGCGCGGATTCGCGGTGCTCGACAATCCGAGCATCCCCATCATCGGCGAGGGAACGCACGAGCCGAACGATACCTACGTCGAGCAGCTCGTCTCCGGCGCGCAGGCGGCGGTCGACGAGCTGGTGCGGCGCGGGGTGGGCGATCGCGAGCGCATGGCCATCTCCGGACATTCCTACGGCGCGTTCATGACCGCGAACCTACTGGCGCACTCGGATTTGTTCCGCGCCGGCATCGCCCGCAGCGGCGCGTACAACCGCACCCTGACGCCGTTCAGCTTCCAGGCCGAGGAACGGACGTTCTGGCAGGCGCCGGAGGTGTACACGAAGATGTCGCCGTTCACGTACGCCCACAAGATCAACGAGCCGATCCTGCTGATCCATGGGATGGAGGACGACAACACCGGCACCTTCCCCATCCAGAGCGAGCGCCTCTACGCCGCCCTCTCCGGCCTCGGCGGCACCACGCGGCTGGTCATGCTGCCGAAAGAGGCGCACGGCTACCGCGGGCGGGAGTCGGTGATGCACGTGCTGTGGGAAATGGATCAGTGGCTGGAGAAGTACGTCAAGAACGCGGCGAAACGTTAGTGTGAAGCAGCGGCGACGCGGCTCGCGTGAGCTAGCAGCTAGCAGCTAGCGGCTTGCAGGGTTGCTCTCCCCGCGAGCTGCCTGCTGCGAGCTGCCTGCTGCTAGCCCTTCACCGCGTAATCGTCCCCATAGAACTTGCTCGTGATCGCGGTGTGGAACTCGATGGCCCGCACCGGCGGGTACTTCGGATCGGCGATGCACGGCAGAACTTCGAGCAGCTCGTCCTCCCACACGTACACGGCCATGGGAAACGACACACGCGGCGTGCCGCGCTGCGCGGCGTCGCGCGGCTTGCCGACGCGGTGGGTGGTGGAGGGGAAGATGTCGTTGCTGATCCGCTGCATGTAGTCGCCGCTGTTGAGGACGATCGTGCCGCGCGGCGCGCTGAGGCGGATCCACTTCATGTTCCGGCGATTGAGCACCTGCAAGCCCTCGCTGCTCGGCGCGGGGAGGAAGGTGAAGAGGTCGACGTCCTCGTGCCCCAGGAGGCGCGCGGCGCCGGAAGCGTCGTCGCGGTCGGACATCGGCGGGTAGTAATTGAGGCGCAGCCCGAAGTTCGTGCCGGTGAGCTTCGCGTCGTAGAGATGCGCGTCGCACTCGAGGTATGTGAGGAGGCTCTGCATCACCGGGAGGATCAGCCGCTCGTGCGCGCGCACGATCTGCTGAAAAAATGCGGCGTACTCCGGGAAGGGCCAGAACTGCTGCGGATACTCGAACGCGCGGCGGCAGAACACCCACCCCTCGACCAGGTCGGGATGCATGTTGCTGGTCTCTTTGATCGGGAAGTAGCCCTGATTGACCGAGCCGTGGCGCTGCGCGCGGAAGCGCATCTTCTCCTCGAGCGAGAGGCGGCCGAACATCTCCAGGACTTTGGCTTCCGCCTCGTCGTAGAGCGCGGGGTCGACGCCGTGACCGTCGAGGATGGCGAAGCCGATCTCGCGCAGCGCGTCGCCGAGGTCGCGGGCGAAGGTGGGCGAGCGCATGTCGCAGGTGCGGATCTGGAACTCCTCGTCGAACTGCTCCTCCGACGATTCAGCCAGGTGATACGTCTGCCGTTTTTCCACGCCCTCGTAGCGCGAGTAGTCCTGGTTCGTTGGCATGGAGCGTAGAGGATAATGCACAACCGAATGCTTGTTGAACTCGAAGGCGGGTGCCGGGTGGTTGGGCTGAAGGACGGCGAGCCTGTGCGCGACGGCGACTTGCTGACCTGGCAGCACTTCTCTTCGGCGCTTTCGCTGCGCGTGTTGGAGTTGCGAGGGCGCGCTACGTTTCACAACGAGGCTCACGATGAGGTGCTGTACATCCTCGGGGAGGAGCGTTCGATCTATCTCCCGGCGGGGGAGTCGCTCGAACTCTCCGGAGAGATGACGATCGTGAGTGCACTCGCGCCGCAGGCGGGGACGCCTGCGAGCCAGCCGGCGGGGACGCCGGCGCTCCAAAGAACGGGCGACCGGTGGTACTCCGAGCTGATTCAGGCGGAGGTCACGCAGTTCATCGGCGGCATCCCGCCCGGCCGCGCGCCCGATCACTTCCACCTTTACGAGGAAGTCATCTGCATCCTCGACGGCTCGGGCATCATGCACGCCGGCAGCTCGTCGACGGCCATCACCAAAGGCTCGTGCATTTTCCTGCCGCGCCGGCAGGTGCACTGTGTCGAGAACACCGGCTCGGGCGAGCTGCGGCTCCTCGGCGTGTTCTACCCGGCCGGCAGTCCGGCGGTGCGCTACGGCGCCAGCTCGAACACCACCGCGCCGCCGTCGCGATAGATCAGCCGCGCGCGCGGGTCAGCGAGCAGCGTGGCGCGACGCGACGGGGGGCTGAGGGAGCCGCAATAGATGTGCGTCACGCCGGCGCCGCGGAGCACGTCCCATCGGCGATCCGACCACTGCTCCAGGACTGTGTTGATGCGCGCGACCTCGGCGCGCGGCAGCGTCCACGCGTACAGCAGCGGCGGGAGGATCGACTCGCGGCCGGTGGCGACGCTGATCCAGTAGCCGCCGTCGACACCGACCCACGCCGGCCCCGTCCAGGGCCGGGCGTCGACAGCAAAGCGCGCGCCCGGCGGAGTGTTGCGCGCGATCCAGCGCATGGCGCGGAGGTCGGCGTCGTCGGCGAGGATGGTGGCGGGATTGACGATGTCGACGAGCGTCGTCGCGCCGCCGATGGCGATGGCCACGGCGAGAACCGCGGCGAAGCGGCGCGGAACCACCCACGCGAGCAGCCCCGCGCCGGCCAACGACAGCGGGATGAACAGCGTGATCGCGGCGGAGTCGGGCGAGGCGACGACCGGCCAAAACGTGACGACGAGCGCTACGACGCCGCACCATGCGGCGAGCAGTGCGAGCGGGCGCCACCGCAGCCTTCGCCAGTTGACGACGAGCAGCGCGAGCCACGCGGCCGAGGCGATCCGGCCCCACGCCAGCATGCCGAGCCATCCGGCCAGGCCGCTGATTCCGCCGGTCGCCAGCGCCATCAGCTCGCGGTTGTGGCGGGCGGCGATGAGATGCGACTCAGTCGTGCCGGCGATCGGCCTCACGTGCAGCAGCCAAGGAGCGATGAGCAGCGCGGCGATCAGAGCCACAACCGCCCAGCGCCGCTTCATCACGATCAGCGCGAACGCCAGCGCGAAAAACGCCACGCGGACGTGGATCAACGCCAGTCCCGCGGCTAGGATGACGGGAACTGCACAATTGCGATTGCGCCACAAGACGATCAGCAGCGCCGGCAGAAGCAGCGTCCCCGCCAGGTGCGTGTAACGGCCCCAGGAGAGGTAGTACGCCGGAAAGTACGAGACGAAACAGGCGAGTACCGCGGCAAACACTCCGGCCATCCGCGATCGCAGGAGAACGCGTCCCGCCGCATATATCGTCACGAAGCTCAGCGCGTTGAGCAGTTGCCCGTAATGCAGAAGAAGCCGCGGAACGTCCGGCGGCGCGGCATTTCCCGTGATCACCGCCAGGATCGCCGCGGGAACGTGGAAGCCCCAGTGGTACGACGCCGGAAGCGCCCCGTCGTCGAGCAGTGCGCGGATGATCATCGCGTGGTGCACGCCGTCCACCCACGGCGGAAAGGCCAGGCCGGCGATGTCATGCGCGCGCAGCGCCGCGGCGCCCGCTGCGAGAAAAAAGACGAGCGCCGGCGGGCGAAGGCGAGCGCGGACCACGAGCAGGGCCAACGCAACCGCAATGACTGGCAGGGCGATGACCGGCAGCCACGAAAACGGCAGCCAGACGAACGCCACCGGCCAGACCGCCAATCCGACCGCGATTTGAATTGCAAAGCCGCCGCGGCGGTAGAGCAAATAGCCCGGCGCCCACAGCAGCGCCAGACCGGCGATCCAGATTACCGGGCCCGGCGCCGCCATCGCTCGATCGCGTAGAGCAACGCGCCGACCGCCGCCCAGAACACCAGCAGCTTGACCGTCGGCAGCGTCAACTGCGTCAGTAGCGCCGCCATCGCGGCGATGGAGAGCACGGCCATCGCCCGCTGCAGCCACAGCGGCACGCCGACCGTCACCTGCGCGAACAACGCCGGATTGCGTCGCGGCAGCAGCAGCAGCGCGATGCTGTGTAGCAGATAGAGGATGACCAGGGCGAAGACGGCGATGTTCAACGCCAACGAGATCTCGCCGCTCAGCAGCAGGATGAGCGCCGCAACGAGAGTGATGGTCAGTCCGACGATCGGCGTCCCCGTCCGCGGCGACACTCGCCCGATCAACGGCGGCGCCACGCCATCCTCGGCCAGCATGATCGCCACGCGCGACGGCACCAGCATCGTGGCATTGAGCGACGTGGCGATGGCCATGATGGCCCCGATGGTCACCAGCGCCGCCGCGCCGAACGGCAGGTATTGCGACGCCGCCTCCGCCATCGGCGCCGGCGCGATCAGGAGCCGCGACCGCGGCAGAACGCCCAGCGCCACCACCGACATCAATAGATAGATGACCATCGTCGCCGTGATGCCGCGGACAAAGATCCGCGGCAGCTTCCGGGTGCTGTCGCGCACTTCCCCCGCCGTCTGCGCCAGCGCCTCGAATCCGGCGTAGGCGAAGAACAGCGGCGGCAGCGCGGCGAGGAAGCCGCGAAATCCGTGCGTGACGAAGGGGCGGTAGTTCTCCATGCGGATGTGGAAGAGACCCGGCACGATCAGCACCACCAGCGAGATGCCGAGGACCACGCACATCCAGACCTGCAAGCGTCCGAACCACCTCACGCCGGCGACGTGGATGGCGTAGAAGAACAGCAGGCTGCCGACGGCGATGGCCATCACCGAGCCGCCTCCGAACAGCTCGTGCGCGTAGTCGCCGAGGGCCCGCGCCAGGTAGGCCAGCGCGCCGATGTAGGAAATGATCTTCAGCCACGAGCCGACGAATGCCAGGCCGTAACCGCCGAAGGTGCGCGAGATGTGGGTGTACTCGCCACCCGGCTCGCGGCCGAGGGGCGTGGAGAGGAAGACCGAGTAGGCGACGGAGGTGGCGAGGATGGCCGGCGCGAGGACCAGATATCCGAGGATGACGCTCGGCCCGGTGAGCGCCCACGCCTCGCTGGTGACTTTGAAGATGCCCGCGCCGATGAGGATGCCGAGCAGGGCCGCGTAGGACTCGACCGTCCCGAGGTCGCGGCGCAGGTTGTGGGCCATTGGGGGCGAAGTTAGCACAGCGGTGTCATCCCGAGCGTTAGCGAGGGACCTGGAAGGGCGGGTGGCGCGCCGCCCGTCCCCCAGGTCCCACGCTACGCTAGGGATGTACCCCCAGCGATAACCTCCCGGGCGCGGCCGCGTAAAGACGGAACGTACATGAAACGAAGAACGAAGATTCTGATCGGCATCGCCATCCTTCTCCTGGTCCTCGCCGGCCTCGGCGTGGCCAAGTCGCGGCGCGGCAAGGACATCACTCCCGTCACCCTGGCCAAGGTCACCCGCATGGACCTGACCAGCAAGGTCTCGGCGAACGGGAAAATCGACGCCCAGCGGAAGGTCGACATCTCCGCCAACGTCATGGGTCAGATCGTCAACCTCGCCGTGCGCGAGGGCGACGCGGTCACCAAGGGCACCGTCCTCCTGCAGATCGACCAGAAGCAGCTCGCCGCGACCGCGCGAGGCGCCGCGGCGTCGCTGCAGGCGCTCTTCTCCGACCGCGACGCGGCGCGCGCCAATGCCGTGGAGGCGCGGAACAACTTCGAGCGGGCGCAGAAGAACTTCGCGCAGAAGATCACCCCTGCCGCGGAGCTCGATCGCGCGCGCGCCGCGTACGACGCCGCGCAGGCCAACGTCTCGGCGAGCGAGCAGAGGATTCACCAGGCCCGCGCCGGCGTCGCCGCGGCGCAGGACACGCTGTCGAAAACCACCATCCGCGCGCCGATGGACGGCATCGTCACCGCCCTCCCGGTCGAGGAAGGCGAAGTCGCCGTCATCGGCACCATGAACAACCCCGGCACCAAGCTGCTGACCATCGCCGACATGAGCGTGGTCGAGGCGGTGATGGAAGTCGACGAGACCGACGTGCCGAACGTGAAGGTGGGGCAGCGAGCCACCGTCACCATCGACGCCTACCCGAACAAGACCTACTCCGGCATCGTCACCGAGGTCGGATCGAGCCCCATCCAGCGCAGCTTGGGCGGCGGCACCGAGGCGGTGAACTTCGAGGTGAAGATCCAGGTGGAGAACCCGCCGCCCGACGTCCGCCCCGGTTTCTCCGTCTCCGCCGACATCACCACCGGCACCCGCCCGAAAGCGATCGGCATCCCCATCCAGGCGCTGGTGGTGCGCGAGAAGCCCGGCGTCAGCAAGACCGCCAAGCCGCAGGACGAGGAGGGGGTGTTCGTCAACGACAAAGGCGCGGTGAAGTTCGCCACCGTGACCACCGGCCTGTCCGGCGAGAGCAACATCGAGATCGTGAAGGGACTCTCGGAAGGGCAGGAGATCGTCACCGGGCCGTTCAAGGCGCTGCGCGATCTGAAGGACGGATCGAAGGTGAAGGAGCAGAAGGAAGAGAAGAAAGAGGGAGAGAAGAAGTAGCAACTGATGGAAACTCTCCGCATCGCTGCATCTGCCCTCGGCACGCACAAACTGCGCAGCTTCCTCACCCTCCTCGGCGTGATCATCGGCGTGATGACCGTGGTGTCGGTCGTCTCCATCATCTCCGGCCTCAACAACTACATTCAGGAAAAGGTCTTTCAGCTCAATCCCGACGTCTACGTGGTCACGCAGTTCGGGATCATCACCAGCCGCGAGCAGTTCCTCGAGGCGGCCAAGCGCAAGCGGATCGACTGGGGCGACTACGATGCCATCCGCCAGCGCTGCCACAACTGCGCGATGATCGGCGTGAGCGAAAACCGGCGCGACACCGTCAAGCGCGGCGCGAAGAAGCTCACCCGCGTGCGCATCCAGGGCGCCACGCCGAACATGGCGGAGATCAGCAACGTCGACCTCGAGGCCGGGCGGTTCTTCACCCCCGCGGAGAACACGCACTCGTCGCAGGTGACCATCATCGGCACCGACGTCCGCGACGAGATCTTCGGCAAGCTCGATCCCATCGGCCGCACCATGACCATCGGCGACCACCCCTTCAAAGTCATCGGGCTTCTGCGCAAGCAGGGCTCGGTCCTCGGCCAGAGCCAGGACAACCAGTTGTGGATTCCGATCAATGCCTTCCGCAAGCAGTTCGGCATCCGCAGCTCGCTCGACCTCTTCATCAAGGCCAAGGATGGCGTGCCGGGCATTCAGCGATCGATCGATGACGTGCGCGTCATCCTGCGCAGCCGCCGCCGGACGCCGTTCCGCGGCGACGATCCGTTCGGCACCGTCAGCGCCGAGGCCGTCCAGCAGGTGTGGAAGAACATCTCGGCGGGCGGTTTCGCGCTGATGATCTTCATCTCCGGCATCTCGCTGGTGGTCGGCGGCATCGTGATCATGAACATCATGCTGGTGTCGGTCATCGAGCGGACGCGGGAGATCGGCGTCCGGCGCGCGCTCGGCGCCACCAAGCGGAACATCAGGACCCAGTTCCTCACCGAGGCCATGCTCCTCTCGTTCGGCGGCGGCGCCGTCGGCGTGACCCTCGGATACCTGATCAGCAAAGCGATCTCCACCTTCTTCCCGCTGCCGACGCTGGTGCGGCCGTCGCTGGTGATCAGCGGTCTGCTGATCGCGGTGATCACCGGTGCGCTGGCCGGATACTTCCCGGCACGCCGCGCTGCACGACTGCCGCCCGTCGACGCGCTGAGGTACGAATGATTCGCGAGAACGTGAGGTTCGCCACCGGCGCGCTGGCCGCGCACAAGCTGCGCTCGGCGCTGACCATCCTCGGCATCGTCATCGGGGTGACGACGGTGATCGCCATGGTGTCGATCATCGAGGGGTTCAACAACAACGTCATCAAGAGCTTTCAGTCGTTCGGCGCCACGCTGGTGCAGTTCCAGAAGTTCGATCCGCAGTTCGGACCCGGCAACCGCGACGACTCGCAGCGGCTCCGCAAGAACCTGACGTACGAGGACGCCCAGGCGCTGAAGCGGCTCTGCCCGTCGATGCTCGCCGTGTCGCCGGAGCGCTACTGGTTCGCCGGCGACGACAGCGGCGCACCCGACGTCATCTACGGCTCGCAGCAGGCCACGCCCGACACGGTCGTCGGCGTCACCGAGGACTACCCGATCGCCAACAATCACTTCATCGGCGAAGGACGGTTCATCACCGCCGACGACGTGCTGCACGCCTCGCCGGTGATCGTCATCGGCTCGAACATCGCCGAGACGCTCTTCCCGCGCACCGATCCGATCGGCAAGGACGTCTCCGTCCGCGGGCGCAAGTACTCCGTGGTGGGCGTGATGGCCAAACAGGGACAATCGCTCTTCGAGACCGTCGACGGGCACGCCTACCTTCCGATCAGCACCTTCGACGGACACTTCCCGTGGATCAAGCGCGACGTCGGCGTGAACATCGCCACCATCCCGCGGCGGCCGGAGTGGGTGGGTCGCATCACCGAGGAGGGGACGGCGGTGCTGCGCGCGCGGCGCAAGGTGCCGTTCAACAAGCCGAACGACTTCGGGCTCATGACCCCCGACAAGCTGATCGGAAACTTTAAGGCGATTACGGGCGGGATCACGCTGGCCATGATCTTCATCTCGTCGATCGCGCTGATCGTCGGTGGCGTGGGCGTCATGAACATCATGCTGGTGTCGGTGACGGAGCGGACGCGCGAGATCGGGGTGCGCAAAGCGATCGGCGCCGTGAAGCGCGACATCGTGACCCAGTTCCTGACCGAGGCCATGACCCTCTCGGGCATCGGCGGCGTGATCGGCGTCGCCGTCGGGCTGGCGATTGCCGCCGTGGTCCGCAACGTCAGCCCGCTACCGACCACCACCCCCCTCTGGTCGATCGCAGTGGGCCTGCTGGTGTCGATCTCCATCGGGCTGTTCTTCGGCATCTACCCCGCCTACCAGGCCGCCCGGCTCGACCCCGTGGACGCCCTCCGCTACGAGTGATAACATCTCTCCCGCTGGTGTTATCACATGATCCGAACCCAGATCAGCCTCAGCGAAGAAGAATACGAAGCGGCGAAGGCGGAAGCAGCGCGTCTCGGCATTCCCCTGGCCGAGCTTCTGCGGCGCTCGTTGCGCGCGCTGCTGCCCGACGACAGCGCGCGGCCGTGGATGCGATTCGCCGGCATGATCGAGTCAGGCCGCTCCGACGCCAGCCAGACCATCGATGATGTCGTCTATGGCAACAAAGCCTGAAGCGTACGTAGACACTTCCGCGCTGATCGCGTTCGCCGACCGCTCCGATTCGTATCACCACCTCTTTCGCCGCGCCTTCGCCGAGCCACCCCCGCTCATCAGCACTCCGTTGGTCGTGGGCGAAGGCCACGGATGGTTCGTCAAGCGCTTCGATTCCTACCGCGCGCTCGAGTTCCTGGCCATGATCGAGTCGATGCCATTGAAGCTCACGGCGATCGGGAAGAAGGAACTGACCGCCGGCGCGGCGATTCTCCGCCGCTTCTCGGATCAGGACCTCACGCTCGTCGACGCCGTCGGCCTCCACCTCATGACCGTACGCAACATCCGGTCATGCTGGTCGACGGATTTCCATCTCTCGCTGACCGGCGTGCCGCTGCTGATTCATCAAGGCTAGTCCTCCTCGTCGAGATGCAGCTTGTGCATCACGCGATGAAAGAACGGCGCGACCAGCAGGCCGAGGAGGGCGATGAAGAAGAGGCCGGAGAAGAGCGCGTAGCACGATGCGAAGATCTTCGCCCCGTCGGTGCACAGCGGATCGCCGGTGGGACCCATCCCGCCGAGGATCATCGAGGCGTTGAGGAGGGCATCGATGAGATTGAAGCCGGCGATGAAGTGATAGCCGGCGACGCCGGCGCCCAGCGCCACGGCGATCGCGCCGATCGCCGTGGCGAGGTGCCACAGCACGCGCCGCGCGAACTGGGTGCGCGTCAGTAGCGGCTCCGTGCGATGCTCGTACATCAGCGCAGCTTCCGCGCCTCCTCCAGCATCCGCTCCGGCCGTGCGCGCACGCGGATATCCCCGGTCAGATTGACCCAGCGCACCGTCCCCGTGCGGTCGACGAGAAACTCAGCGGGCCGGGCGATGTCCCGCCCTTTCTCCCCCGCCCCTTTGTGCAGCACGCCGTAGCGCTTGATGACCGCCGTGTCGGGATCGGAAAGAAAGGTGTACGTGTAGCCGGCCTGCCGGCGCAGCTTCTCCGAATCCTCGGGCGCGTCGTTATTCCCTAAGCCGCCTCGATAAATAAATCTGCCCCCTTTCTCTCATTTTAGGCAGACGCCCGGGTTGCACTCAACACCATCCGTGGAAAATCGTGTCGGACCACATTTTCGTTTGACGCCCTTTTTTGTACGCGGCTCTTGGAACGGCGTTCGTTGCTAGGCATCTGGCGCGAAAAGGCCGCTTTGATTTGCCGCCAACGGTTTGAGAAATCATCGTCGCCTTCAGGCAGTGTCCAGATACAATGCAGGTGGTTAGGCAATATCACGACAGCCTCCGTCTTGAACGGGTAGGGTTGCTTGACCACGCGGAACGCGGCACATAATTTTCGATGTATTTGGATGAGCAATCGTGCCCGCCGCTCTGCCAGTGCCACCGTGAAAAAATAGCAACCTCCTTTGAGCCGGTAACGTCTACAGGCGGTCATGTTTCTTGATCAACCGTTAAACCATATTCTTCGAACCGTTTCCTGCCGCCGCCTGTTTTCCTCCACCTTTTGATGGGTTTCGCCAGACTCTCCCCATCCTACGCGGGCTGCGGATCGCGCTGGTGCTCTGGTATTGCCTCACAGCGCAGAGAAGCTCTTCGAAAGGTCCGGCGCTGGCAGGCCCCGCCTCTCGTCTTCGCGCTTCTGGCCGATGAGCATGGGCTCGTCGTAGCCGCCGCGAACGCCGACGATCCGGATCGCGTCGCCGTTCTCTGCCTCGTTATAGATCTCGATGTCCAAGCCGTTGGCGCGCGCCCATGGCGTGCGCGCGTCGCCGGGCTGCCCGCTCAGGACAACCTGCCCAACGGTCTTCGCATTGCCGGTGACGGAGAGCACGTTTCCGCGCCAGTCCTGCTTCACCGTCGGCTCACCATAGTGCACCTGAGCCCTTTGAAGCACTCCGATCTGGCCCACAGCGGCAATCGCCGCTGAGTAGATCTGCGCGCGTTTCACGGCCTCCTCTTTATCATCCCCGGAGAGCCAGTCGCCCGGATACCAGTTAATAAGGCTGCGGTCTCCTCCCTGCGGGCTACCACCCTCGATGCCGAGTTGGTAAAGCTCGCCCGAGATCGCGTCTGCCCCGAGCAGGTCGGCATCGTCGGGCGGCAGCGAGCCCATCCAGTGAATCCAGAGCTGACGCTCCATCCGCTTGGGGTCGGCTTTGGCCGACGCGGCGCTCGCCGCCTTCTGTGCGTCGCGGATGCGCCCGGAGATGAAAGCGAGTTGATCGCCGAGTCCTTTCTGCGACTCCGCCGCCCCCTCCAGGATGGAGACCCGCATGTCGAGCTGGAGGGCGGAGAGCGTGCGGTGGCGGCCGGTCAACGCGAACTCGCGCGCGTCCGCCTTCGCTTCGACGCACCATTCGGAGACCTGCGCCATCTCGTCAATCTTAAGGCCGAGCCCCACCAGCTCGCGGTAGAGGTCGGTGAGCTGCTGAAAAATCTCCAGGCGCTTCAGGGTTGGGTTCGCCCTTGCCGCGAACGCCTCCGTCGCCGCTTGCGCGGTGGGGGCCGCGGGGCCGCCGCCCGGCATCAAGGTCTTCTGCACCCCTTCGTTGACCATCGTGTTGCCGAACTCGATGAGCGCCCTGTCGAGAGTCCGCACCATGACCATCCCGCTCAGCGCGGCGCTAAGTGGCACACCGGTGGCAACGCCGATCGCTATGCCCAGGACCAACTTCTTCATCGCCTCGCTCGCCTCCTCCTCTGCCTGCCCGCGCTTGAGCGTCTGATCGAAGCGCTCGTACGCTTGCGTGTAGACTGCGGCGACCGCCTCAAGATCGGCGCGGGTCACATCCAGGCCATCTATCCCGTCGCGCAAGGCAGTGACGATCGCCACGCGGGAACTCCGGGCTTGCGCCGCTACGGCGTCAACGCGCTTCTCGAACCCCTCGCTTAAGGCCCGGAGAGTGAGGTTGGGATCGCTCTTGCGCGCAGGGCTTCTTTGGAGCACAGGTGCTGATTGACTACGACGGACGGAAGCCTCACTGCCAACCATTTTTTGTTGCTGCATTACGTGTGTCAACTCATGCGCCAGGAGCCGCCTACCTTCTGCCGATTGAGGCGCATACTCACCGACCCCAAACACCACATCCTGTCCAGCCGTGTAAGCCCGCGCATTCACCGCCTGCGCCGACTCCGCCGCCTTCGCATCTGTGTGCATGCGCAGCTTACTGAAATCGTGGCCGAAGCGCGGCTCCATAAAGGCGCGAGTCGCCGGATCGAGAGGTTGACCGGGGGAGCGCAATACTTCGTGGACGATGGGCGGTGCTGCCATCTGTCCCGTGTCGCTGGCTTGGACGCGCTTCGTCTGCAAGCTCTCATGTTCCCGCCCCGGCTGCTCCGTCTGGCATTTGGGGCACCCTCCGCCGCAGGCGCAACCGCGCTGGAGCTGTGGCTCAGGCATCCGCATCACTTGCTCGGTGATGCGGTCTGCTTCGTGCTCGTAGATGTCTCCCGGCTTGTTGATCGCTAATTTCGTCTGTATCGCTGTTGCTGCAGGAGGATGTATGGGAATTCGGCTAAAATCGTGCCCCAGGAGAGGTGATGCCGTACTGGTCAATCCTACTTTGAGTTCTTCAGCATTAGTCTGCAACATCCGCTGCACCGCTTGATTTCCAATCGTGCGCTGCAAGTGCAGGATCGAATGTGAGTGAAGATCCAGGCCAGATGTTGCCGTGTTAGACCGAGTAAGGCTGGAGGATACCCGCTTTTGAGGTTGATTCTGCTTTTGTACAAAGGTTCGCATACGCCAACTCCTATTCAGTTGCAGCGGCGCGCCTAACGTAAAGGGCTCTTTCCGGAATCCCCCTCAGGAGTAGAGGCGATTCG
>JBBPII010000025.1:0-29766 GCA_038040385.1 Candidatus Gilichinskyi gelida
CCAGGTAAGGTTCTTCGCGTTGCTTCGAATTGAACCACATGCTCCACCGCTTGTGCGGGCCCCCGTCAATTCCTTTGAGTTTCAGCCTTGCGACCGTACTCCCCAGGCGGAGTGCTTAATGTGTTGACTTCGGCACAGCAGGGGTCGATACCCGCTACACCAAGCACTCATCGTTTACGGCGTGGACTACCGGGGTATCTAATCCCGTTTGCTCCCCACGCTTTCGCGCCTCAGCGTCAGAACCGGTCCAGTGAGCCGCCTTCGCCACTGGTGTTCCTCCCAATATCTACGCATTTCACCGCTACACTGGGAATTCCACTCACCTCTCCCGGCCTCAAGCAAAGCAGTTTGGAGGGCAGTTCCTCGGTTAAGCCGAGGGATTTCACCTTCCACTTGCCAAGCCGCCTACGCGCCCTTTACGCCCAATAATTCCGAATAACGCTTGCCCCCTCTGTATTACCGCGGCTGCTGGCACAGAGTTAGCCGGGGCTTCCTCTGCGGGTACAATCAACTTCCCGACGTATGAGGTCGGGTCGCTTTTTCCCCGCTGACAGGAGTTTACAATCCAAAGACCTTCATCCTCCACGCGGCGTTGCTGCGTCAGGCGTTAGCCCATTGCGCAAAATTCCCCACTGCTGCCTCCCGTAGGAGTCTGGACCGTGTCTCAGTTCCAGTGTGGCCGATCACCCTCTCAGGCCGGCTACCGATCGTCGCCTTGGTAGGCCATTACCCTACCAACTAGCTAATCGGACGCGGACCCCTCCTGTGGCGAGAGCCCTTGCGAGCCCCCTTTGACCTCTCGGTATCATGCGGTATTAGCCAGAGTTTCCCCTGGTTGTTCCACACCTCAGGGCAGGTTATCCACGCGTTACTCACCCGTTCGCCGCTCGACTGCGGAGTTGCCCCCGCGCCTCGCTCGACTTGCATGTGTAAAGCACGCCGCCAGCGTTCATTCTGAGCCAGGATCAAACTCTCCAGTTGAACTCTGCAGTCTTGCGACTGCCTTAACTTGAAGTCTGATCTAGGCATCAATCTAAACGACTGATGCATATTCGGATTGTTCGTATTGGTTACGAACAGTCGTGTTTCTGATTTTTTGAGATCCGCTCGCGCGAACCTCCAAAGGAATCACGTTGTCTGTCTTGCTATCCTATTCAGTTGTCAAGGAACCGACGTCCGCGAAAGGGGCGCCAGATTAGGCGCTCCTCACGTCCGTGTCAAGCAGAATGTCTCCACCTTCGTGAACGCATTCTGTCTGACACAGCACTGCTGATTTCGGTGGAAAGAGCTGCCTGGACTGCCTGACGACGGGGACCGCTGATCCTACGCGCGACTTCCCGTCATGTCAACTGCGCGGAACCGATCAAAACCACTCGGCCACCCGCCCTATTCCACGATTGCCGCTTTCGCGCCCGCTGCACAACTTGCTGTGCAGATTGGGCTTACTCATCCGTTTCCAAGGAACCCGACCCGCGTTGGGACCCAGCAGAACCGGGCACCCCCAAGGGCTATTCCACGATTCCGGACACTCGGGCGCGGTCACCACAACATCCGATTACGCAACAACTTACCCAGCGGAGACCGCGGGATCGACGCCACGCGGTGCACTTCGCGAATCCACTCGAACGGCAGTACGCGGCCGTTGAATGCCTCCACGATCGCGCCGGCCTCGACCGTCGTGGCGAGATGGATGACATGGCCCAGGCGCTCGTCGGGAACGGCGATGATCGCAGCGTTGTCGCCGGCAATTTCGCGAAGAATGCGGTCGAGCTTTGCCAGATTGACGGTCTCGCCCCCCACCTTCACCACCTCCCCCGCCCGCCCGTCCACCCGCACCCGCCGCCCGTCCACCGCCCCCAGGTCATCGGATACGAACCAGCCGTCGACCTTCGGGTCGCTGAACCGCCCGTCCGGGTAGACATATCCGCTCAGCAGCGACGCGCCGCGGAAAACCAGCCGCCCAGCCTCCTCGGCGCGCGCCTCGAGGTGCGGAAGCAGCACCTCCTCGACCGCGATGGTCGACGCGCACTCGCTCATGCCGTAGCTCGCCAGCACCGGCCAGCCGAGCGCGCGCGCCTGCTGCTGCAACTCGGGATCGAAGACCCCGCCGCCGACCAGAATCAGGCGCAGGGCGGCCGGGGAGCGCAGCGCAGCACGAACGAGATCGTGGACCTGCGCCGGGACCAGCGATGCGAGCGTCGCCTCGGTCGCCGCGAACGCCTTCGCGTCCCACGCCATGCTGATGACGCGCGAGCCCGTGAGGTGGGCGCGGGCGTGGATGCCGAGACCGCCGACATGGAAGGTCGGGAGGACGCAGTACCAGACGTCATCGTGCCGCGCTTCGAGCCGCGTGTTCACCGCGGCGGCCGAGGCGAGAATCGTGTCCTTTGAGAGGGCGACGAGCTTCACCTCGCCGCTGCCGCCTGACGTCGCCACGAAGACGTGCCCACGCAGCGGTGGCACCGCGCGCTCGAGCGCCGCGCGCTCCCCAGCCGGCATGCGCGGGTTGAGCATCACGTGCGACTCCGCACTCGTCCAGTCGATCACGCCAGCCTCGTCCAGGGGAGCGCCTCGAGAAGGCGATCGAACCCGATGCCGGTGCCGAGCGGCGGCTGGAGACGCGCGCCAACGGCGCGGATGGCGTCGATGAACGCGTTCGGCTCGTACAGCACGTGGGTGAAGAGGCCGCAGGTGCCGACGTGATGCGTCGCGGCGACGTACGCGGCAAAGAATTGCCCGATCGGATGATCCATATATGAGGTGATGACGATTTCGCGGCCGTCGCGTGGCACTTCCGCGATCGCCGGCTTCACCACAAGCACGTCGACCCCCTCCTCTGCGACGACGCGATCGAGCGCCAGCCGCAACCCCGTCGTGTCCCGCAAAGCGCTCCATGTGCCGCCGTCGTACGGGCAGGGATCTTCGATGAAGTCGACGCGCTCGCGCGGCAGCGACTCGGCGATGAACACGAACTCCTCCGGCCGCAGGCGCGAGTTGAAGTCGATGCGCAGCCGGACGTCGTCCGGCAGCCGGTCCGCCGACTTCAGCTTCACTGTGTCGAATCCACGCGGAGGGTCGTCGCCCGGCCAGTGGCTCGGCGGGATCGTGAGTCCGTCGAAGAGCGAGCGGCCGGCGACGCGCGCCGCGCCGTCGATCTCCGCGCACAGCAGCGAGCGCGCCGTCAGCGGCGTGGTCTCGCCGCGCGTCAGCCGCGCGAGCTGCTCGTCGAGCGGCGCGTCGCCGAGCTCCGGCCAGGGGTGCACGTCGGCGAACCCGTCGCCGACGCGGATCAGCGCCCCCTCGCGCGGGCGCGTTCGCCCGATCGGGCTGAGCGCGCGGCGCGGGACGAGCGTGTAGCGGTGCACGAACATCAAGGACATCAGCTTAAATGAGGGCTCCGATCACGAACGTGATGCCGTACAGCCACTCCAGCGCGCCGGCGAAGCCGAGGCAGCGATTGAGCGCCCGGCCTTCGCTGTGCTTCGCGCACTGAACCACCACCACCGCCAGCGGTAGCGTCACTACCGGTGCGAGGAGGTGCCAGTCGCGCGCGTACGCCACGATCCCGGTCGCGATGTAGACCGCGATCGCCATCCACTCGATCTCGCCGCGCGCGAAGCGCTCGCCGAAGCGCGCCGCGAGCGTTCGCTTGTTGCTCGCGCGGTCGTTGTGGATGTCGCGAAGGTTGTTGATGGCCAGGAGGATTACCGCCAGCGCGCCGCAGGCGAAGCCGGCGACGAGCACGCTGATGTCGATGGTCAGCCGCTGCAGGTAATACGACCCCCCCACCGCCGTCAGGCCGAAGAAGAGGATGACAAACACTTCGCCGAGGCCGTGATAGGCGAGCGGATACGGCCCGCCGGTGTAGGCGTACGCCGCGACGATGGACACCACGCCGATGAGCACGATGGGCCAGCCGCCGCGGACGATGAGCGGAATCCCGCATAGCGCTGCGAGGCCGAAGCAGGCGTACGCGCCGCCGAGCACCGCGTTCGCGCTCAGCAGTCCCGCCTGCGTCACGCGCATCGGCCCGAGGCGCTCGGCGGTGTCGGCGCCGCGCTTGAAGTCGAGCGCATCGTTGACGAGATTCGTCCCGCTCTGGATGAACAGCGCGCCGCCGAGGGCGAAGAGAAACGGCGCCCAATGCAGCGGCGTGTGGGCGTTGTAGGCGAGGGCCGTTCCGACTAGCACAGGAACAACTGCCGCGGCCAGAGTCTTGGGACGCGCTGCGAGCAACCAGGGGTTCATCGTTGGCCGTTGGCCGTTGACCGTGCCTCGGCCAACGGCCAACCGTCAACGGCGAACTTAGGGAAATCTCGGAAACTTCTTGTAATCCGGCTTCCTCTTCTCCACGTATGCGTTCCGCCCCTCCTGCGCCTCCTCGGACAAGTAATAGAGGAGCGTGGCGTCGCCGCCGAGGTCGAGAAGACCGATCTGGCCGTCGCAGTCGGCGTTCATGGCCGCCTTGAGGAAGCGCAGCGCCATCGGCGAGAGGGCGAGCATCTCGCGGCACCACTCGAGCGTCTCCTCCTCGAGCTGCGCGAGCGGAACTACAGTGTTGACGAGGCCCATCTCCAGCGCCTGCTGCGCGTCGTACTGCCGGCAGAGGAACCAGATCTCGCGCGCCTTCTTCTGTCCGACGATGCGCGCCAGATACGACGATCCGAGTCCGGCGTCGAAGGAGCCGACGCGGGGGCCGGTCTGGCCGAAGCGGGCGTTGTCGGCGGCGATGGTCAGGTCGCAGACCACGTGCAGCACGTGGCCGCCGCCGATGGCGTAGCCGGCCACCATGGCCACCACCGGCTTGGGCATGCTGCGGATCTGCTTCTGCACGTCGAGGATGTTGAGGCGGGGGATTTTTTCCTTCGGATCGATGTAGCCGCCCTTGCCGCGCACGCGCTGATCGCCGCCGGAGCAGAAGGCCTCGGAGCCTTCGCCGGTGAGGATGATGACGCCGATCTCGCCGTCGTCGCGCGCCATGTCGAAGGCCTGCTTCATCTCGTTGACGGTCAGCGGACGGAACGCATTGCGGACTTCGGGACGGTTGATGGTGATCTTGGCGATCCCGTCTTCAGTGCGCTCGTACTTGATGTCCGTGAACTGCTGAATGGTCGTCCACATCGGCGAGATTGTATGCTCGCCTCTGTCCATGCGATCGGTCGACGTCTACAAGTTCGGCGGCGTGGCGGTGGGGAGCGCGGAGGCGCTGCGCATCGCCGCCGCCCACGTGCGCCGCGGCGGGCCGCGGCTGGTGGTCGTGGTGTCGGCGATGAACGGCATCACCGACCTCCTCCTCGGCAGCGCGCGCGCCGCGCTGCGACGCGATCGCGAGGCGTTCGCCGCCGCGGCGGCGGAGTTCGAGACGCGCCACATCGCGCTGGCGCGCGAAGTCGTCAAGAAGCCGCAGCAACTCGTCGACGAGATCCGCGCGTCCGCCGCCGACCTGCGCGCGATGTGCGAGAGCATCGCCGTCCTACACGAGCTGACCCGCCGCGCGGAGGACGCCATCGTCGCCCGCGGGGAGCGCATCCTGGCGCGCATCTTCGCGGAGATGATCGGCGCGCCTTACGTCGACGCCGCGGAACTGGTCATCCTCAGCCGCCGCCTCGGCAGCCTCTGGCCGGACTTCGACAAATCCGAGCGCGCGGCGAAGAAGAAGCTCACCGCGCCGGTCACGATCGTCCCCGGCTACATCGGCCTCGGCCCCGACGGTGAAGTCGTCACCCTCGGACGCGGCGGCTCCGATTTCTCCGCGGCGATTCTGGCGCGCAGCGTCGGCGCGCGCTCGGTGGTGCTCTTCAAGGAGGTCGACGGCCTGATGACCGCCGATCCGAAGAGCGTCCCCAACGCGCGGCTGATCGAGGAGCTGCACTACCGCGAGGCGGCCGAGCTGGCGTTCTTTGGCGCGAAGGTGCTGCATCCGTGCACCATGATCCCGCTCGTCGAGCGCGGCATCCCGCTCTTCGTGCGCAACACGTTCCGTGAGGAGTCGCCCGGCACGCGCATCGCCGGCGACGTCAAGCCCGGGCAATACCCGGTCCGCGCGCTGACGGTCATTCATCGCCAGGCGCTCGTCGCCATCGAAGGCAAAGGGATGATCGGCGTGCCGGGCGTGGCGGGGCGCGCGTTCGGCGCCTTGGCCAAGGCGGGGCATTCGGTGTCGATGATCAGCCAGGCGTCGAGCGAGTCGAGCATCTGTTTCGTCGTGCCGGCGGACGAGGCGGACCATGCCGTGCGCGCGCTCGGCGAGGAGTTCCGCTCCGAGCGCCGGCTCAAGCTGATCGATAAACTCAGCGCGGAGAAAAAAATAGCGCTCATCGCTGTGGTGGGCCTCGGAATGCGCGGGCGGCCCGGAATCGCGGCGCGGACGTTCTCCGCGCTCAGCGGGCAGCGCGTCAACGTCATCGCCATCGCCCAGGGGTCGTCGGAGCTGAACATCACCATCGCGGTCAGCGACGCGGAGGCGAAAGACGCTCTGGTGGCGCTGCACAACGAGTTTCAGCTCGACAAAGTGCGCCCGCTCGCCGACACCTCCGGCCGCGAGTCGAAGCTCACCCTCCTCGGCTTCGGACAGATCGGACGCGCGCTGTCGCGGCAGCTCATCGCGCAGGAAAAGCACCTGCGCGCCGAGCTCGGCGTGGACATCAAAGTCACCGCCGTCGCCGACCGCAGCGGCATCAAGATCCAGGAAAAAGGATTCGGCCCCACGGCTCTGAACCGCCTCGCGGATCAGAAGGCGTCGGGCGGGCGGCTCTTCGACGGGCGCTCGCCGCTCACGCTCAAGCAGTTGCAGACCATGATGCGCGAGGAGCTGTGGCTGCTGCCGTCGCACCGCCCGATCCTGGTCGACCTGACCTCCGAGGAGACCGCGCCGCTGCTGCAGGAAGGGTTGGAGCGCGGGTTCCATGTCGTGCTGGCGAACAAGAAGCCGCTCGCCGTGCCGCAGATCGAGTACGACCGCCTGTTCGAGACGGCGCGCGAGCGCGGGCTCTCGATCCGGTACGAAGCGACCGCCGGCGCGGGACTGCCGGTGCTCGACACCCTCGCCAAACTGCGCGAGGCGGGCGACCGCGTGGAGACGATCATCGGCTGCTTCTCCGGGACTCTCGGATTCGTGATGACGGGCATCGAAGATGGGCGGCGGCTCTCCGATGTCGTCGCGGAGGCGCAAAGACTCGGATACACCGAGCCCGATCCGCGCGACGACCTCTCGGGCCTCGACGTGGCGCGCAAGGCGCTGATCCTGGCCCGCGCGCTTGGGCGGCGGGTGGAGCTGAAGGACATCGCGCTCGAGTCGCTGGTGGGCGACGACGTCGAGGAGCGGTTGGCGCGCCGCGTGGCGGCGGGGGAGATCCTCCGCTACATCGCGCGGATCGACCGCAAGGGGATTCGCGTCGGCATCGAGGCGGTGCCGGCTTCGTCGCCGATGGCACGCCTGCGCGGCACCGACAACCAGATCGCCATCTACTCCAAGCGATACAAGACCAATCCGCTGGTGGTCACCGGCCCGGGCGCGGGGGCGGACGTCACCGCCGCGGGGGTGCTCAACGACATCGTGGCCATCACCGTGCAGGAGCGGCGGCGTTGAAGGCGACGGTGTTCGCGCCGGGCTCGATCGGCAACGTCGGCCCCGGCTTCGACGTTCTCGGCCTGGCCGTCGGCGGCCTCGGCGACACGGTCAGTGTAGAGACCGGCTTCAGCCGGTCTTCGGTCGTCGTCCGCGGCCGCGACGCCGATCTGATCCCCACCGATCCGGCGCAGAACGCCGCGTCGATCGCGGCGAAAGCGATGCTGCGGCGCCTCGGAACGCCGCCGTCCTCGGCGGCTGGCCCGGCGGCGTCCCGCCGCCGAGTGGGGCGCCGGGACGGCGCCCGGCCAGCCGGCGGGACGCCGGCGTTCCGCATCACCATCGATAAAGGTCTCCCCATGTCCGGCGGCATCGGCGGCAGCGCGGCGAGCAGCGTGGCCGGCGCGTACGCCGCGGCGCTGGCGTGCGGCGTCACCCCGTCGCACCAGGACATCATCCTCGCCGCGCTCGAAGGCGAACAGGCGGTCTCCGGCCGGCATCTCGACAACATCGCCCCCATCACCCTCGGCGGACTGGTTCTGTCGCGCTCCATCGAGCCGCTCGACGTCATCCGCCTCCCGGTCCCCGAGTCGTGGCGCGTGGTGCTCGTCCGGCCGGCGGTGCGCATCGAGACGAAGAAAGCGCGCGCCATCCTCCCCGAGCTGTGGGCCCGCGACTCCTGGACGCGGCAGATGGCCAACACCGCCGCGCTGATCCACGGCTTCGCCACCGCGGACGGCGCGCTGGTGCGCCGTGCGATGGAGGACCTCTACGCCGAGCCGCGCCGCGCGCCGCTCATCCCGAATTTCGACGACATCAAGCGCGCCGCGCTCGACGCCGGCGCCTTCGGCTGCTCGATCAGCGGGTCGGGACCGACGATCTTCGCCCTCGCCGACGAGGCGACCGCCCAGCGCTGCGCCGAGGCCATGACGATCGGCGAGTGCGAGGTGCGCGTCGCGTCGATTGACCGCCAGGGAGCGCGGCCGGTATGAGCGAGTGGCTCTCCTGCATCGCCTGCGAGCGCGAGTACGACGCGCTCGAGAACCGCGTGGCCTGCGATTGCGGTGGGCTGTTGGCCGTGAGCCGGCCGCCGTTGACTGTCAACCGCGATGTGTTCGACGCCCGGCGCGTGTCGCGCCGACCCATCGACCAGAGCGGCGTGTGGCGTTTCCGTGAAGGCGTGCTCAATGTCGACGAAGCGGCGATCGTCACGCATCCCGAAGGAGGCACACGGCTGTACGAACGCGACGGCGTCTTCTTCAAGCACGAGGGCGAGAACCCGACCGGCTCGTTCAAGGACCGGGGGATGACCGTGGCCATCACCCAGGCGGTGCGCCTCGGGGCGCGAGCGGTGGCGTGCGCGTCGACCGGCAATACCAGCGCGTCGCTCGCCGCGTACGCCGCGCAGGCGGGACTGCGGGCGATCGTCTTCATCCCCGCCGGCAAAGTCGCCGCGGGCAAGCTGGCACAGACCCTCGCCTACGGCGCGCTCTGCCTCGCCGTGCGCGGCGACTTCGACGCCGCCATGCGCCTGGTGCTCGACGCGTCGAAGCGCTTCGGCATCTACCTCGTCAACTCCATCAATCCCTTCCGCATCGAAGGGCAGAAGACGATCGTTTGGGAGCTGCTACAGGACTTGGAGTGGCGCGCGCCCGACTGGATCGTCGTCCCCGCCGGCAACCTCGGCAACACCAGCGCATTCGGCAAGGCGCTGCAGGAGGCCCGCGACGCCGGCTGGATCGACCGCATGCCGCGCCTCGCCGCGATCCAGGCCCGCGGCGCGAATCCATTCACCCGCAGTTTCCGCGAGGCGTTCGCCACCCGCCACCGCGTGGCGGCGGAGACGGTGGCCAGCGCGATCCGCATCGGCGATCCGGTGAGCTTCGACCGCGCCGTCGCCGCCATCCGGGCGACGGATGGGGTGGTGGAGGACGTGAGCGACGACGAAATCATGAGCGCCAAGCGCGACATCGACCGCATGGGCATCGGCTGCGAGCCCGCGTCCGCCGCGACGCTCGCCGGCCTGCGCAAACTGCGCGCAGCGGGCGTGATCGCGCCGGGCGAGCAGGTTGTCTGCGTCCTGACCGGAAACCTGCTGAAGGACCCGGACGCGATTCAGGGGGAGACGGTGGAAATCGACGCCGATCTCGATGCGGTGGAGCGCGCCCTCACTGTACGCGGGCGGCAAACGCCGACTGCATCGCCAGTCCGTCGGCCGTCTTGAATCGCGCCGTCCCGCGCATCAGAACGGGGCTGTTGGACTGATTCGTATCGGCCTGCTGGAGCGGCCGCACCCAGGCTCGAAAGGCGACGACATCGACCGCGCGCGGCGGGATCTCGCGCGCGAAAGCGTGTTTCACTCGATTCATGGCGTAGGCGCCGGAGACGCCGACAGTCTCCACTTCGATCGAGGTGAGCGTCACCGGATGATCGAAGGGATTGACGATCTCGAGCTCGTACTCCACGGGAAGACCCGTGCTGGTCGGATTGAGAAGCGCGGCGACCTCGGAGAGCTGCTTGATGGTCACGGAGGGCGACTTGGGCGGGCCGGCAGGCCCCGAGGCGCACGCCAGAGCCAGTGCCAAAAGAGGAAAGAGCCCGAGTCGCTTCATTCGCTCACCTCCATGAAAAAAGGGCGGGACCGGAGTCCCGCCCCTTCATAACGCCTGAGGATATACGACTAGAACGTCAGCTTGGCGAAGATGCGCACTTCGCGCGGATCCTGATAGGCATTCGTCTGTCCGTAGCGGAAATCGGGGACCAGGCCGAGCGCAACCTGACGGTCGAACTGGCGCCGGAAATCGATGCCCGTGAAGAACGCCGCGGCCTGCGTGGGGTTGTTCGCCGTGCCGGTCTGGATACCGACGCGCGGGGTGTTGGCCGCCGGACCGCACGCCGCCACCGTCACCGGGCCGCTGCCGCAGGCGCTGAGGTCGCGGATGACGATGCTGGTGGTGCTGGCGATCGGGTAGAAATTGGTCGCCTTCTTCTCATCCCAGAGGTTCAGCACGATCGCGCCGAGCTGAACGTTGAACCGGGCCAGGCGGATGTTGTGGTAGACGTTGATGTCCGTCTGGGTGATGTTCGGCGTGCGTCCCATGTCGTTGCGGCCGAACGGGAAGATCGGCGCGGCCTGGAAGCGCATTTCCGTGGTGGTCGGCGTTCCGCTGTAGTAGTACTGGCTCGCGCCGATGCTGGTCCCGAAGGGGAATGAATACGCGAGCTGCGCTTTGGCCTGATGGGGACGGTCGCCGCCGAGCGGACCTTCGACCTCGCCGCCCTGCTGGTCGAACAGCATGAAGAGGCTGTCGAAGATGCGGTTCACGTTCGGCGAAGTGCGCGCCGTGCCGGGGTTGGCGGTGACTTCGTCGGAGTTGGCCAGGCCGGAGTAGTTGCCGCGCAGCTTGCTGAAGAGGTAGCTGGCGTGGAACTCCCAGTTGGCGGAGAACCTCTTGGTGAACTCGACCTCGTAGCCGTCGTAGTCGCGCGTCGCCTTCGGCATCGCCGGGCAGGTCGTGCAACCGAACGCCGCGAGGATCTTCTGCGCCACGCCGAAGCCGGGGTTGGCGATGAAGAAGTCTTCCGACTCCGAGCCGTCGGGATGGACGTTGTGAACGCCGACGTCTTCGATCCCGCGGATGAGTTTCTTGTTCACGACTCGGAAGCCGAGAGCCATGGTGTTGGACAGCTCGTGCTGCAAACCGATGCTGAGCTCGCGCGACTTCATGGGCTTCAGATCGGGATCGATCAGAGGATGGTCGGCGCTGTTCGACGGGTGGCGCAGGTCGATGCTGCTGCGCAGCGTCATGCCCGGGCAGGTCGGCTTGACCGCCGGATCGTTCGTCACGTTGGTGCACTTGGTCCAATTGTTGGCCCAATCGAACGAGTCGATGTCGAAGCCCCAATAGATCCACTTGTCGCCGCCGAAGGAGCCGCGCGGCAGCTCCATCTTCATGATGTCGTAGAACACGCCGTAGCTGCCGTATGCCTTGGTGCGCCCGTTGTTGAAGACGTCGTACGAGAAGCCGAGACGGGGCGCCAGCTTGTCCTTGTAATCGAAGTTGATGGCATAGCTTCCGGTGGTCGGCGTTCCGTCGGCCGCGTAGGAGGGAATCTTCTCCGACTCGGTGCGCACGCCGAGGTTCAGCGTGAGCCGGTCGCTCATCGTGGTCCAGCTATCCTGCAGGAAGAAGCCGGTGTTCTTGCTCTCCACGTTGCCGGTGGTCTGGAAAGCATAGACGCCGGCCGAGCCGTACTTCCCGCGGCCGGTGCACTGCGGGCAGACGCCGTTCCAGGTCGCCGTCACCAGATAGTTCTGCTGACCCCTGAGAACGTCGTTCTTGATGTTGTCGAACTGTACGCCGCCCTTGATGCGGTGCGTTCCGGCGATGTTCGGGAACCACGACGCATCGAAGTTGACGTTGTCGCGGGTGTAGGCGTCCTTCTGCGACGCGGTGTTCGTCGGGAGGTTGCTGAAGCCCGAAGGCTTGATCAGGTCCGCCGGGATCTCCGGGAAGACCGCCGATGACGGTCCCGTGGCGAAGGCGAGCAGCACGTCCTTGGAGATGCCGGTCTGCGTGACATTGCGGTAGAAACGGCCGCCCTTGCCCGAGAAGAACCACTGCGGGCTGGCCACGAAGTCGGCGTAGCCCGAGGCGGTCCAATTCTCGAACTCCTCGCCGGGCAGATAGAGGAGCGGATTGGAGCTGCCGCGGCCGGTGACGCCCGGAAGGAGGTGCTCCTGCTCGTAACCGCTGTTGTTGAACGAAGCCTTGAAGATCAACTTGGCGCCGGCGCTGCCGGAGAGGCTGCCGAGCCAGTTGTTCCGCTTGAAGTCCTGGTCGAAGGAAACGGTCTGCCCGCCCTGCGCCGGAATGAAGGTCACCGTGCGCGTGGTCTTTTGGATCCACGGCTGATAGCCGCCGTAGAACCACAGGCTGTCTTTCATGATCGGGCCGCCGAGCGTCAGGCCCGGCTCCCACAGCGTGTCGTCGTCCTTGGGCGGCCCGAACTGCTGGAAGCCGGTGTTGGTGAGGTTGAGCTGCAGCACCGGACGCGGTGCACCGCCCCACGAACGGTCGTTGAAGTAGCTGTAGACGCTGCCGTTCAGAGTGTTCGTGCCGGTCTTGGTGACCACGTTGATCACGCCCCCGGTCGAGCCGCCGAACTCCGCGGCGTACCCGGCGGACTTGACCTGCACTTCATCGACGAAGTCGGTCACCAGCGTCTTCCCCTGCACGCCGGTCTGGGGGTTGGTGGTATCGACGCCGTCCATGATGTAGCGGTTCTCCGCGCCCGAGGCGCCGTCGATGGAGATGCCGCCGGTCTTGGCGTTCTGGTTCGCCGAGGGAGCCTGCACCACGACCGTGCTGAAGTCGCGGCCGCGCGGCAGCTTGTCGAAGGTCTCCGAGCGGATCGACGTCGCGGCGGCGCTGGACGTCACGTCGACGATCGGTCCCGCGGCGGTGACCGTCAACGACTCGCTGACCTGCGCCATCTTCATGCTCAGGTCGAGCTTCTTCGACTGTCCGAGGTTCACCGACACGTTCTTCAGCGTCGCCGGCTGCATTCCGCCGAGAGACGCCGTGAAGGTGTACACGCCCGGCGGAAGTCCTGGAAACCGGTAGCGGCCTGAGTTGTCGGACTGTGTAGAGAATCGCTGTCCGCCGGCGCCGACTGCCTCGACGGTTGCGCCTGGCAGCGCAGCCCCCGACGCGTCAGTGACGACGCCTTCGACGGTTGTCGTCTGCTCCTGCCCGATGAGCGGTACCGCTCCTAGCAGGAGAACGAGTACGGCGAACAGACTGAAAAAACTACGCCTCATATGTGCCTCCTCTTGTTTTGGGGACCCGGAAAGTTCGGCGATTGTAACGAGTTCGTTACCGAGTCGCAAACGGCCTGCCGAGGAGGCGCGTCGCCTAAGTCAAAGGTGCACAACCACATCCAAAAAACAGTCGCCTGGAGCGATTCGCCTTTCGGGATT
Source organism: Candidatus Gilichinskyi gelida (assembly GCA_038040385.1). Lineage (GTDB taxonomy): Bacteria > Acidobacteriota > Thermoanaerobaculia > Gp7-AA8 > Gp7-AA8 > Gilichinskyi > Gilichinskyi gelida. The sequence goes on from JBBPII010000025.1 coordinate 13,551, forward strand.
TTTATGACGTTTTCGTGAACGCCCGAAGCCGCTCGATGAAGCGCGACGGCTGCTCCCAAGGCACACGGTGCGCCGCCCCGTGGCAAATCCAACCCTCGGCCAACGGCCAACGATCTACGGCGAACAGCGCCTCCGCCACGTACTTCGGGTCGCGCTCGCCGGCGACGAAGAGAGTCGGGACGGTGATCTCGCCCTCGAAGGGAACGGGCGCCCACTCGCGCAGTTGGCGCACCAGCTCGCGGCGGTCGAAGTCGCGCTCGTCGCGCGGCATGACGTGCCCGCCGAAGATCGGCTGCGCGTTCCAGTCGCGCAGGAGGGTTTCCCAATCCTCCGACTCGAAGCGGCCCGACCAATCGGGACGGCCGGGCTCCGGCGCACTAACCCGCGCCGAGACGATTACCGCGCGTTTGTACCCGCCGAGCATACGCAGCGCGAGACGTCCGCCCATCGAGTAGCCGAGGAGGACGTCGCCGCGCGGGGGGATGGCGTCGAGCGGCGGCGTCTCGATCTCGAAGCCCGCGTCGCGCAGGAAGTCCCAGTCCGACGGCAGGCCGAGGAAGCCGTGCAGGCAGGTAATTACCACAGCGCGTCGTACCGTTCCCACGCCCGCCGGCTGGCGTCCGGGTCGGGACGCAGCTCGGTCACGCGGTCTTCGATGCCCCACATCGCCGCCCAATGATCGAAGCGGAAGTCGTGAGCGTTGACGATGAGTTTCTTGTCCACCTTTGCCAATGACGTCACGCGCTCGAAGATGCGGCCGCCGCCGTTGTTGATGATGACGATGCGGAACGGCGCATCGACCTGCGATGCGATCCACGGCGCGTTCGCGTCGTAGATGGCCGTCAGATCGCCGATGACGCAGACGTTCTCCCGCCCGCGCTCGCACTGCCCGAAGAAGGTCGAGAGCTGGCCGTCGATGCCGTTCGCGCCGCGGTTCGCTTCGTACGTGAAGCCGCGCGCCTCGCGCGTGGCGGCGAGGTCCCATTCGCGGATGGGAAGGGAGTTGCCGAGGTAGACGCGCGCGCCGTGCGGAATGGTGTGCGAGAGCTCGCGCACCATCGCCAGCTCCGACTGCGGCTCGTCGTCGAGGATGCGCTGGATCTCGGTTGCCAATTGCCTGTCGCCCGCCAGTTGCCAGGCAGCCGGAGTGGGATCAGGCAACTCGTCCAGCGGATTCACCTCGCCACGACTCAACCCAGCGAACGGCAGCCGGCTGTAGCTGACCACCGGCACGTCGCGGCGCGACTCGTCGAGTTCGCGCCAGAAGCGGAGCGCCGGCACGTTGCCGATGCGGATGACGCCGTCGAACTCGCCGCGCGCGATCATCCGCTCGCCCGCCGTGATCGTCAGGTGGGCGATGGAGGGATCCTCGCGCAGGCCGGAGAGCGGCTCGGCGTAGACCGGCGCGGCGAGCCGGAGGACAAAGTCGCGGACGCGGTCGTGATCGCCCGCGGCGAGCCCGCCCAAGATGACGAAGGGCTTGTCATCCCGAGCGTAGCGAGGGATCGGTGTGGGTGGGCGGCGCGCTGAAGCATCGGACGCGCCCCGCCCTCCCACACCGATCCCTCGCTCACGCTCGGGATGACAGTCATCATCGATCAGCGGCTCGTCGAATTCAATGTTGATGTGGAGCGGACCGACCCCATTCCACAAAGCAACATCGCGCGCGGCGTAGACGCCGAAGATCGCCTCCTGCTCGATGGCCTGCGGAGCGCCGGTGCCGCGGTAGCGCGCCGGGCGGTCGGCGGTAATCAGGATCAGCGGCACGCCGGAGTAGTGCGCTTCCACCGCCGCCGGCAGCAGCTCCGCGGCCGCGGTGCCCGAGGTGGTGATCACGGCGACCGGACGGCCGGTGAGCTTCGCGCGCCCGAGGGCGAAGAAGGCGGCGGAACGCTCGTCGACGTGGGAGAAGAGGTTCGCCGATGGCCGTTGGCCGTTGGCCGGAGAATCCGCCTCGGCCAACGGCCATCGGCCAACGGCCAACGATCCCAACGCCGCCACCAGCGGCGCGTTTCGCGAGCCTCCGCAGACGCAAAAGTCCTCCACGCCGAGCTCGCGCGCCAGGGCGATCACGCGGCGCGCCGCGGCGAGGTTGGTCATGCGTAGGTTTCGGCGGCCGGAGCGACCGCCGCCACACTGGCCACGCCGAAGAGCGCCTTCACCTGCTCGCGCTTCTCGCGCAGCTCGTCGAACTCGCGCTCCAGGCGGCTCTCCGGCAGCAGCCCCGCGCCGGAACCGACGCGGATGCGGTCGCCGTGCAACTGCAGGTTGCGAATGGCCACCAGCGCCAGCGCGCTGTGGTCCTCGCGCTCCAGGCCGAACGGCGCGCCGAAGGTGCGCCGCTTCACGCCGCGATCCGCCTCCCGCAACCACCGCTCCCCCGCCACGGAGCGCGGCCAGACGCCCAGCGCGGCGGTCGGGTGGAGGCGGCGGATCATTTCGAAGAAGGACATCCGGTCGGCGCCCGACTCCTCGAAGCGGATCGGCGTGGCCAGGTGGGCGATCGACGGCATCCGCAGGATGCCCAACGGCTCGATCTCGATGTTGCCGAACGGCACGAGGCGGCGAACGATGTCGTCGACCACGAAGCGGTGCTCTCGCAGCTCCTTGGCGTCGCCGAGCATCTCCTCGGCGCGTGCGGCGGGGCGCGTCCCCGCCAGGGCCATGGTGACGTAGCCGCGCCCGTCGCTGCGGAACAGCAGCTCGGGGGTGGCGCCGAGCAGTCCGTGGCCCTGGTACGCGTAGCCGTACCCCCACAGCCTCTCGGGCAACGATGCGAGGCGGGAGAAGAAGTATCGCCAGTAGTCGCCGCGGGCCAGACGGCCGTTCTCGAAGATGACCGGCACGATTTTCTTGAAGTCGCCGCGGCGCATGTCCTCCTGCGCGGCGTTGAAGAAGGGGATGAAGTCGTCGATGGACAGCGGGTCCCACTCCACCCGCGGCGCGCCGCCGTCGTCGAAGCGCGACGCGAGCTCCTCGACGCTCAGCTCCTCCCACGACGCCGGGTGGCGCCACGGATGCGGATCGTCGAGAAAAAAATCGGCGATGAAGAACGCCGGTCGCGCCGGATGGCGCATCGGCGACTGCTCGAACGGACCCCAGCCGACGAAGACCCGGCCGGGCGCGGTCTGGATGAAGGCGAAGTCGCGGGACACGGTCGTGGTTGCGAGGTCTCGCGGTCTCGCGGTCTCGCGGTTGTTACGATACACGATCGATGCGAGACCCCGAGACCCCGAGACCCCGAGACCCCGAGACCATCAAGTCGATGTTCGCCAGCATCGCTACCCGCTACGACCGCGCCAACACCGTGATGTCCGCCGGCATTCACCACTGGTGGCGGCGGCGGGCGGTGCGGCGGGCGGGGGTGCGGCGGGGCGACGCGGTGCTCGACTGCGCGACGGGGACGGGCGACCTGGCCATCGCGTTTCGGCGCGCGGTGGGGGCGGAGGGGCGGGTGGTGGGAACGGACTTCACGCCGGAGATGATCGCGCTGGCGCGGGCCAAGGCGCCGAACATCACCTTCGAAGTGGCCGACGTCACCGCGCTGCCGTACGACGACGCCTCCTTCGACGCCGCCTCCATCGCTTTCGGCATCCGCAACGTCGGCGATCCGATGAAGGGCATCGCGGAGATGGCGCGCGTGGTGCGCGGCGGCGGGCGGGTGGTGGTGGTGGAGTTCGGGAAGCCGCGGAACCGCGCCGTCCGCTGGGCCTACCAGACGTACTCCCGCCTGGCCCTTCCCCGCCTCGGCGGCGCGGTCACCGGCAAGCGCGCGGCCTACGAGTACCTGGAATTCTCGGCGGCGCGGTTTCCGTACGGCGAGGAGTTCGTGGCGCTGATGCGGCGGGCGGCGGACTTCGCCTCGATCGAGGTCGTCCCGCTCACGTTCGGGGCGGCGTACTTGTACGTCGGCGTGACGCCCACGGCCGCAGCACCTGATGCTCCGGCGTCGCGGTGAGGCTGCCGTGCGTGGTGCGGATCAACTTGCGCTGGTTGAGATGGCGCACCGCGGCCTGCACCGCGCTTTTCGACAATCCCGTCTCGTCGGCGATCCCCTTGTGGCTCACCGTGGCGCTCCAGGAGCCGGCTTCCCGCGCCCGGCGCCAGAGGAAGAGGTAGACGGCGAAGGCGGAGGGCGACTTGTCGTGGCCGATCAGGTCGCGCATCAGGGTGTCGAGGACGTAGTCGTCGATGGCTATCGTTTTCATAACTATAGTGATCGACACTATAGCATGAGGGCGCCCCTACCGCGCATACGCGTCGATGATCCTCTCGATCGCCTTCCGGCACACCCGGCAGAATCCCACCTCGTCCCGGGTGAACATGATGCAGTCCACCTCGGGCCGATACAGTCCGCGCGACTCGTAGGCGGCGCCTTCGAACGCCCCGACCTTGCCGGCGTAGGTCTGCGATCCGAGGAACTTCGTCTCCCAGGCCCGCTGCTCGGTGAAGAGCTTGTCCATCACCGACTCCGGCTCGTTCGCCGCCCGGATGCGCGCCCGCTCCTTCTGCACCTCGCGGCTGTGCGCCTCGTACGTCTCCTTGTCCCACGGCGTGGGCAGCGGGACATCCTTGTCCACCGGCCACTTCGGATGCGCGCCGTTCGCGGTGACGTTCGGCTCCCACGGCTCGGGATGCTCGGACGCGCCGCCGCTGGTGGCGTACGAGACCGGCGAGGTGTAGTACTCGTCGGCCAGCGCGGCGAAGTGGTGCCCGAACTCGTGCACGAAGATGTATTCGGCGAACGCCGAGTCGACGCACGATGTGGCCTGGTCGTTGAAGATCCCGCCGCCGCCGTACTGTTTCTCGTTGACCAGAATCTCGATGAAGTCGTACGGCGCCGACGCGGCGACGTCGCGCATGCGGTGGTCGTCGAGCGTCAGCACGTAGCGCTCGGAATCGAAGATGTTGTACTCGACGCCGGTGAGGGTGCGGCGGTCGTCGCGCGTGCGCGGCCGGTGGACGCCGCTCACCGGCTCAACCAGATCGAGCGCGCGGACGTTGAAGTCGCTCTTGCGGCTCTTGAACGGCTCGCTGGCGAAGAGCTTCCCCACCATCCGCTCCGCGTCCTTATGAAACTTCGGCAGCTCGGACTCGGTGTATCCCTCGCCGATGACCAGCAGGTCGACCTTCTCCGCCGGCGCGCCGCTCTCGATGATGCTCCAGACCCGCCCAGCCGCCTTGCGGTCTTCCGGATTGACGAAGCGCGACGACGGATCGATCAGCGTCGACCAGACCTGCTGGAACGCGCCGTCCTTGTCCCGCTTCTTGATCACGAGTTGTACCGGCTTGCGCGGCCACGGAAAGCGCACCGATTCCTGGAACGTCCCGGCGCGCGCCGCCGCCTCGTCGGTGGTCACCCACTCGCCGAATACCGAGGCGAAGCCGCGCGAGTAGATAGGCTGGTTGGTCTCGCGATCGATCACTTCGAAGAAGTAGTTGCCGAGGTTCATGGCATCGATGAGACGCGTGCGGCTGCCCGGCCACGGGCCGTCGGAGACGACCGAGTCGAGGGCGATGATCTCCTCGCCGCGATTGCCGGTGTGGAAGTAGTTCACGCGCATGGTCTTGTCGAGGAAGGTCTCGTCGAAGCGCGCCGCGAACGCATTGGTGACAAAGAGGAATGCGAGGAGCATCTTGCGCATCGGGCGATTGTAAACTCGGGGCTGCCGGTGTCACCCCGAGCGTGAGCGAGGGGCCTGTGGGGACGGGCGGCGCGCACACCGTGACCAGCGCGCCACCCGCCCACACAGGTCCCTCGCTCACGCTCGGGATGACATCTCGAACGCTCTTCTGCCTTCTCCTCGCCACCGCCGCGTACGCGCAAGTCAAAGAGCAGATCACCGTCGAGCGCATCCTCATCGACGCCCGCGTGACCAACGCCAGCGGCGACCCAATCCTCGGCCTGAAGCCCGACGACTTCCAGGTGCGCATCGACGGCAAGGCGGCGACCGTCGAGTCGGTCGAATGGATCCCGGAGACCACCCTGGCGCGCGATCTGGCGAACATCGACGCGCCGCCGCCGGCGGAGGTGAACACCTCGATCGATCAGCCGGCGCCGCGCGGCCGGCTGCTGGTCTTCTTCTTCCAGACCGACTTCGCGCGCGAGCCGTCGCGGATCATCGGGCAGCAGCACATCCTGGTCACCGCGGATAAATGGCTGGACTGGATCGAGGAGGACGACCGCGTCGCCGTCTTCTCCTTCGACTCGCACATGAAGTTCCACCTCGACTTCACCGGCGACAAGCAGCGCATCCGCGACGCCATGGTGCGCGCGCTGTACATCGAGGAGCCGCTGCCGCCGCGCATGGTGCCGATGCCGTCGCTGGCCAAGCGGATGGACCGCGAGGAGATGCGCAAGGCGTACAGCCCCGAGGCGGCGCTGATCATCATCGGCAACGCGCTGCGCTCCATCCCCGGACCGAAATCGCTAATCCTCTTCGGCTGGGGGATGGGACGCTGGATTCCCGGCGTCGGCGTCTTCATGGAGCCGAAGTACGCCGGCGCGCGCTACGTGCTGGAGCGCGCGCGGGTCAGCGTCTTCTCCATCGACTTCACGCAGGCCGATGCGCACACGCTTTCGGCGGGACTGACCAAGGCGGCCGAGGACACCGGCGGCTTCTACGCGTCGACGTTCCGCTTTCCGCAGATCGCTCTCGACCGGCTGCAGCGCACGCTCTCCGGACACTACGAGCTCGAAGTGCGCAAGCCGGAGACGAAAGTGCGCGGTGCGCACTCCATCGAGGTCGCGGTGCCGAAGCGGCGCAACGCGAACGTGATGGCGCGGACGTCGTACGTCGATTCCAGCGAGTAGCGCGGCCGTGTCGTAGGGGCGCGCAGCAGCGCGCCCGGTACCTCGGTCGGCGTCTCGGTCGCCGGAGTACAGGGCGCGCTGCTGCGCGCCCCTACAACGTACACTGGCCCGCGTGCTCCAGCGCACGCTCCTCGCGCTCTTCGCCCTGGTCTTCATCTGGTCGGCCATCCGGCCGCATGACTACCTGACCTGGGCCCTCGAAGTCTTCCCCGCGGTCATCGGTCTCGTGCTGCTCATCGCCACGCGGCGGAGCTTCCCGCTCACCCCGCTGCTCTACGCGCTGATCTTCCTGCACGCGGTGATCCTCGTGGTCGGTGGGCACTACACGTACGCCGAGGTGCCGCTGGGGACGTGGGCGCGCGACGCGTTCGGGCTGGCGCGCAATCACTACGACCGCGTCGGGCATTTCGCGCAGGGCTTCGTGCCGGCCATGCTCGCGCGGGAGATCCTCGTCCGCCGCAACGCAGTGCGCGGACGCGGATGGCTCTACTTCATCGTGGTGTCGATCTGTCTGGCGGTCAGCGCGGCGTACGAGTTGCTCGAGTGGTCGGTCTCCGCCGCCACCGGCTCAAAAGGCGACGCATTCCTCGGCACGCAGGGCGACGTCTGGGACACGCAGAAGGACATGGCGCTGGCGCTCCTCGGCGCGATTACGGCCCCCCTCCTCCTGGGCCGGCTCCACGATCGGCAACTGGCACGCCTCGGCGGCCCCGAAAATCGGTGAGCGCCCACAGCACGATCATCAGGATTCCGACCGCGACGTAGAAGTTGCGCGAGTTCACGCCGCGCGAGAAGTTCGCGATCCACGGCAGCAGAATGAGGAGGATCGCCAACACCAGCTCGATCGCGCCGTGCACCGGCAGGCGGACGAACTTCATCTGCGTCAGAAGCGCGAGGACGAAGAGGACGGCGGCGAAGATGTAGCACAAGCGTTCCTGCCGGCTGCCTCGGAAGCCGGCGACCGACGGTCCGATGGCCAGGATGATGGCGAGCGCGTAGTCGAGAATGCCGTGCGAGACGGCGCCGATCGAGCGAGTCATGGCAGGTCACGTCCTTCGCCGTTCTCGAGGATCACGAAGTTCGGATTCCCCTTCGCGGCCAGCGCCGATTGTAAATCGCGCAGCGGCTCGTCGAAGCCGTCGTCTCCCAAGGCGAACGTGCCGTAGTGCATCGGGATGCTGGTGCGCGCGCGCAGCGCGGCGTGCGCGTCAACGGCCTGCGCCGGATCGATGTGCGCGGGCTGCATGAACCATCGCGGCAGGTACGCGCCGATCGGCAGCAGCGCGACGCGGATGGGGTCGAAGCGCGCGCCGATCTCCGCGAAGTGCGCGCCCCATCCGGTGTCGCCGGCAAAGTAGGCGTTGCCGGAGGGGCCGCTGATGACGAAGCCGCCCCACAGGTTGCGGTCGCGATCGGAGATCCCGCGCGCGCAGAAGTGCCGCGCGGGGACCAGTGTGGCGGCGGCCGCTCCGGCCGCCGGGTGGCCGGGAGCGGCCACCCCTACACTCTGCCACCAATCGAGCTCGATGGCGCCATCGATGCCGTGGCGACGCATCAGCGCGCCGTTGCCGAGCGCGGTGATGATGCGCGGGCGGTCGCGCTGCTGGAGGCGCAACAGGGTGGGGATGTCGAGATGGTCGTAGTGGTTGTGGCTGACGACGACGACGTCGATGGGCGGCAGGTCGTCGAAGCGGATGCCGGGCGGGCGGTGGCGGCGCGGTCCGGCGAAGGAGACGGGCGAAGTGCGGTCCGACCAGATCGGATCGGTGAGGATGTTGAGGTCGTCCATCTGAATCAGCAGCGTGGCGTGATTGATGAAGGTGACCCGCATCCGCCCACCACCCACCCGCCGCGGCGGCGGCGGTCCGGGCGCCGCGTCAACCCATCCCGGCCAGAAGCCGCGGTCGCGCGTGAGCTGCCACTTGAGGAACGAGCCCTGACGCTCTTGCTCACGATTTCGGAATCGCTTTCCGTCGAAATGGTCGCTGCCGGGGCCGTGATAGTGCGGCGCGGCGAGGAAGTTGCGCTCGACGGCCACCGCCGCGGCGGCGACGGCGGCGCTGATGACGGCGGTCTTCACGGCTCGGCGCATCGGGCGCTATCTTGGGCGGATGGAATTCGTCTGGCAAGCGTGGGAAGGCTTCGGCGCGGAGTACGTCGACGTTGAAGGCACCGAAGCAAACGGGACATTCATCCGCGTCATTCTCGACAAACCTCTCCGCGTCGACTACGCCGTGCGATGGGACGCCGACTGGCGCACTCTCTACGTCGAGGTCCGCTGCGGCCGCCGCCGCATCGCGCTCGACACTCTCCCGCCCGGCTGCATCGACGTCGACATCATGGCGGTGACGTTCACCAACACCCTGCCGATCCACCGCCTCCGCCTCCCCATCGGCGAGTCACGCGAGATCCGCGCTGCGTTCATCACCGTCCCCGAGCTCGAGGTCCAGGTCGCCCGCCAGCGCTACACCCGCCTCGCCGAGAACGAGTACCGCTACGAGGGTGTGGACACCGGCTTCACCGCCGTGCTCACCGTCGACGGCGGCGGCATCGTGGTCGATTACCCGCAACTCTCACGGCGTGTTATCCTTCCGCCCCTCGGAAATAGCGAGGAAACGCGGTTCGTTGACAAGAATCCCATAGGCGCTTAGCTCAGTTGGTAGAGCATCACCTTCACACGGTGGGGGTCAGCGGTTCGAGTCCGCTAGCGCCTACCAATACAACTTCCTGACGCCGCTCACGTTAGCGAGACCGAACGGCGTTTCGTTGATGCTTCTGACCTCCAGGTGTTCACGCATGTGTTCACTGGGTCGGCGTTGGGTCCGGTACGGGAACGGATAGCCGAGCGCAGTAATCCCTGACCTGCTCGCGATCCCCTCGCGTCCATCGTGAATCCTATAGGCAGCCGCTGTCTTCAGATTTCCGGCGGCTCGTCTTCTGGATAGTAACGTTTCCGACGCGCGAACACCGAGGTAAGGCTCTGCTTCAGGGCATCTTGGTCGATCGAGTCCAGCGTCACGATCTCTTCCCGCTCCGAGAAGACGCGCCGTACCACGGTGCGATAAGCGTCCGCGGCCGCTGGCGCATCCTCTCTCGGGCCACGACGATCGACTGGCGGTTCCTGTCGCCGAACACGCATCGCAAGATGCAGTATTTTGTAAGGCCCACTTATCGAATCCCGCTCGAACTCATAGACGCCGATACCGGGTTTCGGATCGACATACCAGTCCGCTTCCATGAGCGTGGCGGCGAGCATCTTCGGCATCGCAAGCTTGAAGAAGAGGTCGAAGTCTCTCCCTCGGATAGTGGGCACATCATCCGCGCCGGCGCGCTGTTGAAGCAGTTCTATCAGCTCGGCGTCAGCTGCCAGATTGGTGTTCAGGTTTCCTTCCAGCCGCGCCTTGTAATCGTCGCTCAGATTTGGCGGGCCAACCTGCGTGGTGAAGAACAAAGTGAAGCTGTCGAGATGCCCCGGCTTAGGCTGCGCCAACGGTCGGCATTGCCACGCGAAGACTTTCCGCAGCGCGTTGATGAGTCGACCCGGATATTCGTCCCGATCCTTGAAGAGGAACTCTTCAAGGTCTAGATTCACGACGTCAAAGGGAAACGACTGAATGAACTGTCGCCTCACGGCAAGCTGTCGTTGCTTTGCACGTGTCGCGAGCTCGTCGAGTTCGGTTTGAGACGGCTCCAGCGCTTCGAGCGTATCGACAAATGTCGCTTCCTGTGGATCATCAAGTAGGACGGTATCAACAAAGTCGCCCACAAACCCGATAGCTCCCGGGATGCGGCGCGTTGTCTCGGCGACCCGTTCGTCGTCCTTGTCGAAGAAATAGATCGTGTCGAAGCGGCCGTTCTCAGAAGTCCTTATTACCTTCGCGAGATCGAGCATCAGCACATCAATTGCACCGACGGCGCAGAACGTGAAGTAGCGCAACCGGCGCTTGTCTTTCTCGCTCTTAGCGTCGGCGCGGATCGCCTTGAGCTGCTCCTTCGCCATCGGCAGCCAGACATTCGCACGAACGTGATGTTTCAGGAGACATGTCTCATATTGAAATGCACCTGGCACGTTCACCATTCGGCAAGCAACTCCAGAAGCAGTTTCATGAATCGTTCGCGTTGCGCCTCTTTGCCGCGCTCGCGAAGCGCAACTTCGAAGACGGCCATGATAGCGCCTGCAAGGTCGCGATTCGTCTTTCGCGTCTTGATGTTTTCCGCGGCAGGAATGGTGACATCGAGCGACCGCGCGTGCTCGTCAACTCCTACTTCTTCTCCCTCCTCCGCTTCGCGTATCCGCACCGGCTTACCGACGGCATCCGTGAGAACGGCGCTCAGCGCGCTCGACCGCTTCTCCTTTCGCTCCTCCTCTTTCTTTGTCGACCGCACCTTGATGTTGCGGTAAACGCCAGGGAAGACATCTTCCTGCAGAACCTTGTGCACTGTTTCTTGGAGTGCTCGGAACTGTGGATGGAACCGGTTGAAGCTGTCGCGATCGATGTTGAGTGCGTCCTCTAACCCTTCGTCGACGAAGATCTCGCCGGTAAGCCACCGGCTGCGTGGACCTTCGTTGTAGCGGTAGTCCAGCATCGACGGATCATAGTAGCCGATAGCAACATTCTTGATACGTATCAAGACTCCGCGGAGCTCATCAGGTTTTAACTGCGCACCTTCCTGCACGACAATGTAACCATGAAAACGCAGGTCCCTTCCATAGATGAGTCGGTGTTCAGGATCTATCCGGCGGACTGTGTAGCCGCCAGGATTTCGTTGCAAGTTGATGGGCTTCGCGAGGGTGATGTTGTCGACGACTAGTTTGAAGTCGTACGAGAGGAGCCGCTTGTGGTCTTCGGCGATGACACGCTCGGGGAGTGCGCGATCGCTGAGGTAGGGTATCGGACATGATGCTGCCAGCTCCCAAAGAAGACGCCAGTAGTCACCGAGTTCCTGCAATGAATGAATGGATTGCGTGGTCTTGACACTCTTCGCCCAATCGAGCGATGGCTCTTTGAATTTCTCAAACGTCAGCGACTTTTGAAAGGAACGGGCAAATGTTGGATGCACATCATCGGCGATAATGCTGGTGCCATGGCGCGCGCTCGGCTTGTGGTCTACAAAGTCATACTCACCGACATCAACCTCCCGACCTACTTCGGTTTCACTGACCAGCTGCGCGTCGTCCTGATCGAGACGCTCCTTTAGAAGGTCGTAGAGTCGCACGCGGGCCGTGAACGGTGCTCCCTTGCTTGGCGTGGAGGTGATGGTGAATGCACCGCAGATCTGCGCGATCCCCAGCATTCCGATGCCGAGCCGCCCGATCACTGGTCGGTCATTGATGAGAGCCAGCTGCGCCGGCCGCTTTTCGCTATACCCGATACCGCCTTCCATGAGGTCCCGAAATGCTTTTTTCGTGAAACCGTCGCCGTCATCGCGGACCGCGAGCTGAAGAAAGTGCGGGTAGTTGGTATCGATCCGTACAGTGTGCGCGTTCGCATCCCACGCATTACTGACCAACTCACGTAGCGCGCTCGCAGGGCTGCGGTACAGGCCTCGGCTGAGATGGGCGAGCGCCTTTTCGTGCACCTTGATTTTAGCCATGCATTACTCGGGCTTTCGTAGAATGAGGATGTTTTCGCGAACATTCGACGCGGTCCTAGTTGACCAACGATTCCGCCAATGCTTCACGACGATCTTTTCGAACCCGATTTCTCTTGCGATGGACGCCAGGAGCCGCGCAGTCGGAATATGCATTTGCTGATAGGACGCTTGATCACCGACAACGAGTGCGCACGGTGCGCCAGGGGCGAGTAGTTCGTGTAGGCCTTCAAGGTGGCGCTTCATTCCGCCGAAGTACTCGGTCACGACGTTTGGATAGTACCGGGCGAATCCGTGCTTCTTACCTGCGACGCGTTTGCGCAGCTCCGTAGCTAAAGCCTGGATTCGGGCGTGGCCCGCCACGTGCTGTGAGTCTTTGTCGTCGTGATAGATGTTCTTCGTGTGGGAGCGAATCATCTTTCGTTTAATCGCGCGAAGCGATTCAACACCGGAGACGGCTTCCAAGAATGCAAGCTCCAATCGCGTGTTACGAGTATAATCATGCTCTGTGGGGTACGGCGGCGACGAGATAGCTGCTGCAAAGAAACCCTTCGACTTGGCGAGAACCGTCCCGCACTCACGGGCATCGCCTTGGATGACGGTAACAAGCGACGCTGGCAGCTGACGCACCTTCTCAATGTCGCTTGCCATCAGCTCGACTCGGCGAGCGAAGCCCTCAAGAACGTCGGAGTCTTTTTTCCTCGGTCCGCAATAGAGTTCGGGGCCGAATTTCACATTGCTGCTCACGCCCACGACTTCTGCGATGAGTGCGAGAAGCAGCGCGGCGCGGTAGGCCTCATTCGTCGGGAGTCTCCAGATTGCTGCTTTTGTTGCGATTGCCTTTCGGAGAGGTTCGTCGGAGATCCAGCCTCGGTCAATCATGCCCGACGCGGAAAGATAGTGGTACGTCGGATCGGTTGAAAGAAGCGTCGTCCTACGTAGCTGCTGTCGGTACAGCGTCCGAGTTTCAGCCAACAGTTCGCGAAGGCGCGCGGATTTGAGTCGCCAGTTCGTCTTGACGCGCGACGTGAAACAGCTCAGGGGATTCGCATCCAGACCAACTGCATCGATTCCGCGCTTCATGCATTCAACCAGCGTGGTCCCACTCCCGCAGAACGCGTCCAGCACCGTCTCGCCAGGTTCAACCTTGAATTCATCGAGGAGGTCCGCAACGAGATGATCGGAGAAGCCGAGAATCATCCGATACCAGTTATGCACCTCGCCGTTGAGCATGCTCTGAGGTGAGGGTTTCCGGGCGTCGGCTTCCGTCACTGTTCTCCCAACGTCCGACAGTCGCACACACCTCTTCCGAACGCAAATTTGTGGCTGTTGGCCAGCTGAGTGTATCGCCGGAACCAAGTAATTTCAAGGAGTTACCGAATGATCGCGTGATGAGCAGTCTGTAGAATCGCGACGTTGAGTTCGTCCTCACCGCTCTCGACGCCGGCGGAACGACCGCAACGTCTCGTGAGGTCGCGCAGCGACGTGCCGGTTCTCTTCACTCCGTCGCCGAAGACGATGTAAGACCCTCGAGCTCCGTGAGGCCATGCAGTGCCTCGCGATGTTCCAGCGCCGCGAGAAACTGCGCCGGCGGCATGGGCTTTCCGAACAGAAAGCCCTGAAGCGAATCGCAGCCCATGTCGGTGAGAAACTCCTGCTGGGCCACCGTTTCGACCCCTTCCGCAACGATCTTGAGATCCAGCGTCCGGCCCAGAGCCACGATCGCGGCAACGATCGCCCGGTCCTCGGAGTCGTGCTCGAGGTTGCGAACAAATCCCCGATCGATCTTCAGTTCACTGGCCGGCAAGCGCTTGAGATAGAGCAGGCTCGAATAGCCGGTGCCGAAATCGTCGATGGCGATGCGGACGCCCATCTCATGCAGTTGCTGGAGAATGACTACGCTGGCGTCGGCATCGCGCATCGCTGTCGATTCCGTGATCTCCAGCGTCAGACAATGCGGGATCAGCCTGTGGCGCTCGAGTGTGGCCTGGACCGTCTGAATCAGAGCCGGATGTCCGAACTGCACCGGAGAGAGGTTGACCGCCATCGTCCAGTGATGGCGGCCGGCGTCGTGCCACACCCTCATCTGACGGCAGGCCTCGTCCAATACCCATTCGCCGATCGGCACGATCAGTCCCGTCTTCTCGGCCTGGGGAATGAAGTCGTCAGGCTGAATGAGACCACGCGACGGATGCTCCCACCGCACCAGCGCTTCCGCGCCAATCGCCGGGCCGTTCGGGGCCTCGAACTTCGGTTGGTAATACAGGATCAGTTCCCGGCGATCGATTGCCCGGCGCAAGTCCTGGATCAACTCGAGGTGCGCGTGCACATGAGAGTTCATGGATGGGTCAAAGAAACAGAAGGAATCGCGCCCGAGCGACTTGGCGTGATACATGGCGGCATCGGCGTTGGTCAGCAGTTCGTGTTGATTCGAGCCATTCCCCGGGTACATGGCGATGCCGATGCTGACCGACATGCGCAACTCATGGCCGGCGATGTGAAAAGGCTCGCGGATGATGCGCAGTAGTTTCTCGGCCAGCGTGGCTGCATCCGTCGGCTCGCCGACGGATGCAAGGAAGACGAACTCATCTCCACCCACCCTGGAGATCGTGTCCTGCACCCGGATCCTCGGCCCGATCCGTTTTGCCGCTTCGACCAGCAACAGATCGCCGACGGTGTGACCGTAGGCGTCATTGACGGCCTTGAATCCGTCCAGGTCCAGAAACATCAGGGCAAATTGCCTCTTCTCACGATCGGCGCCGCCGATGGCATGCTTCAGACGCTCTTCCAGAAGGGCCCGATTGGGGAGCTTGGTCAGGTTGTCGTGCAGCGCCAGGTACGTCAGCTCCTCATTGGCCTCGGCCAGCGAGACCGCCAGCTTCGAAGTCCGCGACTCCAGACGCATGTCCAGCACTGAGATGGTCAAGGTAATGGCCAGGATCGCCATCGTCACGATGATGACCAGGAGCGCCAGCCATCCCGTATTGACTCCCGCCTTTGCCGCGCCGCAGATACTCCCGAGCGAAAACTGTGCGGCCGCCATCCCCGTGTAGTGCATGCCAACGATGGCAAAGCCCATCACCACGCCCGCGGCGGCACGGTACCGATGGACGCGCGACCCCGGACGGCGGAGATGAAAGGCGATCCACAATGCCGCACCCGAGGCCACGATGGCGATGAGGATGGAGAGAATGAACAGAGAGGGGATGTAATGGATCAGCGGGATCATCCGCATCGCCGCCATGCCCGTGTAGTGCATGGAGGCGATGCCGAGCCCCATCAGGATCGCGCCGAGAGTCAGCCGCGACCACGGCAGATTCTCCTGACAGACCAGCCACAACGCGAAAACCGAAGAGGCGATGGCGATCAGCAGCGATAGCAATGTGATGCCCGGGTCGTAGCCCAGCGGAATGGGAAGGCTGAAGGCCAGCATGCCGATGAAGTGCATCGACCAGATGCCGATCCCCATCGCGGACGCCCCACCGGCGAGCCACCAGCGAGCGGCACGTCCCTGGGCGGTCGTGATTCGCCCCGCCATGTCCAGCGCCGTGTAGGAGGCGAGGATCGCCACGAACAGCGAGGCTGCAACGAGCAGGAGGTTGTAGCTGCTCACGTACACAATTGATGGCTCCGCATGCCGCGCGCCGAAAAAGGACCCGCGGGATGATACTCCACCGAAGAATCACACCACGCGTCGTAGGGGCGCGCAGCAGCGCGCCCCCCCCCCCCCCCCGGGCCCGGCGCGCCGCCGCGCGCCCCCCCCCGGGAACAGCCCACCACGGGGGCCACGCCCCCCAGGGGCCAGCCCAC
>JBBPII010000002.1:0-411435 GCA_038040385.1 Candidatus Gilichinskyi gelida
GACTTCGCGTCATCCGCGAGGCGCGATGCTCAAGAAGCTAATTTGGACAGGAGTGTTTATCTATGGCAATTGCACTATTGTATCTCCATGATAGGTGACTTGCATTGCTCAACATATACTTCTCCGCGCAGGTAGATCACATCCTGCGGCATCGTTGGGGCGCCGGGAGGAAATGTCATGATAGGCACTTGGGCTCGATAGGTGACGATGTAGTTGTGACCCCCTACAGGAAAGTCATAGACATACTGAGTTTGGCCAGGCGGCACAGTAATTGTCCGGCCTGCGTCTGAGCCTTCGCGGTAATACAAAATCACCGTAAACAACGTTTCTTTCTTGGTGTTGGTAAAACCATAGTGACCAGTATTCGCCTCGCTGCAAGTGGAAGGTTGCCGGCGGTCGATTTGCACCTTCTCTTTGGTTCGGGTAGCGGTGTCGCCTGACTGCGGCTCCTCTGATCTGCTTTCCGGCGCTTCGATGGCCGTCGACTCATCGGATCGCGAGCGTAGTCGACTCAAATCAGGCGTCACTCGAGTATCGTCAGTCGGTTTGGTCTTTCTGGTCGGCGTCTCGGGCATCGGAGCCTCGAGCGTGGACGTTTGACTAGCAGACGCAGGAGGGGCTTCCGACGAACGAATCGTTTGCCGTGACGTCTGGTCACCTTGATCGGTTTGTGCCGAACGAGCGGTGTTGGCGATCGAGTTTCGACGGGCATAGATGATCAGCGCGGTAATGATGGCAGTCAGTGCCAGCGCCAAGACCGCGAGTAAGCTACGCTCAAGAGCTGAACGTTGCTCCATCGTCCGGCCGTGAACGGCCAAGCCGAAAAGCAGAAGTGCGACAACCGCTGGTGCGGCAACGGTCAACACGACTTCAAGGGTTGTCATCGCGAAACCATGCCATACTTCCTGCTCGAACGATAGGGGATCGACTACGCGTCTTTTCGGACGTCCAACGTTTTGTCGCTCAGCCGCGGCAACCGCACGCGAAAGAGTAACGCACTCGGAGTACCGCGGCGCGGTTGCCGTCGGCTGCAGCGGCCGAGTTGGGCGGCGCAGGCTAAGGCAATGTCGTTCGGCCCAGCCTCCGCGCGATCTGCGCGAACACGGCACTTTCGATGTGGTACCACTCTTGGTCCGCGCGGAGGTGATGTGGTCGTCTGGGTGTAACAGTGGTTTCCTCCAAAGCGATCAAAGCGATCCGCTGCAGTTCGGGCCAGTTCTCTTCGGCAACTCGCTGAACCTCGCGCGGGTCTCGATACTTGTCAACGTGGAAATAGTTTGTAAACACCTCGCCGTGTACCGAGAACGTCCGATCAGGGTTATCGCCGATACCCCACGACAGTTCGCCGCGGGAGTAAATCGGAGTCTGGTCTCCCCATCGCATAGTCGCCTTGTGCCGCCCAACGTGTTGCTAACCCGGTTGTAGACCGACCGAAAGATCCTGAAATGCGTATCCGTTCGCGCGTTCTGGCTTTTTCTCAACTGTCGTCGGGCGTGACACTTAACGGCCCGCTCGTTCATCCGCCCGATGGCATACGATCCGTCTAGGGTCTGTCAGTGGTGCGATCGGGCGAGTTTGACTCCGCGTAGTGTTCCGCCGCCCACCCGCGCGATGGCATATCCGATGGGTTCGCACCATCGGCGTGTCAGACCCGACGAAAGACCGCGGAGCTGCTGGCGCGGGGTGATCTCCCCCCCCTACCGCCCCACCTCCAGCAGCTCGAACGTCCCCTCGATGACCGCCGGCCGTCGCTGCCCCTCCACCGGCGGTCCGAACTGCGCCGTAGCCAGGAAGAGATGGTGCGTCTTCGGGTCGAGGGCGATCGTCCGCGCGCCGCGGGCGGTGGGCACCGTTTCCTCCACTACGAACTTGTCCGGTGAAAGCTCATGGACGACGGTCACGGTGCCGTCGGCACCGTTGGAGCTGAAGGCGCGTTGCGAGGCGTCGTCGAAAGCCGCGCCGTCGGTGCCCTTGCCGATCGGCAGCGTGGTGATCACGCGCAGCGTCTGGGCGTCGGTCACGGCCATCGTCTCGTTGCCGCAGACGCTAAAGAGACGGTGATGCTTGCGATCGATGGCCAGACCGCTCGGCTCCTCGCACGGCGCGAGCGGCGCGCGCTTCTCCACCACCAGCTTCTTGGCGTCGATGATAGCGATCTCGCTGGTGTCCTCGATGTTGACGAAGACGTGCGTGCCGTCGCTGACGGCGAACTCCGGCTTGCCGCCGAGGTCGATCGTCGCCGCGACCGCGCCGGTGACGGCGTTGAAGACCGTGGCGTTCTTCCCCCGCCCGTTGAAGGTGAAGAGCCGCTTCGTTTTCGGCTCGTAGAGGATGGAGTCGGGATTGGCGCCGGTGGTCTTCCACTCGGCGACCGCGGCCAGCGTCTTCAGATCGAAGACCGTCACCGAGTCGCTGCGGCCGTCGCTGACGAAGCCGCGATTGAGGTCCGCGGCGATGGCCACTCCGTGCACGCCCGGCGTGTTGAGGATGGTGCCGACCACCGTCCCCTTATCGGCGTCGATCACCACCACGCGGTCGGAGTGCGACTGGTAGACGCGGCGCGCGGCGGCATCGACGGTGACGTAATCCCATCCGCCGGCTCCACCGATCGGGATGTGACGGACCACGTGCAAGAGCATCACTGCAAAGAAGAGTGTCATTCGATGGTTCCTCCGAAACGACCGTAGCGGGTTGCCAGGGTCGGCAAGACGAGAAGATTGAGCGCGGTGGAAGTGATGAGCCCCCCGAGGATGACCACGGCCATGGCCCCTTCGATCTCCCGGCCGGGCGCGCTGCGGCCGAGGGCCAGCGGCAGCAGGCCGAGCGCGGTGACGAGCGAGGTCATGACGATCGGCACAAGCCGCTCCGCGCCGCCCCGCACCGCCGTCTCCACGTTCCACGGCGCCCCTTCCACCGTCACCAGATGCTCGTAGTGCGACAGCAGCATGATGGAGTTGCGCAGCGTGATTCCGAAGAGGGTGACGAAGCCGACCATCGAGCCGACCGAGAGCGGTTCGCGGGCGATGAGCGCGGCGACCACGCCGCCCACCAGCGCGAACGGCAGGTTGACGGCGACCAGCAGGAGGTTGCGCACGCTGCGCATGACGATGAGCAGCAGCAGGATGACGCCGACGCCGGCGATCGCCGAGTGGATCAGCAGGTCCCGCCTTGACTGCGCCTCGGCCTCCGCGGCGCCGGTGAACTCGACGTAGGCGCCGGCGGAAAGCGGCACGCGCGCCACGGCGGTGCGGGCGTCGGCGACGAACGCGCCGACGTCGCGCCCCTCCACGCTGCAGGTGATGTTCTGCACGCGGCGCGCGGCCTCGTGCTGCACGACGCTGCGGCCGGAGCCTTGGTAGATGTCCGCCACGTCGCGGAGGCGGATGTAGGTTCCGGCCGGGCTGCGCAGCGGGAGGTTCGACACCGCGTCGACGGCGCGGCGTTGCGTGGGGGGGAGGATGACGGAGACCTCGAAAACGCGGTTCCCCTCGAAGAGCTGCCCGACGGTGTGGCCGCTGTACGCCACGCGGATGCTCTCGAGGATGTCGACCGGATCGAATCCCCACCGCGCCACGTCGCCCGGGCGGAGGCGGATGTTGAGCTCCGGCGTGCCCGCGGGGGACGTAACCTGCACCTCGGTGGCGCCGGCCACGCCGCTCAGCACGCGCGCCACCTCCTGCGATTTCGTGTCCAGCAGGTCGAGATCGTTCGCCACCAGGCGGACCACCACCGGCGCGGTGAAGCCGGAGATGGTCTCTTCGATGCGCTCGGTGAGAAATGTGTTGATGGCGAAGACGGCTCCGGGGATGGCATCGAGGGTGGTGCGGATCTCGTCGAGCGACGACGCCGCCTCGGCGGTGGTCATCTCCCGGAGGTCGAGCTCGATCTCGCTCGACTGCGGGCCGAAAACGTCGTCCGATTCGGCGCGCCCAACGCGCTGCCCCACCTCGCGCACGAACGGCAACCGCATCAGCGCGCGCTGGGCGATCACTCCAACGCGCGCCGATTCCTGAATCGACGTGCCGGGCGCCATCTCCATGTGGATGAGGTAGTGGTTCTCGTGCAGTTCGGGGAGAAAGGCGCGGCCGAGAAATGGGACCAGCGAGAGTCCAGCTATAGTAACCAGTGATACAGCGCCGATGGCCAGCGCCGGGCGCTCCTCCACCCGCAGGAGCAGGGCGCGATAGCGCTCCTTGGTCCACGCCAGCCACCGCCGCTCCTCGCGCTCCACCACGTTGCCGCGCAACAGCAGCGCGCAGAGCGCCGGCGTGACTGTGAGGGCAACGGCGAGCGAGGCGAGGATGGAAAAGAGAAAGGCCAGCGCCATCGGCGCCAGCAGCCGTCCCGCCAGCCCGCTCATGGTGAGGATCGGCACGAACACCAGGGCCACGGCGAAGGTGGCGTAGACGATCGCGCCGCGCACTTCCAGCGAGGCGTCGAAGATGACGTCGAGAAATGGGCGCGGCGTCCCCGCCCGCGCGTTCTCGCGCAGCCGGCGCTGGATGTTCTCCACATCGATGACCGCGTCGTCGACCACCTGGCCGATGGCGATGGCCAGGCCGCCGAGGGTCATGGTGTTGAGGCTCAGCCCGAGCTTCTGCAGGATGATCACGCCCATCAGCAGCGAGAGCGGGATGGCGGTGCAGGAGATCGCCGCCGCGCGGAAGTTCGCCAGGAAGAGGAAGAGCACCACCACCACCAGGATGGCGCCGAGGATCAGCGCGACGTTGATGTTGTGCGTGGCCAGCTCGATGTAATTCGCAGCGCGGAACATCCGCGGGTGGACGCTGATGCCTTGCGCCTTCAGCGCCGGCGCGAGCTCGTCGAGCGCGCGCTCCACGCCCGCCGTGGCCTCCAGGGTGTTCGCCAGGTACTGCGCCCAGACGTTGATGATCACCGCGCGCTGCCCCATCACCGAGGCGTCGCTGATCGGCGGCGCCGGCGCGTCGACCACCGCGCCGACGTCGGCCAGCGTGACGTTACCGGCCGGCTGGTGCGTCACCACGATCGCCCCGATCTGCTGCGCCGTCAGCGACTCCCCCTGGCTGCGGACGACGATGCGCTGGTTCCTGGTGTCGAGGAATCCGGCGCCGCGCACGCCGGTGGCGCGCGCCGCGGCGGCCAGCACGTCGTCGATCGACAGCTCGTGCGCGATCAGCTTCGCCGGATCGATCTGAATCTGGATCTGCCGCACCTCGCCGCCGTAGACGCTGGCTTTGGCCACCCCGGGCACGGCGAGCAGGCGCGGCACGATGAGCCAATCCGCAGTGGTGCGAAGCTGCATCGAGGTCAATTTGCTCGACACCAGCCCGATGGTGAGCAGGTCGCCGGTCGACGACGTCAGCGGCGTCATCACCGGCAACTGCACCCCATCCGGCAGGGCGCCGGCGAGCGTGCCGAGGCGCTCGGCCACGTCTTGGCGGTCGCGGTAGATGTCGGTCTTCGGATCGAAGTTGAGCACCACCAGCGACAGGCCCTGCGCGGAGTCGGAGCGGATGGCCTCGATGCCGGGGGCGCCGTTGAGGGCGTTCTCGATCGGCTGCGTGACCAGGATCTCCACCTGCTCCGGCGACAGCCCCGGCGCCTCGGTCTGCACGGCGATCTGCGGCGTGGCGAACTCGGGGAAGACGTCGTACTTCGCCGTCACCGCCGAGTAAACGCCGTAGGCCACTGCGATGGTGGCCAGGGCGATGATCACGCCACGGAACCGGAGCGAGAATCTGACGATCGCGCCGAGCATCACGCCTCGTGCAACTGCGCGCGCATTTCCTCGGAGAGGAGCTGTTGCGCGCCGTTGACGACCACCTCATCACCGGGCCGTAGCGCGGCGGCCTCCCGGCGCGAGAACTGCGTCGGGCTGCGCCGGACGTAGACCCACGATTTTCCTTCCCACGACACCACCGCCTCGGGCGGCACGGCCGCCACCGTGGCGACGGCGCCGCCGGCATAACGCGCGGTGACGTTCATCCCCGCCGCGAGCGTGCCGGCCGGCGCGATGTAGAAGTACGGCACACCCTGCAGCTTCGGATCGACGCGCGGTCCGGCGGACAGCAGGCGCGCCTCGACGCCGGACACGCGCAGCGTCTGCGGCGGCCGTCCCCCGCCGGGGATCGTCACCTGCACCAGCACCTTGCGCATGGCGATCAGGTCGCCGGCCAGCGGTGCGACCGCCGGACCGAAGCGCTGCAGCATCGCGACGGACGCCGCGCGCATCGCCGCCTCGGCCGATGCGACGGCGGCTTCGTCCGCGGCCACGTTCGCGGCCGCCTCCTGCACGGCGCGGTCGGAGACGTTGCGGTTGTCCGCGTTGAGCGTGCGCATCCGCTGCAGCTCCGCGCGGTCGAACGCCGCCTTCGCCCGCGCCTGCTCCGCCTGCGCGCGCGCCGCAGCCATCTGGTTCTCGATCGCCGCCAGCTCCTGGACGTCGACCACCGTGCCGAAGAGCTCCTGCTCGTCGGCCTGCGTTTTCGAGCCGACGCGCGCCGTGACCAGGCCGATCTCCTGCTGCGTCTTGGCGTCGAGCGTGACCGTCGGCTCGCCGTCGACGACCGACACGCGCTCCGGCGCCGCGGGCGCCGCGGTCTCCGCCGGCGCCTGGTGGTGTGTGAAGGCGAAGGTGATGAGCGCGCCGGCGACGGCGGCGAATAAAAGGAGGATGGTCAGGCGGATGGTCATGGAGTGCGGCCGTCCCGGCCGCGCTCGCCGGGCGTCCCGCCCGGCGACGATTGCGGTCGGGCGGGACGCCCAACCGATGCGGGCGGGACGCCCGCACTCCCCACGGCATCTTCCAGCGCTCCGAGCGCCTCCTGCGCCTGCGCCGTCGCCTCGGCGCGCGCCAGCGCGGCCGCCTCGAGCTCCAGCTCCGCCGTGCGCAGCGCGATGCGATCCGTCTGGCCGGCCTCGAACGACCGCCGCGCCGCGTCCACCTGTTGCCTCTGCAAGGCCACCACGTTGTCCGCCTCCTCCACTTTGCGCAGCGCGTCGCGATAGCGCACGCTCGCCTCTTCGACCGCCCCGATCACCTTTGCCTGCAACGCCTCGAACTTCGCCGCTGCCAGCGCGCGCCGCGCCTCCGCCTCGCCGATCGCTCCGCGGTTGCGGGAAAAGATCGGCAGCGTCGCGGAGAGCCCGAGGTCCCAGCGGCGCACGCCCTGGTCCCAGCCGAAGCCGGGGGCGATGTGGACGTCGGGATATTGCTTGGCCAGCTCCTGCCGCAGATCCGACTCCGCCGCGGCATAGTCGGCCAGCGCGCCGAGGATGTCGGGGCGGGCGACGAGGGCGCGCTCGCGCGCGTCGGCCACGTCCTTCGGGGACAGCGGAGGGGCGAAGACGATCTCGCCGTCGATGCGCGGCACGCCGACCGCCGCGGCGAGCCGCACGCGCGCCTGCGCCGCCTGCGCCTCGCGGTCGCGCACCAGCAGATCGGTCTGCCGCGCCGCGATGCGCGCCTGCGTCAGCTCGACGCGCGATCCCGCCCCCACCTCGAGCCGCTTTTCCAGCGCCTGCACGACATCGTGCTGCACGTCGCGCTGCCGCCGCAGCACCGCCGCGCTCTCGTCCGCCGCGGTGAGCGCGACGAGCTGCGCGCGGATAGCGCTCCGGACATCCCAGGCCCGCTGCGCGACGGCGAGGTCCGCCGATCGCGCGAGATCCTCGGCGTGACTGCGGCGAAGTCCGCGCTTGCCCGCCGTCTCGATCGGCAAGTCGAATCCGAAGATGGTGATCCACGGTTTCGGATCACCGTTCTTGTGCTCGATGCCGACGTTGAGGGTCGGGTTAGGCCGCTCGCCCGCGGTGGCGATGGCCGCTCGTGCAACCGCCGCCTCGGCGCGCGCGACGTCGAGGTCGGGATGGAAGTAGAAGGCGGCGAGCGTCAGGGCGTCGAGGTCCCATCGCGCGATCGGCGCCGCCGCGCCGGAGTGCTCGGCGATGAACGCCTGCACGTCCGCGCCGGCGAGCGATCGCTGCTCGAGCTTACGCGCCGATTCCGCCGGATCGATCGGCCGAGGCGGAACGTGCACGCACGCCGCGAGAATGAGCGTCGCCAGCAGCCCCCTGTTGCGCACGACGCGGACGATAGAGCGGCGCGGATTAATGCGCGATTAATCCGCGCGGCATACGATCCGCTCGCAATGCGCCTCCTGGTGGTGGAAGACGATCCCCGCTTGGCCGCGGTGCTGGTGCGCGGGCTGCGCGAGAACGGATACGCCATCGACCGCGTCGGCGACGGCGACGCCGCACTCGAATACCTGGCCACCAACGACTACGACGGCGTGGTCCTCGACCTGATGATCCCCGGCGTGGACGGCATGGAAGTCTGCCGCCGCCTGCGCGAGGAGCGCGCGGCGGTGCCGGTGCTCATGCTCACCGCGCGCGACTCCATCGACGACCGGATCCGCGGACTCGACGTCGGCGCCGACGACTACCTGACCAAGCCGTTCGCCTTCGCCGAGTTGCTGGCGCGGCTGCGCGCGCTCATGCGGCGCGGGCCGGTGGTGGCCGACGCCACCATGCACGTCGGTGATCTGGCCATCGACACGCGCGGCCGCCGGGTGATGCGCGAGGGGTCGGAGATCGCGCTGACCACCAAGGAGTACGCGCTGCTGGAGTACCTGGCGCGCAACGCGGGGCGGGTGGTGGGGCGGGAGGAGATCGCCGAGCACGTCTGGGACGAGCGCTACGACGCCTTCTCCAACATCATCGACGTCTACGTCAACCGGCTGCGCAAGAAGGTCGATCCCGACCTGATCGTCACCCGTCGCAGCGAGGGCTACATGCTGCGGCCATGAACCTCCCGATCCGCGCGCGCCTCACGCTGTGGTACGTCGCCGTGCTGGCGATCACCCTGCTGCTGCTCGCCGGCGGCGTGCTCGCGTTCGTGGCGCGCGAAGAGCGCGTGGCCGTGGACGCCGCTCTGCGCGATCAGGCCTCGCAGTTCGCCGCGGCATTCGCCGCCGAGGCGCGCGAAGAGTCGAGCGCGGTCGCGGCGGCCGAGGTGACGGGGCACTTCGCCCGTCGCGACGGCGCGATCTTCGTCTACGAGCGTCCGCGGCGGCTGATGGCGCGCGCGCCGGCAACGGCGCCCGAGGTTCCGATCGGCAGTCCCTTTCCGCCGCGGAGCACGCTGCTCACGATCGGCGGATCTCGCTGTATCGTGGCGCCGATCGACTCGACACACGTGCTGGTGGCAACGCAGTCGCTGGCGCCGCAGCGGAGGGCGGTCGCGGAGCTGCGCCGCGCGCTTCTGCTGTTCGTGCCGGCGATGCTCCTCCTCGCCGCGGCCGGCGGCTATCTCCTCGCCCGCCGCAGCCTGGCGCCGGTGTCGCGCATGACCGCCGACGCGTCGCGCATCGAGGCGGAGCGGCTCTCCGACCGCATCACCATCGACAACACCGGCGACGAGATCGGCCGCCTCGGCGCGGTGCTCAACGCGCTGCTGGCGCGGTTGGAGCGCTCCTTCGCGCAGCAGCGCCAGCTCGTCGCCGACACCTCGCACGAGCTGCGCACGCCCGTGGCCGTCATCCGCAGCGAGGCGGAAGTGGCGCTGTCGCGCGAGCGGACGCCGGCGGAGTATCGCGACGCGCTCGACGTCATCCAGTCCGAGTCGGTGCACCTCACGCGGCTGATCGAAGACATGCTGCTCATGGCCCGCGCCGACGCCCGCGCATTCGAGTTCCCCCTGCGCGACGTCGTGGAGACGGCCGCGCGGGCCATGCGCACGCTCGCCGCGGCGAAGAGCGTCGACCTGACATCGACGACCGACGGCGCGATGACCATGCGCGGCGATCCGGAGCTCATCCGCCGCATGGTCCTCAATCTGCTCGACAACGCCGTGAAGTTCACGCCGGCCGGCGGCGCCGTGACCGTCACCACCCACGCCGTGGACGGCCGCTACGTCATCGCCGTCCGCGACACCGGTCCCGGAATCCCGGCCGACGCGCAACCGCATGTCTTCGACCGCTTCTATCGCGCCGACCGCGCCCGCACGCCCGGCTCCGGATCGGGCCTCGGCCTGGCGATCGCCAGGTCGATCGCCGAGCTGCACGGCGGCGAGATTCGGCTGGCGCATTCCGACGAGACCGGCTCGATCTTCGAAGTGTCGCTCCCGTTCACGGAGCGTTAATCGACCCTCGTCCATCCTGTCGCCATGATCAAGAAAATCGCAGCAGTTCTCCTGTTGACCACCGCAGTTGCCTACGCCGCTCCGAAGCCGAAGCTCTCCATGAAACAGGCGCGCGGCATCGCGCTCAAGGCCGTCCCCGGCAGCGTGAAGAGCGAGGAGTACGAGCACGAGAAGGGGAAGTGGGTCTACTCGTTCGACATCGCCACCAAGGACCCCGGCGTCATGGAAGTCCTGGTCGACGCGAACACGGGCAAGATCATCGAGACCACACACGAGACGCCGGCGCAGGAAGCGAAGGAAAAGGCGAAGGAGAAGGCGAAGCACTGAGCGCCTCTATGATTCGCGGATGACCGCCAATCGCACGCAGCTTTTCTGGGGCGCGTGCGCGGCGATGTTCGTCTTCGGAATCGTGCTGGCGATTCTCGGCACGATTTTCGGCCTGCCGGAGATGCGCGAGCGGCTGCACGTCGACCTCGTGCAGCAGGGCGACGTCCTCCTCGCGCTCTTCTTGGGCGTCTTCATCGCCACGGTGATCGTCGGGCCGGTCATCGACAGCTTCGGCAACAAAGTCGTGCTAACGGCGTCGGCGGTGCTGGTGACGCTCGCGCTGGTGCTGTTGTCGGCCGCCGGGTCGTTCGCCGCGGCGGCCGTCGCCGCGTTCATCCTCGGCTTCGGCGGCGGCGGTTTGAACACCGCCGCCAACGCGCTGGTCGCCGATCTCTACACCGGCGAGCGCGGCGCGATGCTCAACATCGTCGGGACGTTCTTCGGCTTCGGCGCGCTGTTCGTGCCGCTGCTCGCCGCGAGCATCGGCGGCACGTTTACCATCCCCCAGCTCCTCCTCGGCACCGCCGCGGTCGCGGCCGCGTGCGCCGCCGCGTATCTCATCCTCAGCTTCCCCGCGCCCGCGGAAGGCGTCGGCTTCTCGATCCTGGCGTCGCTGAAGGCGGCGCGGAATCCCGGCGTTCTCCTCTTCGCCGCGCTGCTGTTCGTTCAGTCGGGCAGCGAGTCATCGATCGGCGGGTGGACATCGACGTACGTCGGCGCGATGGGATCGCCGCCGCGCACGGCGACGACGATTCTGGCCGGCTACTGGGCGGCGCTGATGATCGGCCGTCTGGCGGCGGCGCGCGCGCTGCGCAGGATGAGCAAGGTGCGCCTGGTCCTCCTGAGCGGCATCGGCTCGGCCGCCGGCTGCGCGGTGCTTCTCGCGTCGCCGGCGGTGCCGATGATGTTCGCCGGCGCCGTCATCACCGGCTTCTCGCACGCCGCGATCTATCCGACCATGCTGGCGATCGCCGCCGACCGCTATCAGCGCCTGGCCGGCACGATCTTCGGGTTTCTCTTCGCCGTCGGATTGATCGGAGGCATGCTCTTCCCCTGGGGCATCGGGCACATCGCGCAGCCGTTCGGACTTCGCGCGGCGATGCTGCTGCCGCTGGTGGGCGGGGCGGTGATCGCGGCATTGGCGGCGTCGATCGAGAGGATTAACTAGCCGCTACTTGCACCGGCACCATGGACGTCGCGGCCCGGTGCTATCGCTTATCGGCAAATCGTCGGAGTCCCCGGAGAATCAGGAGCAGCGCAGCAATCTGGGACACCGCTCCCGTTCTCAAGCCAATCGCGATGATTCCCTCCTGAAGCGTGCTCCCATGAGCTTGCCCGGCAGCATTGGGCAACATCGAGCCGCCGGCGCCCCACACTCCAGCCAGCAGATTGGCCAGGCATGCCGCAAGGAAGCCATAGATGATCAGCCAGAAGGCGATCCGAGATGCGGCACGGTTGAGATCAAGCCTCGGCCATAACAGGCCGACCACCCCGAGAAACGTACCCTGCATCAATGCAATCAAGTGCGCCGACAGTGCGGCGCGGGGCACTGCGAATACGTGGACAGCTCCTCCAAAATTGGATGAGGCGAGTCCGATGAGCAGGCCGCAGAAAAACAGAAGCACGCCCAGCTGAACCAGGCGGCGTCCCTGGCGCACCGACCAATCTGCGTCACTCATCGGACTCTCTCACGCGTCTGCGGGTTCAGCAGCGCCAGCCGCCGCCCTTATTGAATTTCGTACGAGACGATAAACTCGAGAAAGCCGGATGACGATGCTCCTCTGTTCATCACGACTGCGATTTTGTCGCCGTCGACGATGGTGACCGAGCCGGGCACATCGATGTTAGCCGTGCTTCCGGCAGGGATCACGGTAGTCACCGCGGTTGGCACGCCATTGACCACGAGTGTCACCGGCGTAGCGCCGTTGAATGTGTTCGACCTGACGAGAATCCTCATGTTCTGGATCACCCCGGCTCGCGGAGTTCGGTACTCCTGAACGCCTCCTCCAAAGCTGACGAAGTTTTCCGCGGTGCCACCGACCCCATAACCGTTTCCATGAACCATGACGCTGCCGGGCGTGCTTGCTGGCGGAGGCGGGGGAGGCGGAGGCGCCGCCGTCGCCGGCCAGTGCAGGGAGTGCTCGGAGGGTAGACAGGTATCGGTCGGTGAGACGATCCGCACCTGCCCGTTGGCGTTCTTCACGCAGGCATGAATCAAGGTCGGTTCCCCGCCGTCCGCCAGGAGGGACGGGGTGAAAAGGACTGCCAGCGCGAGGGCGATCCCCGCGGGAACCGCCGCGACGGTCAAACACCTGAGGGAATGTCGTTGTGCCATGGTGTCTCTCCTTTTTTTGGTCCGGCTCTCTCGCGTCGGTCAGCAATCTAACGGGGCGACGCCGTTCAGCCGCGCGGCCTTCCCAGAGATTAGCACCACCGACGTTGCACCGACGATTGTCGCAGCCGCCGAGGACTACGACCGCAGCGCTTCCACCGGCTCCAGCCGGGAGGCGCAATCAGTGCATGACGTGCGCGTTGCTCCTTGGTCCAGCAGTCGGGGCGGTTGTAGGTGAGCGTCTGGCGGTCGCTCTCGCCCTCCTCGTCCGCTGCAACCGGTCGTTCAGACGGCCCTTCGTGACGCTACCTGCCAGCTCGCCCTTCATCAACATCGGTCTACTCGCGCCACGACGCCGCGCCCAACGGCAGCTCGTTCAGTTCCGCCCTCGCCTCGCGCCATGAGGGATAGTGTTTGCTCAGCAGGCTGAGGAACTGCTCGCTATGGGTGGGCGCGATCAGGTGGAGCATCTCGTGGACCACGACATACTCGAGCAGGTCCTTCGGCTTCTTCACGAGTTCGGTGTTCAGGCGGATGGTCCGCGCTCGGTGGTTGCAGCCGCCCCACTTTGTCTTCATCCGCTGCAGGAAGTAACCGGCCACCTCCACGCCCAGCTTCCGCTCCCATTTGCGGATCAGTCCGGGCACCGCGCCGTGCAGCAGGGATTTGTGCCATTCATGCATGACCGTCTCCCGCCTGGCCCTGCTGTTGCCGGGACGCACGGTGAGCGTGATCCGGCGATGACTGAGGCTCACCGAGGGTTTCGCCTCTTCCTCCCTGACGGTGAGCAGATAGCGCCTTCCCCAGAGGGAATGGCTCTCGCGCTCGACGAACTGCCGCGGAGTTTCGCGCGCCTGCCCGCGCAGCCTGCTCTGCTGGTTCCGAATCCAGCCGAGCCTGGACACCGCATAGGCGCGAGCCACCTCCTGGCGTGTGCCCTTCGGCGCGACCAGAGTGACACGCCCATCCGGCGGATGCACCGACAGGTGGACATGCTTGACGTCCTTCCGTGTCAGGGCGATGGTGATCTCCCCCAAATGAATCGTCTCGGCCATCAATAGCCTGACTGGTTCTTGACGAGCTCGAAGAGCGCGAGTGTCGCCTCGCGGTTGCGATCGAGCAAGGGAAACAGCGCGTTCAGCACCTGCGCCTCGCGGGCCTGGTCGCCTCTCCAGCCCGCGGGTGCTCGCTCGCGCACGACGCGGTCGATCTTCAAAGCCAGCTCGCTCAGCTTCCTCTCGGAGTAAAGGCTATCGGCGATCAGCGAACCGCCGGACGCGAGCGCGAGGATCGGTGCAAGGTTGTTGTAGATGACCGTCGCCTCGCGCTTGCCGTGCAACGTCGCCGGCACGCCAGCCTCGGGCTGCTTCTCGGCGAGCCGCTTCACCAGCGCCTCGGCCTTGCGCAGGAACTCCTCATACGCCGCCGTGTCCGCCCGGCTCTGCTGGATCAGATCGTCGAGCAGCTTCGACATCTGGTCGTAGAAGCGCGGATCGGTGAGCTGGTCGCGGATGATCGTCTTGCGGACATTGTTGATGATCCCTTCCGCGATGGCGTTGCGCGAGAGCTTCCCCTTCTCGTTCAGCTTGCTGGCGATGGCGTCGTGGATGCCGGTATCGATGATGAGCTCCGTCAGCGACAGATCGCCGAGCGCGCCGAGGCCGGCCGCCGGATCGGCCTGGACGTAGGTGTTGAGGAGGTGGCGCATGTCCGCCTCGTATGGCTTGATGTCCAGCTCCTCGCCCGAGTGCTTCTTGATTGCGGCGCGCAGGTCGCTGTGGAGCTCGACCTCTTGCCGTACCGCTGCCGCCTCGGCGTCGGAATAGCCTGCCGCCGTAAGGTCCTGCGCGATCGCCGCGAAGGCCCGCACGAAGGTGGCCGTCGCCTTGTAAAACTGCACCCGCAGCGGCTCGGTCTCGTTCAGCGCGTTGGGGTTGGCGGCATCGCCACAGAAGTAGTGGAGGAACTGCTCCACCTCGCGCGGCAATGGCACCGGCTCGCACAGGTATCGAAGCGTCTCGCGGGCCTCGTCGAGCCTCTTCCTTCCTTCCGCGAGCCAGTCCTTCAGGTGGACGTTGTTCTCGCCGCCGTTGCCCACGTCGGTGTCCAGCTCGTCGGAGTTGTAGACCGCGATCGCTTCCTCCACGTCGCCGAACAGCTCCTTGAAGTCGACGATGTGGCCGTAGTCCTTGTCGTCGCCATCGAGCCGGTTGGTGCGGCAAATGGCCTGGAACAGGTTGTGGTCGAGCAGCTTGTGGTCGAGGTAGATGTAGGAACAGCTCGGCGCGTCGAAGCCGGTGAGCAGCTTGCTGACCACGATCAGCAGCTTCAGGTTGGCCGGCTCCTCGATGAAGCGGCGCTTGGCTTCGGTCTCATACTGCTTCGTGGTCTGGCCGTATTTCAAGAGGTGCTTCGTGTACGTGTCGAACTTGTAGCGCTCGTCGCTGTCTTTGGACTCCAGGACGATGGCACCCGGCTGGGGCTGGTACGACGTGATGATGCCGCAGTAGTTGCCGAAGCTCGTGTTCTGGAACAGCCGGAAATAGTGGCAGGCGTCGTAGATCGAGGCCGCCACCAGGATGGCCGTGCCGCGGTCGTTGTTGAGCCGCGGCTTTTCTGCGAAGTCGTCAATGATGCTGGCGATGATGCGCTGCTTGCGCTCGCCGGAGCTCATCAGCTCTTTCATCGTCGCCCAACGCTTGCGCAGGACCGCCTTCTGGAAGTTGTTCAGGTTCCTTGTCTTGTTTTCGAACCAACGATCAACGGCAGCCTGCGAGGTCAGGCGCTGCGGCACGTCGCGCGCCTCGTACTTGAGGTCGAGAATGACGCCGTCGGCTACGCCCTCGTGGAACTTATAGGTGTGGATGTAGGTGCCGAATACGTCCCGCGTCAGCTTCTTGTCCTTACGCAGGAGCGGCGTGCCGGTGAAGCCGACGAAGATGGCACCCTCCAGCCAGCGCTTCATCTGACGGTTCATGTCGCCGCCCTGGGTGCGGTGGCACTCATCGACGAACACGTAGAAGCGCCCCTGCACTGGCGGCGGAGGGCCGCTGAGGTCGGCCGGGTCGAACTTGTGGACGAGCGCGCACAACAGGCGTGGCGTGGCGGCGGCGAGTTTCTGCACGAGCTCCGCGCGTGAGGTGATGCGCGGCGAGGGCGAATCGGCGCCGATCACGCCGGCGTTCTTCATCACCCCCTCGATCTGCTTGTCCAGCTCGTCGCGAT
Organism: Candidatus Gilichinskyi gelida; assembly: GCA_038040385.1. Classification (GTDB taxonomy): domain Bacteria; phylum Acidobacteriota; class Thermoanaerobaculia; order Gp7-AA8; family Gp7-AA8; genus Gilichinskyi; species Gilichinskyi gelida. Next base: position 16,008 of record JBBPII010000002.1, read on the forward strand.
CGGTGACGACGAGGATGCGCGCCTCGGGATCGTGCTCCAGCAGCCACTTGGCAATCAGGACCATCAGGATGCTCTTGCCGCTCCCCTGCGTGTGCCAGATGACGCCGCCCTCGCGTTTGGCGATGCGTTCCTGCGCGGCCTTCAGTCCGAAGTACTGATGCGGCCGCGGCACTTTCTTGCGGCCCGCGTCGAACAGCACGCAGTTGCGGATCAGGTCGAGCAGCCGCGCCTTGCTGCAGAGTTGCGCCAGCGGCCGGTCGAGCAGTGCTCCGGGGGCGGGCGCGCCGCCGGCCTCGCCCGGTGCTTCGTCCTTCCACTCGACGAAGAACTGCTCCAGAGTGTCGGTAGTTCCGTAGCGCAGCCCCTGCGCATCGCTCCCCGCCAGTACCAGTTGCACGCTGCTGAAGAACGGCTTGTTGAACATCTCTTCCTGGTTGGTGATGAGCTGGCGCACGCCGTCGGCGATCTCCACCGAGCTGCGTTTCAGCTCGATCACGGCCAGGGCGATGCCGTTGAGGTAAAGAACGATGTCCGGCCGCCGCTGGTAGCCGCCTTTGAGCGTCACTTCCTCGGCCAGCGCGAAGTCGTTGCGCTCGGGGTGCTCCCAGTCCACCAGGTGCACCGTCTCGTGCGCCTGACCCGCCGCGATCTGCACCGGCACGCCGTAGCGCAGCAGTTGGTAGGTGCGCAGGCTGGCCTGGTAGAGCGTGATGCCGGTGGAGTCCGCCGCCGTCTCCAGCTTCTGAAGCGCGGCGGCAATTTGAGCGTCCGAGTAGCCGCGCTGCTTCAGGTTCGCGCGCAGCAGCGCCGTCTCGATCGGGCGGTTGTTCTCCCGCTTGTTCCAATCGCCGAGGTAGCGGTAGCCGAGGTTGTCGGGCCGCGCCGCGTCGGTGAAGAGCGTGATGACGCGGTTCTGCGTCTTGCGCTCGGAGCGGGGTTGCTCGGTCACGGCAGGACCTTCCATGCCAACACGTTTCGCGGCGTTTCTACCGGCGTTTCTACCGGCGTTTTTACCGGCGTTTTCACCGGCGTTTCCTCTGAAGTTCTCCCGTCCACCTGAGTTGTCGCTCCCCCGGCGAGGAGACCCATTCCGGAGTCACTTCCGGAGTCACTTCCGGGGTGACTCCCGGGAGACTCCCGGGGTGACTTCCGGGGTGGCTCGCTCAGGGCAGGATCTCCCAACGACCGCCCTTGGCCGGGCCGACGCGACGGAGGCGGCCCATGGCCTTAAGCTGACGGATCTGCTTTTCCACCGCCCGGGAAGTAATGCCCAAGGCCGATGCCATTTCCGGAATGGCGAGGCTCGGCTCATCCTGCACAAGGGCGAGGATCCGGTCCGCGGTTTTCCCCGAACTTTTCCCCGAACTTTTCCCCGAACTTTTCCCGGCCGGTTCGGGGACCGGTTCCTCGTTGCCCGCCGGGCTCACCGCCCGGAGGTAGTCGGACGAGAAATCAAACTCCAGCCAGAGATCGTGCCCGGACAGCCGGATCCGCGGTTTCGGGGTTCCAGCATCGCGGGCGGCCTGGAAGATGCGCTGGATGCCGCGACCCCACGCCTCGATCTCCCCCGCTCGGAAGAAGGCATTGGCTACATTCGGGTTGTACGGGAGGGAAGCGTGCGCGCGCAGGAGATCGTCCAGCCCCCATCCCTCGGGAAGCACGCCGGGATTCCAGATGCTGAGCCGGTCCTCATAGACCCGGATCTGCACGGGGGCGGCCACTGCATAGTCGCGGTGCACCAGTGCGTTGAGCAAGGCCTCGCGCAGTGCGGCGTCGGGAACCGGAAAGGATTCGATGCGCTGGATTCCCTCGTAACTGATCGCCGCCTTCAAATACTTGGTCCGCAACACGTCGATCGTAATCGCGACCTGAGAGAACAGGTCTCCGTGCACCTCATCGTGGTAAGCCAGGTCGGACTCGGACCGGAAGAAACCGATTTTCACGAATGCGCCGGTCACGAAGCGCTCCGGGTCCTTGTGGAACAGCAGCAGCGCCGCCCGTTTGAGGTGGGCCCCTTCGCGTAGCCTGAGCTTGTCGATGAGACCGGAGACCGGTTCGCGCAGGATGCCGGGCTCGACCCGGCCACTGCTCCTGGCCAAGGCGCGGAAGCGCCGGATTGCGGCGGTAGACAGATCCTTGACCGCGACGCCGGGCACGGGCACGCCGTCCCAGGTGCGGCCCTGCCTGCGCAGAAGGAAGCGATCCAGCGCGGCACCCTTCAACTCCTGCACGGTACTGCCGCTGCGCTGGTAATAATGGCCGCGGTAGCTGATCGGCGAGGAGTATGCCGGCGTCACCACTTCGAGGTACTCCCGGCCGCCTTCGCCGCGCAGATTGACTTCGACGACGATGCCGAGCAGGTCGCGGATCTTGTTCGGCAACTCTTCCAGCAGTCTCGCGGCATCAGGGACCCCGACCACCTGCCCCTTGTCGTTGCGCCCGATGACCAGCACGCCGCCTTCGGCATTGGCGAAGCCGCACACCCAGCGCAGGTGATCGTCACGCCACGACTCCTTCCATTCGGTGTGCTGCGATTCCTTCATACGAGCCGCGTCCTCCCGGTGAGCAGCTCCTGCATCATCCCCTGCTTGAGCGCACGGGTCTTGTCGCGGCGGGCTTCGAGGGCAGAGAGCTCCGCGTCCATGTCGGAGAGGACGGCGGCGACGGCGGCTTGTTCGGCAACTTGAGGACAATGGACCTCGAAGTTGCGAAGTACACCCCAATCTGCACGGGGCATGTGCGTACCGTACGACATGCTTGCCGCCTCGATGAAACGATCGCTCTGAACGACCGCGAGCAGGAACCCGCTAACCGCATGGTCAGAATCAACCACCAGCGGCCAGATCTCGGTTGTGCAAATCCCAGCTCGATCCGCTAGCCAATACTTGCGAAGGTAAGAGCGTAACCTGCCGAACAGCACATCTCCTGTGAAGAAGCGGTACTTCGATGATGTCGAGTACTGCGCAGTGGAATCCATCACGAGGCGTCCGTCGCCTTGCCCTATGTTCTCAAGCTCCACGCACGGTGTATCTGGCGCGACATCGGCGGGCATGACCTTCTGATTGCGTATGGACGCAAGCTCCTCCAACCGCTTCACCTCCCACTTCCCGTGGAAGCCGGGGAGGCGGGTCTGGCCGGTGAGGAGTTGCTGCATGACGGCCTGCTTGAGATCGCGCTTTTTGGCGATGAGCCGCTCCAGCCCGCCCAGCAGCGCATCCACATCGCTCAACGCCGCCGCGATAGCGCGTTGTTCGGGGGCCGAAGGCATCGGCACGAAGAAGTTCCGAATCTGCTCAACGTTTGCCCGCTTGAACGTCGAACCAACCATCAAGTTCGCGAGCTGTTTGGCGATAACAGGGGATTGAAAGACGGCTTGCAGGAACGCGGTAGAGTAGTCGGCTGATTTCTTCCGAAGCAGGCAAACGTCCTGCCCCATTGCAAACGGCGGGTGCCATTCGGCTACTTGGGCAACCTCTCCAACTGTCGCATTGCGACTAAGAATCAGGTCTCCAGGACAAGGCTTTCGTCCGCCTTCGATGAGGAGGTTGTAGAAGAGCTGGGTTGTCTGCTTGGCATTCTTGAGGTCGACAAAGCGGCTCTGAACTTCCTTGATGCTCGCGATAGGAAAGCCCTGCGCCACAAACTTGGCAGTCACGTGTTTGCAGTCGGTGACACTCCAGAAGCAAGCAAGCCCGCCGTCTTCCCATTCCTCCGGAATCACCCCCACCTCGGTCTGCCTGTATCCCGGCATCACGTCCATGATGCAGCCATCTTCTTCAGGTGTTCCTCCACCCGCCCGGCGAGCATCGCTACCTCGTCGGTGATCTGCGGCAGCGGCGTGGCATAGCGCTGGGCCAGATCCCGGATGCGGCCGGTGAGAGTCTGCGACACGCGATCCAGCTCGCTCTGGACGACCGCCTCCAGACGGGTCATCCACTTGTCGTCCACCACGAGCACCTTGATTTCCGCGTCGCTGAGCTTGGGATACCTGGCGTCGATCTCTTTGTCCAGATCTTCCTGAGCGGCCTTGCGTTTGGCCTTCAAGTCAGTCTGCGTGTCGAGGAGGTCTGCATAGGCGATCAGCGCCTCACGCTCGTCGTCGTAGAGCGGGTCATTGCCGATCTCCTTCAGCCGCGCCTTCAACCCTTTCGCCGTGATTTTCTGCTTGTCGCCTTCGCCTTCGATCACCTCGGCGAGGTACCCGTCTTCGCCGCTGTTCTCTTCGCGCATCTCGTCGAGTTGCTGCTCCAGCGTGGCAAGTTCGTTGTCCAGCGCGTCGATGGCGTCGCGCTCGACACCGAAGTATCTAGCGACCAGGATCGACGCAGGAACGAGATCGGATTTGAAGCGCCGCTTCCCTTTCAGGTAGTCGTGCGATTCCGGCCACACGAACTTGTTGTCCTTGTTCTTGACCTGGACGATCTCGCGGGGCTGCGCACCTTTCACCCAGCCGTCGGCGGCGATCAGGTAGGCATCGTCCTGCATGGTCTCGGCCCAATAGTCCATCAGGTGCTGATAGATGTCGTAGGCGTCGAGCAGCGGCGCGGACTTGAAGGCATCGATGAGGCTCTCGGCGATGCTCTCGATGAGCGCCTTGGGGTGGCCGTCTTTATCGAAGGCGCAGAGCTGTGGGTTGGTGCCGGCCCGCCACTTGGCAAAACGCTCTCGCGCTGCTGTGTTGAAGGCGGTGAACTCGGTGTGGCCGAGGATGGCAGCCTTCACCTCGGGCAGCGGCAGTTTGAGGCGCACGTAGCCGGGGCGGCCGGCCGACTCAAATAGAGCGACGCGCACCGCGGGGAGGACCTTCCAGTAGTCGGCGAGTGCGTCGAGATCGCGCTCGGGGATGCCGCCGCGCAGGTGGCCCTCGATGTCCTGCACGTCTTCCGGCTCGCTCGCGTCGATGTAGCGCGGCAGGTTGAGGTTGAAGTCGTTCTTCGGATCGGCGATCTCGTCGAAGGGCACGAGGCGCGCATAACGCGGCACGTCGGCCTGGCGGGTGAAGATGTCGACGATCCTGTGGAGGTCCTGCTCGCGCAGGCGGTTCTTGTTGCCGTCCTTGATGAAGCCCTTCGAGGCGTCGATCATGAATACGCCCTTGCGCGCGGTGGCGTTCTCCTTGTCGAGCACCAGGATGCATGCCGGGATGCCGGTGCCGTAGAAGAGGTTGGCCGGCAGGCCGATGATGCCCTTCAGGATGCCGGAGCGGACGAGCTGCTGGCGGATCACGGCCTCGGCATTGCCGCGAAAGAGCACGCCGTGCGGCAGGATGCAGGCGGCTTTGCCGGTGCCCTTCATCGAGCGGACGATGTGCAACAGGTAGGCGTAGTCGCCCTGCCTGGCCGGCGGCTCGCCCCACGTGAAGCGCTGGAAGGGGTCGTTCGACGGCGTGAGGCCGGTGGACCATGTTTTGTCCGAGAACGGCGGATTGGCCACCACGTAATCGTAGGTGCGCAGCTTTTCGCCGTCCTTGAACTTGGGCGCCGCCAGCGTGTTGCCCGAGAGAATGTTGGCCGTGGGGAAGTCGTGCAGGATCATGTTCATGCGGGCGAGGCCCGCGGTGGTCACGTCCTTCTCCTGCCCTTCGAGCGTGATGTGCTTGCCCGCCTCTGCGGCCACCTTCAGCAGCAGCGAGCCCGAGCCGCAGGTGGGGTCGTAGGCGGTGGTGGAGGCTTTGGTGTTCTGCGGCGAGATGCCGATCACCTTGGCGATGACGCGGCTCACCTCGGAGGGCGTATAGAACTGGCCTTTGGATTTGCCTGATTCCGTGGCGAAGTGCCGCATCAGGTACTCGTAGGCGTCGCCGAGGATGTCGTCGTGCTCGGCGCGGTTCTGCGAGAAGTCGAGCTCGGGCTTCTGGAAGATGCCGATCAGGTTGGAGAGCTTCTCCACCATGTCCTTGCCTTCGCCGAGCTTGTTCGGGTCGTTGAAGTCGGGGAAGTCGCTGCGGGCGAGCCGCGCGTTGGCGTCGATCAGCGGCTGGATGATCTGCGTGTTGATCCTGTCGCCGATGTCGGACTTGCCCTTGAGCGCGATCATGTCGGTGAAGCTCGCGCCCTTCGGGATCGTGACGGGCGGCGCGAAGTCGTCGCTGTTGCCGTACTTGTCGCTGATGTACTTGATGAACAGCATGAACAGGACGTAGTCCTTGTATTGGCTGGCGTCCATGCCGCCGCGCAGCTCGTCGCACGAGGCCCAGATGGAGGAGTAGAGGTCGGATTTCTTGAGGGCCATGGGTCTTATTTCAGTTTCTGTTCGAGCGTCGGGCTCATGCCGGTCCTCGCTCGGCCAGATAGTAGCGCCGCCTCGGATCCTGCGGCCCGGTGCCGATCTCGCGCACGTGTCCGTTGCCAACCAGCCGTGCGAGCCGGGTGCGCGTGGCACGCGGGGTGAGGCCGATGGCCGCGGCGATCTCGCTCGTGGCGTGTCCGTCTCCGCCCGCGAGGTTGGCGAGGATAGCCTGATCTGTGTCGTCGAGCACGGACGGACCGACGCGCGCGGTGGCGATGGTGACCCGGAAGCGCATCGCGAGCTCCTCGAACAGCGGCGGCGCGAGCCCGGCCTCGCGGCAGGCGGCGGTCATGCGCTGGATGCCGCTGCCCCACTGCTCGACGAGGCCGAGGGCGTTGAAGACGCGGCCGATCACCCGGTTGCGCAGTTTCGAGACGCCTCGCGGGAGATCGGCGATGGTGAGGCCGAAGGGCAACAGGCCGGGGTTCTCCACCTCGAGGCGATCGTCGAAGATGGAGATGCGCAGCGGCGCGCCGCGCTGGGAGTAGTCGGCATGCGCGACCGCGTTGATGATCGTCTCGCGGACCGCCGCCGGCGGCAGGCTCCAGCGCTCCCTGCGGCGCACCGGGCCGATGGCGGCTCCGTGGAGGGCGTGCTTGTGGACGAAGGCGATCGCCTCTTCGATGGCGCGCGCGGGAAATGAGCGGATCTCGGTCCGATCGACGATGTGGCTCTTGTTGGTGCCATGAAAGCGGCCGGCCTGAATCCAGGCATCCGGAAAGTGGTGCTCGCGGTCCTTGCCGAAGAGGATCATCCCGCCCACGGTCGGGACCTTGCGGCCCTGGTGATCCGTGACCAGGCGCAGCGTCTCCAGATCGCGGCGCGCCAGTTTGCGAACGGCGGCGAACGACTCGGAAGCGGCTCGGAAGTCGATGGCTTCCGAGTCCAATCCCGGCATCGGCTGCTCGTCGAAGCCTTCGCCCCGCGCGACGCGTCGCAGCTCCCCGATCAGTTCTGGGTCGGCGCGGCGGTTGGTGGAGCCGACTCGGACGTACACCCCGTTGACCGGACCCTCCCGGGTGAGATGGTGCGGCCGGCTGGGGCTGGGATGGACGTGCAGGGCGAGCACCTGCGTCCGCCGCCAGGGAAGGATCTCGATCTCGGGAAGGATGCGCGGGCTGATGGAGTCGGTGACGAGGTTGGCGAGGCGCTCCTCGAGATCGAGCGCGTCGGCCACGCCGCGGACGTGCCGGCTACGGTCCTCCACGCCCACGAGCAGCGTCCCGCCTGCCGTGTTGGCGAACGCGACGATCGATTTCAGCGCTCCGTCGGGAGAGGAGAGGTCGCGCTTGAACTCCAGGGTCTTGCCCTCCGGGCGCCTGAGGATCTCCACGAGGTCGAACAAGCTCGGAAGTATACTCAGAAGCCACTGGCGGCATCAAGCTTCCGAGTTCTCGGGCACGATTCCAAGGAGTCACCTACGACCGCAGCGCGTCCACCGGCTGCAGCCTCGAGGCGCTGATCGACGGGTACAGCCCCGCCAGCAGGCCGATGGAGATGGCGAAGCCGACGGAGACTGTCGTCCCGAAGAGCGAGACCGGTAGGCCGGCGGGGAAGAAGCCGGCGATCAGCTTGACCAGTCCGACGCCGCCGGCGAGGCCGATCGCCGCGCCGACCACCGAGAGCGTCACCGCCTCGATCAGGAACTGCATGAAGACCTCGGCGTCGCTGGCGCCCATCGACTTCCGCAGGCCGATCTCGTACAGCCGCTCGCCGATGGAGATCTTCAGCACCGAGAAGATCCCCACGCCGCCGATCAGCAGCGACACGCCGGCGATGGAGAAGAAGACGATGCGCCAGTTCTTCAGGATGGTCTGCACCTTCCCCCGCTCTTCGAGGATCTCCTTGCCGACGTTGTCGATCTTCACGTCGTGAATGCCGTTGTGGGCCCGCGCGTACACAGCGTTCGCCTCATCCTCGGCGTCGATACTCTTCTCCGGCGCGATGGCCTTGGCCAGCATGTAAGAGATGGCGTTGGCGCGGCCGAACATGTCCTGATAGATCGTGAACGGGATGTAGACGCCGCCCGTCTCCTTGCGCATGTCGTCGTCGTTGACGAACTCCATGCTGAACTTCGTGCCGACGCCGATCACGGTCAGGCGGCGGCCGCCCACGGTCACCTGCTGCCCGACGGCGTCGTCGCCGCCGAAGAGCTGCTGCTTGAGCTTGAATCCGAGGACGCAGACCGACGCCTTTTCCTGAACGTCGCTCTGGGCGATGAAGCGCCCTTCGCTCGTCTTGCGGCCCTTGATGGTGACGAATTCCGGCGTGATGCCGTAGACGTCGATGCGGCGGGTGACGCTGCCGGCGGTCACCACCGCGCGCGTCTCGCCGACCGGCCCCATGGCGGTGATGACGTCGCTGTTCTCGAAGTACTTTGCATCCTCGACGCGCAGGCCGCGCGACAGATGCGCCTTCGCCTGCTCCAGCCGGTCGGTGGGCTTTCGCGGCGACATGGCGATCACGCCATCCATGCCGAGGTCCTCGACGCCCTGCCACACCGCGGCCTCCACGCCGTCGAGCACGGAGAGGACGACCACCAGCGCGAGCGTGCCGAGGATCACGCCGATCAGGGTGAAGAAGGAGCGAAGGGGGTGGCCCCTGACTTCTTCGAGACTCGTTCTGATGGATTCGCCGATGACCATTGTGTTTTCTACGGTTGCGAAGTTGCGGGGTTGCGAGGTTGCGGAGCCCCACCCCGCCGAAACCGCGCAACTTCGCAACCGCGCAACCTCATTCCGTTCTCAGTGCCTCAATCGGATTCAATCTCGACGCCCGGATTGCCGGATACATCCCGAACACCAGCCCCGTGCCGGCGGCGAAGATCATGGCGTTGATGAGCGTCGACGGCGTGACGATCGCCGGCTGTTTGATCAGCGAGGTGATGCCCTGCGTGAAGAGCCTGCCGACGAACAGCCCGAGGAAGCCGCCGAAGATCGACACCAGCACCGACTCGCTGAGGAACTGGAAGAAGATCTGCGCCGGCGACGCGCCGACGGCCTTGCGCGTTCCCACTTCGCGCACCCGCTCCTTGAACGAGGCGAGCTGGATGTTCATGACCACGATGCCGCCGACCAGCAGGGAGATGATTCCGCAGATCATGAAGGTCATGTCGTACATCTTGTTGTTCGCTTCGTTGCGCTTGAGGTTGGCCACGCGGGAGAGGACTTCGAAGTCCTTCACCCCGTGATTGCGCTGCAGGACGCCCTCGATCTGCTCGACGGCCTCCTTGTGGCGCTTCACGTCCTTCATCCGGGCGTTCATGACCGAGACCTTGCCCAGCGAAACCGGCTCGCCCTTGCGAGTCATCATGGTGGTGATGGGGATGTACATCTGCTTGTTCATCCAGCGCATCACGTTGCGCTTCTGATCGAAGCTGAAGTACTTCTCCTCCTGGACGCCGACCACCAGGTAGCCCGCGCCGCCGATGATGATGGTCTTGCCCACCGGGTTGTCCGTGGAGAAGAACTCCTCGGCGCGCTCGGTGCCGAGGACCACCACGCGCGCGGCGCTCGTGACATCCTGATCGGAGATGAAGCGGCCGTTGGAGACGTGCACATCGTTCATCGGGCTGTACGCCGGGAGGATCCCCATGACGTTGTGCGGCTTCTCCAGTTTGCCGTAACGGAGGGTCATCTGCTGCTGCGACACCGGCGAGACGAGGTCGATGTCGGGGCACTGGGCCTTGATGGCCTGCGCGTCGGCGAAGGTCAGTCCCTTGGAGGCCAGCGCCTTCGCGTCGAGGGTCACCTTGCCGGTCGGCTGGTTCCAGATCCAGATCTTCTGGATGCCGCCGCTGGCCTTGTAGTACTCCATCGACGCCGCCTTCCCCGCCACGGAGAGGGAGAAGGTGGCCACGATCGACGCCGCGCCGAGGATGATCCCCAGGAGCTGCAGCATGGTGCGACCGAAGTGGTCCTTGATGTCGCGGATGCCGTCGATGATGGATTCGAAGAGGATCATGTTTGTAAGCTCTTAGCTCTTAGCTCTTAGCTCTTAGCTGTCAGCTCTCAGCCCCTCGCTCTCCTGAGAGCTAACAGCTAAGAGCTAAGAGCTAGTCTTCGCTGTCGATGACCCCGTCCACGAGCCTGATCCGCCGCTGCGTCGTCGCGGCGATGCCCGGATCGTGCGTCACCAGGACGATGGTCTCGTCGTGCGCGGCGAGCTCCTGGAAGATGTTGATGATTTCCCAGCCGGTCTTCTGATCGAGATTGCCGGTGGGCTCGTCGGCCAGGATGAGCGACGGCGAGTTCACCAGGGCGCGGGCGATGGCCACGCGCTGCCGCTGGCCGCCGGAGAGCTCGTTCGGCCGGCTCTTGAAGCGCTTTTCCAGCCCGACACGCTTGAGCGTTTCCATGGCGCGCTCGCGGCGGTCGCCGCTGCGGACGCCTGCGTACAGCAACGGCAGCTCGACGTTCTTGAGGACCGACGCCCGCGGCAGGAGGTTGAAGGTCTGGAAGACGAAGCCGATCTTCTGGTTGCGCACCCGCGCCAGCGACCGGTTCGACATCTCCGCCACGTCCTCGCCGTCGAGCCAGTACTTGCCGCTGGACGGGGTGTCGAGGCAACCCAGGATGTGCATCATCGTCGACTTACCGGAGCCCGAGGGCCCGATGATCGACACGAACTCGCCGCGGCGGATGGCGACGTCCACGCCGCGCAGCGCCTGCACTTCGTTCTCGCCGGAGTCGTAGATCTTGGTGACCTGCTCGAGCTGGATGAGGGCCCTGCCCGTCTCGGGCATTTCGATGATTTCAGCGAGTGCGCTCATGTTCGTTCACCGTTGGCTGTTGGCCGTTCGCCGAGACCGTGCGCCGCCTTCACGCCCAACGGTCAACGGCCAACGGCGAACGCCTAGTCGTCGTTGTCGTCCTTCTTCTTCTCGCCGAGCGTCGGGTCTTCGAGCGCCACTTCGTCGCCCGCTTTGAGTCCCTTGATGATCTCCACGCGGCGGTTGTCGGAGAGGCCGGTGACCACCACGCGCTTGTCGAAGAACTGCTTCCAGGCGTCCTTGTCCTTCTCGCCGTTGCTGGTGGTCTTGGCGGGCTTGGCCTGCGCGGCCTTCGGATCGATCTGCTTCCTGATGAAGACGATCTCCCCCTCGTCGCGCTGGAACACGGACTCCACGGGCACGGTGAGGACTTTGTCCTTCTTCTCGCCGAGGACTTCGATGTTCGCGGTCATGCCGGAGCGGAGCTCCTTGCCCTGCGCGTCGAGGCGGATCTCCACGTCGAACACGCGCACCTTGTCGTCGAGGCGCACGGCGGGAGCGATGCGGTCGATGCGGCCGGCGAATTTGGTCTTGGGATAGGCGTCGAGGCTGAGGTTGACCGGCAGGCCGACGCGGATCTTCCCGATGTCGACTTCATTGACCCCGGCCTTGATGATCATCTTCGTGACGTCGGCGACGGTGAACAGCACCGTGCCGGCGTTGAACGAGGAGACGCCGGAGGTGATCGACTCGCCGATCTCCACGTTCTTGGTCAGCACCAGGCCGTCCATGGGCGCCACGATGTTGGAGCCCTGGAACTGGTCGGGCCGCTGGTTGATGGGGATGCCGCTCTTTTCGACCAGCGAGTACTTCTCCAGCGCCTTCTCGTACTCCTGCTTGGCCGCGCGATACTCGGTCTCGCTGTCGCGGTTCGCCTTGTTGGCGAGAAGCCCCATCTCGAAGAGGCTGTGGTCCTGGTCGTAGTTCTTCTTGGCCTGCTCGTATCGGATCTGCGCCGAGGTCAGACCGTTCTTGGTCTCGGCGAGCGATTGCGCCTGGTTGAGGTCGGGCTCCACGCGAGCCAGGACGTCGCCGCGGCGCACCAGGTCGCCGTCGCGATGGAGGATGGCGATGACCTTGCCGGAGACGGCGCTCTTGACGTCGACTTTGACTTCCGGCTGCACGTTGCCGACTTCGGTGACCTTGACCTGCACGTCGGCGGTCTCGGCCTTGCCGACCTTGACCGGCAGCTTCGCTTCCTGCTTGTTGCTCGCTTTCGCCTTCATGGCCACGAACACGCCGGCCACGGCGAGAACGAGGACCACGATCGAGACGGTCGCGAGTCTACGTCTGCGTTTGGATGGACTCATGCCTGCTCCCCTTCGATTTCTGCTGCCTATAACGGGCGAGCAGGCGAAAGGTTGCAGGGAGAGCGGTTACAGGTTGTCGTCTCACGCGGAGGCGCGGAGATGCGGAGGAAGCCTCTCCGCGCCCTCCGCGTCTCCGCGTGACACTTACAGTCTCGCCAACTGCTCCTTCGGGTAATTCTTCGCATCCACCTTCCCATGCGCCTCGGCGATCTTGCCGTTCTCGTCGATCAAGTAGGCGATGCGCTTCGCGTACTCGTCTTTCGGCCCCGCCGCGGCGCCATACGCCATGCCGATGGAGCGCTCGGTGTCGCACAACAGCGGGAAGTTGAACTTGTGCTTCTCGGCGAACTTCGCGTTCGCCTTCTCGTCATCGAAGCTGGCGCCGAGGATCTGCACGTTCTTGGCGGCGAACTCGCTGTTGAGGTCCCGGAACCCGGAACCTTCGGCCGTTCAGCCGGGTGTGTCGGCCTTCGGGTAGAACCAGAGGACCACTTTGCGGCCGCGGTAGTCGGACAGCCGCGTGGTGCGGCCGGTGTGGTCCTTCACTTCGAAATCGGGGGCGGGATCGCCCGGCTTGAGCATGGGGCCTCCTCGTTTGATGAGGTATCGGAGCGTACCGGTCAACGACACGGACGTATTGTAGTGGCGTGACTCCCTCGGCGCTGGTCACCGAATTCGCGGCGACGTTGAAGCCGGGCCGCGCGCTCGACCTGGCATGCGGCGCCGGCCGCCACGCGCGATGGCTCGCTGAGCGCGGGTGGGAGGTGGTGGCGATCGACCGGACGCCCGGCGAGGGCGTGATGGTCATGGACCTCGAGGCCGGCGGTCCGCTCCCCTTCCCCGATCAATCGTTCGACCTCGTGCTCATCATTCACTTTCTGCATCGCCCGCTGTTCGCCGAGGCGAAGCGGGTCACGCGGAGGCGCGGAGCGGTGGTGGCGGCCATTCACACCGCGGCGAAGCACCGATTTCTCGTCGCACCGGGGGAGCTGCGCACATTTTTCGCCGACTGGACGCTGGTTGTCGATCGGGAAGAGAACGGCGTGGCGGAGGTCGTCGCGGTCAGAAGTATTTGATCGTCAGGTCGATCAGCTTCTGCTTCAGCTTCGTGTACGGCGGGTAGAGAAGCTGGATGGTGCTGAAGCGCGTCCGCTGCTCCAGCACGCCGCGGGCGTTGGAGAACGCCTCGAAGCCGAAGACGCCGTGCGCTTTCCCCATGCCGCTGTTCCCCACCCCGCCGAACGGCAGGTTGAGCTGGTAGAACTGGACGAGCGTGTCGTTGATGGCCGTGCCGCCGGCCCGCGTGCCGCGGAGGACGTCGCGGATCACCGCCCGACTGCGGCTGAAGAGGTAGAGCACCAGCGGCTTCTCCCGCTCGTTGATGACGCGCAGCGCGTCGTCGAGCGTGCGATACGGGATGATCGGCAGGACCGGCCCGAAGATCTCTTCCTGCATGATCGGCGCATCGGGCGCGACGTTGTCGATCACCGTGGGGCCGACGTTGCGCTCGTCGAAGCTTCCGCCGCTGACCACCTCCGCGCCGCCGCCCACCGCGCCGTCGAAGAGCCGCTTCACCCGCGCGGCGTGGCGGTCGTTGACCAGCCAGCCGGTCTCCGGACGGATCGCGGCGCGCAGTTTCTCCACGAATGGCGCGCGCACCGCTTCGTCGACCAAAAGATAGTCGGGCGCGATGCAGATCTGACCGCTGTTCAGGAACTTGCCCCAGGCGATCTTGCGCGCGGCTTCGTCCAGGTTCGCGGTGCGGTCGACGATCACCGGCGACTTGCCGCCGAGCTCCAGGGTGACGGACGTCAGGTGCTCCGCCGCCGCCTTCATGACGATCTTCCCCACCGCGGGACTGCCGGTGAAGAAGATGTGGTCGAACCGTTTCTTCAGCAGCGCCTCGGCCACGCCGGCGTCGCCTTCGATGACCGCCACCTCATCCTCGTCGAAGACGTCGGCGACGATGCGCTTGATGCACGCGCTGGTGTGCGGCGTCATCTCGGACGGCTTGACGATCGCGCAGTTGCCGGCGGCGATCGCGGAGACCAGCGGCCCGAAGGTCAGGTTCACCGGGAAGTTCCACGGCGAAATGATGAGCACGAGCCCCTTCGGCTCGTAGACGATGCGCGAGCGCGAGCCGAGCAGCGCCAGCGGCGTGGCCACGCGGCGCGGCTTCATCCAGCGACGCAGATGCCGGATGGCGTGCCTCGCTTCGCTGACGGCGGGGTAGATCTCCGAGAGATCGACCTCCGGCGCCGGCTTGCGGTAGTCCTCCCACAGCGCCGCGTGGAGGTCCGCGCAGCGGGTGAAGATCATCTCGCGCAGCCGGCGGAGTTTCTCGATGCGCTGGCGCGCGTCGGTCGCGCCGACCGCGGCACGCCGCGCGAGCTGCTTTGCGTAGACGCGCTCCAATTCATCGAGCGCCAGAGCTCGCGCGAAGTGCGGATCAGCCACCACGGCGCGGGATTGTACAGCCTACTGGAAAGTGATCTCCGTGACGTCGGTGAGATGGATGTACTGCGCCTTGGCGGTGGAGCGTTCCACGCCGAGGACGTCCACCTCGTAGCCGAAGCAGCTGTCGTTGAGGAACGCCGTAGTCTTCTCGCCGTTCTTCAACTCCACGTCGATGGCCATCACCGGACCGCGCGTGCAGCACGACGAGGTCAGCGGATGCGCCGGGCCGGTGATCTTCTTGAGGTCCGCCTTGGCCAATTCCCAATTCGGTTCGCCCGGCCTGCAGACGTTCGGAACGTCACCCGCTGCATAGCCCGAGAAGACGACCACGTAGCCGAACTTCGTGCTTCCATGGTCCAGCAAGAACGTCTGGCCGGACTTGGTGCGGACGGTGATGGTCGCGGTCTGCGGGAGGGCGAAGTCGAGCGGGCTGCCGGTCGCCTGACGCTGCACCGTGACGTAGCCGACGCGGGAGGCGGTGACCGTGGTGTCCTTGAGGCAGGTGAGCGTGTAATGCCCGGCGGCGTCGGTGATGACGCCCGCGATCCCGGACGACACGTTCGCGCCGCTGAGCGGCAGGCCGGTGTTGGCGTCGGTGACAGTGCCGTTGATGGTGAGCTTTTCGGCGTTTGGATGCAGCACAGGCCGCTTGCGCACGGCCGCGCCGAGGGGGGCGGCGGCGATGAGTGCGAGCGCGACGGCGCAGAGAATGCGCGCTGGACGAAACAGAGAGTTCATTCGGGTCTCCTGGCGGATTTCATGGTAGCCGATCGTAGTACGGCCGGCAGTGGCGAAACGTCACGGGCCCCCGGCTATACTCCGCCCCGTCATGAACATCACACCAATGCTGATGGCCCTGAGCTTGTTTGTCGGAACGGAACAGACACAATCGATGCAAACCATACCGACCGCAGCCGAAGCAACGCAGTTCGTCAACGACGCCGAAGCGAAGCTGGCCGCGGTCAACGTCGAACAGCAACGCGCCTCCTGGATCGCCCAGAACTTCATCACCGACGACACCCAGATCATCGCCGCCGCGGCGAATGAGAAGCAGATTGCGCTGGGCGTCGAGCTGGCCAAGCAGGCGGCAGGCTTCGACAAAGTGCCAAACCTTCCGTACGACACGCGGCGCAAGCTCGACCTGATCAAACTCGCGCTCACCACTCCCGGCCCGAGCGATCCGCCGGCCACGGCGGAGATGGCGCGCATCGGCGCCGAGATGGACGCCATGTACGGCTCCGGCAAGTACTGCGCGCCGGGTCAGTCCGGCGACGACTGCCTGGACATCGAAGAGATCACCGCGATCATGCAGAAGGATCGCGATCCGAAGAAGCTGCTCGACGTCTGGAACGGGTGGCACCTCGTGTCGCGCCCCATGAAGCCGCTCTACTCGCGCTTCGTCGACCTGACCAACCAGGGAGCGCGCGAGCTCGGCTATCGCGACGCCGGCGCGATGTGGCGCTCGAAGTACGACATGCCGCCCGACGCCTTCGCCGGGGATGTCGACCGGCTCTGGACGCAGGTCAAGCCGCTGTACGACTCGCTGCACTGCTACGTCCGCACGAATCTCACCAAAAAGTACGGCGCCGATGTCGTCCCTCCCGGCAAGCCCATCCCCGCTCACCTCCTCGGCAACATCTGGGCGCAGGAGTGGGGCAACGTCTACGACCTCGTCGCCCCGCCCAGTCTCGACCGCGGCTACGACCTGACTCAGATCCTCGAGGCCCGCAAGGAGCTCGACGCGGTGGGGATGGTGAAGATCGGCGAGCGCTTCTTCACCTCGCTCGGTTTCGCGCCGCTGCCGAAGACGTTCTGGGAGCGGTCGCTCATCACCAAGCCGCGCGACCGCGAGGTGGTCTGCCACGCCAGCGCGTGGGACATCGACGACAAGGAAGACCTCCGCGTCAAGATGTGCATCTCAAAGACCGCGGATTACTTCCAGACCATCCACCACGAGCTGGGCCACAACTTCTATCAGCGCGCATACAACACGCAGCCGTTCCTCTACAAGAACAGCGCGAACGACGGCTTCCACGAGGCGGTGGGCGACACCATCGCGCTTTCGGTCACGCCGAGCTATCTGGTGAAGATCGGGATGCTGGACAAGGAGCCGCCGGCATCCTCGGACATCCCGCTTCTGCTGCGCGACGCGCTCGACAAGGTCGCCTTCCTACCCTTCGGCATCATGATCGACAAGTGGCGCTGGAAGGTCTTCTCCGGCGAGGTGACGCCGGCGAACTACAACAAGGCGTGGTGGGAGCTGCGGCGGCAGTATCAGGGCGTCGCGCCGCCGAACGGCCGGACGGAGGACGACTTCGATCCCGGCGCGAAGTACCACATCGCCGCCAACGTGCCCTACGCGCGCTACTTCCTGGCCCGCATCCTTCAGTTCCAGTTCCACCGCGCCCTCTGCCGGACCATCGACTTCAAGGGGCCACTCAACCGCTGCTCGATCTACGACAACAAGGAAGCCGGCGCGAAGCTGAACAAGATGCTGGAGATGGGACAGAGCCGCCCCTGGCCCGAGGCGCTCGAGGCGCTGGCCGGTCAGAAGCAGATGGACGCCACCGCGATCATCGATTACTTCGCGCCGCTCAAGACGTGGCTCGACGCGCAGAACAAGGGACAGTCGTGTGGATGGTGAGATCAAAGCGGTCGTCGAACAGATCACCGCGGCGTGGATCGCCGGTCGCTTCGACGAGTTGCGCGAATACTTTCACCCCGACGTCGTCCTCGCCCAGCCCGGCTTCGCCGGGCGGACGGTGGGGCGCGAGGCGCTGATCGCCAGCTACGCCGACTTCGCCCGCGAGGCGACCATCCATTCGCTGACCACCGGCGAGATCCACATCGATCGAGCCGGCGATTCCGCCGTCACCACCATGCCGTGGACCATGGACTACGAGTTCGGCGGCCAGCGCTACGAAGAGAAGGGGTGGGACCTACTCGTGTTCGGGCGGCGGGAGGGGAAGTGGATCGTGGTGTGGCGGACGGTGGTGGTGGAGCGGTGACCGTGACTCGGTGACCGTGACTCTATGAGGCGAGAGGGTGGCTACCCGCGAGGATCGCTGCGTCGATCGTGATCGTCGTTCGCATGATGATTTCGAAGAAGCTGGCAGTTTAGAGCCAGTCCCCCCGCAGAATCCCGTACAGCTCCACGTCGATCCTCTCCCCCCACTTCACCAGGTGCTCGCGCAGCGAGCCCTCGTGGCGCATGCCGAGTTTCTGCATCACCCGCCCGGAGCCGGCGTTGCGCGCGAAGTGGACGGCGAAGATGCGGTTGAGGTTCAGCTCTTCGAAGCCGTACCGGATCACCGCCCGCGCGGCCTCGGTGGCGTAGCCGCGGTTCCAGTGCTCGACGGCGATCCAGTAGCCGATCTCGGCGCGATCGTGCTCGCGTCCTACCACCAGACCGATGGCACCAACGAGCTCGCCGCTCTCGCGCAGGGTGATGGCGAAGTTGATGTCGTTGGGGTCGCGCGGCTTGCTGATCCACGCCTCCGCGGCCCCCTCGGGGTACGGATACGGGATCAGCAGGGTGTTGAGGGCGATCTCGCGGGCGCCGGCGAGCCGCTGCACCGCAGGCGCGTCCGCGAGGGTGAAGGGCCGGAGGACCAGCCGTTCTGTCATCTGTGTCGTCACGCGCTGCCAACCAGTTCTCTCACGCGCCTCCGCAGTTCCCTCGGATTCGACTCGATCCTCTCATGCTCCAGCGCGTCGAGCAGCGAGCGCACGGCGCGCCAGGCGTCGCCGCGGTCGGAGGCCTCACGCAGTAACGACGCCGGGTCGACCTTCTGAGCGACCAGCCACGCCTCGATCGCCGCGCGCGTCTCGGCGGGCGTGTCGCGGATCAGCTCCCGTGCCTCACGGCGCGCGCGGCGGCCACGCTCCAGCGGCGGCACGGCGACGGCCAGCGCGGCGAGCGCCAGCGCCACCACGCCCGCCCAAGGCAGCGCCTGCCGCGCGGCCTCGGTTCGCTTGGCCCGCGGCGTCAGCGGCGCGGGCCGCGGCGCCTCCGCCTCCTTCACGATCAGCACCCGCTGCTCGCAACGCAGCTCCTGCCGTTCGCCGTCGGGAAGGAGCGTCGTGGCTACCAGCGGCGGGATGACCATCGCGCCGTTCGCCGCCGGGAAGATCAGATACCGCCAACGCCGCGTCATTCGCGCCTCCTCGCGCGTCCGCTGCACGGTGAGCGGGCGCTCGGAGATCTGCACGCTCCCCTCGAGCGGCTGCGCGAACTTCGGCGGGGCCGCGGCGCGAAGGTTGGCCCGTCCGGCGAGGACGACGTCGATCGACACCGGCCCGCCGTTGGCCTGCACGGGCGCGAAGCACTGCAGGGTGACGTCGCCGACGACATCCACAGGTGGACCGGGGGGGATGGGACGGACGTCGAGCCGCAGCGGCGCGGAGCGGGCGCGCACTTCGACCAGCGCGCCCTCGAAGATGGCGAAGGGGTTGAAGGTATTCACCCGCCGCATCACCGCCGCGTTGATGACCATCGGCTCGACGGTGAGCGTGCCGCTGCGCAGCGGAAAGAGGGCGATGCGCCGCACCACCAGCTTCTGCGCGAACTGCCCGCCGATGCCGACCTGCTGCGGCTGCTCGGCGCGCACGTCCAGCTCTTCGGTCCAGAAGTCCGCCAACGGCGGCAGATCGCCGATCCCCCACTGCTGCACGCTCGCCGCGCTGTACATAGTGAAGGTGACGACCACTTCCTCCCCGGCGAACACCGCGGGCCGGTCCGCCTCGGCCACGAGGAACACCGGCTCGCGCCGCGTGGCGATCAGCTCCCGCATCACTTTGTCCGGATCGTTGCTCCCGGCCGCCGCGTCGGGCAGCACCTGAATGGAGAGCGGCGCGAGCGTCTCCACCTGGCCGTCCGGCGCGCGCAGCGACAGCGGCCCGACCAGCGCCGCTCCCGCGCTCCGCGCATGCGCCACATACCGCAAGACCTTCCGCCGGAACGTCTTCCCGTTCACCCACTCGAACTGCGTCGACGTCGACGGCTCCCCGTCGACCACCAGGTTCTGCAAGGGAAGACGGACGTTGTCGAGGGAGGCGAAGTTGTCGGTGAGGGTTAGGGTGATGGTCAAAGAGTCGGTGAGGAGGAGGGTGCGCTTGTCCACCGTTAGTTCGTTTGCGGCGACCGGCAGCGCGAAGAGAAGGAGAAGCACGGGAATGTTGAATGTCACCACCCAACGTGCGCCTTCCTGCGCGCCGGCCGATTCATCCGCGACAACTCCTCCTGCTCCTGCTGCTGCACGCTCCGCAATAACGCTTCCGTATTGGGATCACTCCGAGGCTGCTCTTCCTGCGCGCGCGGCTTGGACTTCGGCGGCTGCTGGGAATCCCCTCCCGACCCCCCGTCCCCGCTCTGCTGCTGCATGGAGCGTTTGCGGAGGGCGATCTCCAGGTTGCGTTTGGCCGCCGGGTCGGCGGGGCGGAGCTTGAGGGCGTCGGTGTAGTCGCGGATGGCGTGGTCGTAGGCGTTCGCGGCGAGGGCGGCGTTGCCGCGGTTGTAGAGCGCGTCGGCGCGAAGAGCGGGCTCCTTCATCGCCGCGGCGAGGGTCGACGACCCCGCCTCGCGGCTGCCCGCCGCGATCTCCGCCGTGCCGAGGTTGAAGGCGCGGGGAGGCGTCGGAGCGATGGTGTTCGACTTGCGGAAGGAGTCGACGGCAGCGGGGTACTTTTTCTGGGTGAAGGCCTTCGTGCCGCGGGCGGTGGCGGCGTGCGAGTTGGTGTCGCGCCAGAAGCTCAACCAACCGATGACGAGGGCAACGATCATTCCGCGCCTCGATTCACGAGCGATCCGAGGAAGACGAAGACGAAGGCGAGCGCAAGTGGCCACTGGTAGCGCTCGACCGGCACGCGCACCGTCGTGCGGCGCATCGTTCCGCCGCTGGCGGCGAGCGAGTCGAGGGCGTGCTCGGCGAACGGATTGTCGAAGAACCGGCCGCCTGTCGCCGCGGCGACGCGGCGCAGCGACTCCGGATGCGCGGCGGTGGTGACGATCTCGCCGTTGTCGTCGCGCAGCGGGCCGCGGTTCTCCGGATCGGGAATCGTGCCGCCGCCCGTGGTGCCGACGGCGATGGCCGACACGACGACACCGCGCGCAGCGAGCTTCCGGAGCTCCTCCTCGGTGCCCGCGCCCTGATCCTCGCCGTCGCTGAGGAGCACGATGTCGCCGGGATGGGTGGCGTCGCCTTCGAGCAACCGCGCGGCTTTGGCCAGCGCCGCGCCGGCGTCGGAGCCCGGAAGGCCGATCTCGCCGGCGTTGATGGAGTCGAGCAGCGCGGCGATCGCCTCGTCGTCCATCGTCAGAGGCGAGACCACCTCCGCCCCCGCTTCGAAGATCACCAGCGCGATGCGCCCGTGATGCGCGGCGATGATCCGCTTGGCGATCGCTTTCGCCGCGTCGAGTCTCGAGGTTCCGACGTCTTCCGCCAGCATGCTGAGCGACACGTCGATGACCAGCACGCGATTCGACTCCCGATGCTCGACCGGCACGACGGTGAACCCGCGCTGCGGGCCGGCGATGGCCACCACGCCCGCCAGCAGCGCCAGCGCGAGAAGTACCGGCCGCATCGCGCGGCCGGGATTGGCCACCCCGCGCAGCCGCTCGGAGATGAACCGCCGCGCCGCCGCCACCCGCCGCCGCTCGCGGGCGATGAGAAACAGCAGCACCAGCGGTACGCCGGCGGCGAGCCAGAGGAGGTGGGGCGAGGCGAAGGTGGTCATGATCGTGTCATCCCGAGCGTGAGCGAGGGATCGGTGTGGGCGGGGCGGCGCGCATGCGAATCCTCGGAGCGCCACCCGCGCCCCCAGGTCCCTCGCTCACGCTCGGGATGACACGTCACGCCGTCACCTTCCACCACAACGTTTCTCCTCCCAGCAGCGCCAGCGCGAAGAATGCGAAGCCGCCGGCCAGCGGCGGCAGGTACAGCTCGTCGATCTTCTCGCTCTTCGGCGCGGTCAGCCGCGTCTTCTCCAGTTTGTCGATGCGGTCGAGGATGGCGCTCATGGCCCGCGCGTCGGTGGCGCGGAAATACTCGCCGCCGGTGGTGCGGGCGATGGTCGACAGCGAATCCTCGTCGATGTCTGCGCGGACGATCTGGTAGGTGGTCACGATGTCGCCGGTGAACGGATCCTCGCGCTTGAGGGGGATCGGCACCGGGCCGCGGCTGCCGACGCCGATGGTGTAGATCTTGATGCCGAACTTCGCCGCCAGCTGCGCCGCGGTCGTCGGGTCGATCGATCCGGCGTTGTTCACGCCGTCGGTGACCAGAATGATGATGCGGCTGCGCGACTTCGAGGTCCGCAGCCGGTTGACCGAGGTGGCGATGGCGTGGCCGATGGCGGTGCCGTCGCCGTTCTCCCCCACCAGCGCCCGCTCCAGGATGTCCTGCGCCACGTCGCGGTCGTAGGTGATCGACACCCGCGTCGCGGCGCGGACGCCGAAGGTCACGATACCGATGCGGTCGTCCTGCCGCCTGGAGATGAAGTCGCCGATTAGCTCCTTGGCCACCGAGAAGCGGTTGCGCGGACGGAAGTCCTCCGCGGCCATGGACCCCGAGGCGTCGAGGGCGATGACGATGTCGATGCCGAAGCGGTCGTTCGACGCCATCTTCGTCACCCGCTGCGGCCGCGCCAGCGCCACGATCATCAGCAGCGCGGCGAGGACTTCCAGCGCGAACGGCAGCCCCGCCAGTCGAACGCGCAACGGCGCCTTCGGCGCGACCAGCGCAAGCGAGGAGACGACGAACGCGCCGAAGCGCCGCCGTCGGTCCCACGCCAGCAGGGCGATCCGCGCCGCGACGAGCAGCGCGAGGAGGAGCCACCAAGGATGGGCGAAGCGGATCATGTGTCACCCCGAGCGTGAGCGAGGGGCCTGGAGGGGCGGGTGGCGCGCAGGCGAAGCCTCGGAGCGCCGCCCACGCTCCCAGGTCCCTCCCCTTCGGCTTCGCTCAGGGTCGGGATGACACGCACGGCGCTCATGCCGCGACCTCTTCCGCCGCCGGCTCCGGAATCAGCGCCAGCGCCCGCCGCGCGAGCGCGGCAAAGTCGCCCGGCGCGGCGCCCCACGGCGAGAACTTCTGGAGATCGCCCTGGCGGAGGATCTCGGCGACCGAGGGATCGTCGTTGCGCGCCAGGAGCTCGCGCGTGGTCAGCTCCATCCCCAGGCGGGGATCGGTCGCGGCGAGGTAGCGCCGCGTCGCGTCGGCGAGGTCGGCCCATCGCTCGCCGCGCAGCGCGAGAACCGTCGCGCGGAAGTGCTCAGTCGGATCGACGACGATCTCCAGCTTCGGCGTCCGCCGCCGCGCGAGCAGGACGACCCCGACCCACGCGGCGATGGCCGCGGCCGCCGCGATGGCAATGGCGATGAACGGCGCGCGCGGATACCCCTCGGCGCGCGGCGGCTTGAGCGGCGCCGGATCGAGCTTGTCGTTTGTCTGCAGCACGGAGTGGACGGGGATGACGACGTCGCTGGCGCTGGTGTGCAGCACGAACGGCTTCGGCTCGAAGGTGCGGACCACGACGACGTTGGCGCGCTGCGAGATGACTTCGTAATCTTTTGACTGCTGGACAGTTACAGGCGCCGGAAAAGTGACGGAGATCGGGTCGCCGACGGTGGGGCGCGCGGGCGAGAAGGTGGTGGTGATCGCCAGGAGAAGGGTCGGGATCATGCGTCAGCGGCGCATCGCGCGCTCTCGGAAGAATCGCAACAGATCGCGATCGTACGGCATTGCGGTGGACACCTCGAGCCGGTCGACGCCGGCGGAGCGGAAGCGGCGCTCCACCTGCTGCCGGTGCGCGGCGGCGCGGCGCTCGACCTCGGCGCGGCCGAGGTGGACGAGACGGGCTTCGTTCGACTCGGCGTCGGCGAGGCGCGCGAGCCCCGCGCGCGGGAAGCGCTCCTCGCGCGGGTCGGCGATGGTCAGCGCCACGACGTCGTGGCGGCGGTGAAGGCGCTTCAGCGTGCGCTCGAAATTGAGGTCGAGAAAATCGGAGAGGACGATGACCACCGCGCGCTTGGCGTTGACGCGCTCCAGGAACCGCCCGGCGCCCTCGAAGTCCGCCGCGCCGGCAGGTCCGCGCATGGCGGCGTCGACCGCGGCGCGCACGATCACCTGCGCGTGCGCCCGTCCGCGGCGCGGCGCGATGTATGTCCGCGTCTTGGTCGAGAAGAGCAGCAGGCCGATGCGGTCGGAGTTCTGCACGGCGGAGAAGGCGAACACCGCGGCCAGCTCCGCGGCGATGTCGCACTTGCGCCAGTCGACCGATCCGAAGCCCATCGAGCCGGAGACGTCGACGGCGGCGATGACCGTGAGATCTCGCTCTTCGATGAACTCCTTGACGTGCGGCACGCCGCTGCGCGCGGTGACGTTCCAGTCGATGCTGCGGATGTCGTCGCCCGGCTGGTACTCGCGCACCTGCGAGAACTCGATGCCGCGGCCGTGGAAGGCGGAGTGGTAGTCGCCGGCGAACCCCGCGCGGATCAGGCGCGCGGAGACGAGCTCGAGATCGCGCACACGTCGCGCGAGCGGCGCGCGGAACTGCGGCGGCCGTCTACGGAACGGCCACACTGCCGAGCACCTGTTCGATGATGGCGTCCGCCGTCATGTTCTCCGCCGCAGCCTCGTAGCTGAGGACGATGCGATGCCGCAAGACGTCCGCCGCGATGGCCTTCACATCCTCGGGCACCACGTACGCGCGCCCCTGGATGAACGCGTACCCCTTCGCCACGTGCGCCAGGGCGAGGGTGGCGCGGGGCGAGGCGCCGAATGAGATCAGCGGCGCGAGCGACGGCAGCTTGTGCTCCGCCGGATGGCGCGTGGCGGTGGTGATCTGCACGACATATCGGCTGATGCGCTCGTCGACGTGCACGCTGGCCGCGAGATGGGCGATGTCGCGGATGGCGTCGACGGCCAGCACTGGCCGCATCTCGACCGGCGGCCGCGTCGGATCGAGGTAGAGCGCGAGCATGCGCGCCTCTTCGTCCGGCGACGGATAGCCGACGTGCAGCTTCATCACGAAACGGTCGACCTGCGCCTCCGGGAGGGCGTACGTCCCCTCGTGCTCGATGGGATTCTGGGTGGCGATGACCAGGAAGGGATCGGGCAGCTTGTACGAGGTGTCGCCGATGGTGACCTGCCGCTCCTGCATCGCCTCGAGCAGCGCGCTCTGCACCTTCGCCGGCGCGCGGTTGATCTCGTCGGCGAGGACGAGGTTGGCGAAGACGGGGCCGAAGCGCGGGGTGAAGGTGCGGTTGGCGGGGTCGAAGATCAGCGTGCCGGTGATGTCCGCGGGGAGGAGGTCGGGTGTGAACTGGATGCGATGGAAGCTGGCGTCGACGGAGCCGGCGAGCGTTTTCACCAGCAGGGTCTTGGCCAGGCCGGGAACGCCTTCGAGCAGCACGTGGCCGCGGATGAGGAGAGCGATGACCAGGCGGTCGACGATGGCGTCTTGCCCCACGACGGCGCGGGCCACTTCGGCGCGCAGGCGGGCGATGGTCTCGTGCGCGGCGGCGATATCGTGTTCAATGGTGGCTAGGTCCATCGATCGGAGTTTAACCTGACGCCGAAAAAGCAATGGGGACAAAACTTCCTGCGAAACCGCGGCGCGGTGGCGCGGATCGTCGAGGCGGTCGAGCCGCAGCCTGAAGAGGTGATCGTGGAGATCGGACCGGGCGAGGGCGTGCTCACCGAGAAGCTCGCCGAGCTGCCGAACGAGCTGACGGCCATCGAGATCGACCCCGAGTTGGCGGAGAAGCTCCGCGCCCGGTTCGGCGACCGCGTCGACGTCGTCAACGACGACGCCACCGAGGCTCCCCTCCCCGCCCGCCCGTACCGCGCAGTGGGCAACCTGCCGTACAACGTCGGCACGCCGATCCTGCGCCGGGTGATCGCCGGCGCGAACTGGCGCCGCGCGGTGTTCATGCTGCAGAAGGAAGTCGCCGACCGCCTGGTGGCCAAGCCGCGCGACGAGGCATACGGATACCTGACGCTCTACACGCAGCTCTTCGCCCGCGCTCGCATCCTGATGACCCTGGAGCCCGGCTCGTTCTACCCCCGCCCGAAAGTGCGCAGCGCGGTGGTGGTGCTCGACCCCGACCGCAAGCCGTTCGCCTCCGAGGCGCTGATCGAGCTGATCAGCGCCGCCTTCCGGATGCGGCGGAAGAAGTTGGTCAACAACTTGACCAGCGTGCCGCGCGAGGAGCTGCTGCGGGCGATGGAGCGGGCGGGGATCGACGCAAATGCAAGGGCGGAGGAGCTATCGCTAGACGAGTTCGCAAAGTTGCGTGCGGAGCTTTGATTTGGGCGGTCTGAATCCTGCCGGTCGACCTCGGGCCTGTCACGCCGGAGGTCGCGGGGGTCGAGTCCCGTCGGCCCGCCATCGAAGTGACTCACTCGCCGCTACTTGGCGGCGTTTTGCTTTTCTGTGACCCACGCAGGATGAGCGTGGCGGAGGATGAGTACGCCGCTTCCTACCGAGCGTCGCCGCTCCCGCCTCCACGCGGGCGCTCCTCGGCGCTCATTCGGAGAGTACGTCCCCCGAGCACATAGCCGTTGAACTTCTGGATGGCATCCGCGTCCGCTTTCTCTTCAAACTCCACGGGCGCATAGCCGCGCGTCCGGCCGGTCTCGCGGTCGGCCGGTATGACCACGTTGCGAATCCGACCGGCGATCTCAAAGAGATTTGCACTTCCTCGCGTGTCGGCTTGAAATCGAGGTTCCCAACAGATACTTTCGAAGCATCTCTCCATCATTTCTGCGCATGGGCAGCGATAGCCTGACAGGGCTGCACTCCAATTCGCAAGATCCGCGAATGCCGAGGATACTCGCGGTCATATCTAAGCCTTCCCCATTGAAGCCACGCCCGCTGGCTTGCGGCATCGCCGGTTAGCCAGATTCGTTCGTTCTGGCATGTCGCTACGTCGAAGCGGCCGCGATCGCGCGTTCGCCCGCTCTCCCTTGCAGAGTAGCGATGTAATGAATCGCGTCGCGAAACGGCGAGAGTTCGTGGTCGGGCAGCGCGGCGTCGATGTCGAAGACGATGCGCTGCAGCACATCCTTCGACAAGGAAGATCTCGCCCTCCCTTCTGCCCAAGTGACGGCCGCTCGCGGGAATCAACGGCTCCTTACGGTGGTATACTTTGGTAAGGAGATACGACATGCCTACCTCGACCATCACCAGCAAAGGCCAAACGACCGTTCCGAAGGAAGTCCGCGAAGTGCTCGACGTCGGCCCCGGCGACCGCCTGACGTGGGAAGTCCGCGGCGGCAAAGTCGCGATCACCACAGAACGGCCGGGCCTGTTCCGGTGGGAAGGGATCTTCAAGGAAGGTCCCGCCGACGCCGTCGAAGCGGTTACGGAAGCGAGGAAGCGCCGAGGGCGTATCTGACGTGCGAAGCGTCGTCATCGATGCAAACGTCCTCGTCTCGTTCTTCATCGAACGCGACGAAAAGCAACGCGCGGCTGCGAAAGCGCTCCTGCTGGAAGCCGTGGATGGCGAGATCACGGCGATCATTCCGCAGTTCGTCGTGTTCGAAATCAGCTACGTCTTCCAGACCATGTACGGCGCAACGGGCGAGCGCCTGGCAACGCTGATCCGCGATGTAATCACCCTGCCTGGCGCGCGGGTGACCGACGATTGCCCGTGGAAACGAGTCCTCGAAGTCTGGCCGGATCCGCTCCCCTCACTCGCCGATGCCGCCATCCTCGCGATAGCCGCGACCAACCGCTACGACGCCGTCGCCACCTTCGACAAAAAGCTCGCGAAGCAGCTGAAAGCCGCCGGCATCCGCACGTACTGGTGAGGCGCCCTCACGCGCCCTGCAGCCGGCGTGCTGCACGGTTGTAAAACGTTGTAAAAACGACCACTCCCCGCCTCTGAAATCACACTCGCCCCGCACGCTCTCTCGATACCTAAGACAGGACGTAATGAGAGCGGCCGAATCACTCTCAATAGCACTCTCATTAGAGGCAAATCTGAACGTAGATGCGTGTCTTTTCAGTGAGTTAGCGGATGCGCCCCCGAGAGAAAAGCACCGGGAAGCGTTAGAACGCCGGCCTGTCACGCCGGAGGTCGCGGGTGCGAGCCCCCGTCGGCCCCGCCAATCTAAAGCTCTCATGCGCCGCGACTTCGCGGCGTTTCGTGTTTTCAGTGGGTTCGCTTAGAAAGTTGTAACTCGCAAGCTGACTCGCAAGGTCGCGATTCTCGGAGGCGAAAACCTGCGCGGAAACCGCCGCGAAAGCGCGCCATGTTTCACGTTTTAGCGCGAATGTTCCACGGAAAAAGCGTCAACGACGCACCAAGAACCGAGCACGAAGCCTGGGGCTATCTCGTCATCAACAAGTATCCGCAGGAGCCGCTGCCGCCGCCTGATCCGTTTCTGTTGCTGCCGCCGATTCCTCCGGGTTGAGGGCGGGAGGACCCGACCTAGCGTGTGAGCGTCGTCGAGACATCGATCTTCTTGTAGAGACTGCCCTCTTCGGCCGGTTCGATCGTCTGAAATTCGGCCGGAAAGACGCCGGCCGCGGCGCACGCCTTACACGGATACAGCACCGGCTTGAATGACTTGTTCTTCTTGGTTCCAGGTGCCCCATGCTCCGTCAACACGGCCTTGGAGTCCTCCTTGCCCACCGGTGCGCAGAGCTCCAGATACTCCTCGAAGGGGATGGACTCTACGGCACTGTAGAAGCCGATCAGATTGGAGACCAGATCCTCCTCACTGAAACTGCTGCTGCCCCTTCCGATGACCCATCCCCAGCTCTGAAAGTCTTCAAACGAGCGGGAGACCTCCTGAAAGATTGCCAGCGCCACGGATTTCTTCTGTTCAATCGAGAGTCCCCGCTTCACTTGATAGTGGCCCATTTTGCCGGGATGCAGGCGAAGACCGACTTCGGGCAGGTCAACGGACCAGTCGATCCCAGGCAGTGATATGGCCGGGGCTCCGGGGATGATGCTTCCTGACTGGCTCGGAACGTTGAGAAGACTGGTGCGACCTCCGAGCTTCCCTTTGACGACTGCGTCTTGTCGATAGTTGAGCAGGTACCAGTTCTCGTCTACGGACGTACCGGTTTCCTGCAGGATCTTTTTCCAGAGACTGTGGGCTCCTACATCGGGGTGAGATGTCGTGTCCGTCGCGTGAGTCTTGTCGATCCAACCGCAGTTGCATGTGTAAATGATTTTGTTGTCCCGAATCCGGGCAGCGTCATTGTCTTCGGGCACTTTCGCCGTCTGTCGCTGTACCGTGCCCGGGACGCGTGAGGATGCGCCGGCCGCCCCTTGCTGCACCACGTGAGTCAATTCGTGCGCCAGAAGACGACTGCCGTCGGCGCTGGCCGGTTGAAAGCGGCCGGGGCCAAAGACGACGTGGCGGCCCACGGTATAGGCGTCGGCATCGATGCGTTGCGCTGACCGGGCCGCACGCTCATCCACGTGCACCCGCACCTGGCTGAAATCATGGGCAAAGCGCGATTCCATGAAGTCTCGCGTCGCCCCATCCAATGGACGCCCGGGCTGTTGGATGACCTCGTTGATGATCGACGGTGCCGTGGCCGGAGACGGATCGCCCGAAGCCTTGCGCTGAATGCTCGGCGGCGTGGCTGCACACTCGGCGCACACCTTCTCAGGGCCGCCGGATCTGCCGCATGAGCAACCCGCGGCCTGAAGGGCGGGCTTGCGCGTCACCACCTCGGCCGCCCGATCTGCCTCTTGCTCGTACGCATTGGCCGGGGCGCCTACCGTCAGCCTGCGCTGGATGGCGGGCAGTTCCTGATTGGTGACGGACACGCGGCTGAAGCTATGGCCGGCCCCTGCGATCGGGCGGGAGACAAGCCCGGGCTGCGCGAGGTGGCGATGCTCGCGCGACGGTCCCGCGGGCGCCTTCGCCTTCTCTGAATAGCTTCGCATTGTCTCGCTCACCCAACGAGCCACTCTTGATACAACGTGAGGAGCAGGACTGTCAAACAACAGGAGGGGCGCGTTTTTAGGAGACTCGGTCCCGACCTTGTACGGCGCTCGTCGTCAGTGGCGCCGAATGCGGGACGTTGATGGACGTGCCGTCCGTCCTGTCGAGCGCGGGACCGAGGATGACCGCGAGCTCACGCGAGGTCCACGGCTCCGGCTCATCTTCGCCAAGCACCTGCGGAACGCGTACGCCTTCGAGCTGGTGCGACGGGATGACGCGCTCGGCGCGCGCGTAGTTGAGCATCGCGATCAACGTGGACGCGTAGTGACGGCGCGTTTCGGGCTTCAACAGCTCGACCTCATCGAGGCAAGCGCTTCCGGCCCAGAAGACCGGCGCGATCTGTTACGCGGTCGGCTGGACGCAGCACTCCAGGTGTAGACGTCGGCGATCGCGAGGAACTTCTCGCGCGGGATGCCGCACGCGCGCTCGACCATCTCCGGCGTGTACCGCGCGAAGTGGCGCTTCATCACCTGGAACACGCATCGCGGATGCAGCAGCGTCTCGTCGCGCGGCGGATCGGACGGCGTCTGCGACGCGCCCTGCGCTTCGCCGCGATGGCCGGTGTCGGAGCTTCGCGGGGCCGAGGGCTGAGGGCCGAGGGCCCTCCCTCCCCCTGGCCCTCGGCCCTCGGCCCTCCGGATAAAGCCACGTCTCGGCCGGCGAGAAGATCCCGCCGAGGTCCTCCGTGTCGACGAAGTCGTCGCGGACGATCACCGACGCGTTCGTGTAGCGCACGACGTACTCGCGGAACCAGCGGTCGTGCTCGAGCACGTACCGGATCAGTGCGCCGAGGAAGACGATGTCGGTGCCGGCGCGGAGCGGCAGCCAGTAATCCGACATCGCCGACGTGCGCGTGAACCGCGGGTCGACGTGGATGCCTTTCGCGCCGTTCTTCTCACGCGCCTCAAGGACCCACTGGAAGCCGACCGGATGGTTCTCCGCCATCGACGATCCATGATCAGGATGGCATCCGCATTGGCCAGGTCCTGCTGCGCGGTCGTCGCGTCGCCGCGGCCAAGGGAGGTGCCCAGACCGGGCACCGTGGAGCTGTGTCATATGCGCGCCTGATTGCTCAGGCACACCATGCCCAGCCCCGCGGTGAAGAGCTTCTTGATGAGGTAGTTCTCTTCGATGTCCAACGTCGCGCCGCCGAGGTGGGCGATGCCGGTCGTGTGCATGTGCTCTTCGTCGAACGTGCGACTCCGCGAGTCCCACATGCGATCCGCCACCATGTCCACGGCCGGACTGGAGGTCCATCTCCACTCACGCGCGCGAGCGCGGCGCGCGGTACTTGACCTTCGTGGCGCGGCCGGGATGCGTGACCAGCTCGAAGCTGGCGGAACCTTTCGGGCAGAGGTGCCCGCGCGATATCGGCGACGCGGGATCGCCTTCGATGCTGACGACCCGTCCGTCCCGATGGTAAACGAGTTGACCACATCCCACCGCGCACGAACACACCGACCGCGAGACCTCGGCACCTTCGTTCTTGCGGCGCAACGCGCGCGTGCGATCGCTCTTCGCGGCGTCCTTGTCGCCCGCGAGCTGGCGGATGAGCGGCCACTTCAGGAGGAGCTCGGTGAGCATGAAGGAGTGTAACGGAAGCGGTGGATGGGCAGCGTCCACCGGCTGGGATTATCCTTGTGAGGGGGTCGGCGCGGATGCGAGCTTTTAAACACTCACAGGCGGAACGACGCGACGCGGCATCGTCCGACGCGGCGCGGAAGCGTCCGGCAGAGCTCATGACCCCGCCGGTCACCGCGACACCCTCGCGTTTTCGGCACGACTTCACGCAGATCCCCGTTCGTGCGGGGCTCACAGTCAGCCGTCCTGAGGACGCAGCCGAACAGGAAGCCGCGCGCGTCGCCGAATCCACGAGCTCTTCACCCGTTGTCTCCCGCTTCTGCGGTCATGGGAAAAGCGCCGCGCACGAAGCGCCCGAGAGCGTCGCCCGCGAGCTCGCGAGTCCCGGCAGGCCGCTCGATCCGTTGATCCGTCAGCAGATGGAGCAACGTCTAGGCGCCGACTTCGCGCAGGTGCGCATCCATTCCGACGCCGCAGCGCAAGCCTCGGCGTGGGACCTCACTGCGAACGCGTATACCGCGGGACAACATGTGGTCTTCGGCGCCGGTCGATTTGCTCCAGCCACGCACGAAGGACGTCGCCTCCTTGCCCACGAGCTGACGCATGTAGCGCAACAGACGCCGCCGAACGTCGTGCATCGCGACGTCGTCCGTGACGCGGCGTTGAACGTCGTGAGCTATGAGTTCCGCATCGGTCATGAGCTGACGGAGCTATTTGCAAAGAAGGCCAAAAGCCTCACCGCCGACGGCACATTGACGACTGCCGACATCCGGAAGCTGGAGGCCACCTCCACTGCCGCGCGTGATACGGTCAGCGACCACGAACGGATGTTCATGGCGGCCTTGCTGACCAGGGCGAACGTCCATACGTTGCAGGCAACGATCATCCGTTCGAACACTGCGATCACGTTCCCCATCAGTACCATCACAGACAGGCAGATCCGGCAGGTCATCGCCGTCGGCCGCTCGGCAGTTCCTGCCAGCGTCACAGCACCAGAGGCGAGGCTGCGATCGGCCGTCAGCGACTTCGACATCGCGGCGGCACAGAAAGAGTACGGGAAGATCGAGACTGCCGCCGAGAAGGAGGTGATCCGCCTGATCGGCCACTCTCTCCGGCGGCCGCGCGCCGCCGTGCTCTCTTTCGCCCGTACGCAGGGTGTCTACCTCCGCAACGTTCTGGACGCCACGCTGAATGCGGCTTCCGATGACACACCCAGCGACCGCCTCATGGCCGCTGCGGCATATGTAACGGCGGCAGCCGCGGCTCATCCGCTGGCAGGCGACATCATGAGCGGGAGGATCCATGTGGACGCACTCGCGCCGGCGAAATTCCTGGCGCTCCAGGGCGTCCCTCCGAATACCCGCGCGATGTACATTGCGGGCGCGCCGCTCAATCCGGCAATTGCGGGATTGAAAGGCGACACGATCTACATGCCGACCACGTTCTCCATCGACAGTCTCAGCGACCGCGCAAACGTCATCCACGAGTTGCAGCACGCGCAGGACGACAAGGCGCAATCGCCGACGGCACAGCCGGCCTTCCCTCCGCAATTCCGTCTGGAGATGGACGCCTACAAGGCACAGGCTCGGTACATCCTGGAGCAGTTGAGTGGTCTGGCCGCTCGCGCTCAGAGTGGAACCGCAGCGACGGTGGGGGCGACCGCGGGCGACCTGGAGATGACCGGCGTGCTCATCGAGACCAAGCGCGATCTGACGAGATTTCAGCCGCTGGCGGAGCTGTTGTTTGCCGCCCTGCCGCCACCTCGACGGCAGAACGCCACAGCCGTGGCGAACGTGCTGGCGGTCCCCACGCCCAGGCTCGACGCATTGCTGCAAGCGCAGATTCTCGCTGCCTACGGCATCACCACGGGATCGTCCGCCCTCCTGGAGGGGCAGGCCGGCGAGAGTCTGATCCATTGGATTCACCGGCTCTGACGCGACGGGCATCGCTGCCGCATTTTTACGAACGGCTTACACCACGGATCGGATCGCGGCTCCCCACCTCCGTCTTCCACCCCACCAACCGGCGCGAGCTCGGGCGAGGATGTGAAAGCGACACGCGATCGCATTCAAGCGAGCCGCGGGCGAATTCAAGCGTCGCGCGATCGGATAAAAGTGATCGGCGATCGAGTACCACTGTCCCCAGGACGAGATTTAAGTGACGCGCGATCGGATTCACTGTCCTCTAGGCGAGAAGCAAGCGTCGCGCGATGACTTTTATGTGATCGGCGTCGAAGAGAAGAAGGCGCTGCTCGCGAAGGCCTATCGCGCGCTGCCCGAAGGCGGCGCGATCGTCGTCTACGAGGCGATCATCCGATGACGGCGCTGGGAGAACGCGTTCGGCCTGCTGATGAGCCTCAACATGCTCATCGAGAACCGCGGCGGCTTCGACTACACCGCCGCCGACTGCATCGGCTGGCTGCGCGAGACCGGGTTCCGGAACATGTACGTCGAGCACCTCGTCGGTCCGGACTCGATGGTCGTGGGAACGAAGTAGGGCTGAGTGCTGAGTTAGAAGCTCGGCTCCTAAGCTCATCGAAAGCACGGCAGCGGAAAACGCGCCGGTACTCGATGTCGAACGTCTAGAATCGTCAACGCACTAATTTTTAGACCTCCGGCCTGTCACGCCGGAGGTCGCGGGTCCGAGTCCCGTCGGCCCCGCCAAGCGAGCTCACCTTGCGCTCGAGTCCCCTGCCTCGTACTTCCACGGCGTCACCCCCTTCGCCCCCTCGGCGAACCGCGTGTCGACGAACTCCTCGAACGCGATCGGCTTGTCGAGCACGCCGGTCTCCACCATCAGGCGGACGATGAGGTCGAAGTCGGGGCGGCGGGGGGAGAGCGGCTCGTACTTTACGCGGTCGATCGGCTTGAGCAGCGCCCAGCGGAGGAGCTTGGGGTCCTGGCGGTAGTAATAGCGGCCGACGAAGTCGGCGGCGTGCTCGCGGTGCTGGCGCGCGCGCTCCTTCTCCTCCAGCCACAGTCCCGACCGAGCGATGCCGTCGACCAGCACCTGCACGGCCTCGGGCTTGTTGTCGATGACGTCCTGGCGCACGACCAGGACGCAGGAGATGTAGTCGGGCCAGTACTGGCGGGCGTGGAAGAGCACGCGGCCGAAGCCGGCGCTCTCGGCCTGCGACGGGAAGGGCTCGCCCATGGAGAAGGCGTCGATGGCGCCGGCGGCGAGGGCGCCGGCCACGTCGGGCGGGGCCATCTCGATCATCCTCACGTCGCGGGCGTTCATGCCGTTGGCGGCGAGCGCGCGGAAGATGATCAGCCGCTCGTCGGAGAAGCGGCTGGGGATGGCGACGATGCGGCCGCGCAGGTCGGCGAAAGTCTTCACCGGCCCGTCTTTGCGGACCACCACCGCACTGCCGTAGCGGTGTCCGAGGTAAACGATCTTCACCGGGACGCCCTGAGCCCGCAGGGCGATGGCCATCGGCGCGACCATGAACGCCGCCTGCATCTTGTTGGACATCAGCGCCTCTTTGATCTCCGGGAAACCCTGGAAGAGGCGGGGGATGAAGAGATGTCCGGCTTGCGAGTAGGCGGAGATGTAGTCGGTGACCGGGCAGGCCAGGTGTCACGTCACCGGGATGTAGGCGACGTTGAGCTTCCGCGACGCCTCCGGCAGACGATCGTTCATCAGCACCGTCCAGTCGACGTTGAGCGCAAAGTGCGCGGACGTGATCACCACGATCCAGGCGCCGATGCCGAGCCAAATCCTGCGCAACCGAATCACCTCCTTTCGGCGGCCCACGCTTCGGCGCGCCGCATCAATCCATCCAGAATCAAACCAATCACCCCGATGAGCAGCATCCCGCCGATCACCAGGTCGTAGCGCTTGCCCGCGTTGCGGGCATCGATGATGAGGTATCCGAGTCCGGAATCGACGGCGATGATCTCCGCGGCGACGAGCACCAGCCACGCCACGCCGAAGGCGATGCGCAGGCCGACGGCGATGCGCGCCAGCGCGGCGGGGGCGGCGACGCGCAGCATGAGCTGCGGCGTGGAAAGGCCGAAGTTGCGCCCCGCCTGCAGGAACATCGGCGGGATGTTGCGCACGCCGTTGGCGGCGGCGATCACGATCGGGAAGAGCGAGGCGATGAAGATCAGGAAGATCGGCGCGGCGTTGCCGATGCCGAACCAGATCACCGCCAGCGGCATCCACGCCAGCGGTGAGATCGGCCGCAGCATCTGGATCAGCGGATTCACCGCCCGCGCCAGCGGCGCGTACCAGCCGAGAAGGAACCCCAGCGGGATGCCGACCAGGATGGCCGCGGAGTAGCCGGCGGCGACGCGCACCAGCGAGTCTCCGATGTACGCCCAGAGAAGCTTTTTCTCCGCGAGCTGCATGATTGCGCGCGCGACGGCGACGGGGGATGGAAAGATCTTCGTGCCTGTCAGACGCACCGCCATGGCCCAGACGGCGAGGAGAATCGCAGCGGTGGCGACCGGCAGCACGACGCGCTTCATATCTTGTGCGCCAGCCCGATCTCCCCAAAGATCTCGTCGCGCAACGCCAGATACCGCGGCGACGACAAATCCCGTGGGTGCGCGATGTCGATCTCCACGATCCGCCGCACCCGCCCAGGCCTCGCGGACAGCACCACCACCCGGTCGGCGAGCTGCACCGACTCCTCGATGTCGTGCGTCACGAACAGAATCGTCTTCTTCTCCGCCTCCCAGATGCGCAGCAGCTCGCTTCGCATCTGCAGGCGGGTGATGGAGTCGAGGGCGCCGAAGGGCTCGTCGAGATAGAGGACGTCGGGGTTCACCGCCAGGGCGCGCGCCACCTCGACGCGCTGTTTCATCCCGCCCGACAGTTCGCGCGGGTACGAGCGCTCGAAGCCCTTCAATCCGACCAGCGCCACGTAATGCGCGATGCGCGCGCGGCGCTCGGCATCGGAGAGGTCGAAGAGGCCGAAGCCGATGTTGCCTTCCACGGTCAGCCACGGAAAGACGCCGCGCTCCTGGAAGACGAAGATGCGGCGGCGATCGGGACCGGAGACGCGCTGGCCGTCGATGGTCACCTCACCCGCCGAAGGCTCGAGGAAGCCGCCGGCGATGTTGAGCAGCGTCGACTTCCCGCACCCCGACGGCCCCAGAATGCACACCAGCTCCCCCTCGGTCACATCGAGATTGATGGCCTCGAGCACCTCGATCGCGCCGAAGTGCATGGAAACGTCGTGGAAGCGGACCTTCATGCCGCGATCCGCTGCTCCGCGCGGCGCACCAGCAGGTCGAGCGCGACGCCAATTAGTCCGATTAGTACCATTCCGGCGATGACCAGGTCGTAGCGGTTGCCGGCGTTGCGCGCGTCGATGATCAGAAATCCGAGGCCGGAGTTGACGGCGATCATCTCGGCGGCGACCACCACCAGCCAGGCGATGCCGACGGTGATGCGCATCCCCACCAGGAGCTGCGGCAGGATGGCGGGCAGCAGCACCTGGCGCAGCAGCCGGTGCGGCGGCAGGTCGAAATTGCGCGCCGCGCTGAGGTGCACCGGGTCGATGTCGTGCACCGCCTTCATCGTCGCCAGCGTCAGCGGAAGGAACGAGGCGATGAAGATCAGGAAGACCGCCGACAGATCGCCGACGCCGAACCAGAGGATGGCGACGGGGATCCACGCCAGCGGCGAGATGGGCCGCAGGAGCTGCAGCAGCGGATTGAGCGCCATCTCTCCGCGCCGCGACAGGCCGAGCGCCATACCGGCGGGGACGGCGAGGAGCAGCGCGCCAAGGTAGCCCCAGGTCACGCGGAAGAGCGAGGCGACGACGTACTTGAGGAGCAGCCCGCGCGAGGCCAGCTCACCGATCGCCCGGGCCACCATCAGCGGTCCGGGGAGGAGGGAGGCCGGGTGCGCGGCCGCGGCGAAATGCCAGGCGGCGAGGGCGAGGGCAATGCCGGTGAAGGGGAGAAGCTTGGACAAGCGGGGCGGAGGTTAGCAGATGGTTACGAATGCAGAATGCAGAGTGCAGAATGCAGAAGTCATAATAAGATTGCGGAGCGCTCAGATTTCTGCATTCTGCATTCGTCATAAACCGGAGGATCTTCTTGTCCCGACTAGTTCTCATAGGTTTTCTGTCTCTCGTAGCCCTCCCCGCTCTCGCTGCCACGCCTTGCAATCTCGAGATCTCCTTGACCTGCGCGTCGGGGCATTGCACCTCGACCACCCTCAACACCGGCCCGAACGTCTGCAGCGGCGAGTTCATCGCGGCGCTCTTCACCGAGCAGGACAAGGCGACGATCTCGGGCTTCACCAACTCGCTAGGGCTCGATGAGTGCTTCGACTCCACCACCTTCCCCATCGAAGGGGCGGGAGCGTTCGCCATCTGCTTCGGCGGCGCGTCGCTCGCGCCGGGACAGTCGTTCACCACCATGGCCACCGTCAGCACGCTGCCGGGCGCGGCGGCGACTATCCCGCTCATCGCCATCACCCATGTCAGTGATGAAATCACGGGCGACGAGCTCGCTTCCGTCTACGCCTTCAACGACGTGGTCCTCCCCACCTGCACGCCCACCGTCAGCGTACCGTCGGTCACGCTCACCGGCGTGCCGTACACCGTCTCCTGGAGCGAAGTCAGCACGCCGAACACGCCGTTCATCGTCGAGGAGTCGACCGCTCCCGACTTCTCTGCCATCACCGCCACCCGCACCGTCCAGGGCACCTCGACGGAGTTCCAGCACTCGGTGAACACCAGCACGACGTACTACTACCGCGTCCGCGCCGTGCAGTGCAGCGGCGCGGCCGGGCCGAACTCCCGCACGGTTTCCATCGTCGTGCAGGCGGCGCCGCCGTCGACCTCGCGCGGCACCGACGCCGTCGTGCCGTTCGGCACCACCACGCCCGTGCCCATTCCGCTCGAAGTGCGGCTGTCGACGGCGGGCAAGCAGGCCCTCGACGGCACGACGTTCACCGCCGCCAGCGACAAGCCGTTCGCCACCGTCTCTCCGACTTCGGGCACCATTCCGGCCAACGGCAGCGTTCCTCTCACCGTCACCGCG
Source organism: Candidatus Gilichinskyi gelida (assembly GCA_038040385.1). Lineage (GTDB taxonomy): Bacteria > Acidobacteriota > Thermoanaerobaculia > Gp7-AA8 > Gp7-AA8 > Gilichinskyi > Gilichinskyi gelida. Next base: position 54,391 of record JBBPII010000002.1, read on the forward strand.
AATCCCGCCTCGCTGCCGCCCGGCGCGAATACCGCCACGGTCACCGTGACCACCAACACCGGCCAGAAGACCAACGTCCCGGTCTCCATCAGCCTGGTCACGCCGGTCAACCCGTCGGGCAAGACGCTCCCGCCGGGCAACGCGCTGATCATCCCGGTGGTCACGCACGTTAATAGCGTCGGCGGCCCGTTCCAGTCGGACGTCCGCCTCACCAACGCCGGCCTCGGACCGGTCAAGTATCAGGTCACGTACACGCCGACGCAGACCGACGGCACGACGTCGAGCAAATCGACGACGGTGCCGGTCGATGGGGGCTCGACCATCGCCCTCAACGACATCGTCAAGGACTTCTTCGGCATCGGCGCTACCGGCGAGCCTGGCGACGCCGGCGCCGGAGCGCTGGAGATCCGCCCCCTCAACAGCTCGTCGGTGCTGACGTTCGCCTCCAGCCGCACGTTCGTCACCACGTCGAAGGGAACACTCGGACAGTTCATCGCCGCGGTGCCGTTCCCGCAGTTCGCCACGAAGGCCCTCGGGCTCCTTCCCATCCCCGGCCAGATCCCACCCGTCGGCCCCCCCACCCTCAGCCTGCAGCAGGTGGCGCAGTCGACGAAGTTCCGCACCAACCTCGGCATCGTGGAGGGCTCAGGAACGCCTGTGAACGGACGGATCCGCGTCCTCAACGATGCGGGGATTCTGCTGAACGAAAAGCCCTTCAGCCTACGGGCGGGCGAGCATAAGCAGTTCGGCAACTACATCTCGCTCGAGGCGGGCATCCCGACGCTCGACGACGGCCGCATCGAGATCGTCGTCGACTCCGATACCGGCGCAGTCAGCGCGTACGCCTCGGTGCTCGACAACGCGACCACCGACCCGATGGCGGTGATGCCGGTGCAGCCGACGCTGTTCCAGGCCTCGCGCTACGTGCTGCCTGGGATGTCGGAGTTCGTCTCACCGTTCTCGAATTTCCACTCCGATATCCGCATCTACAACGGCGGCACGTCGGCGGTGACGGTGACCCCGACGTTCTACCCGCAGAACAACGGCACGCCGGTTCCCGCGGCGGCGTTCACCATCAACGCCGGCCAGGTGAGGGCGATCGACAACGTGCTTCCAACGACGTTCAATACAACCGGCGGCGGCTCGATCGTGCTGACCACCAACGCGCCATCGAACCTCGTCGCCACCGGCCGCACGTATAGCAATGCCGCGGAGGGCGGAACGTACGGGCAGTTCATTCCGGGCGTAAGTCCGTTGGAAGGCATCGGCATCGGCGACCGCGCGCTGCAGATCCTGCAGCTCGAGCAGTCGGGAAACTTCCGCTCCAACCTCGGGCTCGCGGAACTGACCGGCAACCCGGCTCGCGTCCGCGTCACCGCGCTCATCCCCGACTCGAAGATCTCCGCGTCGACCGAGATCCCGCTGGCGGCCAACGAGTTCACACAGCTCGGCAACGTCCTCACGCAGTTCGGCCTGGGCCAGGGAAATGCGAACGTCTACAACGCGCGGATCACGGTGCAGGTGATCAGCGGGACGGGACGGGTGACGGCGTACGCCTCGGTGATCGACAACTTCACGGCGGATCCGACGTACGTGCCGGCGCAGTAGGGGCGCCCTCATCCGCCGCTTCGCTGCGCTCAGGGGCACCTTCTCCCGCTCACGCGGGAGAAGGCCGTTTCAGCGTCCCTCTCCCGCTTTGCGGGAGAGGGTGGCGCGAAGCGCCGGGTGAGGGTTACCGCGCCAACCGCGCGCGCGCCTCGCGCGCCCAGTCGGAGCTCGAGTCGAGCGTCAGGTAGTCGTTCCACGCGCTCTTGCTGTCGAGGGCCACGGCGCGGTTCCACGCGGTCTCGGGCGAACGGCGGAGGCTCCAGGCGCGCTCGGCGGCGCGGGCGGCGAGGGCCGTATCGTCCGCGTTGCGCGTCTGCGCGGCGCGGCTGGAGAGGGCTGCCGAGTAGTCGCTCAGCAGCGCCACATCGGTCGAAGCGTCGAGGCCGCCGCTCTTCTGCAGCGCGTCAGCCATGGTCTGCACCGCGTCGTTCGCGTTGCCGAGGAGGAGCTGTGACACGCCGAGGGCGTGGAGGTGTTCGGCCGTGGGGGACTTGATGGCGTTGGCCTGCACCTTGGCGGCGACGTCCATCAGCTTGTAGTTGGCGGGATTGCGCGACGGATCGCTTTCCGCGCCGCGGGCGACCGGGGCCGGCTCGCGATACGGGAAGCCGCTCAGGCGGCCCGAAAACGTGCGGGCGCTGGGCGCGGCGTCGGCCAGCGCGGCCAGGCCGGCGGGCTGATAGAGGCGCTGGCCGGCCGGAGTGATGAAGAAGCCGATCGCGGCAGCGGCGGCGACGGCCATGGAGGCGATCGCATAGCGCGTCCTGCGGAAGGGCCGCACGTTGGAGGCGTCCGTCGCAGTCGCGACCGGCATCTCGGTTGACCCGATGAAAACCGAATAACACTCGGAGCAGCCCGCCAGATGCTCGACTACGCGGCCGCGAGTGTCTGCGTCGACCCGACCGTCAATGAATGCCGCCAGGGTCTCGTCCGACGGAAAGCCCGCATGTTCCATTGTTTTGCTCACCTTGTCACTCGGTTTTCGCCTTCTCCGAATTCCCCATTCGCGTTATGAGAGTGACGTAGGTCGGTTTTTCCCCCGCCGGAGAAGGAAAGTTCGTGATCCGCGCGGGCGAGGAGGTCGCTGATGGCCTCTTGGGCGATGCCGGCCTTCTCCAGAGCGCCCCGGAGGGTGAGCAGCAGGCGGTCGATCTTCTTGTAGAGGCGCTTGGCGTCGATGCGCAGCGCCGCGGCGATGTCGGGCACCTTCCGGCTGTTCCAGAAGCGCATCCGCAAGATGATCTGCGACTCGGCGTCCATGGCGGCCATCGCTTCGTCGACGGCCGCGGCGGCGGCGCGGGCGGTCTTGCGGCGTTCGGCGGTGAAGAGGGCGGCATCGGGATCGACGGTCGGGGCGGCGTCGGGAGCCAGGGACGACACGAGCACCGGGCGCGGCTGGCGCGTCGGCAGACGGAGATAGAGCGCCTCGAGCTCGTCGCGGGTGTATGCCGAGGTGCCGGTGGTCAGCGTCTCCAGCGCCTCGCCGTACGTGAAGCCGTCGCGCGTCAGGAGGCGCTCGAGGGTGATCGCCTTCTCCCCCAGCCGCTTCGCCTCGGCCGACGGCCTCCACTTGCCCCACATCTGCACCCGCCACTGGAAGTACAGGCGCTGAATGACGGTGGTCATGTAGGTGGAGAAGGAGCTGCGCCCCTCGAACTTGCGGATGACGCCGTAGTTCCCCTCGATCAGCTTCGTCTTGACCTCGGAATTGAACTCTTCGCCGTCCTGCGGGCTCAGATGATTGCGATGGCAGACGTAGGCGATGGCGCGATCGATCGCGTCGAGATTGGAGAGGAAGAGCTCTTGAGGGTCCATCTGTATGGAAGTTCGGATCCCAAAAGAGTCTAACAGCTAAATACCCCCCTGGGGTATACTGCGCCGCGATGACGAAACCGAGACACGCTCACGGCGTCGATCCCGCGCTGAAGCAGGACGCCCTCACCCGGCTCAAACGTATCGAGGGGCAAGTCCGCGGAGTGCAGCGGATGGTGGAGGAGGAGCGCTACTGCGCCGACACCCTCATCCAGATCTCCGCGATCCAGGAATCGCTGCGCGCCGTGGCCCAGGTACTTCTCAGAAACCATCTCGAACATTGCGCGGCCGACGCCATCCGCTCCAGCGACACCGATCGCCGCGAGCGGATGTACGACGAGCTGGCGGAGCTGTTTTTCAAGCATGTCCGATAACAGAGGCGTTCGCCGTTGGCTGTTGGCCGTTGGCCGAGGCGCCGAGACACCTTCGGTCAACGGCCAACGGTCAACGGCGAACGAATACACCTGCCCCATGCACCCCGAGGTCGTGCGCGACGCGCCCGGCTTCTGCCCCATCTGCGGCATGGCGCTCGAGCCGCGCACCGCGACGCTCGACGAAGGGCCGAACGTCGAGCTGATCGACATGCAGCGGCGCTTCATCATCAGCGCGATTCTCTCCGCCCCCCTCCTCGTTGGCGCGATGCTCATGATCATGCCGGCGTGGCTGCAGCTCATCCTCGCCACGCCGGTCGTCCTCTGGGGCGGCTGGCCGTTCTTCGTGCGCGGGTGGGCGTCGGTGGTCAACCGGCAGCTCAACATGTTCACCCTGATCGCGCTGGGGACCGGCACGGCATTCGTGTACAGCACGGTCGCTGTCTTCATCGGCGGCGATCTCTACTTCGAAGCGGCCGCGGTCATCACCACGCTCGTGCTCCTCGGCCAGGTCCTCGAGCTCCGCGCGCGCGAGCGGACCTCCGGCGCGATCAAGGCGCTGCTCGGCCTCGCGCCGAAGACGGCGCGCATGATGATGGACGACGGCGGCGAGCACGACGTCGACGTCGCGCACATCGCGCCCGGCATGCGCATACGGTTGCGCCCCGGCGAGCGGATCGCCGTCGATGGTGTGGTCGAAGAGGGCAACGGCGTAGTCGACGAGTCGATGATCACCGGCGAGCCGCTTCCGGTCGAGAAGACGGCGGGCAGCCGCCTCACTGCCGGCACGGTAAATACGACCGGCTCGTTCGTGATGCGCGCCGAGCGCGTGGGCGCGGACACGCTGCTCGCGCAGATCGTGCGCATGGTGGCCGAGGCGCAGCGCAGCCGAGCGCCGATCCAGCGGCTCGCGGACGTGGTCTCGGCGTGGTTCGTCCCCGCGGTCATCGCCATCGCGGTGCTCACCTTCGTCGTGTCGCATTCGTGGGTCAACGCCGTGGCGGTTCTGATCATCGCCTGCCCATGCGCCCTCGGACTGGCGACGCCGATGTCGGTGATGGTCGCCACCGGCCGCGGCGCGACCGCCGGCATCCTGGTCAAGAACGCCGCAGCGCTGGAGATGCTGGCGCGCGTCGACACCATCGTCGTCGACAAGACCGGCACGCTGACCGAGGGGAAGCCGCGCGTGGTCTCGCACGATCTCGACCCTCGCGTCCTCGGATGGGTCGCCGCGCTCGAGCGCGCGAGCGAGCATCCGCTGGCGGCGGCGATCCTCGCAGCGGCGGCGCCGATCGGCACCGCCACCGACGTGAAGACCATTCCCGGCGTGGGCGTGACGGGAACTGTCGACGGACACGAGATCTACGTCGGGCGGCCGGGCGTGACGGTCAAAGTCGACGGCGAGGTCGCCGGGCACATCACCGTTGCCGATCCGATCAAGCCTACGACCGCCGAGGCAATCCGCGAGCTGCATGCGAAGGGCTTGAAGCTCGTGATGCTCACCGGCGACGTCCGCACCACTGCGGAAGCGGTCGGCCGCGAGCTGGGCATCGACGCCATCGAAGCCGAGGTGCTGCCGGCGGAAAAGGAAGCGGTCATCCGCCGCCTGCAGGAGCAGGGGCATCGCGTGGCCATGGCCGGCGACGGCGTCAACGACGCGCCGGCGCTGGCGCGCGCGGACGTGGGCATCGCCATGGGCACCGGCACCGACATCGCCATCGAGAGCGCCGACATCACACTGGTCAAAGGCGATCTGCGCGGCATCGCCCGCGCGCGCAATCTGTCGCAGGTCATGATGCGCAACATCCGCCAGAACCTCTTCTTCGCCTTCGTCTACAACGTCCTCGGCGTGCCGCTGGCGGCGTTCGGGCTTCTCAGTCCGATGATCGCCAGCGCGGCGATGACCTTCAGCTCGGTGACCGTAATCGGAAACGCGTTGCGCCTTCGGCGGTCTCGCCTGTAGGAGTGCGGGCGTCCTCGCCCGCATCGCATCCGGCGTTCTTCCGGGCGAGGACGCCCGGCAGGTAAGAGCGGGACGCTCGCATTCCATTACCGTAATCGGAAACGCGTTGCGGCTGCGGCGGTCTGCTCCGTGAAGTCGAGCGTGCCGTCCGCCGAGGCGATGACCACGGTCGACGCACGCGTGCCGTAGCCCATCTCCGGGATGGCAACGAACACCTCGCTCTCGATCGGTCCGCCGCGCGGTGTGGTGAGGAATCGCATCAGCTCTTCCTCGAGGTTGTCGGACGCGAGCGCGCGCTCCATCGCCTGTCGGGCGAAGGCGATCTTCGGCCAGTCGATCGCCGCCGGCGCGTTGCTGACGGCGAAGATCCCCGGCTCCAGCGCGCGCGCGGCCATGTCGCTGCTGACGTGCGCGACGACGCCGCCCACTTCGCCGGCCACCAGGTGAAATCCGGCGTAGCGCGGTCTCGCCACCTGCTCCGCGAACGCGAGCGGCGCGGACGTGGAGCGGACGAAGTCCGCAACGAGCGCGCCGCGCGACGGCGCGTCCGGCGGCTCCGGCAACCCGCGCACATTGGTCACCATGGCGAAGCGCCCCCCGCGCGTCACCGCCAGCCAGCTCCCGCCCGCCCGCAGGTCGCGCCCGCCGAGGACGTCCGGCGCGTCCTCCCACCCGTGCGCCGCTCGCGCCGGCCGGTCGAAGAACTCGTCGCGATTCGCGGCGATGACCAGCGGCCAGCGCGCGGAGGCGAGGTGGGCGATGGCGATGAGGCACATGGCTTGCGAGTTGCCTGTTGCGAGTTGCGAGGTCCTCTCACTCGCAACTTGCAACCTGCAACTGGCAACCAGCTTAGAGCTTTTCAGCGCCCGGAGAACAGACCTCCAGGGTCTGGCCGACGAGCTGTCGCGCGTGCTCGGGTCGGGCCGCGTCGAGGTGGCCGGTCGCACGGTGCCGCAGCAGTCGTCATCGTCGATGGAGGATGCGGTCATCGCCGCCATGAACCGCGAGCGCGCCGCGCACGGCTTGCAGCCCCTGCGAGTGAACACGCGGCTCTCGCTCGCCGCCGACGACCGCATCGCCGATCTCTTCGCCAAACGCTACTTCAATCACGTCTCGCCCGACGGCATCCAGCCGTTCGTCTGGGCGCAGCGCCGCGGCTACGACTACAGCGCGATCGGCGAGAACCTCGCCGCCGGCTACCGCAGCGCGACGGGCGTGATCGACGGCTGGATGCACTCCCCCGGCCACCGCGCGAACATCCTCGGCCGCGACTTCGACGAAGTCGGCGTGGCCATCGCCGGCGGCTCGCCGGTCGGCAACTACGGAGGGCCGACGGTGGTGGCGTTGTACGGGTCGCGGTGAGCGTTGGAGTGCGGCCGTCCCGGCCGCACTCGCCGGGCGTCCCGCCCGGCGACATCACGGCCGGCCGAGACGGCCGGCCGGTGCGGGCGGGACGCCCGCACTCCACGCGCGATCGACCGGTTCAAGATCGCGCGACACAATACGGTCGACGGCCGCAACGTCTGACGGCCGTGCCAGGCCGAAGAGACTCTTCCAGCCAAAACGATCATGAGTCGACGTGTCGACCAGCCGCGCTTCGATGGCCGCGGTCACGAAATCACTAAGTGTTTCGTTGCGGACCGCGGCCGCCGCCTTGGCCTTCCGCAAAACCTGATCTGGAACGTCAAGTGTGGTCTTCATGCTCACATCTTCCTGCATTTGCTCACCGCAGCAAGTGCTTCTGCACCTTCCCAAGCGCCGTGCGCGGAATGGACTCCACGCGCACGAAACGCCGCGGCACTTTGAATGAGGCCAGGCTCGCGCGGCAGGCCTCAGCGACGGCGCCGGGATCGAACTCGCCGACGATGTAGGCCACGGGCACCTCGCCACGCAGCGGATCGGCTTCGCCGACCACCGCGGCCTCGGCTACGCCCGGCTGCTCCAGAAGAAAGTCCTCGATCTCGCGCGGGTAGATGTTGAAGCCGCCGGAGATGATCAGGTCGGACTTGCGGCCGAGGAGTATGAAGTAGCCGTCGTGGGAGCGGCAGACGAGATCGCCGGTGCGGAACCAGCCGTCCTCCACCACATCCGGCCGCCGCCAGTAGCCGCCGAAGAGTGTCGGTGACTTGACGAGCAGCTCGCCGTCGTCGATGCGCACGGAAACGCCCGGCAGCGGGAACCCGACCGTACCGGCGCGGCGCTCGCCGGCGTACGGGTTGCTGATGGTCATGAACGTCTCGGTCATCCCGTAGCGCTCGAGGATGGTGTGGCCGAACCGCTCGCGGAAGCGCTCGAAGACGTGCACCGGCAGCGGCGCGGAGCCGGAGACGAACAGGCGCATCGCCGCGCCGATGCCGACCGCGTCGTCCGGCGGCGTGTCGAGCAGTCGCACGTACACCGTCGGCACGCCGAAGAAGAGCGTGGGACGGAAGTCGCGGAATTCGCCGAGCGCGGTGCGGTGATCGAAGCGCTCCAGCAGCCGCATGCGGCATCCGCTGATCAGCCAGCAATGCACGCCGTTGCCGAGGGCGTGGATGTGAAAGAGCGGCAGGACGAGGAGGAACCGATCGCGCTCGGTGATCTGCCAGGCGGTGATGAGATTGACGGCGTTTGCCGCGAAATTGTCGTGCGTCAGGACCGCGCCCTTCGACGCGCCGGTGGTGCCCGAGGTGTAGATGATCGCGGCGGGCGTGTCGCCGTCGAGACCGACGACCAGGCGCGAGTCGTCGTCCGACATCAGCCCTGATAAATCGCCCTCGGCGATCGTCGCGCGCGGCTCGGCGTCGGCGACGATGTGCGCGATCTCGCGCTCGCGATAGAGGATGTTGATGGGGACGAAGATGACGCCAAGCTTCACGCAGGCGAGGTAGATGTCGATCAGTTCGATACGGTTCGCCAGGTGCACGCAGAGCCGGTCGCCCTTGACGAACCCGCGCGCGCGGAGCGCGTTCGCCACGCGGTTGCTGCGCCGCTCGATCTCGGCGAAGGTGAAGCACTCCCCTACCCATTCGAGCGCGATCTCCTCGGCTCGGTTGACGAGCGAGAGGTCGAACAGATAGAGGAGATTCATGCGGGGATGATAGTTGCAGCGTCATGGGTGATGTCCCGACGTCGTGCCATCGGCGCCGAGCTGCTCGCGGGCGGCGTTGACTTCCGCGTCTGGGCCCCGGCGCGCCGCTCCGTATCCGTCGTCATCGATGGCGAAGAACATCCCCTCGATCGCGAGACCGACGGCCACTTCCGCGGGGTGGTCGCAGGCGCGCAGGCCGGCACACGCTATCGCTTCCGCCTCGACGACGAGGGCGAGACCTATCCCGATCCGGCAGCGCGCTTTCAGCCCGAGGGGCCGCATGGCCCATCGGAGGTAGTCGATTCGACGAGCTACCGGTGGACGAACGCTCTGGCGCTCCCGCCGACGATGAAAGCCGCGGTGATTTACGAGATCCACATCGGCACGTTCACGCCCGAAGGGACGTGGCGCGCGGCGATCGACAAGCTGACGCACCTCCGTGACGCCGGCGTCACCATCATCGAGGTCATGCCGGTGGCGGAGTTCCCGGGCCGCTTCGGCTGGGGCTACGACGGCGTCGATCTCTGGGCGCCGGCGCACTTCTACGGCGCGCCCGACGACTTCCGCGCCTTCGTCGACGCCGCACACAGCCACGGCCTCGGCGTGATCCTCGACGTCGTCTACAACCACTTCGGCCCCGACGGCTGTTACCTCAGCCAATTCTCACCGAGTTACTTCACGAGAAAGTACGACAACGAGTGGGGCGAGGCGATCAACTTCGACGGGGAGGGCGCGGAAGGGGTGCGCGAATTCTTCGCCGAGAACGCCGCGTACTGGATCGACGAGTTCCGCCTCGACGGGCTTCGTCTCGACGCCACGCAGTCGATCCACGACGACTCGGCGGAGCACGTCATCAGCGTCATCAATCGCGCGGCACGCGCGGCCGCTGGCGATCGATCGATCGTCATCGTCGGCGAAAACGAGGGACAAAACATTCAGCTGATCGTCGAGTACGGACTCGATGCGCTCTGGAACGACGACTGGCACCACGTGGCGATGGTCGCCGCCACCGGACTGCGGGAGGCGTATTACACCGATTACTTCGGCGGCCCACAGGAATTCGTGTCGATGGCCAAGCACGGGTTTCTGTATCAAGGGCAGCGCTATTCGTGGCAGAAGCACCGCCGCGGCTCGCGGTCGCTGGGATTGCCGCGAGAAAAGCTCATTTGCTACCTGCAGAATCACGATCAGATCGCGAACTCCCAGCGCGGCGAGCGCATTCAGTTCCTCACCTCCCCCGGCCGCCATCGCGCGCTCACCGCGCTGCTGCTCCTCGGGCCGAACACGCCGATGCTCTTTCAGGGACAGGAATTCGCGGCTTCGGCGCCGTTCATCTACTTCGCCGACCACAAGCCGGAGCTGGCCGAGGCCGTGGCCAGCGGACGGCGCGAGTTTCTCCGGCAGTTTCCTTCCATCACCGGCGACGTCGCGCGCCCCGACGACCCGCGGACGTTCGAGCGCTGCAAGCTCGATTGGTCCGAACGCGAGCGCAACGCCGACGCGTTGGCGCTGCACCGCGAGTTGCTGCGCCTCCGCCGTCCGCCCACCCACGTCGACGGCGCGGTGCTCGGCGCGCATGCCTTCGTTCTCCGCTTCACCCCCGAGCGGCTGCTCCTGGTGAACCTCGGCGACGTCCTGCACCTCGACGTGGTCTCCGAGCCGCTCCTCGCCCCGCCCCCCGCCCAACGCTGGCAGCTCGTCTGGTCGAGCGAGCCGGTCGCAGAGGTGGAGGACGTGGACGGGCGGTGGACGCTGCCGGCGGAGAGCGCTGTTGTGATGGAGCCCTCACCCGGCTAATGGCCGTGCGGTTATCATCCGCACTATGCCTGCTCTCCGCCTGGAGCTCCTCGGCGATCTTCAGATCCGCTCCTCGAACGGAATGCTCGTCGCGGTGGGGGCGAAGAAGTCGCAGGCGCTTCTCGCGTACATCGGCGTCAAGCCCATGCAACGCATTTCGCGCGAGAAGCTGGCGACGCTGCTGTGGAGCAGCACCGGGCCGGACCAGGCGCGGCAGAGTTTGCGGCAGACGCTCTCGACGTTGCGCAAGGAGCTGGCGAGCGTCTCGCCCGACGAGAAGGTCCTGGTCGAGGAGGGCGACCTGCTCGGCCTCGACGAGACACGCGTCGACTGCGACGTGGCGAAATTCGAGTCGCTGGTGGCCGCGGGCACCGAGGCCGCGCTGGCGGAAGCGATTCCGCTCTATCGCGGCGATTTCATGGAAGGCTTCATCATCAACGAGGAGCGCTTCGACCAGTGGGTGCTCGCCGAGCGCGACCGGCTCCACCGCCTGGCGCTCAAGGCGCACGCACAGCTCGCCGATCTCCAGGCCCGCCGCGGCGCTCTCGACGAGGCGGCGGCGACCGCGCAGAGCTCGCTGCGCATCGACACGCTGCAGGAGCCGGTGCATCGCATGCTGATGCGGCTTTACATGCAGAGCGGCGACATCGTGAACGCACTGCAGCAGTACGAGACCTGCGCGCGCATCCTCAAGCGCGAGCTGCGCATCGAGCCCGACGCGGAGACCAAGGCGTTGCAGCGCGAGATCGTGCAGCTCCGCGCGCGCGACACCGCCCCCGCCGCCGCGAACGATCAGCACAAGAAAACGGTGCTGGTGGTCGAGGACAACGTGCTCAATCGCGAGCTCACCAACGCGCTGCTGAAGTCCGCCGGCTACTCGGTACTGCTGGCGAAGGACGGCGCCGACGCGCTGATGCAGGTCGGGCGGGAAAAGGTCGACCTCATCCTGCTCGACGTCGACCTCCCGTTCATCGACGGGCACAGCGTGCTCGAGGCGATGCACGAGAACGGCGTCGACGCGCCGACGATCTTCGTCTCGGGGCTGCCCGGCGATGACGTGGAAGTTCGGGCCTTCGAGGTCGGCGCGGCGGACTTCATCCGCAAACCGGTGAAAAATCAGGTCTTGCTGGCGCGGGTGGCAAAGGTCCTACGGGAAACCCAGTAGCATTGCAGCCGCAATTAGCGTACGGTACTCCCATCCCAAAATTGATCGATTAGGAGGAAAGCGATGACCCAGCTCGCGTTCATGTTCTTCCAGGACACAACCTCCACCGGGAGTGCGGCGGGCGGTGCCGCGGCGATGGCCTTCATGGTCGTCTGGCTCGCGGTGGTAGTGGTGGAGATCGCCGCGATTTGGCGCGTCTTCACCAAGGCGGGAGAGCCCGGGTGGGCCGCCATCGTGCCGATCTACAACACCATCGTGCTGTGCAAAATCGGCGGGAAACCGTGGTGGTGGTTCCTCATTCTCTGGCTGGTCATTCCCTGGTTCATTGTCTGCATCGGCATCGCCCGGAACTTCGGCAAGGGCACGGGCTTCGGCATCGGGCTGGCGCTGCTGGCGCCGATCTTCTTTCCGATCCTCGCCTGGGGCGACACCCGGTATCAACTTCAACCGGCTGCCGCGTAACGCACGAGCTTGCCTCACGGCGGGCGCCGGCCTAAATTGGGCCGGTGCCCGCCAAGAACGAAACCCTCCTCATCGTCGGAGACAACCCAATGATCGCCGCCGCCTTCGAGCGCGCCGGCGATCGCCTGGCAATGCGCACGGAGTTCGCCACCGACGGCTGGGAAGCGATCGAGATGCTGCGCGACAGCAGCTACCGCGCCATCGTCATCGACACCGACCTCCCCCGCCACAGCGGTTACGGCGTCCTCTCGTACCTCCGCGAGGAAAAAGGCGATCACCTCCGCAACGTGATCCTGATGACCAGCTCCGACACCGTGGCGGTGCGCGAGCGGGTGAGCGAAGAGCTGCAGATCATCGCCAAGACCGACGCGGTCGATGCGCTGGCCGACGCGGTGACCACCGCCTGCTGCGCGGAGGACTAACCCTCACCCGGCGCTTCGCGCCACCCTCTCCCGCAAGCGGGAGAGGGGCCAGGTTGTCCTTCTCCCGCTTGCGGGAGAAGGTGCCCCTGAGCGCAGCGAAGGGGCGGATGAGGGTCACGGAATCGCCGCCAGGATCGCTCCCGCCGACCGCTCCACATCCGCCTCGCTCGTCGCCCAATTCGAGATCGACAGCCGCATGGCGGCCACGCCGTGCCACGTCGTCCCAGCCATCCAGCAGGTACCTTCGCGCTGCGCGCGGACGATGACTTCGCGCGTCACCTCGTCGCTGTCGCCGAAGCGCACCAGGACCTGGTTGAGCACGACGTCGTTGAGGATCTTGACGCGCGGGTGGCGGCCGAGGATCGCGGCGAACTCCCGCGCGCGCTGGCAACAGCGGTCGACGAGGGCCTCCACGCCGCGCCGGCCGAGGTGGCGCAGCGCGGCGTAGATGGTGAAGCCGCGCCCGCGGCGGGAGAACTCCGGCGTCCACTCGAACGGATCGCGCTCCACGCCGGCGGTCTGCTCGAGGTATTCGGCGGTGACGGTCATCGCCGCTCGGTGGGCGGCGGAGTCGCGCACGATGACGATGCCGTTGTCGTAGGGTACGTTGAGCCATTTGTGCGCGTCGTTGGCCCAGGAGTCGGCCAGCTCGGCACCGTCGAGCAGAGCGCGGGTGGCGCGGCTGGCGCGCCCCCAGAGGCCGAACGCGCCGTCGACGTGCACCCACGCGCCGCGCGCGTGCGCGATCTCGCAAACGGCGCGCAACGGATCGACCGCACCGCTGTTCACGTTGCCGGCCTGCGCGCAGACGATGATCGGCCCGTCCAGCGAGGCGAGCGTCCGCTCCAGCGCGCCGGCGCGCATCCTCCCCTGCTCGTCGGTGTCGACCTTGTGCACACCGCGCGTGCCGAAGCCGAGCATCCGCAGCCCGGCGTAAATCGTGATGTGGGCCTCGGCGCCGGCGACAACATGCACGCGCGGCGCACCGGCCAGCCCCTGCTCCTCCACGTTCCAGCCGGCGCGGCGAAGGACGGCGTGCCGCGCGGCGGCGAGGGCGGTGAAGTTCGCCTGCTGCCCGCCGGTGACCAGTCCGACGCTGGCGTCGCGCGGCAGGTCGAACAGCTCGAGCAGCCACTGGCGCACGACGTCCTCGACCACCGACGCGGCGGGCGACGTCGCGTAGATGCCGCAATTCTGGTCCCACGCGCTGGTCATCCAGTCGGCGGCCAGGGAAACGGGGAGGCTGCCGCCGATGACGAAGCCGAAGTAACGCGGGCCGGCGCTGGCGATGAGGCCGCGCTCGATGCCGCCGGCGAGGGCGTCGAGGACGGCGCCGGGATCTTCGCCGTCGTCGGAGAGCGGGACGTTGATCGCGGCGAGCATCTCGTCGCGCGTGGCCGTGGGGCCGACGTGGCGCGAGGGAAGGGACCGTAGGAAGCGCATGGCGTGCTCGCGGGCGCGGTCGAGAACCGATTCATTGACGATCATGCTGAAAACGATACCCTACGGCGCCATGACCACTCTCTCCCGACGTCTCGCTTTTCTCCTCCTCCTTCCCCTCGCCTCGGCCGCGCAGGCCACGGACTTCGCCGGCAACAACGTCCTGATTCCGATCGTCGGGCGCACGCCCGGCCTGCTCGGCACGGAATGGCGCACCGATCTGGTGGTCACCAATGTCTCGCGCAACAAGCCGGCGTCGACCTTCATCGTCCTTTCCACGCCCGATCGTGAGGACGAGGTCCTGCAGGTGGACGTCGGGCCGCTCGGCACGCTGCACTTCAAGGACGTATTGCAGACACTCTTCCGCCGCGCCACGGCCGCCGGCACCATCCGCGTCGCCAGCTCCTCTCCCGAGGCGCTGATCAGCGCGCGGGCGCGCGTCTACAACGTCGGCGGCGCGCACGGCGAGTACGGTCAGATCGTCCAGGGGATGCCGGTCACCAGCCTGGCGCTCGAGGCTTACCTTCCCGGTTTGAGCGGCGTGAACGGCAATCGTACCAACGTCGGCATCGCCAATCCCGGCAACAGCGACGCAGCGGTCTTCATCAGCATCTACGAGCAGAACGGAGAAGGCCGCGGCGGCTTCTCCACCGTCATCCCCGCGCGCAGCGTGCGGCAGATGAACGACATCTTCGGTTTCTTTCAGACCGGACCGCTCGACGCCGCGACCATTCGGATCACGTCGTCGCACGGGGTCTATCCGTACGCGTCGATCGTCCGCAGCGACAGCGGCGACGCCGACTTCGTCACCGCCACGGGCGTGCAGATCGATTCCAGCCAGATCGTCGTGACGCCGGCCTGCGCTACTCCGGCACCGCTCTTCCTGGCGCCGAGAGCGGCCGACGGCTGGATCGTGTTCTACAACGACGGCGTCGATACCGCCGCCACCACCGCGGCACTTGCGGCAAAGTATGGCTTCACGCCGAGCTCGGTGTGGGTGGATCTGCGCGGTTTCGCCTCGGAACTGACGCAGGCGATGATCGCCGGCCTGCGATGCGAGCCGTCGGTGAAGTTCGTCGAGCAGAACGCGTACGCGTCCATCGCCGAGTAGCCGCGATGGAGATCAGCACTGATCGCAGCCGCCTCGACGTCGCGCTCATCCATCGCTATCTGAGCGAAGAGTCGTACTGGGCCAAGAACATCCCGCTCGATCTGTTGCGGACGGCGCTGGAGAACTCGCTCTGCTTCGGCGCGTACGACAACGACGCGCAGGTCGGCTTCGCGCGAGCGATCACCGACTACGCCACGTTCGCCTACGTGGGCGACGTCTTCGTCCTCCCGTCGCATCGCGGAGCGGGCGCCGGCAAGCAGCTCATGGAAGCGATCCGCGCCCATCCCGCACTGCAACGCCTCCGCCGCTGGCACCTCCTGACCCGCGACGCGCACGCGCTCTACGAGCGGATCGGCTTCCGTCCGCTGCGCACGCCGGAGTGGCACATGGAGTTGGTGGCGGTGAATCCGTACGGGGCGCCGGTCACGGAAGATCCCGCCAACTGAACGATGCGGATCTCACCCCTCTTGGCGTTGCGGAGCGCGGCTTCGAGGGCGGGAACCAGTTCACGCGGAGTCGCGGAGCAGCCGCCAGTCCACGCACTCGTCGAGCAGGATCCTCATTCACGAAACGCCAGAACGCGCGCCTTCGTCTCCTCGAGAAACGCGATGACCTGCTCGCGCGGCACGGAAGGAAAACCTTCCAGGAAGTCGTCGATCGAGTCGCCTGCTTCGAGGTATTCGATCAACGTCTGCACGAGAACGCGGGTCCCGCGAAATACTGGAGCACCGCTCATGACGTCGGGCGCAGACGAGACGACCGAGGAACGATTGGCCTGTAGTCTCGACGCTACCTCGGCCTGCTCCTGCTCCGGAAGGCGAAGTGCATCGCTCAGAATCTTCGCAGCGTCTCGGGTCATGGGCAGCAAACTCTAGCGCGCTTTAGCCGGCTCGCGAATCGGCGCCGCTGACTCACGCCGCCCGCAGCGCCCGCACAATCGGCGTCTCGCGGGCGCGCGAAACGCGGATGTACAGCTCCGCCCACAGGAGATTCGGCACCCAGCACGACCACGCGACCAGCGTGTACGCAGGGGTAAATGCGCCGAAGGACGCGATCAGGATCGGAAGCTCGATTCGCAAGGTGACGGCGGCGAAGATGAGCGCGTAGCTGCGGATCATCCATTCGCGGTGCGCGGCGACGTCGCCCCGCCGAATGCGCGCGTACGCGACGCTCGTCGTCGTCAGCAGCGTCACCGCGAGCAGACCAAAACCGAGCTCCGTGCGGGTGCCGCCAAAGGCATAGAACGACATGTACAGCCTAGCGAGACCGGTCAGCGCCGCCGCCGCGATGTAGATCGTGCCGATGATCCGATGGACCTTCGGACGCGAGACGAGCAGACGGCGCCGGAACTGCAGCGTGCCGAGCGCCAGCGCAACGGCGCCGAAGAAGGCGTGCGGATAGATCCCCCACGGTCGCGCGCGAAAGGAGTCCGCCAGCTGCGGCGGGAACATCCGCTCGCCAACGACGACATAAACGAGGGCGTAGAGCGCGATGGCCAGCGCCAGAATGGTGACCGTCCACAACGCCAGGCGTTTCATGCGCTCACGTGGCTCGGCGTCGCGGCGCGCCGTCCCGCCATCGCGCCGGTGATCCCCACCACGATCAGGTCGAGCAGGATGTAGAGGATCCCCACCCCCGACGGCGGGTTCGCGGAGTGCAACCCGACCACCGGCACGTCGGCGGCCCAGCGCCAGTTGCCGATCGCCGTGCCCATCCACTCCAGGATCATGGTGTAGACGAAGCAGGCGGAGAGCATCAGGCGATTGCGCGAGGTCTGGATCAGAGCGACCGCGCCGAGCCACCAGAGGAAGCCCCACGCGTCGCGCTCGAGCACAAGGCTGGCCACGGCGAGGACGGTTCCGACGATCAACACACCACGCGCGATCGGATCCGCGTGGCGGCGGAAGAGCTCTTGTTGCGCGGTGGCGGCGGCCAGCGTGTAGAACAGTCCGTGGCCGGGCGGGACGTAGAACGGGATGATGGCGTGCGCGTACGAGTAGAGTCCCCAGCCGAGCGAGAGGACGATCTCGCCGGCGGTGGCCACGAGGATGCAGCAGACGACTTGCCGCCCGTCGATCTCCGCGCGGCGGACGAAAAACCAGAGAAACGCCGCGGTGGCCACGCCGAGCGCGAGCTGCTGCGCGAGACCGTCGCGGTCGACGAGCAGCAGGGCGGTCATGAACAGACCGGAGGCGGCGACGAAGACGACGAACCGTCGCTCCACGCGGTTACGCGCTCCCCGTGAGCCGCGTCAGCGCGGTGTGCAACGCCTCGAACTTGACCGGCTTGCGGAGCAGCTCGTCGGGGCCGAGCTCGCGCGGGATTTTGTCGCGCGCGTCGGCGCTGATGAGCACCACCTTCACCCCGGACGTCTCCTGATTGGACTTGATGAGCTGGCAGAGCTCGCGGCCGTCCATCTTCGGCATGGAGGCGTCGGCCACGACGACGTCGGGCTTGTGAGCGACGGTGAGGCGCAGCCCTTCCAGACCGTCGGCGGCGGTGATGGTGTCGAAGCCTCCCCTTTCGAGGCTCTCGCGCGACATGTTGCGCATGGCTGGATCGTGATGCACCACCAGAATCAACGGGCGGCGGGGCGGAGCGGATTTGGCGATCGACTGCTGCATCGAGTTGAGCTTCATCTGCAGGCTGCGCACCTCGGCGCGCGCCTGCTCGCGCTGCGCGACGGCCTCGCCGAGGTCGTTCTCATGATCGGTAGCCAGCTCGGTGACGATCTTCTGCAGCTTCTCGCCCCAGACGGTGTCGAGGTGGTCGCCGGCGGCGCGCTCGTCGTCGACGCGTCGGCGCAGCGCGTCGTTCTCGGTCCGAACCCGCTCCACATCCTCCAGCGCCGCCGCCGCCGCGCGCTGGGCGTGCTCGATCTCCTGCTCATATTGCTCGCAGAGGCGCGCCTCGCGAGTGGTCCCGGCGGCCGCATCCGTCGCGCGCAACTGATTCGACTCGTACAGCTTCGCCAGCGCGTCGGCGAGTTGCGCGCGCAGCGCAGCGGTCTCGCCGTCGTCGGGCACGGCGGGAAGCTCCGGCTTCGGCTCCCGTTTCGGACGGCGAAGGTGGCGGATGAATCCGACGGCCAGCAGCACCAGCCCGCTCAGCGAGCCGGTAATGATCCAGCTCCGGAGGTCGATGGTGCCCGGCACGATGATCAGCTCGTACGCGGCGAGGAAGGCGGCGGCGCTGATGACGGCGACCACGATGCCCTCCAACCAGGCGATCGCCGCGAGCGCGGCGAGGTAGGCGTAGAGCGGGCCGTAGTGCGGCGCGAGCTGGGCGACGACGCCGCTGGCACCGATGGCAATCACCACCGTAGCGGCCGCGCGCACCGCGCGTCTCAACGGCCGCGCGGGCTCCCGCACCACAGATTGTTCGGGCATCGTCGGACCGGGCCAGTTTACGCGAATTCAGCCGAGGCGGCGGCCTCTCCCGCCTCGGCTGAGCGATCAGTTCGCGGTGACGGTGATGGTTGCGCTGCTCGTCGCGCCGCAGGCGTTGGTGACCCGCACCCAGTAGGTGTACGTCCCTTTGTTGAGCTGCGGCGTGGTGTACGACTGCGTCGTCGCCACCGGGTTGCTCGTCGTGGGATACCGCGCTGATCGTCGCCGGAGACGCTGTATTAACCGTTACTATAGTGGGGGCCGATATAGCTCGCCGTCAGCGTCTCCTCGAATTGGAAGTTCCTGTGTAACGGCTGGGGGTCGAAAGCGAGAGTCACGGACATCCATACCAACTGACAAGGCTGGCGGGCTGAGCGGAGTTGTGGTCGGCCCGAAAATCGGAATCTTTGGCCCAACCATCGGTTAACCTGCGCAGCCGTGAAGCCGAGACAAACCAGGGAGATCCGGATCGGGAACGTCCGCATCGGCGGCGCTAACCCCATTGCTGTCCAGTCGATGGCCGCGACACGTACGGTAGACGTCGCGGCCACCATCCGGCAGGTCGAGCTGCTCGAGGCCGCCGGCGCCGACATCATCCGCATCGCCGTCGACAATCCCAAAGACGTCGCCGCGCTGGCCGAGATCCGCCGGGCGCGCCCGAACGCCAACCTCTCCATCGACCTCCAGGAGAACTACCGGTTGGCCGAGAAGGTCGCCCCGTTCGTCCAGAAGCTCCGCTACAACCCCGGCCACCTCTACCACCTGGAACGGGAGAAGCCGGTACGGGAGAAGGTCCGCTACCTCGTCGACGTGGCCCGCGCGCACGGATGTGCGATGCGCATCGGCGTCAACGCCGGCTCGGTCGATCCGGAGAAGCTGGCAAAGTACACGCACGGCGACTCGATCACGCCCATGGTCGAGTCGGCGCTCGAGCACTGCGTGATGCTCGACGAGCTCGGATTCGACCAGTACTGCGTCTCGCTCAAGGACTCCGATCCGAACAAGGTCATCGACGCTAACGTCGCCTTCGCCGAGGCGCGGCCGGACGTCCCGCTGCACCTCGGTGTCACCGAGGCGGGGATGCCGCCCGACGGCGTGATCAAGACTCGCGTCGCCTTCGAGCAGCTCATCACCCGCGGCATCGGCGACACCATTCGCGTCTCGCTCACCCTCCCCTTCGAGAACAAGGGCGACGAGATCACCGTCGGCCGGCAGATCCTCGACGACATCGCCAGCGGCCGCTTCCGCTCCGTGCCGCGCTTCGAGCAGCACGGGATGAACATCATCAGTTGCCCGTCGTGCTCGCGGGTGGAGAACGAGGCGTTCATCGACCTGGCGCAGAACGTCCGGGCCATGACCGAGTACGCCAAGGAGCACGACATCACCATCGCCGTGATGGGCTGCCGGGTGAACGGACCCGGCGAGACCGACGACGCCGACCTCGGCATGTGGTGCGCGCCGAGCTTCGTGAACCTCAAGCGGGGGCCGAAAACGATCGGGCAGTTCACGTATGAGGAGATCCTTGGGAAGCTGCGGGTGGAGTTGGATAAGTTGATCGAGGAGCGCGCGACGGCATGAGCATGTGTCATTCCGAGCCGCGAAGACGGCGAGGAATCCCCCGCGCCTGTGCGACCAGCGCCCGGACACGGGGGATCCCTCGCTGCGCTCGGGATGACACATGAAACGCCTTCCCTACCTGTTCCTCGCCGCCGCCGTCATCGTCCTCGACGCCTGGACGAAATGGCTGGTCAACGCGCGCATCGACTTGCGCGAGTCGATCCCGCTCATTCCGAACTTCCTGCAGCTGGTGCACGTGCGCAACACCGGCGCGGCGTTCGGCATCGGGGCGAACGCCGACTCCCGCATCGTGCCGCTGCTGCTGAACGCCGGCGCCATCGGCGTGTTCTGCATCGTGGTGGTCTACGCCTTCCGCGCCGCGATCACCGACCGCGTCCTGCAGACCGGCCTGCACCTGATCCTCGGCGGCGCGATCGGCAATCTCATCGACCGCTTCCGCCTCGGCTACGTCGTCGATTTCGTCGACGTCTACGTCACCGCCGGCGGGCGGCCGTACCACTGGCCGGCGTTCAACGTCGCGGACTCAGCGATCTGCATCGGCATCGCCCTCCTCTTCTTCGATATGCGGAAGAAGCCAGAGGATCAGCCGGCGGTCACCGCAGCGGATCGAGCCTGACGGAGATCGTCGCCGGCACGTGCTTGTACGCGGCGCCGGTCTTGCGGTCGATGGCGTTGCCGGGCGCCTCGCCGAGCGCGTTGCCGACTTCCCACCCGCCCTGCGCGGCGTCGATCGGATCGATGACGTCGCCGTCCAGTGTGGCCAGGAAGGCCACGACGCTGAAGAGCGAGCCGGCCACGACGCCGGCGACTTTGTTGCCCTTCGTGGCCCGCGAGATCTGCCGCTGGAGCGCGACGCGCTGCGGCTCGAAGCCCTCCCTGGCGATGGTGAAAGCGCAGGGATCGGCGCTCCGCTCGATGATGATCACCGCGGGCGTCACGCCGCCGTAGACCGGCGACGTTCCGCATTCGACGCTGACTACCGCGCCGGCCGGCTCGGATCTGACGGCGATCTTCTCCTTCTGGTCGTTGATCACCGTGGCGCAGCCGGCCAGAGCGAGGGGGAAAAGAAGAAGGGCGATGCGTCGCATCGCCCTCCAATTTACTTCACTTCGGCCTTGGGGTCTTCACCGGTGAGCTGATTCTGCCGGAGCGCCGCGGCGCCGAGCAGGCCGCCGATGCCCATCGACTCGACCGCCGTCGACGGCACGAGCATCAGGGCGCCCTTTTCCTTCAGCCCTTCGTACAGCATGTTCATGGCGCGGAGGTGCAGCGCCGTGGGGTTCCCCTGGTACGAGAGCGACGCCTCCTGATACAGCTTGGCGATCTCCACCTCGGCCTCGCTGAGGATGATGCGGGCCTGCTTCTCGCGCGCCGCCTGCGCTTCGCGCGACATGGCGTCCTGCAGCGCGTCGGGGATGATCACATCGCGCATCTCCACCGACTGCACGGTCACGCCCCACGGGTTGGAGCGCTGGTCGATCAGCTTCTGCAGCTCCTCTTCGATCCGCTCGCGGCCGCGGAGCAGGTCCTGAAGGTTCGTGCGCCCGATGATGTCGCGCAGCGCGGTCTGCGCCGCCCAACTCACCGCGTCGCGGTACTCCTGCACCTCGAGCGCGGCCTTCTCCGCGTCGTACACCATCCGGAACAGGACGGCGTCGACGTTGACCGGTACCGTGTCGCGAGTGAGCGTCTGCTCCGCGGCGAAACTGGTGGTGATGACGCGCTGGTCGATCCACATGGAGACCGTGTCGATGAACGGCACGATCCAGAATAGGCCCGGCCCGTTGAGACCCGTGAACTTGCCGAGTCGGAGGATCACCGCCTTCTCCCACTGCTTCGCCACTTTGGGCGACTGCATGAGGATGAGGCCGAGGATCGCGCCGGCGAGCATGTACAGCGGATTGTTCTTGACGATCGCCAGCCAGAGACCCGCGCCGAAGGCGACGATCACGATGAACGCCGCGACGACGTTGATGCGAATGTCGATCGAGGGCTTCGCTTCTTTTGCAGTGACAGGAATGATCATGGTCAGACTCCTTCTGTTGTTCGCCGGGCGAGGTGTTTCGCCACCTCGTCCGGCGAATAGCCGAGGGCTGCCGTCTCCATCAGAAACTGATCGATCAGCGCCTTGAGCCGTCGTTGTCGATGTCCGTCGTGCGCCGACTTCGGCACCGCGTCGGTGATGAACGTGCCCACCCCGCGTTTCGTCGCCACGACCCCCTCGCGCTCCAGCGCCAGGTAGACCCTGGCGACGGTGTTGGCGTTGACGCGCAGATCGACGGCGAGCTGCCGCACGGTGGGCAGTTGATCGCCGGGGCGCATGCGTCCGGTGGCGATGGCCACCCGGATGCCGCGCTCGAGCTGGGCGTGGAGGGGGGTGGGGTCCTTGGCGTCGATGGTAACCGGGGCAGACATATTGTACTAGTAATTTAGTACAATGGATCCTGCCTGTCAAGACGCCGGGTGACCAACACCAGCGCGAGGAACGTCGCCGCCGCCGCCAGTTGGTCGACAATCCGCTCCCACGACCAGCGGACATGCCACTCCACGTCGTGGGGAGTGATGACGTAAGCCGCCACGAAGAAAAGGAGTTGCAGGGCGATGGCCGCGGCCAGGAAACGCTCCCGCCCCCCCACCTCCCGCGCACCGATGACGATCGCCGCCGCGATCGCCAGCCAGAGGAGGGGCCGCCCGACCGGATAGCGCAGCATGGCCTCGAACATCGGCCGCAGGTTGGCGAGGTGCTCGACGGCCCGCTCCCCCACCCCGCTCGTCGTCAAGTCGGTCTGAAGATGATGGATCGATCGGACGACCATCCACGGCACGACAACCGCAGCCGCGGGCCAGAGGCGCGCGATCTTCCGCGCATTGCCGGCAATGGCCATCGCGACCGCCGCCGCGCCGATCAGCGTCAGTCCTTCGTTCTTGCACATCGCGGCGAGGCCGAGGTAGAGCGCACCGCGGCTCACATCGCCTCGCCGCACGAACAGCAGTCCCGCCGTCCCAAACGCCACCAACGCTCCCTCGGCCAATCCAATCCACGGCGCGAAGGCGACACCGACGCATGCGAGCGTGGCGAGAGCGAGCAGCAACGGCTTGCGCGCCTCCTCCGCCAGGAACGCGCGCAGCAGAAGCAGCGTCGCGATGCCGAGTCCGACGTTGACCACGCCGAGCCAGCGGTCGGGCCACCCGCCGGCGACGACGGCGTGCACGTCGAAGACGAGCGGCACCAGCAGCGGGTAATCGACGTGCGCGAACTGATTGAATGGATTCTCCAGGAACTTCCAGTCGATCCCGCCCGCCAGCCAGAACTCCTTCGCCTTCACTCCCCAGATGCCGATGAAGTCGGTCTCCGCAGTGGG
Organism: Candidatus Gilichinskyi gelida; assembly: GCA_038040385.1. GTDB lineage: Bacteria > Acidobacteriota > Thermoanaerobaculia > Gp7-AA8 > Gp7-AA8 > Gilichinskyi > Gilichinskyi gelida. The sequence continues at coordinate 77,941 of JBBPII010000002.1, forward strand.
ACCGATCGTGGCGAAGCGCGCGTAGCCGGCGACGAGCACCACGGTGGCGAGGTCGATCCAGTGCACCGCGCAGCGCGTGACGCCGAGCCCTTCCCTGCCGAGCCACGCGCACGCCGCGCTGATCGCCAGCATCGGCACGAGCAGCGACGCGCGCGACCACCCCGAGTGAACGAACAGCACGACCGACGCGAGCGCGGCGCCGAGGAGGTACGCCTCCGCCAGCCGCCGGTCCAGCGGCGCCGGACGGCGATCGAGGACCGCGGCGACCGGCCATCCGGCGACGACCAGCAGGAGCGACGTCGCGACGGCGGCGATCACCGCGTCCTCTTCATCAGCACGCCGTCGCCGCTGCGCCAGAGAACTTCGAAGCCGTCGATGCGCGGCGCTTGATGCCAGCAGGCGACAAAGTCCGCGAGCGCCACGTTCCCCGGCGCGGGGACGTCGGCGCCCAACCGCAGCAGCGGCACGACCTGCTTGCCCGGCAGCAGAAAGCTGGCGCGGTGGTAGCCGTACCCGTAGCCCCCCTCCCACGCCGCGAACGGCAGGCAGATGGCGATGCGCGCGCCGCGCGGCGTGGTGCGGTCGACCTCCAGCAGAAAGCGGCGGAAGCCGGTGAGCTTGCGGTATGGAAGCTCGGTGAGCATGGCGCGCATGGCCTGCGCGTCGATGGTGAAGATGCGGAGGTAGAAGGGTTGAAAGCTGCCGATGAGAATCGCTGCGAGGACCAGCGCCGAGGCGATCCGCGCCGCGCGGCTCAGACGCTGATCTCCTTGAGACTCGCGTCCACCGCCAGCTTCGGCTCGGTCATCGACTGCACCTGCTCTGCGGTCACGCCCGGCGCGACCTCGATCAGCCGAAGCCCATCAGGCGTGACGTCGAGCACGCAGTAGTCGGTGATGATTCGATCGACGCACTTCACGCCGGTCAGCGGCAGGTTGCACTGCTCGAGGATCTTCTTCTCCCCTTTTTTCGTGACGTGCTCCATGGTGACGATGAGACGCTTCGCGCCGGCGACGAGATCCATCGCCCCGCCCATCCCCTTCACCATCGCGCCCGGCACCATCCAGTTGGCGATGTCGCCGTCCTTCGATACCTGCATCGCGCCGAGGATCGAGAGATCGATCTTGCCGCCGCGGATCATGCCGAAGGAGTCGGCGCTGGAGAAGAATGACGCGCCGGGGAGAACGGTCACCGTCTGCTTCCCCGCGTTGATCAGATCGGGATCGACCTCCTCCTCGGACGGAAACGGCCCCAGGCCGAGGATGCCGTTCTCCGACTGGAGGATGACCTCCATCCCGGCCGGGATGCAGTTTGCCACTAGCGTCGGCATGCCGATGCCGAGGTTGACGTAAAAGCCGCCGCGGAGCTCTTGGGCGGCGCGGCGGACGATTTGTTCGCGAGTTAGGGGCATTGCTTCTCCGCCGTGTCATCCCGAGCGCCGCAGAGCGCGAGGGATCCCCCGCGCATGTGCACGGTCAGCGCTTGTCCACGGGGGATCCTTCGCCGTCTGCGCGGCTCAGGATGACAGCTCATTTCCTCACCGTCCTTTGCTCGATGCGCTTCTCCCGCTTCGCCACCACTACCCGATGCACGAACACCCCCGGCGTGTGCACGCAATCGGGCTCGATCTCGCCCGGCTCGACCAGTTCCTCCACCTCGGCGATGCAGATCTTTGCGGCGGTGGCGGCCATCGGGTTGAAGTTGCGGGCGGTCTTGCGGTACTGCAGGTTGCCGAGGCGGTCGCCGCGCTGGGCAGCGACGAGCGCGAAGTCGCCGATGATGCCGCGCTCCATCACGTACATCTTGCCGTCGAACTCGCGCGTCTCCTTCCCTTCCGCCACCACCGTGCCGTAGCCGGCCGGGGTGAAGAAGGCCGGGATGCCGGCGCCGCCGGCGCGCATCCGCTCGGCGAGCGTCCCCTGCGGGCAGAACTCGACCTCCAACTCGCCGGCCAGGAACTGCCGCTCGAACTCCGCGTTCTCGCCGACGTACGACGACACCATCTTGCGGATTTGCCGCGTCTGCAGCAGCAGTCCGAGGCCCCAGTCATCGACGCCGGCGTTGTTGGAGACGCAGGTGAGGTCCTTCACCCCGCGTGCGACGAGGGCGTTGATGAGGTTCTCGGGGATGCCGCAGAGACCGAAGCCGCCGACGACCAGCGTCGCGCCATCGAAGACGTCGCGCACGGCATCGCCGGCGGATGCCACCACTTTGTCGATCATCAGTGCACGTGCAAGACCCAACCGTCGCCGGTGCGGTTGTCGACCGACGCCCCGTACGAGCTCCACCAGTTGAAGTTCGAGGCGGCGGATTCGACGCGAATGAAGAAGTCGCCGAGGATGCCGCCCGGGACCGACGGCTGCTCCATCGAGTACGGCTGCACCGTCTGCGTGAAGGTCGTGCTTCCGCGCGTTCCCACCACCTGGATGGTGAAGGTATTCGGCGTGTCGTAGAGATTGACGAAGCCGAGGTTGGTGCGGAAATTCTCGTCCTGCTTCAGGCCGTAGCCGAACGAGTCGGCGAGGCTGTCCTCGATGTCGATCGACTCGAACGCCTGCGAGACCGTGCCGATCGACGTCGTCGCGCCCGGCTGAATGGGCTGCGGCGTCCAGATGCGAGAAAAGCCGTCGATCTCCGCGAGCTGGTCGACCGGCGCGCCCGGGGCGGTGGAGGTGACGGCGATGACCAGGAGCGTGCCGAGGCCGCTCTTCTGGAGCTTGTTGCTGATGAAGTCGTTATCGATGGTCGTCGTGTTCGCCGGGATCGTGAACTTCTGCACCAGCGCAGTGCCGTTGTTGACACCGCGCGCCAGGAAGCCGACCGAGATCACCTGCGTGACCTGACGTCGGTTGGCGATGGTGACATCGGACTTGAAGAAGGTGCCGTTCGATCCGGCCACGCTTCCGGCGGCGGGGATGATGAAGGCCTCTTTGGTCCAATCGACGCTGACGATGTTCGGCTTGATCTTGCCGGCGGCTTTGCGCGCGTCGCGCGACAGGCGCAGCGCGACGACCAGGTCGCGCACGGTGGTGCCGTCGGTGCCGAGCGGCTCGAGCCCGCCGGCGAAGAGCGAGGTGGTGGTGAGGACGAGGGCGACGGTCAGCGCTAGAAATCTCATTTGGAAATGATATATCGCTGCCCGATGCGCGTTCACCTGACGACGGCGGTCGGCGGCTACGTGAAGGTGCTGCCGCACATGCTGCGGCACTACCGCGCGCTCGGCGTCGACTCGTTTTTCGTGCACGTCAACCTGCTCGACGATGACGACCCCATCCTCGACGAAGTGCGCGCCGTCTGCGACGTTAGCTCCGTCTCCGTCGGCGGCCGGTTGTGGCGCGGCAACCCCGACGTCCACCGCGCGGTCATGGCCCGCCATCCGGACGACTGGTTCATCGTCGCCGACCAGGACGAGCTGCAGGTCTACCCCGGGATGCCCTCACCCGGCCTTCGGCCACCCTCTCCCGCTCCCGCGGGAGAGGGACATCTAATGTCCCTTCTCCCGCTTGCGGGAGAAGGTCGCCCTGAGCGTAGCGAAGGGCTGGATGAGGGGCCCCCATCGCTCGCGCACCTTTTCGAATCCTGCAACCGCCGCGGTTACGACTTCATCGAAGGCACCCTCGTCGATCGCCTGGCGCCCGGCGGCGTCTTCGGCGAGGTCGATCCGCGCGCCGAGATCTGGGCGCAGTTCCCCCTCACCGCACTGGTGACCGCGTCGCTATTGGGCGGCGAGCCGCGCAAGGTCGTCGCGGCGAAGGGGAGCGTCGCGCTGCACGGCGGCCAGCACGGCGCGGAGGGGGGCCGCGGATGCCCGCTCCAGGAGTGCCACGTCGCGGTGCACCACTTCAAGTGGACCGCGGGAATCGTAGAGCGCCTGCGCGCGCGCCTGGATTTGCTGCGCGAGCGCGGGCTTCCGTTCACCGAGGAGAGCGAGCGCTTTCTGCGCTACGTTGCCGAACACGGCGAAGCGATCGACCTGCGCGATCCGCGCTTTTTCGCCGGCGCGGTCGACATGGCCACGCTGCGCGACGTCTCCGACGCGCAGCGTCTGGCGGTCCTCACGAGTTAGCGTGGCGCAGCAGCTCCGCCGCGACCTCCGCGTACATGTAGGCCTCGGGTGCGTCGGCTTCAACCACGATGCCGATGCCGAGGCACTGCTCGATGTGGCGGATGAGCGCCGCCGTGGCCCAGGCGCCGGTCTCTTCATTTTGCAGGTGCCCGCTGGTCTGGAAGCCGGAACGGAAGACGGGGTGAATGCCGGTGAGGTTGACTTCGATCACCGACCTGCGCTTGTAGAGATCGCGCGCCATGTCCCAGGCGAAAAACGAGCGGCAGACGATTCCTTCCGGCAGGCGGTCGAGGATCGACTGCACGAACTCGTTGGTGCCGCGCGCGATGTTGGCGTCGGCGCGATAGCGATGAAACGTCAGTTCGGGGATGACATACCGGTCGAAGCTGTGAACGCGGTACTCGTGCGCGATGTGCAGCATCTCCTGGACCAGCCATCGTTCGTCGAGCGGCGCGACCTTGCGGCGCACCGGCACCTTCCGCGCGGCGAGTGCCGCGAACGCCTCTTTGGTGGCGTTGCTCCGCCCCTCCTCGCCCGAGCAGTCGCCGAGGGTAGGCTTGATGATGAATCCCGAGCCGCGGTAACTGCGCCGGAGCGCCCGCCGCAGCTCTTTCTTTCCGTGCTCGGCGGCGAGCGACGCAAAGCCGCGCGCCGGCAGCATGGCGTCCGGCGCGTAATGCCCGAGCACCAGCGCCTGCACCAGCTTGTGCTCGAGGCGCCAGCGGAAAAGCCGGTGCTCGTCGGCGCCGACGGCGGCGTACAGGTGCCGCACGAACGGCGCGCGCCCCGAGTCTGCGACCTCGGCGTACGCCTGCGACTGGGAGGCGCGGATAACCACCGTGCTCCCCGCCGGCGGCGCGGCGCCGTCGTCGCGCCAGGCTTCGATCTCACGGATGAGTCGGGCGATCTCCACGGTCTGGTCCGTAGACGGGCGGCGCTCCGGAAACATGAAGGCGCCGCCCGGAGCGCCGCCGTCTCGGCGGCTGTACCGGCGGCGTCCCGCGCCGCCGTGGGCGGGTGGCGGCGAGACGCCGCCAAGCCAGCCGGCGGGGACGCCGGCGCTCCGGAAACATGAAGGCGCCCGGCCCGGTTCTCTGCCGCATGAAGCGATTCGTCCTCGTCGCCGCTGTGGTCCTCGCCGCCACCCTCCCGGCATTCGCTCAGCCCGCGAAGGCCGTCTTCGCCAGCGGCTGCTTCTGGTGCACGGAATCGGACCTGGAGAAACTTCCGGGCGTCATCTCCGTCGTTTCAGGCTACACCGGCGGGCACGTGAAGAGTCCGAGCTACGAGCAGGTCTCCGCGGGCGGGACAGGGCATCGCGAGGCGGTGGAAGTCACCTACGACCCGAAGAAGATCACGTACGCGCTGCTCCTCGACGCGCATTGGCATGACACCGATCCGTTCGACAACGCGGGGCAGTTCTGCGACAAGGGATCGCAGTACCGCAGCGCGATCTTCGTGCGCGACGCGGAGCAGAAAAGGCTGGCCGAGGAGTCGAAAGCGGCGCTGGAGAAGCGCTTCGGGCGGAAGATCGTCACCGAGGTCCTACCCGCCGGTCCTTTTTTCCCCGCGGAGAATTACCACCAGGACTACGCGAAGAAAAACCCGCTGCGATACCATTTTTACCGCTTTAATTGCGGGCGCGATCAGCGACTCGAATCGATCTGGGGGAAGGCGCCACATTGAAACAGACGGACCCGTTGCTGCTTCGGGCTGAACGGCTGAAGGCCGAGGCGGTCGCGCTGCAAGAGCGTTCGCGCGCGTTTCGCGAGCTGCGGCAGCTCCAGCGCGACCTCGACGCCACGACGCGCAAGCTGGTGCGGGCGCTGCGGCCATACGGCGTGATCGAGCGCGACCGCTGATTTCCCCATGACGCGACGCAGCGTGTAGGGCGAGCTCGCGCTCAGCGGGTCGACGAGTGCCAGGAGCTGCGGGAGGTGCGGAAGAAAAAGTCGACGGGAGCCGCCGCCGCGTAACGGCACCGCCGTTTCCCCGAGCGCGGTGACGGCGATTGCATCGAAAGCAAACTTCGTGCACAATTCTTGCGTCTGATGCAAAGGCGCACTTCATGCCCGTCCGTAAGCCGATGAGTTCCTCTCCCGCCCGTGCTACCTCGCAATCCGTGATTGGTCACCGACTCCGTGAAGCCCGCCTCGCACGTCACCTCTCGCTCAACACCGTCGCCGGCAAAGCGGACATCAGCGTGGCCACCCTCTCCCGCATCGAGCGCGATCAGCAGCGTATCGACGTCGAATTGCTCATGAGCCTGATGCGCATCCTCAAGCTCGCGGCGCACGACGTCCTCGACGAAGCGCCGGAAGGCGAAGGCCTCGATCCGATCGTGTTGAAAATCTCGGCCCTCCCCTCGCAGGAACGGACCAAGCTTTGGCGCGAGCTGGCCGCGAACCGCAAGGCCACCAGGCCGGCTGCCAACGCCCGTATGCTCGCCCAGAAGGTGGAGGAGTTCCTCGCTCAGATCGACTTCCTCCGCGGCGAGATCGAGTCGGTACGGCGCAGAGTCCGGTAGACCTTTACTTCGCCACCTGATCGATATCCACCATCACCATCACCGCCCCCTCGATGCGGTTCTCGGTGGTCTTGTACGGCCGCAAACGCAGCAGGTGGAGCCGGGCATTGCGGTCTCTCACTTTCAGCTCGCGGGTCTCGAGGTTGTTGACCACGCTGGCGATCATCTCCTCCAGATTGTCGATCTCCAGCGGGAGCTTGAGATCGCTGATGGAGCGGCCGACATCGCCGGGGACCAGGTTGAGCGTGCGCTGCGCGGCGGGATTGAAGCGGTGGATGTGCAGCGTAACGAAAAATACTCATGACCCGCCGCTGCAGGACCGCGCCGAGGTAGATCAACACGTTGCGGCAACTGATCAGATCGAGCCGGGAGAAGGGAGGGTCCTTGGTCAGATCCTGGCGGGCGAAAATGCAGCAGTCGCGCACGACCTTGCTCACGCGGTAACCGCCGTCGATCCTGGTGAAGAACCGCTGCAGCCGCTCGGGCGAGACATCGGCGACGATGTTCTCCGGATAGAGTCCGCTGCGGGCGCGGTCGATGGCGCTCTCGCTCACGTCCGTTCCGAAGATCTGAACCGGACAGCCGCCGACGGTCTCGAAAAACGCCATGAACGATGGAGTAGACCTCTTCGCCGGTCGCGCATCCTGGAACCGAGATCCGCACCGGGACGCTCTCCGGCTCGTGCTCGCGCAGGATGACGGGGAAGACGGCGCGCTGCAGCGTCTCGAAGACGGCCCGATCGCGAAAGAAGCCGGTGACGCGGATCAGGATGTCGCCGTAGAGCTGCTCGACCTCATCCTTGTTCTTGCGGAGGACCTCGAGGTAATCGCCGAGGGCCTCGGTCTTGCGCACCGCCATGCGGCGGCGGATCCGCCGCTCCACGGTGGCCGGCTTGTAGTGGGTGAAGTCGGTGTCGTGCGCCGCGCGCAGCAGCGAGAAGACCTGCGCCAGCTCGGCCTCTTTGAGCCGGCCGCCCGCGGCGGCGAGGCCGGAGACGTACGAGTGGCGTGCGATGCGCTGCAACTCGTGCGCGATCTCCTTCGGATCGAGGACGAAGTCGGCGGCGCCGGCGGCGATGGCGCTGCGCGGCATGCTGTCGAAGCGCGCGGACCCGTCCTGGGCGAAGACGATACCCCCCTCGGCCTTGATGGCCTTCGCGCCGAGGGTGCCGTCCGACGCGGCGCCGGAGAGGATGACGCCGATGGCGCGGCTGCCGAGGTCCTCGGCCAGGGAGCGGAAAACGCTGTCGATCGGCATCCGCACCCGCTCGGCGTGGCGGCCGACGTGAACGATCCCCTGCTCGACGGTGACTTCGGCGTCCGAGGGAGCGACATACACCACGTTCGCCTGAAGGGTCTCCCCTTCCGCCACCATCTTCACCGGCATTTTCGTCGAGCGCCCGAGGATCTGCGGCAGCGCGGTGGCGACCTTCGGATCGTGGTGCTGCACGATGATGAAGGCCATCCCGCAGTCGAGCGAGACGTTGCCGATCACGTCGATGATCGGTTCCAGCCCGCCAGCCGAGGCACCGATGCCGATCACCGGAAAGACCGAGGCGGCGTAGTCGTGGTGGGCGCTGCGGTCGGCGGCAGAGGCGGCCTTCTTTTTCGGAAGCGGCTTCCTCTTCCCTTTGGACGTGGCCATGGGGAAGGGCATCTTACCGCCGCCCCGTCGGAACGCCGCCGTCCTCGGCGGCTGGATCGGCGGCGTCCCGCCGCCGAGAGCGAGACGCTCTCGCGCCAGCCGGCGAGGACGCCGGCGTTCCGCACGATACTCCGCGTCGACATCACCGCCGACAAGTGCGCGCGGCGATACTCTTCCCGGCTCGATCTTAAGGCTCCCTTAATGACCCTCCGCGCTGATTCGTGTTATCGGTGTACGCATGACCTCGCGCCGATGGCTCACCGCCGCCGTGCCGTGGCTCATCGCGCTCGCCGGCACCGCCGCCGTGACGGCGATCGGTCACGCCATGAGGCTCAATCCGAACACGGTCGGATTCGCCTTTCTCATCATCGTGCTGGCTTCCGCGATGCGCGGCGGCTTGCTGGCGGGAACGGTCGCCTCGATCGTAGCGACGCTCTGCTACAACTTCTTTTTCTTCCCCCCTCTCTACGCCTTCACCATCCACGAGCCCGCGAACTGGGTGGCGCTGGCGGCCTTCCTGGTTACCTCCGTCGTCGTCAGCCGGCTGGTCATCGCGGCGCGCATCCAGGCCGGCAATGCCGAACAGCGTCGCAACGAGCTGGAGACGCTGTATGGACTGAGCATCGATCTCTTCACGGCGACGAATCGCGTCGGCGCGCTCGGCGAGGCGGCAGGCCGCGCGCTCGCGCTTCTCGGCGCCGGCGAAGGAGGGCTCGTCCTCTTCGATGGCAGCCCGTACCGGCAGAAGGTGATCTGGTGGAACGGCGACAAGCCGGATGAGATCGAGGATCTCATCGCCGGCGCCGGCCGCCACAAAGAGCCGCTGGAGTTCCCCTCCCCTCTCGGGCGCGACGTCTATCTCCCGCTGATCATCGGCGGCAAGACGACGGGCGCGCTCGTGGCGCGCGGCACGGAAGCGTCGAAAGCGGCGCTGGTTTCGGCTTCCCGGCTGGTCGGCCTCGCGGTGGAACGAGAGAAGTTCATCGAAGAGAACGCGCACGTGCAGGCGCTTCGCGAAAGCGAAACGTTGAAGACATCGCTCCTCCGCGCGATCTCCCACGATCTGACGACGCCGCTCACGGCGATCACCATTCACACCGAGACGTTGCGACGCAAGGCGGACGTCGATCCGGAGTTGAAGGAAGCGGTGGCCGGAATCAGCGGGGAGACGGGACGGCTGCGGCGGCGGATCGACAATCTGTTGTCGATGGCACGCCTCGAAGCGGGGAAAGCGAAGCCGCGCCGTGAACCGACGCCTCCCGCGGACCTGTTTCGTGCCGTGCGCGAGAACCTTCCGCTGGTCTTTCAATCGCGGCCGGTCACCGTACGCGTCGAGGAGGACTGCCCCGATGCGAACGTCGATCCGTCGCTGGCGCTGGAGATCCTCGTCAATCTGATCGAGAACGCCCACCGCGTATCACCAGCCGACGCGGGGCTGGAGCTGCTGGCGCGACCGCATCCGCTCGATCCGTTGCAGGTGCGCATCGAAGTGCTCGACCGCGGTCCCGGGCTCCCGGTTGGGGTCGCGGACGCCGAGGGCAATCTCCTGGCCGGCGCGACGAGCGACGTCGCGCAGCGGGGCCTCGGCCTGGAGATCGCGCGCAGCCTGGCAATCGCCAACGACGGCTCGATCGGCATCACCCCGCGAGAGGGTGGAGGCACCATCGCCCGTCTCGACGTTCCGGCGGCTCCGCTGCCGGCAACGGAGCCGGCATGAGCATCGCGCCTCTCATCCTGGTCGTCGATGATGACCCTTCGATACGCGAGTCGTTGGCGAGCGAACTGCGTGCCGCGGGCTACACCACGGCCATGGCCAGCGACGGACTGGATGGCGTGCATGCCTTCCAGACTCACGGTCCCGAGCTGGTGATCACCGATCTCTCGATGCCGCGTTCGGACGGCTTCGAGCTGATCTCCGCGATTCGCGGGACGGCGCACACGCCGATCATCGTCATCTCGGTCCGCGGCAACGACGCGGACAAGATTCGGGCGCTCGATCTCGGAGCGGACGATTTCGTGACCAAGCCGTTCTCCGTCCCCGAGGTGCTGGCCCGCATCCGCGCGCAACTGCGGCGCATCGGCGGACCGGCGACCAAGACTCTGCTCTTCGACGATTTGTCGATCGATCTCGAGCGCCGGCGCGTGGTGCAGGGCGGCCGGGACGTTCGATTGACTCCGACCGAGTACATGCTGCTCGAGCTGCTGGCGACGAACGCCGGGAAACCGATCTTCACCGATCGGATCATCGCGCGGGTCTGGCGCGACGCGCCGGGCACGACCACCGACACCGTAAGAGTCCACATGAGCGCGTTGCGAAAGAAGATCGAGCCCGATCCGTCATCGCCGCGCTACATCGTGACGGAGCCTTGGGTCGGCTATCGCTTCATCGCCGAGCCGGTATGAGGCCGTCTTCACGATCTCTTTAGACACATTTTCGGTTCTCCCCCGCCGATCCTTCGCATTCCTTAGCGACGGCTGTACGAGACGCCTGTTGCGATGAGTCAGGAGGTCGAGATGACCACCATGATTCATCCAGCCGTTTCCTTCGCCGACTCCCGCCACCATCCTCTGACGACCGCGGTCTTCGTCGGCCTGTTCTGGCTCGCGGCGGCCGCGCTGGTCGGCACGGCGCACACGAAGATCGATCCGCTCTCCGTCTCCGCCGGCTCGGCGGCGAGCATCGCCGCGGTGTTCATCAGCGCGTATTGCTACACCCGCCTGTGTGCTCGTCACGCGGGCATCACGCACGCGCTGAGCGTCGGAATCGCGTGGCTCGTCCTGGCCATCGCGACGGAGATGGCGATGACCACACACGTCGGACGCGGCTGGTACGACCTCATCGGAACGCCCGATCGTCCGCTGCTGCGCAACGTCTTCATGTTTGGTTGGGTGTTTGCGCCGGCCTTCTTCGCCCATCGGGAGGTCGGGGAGTGAAACGGCCGAGCATCCTCCTGCTGTTCGTCGCCTACGGCTGACCTCAGAACTCGATCTGGGCGCCGAGCTCCACCACCCTGTTCGGCGGCAGCCGGAAGAATCGCGCCGCGCTCTCCGCGTTGCGCATCATCGACGCGAAGAGCTTCTCGCGCCACGTCGCCATGCCGCTCGCGCGCGCGGTGACGATGAGCGTCTCGCGCCCGAGGAAGTACGTGGTGTCCATCGGCGGGATCTTCGGTCCGTGCTCGTCGTTGACTCGCTCGAGAAGCGCCGGAATGTCCTGCTCCTCCATGTACCCGTAGCGACCCGTGACTCTGTAAAGCCCTTCCCCCAGCTCCTCGAACTGCAACCGCTCGTCGTCCTGAAGATGCGAGACCTCTTCCGTGAGGATCGTCAGCAGGATGACCTGCCGATGCAGGGCCTTGTAGTGCTTGAGGCTGTGGAGCAGGGCGGACGGAATGATCTCGCGCGTGCGATGCATGAACACGGCGGTTCCCGGAACGCGAACGGGCGGCCGGTGCCGCAGAGAGGCGACGAAGTCCTCCGGCGACAGCGCCCCTTCGCGAAGGCGCGCGTTGAGAATCTCGCGGCCTTTGCGCCAGGTGGTCATGATCGTGAACACCACGGCCGCGATGAGGAGCGGGAACCATCCGCCGTGGATGATCTTGAAGTAGTTGGCGGTGAGAAAGGCGAGGTCACCGATGAGGAAAGCGGCGGTGATCAGGCCCGCGCGCAACGCGCTCCAATGAAGGAGATCGCGGGCCACGACATACGCGAGAATCGTGGTGATGAACATGGTGGTGCTCACCGCCACGCCGTACGCCGCGGCGAGATTCGACGAGCTGCGGAAGCCGATGACGAGCACGATCGTCGCCACCATCAGCGCCCAATTCACAAACGGTATGTAGATCTGTCCCATCTCGGCGCGCGAGGTGTGAATGATCTCCATTCGCGGCAGATATCCGAGCTGGATCGCCTGGCGGGTGAGAGAGAAAACGCCCGAGATGATCGCTTGCGAGGCGATCACCGTTGCGATGGCGGCAAGGCCGACGAGCGGGTAGAGCGCCCACTTCGGGGCCAGGAGGTAGAACGGGTTGTGCGCAGCCTCCGGATGCCGCAAGAGCAATGCGCCCTGTCCGAGATATTGGAGGACGAGAGCGGGACCGACGAGGTTGAACCAATCCACCTGAATGGGCTTCTCGCCGAAATGCCCGAGATCGGCGTAGAGCGCTTCACCTCCGGTCGTCACCAGGAACACCGCGCCGAGGACGAGAAAGCCATTCACTCCGTTGGCGATGAAGAACCGGATGGCGTAGAGCGGATTCAGCGCGAACAGCACCGACGGCTCCCACAAAATCCCGCGGATCCCGAGCACGGCGAGGGTGGTAAACCAGAAGATCATGATCGGACCGAATACCGCGCCGACGCCGGCGGTGCCGCGGCGCTGGAAGACGAACAGGAGCACGAGAATGACGATGGTGATCGCCAGGACGTAGGGCTTGAAGAACGGGGTCGCAACCTCGAGCCCTTCGATGGCGCTGAGCACCGAGATTGCCGGCGTGATCATTCCATCGCCATAGAGCAGCGCCGCACCGAACACTCCCATGGCGATCAGCGCGCCTTTCACCGCCATGCGGCGCTGCTTGTCCATCCCCACCAGTCCCATGAGTGCGAGGATGCCGCCTTCGCCGCGATTGTCGAAACGGATGACGTAGACGTGATACTTGAGAGTCACCACCACGACGAGGGACCAGAAAATCAGCGACAGAACGCCGAAGATGTTTGCGCGCGTCAGCGCCACCGCGTGTGAGCCGTAGAAGCACTCCCGGACGGCATACAAAGGACTGGTGCCGATGTCGCCGTACACGATGCCCAAGGCAAGGAGGGAAAGGGAGAGCAGCCGCTTTCCGGCCGGTTCTTCCCGATGGGGTGAGGTCACTTCCTCGGCCACGCAGTTCCCTCCGCACCAATCACGCGACCGCGGAGTGTACGGCGAGGCCCATTCAGGAGAGCATTAAGAAACCATTAAGACGCCAACCCATGTGGAGCATCGACCATCACACCGCCGACGTCCGCGTCACCATCACTGCCGACAGGCTGAGCGAGCTGTTCGCCGACGCCGTGCGCGCGCTCACGCAGGTGTTGGAGCCGGAAGGCTCCGCCAGCCGCCGCGACATCGTCTTCGGCGTGAAGCTGGAGGCCGCCGACTCCACCGCCCTGCTGGTCGATTTTCTGAACGAGGCGCTCACCGCGTCGCACATCCACCGGGTGGCCTTCACCGACGTCAACTACCAATCGTTCGAGCCCACCAAGCTCGCCGCGACGCTGATCGGGCAGAAGGTCCGCGGCTTCGGCGAGGATGTAAAGTCCGTCACCTATCACGGGGCGCGCGTGACGTTCGGCGAGGATGGGTGGTCGGTGACGTTGGTGTTGGACATCTGATGCGCAAACAAGATCTAAACAAGCTCCACGACTGGCTCTGGGAGATCCCCACTACGTATCGCGCGGACATGCGCGTGCCGGCGCGCGTCTACACCGACGAGCGGATGCTCGACTCGATCCTCGGCGACCGCTCGCTCGAGCAGCTCGTCAACGTCGCCACCCTCCCCGGCCTGTGCAAGTACGTCATCGCCATGCCCGACGTGCACGAAGGCTACGGCTTTCCCATCGGCGGCGTGGCGGCGGTCGACGCGAAGACGGGCGTGATCTCGCCGGGCGGCATCGGCTACGACATCAACTGCGGCGTGCGCCTGCTCCGCTCCGACGCACAGCTCGTCGACGTCCGCGACTCGATGCGCAAGCTCGCGCACTCCATCGCCCGCGCCATTCCGTCCGGCGTCGGACGCGGCGGCTCGTTGACGCTGAGAGGCGACGACTTCGACCGCGTGCTCGCCGGCGGCGCGGCGCGGGCGGTGGAACTGGGCTACGGCGAGCCGGCCGACCTGCAGTCGATCGAGTCCGGCGGCCGCCTCGACGCCGCCGATCCCTCCGCGGTCTCGAACGACGCCAAGCAGCGCGGCGCCGATCAGCTCGGGACGATCGGCTCCGGCAATCACTTCGTGGAGATCGATGTGGTGGAGCACGTTTTCGAAAAGCGCTTCGGCATCGAGCAAGGGCAAGTCGTGGTGCAGATCCACACCGGCTCGCGCGGCCTCGGCCATCAGGTGGCCACCGACTACATCAAGGCCATGGCCCGGGCGATGCCGAAGTACGGCATCGAGCTGCCAGACCGCGAGCTGGCGTGCGCGCCGCTGGAGTCGGTCGAAGGGCGGCGGTACCTGCAGGCGATGTCCGCGGCGGCGAACTTCGCCTGGGCCAACCGGCAGATCATCACCGCCGGCATCCGGCGCGCATGGCGGCACGAGCTCGGCGCCGGCGCGCGGCTCGACCTGCTATACGACGTCGCGCACAACGTGGCCAAGAGCGAGAAGTACGACGGCCGCAATATGGTCGTGCACCGCAAGGGCGCCACGCGCGCCTTTCCGGGACAGCCGGTCCTGATCCCCGGCAGCATGGGGACGGCGTCGTACCTGCTGGCCGGCGCCGAGGCCTCGATGCGCGACACGTTCGGCTCGTCGTGCCATGGCGCGGGGCGGGTGATGTCGCGCACGCGGGCCAAGAAGGAGATCGACGGGCACGAGCTGCGCGCGCGTCTGGAGCGGATGGGCATCATCGCCGAGGCGGCGTCGACGAAGGGGCTGGTCGAGGAGGCGCCCGAGGCTTACAAAGATGTCGACGCGGTGGTCGACGTCGTGGTCCGCGCTGGGATCGCCACCAAGGTCGCGCGATTGAAGCCCGTGGCAGTGGTGAAAGGGTGATGGGCGCCCTCGCGGGCACCATCGCCGCCGCCTTCGCGCTCTTCCTCTTCCTGGAGCGCCGCCGCCCACTGCGACCTCCTGTCGAGCCGAAGCCTCGGCGAGTGGCGCGCAATCTCACGGTCGGCGCGTTCTCGTTGGTGGTCGCCTTTCCGCTGCAGCTCGTACTGCTGGTGCCGGTGTCGCGATGGGCGACGTCGCACGACATCGGACTGCTGCATGTGGGACGGGTTCTCAACCCGTCCGCCCGCATCGCGCTGGCGCTCATCCTCCTCGACTACACGCTCTGGATCTGGCACTGGGCCAGCCACCGCGTGCCGTTCCTCTGGCGATTCCACCTGGTGCATCACGTCGACCGCGATCTCGACGCCTCCACCGCCCTCCGCTTCCACTTCGGCGAGCAGGCGCTGGCCGTCTGTTACCGAGCGGCGCAGATCGTCGTCATCGGCGCCGAGCCGCTCGCGGTGTGGATCTGGCAAATAGTACTTTTCGTATCAATTCTCTTTCACCACTCCAACGTCCGCCTGCCGGCGCGATGGGAGAGCGTGCTGGTGCGCTTGGTGGTCACGCCGCGCATGCATGGCATCCACCACGCGCAACGCGAGGAATGGACGCACAGCAACTGGTCGAGCATCCTCACCTGCTGGGATTTCCTGCACCGCACGATGGTGATGCGCGTGCCCGACGCGGAGATCCGCATCGGCATACCCGCCTACGACGATCCGCGCGAGGTGACCCTCGGACGCATCCTGCTGCTGCCCTTTCGGCGGCGGCGCGATGAGTGGACGAAGTGATGCTCCGGCGCCTGATCTGCGCCGCGGCGATGGTCGTGGCCGCCTGCCGGACGGAAACGCCGCGGCGCTCGTTCCAGCTGGCCACCACCACCAGCGTCGAGAACTCGGGCCTGCTTCGCGTGCTCGCCGCCCGCTTCGAGCAACGGAGCGGAATCGCCGTGCATCCTTTCGTGGTCGGATCGGGGAAGGCCCTGAAGATGGCCGAGGCGGGCGAGGTCGAGGTGACCATCACCCATGATCCCGAGGCGGAGGGCGCGTTCGTCGCCGCGCAGCGGCCGGAGCTCTACCGGCAATTCATGTGGAACGACTTCGTCATCGCCGGTCCGCCGGACGATCCGGCCGGCGCGAGGCAGGCCCGTTCCGCCGTCGACGCCTTCGCCCGCATCCATCGCGCGCGGGCGAAATTCGCCTCGCGCAACGACCGCTCCGGGACGCACACCGCCGAGTTGCGGCTCTGGCGCGATGCGGGCGCCGACCCGGCGGCCAACCCGCACTACCTGCGGCTCGGGCAGTCGATGGCCAGCCTCCTGCGGTCCGCGAGCGAGCTGCAGGCATACGCCCTGACCGACCGCGCCACGTACGACGCGCTCGCCCCGTCGCTGGAGCTGCGCGTCCTCTTCGAAGGCGACCCGCGGCTGCGGAACGTCTACGCGCTCACGCTGGTCCGGCGCGACCGCGACACGCAGAACCATCGCGACGCGCGCCGCTTCGCGCAATGGCTGCTGTCCGCCGAGGGACGGCAGGCGGTCGAGCAGTTCGCCGTGGCGGGAAAGCGTCAGTTCCGCTGGATCGACGGTTAGTGGGGGTCAGAGCTTCACTTTTCACTTTTTCTACGTCATGTAGCGAAAGTGAAAAGTGAAGCTCCGACCCCATGTGCCACGGGACGCCCGCACTCCCTACATGAACGTGGCGGCGAGGGCGGGGCGGGCGAAGAGGTAGCCCTGCGCCAGGGGGATGCCGAGGGCGCGGGCGGCGTCGAGGGTGGCCTCGGTCTCCACTCCTTCGATGATCGTCTGGCAGCCGAAGTCGTCCGCCAGGGCGATGATGTGGCGAACGATCTTCTCCTTCGTCGCGTCGCGCTCGAAGCCGGTGCCGAACTGCCGGCTGATCTTGAGGTACTGCGGGCGGATGACGTCGATGTGGTGCAGATGCGAGTAGGCGCTGCCGACGTCGTCGAAGGCGAAGCGGATCCCGTGGCCGGCCAGCATCTCAATGGTGCCGTTGGGCTGCCCCGCGCCGAAGGCGTTCTGCTCGGTGATCTCCAGGACGATCCGGTCAGGCGCGATCCCCGCGCGCCGCGCGTTGTCGAGGACGCAGTCCGCGAACGCCTTGTCTCCGAACGACAGCGGGCTGGCGTTGATGAACAGCAGCCGCCCCTCCCGTGCCAGCGCCGCGCCCTGGGCGATGGTGCGCTCGACGCACGCCATTTCCAGCGCCGGCACGCCGCGCTTGCGTCGCGCGTACTCGAAGAGCAGCTCCGGATCGGTGAGCGTCGCCGCCTCCGCCAGGCGGATCAGCCCTTCGTACGCGATATGAGCAAGCGACCTGGTGTCGACGATCGGCTGGAACCGCGACGTCAGCAAACGGCTGTGCAGGATCGCCGGCAGCATCGGTACGTGTGATACCGCAGCCGTTGACTCCTCCCCCACCCAGCCGATCACCTGCTCGAGCTCCTCGATGTCGAACGGCTTCGCCAGAAAATGCGTCGCACCATGTCGGAGCGCCTCCGGAGGCATCTCTGCGACTCCCGCCCCACTCATGACGATGATCTTCGACTCCGACCGCTGCTCCCGAACGTGATCGATGAAATCGATCCCGTCGATCGACAGCGGTCCCGAAAGGCGCACGTCACAGACAACCGCGCCGATCGGCTCGTTCTCCACCACGACTTGCGCGGACTCGACGTCGCCGCACGTAATCACGGTCCGTCCGGATGCGTGCAACGCCGCAGCGAGCCCCTCGCGCACTTCATCGTCGTCGTCGACCACCAGGATCGCTTGCGTCATGACATCCTCTAACGCAAGCGGACCACCATCTGCCTGCCCTTTGTTATCAATCACTTACGCACAACGGCCGTCCGGAATCAGGACGGTCGTGTATCTTTCAGCCGCAATGATGCCCGCGATCTTCTTCGGCCACGGCAACCCGATGAACGCCATCGAGCAGAACGCCTACACCGAGGCGTGGGCGCGAATTGGAAGGGAGATCCCGAAGCCGAAGGCCATCGTCGCGATCTCCGCGCATTGGTACCTGCCCGCGACGCTGGTGACGGCGATCGAGAAACCGCGGACCATTCACGACTTCGGCGGCTTCCCGCGGCCGCTGTACCAGGTGACCTATCCCGCGCCGGGCGATCCCGCGCTCGCGCTGCGGCTGCAGTCGCTCACCGGCGCAGGGCTCGACGATCGGTGGGGACTCGATCATGGGACGTGGTCGGTGCTCATTCACGCTTTCCCACAGGCCGACGTGCCGGTGGTGCAGCTCAGCATCGACGAGACGCAGCCGGCGTCGTTCCACTACGAGCTGGGCCGGCGCCTGGCGCCTCTGCGCGACGAAGGCATCCTGCTCATCGGCAGCGGCAATCTGGTGCACAACCTCCACACCTACGCGTGGGGACGGCATCCGGTCGAGCCGTTCGACTGGGCGGTGCGCTTCGAAGCGCAGGCCCGCGCCCTCATCGAGTCGGGCGACCACCAGCCGCTGGTCGACTACGAATCGCTCGGCCGCGACGCGATGCTCTCCGCCCCCACTCCCGACCATTACCTCCCGCTCCTCTACATCCTCGGCGCGCGCCGGCCCGGCGAAACGGCGACGTTTCCGGTGGAGGGAATCGACGGGGGGTCGGTGTCGATGCTGACGGTCATGTTGGGGTAGTTGTCGGTTGTCAGTTGTCACACCGATAACCGACAACTGACAACCGACAACCCTTCCTACCGCCCCGCCGCCCGCCGCCGCGCGATGTTCCCCACCACGAACACCGTCCCGTCGTTCTGGGTGTAGATTCGCCCGTCGTTGCCGAGCGACAGCGGCGTGTAGGCGGCGCCGAGGGCTTCCTCGAGGAAGATCCGCTGGCGCCGCGTGCCCCCCTGGTCGATGGCATACAGATAGCCGTCCTCGGAGTTGGCGTAGACCACGCCGTTGCGGTCGACGGCCACGGCGTTCACGCACCACTCGAAGCCGTGCGTGGTCTGGGTGACGCAGCGGGTGGTGTCGCCGATGCGCTCGCAGGCCTGCGTCTCGGTGTTCTTGAACTGCCACTCCACCTGGAGCGATGGGCTCAATTGAGTGATGAAGTACTGCTCGGGATCGTTGGGAGCGGACAAATTGCGAGACGGGCAGTGGATGGGAGACCCGCAGTACGAGCCGGCGTTGTATCGGTTCTCCTTCATCACGATCGAGTACATCTGGCCGTGCGGCCACACCGCGGGGGTGATGTCCCATCCGAAACCGTACGCGCCGAGGAACGCGCCGGCGGCGGAGAACTTCATCAGGTGGCCTTGCCTGTAGTTGTAGGCGGAATAGGCGCCGTAGAGGATGCCGTCGGGCAGGACGACCGGCGAGGACGTCGAGTCGTCGAGCACGCGGCCGGAGCCGGGGAGGTTGTCGGTGGGATCGAATCCGGTGACCGCGCCGGCGCGGCAGCCGCCGGGCAAGCCGTTGGGGGGCAGGGTCACGTTGCAGCCGTCGAGAAAGCGATTGCGCATCGACGTCGACCACTTCGGCGTCAGGTCGGGATTGACGGCGACCAGGAAGCCGTAGCGGTCGTTGAAGTGCGCGCGGCTGACGATGTAGATCGTCCCGTCCGCGCCGATGGCCGGCGTCGCGTTGAAGCCCGGGCGCTGTGGACCGCAGCGAAACGCCGGCGCCACGGCGTTGGGGCTCGGCGGGAACGGCAACTGCGATTGATTGAACACCGTCGTGCAGAGCGCGTCGGCGGCGGGCGCGTTCGGCGTGAGCGACGCGAACGTCGCCGTCGACGTCGTTCCGTCGGCCGCGATGCGTACCAGCCACGCGCCGAGCGGATCGCCGTTCCACGACGCGGGGCCGAACTGCATCGCGGTGTAGAAGAGATTCCCTGCGGCGTCGACGGCGGGCGGGCCGGCGCCGAAGATGCTCGCGTTGACCGCCGTGCCGAACGGATTGACGCGCGCGATCAGGGCGCCGTCCGTGCGGCGGACTTTGAACATCGTCCCGCCCGCGCCGGGAACCCACAGCGCGTCCGCGCCGAGTGCGGGATGGAACACCGGCTCCCACTGCGGCCCGATGCCTTCGCCGCGCGGCACCGGCAGCCAGTCGCTGGCGAACATCCACTGTTTCGCGAATCCGGCGGCCGTCCGGCGCACGTTCTTCACGTTCCAGGTCTGGGTGTTGCGGTTCGCGCTCGAGGTGAACGTCCCCCCTTTTTCGAGCAGATAGAGGTCGTCGCCGTCGACGAGCGGAACGGGATAGTGGACGACGAGGAAGCCGCCCGTCTCCTCCTTCTCCGCCGCGGTGAACGGATCGACGACCACCCGGGCCTCGATGCGGTCGAGCCGTTGCGCCGCGGCGGGGCTCCTGCCATCGTGCTGCGGCGAACGGCCCCACTGCGGCCAATCCTGGGCGTGAAGGGCGGGGGCAGCGAAGAGGAGCACGACCAGAGCTCGAGACATAGCGGCGCATTGTACGAACGGCGTGCCACCTTTCGGCATTCTCGGCCCCGAAGACCTTTACTACGATTCCTTTTTTTGCGCTTGCGGTGACGGTCAAACGCACTGATGTTGTAGATCGCAATGCGCCGATGGGTTCATCGCTTCAAGTCTTACTCCGAGATTGCGAAGAACATCGTCGAAATCGCCGCCTTTCTCGCCGCGGCGTGGTGGGCGCGTCACATATTTGCGATGCGGGATCAGCCGACTCTCGAGCCTCACGTCGATGGCGACGCCAAGCTGACCTGGTCTGACGCGTCTACGCCCCCCGCGTGTGAGGCCATTTGGACCATCTCGGTGACGAACACCGGCAACACGCCGGTCGACATCGATAGTGTGCAGGTCCGTCTCTGGTCGTTCGATCCTCCGCCAGTACAGCCCGGAAAGATCACGTACCTGGATTTGGATGAGACGCGGCCACAAAACAGTCGGTATCAATTCGACCGCACATTCACCGGAAGGGATGCCCCTCTCACGGGCCGTCTCCATCCCCGCGACAGCTTCATTCACGACTTCAGGTTCATCGTTCCGCGATCGGCGGCTGGCGAACTGATTGGCTTCGATGCGCAGTTGTTCGAGCGTGGGCACAAGAGCCTTCTGTACATCTACGAACGGAGCAAACGGTGCCAGCCGGAGAACCCGGCGGTCAAAGGGCCCTAGCGAGGACGCGGAGGACGTATGGCCGCCGGCCCGTGCTACTTTCTCGCACATGAGAAAGTTTGCACTGGCCCTGACGTTCCTCACCTCCGCCGCCTTCGCCCAGCAGCCGAAAGTCATCGCCCTGAAGGCCGCGCGGATGTTCGACGGCACCTCCGACTCCGTCACCCGCAACGCCGTGATCGTCGTCGAAGGCAACCGCATCAAGTCCATCGGCGGCGCCGTTCCGGCGAACGCGGAGGTCATCGACCTCGGCGACGTGACCCTCCTCCCCGGCTTCATCGACGCGCACACGCACCTCACCGGCGAGACCGCGGACAACTTCTATCTGAAGTACTTCCAGGACCTTCTGCGACAGCCGACCGAGCAGGCCCTGCTCGCGTCGACCTACGCGCGCAAGGTCCTCGACGCCGGATTCACCACCGTCCGCGACCTCGGCGCTGGCGACTACGTCGACATCGGCCTGCGAAACGGCATCAACAATGGATGGGTAGTTGGTCCGCGGATGCTCGTCGCCGTCCACGCCATCGGCGTGACCGCCGGGCACGGCGACGCCGACCCCTACCCGCCCGCCCGCGGCTTCGCGCCGCTCGGGCCGATCGACGGGGTCTGCAACGGCCCGTCCGAATGCCGCGCGGCGGTGCGCTATCAGATCAAGTACGGCGCGGACGTCATCAAGCTGATGCCGTCGGGCGGCGTGCTGTCGCTCTCCGATCCGGTCGACGCGCCGAACCTGTCGCAGGAGGAGATGAACGCCATCGTGGAAGAAGCGCACCACTGGGGCCGCAAGGCGGCGGCGCACTGTCACGGCGACGCCGCGGCGAAGATGGCCGTCGCCGCCGGCGTGGACTCCATCGAGCACGGCTCGTTTCTGACGCCGGAGACGCTGGCGATGATGCGCGAGCGCGGCGTCTACCTCGTGCCGACCCTGCTCGCCGGCGACTGGATCAGCGGAAAGATGGCCGGCTACCCGCCTCAAATCCAGGAGAAGGCGAAGGCGGCGATCGCCGCGCGCAGCGACATGTTCCGAAACGCCCTCAAAGCAGGGGTGAAGATCGCCTTCGGCACCGACTCCGGCGTCTCGGTGCACGGCATCAACGCGCGCGAGTTCGCGCTGATGACCGGCCTCGGCATGACCCCCGCGGCGGCGCTGCGCAGCGCGACCTCCGTCGCCGCGGCGCTCCTTGGCGTCAGCGACCGTCTCGGCACCCTCGCCGCCGGCAAGACCGCCGACATCATCGCCGTGCCGGGCAATCCGCTCGACGACATCCGGGCCACCGAGCGTGTGTCGTTCGTGATGAAAGAGGGCGCGGTGGTGAAGAGGTGATCACCCGTCACCCTGAGCGCAGCGAAGGGTCTCCGCCGCCCAGATCCTTCGCCGTCTTCGCGGCTCAGGATGACGGAGGGTTCACGAAGAGTTTGCGCGCGGGGGTGGTGCTTTTCTAGCATACTGCGCCGATTCATGAGCAAGCGTGCGGTTTTCGTCCTCTTCGCAATGACAATCTGCGCCGCGCCGGCGCGCGCCGCGAACTGGCCCGAGCATCCCATCCTCCGCGCGGTGCGGGTCAGCAAACCGCCGGTTATCGACGGCGATCTCTCCGATCCGGCGTGGCAGTCGGCGCCGGAGTTCACTGACTTCACACAGCACGATCCCGACGACACCAAGCCGGCCACGATGCGGACCTCCATCCGCATCCTCTACGACGACAAGGCCATCTACTTCGGGGCGAAGATAGACGATACGCATCGTCCCACCGCGCTGCTGACCCGCCGCGACTCGTTCGTCCAGACCGACTTCCTCTCCATCAACATCGACTCGCAGCACGACCGCCTCTCCGGCGCGGCGTTCACCGTCTACCCATCGGGCACGCAGGTCGACTCCATCCTCTACAACGACATCGGCGAGGACGGCAGTTGGGACGCGGTGTGGGACTCGGCGACCAAGATCCTCGCCGACGGCTGGATCGCCGAGGTCCGTGTGCCGTTCTCGCAGTTGCGGTTTCCGGAGAAGCCCGTCCACGTGTGGGGCCTCAACATCACCCGCCGCACCGTGCGCAACAACGAGTGGGTACGCATCGTCAACACGCCGAAGGGGCAGACCGGCTTCGTCTCGCATTTCGCCGACATCGAAGGCATCGAGGGCATCCATCGCGGACGCCCGCTGGAGCTGGTGCCGTACGCGGTGGGACGCTCGGACGTGCTGAGCCGCACCGATCGCTCCAATCCCTTCCTCGATCAAATCAAATATCGCAACGACGCCGGCCTCGATGTGAAGTACGGCATCACCTCGAACCTGACGCTGACCGGCACCATCAACCCCGACTTCGGGCAGGTGGAAGTCGACCCCGCCGTGGTCAACCTCAGTGAGTTCGAGACGTTCTACCCGGAGAAACGGCCTTTCTTCACCGAAGGGGTGAACATCTTCCGCTTCGGCGACACGCCGGCCCAGAGTCACTTCAACTTCTTCTTTCCGCCGGAAGTTTTCTACTCGCGGCGCATCGGGCGCTCGCCGCAGGCGGACGTCGACGCCGACTACTTCGCCTCCCCCGCGGAGACGACGATCCTCGGCGCGGCGAAGCTCACCGGCAAGGCCGGCAGCGGCTGGTCGATCGGCATCCTCGACGCGCTCACCGACGCCGAGCGCGCGCGATTCATCCGCGGCGGCGCGGGCGGGCGGCAGCAGGTGGAGCCGATGACGAACTACTTCGTGTCGCGCGCCACGAAGGAGATCGGCGAAACGGCGCGCGTCGGCTTCCTCTTGACCTCGGTGAACCGCCGCCTCCCCAGCGAGCTCTCCTACCTCCGGGAGAACGCGCTCACCCTCGGCACCGACGGCCACACCTGGCTGTACAAGCGCAACTGGATCCTGGAGTGGTCGGGAACGGGGACGCGCGTCAGCGGCAGCGACGACGCCATCGCGCTGACGCAGTTGTCGTCGGCGCGCTATTACCAGCGTCCCGACGCCGGCCACGTGGACTTCGATCCGGCGCGCACGTCGCTGAGCGGCTTCGGCGGCCGGGTGCAGATGGCGAAGCAGACCGGCGACTGGCGGCCGAACTTCTCGATGCAGGGCTACTCGCCCGGCTTCGAGATCAACGACGTCGGGTTCCTGCAGCGCACCGACATCATTTCCTCGCATGCCCTGGTGCAGTACGTCAACCAGCGGCCCTCGAAGCACTATCGCGAGCGGCAGGTGTGGTTCGGTACATGGCAGAACCGCAACTTCGACGGCGACACCATCGAGCGCGGCTTCTTCACCGATCACTTCGCCACCCTGCAGAGCTTTTGGAACTACCGCGCGGCGCTCTTCGTCGCGCCGGGGTCATTCTCCGACCGCCTCACGCGCGGCGGCCCGGTGGCGCGCACCCCGTTCAGTTGGTCGGCCGAGGCCAGCATCGAAAGCGACAATCGGAAGAGGTTCTACTTCGAGTTCGGCGTCGAGCTCGAAGGCAGCCGCGATCACTCGTACGATCGCTCCGTGGGTATCGAGCTGAGCGCGCGGCCGTCGTCGAACCTCGTGGTCAGCATCGAGCCCTACTACTCCCGCTCTCATGACCACACCCAGTACGTTCGCGCGGAGAGCGACCCGGCCGCCACGGGGACGTTCGGCACGCGCTACGTCTTCGCCGACCTCGAGCAGCGTACGTTCGAGATCGCCACGCGCGCCGATTGGACGGTCAGCTCGCGTCTCTCGTTCCAGCTCTACCTACAGCCGTTCATCGCTGCGGGCGACTTCCACGACTACCACTCCCTGGTCCGCGCGCGGACCGCGGACTACGAGCCGTACACCAAGGCCGTCTCCGACCCCGACTTCAACTTCCGCAGTGTCCGCGGCAGCGCCGTGGCGCGGTGGGAGTTCCGCCCCGGCTCGGCGCTCTTCGTCGTCTGGAACGAGAACCGCTCCGACGTGGTGCCGATCGGCGACTTCCGCTTCCGGCGCGACCTGCGGGCCATCCCCACCGCACCCTCCCACGACGTGTTCCTGGTGAAGGTCTCCTACTGGCTGCCGCTGTAAATGGTAAAATTGCTGCCATGAAAAATGGCAGCACGACTACCACGATCGACAAGTCGGGACGAATCATCATTCCAAAGGAGATTCGCGACCAAGCGCAGTTTCAACCGGGGATGGAGCTTCGCGTGACGCTTCGCGACGGCCGAGTGGAGATCGAACCGGAGCCAGTCGAGATCAAGATCGTTCAGAAAGGACCTTTCGCCGTCGCTGTCGCGATGAAGCCGGTGCCGCCGCTGACCCATGAAATGGTCCAGCGGATGATCGACGAAGACCGTGAGCGGCGCGGCATGATCGACGACGATGAAGATCGTCGCTGACAGCAATCTGATCATCGCCTCGCTAGTGAACGAGCACGGATTCCATGCTCGAGCGACCGCTGCGTTGCTCGAGCCGCTGCAGGCCGGCGAGCTGCTCCTGCCGCAGCACGTACTGGTTGAAAGCTACTCCGTCCTCACGCGTTCTCCTGCGCCGCTGCGGCTCGAACCCGACATTGCGTATCAGATCTTGTACAAGACGTACGGCTCGTGCCGCGTCATCTCGATGTCCGTACGCGACACCTGGAAATTCCTGCGCGAGCGCGCCGCACGAACGGCCGGCGGGCGCGTGTACGACGCCGCCATCGCCATAGCAGCCATCGAGGCCGGCGCGCAACGGCTGCTGACATTCAATCCGCGGCACTTCGAAACGTTCGCCGACCGAATCGAGATCGTCGTTCCCTCCTAGGACCATGCGCAAGCGCGTCTACATCGCCTACACCGGCGGCACCATCGGCATGACGCCGACGCGCGACGGGTACAAGCCGGCGCCGGGCTCGCTGCAGAAACAGATGGCGCAGATGCCCGAGCTGCGGCACCCATCGATGCCGTCGTATCGAATCCACGAGTACGACCCGCTGCTCGACTCCTCGAACATGACGCCCGCGGAGTGGCTGAAGATCGCCCGCGACATCGCCGCGGTCTACGACGATTACGACGGCTTCGTCGTCCTGCACGGCACCGACACCATGGCCTACACCACCTCCGCCCTCCCTTTTCTGCTGAATGGATTGGCCAAGCCGGTGATCGTCACCGGCTCGCAGATCCCGCTGTGCGAGGTGCGCAACGACGCACGCGAGAACCTCATCACCTCGCTGCTGATCGCCGCGAAGCATGACGTCCCCGAGGTCTGCCTCTACTTCGGCGGCCGCCTCCTGCGCGGGTGCCGGGCTACGAAGGTCAGCGCCGACGGCTTCGCGGCGTTCGCCTCGCCGAACGTGCCGCCGCTCGGCACGGTCGGGGTGGATATCGAGATCGCCCGCGATCTGGTGCGCCGCCCGCCGCGCCGCGCAAAGCTGCGCGTCGACGAGCTGGCGCGCGCGCCGGTGGTCAGCGCGCTGCGGCTCTTCCCCGGCATCTCGCCGGCAATAGTACGAAACGTACTATTGCCGCCGCTGCAGGGGCTCATCCTGGAGGCCTACGGCGTCGGCAACGGCCCCGATCGGGACGCGGCGTTCATCGCTGCGCTCACCGAGGCCACCGAGCGCGGCGTGGTCATCGTCGATTGCACGCAGTGCCTGGAAGGGACGGTCGACCTCGCCGAGTACGCCGCCGGGTCCGCCCTCGCCCGCGCCGGCGTCATCAGCGGATTCGACATGACCGCCGAGGCCGCGCTGACGAAGCTGTATTACCTCTTCAGCCGAGGGTACGGCGCGAAGAAGGTCAAGCGCGAGATGCAGCGCGACCTCCGCGGCGAAGTCACGATCCGATGACCGACCTCCTCACCCTCGACGACTTCGAAACCGCGGCCCGCGAACGGCTTCCGCACGCCGTCTACGAGTTCATCGCCAGCGGCGCGGCGGACGAGATCACCCTCCGCTGGAACCGCGAGGCGTTCGAGCGCATCGCTTTGCGCCCCCGCGTGCTCGTCGACGTCGCCACCATCGACACCCGCGTCGACATCCTCGGCCACTCGCTCCCCTTCCCCATCCTGCTGGCGCCCGTCGCCTACCAGCGGCTCTTCCACCCCGAAGGCGAGGTCGAGGCGGCGCGCGGCGCGGGGGCGGCGGGGGCAGTGTACGTCGTCAGTACCGCGAGCACGTCGTCGATCGAAGAGATCGCCGCGGCGGCGACGGCGCCGCTCTGGCTGCAGATCTACATTCAGCAGGACCGCGGCTTCACCCGCGACCTGCTGGCGCGCGCCGAGGCGGCGGGCGTCCGCGCCTTCTGCCTCACGGTCGACACGCCGGCGCTCGGCACGCGGAACCGCCAGGCGCGCGCGAAGTTCACGATTCCCGCCGACCTGCCGACGCCGCACCTCGACGTCGAGGGGCGCGCGCGGTTGACCAACGCCAGCGTGCGCCGTGAGCCAGTGACGTGGCGCGACGTGGAGTGGATCCGTTCGATCGTGACGCGACCGTTGCTCCTGAAGGGCATCCTCGATCCGCGTGACGCGGATCTGGCCATCGAAGCCGGCGTCGCCGGCATCATCGTCTCCAACCACGGCGCGCGAAACCTCGACACGGTTCCGGCCACCATCGATGCTCTTGCCGCGATCGCCGATCGCCTGGGCGGACGCGTGCCGCTGCTCGTCGACGGCGGAATTCGCCGCGGCACGGACGTGGTCAAGGCGCTGGCCCGCGGCGCGAACGCCGTCCTCATCGGCCGCTCGTACGCCTACGGCCTCGCGGTGAACGGTGCGAAGGGCGTCGAGCAGGTCGTGCAAATCCTCCGGCAGGAGCTGGAGACGGCGATGGCGTCGATGGGGCGCCCGTCGGTCGCCGCGCTCGACCGGACGGCGCTGTGGTAGTCGTACAATCCAGGAATGTCCAAGATCGCCCTGGCCCTCATTCTCTGTCTGCTCATCGTCTCGCTCTGCTCCGCCGCCACGCTGCCTGAAATCTTCAAACAGGCCAAAGACGCCTTCGGCCGCGGCGACTACAAGCAGTCGCTCGCCGACTTCGATCTGCTCGACGCCGAAAGCCAGAAGCCCGGCTTCGAAGCCGACCGCGCCAAGCTCGCGCCGGTCATCCTCTTCTATCGCGGCGCGAACCTCGCCGCCCTCGGAAAGAAGGACGAGGCGAAGGAGACCTTCATCTCCTACCTGATCTTCATGCCCAACGCCTCCATCGCCTCGCCGCCGTTCCCGAAGGACGTCGTCGCCCTGTTCGACGCGGCGCGCAAAGAGGCGGACGGACGGTCGAACACCGTCTCCGCGGCGTTCGCCACCTTCATGACTCCCGCGGGATGGTCGCTCCCCACGGACGAGCACTGGACGGAAACGCCGGTGCGCTACCTCCTGACTCCGGCGCAGAAGCAGGAGTACGAGTCGCTCACCACGCCGGCCGACCGGGCGACTTTCGCCGACCGCGTGTGGGGGCAGCTCGATCCGACTCCGGGCACGCCGGCGAACGAATTCCGCGCGGAGTTCGAACGTCGCGTCGCATTCGCCGACGCCACATGGACGACAGAGAAGGCTCCTGGCCGCATCGGCGATCGGGCCACAGTGATCGTCTTCCTCGGGCCGCCGACCTACGCCGCGATGGGCAGCCTCGGCACAGCCGACGACACCATGTCGGCCATGCGGGCCCGCGGAAATGCCGACATGGACGCCGGACTGGTGGGGAAGAGCCGCCGCGGCACCTCCACCGCGCGGGCCATCCAGAAGCCCACCGACAATCTCGAGCAGGACTACAACCGCGGCGGGCGCGAGTCGTGGGTGTACCGCCAGGACCGCATGCCGAAGGATGTCCCCTTCCACGAGATCCGCGTCGACTTTCTGAGCAAGCAGGGCTACGGCGCCGGCGTGCTGCAGAAGGAGCCGCAGGTGATGCAGACCCTCGGCGGCGCCGTCGACGCCGCGTTGCGCGACAAGAAGTTCAGTCGCTGAGCAGCCCGGCGCGCGTGCAGTGGATGAAGTCCGTGTACGCCGGCGTCTCCCCGGCGTCGCGGATGATCAGCGCGATCTGCCCGCGGTGATACCCGCCGTGGAGGATAACGTGAGTGAGGACGTCATCCGCGCGGCTGGTCCACCGCTCGCCGAGTGAATTGGTGTAGGTGATTTCGGTCACCCGCACCGGCACACGCCACTCCTCGCGCAGCAGGTCGAGCTGCCGCTCGCACTCATCGAGCGTCCATTCGGGCCACACCACCGCCGGCGGACCGCCGCGCAGCCGCTGCAGCCAGACCCACTGCGTCCCCACGATGTGCGCGAGAATGCGCACCGCGCGCGGCGGCGGGGGCGCCATGGCGCGAAGCCGCGCAACCTCCTCGCGGTTCGCCCAGTCGTCGTAGCGGAAGCGACGCTCCATGGGAGCGATCGTACGCCCTCATCCGCCGCTTCGCGGCACCTTCTCCCGCTCACGCGGGAGAAGGACAACCTGGTCCCTCTCCCGCTTGCGGGAGAGGGTGGCCCGAAGGGCCGGGTGAGGGTCGCTCCACAATCCGTAGATTCTCTCTCCCGCCGTTACAATCGCTCGATGGCCAAAAAAGCGACCACGGTATTCGCCTGCACCGAATGCGGCGCCCAGGCGGCGAAGTGGCTCGGCCGCTGCCCCGACTGCAACGGCTGGAACACCTTCGCCGAGGAGGAGAGCGGCGGGGCGGTGCATTCGATGGGGATGAGCGCCTCCGCCGTTCCTCTGCCGCTCGGCGCGATCGGCGCGGACGTCGTGGCGCGCACATCCACGAACCTGCCGAGCCTCGACCGGGTCCTGGGCGGGGGGCTGGTGGCGGGGTCGGTGGCGTTGGTGGGCGGCGAGCCGGGCATCGGCAAGTCGACGCTGCTTCTACAGGTGGCAGAGCAATTGGCGTCCGAGGGGCCCGTGCTGTATGTGTCGGGAGAGGAGTCGCCGAGGCAGATCGCCCTTCGCGCGAAGCGGCTGGGCACCGTCAGCGACAACATCCGCCTCTACACCGAGACCTCCGTGGAGAAGATCGTCGAGGCCATCGACAAACTGAAGCCGGTGGCCGCCATCATCGACTCCATCCAGACCGTGCACACCTCCACGAACGGCTCGACGCCCGGCTCCATCGGGCAGGTGCGCGACTCCGCCGGCCTGCTGATGTCCGCGGCGAAGCGGATGTCCGTCCCCATCTTCCTCATCGGCCACATCACCAAGGAAGGCACCATCGCCGGCCCGAAGTCGCTCGAGCACATCGTCGACACCGTCCTCTACTTCGAAGGTGAGAAGTTTCAGAACTACCGCGTGGTCCGCGCCTACAAGAACCGCTTCGGCCCGGTGAACGAGGTGGCGATCTTCGAGATGCACGACAACGGCCTGGAAGAGGTGCCGAATCCCTCCGCCGCGCTCATCGCGCAGCGCAGCACGGCGCCCGGTTCGGCGGTCGTCGCGGCGATGGAAGGGACGCGCCCGCTGCTGATCGAAGTGCAGGCGCTGGTGACGGCGACGCATTTCCCGTCGCCGAAGCGGATGTCGGTGGGCATCGACGCCAACCGCGTCTCGCTGCTGCTGGCGGTGTTGGAGAAGAAGAACGGCGGCAACTTCATCGCCAACGACGTCTACGTCAACGTCGCCGGCGGCCTGCAGATCGACGAGCCGGCCATCGACCTCGGCATCGTCGCCGCGTTGGTGTCGTCGCAGCGCAACCTCCCCATCGCCAACGACGTCGTCGTTTTCGGCGAGGTCGGTCTGCTGGGCGAGGTCCGCGGTGTCTCGCAGCCGGATCTCCGCGCGCGCGAGGCGGCGGCGCTCGGCTTCCGCCGTGTGATCCTGCCGCAGACCAACGCGGCGGAGATCCGCGCCGACGTCGTCGTCACCGGCGTCCGCCGTATGGAAGAGTTCGCTGAGGCCCTCTTTCGCCGTTGAAGGTTATTTACAAGCTCAGCCGTGGTGGGTAAACTTCCCAAATCCGATGGAGACTCGTCAGGGAAGTGTGGTGGGTTGCTTTCTCGCGCTGGTGCTCAGCGGCTGCGCCTCGATCCCCCTCGACCGGACTGCTCAGCCCGCGCCGGCAGCCCCTTCCGCCTCTCTCCTCTCCGATGACGACGACTGGAGTCAGGTCATCGCGCAACTCCGCGCGGACCTGAATCGCTACAACAGCCGCGAGATCGCCCGCAAGCCGACCATCGCGCCGAGCACCACCACCACTCAGCAGCGCAATCGCGAGTTCGCCGACCGGGCGAAGGCGCTCTTCGCGCCGCTCTCCGCGGCGGCGATGCGCATGCCAGTGGTGGGCATTCGCTCCTACGACCTCAGCGACAGTTGGCACAACCCGCGCGACGGCGGCGTGCGGCTGCACAAAGGCATCGACATCTTCGCGCCGCGCGGCACGGAGATCGTCGCCGTGGTGGAAGGCATCATCAGCTTCATCGGCGACCAGCCGAAGGGCGGCCACTGTCTCTGGCTGACCACCGAGAGCGGCGCGTCGTTCTACTACGCGCACCTCGACCGGTGGGCCGCGGGTCTCTACGAAGGGATGGAAGTGCAGGCCGGCGATCTACTGGGATACGTCGGCAACACCGGCAACGCGAAGTACACGCCGTCGCACCTCCACTTCGGCGTCAACCAGAACGACGAGATGGTGAACCCCTATCCGCTCCTGACCAGGGCCACGCCCATCCAGCACGCACGCGTGCACGTCTCGCTGAGCGGCGGATCGGTCGCCACGCGTTAGCGTTACGGCTTCCGCACCGGACAGACCCAAAAACGCATGTCGTCGCAGTAGCGCCCCCGGCACTGCATTTTGGTGGCGCCGGTGCCGGGCGCGAAGACGATGGGCCCTGTTTCCTCGGAGATCCACTGCGTCCACTGGCAACGGTTTGGGCCTACCCCGGTTTCGTGGACGGGTTAGTACTTGGGTCAGGCGGCGAGAGCCGCCTGACGGTTTTCGAACAGCACGGGTGAAAGGTAGCCGAGCGCAGAGTGTCGGCGGCGCGTATTGTAGAAGCCTTCAATGAAGTCGAAGATCGCGCTGCGAGCTTCGTCGTGATTCCTGAACGTCGACCGGTCGATGAGCTCGCACTCGAGCGTGGCGAAGAAGCTCTCACACATCGCGTTGTCGTAGCAATCGCCGACAGAGCCCATCGAAGGACGGACGCCCTCCTCGCGACATCGTTTGCCGAACTCGATCGAGGTGTACTGACAGCCCTGGTCGGAATGATGAATCACGTCGACCGGCGAGCGTTGCATGATGGCCATGTCCAGCGCTGAGGTCACCAGAGACGTTCTCAGGTGCGCGGCCATAGCCCATCCCACGATCTTGCAACTCCACACGTCGAGCACGACGGCCAAATAGAGGAACCCAACCCACGTCGGAACGTACGTGATATCGGCGACCCACAACGCGTTCGCTCTGTCGGCGACGAACTGCCGATCGACCAGATCGGGAGCCGGGCGAGCCGACCGGTCCCGTCGCGTCGTCACCGTCGATTTTCGTCGGCTCACTCCTGCCAACCCGGATTCGTTCATCAGGCGAGCGACCCGCTTCCGTCCCACTCGCGTCCCTTCCTCCTGCAACTCCGCGTGAATGCGCGGCGCTCCGTAGGTCTGGCGCGAATGGTCATGGATCGTCCTTATCCTTTGCTGAAGCTTTTCGTCCTCCTGCTTCCGCATCGAGATCATCCGGCGGCGCCACGCGTAGTACCCGCTGGCAGAGACTTCCAGCACACGGCACATCGCGCGGATCGAGAACATGGCCTGGTGCACGTCTACGAAGAAGAAGATCTTTTTGACTTCTTCTCGGTCTCCTGCGCGAACCAGGCCGCGGCTTTTGACAGGATCTCCCGCTCTTCCTTCAGCCGCGCATTCTCCCGGCGCAGGCGCGCCAACTCCTCTCGCTCTTCGGTCTTCAGACCGTCCGTGCGAGTCCCTTCATCCAGCTCCGCCTGTTTGACCCAGTTCCGAATCGCCGGCGCTGATGGCTCGTACTCTCGCGCCAGATCCTCCGGCGATCGTCCTGCTCGAACCAACCGAACCAGTTCTTGCTGCAACTCCGCTGAATACCGCTTTCGCTTTCCCATCGTGGACTCCTTCCAACATCCTCAGGTGTCCACGAAACCGGGTCAACTCCAGTTCTCGTCGGCACGCGCATCGCGCAGTGAGACGCACTCGAGCGATACGTCGTCGCAGTAGCTCCCCTTGCATTTGACGCCGGTGACGAAGCCGAGCGCCTTATCGGCCTTGCCGAAGAACGGCGCGACGACGTCGCAACTCGCCTCTGCGCCGCCTTCCTCGGAGATGAA
Source organism: Candidatus Gilichinskyi gelida (assembly GCA_038040385.1). Classification (GTDB taxonomy): domain Bacteria; phylum Acidobacteriota; class Thermoanaerobaculia; order Gp7-AA8; family Gp7-AA8; genus Gilichinskyi; species Gilichinskyi gelida. Next base: position 111,253 of record JBBPII010000002.1, read on the forward strand.
CGCCGTCCACTTGACGTCGTAGATCTGGTGAGCGGGCCCACCGCAACTCAACGTGATGTTGTCGCAGAAGCGGCCCGAGCATCTGACGGCCGTGACAAGGCGGTTGCTACAGGAAACCGGGCGCAACTCGTCGGAAGTAGTTTGGCCGAAGGCGGAGACGCCGATCAGCGCGACGATGAGCGAAAACAGGTGTTTCATAGCTGCATAGTGCGCTCGCACGCGTCTTCGTTACAACCAGCCGAAGCCCAACTCCCGCAGCGGCCCCATCACGAATTCGCGCTGCCGAAAGCGCGGATGTGGCAGTGTCAGCGTGCGCGTGCGGACGCGGTGCGCGCTGTGGATGATGAGATCGAGGTCGATGACGCGCGGCGCGTTGCGGCTGGTACGGCGACGGCCGAGGCGCGATTCGATGGCCAGCAGCGCGTCCAGCAGCGCCTGAGGTGCGAGCCGCGTGGAGCCGGCGAGGACGGCGTTGAGGAAGCGCGGCGATCCCGGCGGCGCGCCGACAGGGTCGGTCTCGATGAAGGCGCTCACGCGGACGACGTCGACGACGCTGCGAAGCTCATGGATCGCGCGGCGGAGAAAGAGGGCGCGGTCGCCGAGGTTCGAGCCGAGGGCCACGGCCACGGACCACGGCATCCGCTACTCCTCGACGTTGATGCTGTCCGACAGCTCGTTCATGTCGCCCGCCGCCCGCGGAAAGTACTCCCGAAGCTGCTGGCCGGCGGCGGTGATCGCTTCCACGATGCCCTCGGTGAACTCCCCCTTCGAGAAGCGGATGGTCAGCTTCGCGGCGATCTCGTCCCAGAAGCCGGCGGGCACTTTCTCGTCGATGCCGCGGTCGCCGAGGATGACGAAGCGCTGCTCTTCGGTGGCGATGAAGAGAAGGACGCCGTTGCGCAGCGCGGTCTTGGTCATGCCGAGGCGCTCGAAGGTCCGCTCGGCGACGGTGCGGATGTCGCCGCCGATCGCTTTCGGCTGGACGTGGACGCGGACCTCGCCGGAGGTCTGTTGCTCCGCTTCCTGAATGGCGGCGGTGATGCGCTGCTGGTCGAGCTTTTCGAGGAATTCTTTCTGTTTCATCACCAACCCCCGCCCGCGCCGCCGCCGCCGAACGAGCTGCCGCCACCTCCGCCCCACGAGCCGCCGACGTTCCAGTTGCTGCCGCCACCTCCGCCCCCGCCACCGAACGTCCTGCCGCCCCCGCCTCCCGGCCAGAAGAACATCGGCCAGAAGCAGCCGTTGCATCCGCCGCAACCGCCGCGGCGGCGCATGATCGGCCCGATGATCACGATGAAAATGAAGACGATGAAGAGAAGGAAAAAGATGTCGCGGCCACTGGCTTGCGACCCCGTCGCGCGGCGGCCACCCGACGCGGGAAGGCTGCGGCTCTGCGGCGAGAAGCTCGGATCGACCTTCTGCGCGAGCTGGGTGATGGCCTCGTCGATACCCTCGTAATACCGCGACTGGCGGAACGCGGGTACCAGCGTGTTGCGGTAGACGCGCGAGGCATAGGCGTCGGTGATGACTGACTCCAGCCCGTAACCGACCTGGATCCGCATCTTCCGGTCGTTGGCGAAGACGAAGATAATCAGTGCCTTGTCGTCCTTGACCTTCCACTGCTCGACGACGCGGTTGGTGTAGGCGGTGACGTCCTCCCCTTCCAGCGAGGGGAATGTCATCACCAGAAACTCGGCGCCGCTCTTCGTCTTGAGCGCTTCGAGTTTCTCGTTGAGCGCCTGCTCCTGCTCGGGCGTCAGGATGTCCGCGTTGTCGGTGACCCACGCGGTGGGCTTGGGAGGGATGTCGAGGGCGACTGCCGCCGTCGCGATGCAGAGGGCGATCGCGACGGCGGCGAAGCGCTTGTACACGTCAGCGTGTTCCGGTTGCGGGCGCGGGCGCCGAGGTCGTGCCGAAGTTGAAGTTCACTTCCGGCGCCTGCTGCGAGCCGGCGGCGCCGCGGAAGTACGCCTTCTCCTTGAACCCGCCCATGTTCGCCGCGAGGTTGGCGGGGAACTTCTTGATGGCGGTGTTGTAGGTGGCCACGACGTCGTTGTAGCGCTTGCGCTCCACGGCGATACGGTTCTCGGTGCCCTCGAGCTGCGACTGCAGCTCGAGGAAGTTCTGGTTCGACTTCAGCTCCGGATAGCGCTCCACCACCACGAGGAGGCGCGAGAGAGCGCTGCTCAGCCCTTCCTGCGCGGCCGCGAACTGCGCCATGGCGTTCGGATCGTTGGGGAGATTCGATGCGGCGGGCGCCCCGGCCGGCATCTGCACCTGACCGACTCTGGCGCGGGCGTTGACCACCGCCTCCAGCGTCGACTTTTCGAAGTTCGCCGCTCCCTGCACGGTGCGCACGAGGTTGGGGATGAGATCGAAACGGCGCTGGTAGTCGTTCTCGACCTGCGCCCACTGCGCCTGCACCTGCTGGTCGAGCTCCACGAGATGATTGCGAACGCCGATGAACCAGCCGCCCATGATGAGCACCGCCAGAATGAGCGCACCAACGCAGCCAAGCAGTCCCAATCGTCCCATCGTTTCCTCCTAGTAGTCTTCCGCGTCGTCTTCGTCAGCGGCCGGTTCTTCTTCGCGCTCCGGCTCGACGACCAACTCCTCTTCGTCGTCCGACTCGACGGCGGGCGTCTCCGTCTCCGCCTCCGCTGCGAAATCCTCCTCGACCGGCTCCTCGACCACCACGGGAGCGCTGCGGGCCGCGCCGCGGCTGCGCGAGGTGCTCACCACCGGAGCGTCTTCCGCGTCCCGCTGGTCTGCGCCGCATTTGGGGCAGATCGGCACGGCCTTGCCGAGGTCGTAGAACTTCGTGTGGCAGCTATAGCAGGTGTACTTTTTTCCGAGTTCAGGCACGTCGTGAGTCTCCCTGTCCGAAAAGCGGGCGAACCTTAGCATAAGTAGGGGCGCGCAGTAGCGCGCCCGCAGCTCCGACGTGGGTGCCGGGCGCGCTGCTGCGCGCCCCTACGAGAAGCGCCTAGTTCGTCTTCGGCGTTGCTTGAGCGCGCGCCGATCCGGCGTCCGTTGCCCCAGGCACGCCATGGCTGCGCACCTCGGCGGCCTTCACGGCGAGCTTCTGCGACTCCGGCAGGATCTCCAGCGCCTTCTCGATCTGGCTGTCGCCTTCCAGGCGGAAGGGATACGAGGCCTCGAATCCGTACTTGGCGGCGATGATCTCCGCCTTCAGCGCCCGCTCGATGTAGCGGCGGTCGTCCGGCTTCTGCAGCGCATCGCGGATGTCGGCGACGGGAGCGATCTCCTTGTCGGCGGCGTAGCGGACGAACTCCTCGATGACGTTGGGAGTGATGGCGACGTCCTTGTTGGTGTCGGGGTGCTTGGCCACGTATTCGACGCCGTAATTGAAGATCGCGCTGCGCACTTCGAGGAGCTGCGTGGTGCGCGACAGCGGCGCCGGCTTGGCGAAGACGTCGGGGGTGATGCCGCCGCCGCCGTACACGGTGCGGCCGGTGACGGTCTGGAACTTCTTACGGTCCTTCAGCGGCATCTCGGAGGAGCTGCCGTCGTCGTTCTCCTCGGCCACGTAGTAGTCGTAGAACGAGCTGTAGTCGCGCTGGATGTTGCGGCCCGACGGCGTGAAGTACTTCGACGTGGTCAGCGCCAGTCCGGCGCCGTACTGGAGCGTGTAGACGCTCTGCACCAGACCCTTGCCCCAGCTCGTTTCGCCGACGACCATGCCGCGGTCGTGGTCCTGAATGGCGCCGGCGACGATCTCCGAGGCCGAGGCGCTGCCGCGGTTGATGACCACCACCACCGGCATCTCGAGCTTGAGGTGTTTGCCCGGCGCGACGTAGTCCTGCGCCGAGTCGGGCGTACGGCCCTTGGTGTAGACGATCATCTGTCCCTTGTCGAGGAAGTGGTCGGCGACGCCGACCGCGGCGTCGAGCAGGCCGCCGGGATTCTGACGGAGGTCGAGGACCAGCCGCTGCATCCCCTGGTCTTTCAGCTTGGCGATCGCCTCGTCGAGCTCGCGCACGGTGGTGGCGGTGAAGTCCTTGATGCGGATGTAGCCGATGCCCGGCTTCAGCATCAACGTGTTGGAGATCGAGTTGGTGGGGATCGCCGCGCGGACGATGGTCAGCGGAATCGGCTCCTTGATGCCGACGCGGAGGATCTTGATGTGGACGGTGGTGCCCTTCGGCCCCTTGAGACGCTTGACCACTTCGTCGAGGGTGAGATCGTCGGTCGACGTCCCTTCCACTTCGGCGATGACGTCGCCGGCGCGGATGCCGAGGCGGGCGGCGGGGGTACCTTCGAGCGGGGTGATGACCGTGACCTGGTCGTTGCGCTTGGTCACCAGGATGCCTAGGCCGTAGAACGACCCCTTCTGGCGATCCTGCATGTCGGAGTACTCCTTCGGCTCGAGGAAGCTGGTGTGGGGATCGAGCGCGCGAAGCATGCCGTCGATGGAGGAGTAGACGAACTTGTCGGAGGAGACCTCTTCAGGGGCCCACGATGTGACGGCCGCGAGAAGATCCGTGTACTCTTGCATGCGCTTCCGCACGTCATTCTGCACTGGCGCGCCGAAGAGGCGGTTGCCGTACATGCCGCCGAACAGCGTCGCGCCGAGGACGGCGACGATCACGGTGAGCGAGAACGTCCACTTGTCGGTTTTCTTGATGGTAGTCATGTCACTCTTCACGCGTGAATTGTACGGGTCGTAACTGATTAAGGCTACGGACTATTCACCACCCAGGCGATGTTCACGCCTCCGTTCCCCAGGGGAGAAAGGCCCAAGCGCACTCATGTTCGGCTCACTCGGCTTCCCGGAGATGATCCTCATCTTCATCGTCGCCCTGATCGTCTTCGGTCCCAAGCGTCTCCCCGACATCGGCCGGACCATCGGTAAGGCATTGGGCGAGTTCAAGAAAGCGACGGATGATTTCAAGTCCACCATCGAGCGGGAAGTGCGCGTCGACGAACTGAAGCAGCTCGCCTCCACCCGGGTTCCCCTCGCCGACACGGTATCAAGGACCGAGCCAGTGGAGCCGGCGGAAACGCCGTCCGAGCCCGCCAAGGTATGACCGATGCCGCTCCCAGCGCAGGCTCCGCCGACGACGCCGCCGAGCCCGAACGCGAGCTCTCGAAAATGTCGTTCCTCGAGCACCTCGAGGAGCTCCGCAAGCGCCTCCTGATCTCGATTCTCGCCGTCGTGGGCGGCTTCTTCCTCTGCTGGAACTACGCGGAGCCGATCTTCGCCATCATCCAGAAGCCGCTCACGCAATTCCTGGCCGCGGGCGATCAGCGGCTGGCCTACACGCGCCTGACCGAGCCGTTCTTCCTGTACATGAAGGTGGCGTTCTTCACCGGGATCTTCCTGGCCTCGCCGATCGTCATCCTGCAGATCTGGCTCTTCATCACGCCGGGGCTCTACCCGCGGGAGCGGCGCTACGCCGCGCCGTTCGTCATCTTCGCCACGCTGTTCTTCGTCGCCGGAGGCTGGTTCGGTTACCAGTTCATGCTGCCGGCCGCCTGCAAGTTCTTCGTCGACACCGGCGCGCAGTTCAAACAGATGATCAAGGTGGACGAGTACTTTTCGTTCGCCAGCACCGTCATCCTCTCTGCCGGCCTGGTCTTCGAGACGCCCATCCTGATTTTCTTCCTCGCCCGGCTGGGCATCGTCACGCCGGCCTTCCTGATGCAGAAGCTCAAGTACGCGGTGGTGCTGTCGTTCGTCATCGCGGCGATCGTCACGCCGGGGCCGGACATGGTGACGCAGACCTTCCTGGCCGTGCCGATGATCGCGCTCTACCTGCTGGGGATCGGGGTCGCGTACCTGTTCGGGAAGAAGTACGACTGAGCTACCGCTCGACCTCGAACTCCTCAGAGGTTGCCGGCAGCGCCTCGTTGAAGATCACCACGGTCTCGTTGATGGGGAACAGCACGGTGTGGTTGCGCTGCTGCACTTCCATCACCACTTCGTAAAAGCCGTGCGCGCTGATGGCGACGAGGGTGGCGGGCTTGCCTTTTACCTCGAGGGTGCGGCTGAAAATCGAGACCTTGGCCGGAATCTCCATGGCCGGTAAGCCTAACAGAAAGCAGATGGAGCGCCGCCGTCCCCGGCGGCTGGCCCGCAGGCGTCCACGCCGCCGCAACAACGCAGGCGGGACGCCTGCGGGCCAGCCGGCGAGACGCCGGCGCTCCAGACATCGCTACGGCTTCTTCGTCGCGGGCGGCGGCGTGGCGGCCGGCGCGGGGGCGGGCGGCGGCGGCGGGAAGTACGCCTCGTTGTAGGTCGGCTTCGCCTTGTCCTTCAGGGCCTCGATTGCTTCCTGCAGCTTCGTCTGGCGGAGGTTCTTTTCCAGTCCGGCCTTCACGTTCTCGTACGGAGTGAGGTCGCGCTTCTCCACCTTGAGGATGTGGAATCCGAACTGCGTGCGGACCACCGGCGAAAGCTCGCCGACCTTGGTCCCGAACGCGGCGGACTCGAACTCCGGCACCATCTGGCCGTGGCCGAAGCTGCCGAGGTCGCCGCCGCGGCCGCCGGAGCCGGTGTCGTCCGATTCCTTCTTCGCCAGCTCGGCGAAATCGGCGCCTGCGGCGAGCTGCTTGCGGATGTCCTCGGCCTTCGCCTTCGCCTCGTCCTCGGTCAACTCCTTCTTCCCTGCCTGCGCGGCGGGGCTGCCCTTGAAGGCGATGAGGATGTGGCGCGCGGAAACCTGCTCGTAATCCTTCTTGTTGTCGTCGTACATCTTCTTGAGGGCGGCGTCATCGAGCGCGAGCGACGCCTCGAGCTTCTTCACTTCGGCGCTGGCCACGAGGTTCTCGCGCATCAGGTTGAGCTGCTTCACGACGTCCGCATCGTTCTGCAGGTTGTTCTTGAAGCCTTCCACCGCCAGGATCTTCATGCGGAGGAAGTCCTCGGCGAACTGCTTCTTGCCCGTGCCCGTGGCGAACTGCTGGTACTGCTCCGGCAGGGTCTTGATGGCCGCTTCGAACTCCGACTGGCGGATCTTGATGTCGCCCGCGGTGATGATCACCGGATCGGCCTCTTCGATCACGATGCCCGCCGCGGCGGGCTTGGCCGGGGCCGGCGTGGCCGGCTTCTTGTCCTGCGCGAAAACGGCGGTTGCCGCGAGCGCAAGAATGATGGTCATGACGTTCTTCTTCACAGATGCTCCTTGTTTTTCAGGGGTTTGAGTTCGCAGGTAGAACGGGGGGTAGTTGAGTGCGATTCCCTACAGTTTGCGCAGCGCGGCCTCGATGCGGCGCACGCCCTCGCGCAGCCGCTCCATCGACGTCGCGTAGCTGATACGGACGTGGTCGTCGCTGCCGAAGGCGCCGCCGGGCACAACCGCAACGCTCGCTTCGTCGAGCAGATACGTGGCGAAGCTCTGTGAGTCGTGAATGCCCTTCTTGCCGAAGAAGGCCTTCACGTCGGGGAAGATGTAGAACGCGCCGTCGGGCTGCGCGCAGCAGAACCCGTCGATGGCGTTGATGGCCGGAATCAGCCACTCGCGCCGCTCGGCGTAGGCCTCCCACATCCGGCGGACGTCGGCGTCGTTGTCGCCGGTGATGGCCTCGAGGGCCGCGGCCTGCGAAATGGAGCTTGGATTGGACGTGGAGTGGCTCTGGATCTTGTTCGCCGCGCCGACGATGTCGCCGTGGGCGATGGCGTATCCAAGCCGCCAGCCGGTCATGGCGAACGTCTTCGACATCGAGTTCACCACGATCACCGTGTCCGGGTACTCGTTGATCCATCGCGCCGCCGAGACATGCTCGGCGCCGTCGTAGACGAAGAACTCGTAGGTCTCGTCGAAGATGAGGAAGCCGTCGCGCGCCGCGCACCACTCCACGATGCGCCTCAGCTCCGCCTCGGCGATCACCGCGCCGGTGGGGTTGCACGGCGAGTTGATGATCACGCCACGGGTGCGGTCGGTGGCCACGGCCTCGATGTCGCGGAACGCCGGACGGAACTGCCGCTCGCCGCTGACGCGCGCGAACACCGGCCGACCGCCGGCGAACTGCACCTGGTCGGGGAAGCTCACCCAGAACGGCGACGGGATGATGACCTCGTCGCCTTCCTCGACCAGCGCGAGGATCACATTGAACAGCTCCTGTTTTCCGCCGGTGCCGGCGATCACGTTCTCGCTGGTCAGCGAGGTGCCGTAGCGGCGGTTGTAGCGCGCCGCGATCGCGTCGCGCAGCGCCTTCGTCCCCTGATTCGCCGTGTACTTGGTCTGACCGCGATCGATGGCCCGCTTCCCCGCCTCGCAGACCGCCACCGGCGTCGGGAAATCGGGCTCGCCGGGGCCGAGATCGACCACGTCGACGCCGCGCGCCATCAGCTCCTGGGCCCGGGACATCACCGCCAGCGTCGGCGAGACCCGCAGCTCGGTCACGCGCCGGGAAAGGCGGATTCCGGGTCGGGTCAGCAGCGATCGATCCATCAGGCCAGGCGTTTCGTGAGCGTGGTTCGCAATCCGCGCCAGGCGGCCGGCGCCGACCGGCTGGCGACCATGAGAACCAGCTCCAGGATGCACCAGCCAAGATACACATAAATCATCGGTCCGCGCCACGCCGGAACCAGGAACTGCACGATCCAGAAGAGGAAGAGGATCGACGCCTCGTACATCTTCAACTGCAGATTGAGCAGCAGCAGAAATCCGAGAAAGCTCTGCAGGATGGTGAGGAGAATCTCCTGACGCTGGTGGAGGTCGAACGACAGCGGCTGATTGCTCCCGGCGCTGATGACGAAGACGATCGGGATCATCGCCGCCAGAACGGTCCACTGGTTGATGTTCGACGACACCATGTTCATCAGCGCCACATTGGCCGTCGACACTTTTCGCGCCCAGTAGAAGGCGCTCAGTTTTTCGGGGAACTCCGAGAGAAACGGCGCCACCCACTGCACGAAAAAGAACGTGGAGATGCCGAACGTGCCCGCGATGGCGAGCATGGAGTCGAGGAATGGATGGGCGGAGAAGTAGAGGATCACGCCGCCGGCCATGAACAGCCCCAGGATCGCCGCGTTTCGGAAGCGCGGCTCGAGTGCGAGCACCCGCCGCGGCACGGCGCCGAGGTCGTCCATCGCCTCCTCTTCCTCCTCGCGGGGCGGGATCTTCCACAGCACCCACAAATAGAGGATGTAGCAGCCGAGTAGCGGGAACGAGTCCCAAATCGACAGCGTCCCCTTCCACCAGACGAAGACGAAGTAGAGGATCGGCAGCAGGAGTCCGAAGACCTCGACGGAGTGCTCCTGTTCGAGCTCGATGTTGACGAAGCCCTTTTTCTTCCGCCATCCGAACGCCGCGGCGACGAAATAGATCATCGGCCATCCCAGCCCGACCAGCAGCCGCAGGCTGCCGGTGAAGTTGGCGATGGCCAGATGCGTCTTCGCCGGGTCCTTCCCCGCCTCCCACGCGATCACCGCCTCGACGGCGAACTCCGGCAGGGTCTGCAGCCAGGCCAGGATGGCCAACGCCAGTCCCTGCGAGATCAGGAACTGCGCGGCCTCGGCCGCCCAGGCGATGATGAACGACGAGAAAAGAATGCTCGGGAACGTCCAGAGTGCGGAGAGAGGCGAGTTGCTCTTGGGTATCATCGGCGCGCGATTCTAATGAAAAGCATCTCCAGCCGACACAACGCCTTGTACAAGCGCGTGCGCGACGCCGTGCGCGAGCATGGGGAGGAGATCGTCGTCGAGGGACCGAAAGCGGTGGCGGATGCGATCCGCGCAGGATGGAGTGCTGTCATCCTGAGCGTGAGCGAAGGATCGGTGTGGTCGGGTGGCGCGCTCGATGAACTTCTGCGCGCCGCCCACCCACACCGGTCCTTCGCTCCCGCTCAGGATGACATCGTGGCGTTCTCCGACGCCCTCTTCAACGACGTCAGCGACACCAAGACCTCCCAGGGCATCCTCGCCCTGTTCGAGCGCCCGCGCGCGACGCTCGATCAGCTCTTCGCGCGCGATGACAGCATCGTCGTGGCCCTCGACGGCGTGCAGGATCCCGGCAACGTGGGGACGATCGTGCGCCTTGCGGCGGCCTTCGACGCCGCGGGCGTGGCGATTCTGCCCGGCTCCGCCGACCCGTTCAGTCCAAAGGCGATTCGCGCCTCGGCCGGCGCGATCCTGAACGTCCCGTGCGCAACGGCGTCGCGCCAAGAGCTGCTCGCGCGCGGCTGGCCGCTCTTCGCCGCCGACGCGCGCGGCGAGGCGATCGACCCTCCCCCGCGCGGCGCGATCCTCGCGTTCGGCAGCGAGGGGAGCGGCGTGTCGGAGGAGATCGCGCGCGCCGCGAGGAAGATCGCCATCCCCACGTCCGCCCGCGTCGAGTCGCTCAACGTCGCCGCGTCCGCGGCCATCCTTTTGTCGAGGAGCTACGCACTGCGCGCGCCCTCACCCGGCCCTTCGGGCCACCCTCTCCCGCTCTCGCGGGAGAGGGCCACCAAATCTCCCTTCTCCCGCTTGCGGGAGAAGGTGCCGCGAAGCGGCGGATGAGGGGCGACATGCCCGGCAAACTCCTGATCGTCGGCACGCCGATCGGCAACCTCGGCGACCTCTCGCCGCGCGCGGTGGAGGCGCTCCGCTCCGCCGACCTCGTGCTCTGCGAAGACACCCGTCACACCCGCGGCCTCCTCACGCACTTCGGCATCGACAAGCCGACGCAGCGCTTCGACGACCACACCGAGGATGCGCGCGGCGGAACGTTCGCCGACCGCATCGAAGCCGGCGAGACCGTGGCATTGGTCAGCGACGCCGGCATGCCGGTCATCAGCGATCCTGGCTTTCGCCTGGTGCGTATCGCGCGCGAGCGCGGCCTCACCGTCGAGCCGATTCCTGGCCCATTCGCCGGCGTCCTCGCGCTCGTCGCAAGCGGCATCGCTCCCCTCCCCTTCACCTTTCTCGGGTTCACTCCGCACCGCCACGGCGAGCGCTCGGAGTTCTATCGCCGCCTCGCTGCCCTCGGCCACACCGCGATCGTGTACGAGTCGCCGGAGCGGCTGGTGGAGTCGCTGCGCGACGCGCTGCCGATCCTCGGCGACGTCGAGGTCGCCGTGGCGCGCGAGATGACCAAGCTGCACGAGGAGCTCATCCGCGGCACGATCAGCGAGGTGATCGCGTCGCTCGAATCGCGGACGATCAAGGGCGAGGTCACCGTCGTCTTCGCCGCCGCCGCGCCGCCGGAGTCGAACGTCGCGCCGGACGACGTGGCGTCCGAGTTCAAACGCCTTCGCGACAGCGGCATGCGGCGCAACGACGCGGTCAAGGCCGTCGCCGAGAAGTTCGGGCTGCGCAAGAACGAGGTCTACAAGATGCTGCTGCAGGAGGAGCCGTAATGGAGGAGACCAGCCGCACCTACCCGGTCCGCCGGATCATCTTCGCCTCCGGACTCGGCACGATGATCGAGTGGTACGACTTCTACATCTTCGGCAGCCTCGCCGTGGTGATGTCGGAGCTGATGTTTCCGAAAGGTGATCCGGCGTGGGCGCTGATCAAGACGTGGGCGCTCTTCGCCACCGGCTTCATCGTCCGCCCGTTCGGCGCGCTGGTCTTCGGCCGCATCGGTGACCTGATCGGGCGCAAGTACGCCTTCCTGGTCACGCTGACCATCATGGGCTTCTCCACCTTCCTCATCGGACTGCTGCCGACGTACGCATCGATCGGCGTGCTCGCGCCGGCGATCCTTCTCGTCCTCCGCCTGCTGCAGGGCCTGGCGCTGGGCGGCGAGTACGGCGGCGCCGCGGTGTACGTCGCCGAGCACGTGCCCGACAACAAGCGCGGTTACTACACCAGCTTCATTCAGATCACGGCCACGCTTGGACTCTTCGTCTCCCTCGGCGTCGTGCTGGCGGTGAAGGAATCGATGTCCGACGCCGACTTCAAGGCGTGGGGCTGGCGCATCCCCTTCCTGCTGTCCATCGTCCTGGTGGCGATGTCGCTCTACATCCGCCTGAAGCTGAGCGAGTCGCCGCTGTACGCCGCGCTCAAGAGCCAGGGGAAAACGTCCACCGCCCCGCTCAGGGATAGCTTCGCGAAGTGGGCCAATTTCAAGATCGTCCTGCTCGTGCTCCTCGGCGCCACGGCCGGACAGGGCATCGTCTGGTACACGGGGCAGTTCTACGCGCTCTCATTCCTGCAGAGCGTGATGAAGATCGACATCGTCCGGTCGAGCATCATCGTGGCCACGGCGATCTTCTTCGCCATGCCCTTCTTCACCGTTTTCGGGGCACTCTCCGACCGCATCGGCCGGCTGAAGATCATGATGGCCGGCAACCTTCTCGCCGCGCTCACCTACCTGCCGATCTACCACGCCATGAAAGCGGCGGGCGCCGATCCCAAGCATCCCAACATGCCGGTGCTCATGCTGCTGGTGTTCATCCAGGTCATCTACGTGACGATGGTGTACGGCCCGATCGCCGCGTTCCTGATCGAAGCGTTCCCCGCCAAGATCCGCTACACGTCCTTCTCGCTCCCGTACCACATCGGCAACGGCTGGTTCGGCGGCACGCTCCCGCTCATCGCCAGCTTCCTCGCCGAGCAGACCGGCAACATCTACGCCGGCTTGTACTGGGTGATGGCGGTGGCGCTGATGACGTTCTTCGTCGGGACGTTCGCCCTGAATGAGAGCCACCGCGTAGAGATCTGGAAAGAAGCGGAGGAGGCGCGTCCGGTGTAGCTGAACGCTCTGGAAAGTGCAGCAGGCCGATCGCGCGCTGGTTTCACGCGGAGACACGGAGGCGCCCTCCGCGTCTCCGCGTGACAAGATGCTCCAGGCACGGGGCGGACTCCGAAGATGCGCTAGAATCCCCTCCCCGACCGAGGGGGCGCCCTGCCCCGCTTGCCACGTCAATCTGGTCGCCAGGAGTGTGAATGGATTTCCGTCTGACCCACGAGCAAGAGCAGATCAGAGACATGGTCCGGGAGTTCGCCAACAGCGAGCTCAAACCGCACATGATGGAGTGGGATGAAGCGCAGCACTTCCCCGTCGACACCTTCAAGAAAGCCGGCGAGCTGGGGCTCCTCGGCGTCATCTTCCCCGAGGAGTACGGAGGGACGGCGCTCTCGTACATCGACTATGTCAACGTCATCGAAGAGCTGGCGGCGGTGGAGAGCGGCTTCGCCCTCAGCGTCGCCGCACACAACTCCTTGGGCACCGGCCACATCTACCTCGCCGGCAATGACGAACAGAAAAAGAAGTGGCTGCCGAAGCTGACCTCAGGGGAGTGGATCGGCGCCTGGGGTCTCACCGAGCCCGGCTCCGGCAGCGACGCCTCGGGCATGCGCACCACGGCGGTCAAGGACGGCGACGAGTGGGTGCTCAACGGCACCAAGAACTTCATCACCAACGCCAGCTACGCCGACATCTCCGTCGTCCTCGCCGTCACCGACCGCAACGATCAGAAGCACGGCATCACCGCCTTCGCCGTGGAGATGGATCGCAAAGGCATCCGGGCCGGCAAGAAGGAGAACAAGCTCGGGATGCGCGTCTCCGACACCGCGGAGCTGGTGATGGAGGACTGCCGCGTCCCCGCCGGCAACATGCTCGGGAAGCTCGGCTACGGCTTCATCGACGCCATGAAGGTGCTCGACGGCGGCCGCATCTCCATCGCCGCGCTGTCGCTCGGCGTGGCCCGCGGCGCGTACGACGCCGCGCGCAATTACGCCAAGCAGCGGACGGCGTTCGGCAAGCCGATCGCCGAGTTCCAGGCCATCCAGTTCATGCTCGCCGACATGGCCACCGAGATCGACGCCGCCCGCCTCCTCACCATGCGCGCCGCGACGGTCAAGGACGCCGGCGAGCGCGTCACGCAGTTCTCGGCCATGGCCAAGCTCTACGCCTCGGAAGTCGCCGTGCGCTGCACGGAAAAGGGCGTGCAGATCTTCGGCGGCTACGGCTTCATCAAGGAGTTCCCGGCCGAGAAGTACTACCGCGACGTCAAGCTCTGCACCATCGGTGAAGGGACCAGCGAGATCCAGCGGATGGTGATCGCGCGCAATCTGCTCGCCGAAGGATGAGCGAGGCACTGGCGCGCAGCGTCCTGGCGGGACAGTACCGCGCACTGGCGCAGGCCGTGTCGCTGGTTGAGCGCGAAGACCCCCAAGCCCAGCGCCTGCTCGCCGAGGTTTATCCGGCCACCGGCCGCGCGCGCGTCATCGGCATCACCGGCTCGCCGGGCGCGGGCAAATCAACTCTCGTCGCCGCGCTGGCCAAGCACTATCGCCGGAGCGACCAACGCGTCGGCATCATCGCCGTCGATCCCACCTCCCCCTTCACCGGCGGCGCGATCCTCGGCGACCGCATCCGCATGGCCGACCTCTACACCGACCGCGGCGTCTTCATCCGCTCCATGGCCACGCGCGGCTTCATGGGCGGCCTGGCGAAGGCAACCAACGACGTCGTCGACCTCCTCGACGCGTCGGGCTTCGACGTGGTCATCGTGGAGACCGTCGGCGTCGGGCAGGACGAGATCGATGTCATCCGCACCGTGCAGACCAACGTCGTCATCCTCGTGCCCGGCATGGGCGACGACATCCAGGCCATCAAGGCCGGCATCATGGAGATCGGCGACATCTTCGTGGTCAACAAGGCCGATCGCCCCGGCGCGGACCGCACCGTCACCGAGATCACCATGATGATGTCGCTGGTCGAGGAGCACGGCGACTGGGTACCGCCGATCGTGAAGACGGTGGCCTCGGCCAGCCAGGGCATCGAGGAGCTCGATGCGGCAATCGTCAAGCATCGCGGCTACCTCGAATCGTCCGGCGAGCTCGATCGCCGCAACCGCGAGCGCGTGCGCATCCGCATCGAGACGCTGCTCAAAGAGAAGTTCATCGACCGTCTTCTCGCCGCCACGCCGAACTTCGATCAGATCCTCGATGACGTTCTTCGCAAGCGCAACAATCCGCACGACGCGGCCGAGGACGTGCTGCGGCGCGTGACGATACAATCCCCGCCCCGATGAAGTTCTCGCGCCACTGGCTCAACGATTTTATCGACCTCTCCGACCTCGGCGACGACGAGCTCGGACGCCGCTTCACCGAGATCGGTCACGCTGTCGAGTCGCTCGAGACGCACGGCGACGACACGGTGTTCGATCTCGAGGTGACAACCAATCGCGTGGATGCCATGTCGCATCTCGGGATGGCGCGGGAGCTGGCGGCGGCGTTGGGACGGGAGCTTAGGAGTGTAGCGGCGCCCGCTCCGGGCGCCGGGCGGCCGGGAGCGGCCGCCCCTACACAAGTCACGATTCGCATCGAGGCGCCGGAGATGTGCGGCCGCTACACCGCCCTCCCCATCCGGGGCGTCACCGTCCAACCCTCTCCACCGAACGTCCAGCGCCGCCTCGAAGCGGTGGGGCTCCGTCCCATCAACAACATCGTCGACGCCACGAACTACGTGATGATCGCGCTCGGCCACCCGCTGCACGCGTTCGACCTCGACAAGATCACCGATCAGACCATCATCGTCCGCCGGGGAAAGGGGGGCGAATCGATCAAGTCTCTCGACGGCGAAATGCGGAAAATCGATCCGGATACCGTCGTCATCGCCGATGCCAAGAGGCCCGTCGCGCTCGGCGGGGTCATCGGCGGCTTCGACTCCGAGATCACCGCGGCGACGAGGAACGTTCTCCTCGAATGCGCGTGGTTCCATCCGTCCACCATCCGTCGCACCGCGCGCCGGCTGGGACTGAAGACCGACGCGTCGTACCGCTTCGAGCGGCGCGTCGATCCGAACGACACCATCGCCGCCGTCGAAGAGACCGCGCGCATGATCGGCGGCAGTCCGGAGGCGGTCGTCGATGTCGTCGCTGCGCCGGTGGAGCCAAAGACCATCCGCCTCCGCTCGGCGAAGCTGCACGAGCAGTCGGGCGGCGTGGTCGGCGACGGCTACGCTCTGGAGCTCTTTCGCCGCCTCGGCTTCGGCGCGGAGACGGTGCACGACGGAATCATGGTCACCGTCCCAACCTACCGCGGCGACATCCACGAAGAGATGGACCTGGTCGAGGAAGTGCTCCGCTTCTTCGGCCTCAACAACATCCCCGCCTCGCTGCCGCGCCTGACGACCGGCGACGTCCGCCGCGAGGCGGTGGAGGTGGCGAACGACACCGTACGCGACATCCTCACCGGCTGCGGATTGTCCGAGGCGATCAACTACTCGTTCATCCCCGCGGCGTGGAATCCGATGTTCTCGGACGAAGAGCCGGTATCGATCACCAACTCCCTGTCGGAGAACATCGCGGCGATGCGGCTGTCGCTGATGGGCGGCCTGCTCGAGAATGTGGTCTTCAACCGCTCGTACGGCACGCGCGACGGCGCGCTCTTCGAGACCGCCCGCACGTATCACCGAAAGGGTGACGCCGTGCGCGAGCATCATCGCGTGGGAATCGTCATGTTCGGCTCGGTCGGCGAGTTCTGGGGCGACGCGAAGCGCCCCGTCGACTTCTTCGACATCAAGGGCCTCGTCGATCAAATCGCCGCGCGCTTCCACGTCGAGGTGGCATACGCGGCGTCGGACCAGCCGTGGCTGCGCAAGTCGAAGCGCGCCGTGGCGCGGCACGGCGAACGCGCCATCGCCAACGTCGGATTCGTCGCGGCGGAGGTGCTGCAGAAGTTCGGGATCAAGGGCGACGTGCTGGCCGCGGAGATCGACGTCGAGGCGCTGCTGGCCGCGTCGAACACGGAATGGACGATGGCGCCGGTGGCGCGCTTCCCCGGCGTGCCGATGATCCTGGCGATCACGCACGGGCGCGATCTGCCGTATCAGCGCATCGTCGATACCATCCGCTCGTTCGAAGTGCCGTATCTGCACGACGTCGGGCTGCGCGACCGCTTCACGCCCGAAGGCGACAACATCATCAAGACCACCCTCGGCATGTGGTATCAGGCGTTCGACCGCTCGCTGACCCAGGAGGACGTGACGGCGCTGCAGCAACAGCTCGCGTCGCGCCTGGCGGCGATGCTTCCGGTGAAAGTGCTATGAAGAAAACGAAAGAAGAGCAGATGCCCCTCGCGGGAACCGAAGAGGGAGAGATTCTCGTCCGCCTACACGAGCGGGTGGAGAAGGCGATCGCCACCATCCAGGAACTGCGGCGGGAGCGCGACTCGCTTCGCGCGAAGCTGGAGCAGGTTTCATCGCTCGAAGAGGACTGCGCGCGGTTTCAGAAGGAGCGCAGCGAGATCCGCAACCGGATCGAGACGATGCTGGCGAATCTGGAGTCGCTGGAACAAGTGTAGCGGCGCCCGCTTCGGGCGCCGGCGGCCGAGAGCGGCCGCCGCTACACTCCGCGCCGGCCGCCGAGCACGGCGCGCGAGAACTTGATGAAGTAATCGACGCCCGACACCAGCGCGAACAGCATCACCACCCACAACGCCAGCTCGCCGATGAACTTGAACTCGCCGAGCTCGTAGCCGACGATCAGCAGCGAGATGGCCACCACCTGCGCCACGGTCTTGGTCTTCCCCAGCGGCGAGGCGGCGATGGTCACCCCCTGCTGCGCGGCGATGGAGCGCAATCCCGAGACGGCAAACTCGCGGCCGATGATGATCACCACCATCCAGGCCCGCGCCAGGCCGAGCTCGACGAGCGAGATGAACGCCGCCGACATCAGCAGTTTGTCGGCGATCGGGTCGATCAGCGCACCCAACCGCGTAACCTTGTTCATCCTCCGCGCGAAGTAGCCGTCGAAGTAATCGGTGATCGCCGCGACGAGAAAGATCCCGAGCCCCAGGAAGTTCGAGTACTTGGTGAGGAGAACCACCACCATGACCGGCACCAGGAAGATGCGGAAGAGACTCAGCGAGTTCGGGAGGTTGACGATCTCCGCGCCGACGTCGTCACGCGGCGGCGCCGGAACGACGGTCGGTTTGGCGGGCTCCAGCACGGCGGCGGCGGGTTCGGTGGACTGCACAGACATGCGCGTTTCGCGGGCGATATTCGCCCGCTCAGAATAGTCGGTTTGCAAGATGCGTGGAAGCGCCGCGATCGCGCATGCAAACTTGGAATATCGATCAGGACGTTGACATTCCTACGCCTGCTGCCGAGAATCGCGGTCCCACCCTGAGCGTGCGAAAGTGGCGGAACTGGTAGACGCGCTGGTTTCAGGAGCCAGTGGTTAACAGCCGTGGGGGTTCGAGTCCCCCCTTTCGCACCAATTCATCCCATCCCCAACCACCGTATCGCCTTCGCCATCCGCGGCGCCCGCTTGTCGACCCAGGCCACCGCCCTCTTTGTGTAGCGATGTTGCGGGGCGAGCACCGCGAAGGCGAGCAGAAAGAAGAGCCAGCCGGGAAGGATGGGGAGGATCAGACCCACGACGCCGATCAGGCAGCAGATGACGGCGACGATGATGCGAAGGGTGAGGAGCACCGATCAACCCGCCAGGTCGTAGGCGTCCTTCAGCCAGCCCTTCAGTTGCCCGTCGACGTGTTTCGCATCGCTGAGGCGGACGTCCAGGTGCCACCGGTTGGCCGAGGTCTGCGCGTGCTTCCGGATCCGCGCGTCGGCGATGTCGCGCGCCGACTTGATGGTCAGGATCACCGCGTCCATCCGTGTCGCCACGATCCGCCGGACCTGCGGCTCCTTCCCTTCGAAGTGCTGCTCGACGCCGTTCATGTCCGCTTCATCGTAGCGCTTCCCATCCACCAGCAAACGAAGACCACGGCGAACATCCCGACCAGGCGGTAGAAGATCTCCGCGTAGAGCCAGAAGTAGCGCGCCACCGTGCCGTAGTGCGCGGAGCTCCACTCGTTCATGCGCACGGCGTAGGTCGATTCTACGGAGAGTAGAACCGCGACGACGTGGAGGACGACCACGATCGCCGTCGACGTCAGGAAGGCGACGACGTTGCGATCGCTTACCGGCTTGCGGTTCGAGGCGAAGAGCGCCGCCAGCAGGATCACGTTGTAGGTGAGCTGGTCGGCGGGGATGTCGGCGGGCGGGAGGTCGCTGCGTTTCTCTTTCGCCCGGACGCTGATGATTCGATCGGCAGCGAAGACGCGCGTGTCGCGAAAGCGGCGGTCGATCCTGATCAACGGCGACGCCGCGGCAGCAAGGAAGCGGTCGTAGAACGGCGTGAGGTTGTACCAGACGATGGCCGCCGCGATCAGCGCGGCGATGAACCTAAGAACGCGCAGCCACATGCTTCGACGCGAAGCGTCCGCTCCAGAAGGCGAAAATCGACGCCGCCACCGCGAACATGATGGTCTGCCACACGGCGAGGTGGAAGGTGTCGAACAGCCGCCGCCACCGCTCGCCGATCATGTAGAGCGAGACGATGCGCACCAGGTTGAACGCCATCAGCGCGGCCGAGCCGGCCAGAAGGCCCATCAGCCGCGCCCGCCACGGCGCGTCGAACGCGGCGATGGCGGCGCAGAGCAGCAGCATCGCTTCCACGCCGTTGCACCCTCCTTTGATGTCGACGGCGAAGCCGCGCCCCTGAATGAGGGTGCCGTGCGCGGTGACCTCCTCGCCCAGGACGTTGAGCAGCACGGCGGAGACGCGCGTCAGCCCTCGGGTGAAGGGGGCGATCACGTTGCGGTCCACCGGCTCGAGGAAGATGACCAGGAACAAGACGGTCAGGAGCACGGCGAAGCGGATGAGGAAGCGGAGTTGACGTCGGTCGAGGCGCACAGAGCGGATGGTATCGGATCGCTCGCCTTTGGCAAGAATCAGGCAAGGGTGGTATATCGTAGCTTCGCCCATTCGAAGCAGAGGAGAGAGAACCATGAAGAGTCCCCAGACGCGCAGCGCGTGGCTCGGCCTCGCGCTCGTCTTCCTTGTCATGGCCATACCGGCCTACGCTGACACCACGTCCGACCTGTTCAACCTGTTCTTTCAGACGTCGGGCGTCGCGGCGAACAACGGCTTCAATCAGGGCGAGCGCACCTCCCTGGTGACGAAGGTGATCGCCGCGATCGCATCGGTACAGCGCGGTCACGAAAAGACCGCCGCCAACAACCTCGGCGCATTCATCAACGAGGTCGAGGCGATGGAGCGGAGCGGACGCCTCCCCTCCGCCGACGCCGACGCGCTCATCAACTCGGCCAACGCGATCATCGCCCAGCTCCTCTAAAGCGTTGCTCGCGCGCCGCGGGCGGGGTACTCTTTCGGCACTGCCTGGTCCCGAAGGAGATCCCCCGAATGCGCCTCGCCCACATCCTCGCCGCTGCCACTCTGCTCGTCGCGCCCGCCCTCTTCGCGCGCTCGATGAAGCCGAATGCCGCGGCCCGGGCCGTGCCGAAGAGCGGATTCCGCGCGGAGTTCCTCCACGACCTCGAGGACGTGGAGAAGAAGATCATGCAGCTCGCCATGGCCATGCCGGCCGCGAAGTTCTCCTGGCGTCCGGCGCGCGGCGTGCGCTCGGTCAGCGAGGTCTACATGCACGTCGCCGGCGGCAACTACTTCGTGGCCGCCGCCATCGCCTCCAAGCCGGTGTCCGGCGACGCGCAGACCCTCGAGCAGATCGCCGACAAGCAGCGCGTGCTCGACGAGCTGCGCCGGTCATTCGAGCAGCTCCGCAGCGCGGCGCTCAACGTCACCGACGCCGACCTCGACAAGACGGTGCGGATGTTCGGCAGCGACACCACCGAGCGCGGCGCGTTCATGACCGCCCTCACCCACCTGCACGAGCACCTCGGCCAGTCGATCGCCTACGCGCGAATGAACGGCATCGCGCCGCCGTGGTCGGGGATGTAGGACGGGCTTCAGCCCGTCGTCACATCTTTGATCGGCTCGCCCTTCACCAACGCCACCGGCACCACCCCCGCCCACACGTCCAGCGCGTAGTCCGCCTCCTCGTCGACCGGCGGGCCGGTGCGCACCTTGGCCGAGGCCTCGGCCAGCGGGGCGGCGCGGCGCGAGGGCATGACGGGCTGAGAGCCCGTCCCACATGAAAAAAAGCCCCGCCGCGGCACGCGCAAGCCGCGACGGGGCGGGGCCCTCCTGTTGTGACCCGCTCTGATTCCGTTAGTAGTTCGTAAAGAGCAGCCGGTTCGGCGACCCGGTGCCGGCGCTGGAGATCTTGTTGAGCGACGAGTTGTTGACCAGCGCGTTGCGGACGGTGGCCGGCGACGCGCTCGGATTGCTTTGCAGATACAGCGCCGCCACGCCCGCCACATGCGGCGTGGCCATCGACGTGCCGCTGATGGTGTTGGTCGCCGTGTCGCTGGTGCTCCAGGACGAGGTGATGCTCGAGCCGGGGGCGAAGATGTCCAAGCACGATCCGTAGTTCGAGAACGACGAACGGACGTCCGTACTGGTGGTCGAGCCAACGGTGATCGCCGCGGCCACGCGCGCCGGCGAGTAGTTGCAGGCGTTGGCGTTGCTGTTGCCGGCGGCGATGGCGAAGCTCACGCCGTCGTTGATGCAATTGTTCACCGCGGTGTCGAGCGCTGACGACGCGCCGCCGCCGAGGCTCATGTTGGCCACCGCCGGCTGGCCGGCGGCGTGATTGCCGCGAACCCAGTCGATCCCGGCAATGACGCCTGAGTTGGTGCCCGATCCGCTGCAGTTCAGCACGCGGACGGCGACAAGCGTGACGCCCTTGGCCACGCCGTACGTCGAGCCGCCGACGGTTCCGGAGACGTGCGTGCCGTGGCCGTTGCAGTCGGCCGCGGGAAGCGTGCCGTCGACGGCGTCATAGCCGTCGATGGCCCGGCCGCCGAACTGGGTGTGCGTCCGGCGGATGCCGGTATCGATGATGTAGGCCTTCACACCCGAGCCGGTGCGGGTGTACACGAATGTGCCGTTGAGCGGGCGGTCGCGCTGATCGATGCGATCGAGCCCCCACGTTGCGCCGCTCTGGGTGGTGTCGATCGACACTTCGCCGTCCTCTTCCACCCACGCCACGCGCTCGTCGTCCGCGAGCTGCTTGGCCTGGCCCTCGGACATCTTCACCGAGAAGCCCTTCAGCGCCTTGGTGTAAACCTTGTCCTTGAGGCCGCCGTACTTGAGCGAGAGCTCGTCGGCGAGCGCGAGGATCTCGTCGTCGGCGACGGCGTCATCGAACACGACGATGTATTGATCGGGAACCTTCTTGTCGTTTTTCTTGAAATCACCGGCGAATGCGGTCGTGGCAACCAGGACTACCAGAACGAGAATGACAAGGCGTTTCATCGATTCTCCCCCCTGTTGAGTAAAGAGCGGCGGCCCTCGGGCGAGAGGCCGCCGCTCATTTGGTTACTGGACGTTGAGCGCGGTGTCGTCAATCACGAATGACGTCTGCAGCGAGCTGTCCTCGGTCCCCAGGAAGCGGACGCGGACGGTCTGTCCGATCCAGCTATTGAGGCTGAGCGACTTCTGCACGTAGGTGCTGTTGGCGTTGAGGTTCGAGTACGTGGCCAGCGTTCCCAGCACGGTGCCGGCGGTGTTGAGGACCTGCACCTGCAGCTTGTCGTACTGGACGGTGGTGGTGGTCTCCGCCGTGTCGATGCGCACCCAGAAGGTCAGGGTGGCGCTGGTCGAGCCGGCGGGAATGGTCACGGTCTGGTACGCCGAGTCGGTGTGGGTGGTGCCGTAGCCGTCCAGCCACGCCTTCCACGATCCGGTGCGGGCCGGGCGGCCGGTCGAGCTGTCGATGACGCCCGTTGTGACGACCCACTGGCCGTTGTTGCCCGACTCGAAGCCGGGGTTGAGCAGGAGCTGCTGGCTGCCGCCGCCGCAACCCGTTACGGTGAACGTGCCGGCGCTGGTGGCCGTTCCGCCCGCGGTGGTGACGGAGATGGTCCCGGTCGACGAGCAGTTCGGGACGGTGGCGGTGATCTGGGTCGAGCTATTGACGGTGAACCCAGCCGACTGGCCGTTGAATCGCACGGCGCTGGCGCCGGTGAAGTTCGTACCGGTGACGGTCACGCTCGAGCCGGCGCCGCCCGAGGCGGGCGAGAAGCCGGAGATGGTGGGCGCCGGAGTGCCGCCGCCGCCGATGAAGAGCTCGTAAAGCAGGCGGTTCGGCGAGCCGGTGCCGGGGCTGACCACGACGTTGGGCGTCGAGTTGGTGATGATCGCGCTGGCAACCGTCGCCGGCGAGGCCGACGTATTGGTCTGCAGGTAGAGCGCGGTGACGCCGCAGACGTGCGGGGTGGCCATCGACGTACCGCTGATGGTGTTGGTGGCGGTGTTCGACGAGTACCACGCCGAGGTGATGCTCACGCCGGGGGCGAAGAGGTCGACGCAGGTGCCATAGTTGGCCCACGACGCCTTGGCGTCGTTGGAATCGGTGGCGCTGACGGTGAGCGCATTGGCCACGCGCGACGGCGAGCCGTTGCAGGCGTTGAGCGGATTGCCGAACTGGTCGCCGTTTCCGGCCGCGACGCAGAAGGTCACGCCGTCGTTGATGGCCGCGTTGAGCGCGTCGTCGAGCGCCTGGGAGATGCCGCCGCCGAGCGACATGTTCGCCGTGGCCGGCTGGCCGGCGGCGTGGTCGGAGGCGACGAAGTTGATGCCGGCGATGACGCCGGAGTTGCTGCCCGAGCCGGCGCAGTCGAGAACGCGGACGGCGACGAGGGTCACGCCCTTCGCCACACCGTAGGTCGAGCCGCCGACGGTGCCGGCGACGTGCGTGCCGTGGCCGTTGCAGTCGGCCGCCGGAAGCGAGCCGTCGACCGCGTCGTAACCGTTGATGGCCCGGCCGCCGAACTCGTTGTGCGCGGTGTTGATGCCGGTGTCGACGATGTACGCCTTCACGCCCGCTCCGGTGACGTTGTAGGTGTAGGTGGTGCTGAGCGGCAGGTTGCGCTGATCGATGCGATCGAGCCCCCACGTGGCCCCGGTCTGCGTGGTGTCGATGGAGACGACGCTGTCTTCCTCGACGTACTTCACGCGGAAGTCATCGGCGAGATCCGCGGCGTCCTTGTCCGAAAGCTCGGCGGCAAAGCCCTTGAGCGCCTTGTCGTAGACGTGCTTGGTCTTGCCGTTGTGCTTGGTCACCAGCTCGTCGGCGATTGCAGCGACGTCGGCGTAGCGGTCTTCGAGAACGACGATGTATTGCCCGGAGATCTTCTTGTCGGCTTTGCGGATCTTGTCTTTCTTGGGACCGCCGGCAAAGGCCGCCGGGATGGCGAGGAGACATACCAAGGCTATAAGTGATCGCTTCATTCGGACTCGTTCCCCTTTCAAAGGTTGTGAACGGTCCGTTACAGCACAACCTCGGCCAACTCGGCGAAGCCTGTAACTTGCTGAGTCTAAACAAGATCAATTTTGGTGGGTAATTATGTGGGTCAAGATATAGGCCGTATTGCCATATCTGGCGGGTCAAAAACGGCGCATGTGGATCAGAGTTGTTCGCCGTTGGCTGTTGGCCGTTGGCCGATATGCACAGCCAACCGTCAACGGCCAACGGCCAACAGGGCAAACATCCCCGGCGTATACGCCGTAATCGTCCCCGTGAAGGCCGATGCCGCCACGGTCAGCGGCGACGCGAGCCACAGTTTTCCCGGTCCCGAGCGCCCCTTGAAGTTGCGGTTGATGGCGCTCACGGTCACTTCGTCGCCGCTCTCCGACACGCCCGGCCCGCAGCCGATGCACGCGCCGCAGCCGGGGTTGAGCACCATCGCGCCGGCGCGCTCGAAGGTGTCGACCAGACCGTTGTCGCGCGCGAACTTCTCCACCGCCTGCGATCCGAACTGGATGAAGAACTGCACCCCATCGGCAACTCTCAGTCCGGCGTCGACCGCCTCCTTCGCCACCTGGTGGTAGAAGAGAAGGTCGTCGATCTTGCCGGCGGTGCAGGAGCCGGCGTAGGCGATGTCGATCTTCACCTCGCCGATCTCCTCGACGGTGGCGCCGTTGGTCGGATCGGAGGGGATGCCGTGATCGGGATCGCCCGGGTGGGCCACCATCGGCTCGATCGCCGACAGATCGATGGTGTGCACGCCGCCGGCGTACTCCGCGTCGGGATCTGGTGACACCGCGCGGGCGCGCAGCGCCTCCACGTCGGCATCGGGCCGCATGGCGGCGATCCATGCGTACGTCTTCTCGTCCGCCTCGACGATCGCCGTGCGCGCCGAGCACTCGGTGGCCATGTTGGCCAGCGTGGCGCGCTCGTCGAGCGAGAGCGATCGCACGCCCGGGCCGGTGAACTCCATGATCCGGTCGAGGGTGAGCTGCGGCTTGGCGTAGTCGCGCAGGATGGTGAGCATTACGTCCTTGGCCGTGACGTTCTCGCGCAACCGCCCCACCAGCTCGAAGCGGATCGACTCCGACACCTCGACCTGGGTGAAGCCGGAGTGCACCAGGTTCGCGTACTCGGTGGTGCCGACGCCCCACGCCAGCGCATTGTTAACGCCGCCCATGCAGGTGTGGCTGTCGGTGGCCTGGATGAAATCGCCGGGATCGATGATGTATTCGCGCGCCACCTCGTGGCAGATGCCGGGCGATACGTTCCCCTCGGCCGAGAAATCGCGGCAGTCGCTGTGGCGCTGGAACTCTCGCTGCCGGTCGCGCAGCAGTTGGATCTTGTCCATGAACGGACGCATGCGCGCCACGTCGTCGGCGTAGATCAGATGGTCCTCGAACACGGCAAACTTCTGCGGATTCTTGATGGCGTAATCCGGCCCGTACTCGTCGGCGAGGAAGTGATGGACCTGCGCGGTCGTGAACTCGTGCGAGTAGCCGCCGTCGACGTCGGCGACGATGGCGTCGCCGGGCTTGACGTAATCAGTCCCGCGCGCGTGGCGCGCCAGGAGCTTCTCCCCCATCGTCATCGGCCGCTTCGGCGTGTGGGGGACTGGAATCGCGAGCTCGCCGCGCTCCACGGCTTTGGCGAAGGGGAACAGTCCACCTTCTTTGATCACCAGCCTGGTGATGGCGTCGTAGCCTTTGCAGAACTCGTCGATGGAGATCGCCTCGCCGTCCTGCAGGCGGCGCAGCATGTCGTGGTCCGCCATCAGCAGGCCTTGATTGACGTTGTTGCCGGCGTGGATCGGCGCGAATGACGCGGCGACGGCGATGCGGATGCCGCTGAAGACCTCGCATTGCGTGGCCGTCTCGCGGGAGCTGCCGACGCCCTTCCGATAGCCGCTGACGATCACCTCGAAGTTGCCGTTGCGCAGCGCGTCGGACGGGAAGAGCCTCGCGCCGTCCACGATCAGCCCCGCATACGCGTTGCGGGCGATGACGTGCGGGTCGTAGTCGAAGCACACCCACGCCGGGGTCATGGCGTCGGTGTTGATGTCGTCGAGCAGGTCGTCGACGCGCAGATCCTTCATCTGCAAGTCGATCTCGCCAGCCAATTGCTTGCGGATCAACTCCGGGTCTTTGGTCAGAAAAAGAACGCGTTTCCCGGGGGTCAATCGGATTGAGGATTCAGGTTTCATGTGCCCCATGTAGGACGGGCTTTCAGCCCGTCCAGATTCGCGACGACGGGCTGAAGCCCGTCCTACATTGGACTTTATCAACACCTTCGCACTTCAAGTAAAGTCCGCGTCGAATGCTCGCCGAAGGCGCGCTCCCGATTTTTGTAACCCCCGATGGGGGTACAACCGTCTACAGTTACACGAGGCTGCTCAGCGACCTCTACCTGGTTGACGCAAGATGAGACGACTCGCAGGCTTCGCAGTTCTGACTTTCATGGCCGCCGCGGCGCTGGCGGACGACGCGCCGCGCCCCGACTACTCGCGCGACACGTTGCTCTCGTTCACCCGCGAGGTGTTGCGACAGCGTGAGGCCGAGCGGGTCGAAGTCGACTTCGGCGCCATCGACGTCTACCACTTCGGCACGCACTTCAAGTTCCTCTGGCTGCCGTTCCTAGCGCCGCTTCCCGGCACGAAGCTCAACCAGACCGCCAATCTCCCCGACCCGTTCGCGCTGACGAATACCCGCATCGCCGGCTCCATGCCGTACATGGACGACGGGCACCAATCGGCCGTCAACCGCGAGATCCGCCGCGTGCTCAGGCTGGACAAGAAGCGCGCGAAGATCAAAGTGAAGGTGGAGTAGACGGCCCTCATCCGCCGCTTCGCGGCACCTTCTCCCGCTCACGCGGGAGAAGGGCATCTAGGTTCCCTCTCCCGCTTGCGGGAGAGGGTGGCCCGAAGGGCCGGGTGAGGGCTTCAACCCCCACGAGGTATCCACCAGCCACTGCATGAACACCGCGGCCGGCACCGGGCGGCTGATCCAGTAGCCTTGCGCGAGATCGCAGCCCATCTCGGCGAGGCGGCTCAGCGTGGCGAAATCCTCCACCCCCTCGGCGCAGACCTGCTTGCCGAGGTTGTGCGCGAGATCGATCACGGTGCGGACGATGGCCGCGTCGGCGTCGCTCGCCAGCATGCCGAGGACGAACGACTTGTCGATCTTGATCTCGTCGATCGGCAGCTCGCGCAGATGCGTCAGCGACGAGTATCCGGTGCCGAAGTCGTCGACCGACAGCCGCACCCCCATCGACTGCAGCATGGACATGATGGCCAGCGCGT
Organism: Candidatus Gilichinskyi gelida; assembly: GCA_038040385.1. Taxonomy (GTDB): domain Bacteria; phylum Acidobacteriota; class Thermoanaerobaculia; order Gp7-AA8; family Gp7-AA8; genus Gilichinskyi; species Gilichinskyi gelida. The sequence continues at coordinate 138,629 of JBBPII010000002.1, forward strand.
GCGCCGGGTCGGCCATGATGCTGCTCTCGGTGATCTCGATCTTGAGGAAGCGCGGATCGACGTTCCACTTGTCGAGCAGCGCCTGCACGCGCGCCGGGAGGGACTGCTCCTGCAGACTCTTCGCCGACACGTTGACCGCTATGTGCACCGGTGCGCCGGCGTCCTGCCACGTCCGCACCTGCGCCAGCGCGCGGTCGAGGATCCAGTCGGTCATCGGTTTGATCAAGCCGGTCCGCTCGGCGATGGGGATGAACGCCGCCGGCGCCAACAGCCCGCGCGTCGGATGCTGCCACCGCACCAGCACCTCCGCGCGCGTCATGAGGCCGCTGCGCAGATGCCGCTTCGGCTGGTAGTACAGCACGAATTCATTGCGCTCGATCGCCGAGCGCATCTCCACCACCAGCGAGAGCTCGTCGGGCGAGTGCCGCTCCTGCTCCTGATTGTGAAACGTGTAGCCGGCGTTGGCCTGCTTGGCGGAGTACATCGCCACGTCGGCCCGGCGCATGAGCGTGCGCGCGTCGCCGCCGTGCTGCGGATAGAGAGCGATGCCGATCGAGCCGCCGACCTCCAGCACCTGCCCTTCGACCACGAACGGCTGCTGCAGAGTGTTGAGGATGCGGCGGGCGACGGCGGCGACGGCGTTGGAGTCGACGACGGAGGTCAGCACGATGGCGAATTCGTCGCCGCCGAGGCGGGCCACGGTGTCGAGCTCGTGAAGCTGATTCTGCAGGCGGAAGGCGACCTGCTTGAGCAGCCCGTCGCCGAAGTGGTGGCCGAAGGTGTCGTTCACTTCCTTGAAGCGGTCGAGGTCCATCAATAGCAGCGCGACGAACGAGCCCGCATCGCGCGCCGCGTTCAGCGCGGCATCGAGCCGGTCGTAGAGCATCATCCGGTTCGGGAGGTCGGTCAGCCCGTCGTGCATGGCCTGGTGCCGCAGCGAGACGATCTGATGGCGGCTCTCGGTGACGTCGGTGAGGAACGCCACCCAGTGCGTCAGTTGCCCGCCGTCCTCGACGGGGACGAGCTTCAGGTCGAGCTCGAACTCCGTCCCGTTCCTTCGCTGCGCCGTCACCTCTGCGTCGAACGACTTCCGCTCGAAGACGTGGCGCAGCAGGGCGTCGAAGATCGGCCCGTGCCGCTCGACGATGCCGAAGATCTCCGGGGTCTCTCCGATGATCTCCTCGCGCTGCCGGCCGTAGATGGCGCAGAAGCCGTCGTTGACGAAGGCCACCCGCGGGCCAGCCGCCTCCACCGCCGGCGTGAGGATGGCGATCCCCTGCTCGGTGACGTAAATGGCGCTGCCGAGGAGCCGGAGCTGCTCGCTCTGGAGCCTCTGCTCCCGCAGAATCGGTGTTTCGTCTGCCAACGCGCCGATTTTACCGCAGGCCGTCCATCATTCCGGATTGGTCGCCCAGACTGACATTTCGGTGATGAAGGCGCGGTCCTCCATGGCCAGCATGCCGACGATGGCGTCGGCGATGTCCTCGGCGTGCAGCTTCCGCGGGCTGTAGCCGCGGTCGTGGAAGAACGCGGTCTGCACTTCGCTGGGGTTGATCTGCATCACTCGGATGTTCGACTTGCGCAGCTCCGCGCGCCAGCATTCGGTGAGTCCGTGCAACGCGAACTTGCTCGACGAGTACGCCGTGCCGCCCGCGTTGCCGCGCAGAGCGGCGGTGGAGGCGACGTTGACGATGTTGCCGTATTGCTTCGACACGAAGTGGCGCGCCGACTCGCGAGCCGCGACCATCGCGCCGAAGACGTTGGTGGCGTAGACGCGCTGCATCTGCTCGAGCGTCGTCTCCAGCAGCGGCGCGAACGCGCCGAAGCCGGCGTTGTTGACCAGCACGTTGTAGTCGCCGAATTCGTCGATGACGCGGCAGACCATGGCCACCACGTCGCTCTCCACGCTCACGTCGGCGTGAATGCCGAGCGCGCCGAGGTCCGCCGCGGCCCGATCGAGCTTCTTCTGGTCGCGGCCGCAGATCGCCACCTTCGCCCCGCCGGCGATCAGCTTCTGCGCCGTGGCCAAGCCGATGCCGGAGGAGCCGCCGGTGACGAGGGCGATGGCGCTTTGGATTTGCATAGGAGTGTCGCGGTCTCGTGGTCTCGCGGTCTCGGGGTGGGGGCGCTCCGAGACCCCGAGACCTCGCGACCCCGCAACTACTTCTTCTCCACCGTCACATTTCCCCCGAACTGCCCGGCGCTCAACTTCTCCTTCGCCTTCGCGTCGCTCTTCAGGTACGCGTCCCAGAACGTCAGGGCGATGGAGCGAATGCGTTCGTGGAGTCCGCGATCGGCGACGTACCACCCTCCCGAACGCGGCACACGCGTGACCATGCGCTGGCCGGTGACGGGATCGACGGTCTGCTCGGGGATCACCAGGTCCGCCTCAGGCGCGGCGGTCGAGGCGATGCCGGCGAAGGTGATGTGGCGCGCCCCTTCGATCAGCACGTAGTACTTGTCGCCGGCCGGACTGTGCTCGAACGGGTCGCGGCGCCAAAGCGGCGTCTCGATCTCCGCCGCGCCGAAGTCGCGCGTGCCGGTCATGAACATCGCCGGCGTCTTCACGTCGCGCCACGACTCCGCGGTGAGCCCGCGATTCGCCGCGATGCCCTGCGGCGACATGGCCAGCACGGCGTTGACGCGCGGGTCGGCGAGCTGCAGCGGCGGATTGCCGGAGGTCTTCATGCCGGCCAGGAGCAGCGCGGTGAAGGCGCCGTAGGAGTGGCCGCCGACACCGATTTTCTTCGCATCGATCTTCCCCTTCAGCTCGGGGAAGCGCGTTTCGAGATCGCCGAGGGAGTCGATGACCAGCGCAACATCGCGGGCCCGGTCGCGCCATTGCGGCTCGCGCTCCTTCTCCCAGATCGACTCCGACGGATTGGGGCGGAACTGCGCCTGCTGTTGCAACTCCTCCGGCGTCGGCTTGCGGCGCTCGCGGCGCCCCTGCTGCTGTTCTTCGCGGCGCTCGGCCCCCCGGTCACGCAGCGCCTCGCGCAGCGCGCCGGCGTCGGCGTGCGCCGGGCGGATGACCACGTAGCCATGGCTGGTCCAATGCGCGACCAGCGGCTCATAGGCGCGGTTCGAGCTCCCGTAGCCGTGCGAGAAGATGATGACCGGGAAGGGACCGCCGCGGGTGGGATAGGAGATGGAGACATCGAGGTCTTTGTTTCGCTGCGCGTCATGCAGCAGGGTGGTGGGAATGACGCCCACCGGTGACGGTTCGCCATCGGCGGGCGACGCGCCGGCGGCGCCAGGCTTCTTCGCCGGGTCCGACGCGCACGCGAAAATCGCCACCGCCGCGAGAGAAATCAAGAATCGCTTCATCAACAACCTCCGCTACGATCGTACGTAGTTGATCACGCTATGCAAACGGTAGACGAGCGAGGCAGCATCGTCCTCGGTGGCATCGCCGCCATCAGCGTCGCCGTGCAACTTTTCTGCATCAATCAATACGGCTACTTCCGCGACGAACTCTACTACCTTGCCTGCAGCGAGCATCTCGACTGGGGCTACGTCGACCAGCCGCCGCTGATCGCCGTCGTCGCCTGGACCGCCCGTCATCTGTTTGGCGACTCGCTGCTGGCCATCCGCATCCTCCCCGTACTCGCCGGCGCCGCGCTGATCGTGCTCACGGGACTCCTCGCCCGCCGCCTCGGCGGATCGGTGGGCGCGCAGGCTGTCGCCGCGATCTGCGCGCTGGTCGCGCCGGTCTACCTCGCCGGCGCGCATCTGCTGACGATGAACGTCTTCGAGCCGCTGTTCTGGATGGCGTGCGTGTACGTGGCGATCGGGGAGTTGCGGGGTAGCGAGGTCTCGGGGTCTCGGCCGGGTGGGACTGCGAGACCTCGCGACCGCGAGACCTCGCAACTCCGCCGCTGGCTGCTCTTCGGAGCCATCGCGGGACTCAGCCTTCAGAACAAGCACAGCACCCTCTTCTTCGGTCTGGCGTTCGTCGTCGGCCTCCTACTCACCGAACATCGCCGGGTATTCCTGCGGCCATGGATCTGGCTCGGCGGCGCGATGGCCTTTCTGATCTTCCTGCCGAATCTGATCTGGGAAGTGCGGCACGACTTCGCCACGATCGAGCTGCTGCGCAACATCGCGCGCAGCACGAAGAACGCGCCGGTCACGCTGACGTCGTTCCTCGCCGGGCAGATCACGCTCATGAACCCGCTCACGCTCCCCATCTGGATGGCCGGCCTGGTCTGGCTGCTGCGCAACCGGACTTACCGCGCGCTCGGCATCTGCTATCTCGCCCTCTTCGCCGAGTTCGTAATCCTGAAGGGAAAGATCTACTACCTCGCCCCCATCTACCCGATGCTCTTCGCCGCCGGCGCCGTCTTCTGGAGTGCGGCCGCGAAGCCGCCGCTATGGGTCAAACGCGCTTATGTCGTGCTGATTATCGTCGCCGGCGCGATCCTCGCCCCCATCGTCATCCCCATCCTCCCCGTCCAGACCTTCATCAAGTACCAGCGCGCCCTCCATCTCGAGCCGCCCGCCCTGGAATCGCACCGACTCGGTCCCCTTCCGCAGCTCTACGCCGACATGTTCGGCTGGCCGGAGATGGCCGCCGAGGTCGCGCGCGCGTACAACGCGATCCCACCTGACGAGCGCTCGCAGTGCGGCATCTTCGGCCAGAACTACGGGCAGGCCGGGGCGATCGACTTCTTCGGCCACCGCTACGGCCTGCCGAAGGCGATCAGCGGCCATCAGAACTACTTCCTCTGGGGCCCGCGCGGCTACACCGGCGACTGCCTCATCGTGATGGACGACGATCGCGAGACGCTGGAGGCGATCTTCGAGGACGTGCGCCAAGTCGGCATGGTCCACCACCCGCTGGCCATGCCGTACGAGAACGACAAGCCGCTGCACCTCTGCCGCCGGCCGAAGGTGCCGCTCGCCGAGCTGTGGCCGAAGATCAAGAAGTGGATTTGATGGAGTGCGGGCGTCCCGCCCGCAACCGTCGGGCGTCTCGCCCGGCGGCGAGTTGTGATCGGCCGGGACGGCCGATCAGCGCGGGCGGGACGCCCGCACTCCGATGTAGGCTTCTTGTGTGCCCGAGAAGGTCCGCCGCTACACCCTCAAGCAGCCCGTCAAGCCCGCCAAGGTCTACCGCGTCAAGTACGAGGACGAGCTCAATGCCGAGCAGCTCGAGGTGGTCATGGCCGGCGACGGGCCGCTGCTGGTCATCGCCGGCGCGGGGAGCGGCAAGACGCGCGCGCTCACCTACCGCGTCTCGCGCCTGATCGAGGACGGCGTCGATCCCAACGACATCCTCCTCGTCACCTTCACCAACAAGGCCTCGCGGGAGATGCTCAGCCGCGTCGAGCAGCTCGTCACCGTCGACACCCGCCGCATCTGGGGCGGCACGTTCCATTCCATCGGCAACCGCCTGCTCCGCCGCCACGCGGAGGCCATCGGCTATCGCTCCAGCTTCACCATCCTCGACTCCGAGGATGCCAAAGAGATGATGGAGAGCGCCATTTCCTCCCTTGGAATCAAGACTTTGGAGAAGCGCTTTCCGAAAGGCGACGTCCTCCTCGACATCTACTCCTTCCTGATCAACACCCGCACACCGCTCGAGCTGCATCTGGAGCAGAACTATCCCCACTTCGCCCTCTATCGCGACGAGATGGTCAACGTCTTCCGCCGCTACAAGGAGCGGAAGCGCGAAGCGAACGCGATGGACTTCGACGACCTGCTGGTCAACTGGAAGCTGCTGCTCGATGACCACCCCGAGGTGTCGGAGGCGCTGAAGCGGCGCTTCCGCAGCATCCTGGTCGACGAGTATCAGGACACCAACAAACTGCAGGCGGACATCGTCGACGCCATGGCCTCCGAGAAACACAACGTGATGGTTGTTGGCGACGACGCGCAGTCCATCTACTCGTTCCGCGGCGCGTCGTTCGAGAACATCCTCACCTTTCCGCTCCGATTCCCCGAGGCGAAGATCTACAAGCTGGAGACCAATTACCGCTCCACCCCCCAGATCCTCGCCCTGGCCAACGCCTCGATGAGCCACAACCGCTTCCAGTTCCGCAAGGAGCTGCACGCGGTGCGCGGCGCCGGCCCCGACCCGGCGGTGGTGGGCGTCGACGACGTCTTCGAGCAAGCCGCGTTCGTCGCCCAGCGCATCCTCGAGCTGCGCGACGAGGGCGAGTCGCTCGCCGACATCGCCGTGCTCTACCGCTCGCACTACCAGTCGCTGGAGCTGCAGATGGAGCTCTCGCGCCGGCTGATTCCGTACGAGATTCGTTCCGGCGTCCGCTTCTTCGAGCAGGCCCACATCAAGGACGTCATCGCCTACCTGAAGATCGTCACCAACCCGCGCGACGAGCTGTCGTGGAAGCGCGTGCTCAAGCTGTATCCGAAAGTCGGGGAGAAAACCGCGGCCGAGGTGTGGGGGCGGATCAGCGCCTCGCCCGATCCGCTGCAGGCGTTCCTCTTCAGCGCCCCTCTCCCGCAAGCGGGAGAGGGTGGCCCTGAGCGAGCGAAGCGAGTCGAAGGGCCGGGTGAGGGCCGTCTGAATTTGCTGAAATCCCTCCTGGAAATGCTGGCCGGCGAAGGGATGAAGCACAACCCGTCCGAGGCCATCCGCCTGATCGTCGAAAAAGGCTACGCCGACTACGCGCGCGCGAAGTTCGCGAATGCCCAGGCGCGCCTCGACGATCTCGAGCAGCTCTCGCAATACGCGCTGCGCTACGACGACGTGAACGCCTTCCTCGACGAGGTGGCGCTGGCCAATCCGATCGCCGGCGAGGACGTCGCGGTGGTCGGCCCCGAGGACGAGAAGATCGTTCTCTCGTCGGTCCATCAGGCGAAGGGGCTGGAGTGGCGGATCGTCTTCGTCATCTGGCTGGCCGACGGACGCTTCCCCTCGCAGCGCGCGCTGCGCGTGCCGGGGGGGATCGTGCGCATCCCCGAGGGCAACGTGGCCGAGGAGTTCGCGCTGATGGTGCAAGACGAGCGCGAGCGCGAGATCGTCATCCCCGGCGAGGAGGAAGAGCGCCGGCTCTTCTACGTGGCCGTCACCCGAGCGAAGCAGGAGCTCTACCTCGTCTTCCCGGTGATGGCCCGCGACCGCGGCGGCATGGACATCCTCATGGAGCCGTCGCGCTTTGTGCGCGAGCTGCCCGGCGAGACCTACGAAAAATGGGTGATTGGCACGGAATGAATTTTGCTGTATATACATCTAGACGTCATGCCTACTCTCGCCCAGCCGCAATTCGCGGCCCCGACGCCCGAGCCGCTGTCGTTTCTCGCGCGCGCCGCGCTGGGGAGCGTCCCGCCGCCGCAAATCCGTAGCCTCTCCGTGCAGCTCGCCAACACCATCGCGCTGCTGGCGGAGCACCTCGCCGTGCGCGGCGAGTCATCGCTGCAGCATTACTACGCCGAAGCGCTGACGCTGAAGTGCTTCGGGCCGAGGAGCAACGACGTCGCCGAATACGAACTGCTGTTGCGTGGATTCGTGCAGTTCGACCGCCGCCGTCCCCTCCTCCCGCGGCTCATCGAGCCGGGATCGCTCGCTGTCGACGAGGCGCACGCCGTCCACTTCGTGCAGGCCCTCGGCGACCAGGCCAGTTTTCAGCCGATTTACGAGGCCGCGCGCCAGCTCGATCGCTATGGCCCGATCGCGCGGCCCGTCAAGAAGATGGAGCGCATCATTCTTTTCGCGCGGGAGATCGCCGGCCAGAGTCTCCTCGCGGCGCGGTCGGCGCCGGAGGAGCTTTACGGACGGATTTGCGAGAGCAGCGGGTGATGTCCGGGCGGGTTGAGAACCCGCCCCACATGCTAGAGTCGCCGCCGTGCGACTGCTGCTGAATTCATCGTCGAACGTCCATGGCTACGGCTACCTCGATCACGCCGAGCCGGAGCTCCGCCGCTTCCTCCGCGACGCCCGCCGCGTGGCCTTCGTGCCCTTCGCCGCGCACGACCACGCCGCGTACATCGCCAAGGTGCGGGCGCGGCTGGCGGCCATGGAGCTGGAAGTGATCGGATTCGAGGAGCTCGACCGCGCCGACGCGATCTTCGTCGGCGGCGGCAACACCTTCCGGCTGCTGAAGAAGCTCTACGAGCGCAATCTCTTCAACGCCGTCCGCGACCGCGTGCGCGCCGGACTGCCGTACGTCGGGTCGAGCGCGGGGAGTGTCGTCGCCTGCCCCACCATCCGCACCACCAACGACATGCCGATCGTGGAGTGCCCGACGCTCGACTCGTTCGGCTTCATCGGCTTTCAGCTCAACTGCCACTACCTCGATCCCGATGCCGGCTCCACGCACAAAGGGGAGACGCGCGAGGAGCGCCTTCGCGAGTTCCACGAGGAGAACTTCACGCCGGTCCTCGGGCTGCGCGAAGGCTGCATGCTGGTGGTGGAGGACGGCGCGACGAAGCTGGTCGGCCTCAAGCCGGCTCGGATTTTCCGCCGCGGCGTGGAGCCGTTCGAGGTCGAGCCGGGGACGGTGGTCGACACGCACTTGCGATGAAATCTGTTGTCAGTTATCGGTTGTCGGTTGTCCAATGCCGGACAACTAACAACTGACAACCGACAACCATGATCGTCCGCCTTCTCTCGCGCCGCGACGTGGCGTCGCTGCTGACCATCGACGACTGCATCGGCGCCGTGGAGCGCGCCTTCGGCATGCTGGGACGCGGCGAGGTGCGGCCGCCCGCCGTCGCCGCGGTGCACGTGCCGGGTGGGGCGTTCCACATCAAGGCCGCGGCAGCGGGCGAGCGGTTCGCGGCGAAAATCAACGGCAACTTCTTCGAGGCCGTGCCGCGCATCAAGGGCGTGATCGTGCTCGCCGACGCCACGGACGGCCGTCCGCTGGCTCTGATGGACTCCATCGAGATCACCATCCTCCGCACCGGCGCCGCCTCCGCCGTCGCCGCGAAGTACCTCGCGCGGCGCGACGCGCGCACCGCGCTGATCTGCGGTTGCGGAACGCAGGGGCGAATCCAGTTGGAGGCAATCCGGCGGGTGTTGCCCATCGAAACGGTCTATGCGCTGGATGCGGATCGTCGCCGCGCGGAGGCATTTGACGGCGCTACGGTGGTCGACGACTTCGTCCCCGCCGACGTCATCGTCACCTGCACGCCGTCGAAGTCGGCGATCCTCCACCGCGTCGAGGCGGGGACGTTCGTCGCCGCGGTCGGCGCCGACAGCCACGAGAAGCAGGAACTGGCGCCGGAGCTGATGGCCTCGAGCAAGGTGGTCACCGACGTCACCGACCAGTGCGCGGCGTTCGGCGACCTCCACCACGCCATCGCCGCCGGCGCCATGACCCGCGAAGCCGTTCACGCCGAGCTCGGCGAGATCGTCGCCGGCCGCAAGCCGGGGCGGGAGAACGATCGGGAGACCATCATTTTCGACTCCACCGGGATGGCGCTGCAGGACGTCGCCGCGGCGACCATCGTCTACGAGCGGGCGCTCGCCGGTGACGTTGGCACCGACTTCGAGTTAGCCTGAGACATGCCGCCGCCCGAGTCGAAGTACGACGAAGCGCCAGTCGCGGAAGCGAAGGAGAAGGTTGAAGAGCCTCCCCTCTTCAAAGTCCTCCTGCACAACGACGACTACACCACCATGGACTTCGTGGTCCACGTGCTGCAGGCGATCTTCAACATGCCGGAGGACCTGGCGTTTCAGGTCATGCTGAACGTGCACGTGAAAGGGATCGGCATCGCCGGCGTTTACACCTTGGAGATCGCAGAGATGAAGGTGGCCAAGACGACCGCGTTGGCGCAGGAACACGAGTTTCCGCTGTTGTGTACGATGGAAAAGGCATGATCGCCAGACAACTCCAGAAATCATTCGAATTCGCCCTCACCGAGGCGGTGCGGCGGCGTCACGAGTACGTCACCCTCGAGCACCTCCTCTATGCCCTGCTGCACGACCACGACATCATCGACGTCGTCCGCGCCTGCGGCGGCGACATCGACGTCCTCAAGAAACAGCTCGACGACTTCCTCAACCGCACCTTCGAGCGCCTCCCCGACGAGGCGGAGGAGGTGCAGCCGGTGCTCACCGCGATGCTGCAGCGCGTGGTGCAGTACGCGCAGCTCCACGCCCAGAGCTCCGGGCAGAAGGAAGTGGACACTACCCAGATGCTCGCCGCGATCTATCAGGCCGAGCGCTCGCAGGCGGTCTACCTCCTCCGCAGCCAGGGGGTGAACAAGCTCGACGTCCTCAACTACATCGCCCATGGCATCGCCAAGGACGGCGCGGCGCCGAAGCCGGCATTCATCGGCGGCGAAGAGGAGCCGGCCGAGGTCGCCGATCCGCTCAAGACGTTTGCCGTCAACCTCAATGAGAAGGCGAAGAAGGGCGAGATCGACCCGCTCATCGGCCGCGGGCCGGAGCTCGAGCGGACCATCCAGATCCTCTGCCGGCGGCGGAAGAACAACCCGCTGTTCGTCGGCGAGCCGGGCGTGGGCAAGACCGCCATCGCCGAGGGGCTGGCGCTGAAGATCACCAAGAACGAAGTGCCGGCCGTGATCAAAGACGCCGAGGTCTGGGCGCTGGACATGGGCGCGGTATTGGCGGGGACGAAGTACCGCGGCGAGTTCGAACAGCGCCTCAAGGCGGTGATTCAGGCCCTGCTCAAGAAGAGCGACGCCATCCTCTTCATCGACGAGATCCACACCATCGTCGGCGCCGGCGCGGTCAGCGGCGGAACGATGGACGCCTCCAACATCCTCAAGCCCGCCATCGCCTCGGGGAAGCTGCGCTGCATCGGCTCGACGACGTACGCCGAGTACAAGGCCTCCTTCGAGCGCGACCGCGCGCTGGCGCGTCGCTTCCAGAAGATCGAGATCGGCGAGCCGTCGGTCGAGGAGACCATCGACATCCTCAAAGGGCTCAAGACCTATTACGAATCGCATCATGGCGTGACGTTCACCGATGACGCGCTGAAGCTCGCCGCCGAGCTGTCGGCGAAGTACATCCACGACCGCCACCTGCCGGACAAGGCGATCGACGTGCTCGACGAGGCGGGGGCGCGGGCACGCATCGCGCGCGACCCGTCCATCACCACCTCGAGCATCGGCGAGGACGACGTCGAATACGTCGTGGCCCGCATGGCCAAGATTCCGCCGCGCACCGTCGCGGTCTCAGAGAAGGTCCGGCTGCAGGGCCTGGAGACGGACCTCAAGAAGGTCATCTACGGCCAGGACCACGCCATCGCCCAAATCGTCAACGCCATCAAGATCGCCCGCTCCGGCCTCGGCCACCCCGAGAAGCCGGTCGGCTCGTTCCTCTTCTCCGGCCCCACCGGCGTGGGGAAGACCGAGCTGGCCAAGCAGCTCGCCGCATCGCTCGGCGTGGAGTTCATCCGCTTCGACATGAGCGAGTACATGGAGCCGCACACCGTATCGCGGCTGATCGGCGCTCCGCCGGGATACGTCGGCTTCGACCAGGGCGGCCTGCTGACCGACGCCATCGTCCGCACGCCGTACGCCGTGCTGGTGCTCGACGAGATCGAGAAGGCGCATCCCAATCTCTTCTCCATCCTGCTGCAGGTGATGGATCACGCCACGCTGACCGACAACAACGGCAAGAAGGCCGACTTCCGCAACGTGATTCTGATCATGACCACCAACGCCGGCGCGCGGGAGATGAGCGACGCCTCGATGGGCTTCGGCATGAGCGCCGGAAGCGGCAGGGGGCGCGGAGTGATCGAACGGACTTTCACGCCGGAGTTCCGCAACCGCCTCGACGCCTGGATCGCATTCGACCCGCTGAGCTTCGAGACCACCGAGCGCGTCGTCGACAAGTTCATCGACGAGCTGCGCGTGCAGCTCGCGCCGAAGAAGGTGACTCTCGAGCTGACCGATGAGGGTCGGGCGTGGCTGGCGAAGCACGGGTATGACAAGGCCTTCGGCGCGCGGCCGATGGCGCGGCTGATCCACGCCAAGATCAAGGAGCCGCTGGTCGACGCGGTGCTCTTCGGCAAGCTGGTCGATGGTGGCAAGGTGGTGGTGGGTGCGACTGGAGATGAGCTGACGCTGGAGTATTGAGGTTACGAGGTCTCGCGGTCTCGGGGTCTCGCGGTCCCGCACCCCGAGACCTCGCAACCTCGATGACCCGCTTTCCCGATCCCCGCTACGCCCGCGGCGACGTGGTTGCCGTCGGAGACGACCTGAGCGTCGACACCCTCCGCGACGCCTATCGCCACGGCATCTTCCCCTGGCCGCACGAGCGGCTGCCGCTGCCGTGGTTCTCGCCGCGGCGGCGCACGGTGCTCTTCTTCGACCAGCTGCACGTCGGTAGGACGCTACGTCGAACGATCGACAAGGCAACCTACGAATTCACGATCGATCGCGCGTTTCCCGACGTCATCGCCGCGTGCGCGCAGGCGCCGCGCGGCGGCGAGACCGGCACATGGATTCTGCCGGAGATCATCGCCGCCTACACCCGCCTCCACCGCGCCGGCGACGCGCACAGCGTGGAGGTGTGGCGCGGCGCGGAGCTGGTGGGAGGCCTCTACGGCGTCGACTCCGGCGGCGTCTTCACCGGCGAGTCGATGTTCCACCGCGTCCCGAACGCTTCGAAGCTCGCGCTGGTCTTCCTCGTCGAGCACCTCCGCGCTCGCGGCGCGAGATGGCTCGACTGCCAGGTGACTACCGCGCACATCCGCGCCCTCGGCGCGCGCGAAGTGGCCCGCGCGCGGTTCCTCGACATGCTCGCCGCGGCGCAGGCGGAGCGGCTCACACTCTTCTGAATCCGCGCCGCCAACTGCCGGCCAGGATCACCACACCGCGAACGTTCTGCCGCGGAACGACACCCCAGTAGCGCGAGTCCGACGAGCGGTCGCGGTTGTCGCCGAGGACGAAGTAGCTGTCCGGCGGGACGGTATACGGCCCGAACTGATCGCGCGACCGGTAGGGCTCAGGAAGGTCGGGGTTGCGCGGGAAAGTCTGCGGATCGTCATGTTGTACGTACGGCTCTTCCGCCTTCTTCCCATTGATGAAGAGCTGTTTGTCACGAATCTCGACCGTCTCTCCGGGAAGACCGACCAGACGCTTGAGGAAGGGCGTGGACGGCTGGAGTGGGTAGTCAAAAACGATGATGTCGCCGCGTTGCGGACCCTTTGACAGCCGGGACATGACGCGTTCGCCATGCTGGATCGTCGGCTCCATTCCGCCTGACGGGATGCGATAGATGCGAAACGCCACCGGAAACCCGATCAGCACCACGAGCGACGCGGCCACGGCAACAACGCCGATGAGCTTTCTCACGCCGGCATCCACGGCCCGAACGCCTTCATCACTTCCTGGTCCGCCATCACCGGCCGCCGGCTCTCCATCCCGACCCACACGTGCGACGACGAGCCGGTGGCGTGCAGCCGCTCCCCCGCCGCGTCGTACAGCTCGTACGCGAACTTCATCATCCGGCTGGCCGCCTCGGCCACCGAAGTGCGGATGACGACTTCGTCGTCGTAGCGGTACGGCGCGCGGTAGCGGCAGACCACTTCCGTGACCACCAGAATCAGCCCGCGCTCCTCGATCTGCTTGTAGGGGAAACCGGCGGCGCGGCAGAGGTCCGTCCGCCCGATCTCGAACCAGACGATGTAGTTCGCGTGGTGCGCGATGGCCATCTGATCGGTCTCGGCGTAGCGCACGCGCGTGCGGGACTCGACGAACGGCGGCACAGCGGCGCACAATAGCACGGCAGAAAACTTGCTCAACCTCAAGCGCGTGCAACGGAAACGGGAGTTGAAACGGCTGGCAGAAGCCGTCGCCGCGCCGCTTCTCATCGGGGGCGCGGCGCTCATGGCATTCGACGTCGCGCGCCGCGTCTTCCGCCGGATGCGGCTCTTCTGCCCTACCCGCGATCCGGTCATCAGTTGGAATCCCGAGGACTACGGCGTCCCCCGCGCGCGCAGCGAGGAGCTGTGGATCGAGACCGATGACGGCGAGCACTTGTACGGCTGGTATTGCCGCGCGGAGAAGCCGATCGCCTCGGCGCTCTACCTCCACGGCAACACCGGCAACCTGACCAACACCGCCTTCGTGATTCCGCACCTCCTCGACAGCGGAATCAACGTGTTGTTCTTCGATTACCGCGGCTTCGGGCGGAGCACCGGCTGGCCCTCGCTCGGCGGCATCATCGACGACGGCGTCGCCGCCGCCCGGATGCACGAGACGATCCGCCCCAAGCACATCCCATCGATCATCTACGGCTTCTCCCTCGGCGGCGGCATCGCCGCGCAGGTCATCCGCCGCCACACCTTCGATGGCATGATCCTGCAGTCGACATTCACCAGCCTCCCCGACATCACCCGCGTCGCCTTCCCAAACTTTCCGCTCCACCTCTTCAGCGGCCGGCTCTTCGACACCATGGCGGTGGTGAAGAAGCTCAAAGTCCCGGTGCTGATCATCCACGGCGCCGACGACGAGGTCTGCCCCTGCTCGATGGCGCAGACCCTCCACGACGCCTGCCTCTCCGAGAAGAAGAAACTGCTGCTCGTCGAGGGCGGCCTGCACAAAGACCTCTGGGTCCGCGACCCCGATGCGCTCCTCTGGATCATCAACCGCTTCGCCACCGAGCTGCCGCTGAGCCCGCACATCATCGACGCGCCGCCGAGCTCGTTCGAGCACGCCGTCGACGCCTCACTGCGCGGCCTGCGCCGGCTGCTGCGGCGCCATCCGGCGCAGCAACCGCTGTGATAGATTCGCCGCCGTTCTCAGATGCTTGCAGTCGTCAAGAGCTCACCTGCTGACGGCGTCTCCGGCACCGAAATCCGCGACTGTCCCGTCCCCCAACCGACTCCCGGTGAGGTGGTGATCCGCGTGGCCGCCGCGGCGATCTGCGGGACCGACAAGCACATCTACCACTGGGACCCCTCCATTCAGGATTCCGTCGTCCCGCCGCGCATCTACGGCCATGAATTCTGCGGCTTCGTCGAGGCCCTCGGCGAGGGCGCGCAACGCGAGCACGAAGGCCGCCTGGCGGTGGGCGACTACGTCTCCGCCGAGATGCACGTCATCTGCGGCGAATGCGCGCAGTGCCGCGCCGGCCAGGGCCACATCTGCGTGCGGACGAAGATCTACGGCCTGCACGAGGACGGCGCGTTCGCCGAATTCGTGAAGGTGCCCGCCGCGAACGTCATCAAGCTCGGGCCATACGTGCCGCTGCGCGTCGGCGCGTTCCTGGACGCCCTCGGCAATGCCGTGCACACCACGCAAATCTGCGATCTGGCCGGCAAGTCGGTGGCCATCACCGGCTTCGGCCCCATCGGCGCGATGGCCGCGGCGATCGCCGAGCACGCCGGCGCGAGCGTGGTCATCGTCACCGACGTCAGCGACCGCGCGCTGGAGACGGCGCGGCGATGGGCGGCGTCGCGCGATTTCCGCAACCTGCACGAGTTCAACGTTCGCACCACGCCGCCCGCCGACGTGAAGAAGGCCATCGACGCCATCACCGACGGCGTCGGCGTCGACGTGGTCTGCGAGATGTCCGGTTCCGCGCTGGCCATCAACTTCGCGCTCGACATCGTCCGCATGGGCGGCACGCTCTCGCTCCTCGGCCTTCCGAAGGGACACTCCGTCACCATCGACGACTACACCCGCAACGTCATCTTCAAGGGTGTGACCATGCACGGCATCATCGGGCGGCGGATGTACTCCACCTGGCAGCGCATGCTGGCGCTGCTGCGATCAGGCCTCGACGTCGAATGGGTGGTGCAGGCGACGTTCGACTCGTTGCGCGACTTTCACGACGGGATGGGGAAGTTCGATCGGCACGAGGCCCTCAAGGTGGTGTTCTTCCCCGAGGGCGAGAGCGCGGCGCAGCAGCGCCTCGGGAGATAGCCGCACTCAGGAGCCGACGACCAGAAAGGCGAAGTTGCGGCTGTTCGTCTTGTCGCCCGATTCGTTGCCGATGGCCAGCTTCGCCTTGTACTGATCGACCGCCACCAAGACGCCATTGTTGAGCGTCGACGCGCTACTCGTGCTGAAGCGGGTCCAGCTCTGCGGGTTGACGGTGACCATCACGGCAGGCAACGTCTGGAACGGCGTGATCCATTGGATGGTGTACTCGCCGGCAGCGCCCGAGGTCACTTCGTAGTCGCGGCTGCCGTCCTCATAAATCGTGAGGTCGCCGTTGACGCAGCCAAAGACCATCCGTGGCGGCGCGGACGTCCCGGTCCGGTCGCCCGCGACGACGAACGAGCAATTCCGGTCCGACTTCGCCCCGGTGTCCTGGCCGGTGATGTACTTGAACTGGCTGGGGTTGACGGCGACGAGCACGGCGTTGTCGCGCGTGTCGCCGTTGCTGTATGCAAAGTCGTTCCAGTCCTTGTAGTTCTGCGTCAGCACCAAGGATTTGAAGGTTCTGAAGGGCGGGTCGAGCTCACCGAGGTAGGTTCCATCGCCGATATTGGTGACCGTGAAGCCGCTTCCGCTGCGGGTGCTCGCGTCGGCGTTGATGTCGCCCCACACCATCGGCGGAATCGAGTCGGCGTCCGCCCGCGCTGCGGCGAGGAAGGAGAAGTCACGGTCCTTATGCGAGCCCTTGCTGTCGCCGGTCACCACCATGAAGCCCTTCGCGTCGATGGCCAGGAGAATGGCGTTGTCGCGCGGGTCGCCGCTGGTGGAGTCGAAGGCGCTCCACGCCGGGTAGTTCTGCGTCACGACGACGGCCGGGACGTTCTCCATCGCCCTTTCGAATTCGACGATGTAGGTGCCGCTGCCGAGGGCGCGAACATAGAAGTCGCCTCTGGCGTCGCCCGCGGGCGATCCGTCGCTGCTAACGCTTCCTGCCACCACGTGTGTAGGCACCATGAACCTCCTTGTCGATCCTTGGAGGGACGGAGCGCCTTTTTTCCCGCGACGCCGGCCGAGGCGTTGAAGTATCGTTGACGGCCGCGCCAAATCACAGAATGCGCAAACGCATCGGCATCCTCACCGGCGGCGGCGACGTCCCCGGCCTCAACGCGGCCATCAAGGCCTTCGTCTACCGCCTCCTCGACGACGAGTACTACGAGATCGTCGGCCTGCGCCGCGGCTGGGCGGCGCTGATCAACATCATCCCCGACCCTAGCGCCGACAACTCGGCATGGATCATCCAGCTCACGCGCGGCAACACGCGGGCCATCGACCGCACCGGCGGCACCATGCTGCACACCTCGCGCGTCAATCCGCTGATCCTCAAGGCGGAGCAGGTCCCGCCGCACCTGGAAGGGGAAAAAGGTGAGCCGGACGAGCGCGGCCGCTACGACATGACCAAGGCGGCGATGCGGGTGCTCGACTTCCTGCAGCTCGACGCGCTCGTGGCCCTCGGCGGCGACGGCACCCTGACCTTCGCCCGCGCGCTGCACGAGCATGGCGTCCCCATCGTCGCCATCCCCAAGACGATGGACAACGACGTCTACGGCACCGACTACTGCCTCGGCTTCTCCACCGCCGTGACCCGGTCGGTGATGTTCATCAACGACCTCCGGACCAGCGCCGGCTCGCACGAGCGCTTCCTGGTGGTGGAGCTCTTCGGGCGCCACTCCGGCGAGACCTGCCTGCTGGCGGCGTACTTATCCGGCGCCGACCGCGCCATCCTGGCCGAGGTGCCGTTCGAGTGCGAGCGGCTGTATCAACTGCTCGCCGCGGACAAGCAGGAGAACCCCAGCAACTACGCCGTGGTGGCCATCTCCGAGGGGGCGTCGATCATCGGCTCGGGGACGATCGAGAGTGGTGAGGCCGACGCGTTCGGCAACCGCAAGCTCGGAGGCGTCGGCGGCGTGCTGAGCGACTTCCTGGAGCAGCAAGGCCGCGACAAAGTCATCTACCAGCGCCTCGCCTACCTCATGCGCTCCGGCGCCCCCGACTCGCTCGACCAGCTCGTGGCGAACAACTACGGCAGCCTCGCCGCCGACCTGCTACGCCGCGGCGATGTGGGAAAGATGGTCGCGGTGGTCGACGGCCGCTACACCGCCGTGCCCATCGAAGTGGGCGGCGCGGCGAAGAAGCGCGTCGACATCGAGCGCTTTTATGACGCGCAGAATTACAGGCCGCAGGTTGCGGACGTGATGGGGATGCCGATGTTCCTGCATTGACCCTACCGCATTGCCGCGCTGAACGTCACGTCGTACGAGAACGTCATCGTATTCGTCTTGATGCGGCGCGAGCTGGCGGTGCCGGTGAAGCCCTGGTCGCTCTTGCGCGGCTTGAAATCGTAGTTCTCGATCCCCTCGAAAAATCCGGCGTCGAACATGCCGGTGGGATGCTGCACCGCGACGTGCGTGACGTGCCTGTCGCGGTCGAGGCAGAACATTACGCCGTTGACGCCGTCGGGAAGCGACGCCTCGAAGTCGTGCAGGTTCGCTCCGTCGGCCAGCGGCTTGTCGGTGAGGATGACCAGGGTGTTGTCGCTGCGGTTGGTGTTCTGGTTCTTGTGATGGCCGATGGCGTACGCGTACGCGAGGTCGAACTTCGTGCCGTCGATCACCAGCGTTCCCTCCGCCCGCCCCAGGTCGAGCGCCAGCGCGGAGCCGCCGGCAACGAGGAACGCGAGCATCGTCAAAGCAGCGCGCCGCATGTGTGAACCCCCGCAATGAGTCGAGGACGGCAGTGTAGCACCCGGCAAAGTAGAGGTCTCGGGGTCTCGCGAGACTCCGCAACCTTACCTCTTCATCCCCTTCCGCGCGCGCAGCACGAAATGCACCGGGGATCCCACGAGGCCGAAGGCATCGCGGAACTGGTTCTCCAGATAGCGCCGATACGAGAAGTGAAGCGGCTCGTCGACGTTCGAGAAGAGCGCGATGGTCGGCGGCGCCGTCCTCAACTGCGTCGCATAGTAGAAGCGGCGCGGGCGGCCGCGCACGGCCGCGGGATTGTGCTGGCTGACGGCACGCGCGAGGATCTGATTGAGCTCCGAGGTGCGGAAACGTTTGCGGTAGGAGGCGGCGATCTCGTCGATGCGCGGGAAGATCTTCTCCACCCGGCGGCCGGTCTTCGCGGAGATGAACTCCACCGGCGCGTACGCCAGGAACTTCAGCTTGAAGCGGATGTCCTCCTCGAACTTCTTCGCGTCGTCCTGCGTGTGCTCGCCGGCGTCCCACTTGTTGACCAGGATGAGCGCCGCCTTTCCGGCATCGTCCGCGTAGCCGGCAACCGTCGCGTCCTGCGCGGTGACGCCATCGACGGCGTCGATCAGCACCAGCGCGATGTCGCAGCGCTCGATGGCCTTCCGCGCGGAGATGACGGCCAGCTTCTCCGCCTCGTCGCTGGTCTTCCCCTTCCGCCGGATCCCGGCGGTGTCGATGACGATGTAGCGTTTTCCATCGCGCACCAGCTCCGAATCGATGGCGTCGCGCGTAGTGCCGGAGATCGGCGAAACGACGGCGCGCTCTTCGTTTGTCAGGCGGTTCAGCAGCGACGACTTGCCGACGTTCGGCCGCCCGATGATGGCCAGGCGCACCGGCGCGTTCTCGTCCTCCGCCAGCTCCTCGCCGGTTTCGGGCGGCACGATCTCTTCGATGACGTCGATGAGATCGTCTGTGCCGGTGCCGTGCTCCGCGGAAATCGGCAGCAGCCGCTCGAGCCCCAGCTCGTAAAACTCGTTCACCGCCTCGTCCGCATCTTTGCGGTCGACTTTGTTGACCAGCAGGATGACGCGGTCCGCATCGCTTCGCAGATCCTGGGCGATGTCGCGGTCCTCGGGAAGGACGCCGGCCGCGCCGTCGACGACGAAAAGGATCAGGTCCGCCCCTTCCAGCGCCCGCTTCGCCTGGGCGCGGATTTCCCCCGCGTATGCGGACATCGGCGAGTCGCCGTACTCCAGGCCGCCGGTGTCGGTCAGCTCGTAGCGGCGGCCGTCATCGAGGGTGAGGACTTCCGAGAGACGGTCGCGGGTCATGCCCGGCAGATCGTGGATCAGGGCCCGCCGTTTTCCAGCCAAACGGTTGAAGAGCGTCGACTTCCCGACGTTCGGCCGACCGACGATGACCACGCGTTTCATGCGGGCGAATGCTACAATGCCTCACCCATGGCCACGAGCAACGAATCGGAACACTGCCGGCTCTGTGGCGCCCGGATTCCCGCCGACGAGCTCCGCCGCAGCCTCTGTTCGGTCTGCGACGAATACGCCCAGCACGTCGCGCTCCAGAGCAACAAAGGCCTCGAGCGCATCGTCGGCGAACTGCAGAACGGCGCGGCATTCAGAGCGGCGCTGAAGAACGGGCACTGATGTAGGACGGGCTGAAGCCCGTCCTACATCAGAACTCCCATCCGAACATCGGCACGTAGTTCCAGGCGATCCAGAAGAGGAGCGCGCCGACCATCGTGTTGATGAAGTTCATCACGTCGTTGGGGATGTCGACCTCGAAGCTGCCGAGAATGCTCTCGACGTACGAGCCGAGGAATGCGGCGGTGGTGATCACGGCGATGACGTGCGATTTGGCGATCACCACCGAGCCGGTGAAGCCGGGCCGGAGGCGGTTGGCGGCCATGGCGGTGCCGGCGGCGGCGACCAGGAACGCGGCGACGATGCCCGCGAGCGTCCCGGCGAGCGACACCGCCCCGTCGGTGCCGGGCGGGACGCGCTTGAATCGCAGCGGGTGGAACGCGCGCTTGCCGAAGAGCTTCCCGATCTCGGAACCGGTGGTGTCCGCCGCGGCGGTGGCCAGCGCGGTGATGCCCATGAAGAGCGGCACCAGTCCCAGCCCGCGCCAGCAGGCGACGGCGCAGAGCGCGGCGACGCCCACGTTGGCGATGGCGTGTCCCGCCCCCCGCCGCCCGCCCTTCTCCTGCGCCAGCCCCGCCGCGGACTTGCGCGCGTACCCGAGCTTCGTCGACGCCGTGCCGATGATGAAGAAGGTCAGCAGCGCGACGTACATCGCCGGCCCGCCGCCGACGATCACCACGCAGCCGAGGAACCAGCCGGCGACCAGGCCGGAGAGGTCGACACTGCGAATCAGGTATCCGACGACGGCGAGGATGGTATTGAGCGCGATCCAGGGCCAGGGAATCGGTGGGATCGCAGACCACGACACCAGCGGCTGGACGGCGAAGGCGGCCAGCACGCCGGCGGCGGTGGCGGGAACGACCACGTTGTCGTTGAGGCGTAGCGGCAACGATTCCGCTATAGCAGCGGTTACTATAGCTACAGCGAGCGCCAGGGGCGGAGGTCCGCCGAAGATGCGCGCCATGGCGAACGCCGCGGCGCCGCCGAAGAGCAGGAAGGCGATCGTGCCGCCCGCGCTCTTGTCGCGGTTCCACGGCAGCCGCGCCAGCGGAACCGCCTTCCCCAGCAGCGTGGCAAAGCCGTCGCCGAAGGCCATGATCACCCACGCCGCCGCGGCGATCTCGATGTGCCAGTTGAAAATCAGGATCAGCGCCAGCACCGCCGCCGGGTAGAGGACGATGCCGGGGTCGTAGCCGCGAGCGTGCCGTGCCACGCGCTTCCCGACCAGTCGATGCAGGAGAAGCCAGTTCGCGATCACCGCCACCGCCGCGACGATCGCCGCCACGCGCCATGGGATGTACTTCAGCGCGACGGCGAACAGCCCGAACACGATGTGCAGGAACTTGCGGAGACCCTCGTTGGTCTCGAACTCATCGTTCATCGTTTCAGTAGCTTACAATCGACCGACCGATGTCCCAAGCACCGAAACCGCCGCTGCTGTCCGTCATCGTCCCCTGCTACAACGAGCGGGCGACGGTGGCGGAGCTCCTGCGCCGCGTCAAAGAGGTCCCCATCGACAAGGAGATCATCGTCGTCGACGACCAGTCGACCGACGGCTCCAGGGACGTCGTCGCCGCGCTGGCCCAGCAGTGGCCGGAGATCCACCACATCCTGCAGCCGGTGAACATGGGCAAGGGCGCGGCGCTGCGGCGCGGCATCGAGGCCGCTCGTGGTGACATCGTCATCATCCAGGATGCCGACCTCGAATACGACCCCGACGAGTACCCGAAGCTGATCCAGCCGATCGTCGACGGCCACGCGGACGTCGTCTACGGCTCGCGTTTCGAGGGCTATCCCCGCCGCGTGATGCTCTACTGGCACCGCCTCGGCAACACCTTCCTCACCCACCTCTCGAACGCGGTGACCAATCTCGACCTCACCGACATGGAGACCTGCTACAAGGTTTTCCGCCGCGAGGTCATCCAGTCGATCAAGTTGCAGTCGAACCGCTTCGGCTTCGAGCCGGAGGTGACCGCGAAAGTCGCGCGCCGCGGCTACCGCATCTACGAGGTGCCGATCTCGTACTACGGCCGCGACTACTGGGAAGGGAAAAAGATCAACTGGAAGGACGGCGTCAGCGCGCTCTGGAGCATCCTGAAGTTCGGCCTCTTCGACGATAGCGCCAGCGAGCCGCCGACGTACAAGACGCTGCGCCGCCGCAGCTCGCTCAAGCGATACAACCGCTGGATCTGGGAGCGCGTGCGGCCGTACGTCGGGCAGCGGGTGCTGGAAGTCGGCGCCGGCTCCGGGACCATGACGCGGTTCCTCTACGGACGCGAGCTGATCGTGGCCACCGACAAGGAGACGCCGTACATCGACCGGCTGCGCAACGCGTTCCGCCGGCGGCCGGGGATCATCGTCGAGCGCTGCGATCTGGACCGCGACGAGGCGCTCGATCTCTCACGCTACGGATTCGACACCGTCACCTGCATCAACGTCCTCGAGCACACCGACGACGACGTCGCCGCGCTGCGCCGCGCGAACCAGCTCCTGGTCGCGGGCGGGCGGGTGATCGTGTTCGTCCCGGCGGGAAAGCGGCTGTACGGCGCGCTCGACCGCGGGGTGGGACATCAGCGGCGCTACGATAAGGACGAATTGGTCAACAAGTTGACCGCCGCCGGTTTCGCGGTCGAGGAAGTCTCGTTCCAGAACCGCGCGGCGAAGATCGCCTGGTGGATCAACTCCAAGCTCTTCAAGCGCTCGGCGCTGCCGCTCGCGCAATCGCGGCTGTTCGACCGCCTGGTCCCGCTGTTTCGCGCGCTGGAAGGCGAGCGACCCGGCTCGGGATTGAGCCTCATCGCCGTGGGCCGCAAGCCGCTCGCCGCCGCCGCGCCGGCCGCGGCCGAGGAGCTGGCGGCCGCGGGTGCGACGACGTGAAGCGCGCCGCAGTGATCCTCGCCGGCGGCGCCGGCACGCGGCTGCGCCCGCTCAGCAGCGACGAAAATCCCAAACAGTTCCTCCGCCTCTTCGCCGACCGCTCGCTGATCGAGATGACCTATACGCGCGTGGCGCGGCTGGTCGACGCCGACGCGATTTTCGTCTCGACCAACGACCGCTACACGCCGCTGGTGCTTCAGAGCATCCCGAGCGCGACGATCATCGCCGAGCCGTCGCGCCGCAATACCGCGCCGGCGATCGCGCTGTCGTGCTTCACCATCGAGCAGCGGCTCGGCGACTGCGTGATCATCATCCTGCCGTCCGATCACTACATCGCCGATGAGGACGAATTCGTGCGCGTTCTCGACCGCGCTTGCGAGTACGCCGCGACGCACGACGATCTGATCACCATCGGCATCGCGCCGACGGAGCCCACCTCCGAGTACGGCTACCTCCGCCTCGGCGAGGAGATCGCGCCCGGAGTGATCCGCCTCGAGCGCTTCGTGGAGAAACCGCCGCGCGAGCGCGCCGAGGAGTTCCTGCGCGACGGTAACTACGCCTGGAACGCCGGCATGTTCGTCTGGCGCGCGCTCGCGTTCCGCAAAGCGCTGCAGGCCGTGGCGCCGGAGATCGCGCGCGTGACGCGCGAGAACTACGACTCCATGCCGTCGATCTCCATCGATTACGCGCTGATGGAAAAGGCGCCGTGCGTGGCGGCGCTGCGCGGCGACTTCGGCTGGTCGGACGTCGGGTCGTTCGAGGCGCTGCGTCGGATCCAATCCTGAGCGAAGCGAAGGATCTTTGGTTCGACCGCCAGAGCGGCGCCTACAGGCCCTCAGGGCTCAATCGAGCCGAAGATCCTTCGCTGCGCTCAGGATAGGAGCCGCTGAGCGTTCTCCCAAAGCACCTTCCGCTCCACCGCCTCGCCCAAACCGAGGGCGCGGAACTCCTCCACGTTCCGGCGCGGCGACACGATTCCGGGCGCGGGCCAATCGGTCCCCCATAGCACTTTGTCCGCGATGTCCGCGAGCCGCGGCACGTAGCGCGGCAGCGACTTCGGCGGGATGCCGGAGACCTCGAGGTGCACGTTGGCGTGGCGTCGCGCGAGGAAGAACGCCGTCTCGCCGTGCAGCGGCCGGCCGGCGTGCGCCAGGATGATGGGCAGGCGCGGGAAGTCGACCGCCACGTCATCGATCGGCATCGGGTCGGCGAAGATGTTGCGCGCCCGCGGAAAGACCGAGGTCCCGGTGTGAAACATCACCGGCACCGATCGCGTCTCGCACTCCCGATAAATCTCCGCGAGCTGCCACAGCTCGCCGCGATAGGCATTCGGCGCGAAGAGCTGGTGCGGCGGGTGGATCTTGATCATCCGGATGCCGAGGTCGAGGACGCGGCGGATCTCGTCGCGGACGTGGAGCTCGTGCAGCGGATTCACCGAGCCGACCGGCAGCAACCGGTCGCGATGCGCTCGAGTGAACGCGGCAATCCAGTCGTTGACCTCGCGGGTGAAACCCATCACGTCCGGCGACACATAGTTGATGCAGCACGCCTTCTCGATCCCCTCGGCATCGAAAAAGCGTAGAACGCTCTCCGGCGACTCGAGGATGGCCTTGGCCCCGGCGTGCGAGGGATCGTCGATCATCGCCAGCGCGTCGGCGTTGACCATCTGCCACGGTTGGATGTGGACGTGGATGTCGAAGACGCTCACGCCAGCATCACCAACCGCATGCAGACCGCCGAGTCGGGACAGGCGCCCTGGAATTCGGCCGACCCGAGTAACTGCGGATGCACTTCGTCACGGTCGATCACCTTGAAGCCGCGCTTGCGAAAGTACTCCTGCGCCGTGGTGGTCAGCAGGTAGAACTCGCGGATGCCGCGCGATGCCAGGCGGTCGAGCAGTTGGCGCACGATCTTCCGCCCGATGCCGAGGCTGCGGTAGTCGGGGTGCACGGCGATGGAGCGCAGCAGCGCGGCGAACTCGTGGGCCTCGGAGCCGCCGCAGCCGACGACCGCGTCGCCGTCGCGCGCGACGATGAACGTTTTCCAGTGCTCGTCCACACCCGCGGTGGGGAGCTCGTTGTCCGTCAGGAGTTGTTTGATGGCGTCGAGATCGCTCGCGTTCGCACCCGCGATCTGGATTTCCTTCTCCATGCGGGCCGGAGCATAACGAAAAAAGGCCGCGCGCCGCGCGGCCTTCCATTCAACACTGGAACGTCAAACCTCAGAGCTCTTCGCTGTTGCCGCCGCGGTTGCCGCCGCGGTAGCGAACGCCGCTCTCCCCTTCGTCGGAATTGCTGTCGAGGCCGGAAGACCCGCGGGAACGGCCGGAGTCGCTCTGCATGCCGCTGGAATCGCCACCGCTCCTGCGGCTCGGCTCGTGCTCGATCTTCTCGGAGCGGCCGACCTTCTGGCCGAACTCCGCGGACGAGTCGCTCTTCTTCTGCCCGATGTTCGAAGACGTATTGCGGTTCACATCGCCAGCCGACGTGGATCCTGTGTTCTTGCTGATCTTGTCTCGGTCACGGTTTTCCATGTGCTTGCCTCCTTTGGCTGGGCTTGAGTTGCCCAGTTATTTTGAAGTGCAATCGAGATGCCGCTTCCCGAGTTAAACTGCTGTGTCAGCGGGCTTTACCGTAGAGCGAAGATGACCGAGACGCTAAAGGTGAGCTCATCAGTACCGCTCTCGACCGGCACCTCGCTGACTTCGGCCTTCATGGCCATGCTCTGCACCACTCCCCGCATCGGACGCGGGGGAGCGTACGGCTCTGTCCCCTCGGTGATCGCCAGCGCCTGGCCCAACGTTCGGCCGGCGGCGCCGGCGAGCAGGGTAGCCTTGGCGCGGGCGTCGTCGAACGCGGCGCGCAAGCCCTGATCACGTCCGCGGGTCGGATCGGAAACGCTGAACGTCAGTCCGGAGCTGGTATTCACGCCGGCGGCGATCGCCGCCTGCAGCAGCTTTCCAGCATCGCCGATCTGCTTCTTGGTCACCGTGATGCTGTTCGAGACCTGATAGCCGAGGAGCTGCGGGAGACGGCCTTGCGAATAGTCCTGCTGGGGATAAATGGAGAAGCCGGAGGTCTGGATCTCTTCCGGCGTGGCGCCGGCTTTTTTCAGCGCGGCAACGACGGCGGCGACGCGCGTGTTGTTCTCGTTGACCGCTTCCTCGACGGTCGGCGCCTGCGTCTGCACGCCGACGGTGAAGGAGAAACGATCGGGCTTCAGCCGCACGCGGCCGGTGCCGGCGACGCTGACGGTGTCGATGATCGCGCCTTCGCGCGGCGCACTCGATACCGGCTGCGCGGCGAGCGGCGCAGCGAACGCAAGAATCATCAAAAAACGAAATGACTTCATGTAACCTCCCGTTAGACGCACCCGAATGGCCGATCCAAACGACAAAGTGCCGGGGCAGGTTTCCGGAACGTACTACGTCGACAGTCAGTGCATCGACTGCGACTTGTGCCGCGAGACCGCACCGGCGAACTTCCAGCGCAACGACGAGCAGGGCTTCTCATATGTCTACAAGCAGCCGGAGTCGCCGGAAGAGCAGACGCTTTGCAAGGACGCGTTGGACAATTGTCCGGTCGAGGCCATTGGGCAAGATGGGTAAGTGCTGAGTGCTGAGACCCGCCCGCCTCGGCCTCAGGACTCAGCACTCAGCACTTGTTCAGTGCGTCTTCTTGTCCACGCTCACCTGATCGTGCCAATCCTCCGCTAATAGCACCTCGATCAACTCCTGGAGCTCCTCCATGTGAAACGGCTTGGTGAGCGCGGCCGTCATGTTGTTGCCCTTGGTGATGGTGAGGATGTCTCCCTTGCCGGAGGCGACGACGACGGGCGTCCGCTTGCCCTGCTGCAGGTACCAGGTGATCCATTCCTCGCCGCTCATGCCGGGAAGGTTGAGGTCGAGGAGGATGAGGCGGGTGTCGGGGTGGCTCTGCAGCAGCGACATCCCCTCGACGGCGCCGGCCGCGGAGAGCACCTCGTACCCGCGCTTCTGCAGAAACGACTTGTAGAGCGCCAGCACTTCAGGATCGTCTTCGATGGCCAGGATCTTGTGGTTGTAGTAATTCTGCGACGCCGCGGTTTCGGTCATCATGGTTGCGCGTCTCCTTTGCCGGGCTCTTGCGAATCCCGTGCTAACCTCGCGCCATGGGCGTGGCGGTCTGGTTGGTCGCTGGCGGCGCGGCCTTTTTCGTTGCCAGGATCGTCCCGGCAGGGCGCCGGACGGTTCTCGAGGCGATCGCGGCCATCGTCGCCGCGGTGGGGGCGGGCGTGGCGGCGACGGCGCTCGATTTCGGCGGCTGGAACGAGCCGGATTGGCGCGCCGGACTCTTCGTCTTCTGCTGCGCGGCGACGGTGATCGCTCTCATCCGCCTGATTCGTCTCGCCGGGTGACCTGCGGCCACGATTTCGGCGTCCCCGCCCGGATCTGGCCCATCAATATTGTGATGTCCTGGCGCAGCCGGACGAGGTCGAGGCCGTGGTCGCCGGCGACGCGGTCGATGGCCAGGATCGCTTCCTCCAAGCGCTCGACCGCCGGGCGGCGCTGCCCGGTGTCGGCGTGATACGCGCCGACGCTCACCTGCAGGAAGACGCGAACCAGCTCGACCTCGTCGCGCACGGCTTCGAAGAACAGCTCCTCGAAGGCGTCGGCGGCCTCGTAGAACTCGCCGGCGTTGAATTGGGCGATGGCCTGAATGAACCGGGGGTCGTCTTCGAGTTGCATGGTTGTCGGTTGTCAGTTGTCGGTTGTCGGACAACCGATCACCGACAACCGATAACCTTACACAGAATGCTCCGCGGCCTGACGGTCGTCTTCCTCCTCCTCGGCAACCTCGTGCTCTGGGGTACGCCCATCATGTTGATGGGGATCGTCAAGTTCGCGGTGCACATGACGGCGCCGCGGAGCCGGATGCGGACGCGGGTGATTCTGGCGCTGGCGGGGCTGGCGGAGCGGTGGGTGGCCGGCAACGACCGGATCTTCGACCGGCTGCTGCCGACGCGGTGGGACATCGCCGGCATCGGCGACGACGTCCGCCCCGACGGCCACTACCTCATCATCAGCAATCACGTCTCGTGGGTGGATATCTTCGTGCTCTTCCGCGCCTTCCACCGCCGCGCGCCGTTCATCCGATTCTTTCTCAAGCATCAACTGATCTGGTTTCCGATCGTCGGACAGGGATGCTGGGCGCTGGAGTTCCCGTTCATGCACCGCTATTCGCCGGAGACCCTCGAGGCGCATCCGGAGAAGCGGGGGAAGGACCTGGCGACGACGCGGCGGGCCTGCCAGCGTTACCGCAACTTCCCGGTGGCCATCGCCAACTTCGTCGAGGGGACGCGTTTCACGCGCAAGAGACGGGACGAGCAGCAGTCGCCCTACCGCCACCTCCTCCGCCCGCGCGCCGGCGGGGTCAGTTTCGTTTTCGCCAGCTTGGGCGAAGTTCTCGACGCCACGTACGACGTCACCATCGCCTATCCCCGGCCGGAAGTGACGGTGTGGCAGTTCCTCGGCGGGAAGATCGACAGGATCGTGGTGCGGGCGCGGCGGGTGGAGATGCCCCCTCTCGAGGAGACGAAGACGTGGATCGATGCCCTGTGGCGGGAGAAGGACGCCCTGCTGGACGGCCTCGTGTGACCGTGGTACATTGGTACCATGGTAACAGTAGAACGAGCCCAGACCGGAGTGCGGATCGAAAAGCGGCTGCTCAAAGTCCTCAAGGGCCTGGCCGAGTATCACGACCTCTCCCTCGGCGACCTGCTGGAGGGAATCGTCCTCCACGCCTTCGAGGGAAAGGCGCCGTTCGGCCGCCAGTCGCGCAAGAAGATCGCGGATCTCAAGAAGATCTACGGCCTCAGCCTCACGGCCAAGGACGCCCACAAGCTGGTGGAGACGAAGAAGCCGTGACCGACCGCGAGCTCGTCGAGCGCTTCGAGGCATGCACGCTCGAAGAGTTCCACCACGCCGCCCACGTCCGCGTCGCCTGGACCATGCTGCGCGAGATGCCGCTCGACGCCGCCCTCGCCCGCTTCATCACGTCGCTCCAGCGCTTCGCCGCCGCCGGCGGAGTCCCCGAAAAGTACGACGAGGCGCTCACCCGCCGCTACATCCTGCTGATCCATCAGAGGATGCAGACGAGTGAGGCGGGCGGGTGGGAGGACTTCTCCCGGGCGAACGAAGACCTCCTCATCTGGAACACCGCCCGCCCCGCGGATGCCTCACTGGTGGCTGGTCATTGAAATGCCGGTGAAGAATCCGCAGACGCGCTTGTAGTCGGGTGCCTGCCGCCCGCACTTCCACGTCGCCGCGAACTCCATCGGATCGCGCACCACGAACTTCAGCACGTCGATGGTGATCAGATAGTTGTTTTGGCGGCCTCCGTAGATGCGGTCCTTTGAATAGTGATAGGCCGCATCGACCGCGCTGTTGAAAATCGGAGTCCAGCGGAACTTGGCCTTGAATGCCGAGCTGGCTTCCAACTGCGACGACGACTCGCCGCCTTCGGTGCGGTTGTTCGACCCAACCGCTTCGAACGTGAGAGTCGGCCGGGTATCGTTGCCGGCCAGCATGAGATTCGGAAACGAGACGCTTCCCTTCAGCCCTCCGGAGCCCTTCGACGTCTTCGTGTCGCCGTTCGCCCGGTCGTACGTAGCGGTCAGACCGGCGGTGAAGCGTACCGGGCCGGTCATCGTGTCCGAGGCCATGTCGCGGTTGATGGCCAAGTCGAACACCGCGCCGAACGAGTTCTTCGCGCCGTTGTCCTGGTTGATCGGACTGCTGCCGTGCGCGTTGAATCGCGCAAAGCTGTTCCCCTTTGCGAAGGGGATGAGATAGCGGCCGGTGAAACGCACCTCGCCGCTCGCACTGTCACCGCCCATCAGACTCGGTAGCAGCTCGACGGTAAGGCAAGGCGAGTCGACGATGAAGATCGCGTCCTTGAGCGCAGACGCCAGATCAGGCGTGGGCGCACCAGCCACCCCCGCATTCGACGACTTGATCTTTCCTGCGATCTGGTTACCGCTGATCCAGTTCTGCAGATCTCGAGGCGCCTGATCGAAACTCGTGCTGATCGCCGTCGGGTCGGTGGGAAGCTTGATCGGTATCGCCGTGCCGGCGCTCGCCATAACTTTCTTCTCTTCATCTTTGATCTCTCCGCTCCGGAGCAGTTCCACCGCCGTGGTCCAGCCGGTCGACGAGAACAGCTTCACCCCCTTCGCTCCCAGCGCTATGACCACATCGTCGATGTCATGGTCGTCCTTCAGCGTTATGGGAACGAGACTGAAATTACCGCGGGTAGCAACGGCGGTTCGAAGGTCCGTGACCATGGCCGTCGACGACTGCAAGGACGAGAGAATGTCGGACGCGTCGGCCCATGAGAGATTCGGAATCACGACTGCTCCCGAAGCGGCGGAGAACGCCGACGGGTATGCTTTGCGCGTCGTCTTGATCTCGGTGATACCTGGATCGCCGGTGATGAAGAACACCTTGCTCGGATCCGCCGTATCCTCGATGATTCCGGCCTGACCGACGCTCGCGCTGGGCTCGAATCCGGCGAAGTGAGGCTGAATGACGAGCGCCACCGTGTAGATCTCCGAGTCTGCCGTGTACGGTGAGCTGGAGCACGGCGAAGTCTGCGCCGTCTTCGTCGGGGAAAACGAATTGGTGATGCCGATCTGGCTGCGAAGAGTCACGCCGGTCAGGGTTGGCGGCGTGGGCTGCGCAGTCAGCGGTGCAACCAGGATCGTCAGAGTCGCTGCAATAGCCACGATCTTCATACCGGCCTCCTCAAGCTTGATTGATGGCGATCTGCGCTGCGACGTTCTTCCACGTCTTCGCTAGCCGCATGTTGTCGGGGAAGAATGTGAAGACGATTCCGCGCCCCGCCATGAAGGCCATCAGCGTCGTCTGGAATTGGAAGAACGCCTCATCCGGAAGCGACTTGAGGGTGGGGGCAATCTTGGTTTTCTCCTTGTCGCCCGGGCTCGCGAACTGCGTGCTCTCATTCGCGTAGTCCAGCACGGCGAGGACTATCGGATTCTTGGCCATCGTCGAAGATCTCCTCTCGCTGTTCGTTCTGAGCGGAGAGACGGACCGGCTCGGCGATTTCCAAGGTACGAAGCTCTTCGTTGACTTTACGAAGAACTTCGTATAGCGTCTCCCGTACTACGACGAGGAGATGAATATGGTTGACCGGCCACACCCCCGCCCCACCGACGCCGAGCTGGCCATCTTGCGAGTCCTCTGGCAACGCGGACCGAGCACCGTCCGCGACGTGCACGAAGAGCTCAACCGCGATGGCGCCACCGGCTACACCACCATCCTGAAGCTCTTGCAGATCATGACCGAGAAGGGTCACGTGGTCCGCGACGAGACCGAGCGCGCCCACGTTTACGAGGCGCGATACAGCGAGCAGAAGACGCAGCGGCAGCTCCTCGGCGACCTCGCCGACCGCGCCTTCGGCGGCTCGGCGGCGAAGCTGGTGATGCAGGCCCTCTCCGGGCGGAAGGCGACGGCCGAGGAGCTGAGCGCCATCCGTGAATTCCTCGATCGGCTGGAAGGAGATGCACGATGAGCGCAATCATCACGTTGTTGAGCGGTCCCGTGGCTCACGCAATCGGATGGGCCCTGGTGCATCTTCTCTGGCAGGGCGTCCTGGTCGCCGCCATCCTCGCCGCCGCGCTGGCGTTGATGCAGCGGCAGAGCGCGAACGCGCGTTACCTGGCGGCCTGCGGCGCACTCGTTCTTTTGCTGGCCTTCGGCGCCGCGACCGCCTATCACGTCTATGAGCCGGCCGCGCCGGCCGCGCTGATCGGTGTAGCGGCGCCCGCTTCGGGCGCCGTATGGCAGCCGGGAGCGGCCGCCACTACACCCGACCTGGAGACGGCGAACGCGGAGACCACTTGGCGCGACACGGTCGCCGCCGTCGCCCTCTTCGCCAATGCGCATCTGACGCAGTTCGTCTTCGCCTGGATGCTCGGCGTGCTGCTGCTCTCGCTGCGCCTGATGTTCGGATGGATCCGCGCGCACCGCATCGCCACGCGCGACGCGGTGGACGCCACCCCCGACTGGCAGCGCATCGCCGCGCGTCTCGCGCACGCGTTGCGCATCCGCGGCGCGATCAAGCTGCTCGAGTCGGCGGCCGTCGAAGTGCCCACCGTCATCGGCTGGCTGCGTCCCGTCGTCCTCCTTCCCGTCGCCACTCTCTCCGGTCTCTCGACCGAGCAGATGGAGATGGTCCTGGCGCACGAGCTGGCGCATGTCCGCCGGCACGACTTCTTCGTCAATCTGATGCAAGCCGTCGTCGAGACCCTCCTCTTCTATCACCCGGCGGTGTGGTGGATCTCCGGGCGCATCCGCATCGAGCGCGAGCACTGTTGCGACGACGTGGCCGTCGCCGTCTGCGGCAATCCGCTGCTGTACGCCCGCGCCCTCACCCGCCTCGAAGAGCTGCGCATCGATCCGGCGCAGGCGGTGATCGCCGCCAACGGCGGCTCGCTCCTCACCCGCATCCGCCGGCTGGCCGGCGGGCGCGCCGAGGCACCGAATGGACCGTCGCGTTGGGCGGCGGGCGCAGCGCTGCTGACCGTCCTCGCGGCGCTGCTGATCACGCCCTCCCTCCCCCTCAGCGCCAGTGCGCAAGAGCCGCCGCAGGTCGCGCCCGCTCCGCCTGCTCCCCCCGCACCGAAAGGGAAGGAAGCAAAGTGCGACGTCGATGTCGTGGCCGACAGCGAGTCGGACAGCGACAGCGATTCAGACAGCGACAGCGAGTCCGACAGCGACTCGACTGCCGACATGGATTCGGATTCCGACATCGACATCGACATGGATGACGACGACATCACGCCGGTGCCGATGGTGCATCTCGCGCCGATGGCCGTCATCGCCCCCACCGTGCGCGCCGTCGCCGCCACCGCGCCCGCCATCGCGGCGAGCGTAACCGCCGGCGTCTGGGGCGGCATCGAAGGCGGGGTTCCGCAAGTCGCACAGGCCCCGCAACCGCCCGAGCCACCGACCACTCCCCGCCCGGGACGCTATCGCGAGCGCCGCACGAAGATCGGCGCCAGCGGCAAGCTGACCGTCGACGATCTGATCGCCCTCCGCACCGCGGGCGTCACTCCCGCCTACATCGAAGAGATGCGCAACGCCGGCCTCGGCGAGCTGTCGCTCGACGAGATCGCGGCGATGCGGCTGCAGGGTGTCAGCGCCGGCTACGTCTCCTCGCTGCGCGCCGCGGGCCTCAAGCTCGACAGCGCCGACACCGTCATCGCCTTCCGCATTCAGGGCGTCACCTCGGAGTACATCGCCGGCATGCGCGCCGCCGGCTATCCGAACCTCACGCCGAACGAGCTGATCTCGCTGCGCACCATGGGAGTGACCCCGTCGTACGTGAAGCAGATGAGCGACGCCGGCTACAAGAACCTCTCCGCCAACGACCTGACCTCGCTGCGCGCCATGGGGGTCAGCCCCGAGTTCATCAAGTCCCTCGCCGACGCCGGCTACACCAACCTGTCGATCAAGGACATCACCCGCATGGCCGCGGTGGGCGTCAACGCCGACTTCATCCGCGATCTGGCGAAGTACCGCACGAAATAAGGAGCGTTCATGCGCCGGCACCACTTCATCGTTCTCGCACTCATCGTCGCCGCGGCGACGCTGGCCTTCGCCGCCGAGCCGCGCGGCTCGTGGCACATCCGCTCAGACGAGGGGAAGCTGCACCTCGACGTAAGCCGCCGCAGCAATTCGCACTGGGGTAGGACCATCACCCGCGAGGCGTTCAGCGGCCTCACCGACGCCATGCTGAGCGCGACGGCGGAAACGCCGGCCACCTTCGACATGGTCCGCGACGCCGGCACCATCCACTTCACCGGCACGTTCACCGACGGCGACGGCGTGGGGCGCTTCACCTTCACTCCCAACCGCAACTACCAGGCGAGCCTCCGCGGGCTGGGCGTGGCGGCCGGCGACGACGCCGACGATGACGACGACCTCTTCTCGCTGGCCATGCACGACGTGTCGATCGCCTTCATCCGCGAGATGCAGTCGCTCGGCTATCGCGAGGACCTCGACCAGTACGTCGCGTTCCGCATCCACGGCGTCTCGCCGGAATTCGTGCGGGAGCTGCGCACGCTCGGCTACGACAAACTCGACGCGGACAATCTCGTGGCCTTCCGCATCCACGGCGTCTCCCCCAAGTTCGTCGGCGAGATGAAGGACCTCGGCGTGCGCGGCCTGACCGCCGACGACGTGGTGGCCATGCGCATCCACGGCGCGACCACCGAGTTCGTCCGCGAGCTGCGCGAGCTCGGATACTCGAACCTCGACTCCGACGACCTCATCGCCATGCGCATCCACGGCGTCTCCCCCCGCTACATCCGCGAGCTGAAGGCGGCCGGTTACAGCAACATCCCGGTCGACAAGCTGGTGGAGATGAGGATTCACGGGATCAGCGCGGACGATGTGAAGCGGATGAAGTAGGTCAGTGCCGCACCGCCCGCCCCCGCCCCGCCCGGCCCGCCGGCGGCTGCCACCCCAACTGCACCACCTCGAAGTCCGACGTCTTGATCGCCGCGAAGGCGGGATTGAGCACGTCGTTGTCCCAGCGCGTGTCGTACGTGCCGCTGACGTACATGTCGCTGCCGTTGTCGGCGACGATCAACCCGTAGGTCTTCATCGCCTGGAAGATGCGGCGCAGCGGCTCCGGAAAGCCGGAGATGTCCTTGCTCGCTTTCAGCCGCAGCCGCGCGCCCATCGGCATCGCGCCGGCGGTGTCGCCGGCGCGATGCGAGGCAGGGAAGACGTAGCCGTTGGTCCGGCGGACGGTGACCCGAAAGGCATGACGGATCGGCCCGATGCCGAACACCTCGTCGTAGCGCACCAGGCCGGGAAGGATCGCCAGGCCGGCCGCATCCGCGCTGGTCCAGCCATCTGGCCGGCGGGCGTTGGAGTCCAGGGGGAAGATCGCGCCAGAGCCGGCCTCCCAGCGACTCCCCGTCCAGCGGAGGGCGAACAGCTCGTACACCATCCGGTTGTTGCGGTCGACGATCAACATGTGCCGGTCGCCCTCCGCGCCCGGATCGCTGCCGGCCAGGCCGCCCTCGATCCAGCGCTGCTCGCTCTTCGCCTGCTCGGGGATCGGGTAGCCGGGCGGGCGGCCGGGGGCGGCGTAGTCGCTCTCGTCGTCGTAGTCGAAGGTGACCGGCACGAGCGGCTGTGAGCCGGGGACGGTGACGTACGGCATCCCGTAGATCGGCGCCGAGGGGTCGCCGCTGTCGCCGCCGAAGTCGGGGTGCATGCCGCGGGTGGGGCCGACGACGCCGATGAACGCCGCGCTGTTGGGGTCGACCGGCGCGGCGGTGACGTCGGTGTTCCACCAGTTATCAGGAGGAAAGAGCGGGAGGGGTGGCGGCAGCTCGCCGCCGCGGATCGGACCCTGCGCCGCGGCGTGAAACGCCCAGGCACCGAAGATCACTAGCCAGAGGAAACGTCGCATGAGACCGATTCTGACCCGACCTTTCTAACCCGTTGTGCGGCGGATCACTGCGAGGTGCCACTTCACGCCAAACATTCGATAGATTACAATTCCACGCTGTCCAAATAACCAATATTCTTCTACGTTGCCGTCCCTTGCCTAAAGGATGGTGCGCCGGGTCCGCACACAACTAAGGAGAGCGTTCCGACGATGACAACCTCGCCGACTGTTCTGCCGCCGCGCATGCGGCGTGTTTTCGCAGTGTCTCTGGGCGCCAGCGCCGCAGCAATCGTGGTGCTCGCCATCGCCATTTTGATGGTCGGAGCGCCGGCCGAGGCGTCGACGTGCACGCTCACCACCACCGTGCCGACCACCAACTGGACCGACACCACCAAGTGGACCGGCTGCGGCGGCAGCTTTCCCGGCGCCCTCGCCGGCGATACGGCCGTCGTCAGCCTGTCCGGCTTCACCCTCAACGTCAACGCCGTCATCCCCGCCGGCGTGATCCTCCAGATGACCGGCGGCGGCACGAACGTGGACATCCCGGCGGGCAACGCGCTGCAGATCGAAGCATCGAGCAGCTCGACCTCTTCGAACACCATCAACGTCAACGGAGGACAGTTAGGCGTCGGCGCCGGCACGGTGACGTGGGGCGGCAACCTGAACCACAACACCGGCACGATTGCACTGACCGGCACGCTCCAGAACGTCAACGGTCAAGGCACATTCACCGTCAACGGGGGCACCATCCAAGGTCCCGGGACGTTCAAAATCGTCAGCGGGTCGCCCGTGAGCTTCACCGGCTCGGGCGGCGGCATGACCGTCAACGGCGCCTTCGTCGACACCTTCGGCATCCTGACCTACAGCTCGAACACCGGCCAAAGTCTTTCGCTCAACAACGGCGCGCATCTCAAGGTCCAAAGCGGCGCGCAGCTCAGCATCACGGGCGGTGATCCGATTCAGTACAACGGCACCGGCGGCTCCGCCATCGACGTCTTCAGCGGCGGCGCGATGTCGAAGGGGACGTCCGTGACGACCACGCAGATCGACGCCGCCGTCAACAACGGCGGCAGCGTGACGGTCACCTCCGGAATCCTCAACCTCTACGGCGGCGGAACCCACAGCGGCGCCTTCTCCACCGCCACCGGCGGAACAACCATGGGATTCGACGGCACGCACGCATTCGCCGCGGGCAGCACCGCGACGGGCGCGGGCGTCTTCCAGCTCGTGGGCGGCAACTTCAACGTCAACACCACATCCGGAGCGCCGTGGGCGCCGCAGTTCTTCACCCAGAGCGGCGGCACGCTCGCCGGGACCGGCACCATCCGCGTCACCTCGCAATTCGTCTGGAGCGGCGGCACGCAGACCAGCGCCGGCACAACCGAGCTGCAGGGTACGACCAGCGTCCTCGGCGGATCGGTGCAGCTCGACTTCGGCCGCATCATGGCCAACAGCGGCACCATCAACTACGGCCCCAACGGCGCGAACTTCCTCGGCATCGACAACGGTGCGCACATCAACAACACCGGCATCTTCAATCTCCTCAACGACCAGCCGATCAACTCGTTCACGCCGGCGGCGTCGTACATCGAGAACTCCAGCACCGCCACCTTCAACAAGACCGGCGGCACCTCCTCGAGCATCAGCGCCGGCTTCGACCTGCTCGGCCAGTCGATGGTGGTCCCCGGCGCCGGCACCACCATCCAGCTCCTCGGCGGCTCGTCCACCAGCGGCAAGTTCGGCGGCACCGGCGCGACAATCAACCTCAGCGCCGTGGGCTCCACGGTCGATCTGGCCGGCAGCCTTTTCTACAAGTTCGACGCGACCGCCACCGGCCTCACCGTCACCGGCAATGGCACCCTCCGTCTCTCCAGCAGCGCGGGGTTGGCCATCACCGGCGGCCCGATCTCCGTCACCAACTTCGTGCAGGACGACAGCTCGCTGCTGAAGACCAGCGCGGCGGGCATCTCCGTACCGTCGCTCGGCATCTACACCTGGAACGGCGGGACCATCGACGGCCTGGGCGGCGGCGGCGATCTGATCACCGTCAACGGCACCGGCCTGCTCAAGATCAAGGGCACCAGCGGGGCGATGACGCTGCAAAACTTCGCGCACATCAAGAACAACGGCGGCTCGATCGACTTCAACCCGGTGAGCAACCTCTCGGTCAACAACGGCGCGGTGATCAACAACGCCGGCGGCACGTTCACCTTCAACAACAACAGCGCCTTCGGCATCCTCTCCGATGGGATCAACAGCCCCACCTTCACCAACAGCGGCACGGTGACCAAGGCGGCCAATCCGAACAGTCAGCAGATCGCCGCGATCTTCAACAACAACACCACGCTGAACATCCTCGGCGGCACGCTGCAACTGGCGGGCGGCGGCAACAACGTCGGCGCCATTGCCATCACCAACGCCGCGGACCGCCTGGAGATCACCTCCGGCACCTACAACCTCTCCGCCGGCACGGCGATCAGCGGCAACGGCACCCTGGCGGTGATGAATGGCGCGACGCTCGGCAACAACGCCACGCCCAGCTTCAACAACTTCGAGATGAACGGCAGCGCCACGGTCAACGGCGGCGTCACCGGTAGCCTGACCATCAACAGCTCCTTCGACTGGAACGGCGGCACACTCACCGGCGCCGGCTCACTGACCACCTCCCCCGGCGTCATCACCGACGCCACCGCGCTCGTCGGCCCGATCACCATGGCCGACGGATTCACCTTCATCAACAACGGGACGTTCAACTACAACCCGACCTTCAACTTCAACTTCAACGACAACGGCGGCGGCGGCGTCAACTTCAGCAACAACGGCATCGGCGTCTTCGACATCAAGGGCAACGGCACAACCGCCGTAATCGGCAGTGGCAACGCCTTCAACAATTTCGGCACGGTGAAGAAGACCGCCGGCGCGGGCGGATTCACCTTCACCGTGCAGTTCGCCAACGCCGGCGGCATGGTGGACGAGCAGTTCGGCAGCAACAGCACCATCGCGTTCAACGGCGCCGGCAGCGTGATGACCGGCGGCACCATTCAGTCCTCGAACGCCGCCGGCAACATCGACTTCCTCAATCCCCCCGGCTCCTTTTCGGTGAACGGCGGCAGCTTCACCGGGCCGGGCGCCATCAATCTCAAGGGCGGTCTGCTGATCGTCAACTCCGTGCAGAACTTCCCGCCGGTCTTCAACCTTCAGGGCGGGCAGTTGTCGGCGAACCAGTTGATCAACGTTCCCAGCGGCGCCGCGTTCAACTGGAACGGCGGCTCGATCAGCGGCTCGACCGGACAGTTGGCCATCAAGAGCGGCGGCACCATGACCATCGACACCGCCGCCACCTCGCTTTCCATGGGCCTCGTGCCGCTGGTCATCGATGCCGGCGGCAACGTCAACTGGAACAGCGGCTCCAACTCGCTCAGCTTCCAGGCCGGCGCCTCAGTGACGGACAACGGCACCTTCACCGTCTCCACCAACAGCTCGCTCACCGGCACCGCCTCCTTCGCCGTGAACGGTATCTTCCAGCACACCGTCGCCGGCACGCTCGGCGTCACCCTGCCGCTCAACGTGCAGTCGGGCGGCACGATCCGGTCGTCCGGCGGCAGCATCCTCGCCCTGCAGGGCCTGGCCGGCGTCAGCCACGCCGGCACCTTCGACGCGCAGGCCGGCTCGTTCATCGACTTCTCCGCCGGCACGCATCAGTTCAATGCCGGCGCCGGCTTCAGCGCGGGTACCGGCATCTACAAGATCAACGGCGCGACGCTGAATTTGAACGGCGTGAACGTCACCGCCCCGAACTTCGGCATCGCCAGCGGGTCGCTCGTCGGCAGCGGCAACCTCGACACGACCACGAATTTCACCTGGACCGGCGGCACGATGGCCGGCACCGGCACGACGACCGTCGCCAGCGGCACTGCCAGCTTCACCACCGGCCCGCTGACCCTGAACCGCAATCTCGTGCTGAGCGGCAACACGACCATGAACGCGCCGAGCGGACTGACCGTTCAGACCACGTCGACCGTTACCAACAACGCCAATTTCAGCGTCCAGAACGGCGACGTCCTCTGCTCCGCCTGCACCACCGCGTCCTTCGTCAACAACGGCACCATCCAGAAGTCTGCGGCCGGCGTCACCAACTGGAACGTCCCCATCACCGGCAGCGGCATTCTCAGCACAACCGCCGGCAACCTCAACGTTCAGGCAGCAGCCAGCTTCGCCTCTGCCACGGTCAACACATCGTCCATCAACTTCAGCGGCTCGCCCATCACCCTCGGCTCGCTCAGCGGCACCACCTCCCCGAACGTCACGGTCAGCGGGGGCGCGACGACCGTCAGCGGCTCGACGTCCCTTTCCGGCAGCGCCTTCCTGCAGGTCACCGGCGGCACCCTCACCATGAACGGCGCCGCGTCTACGGACGTCCTGACCATGAGCGGCGGGACCATCGCCGGCTCCGGCGCCTTCACCGTGAACGGCGGGAGCGTCTGGTCGGGCGGCTCGATCAACGGCTCCTCGCCGATAACGTTCAACGGGGGCCTCAACATCACCGGCGCCAACGGCGCCATGTCGCTGGGCCGGAATCTCGTCAACAACAACACTCTCGGCTACAACCCCCCCAACGCCACCAACGTCCTGACCCTCACTAGCACCACCACCATCACCAACAACTCGGCGTTCAACATCATCGGCGGCTTCGACCTCGCCAACTCCGGCTCGGCCACGTTCAACAACACCGCCGCCGGCACCATCAACCGCGTCAGCGGACCGGCCAACGCCATCATCTTCGGACCGACGTTGTCGAACGCCGGCAGCACCAACTGGAGCGTCGGCAACACTACCTTCGCCAATGGCTTCTCGCAGACCGCCGGCACCACTACGGTCAACGCGGCGACGATCAGTTTGCCGTTCCCGTTCCTGATCAGCGGCGGCACCCTTTTCGCCAAAGGAACGCTCAACGGCGACGTGCAGCTCAGCGGCTCAGCCATCTTCAATCCCGGCACCTCTCCCGGCGCCGTGACCATCCTCGGCAACTACACGCAGGCCTCCGGCAACACCATGAACGTGGAGCTCAACGGAACGGTCGCCGGCACTTCGTACGACCAGGTGATCATCAGCGGCAACGCCACCCTCGCCGGCACGCTCAACGTCACCGTCGGCTACACGCCGGCCAACAACGACTTCTACGACGTCCTCTCGATCGGCGGCACGCGCAGCGGCGACTTCACCACCAAGAACCTGCCGGCTCTCCCGGGC
Source organism: Candidatus Gilichinskyi gelida (assembly GCA_038040385.1). GTDB lineage: Bacteria > Acidobacteriota > Thermoanaerobaculia > Gp7-AA8 > Gp7-AA8 > Gilichinskyi > Gilichinskyi gelida. The sequence goes on from JBBPII010000002.1 coordinate 179,399, forward strand.
CCCGGCACCCTCACCGCGACCTACATCATCGGGCCGCCCGAGAAACTGCGCATCCAGGCCGTCGTCCCCAATCCCGATCTGAACATCTCCGTCTCGGCGCCCGCTACCGTCTTCCACGGACAGAACGCCACCCTCACCTTCGCCATCGGCAACAGCGGCTCGAACCCAGCGAACAGCGTTGTCTTCAACGAGACGCTGACCAATGCCACGCTGGTCTCCATTACCAGCACCGGCCCCTGCACCACCACCCCGATCAGTTGCTCGCTCGGCACCATCCCCGGCGGCGGCAGCACCAGCGTGGTGATGCAGATCAACGCCGGAACGCTCGGCAGCATCACCAGCAACGCCAGCGTCACGCACAGCGTGACCGATCCAACCCCGGCCAACAACAGTGCGCTTAGTACGATTACCGTCACTCCGGCTTCGGACTTCGGCATCCTCTCGGTGATCGCCCCGGCGACGGTCAACGCGGGCGCCAACCTCACCGACGTGGTCACCGTGAAGAACGCCGGCCCCGACGCCAGCGTCCCCACCCTCAGTATCGGCGTCAGCGGCGGCACCATCGTCAGCGCCACCGGCGGCGGCTTCACCTGCTCGGGCACGCCCACCAGCCAAACCTGCGCCGGTTCGTCGATCGCCCTCAACGGCACCGCCGCGCTGAACGTGGTGATCACCGCGCAGACCGCGCCGGGGAACGTCGTCCTCACCGCGACCACCTCGTCGGCTGCCGACCCGAACGGCGCGAACAACAGCGGCACGGCGACCACCGCCATCGGCAACATCGCCGACCTTTCGATCGTGAAGACCGGGCCTCCCACCGCGACTGTCGGCTCGAACATCACCTACAACCTGGCCATCACCAACCTGGGCCCGTCGAACGCCAACAACGTGGTGGTCAACGATCCGACGCCCGCACGCCTCTCCCTCGTCTCCGTCACCGGCGCGGGCTGCTCGGCCCTTCCCTGCACCATCGCCACCCTGACCAACGGACAGACGGCGACCGTGCAAGCGACGTTCAACGTCCTCCCCGGACCGCCGGGCAGCTTCTTCAACACGGCCGGAGTGACCACCGACACGCTCGATCTGAACAACAGCAACGACTTCAGCTCGGCCACCACCGCGATCGGCTGCGGAGGCCAGGGACCGGCTCCCATCTCCCCGGCTGCCAACACCGTGGTCGGCGTCACCGCCACCTTCAGTTGGGGCGCGGTGACCGGCGCGATCGACTACACCGTCAACGTGAACGTCAACGGAACACCGTTCATCCTCGGACCGACGACCGCGACCTCCATCAGCTCGCCGCTGCCCGACGGCGCCGGCTTCTGGAACGTCAGCGCGAACTTCGGCGGGAACTGCACCGCGGTGCCGTCGGCCAACGTGCCGTTCACCGTCTGCAGCGGCACCGCCGCTCCTCTGCTCCGCCTGATCAGCGAGGCGGTCTCCGGTCAGACCTACCGCGTGGAGTGGGACGGCATCGGCGGCGCGACCGGCTACGAGGTCGACGAGTCGACCGACATCAACTTCGCCACCGTGACCACCACCAGTCTCGCCGGCACCGGCGTCAACTTCCAGCACACCGCGTTCACGCCGACGGCGTACTACTACCGCGTCCGCGCCTTCCTGCCGTGCGCCGGCCACTTCGGCGCGTACTCGCCCTCGGTGCGCATCGTGATCACCCCCGTCCCGGCGCCCAACGACCCGAACCCGAACGTCAACGTCCCCGCCGGCAGCACCCAACCGGTCGTGCAGATCGTGCACATCCCGGGCTTCCCGGGCGGCAGCTTCAGCTTCTTCGCCACCACCGACCAGCCGTGGTTCACGGTCACCCCGACCGCCGGCATCCTCCCGCCAGGCGGTCTCGACTTCACCGTGATCTTCAATCCGGCGCTGGTACCGGGCTTCAACGGCACCTTCACCGGCACGATCATCCTCAGCGTCACCACCTCCACCTCGTCGAGCAGCGGCGGCATCATCGCCAACGCCGAAACGAAGGTGAAGGCGCCGGTGTCGATCAGCCTGGTGACGCCCGTCAGCTCCACGCCCAAGAGCGGCGTGCCGCCGGCCAATGCCTTGATCATCCCCTCGGTGGGCCATCTCAACGGAATCAACTCCGTCTGGCGCTCCGACATCCGCCTCGCCAACACCGGCTTCCAGAAAGTGAAGTACCAGCTCACCTTCGCCCCCTCCGGTGAAGACATCTCCAAGCCGGTCAAGCAGACCACCATCGAGGTCGACGCCGGCGGCACCACAGCCCTCGACGACATCGTCCGCAACTGGTACGGCGTCGGCAGCCTGGGCGAAGGGGCGAACGGCGTTCTGGAGATCCGGCCGCTGAACATCGCCAACAAGGGCGGCGCGGTGCAGCCGAACGTCGACGTCGCTTTCGTCACCGCCGTCTCCAGCCGCACCTACAACGTCAGCGCGCAGGGGACGCTCGGGCAGTTCATCCCCGCCGTGCCGTTCGCGTCGTTCATCGGCAAGGCGGCCGGCAGCGGCCTGTCGACGATCCTCGGCCTGCAGCAGATCGCCCAGAACGCCGACTTCCGCACCAACCTCGGCCTGGTGGAAGGGGCCGGCAAGCCGGCCACCGTCCAGGTCAACGTATTCGACGGCGGCGGAAACAAGGTCCTCGCCCAGACCGTGAACCTGGCGGCCGGCGAGCAAAAGCAGCTCAACGGCTTCCTCTCCCAGAACGGCGTCACCCTCGCCGACGGCCGCATCGAAGTCCAGGTCACCGGCGGCGACGGCCGCATCACCGCGTACGCCTCGCGCATCGACAACGCCTCGGGCGACCCGCTGCTGGTCACCGGCGTCCCGCTGCGCGCGCAGAGCGCCACGCACTACGTGGTGCCGGGCGTGGCCAAGCTCAACACCGGCTTCGCCAACTGGCAGAGCGACGTCCGGATGTTCAACGCCGGCAGCGATCCGGTCACCAGCACCGTCACCTATTACCCCCAGAACAACAGCGGCAGCCCCAGCGTCACGTCGGTCACCGTCAATGCCGGCGAGACCAAGCAGCTCGACAACGTCCTGCAGACCCTCTTCGGCCTGACCGACACCGGCGGCGCGCTGCACGTCAATACGCCGACGGATACGAACTTCGTGATCTCCGCACGCACCTTCAACCAGACTTCGAAGGGCAGCTTCGGACAGTACATTCCGGCGGTGACCGCGCTCGACGCGGTCGGCGCCGGCGGACGCGCCCTTCAAATCCTGCAGGCCGAGGAGTCGGTGAGGTACCGGACGAACGTCGGGATCACCGAGGTCACGGGGAAGCCGGCGGTGGTCGAGTTGAGCATCTTCCTGCCCGATTCCAAGACCTCCGCGAAGACAGAGTTCCCCCTCGGCGCCAACGAGTTCAAGCAGTTCAACGTCATCCGCGACATCGGTCTGGATAACGTCTATAACGCCCGCATTCAGGTCCGCGTGTTGAGCGGCGATGGTAAGGTATCGGCGTACGGTTCGGTCATCGACATGCAGACGCAGGACGGCACCTACGTCCCTGCCCAGTAGCGATTAAACCCGTGGAAGGCGGCGGAGCCCGCCGCCTTTCGCGTATTCCACCAAGGTGAAGGGTGTCCATATGCGCTGCTCGCGGCTGGTGTTCCCGATTCTCGTCGTACTCGCTTCAGCATCGCTCGCGTACGGAGGCACCGTCAGCGTCACCTCGTTCGCCGAAACCGGCGCGGGAACCCTCGCCGACGCCATCAACCAGGCCAATAGCGCCGCCTGCGCGGCTCCCTGCACCATCACCTTCGCCAGCGGCGGCACCATCACCATCTCTACATCGTTTCTTCCGACTATCACTGCGGCGAGCGTGACCATCGACGGCTACACGGCGCCGCTCTCAGCACCGAACACCAACGCCTTCGGGCTCGCGGACAACGCCAGGATCCTCGTCGAGCTCCAGGGGCCGGCCACGGGCACCGGCATCGACATCGGCGCGACAGCGATCGGCACGACCATCAAAGGCCTGGCCATCGGCGGGTTCGACACCGCCATTTCCATCGCCGCCGCGAGCGGCGCGGTGAAGGGCAACTTCATCGGCACAAACGCGTTGGGCACCTCGCAGAACCCCAACACCACCGGCGTCCTGATTACCGCAAACGGCGCGACCATCGGCGGCAATGACGCCGACCGCAACGTGATCAGCGGCAACTCCGACGGCGTGATCTTCGACGGCGGCGCGGCCAACGGCATCGTCGAAGGCAACTACATCGGCATGCGGCCTGACGTCACCGTAGCCTTCGTTTCCGGCAACATCGGCGTCAATGTCCGCAGCACCGCCGGAACCGGCCATCAGATCGGCACGGCCGGACGGCCGAATCTCGTCAACGGATTCGGCACAGGCATCGAGGTCGACAGCAACGGCAACACCGTCAAAGCCAATCGGATCGGAACGACCGCGGACGGATCGCTGGCCTCCTCGTCCGGCAACAGCCTCGGCCTGAGCGTCGGCGGAAACGGCAACACCATCGGCGGCATTCTGGTGGGCCAAGCCAACCAGTTCGCCGGAAACGTCGGCGCCGCGGCGCTCGGCGGCGACGGGAACTCGTTCATCGGCAACCTCGTGGGCACCGATACGGTCGGCAACGCACTGGGCGTCGGCAACTACGACGTCGGCCTCTACACCACCGGCTCGAACAATTCGATCACGAACAACATCATCAAATCGAGCACCTTTGGCGTCATCGTCTACTACCTCCCCGGCAACGCCATCCTCGACAACGTCATCGCCCAGAACAGCAACATCGGCATCGAGCTAGTCGAATTCTTCGAGGACGGTCCCACCCCCAACGACCCGGGAGACGTCGATCCGTTCTTTCCCGGCGACGGCGGCAACAACATCCAGAACTTCCCCGACATCCACAGCGCGGTGCTCAGCGGCGGCACGCTCACTCTCGACATCGCCATCGACTCCAGCGGCGTCCCGTCGACCGCTGCGTTCCGCCTGCAGACCTTCGAGGCCGAGAGCTCCGGCCTCAATTCGCAGGGGGCCGTCCTGCTCGACAGCCGCTGCGTGGCCGGCAACAAGCTCGGTCCCTACGCCATCACCATCCCGGCCGCGCCGGTCGTCATCGGCGACCAACTGGTGATGACGGCCACCAGCTACACCGACGCCGGCTGCACCACGGTCGGCGACGGCACCTCCGAGTTCTCCTTCCCCGCCGCCACCATCGCCGCGGCGCTGGTGGTGACCAACACCAACGACAGCGGGCCCGGCTCCCTGCGCCAGGCCATCACCGACGCCAACGCCTGCTCCACTCCGTGCACCATCATCTTCAACATTCCGGCGCCGTGGCCGCCGGTGATCCAGCCGGGATCGCAGTTGCCGGCGATCATTGCCGACGGCACCGTCATCGACGGCGGCACGCAGACCATCTTCAGCAACGACGCCAACGCCAGCGGCCCGGACGTCATCCTCGACGGCACCCTGGCCGGCGTTTCCAACGGCTTCACCATCGACGCGTCGGGCGTCGTCATCCGCGACTTCGTCATCCGCCGCTTCAACCTGGCGGGCATCGCCGTGACTGATTCTTCCTTCGACCTCTCCGGCAACGTCATCGCCGGCAACTACATCGGCATCGACGCCAACGGCACCAGCGCCGCCGGAAACGGCACCGGCGTTCTCCTCGGTGACCACGCCCGGCAAACGATGGTCGGTGGCTCAACCGCTCCCGACCGCAACATCATCAGCGGCAACAGCGGCGACGGAATCCACATCACCGGCCCCGCGTCCCAGAACAACCTCATCCTGGGAAACTACATCGGCACCAACGCCGCCGGCACCGCCGCCGTGGCCAACAACCGGGGCGTGGTGATCGATGACGGCGCAAGCGGCAACCACGTCGGCTCGTTCGGAACAGTTCTAATCAGCCCGGAGGCGGTACGCCGGCCGGTCACGGCGAGTGCGGCGGGCGACGCCCCCGCTGCGCCGCAACGGCCCCGGAAGAACAAGGCCGTCGCAGCAAGCGTCTGTACCTGCACCCCGACGCCCGACAACATCATCAGCGGCAATACCGTCGTCGGGGTCGCCCTCATCAATGCGGGCGGCGGCGGCTCGATCCTCGTCGACAACGCGAAGAGCGGCGTCAAGAGCAGCGGACGGTTCATCGGCGGTCCCCCGAACACCGTCACCAACGACTTCATCGGCACCGACGCCAGCGGCAACCTCCCCCTCCCGAACGGCGTCGGCGTGCAGGTGGGCGGAACCACGTTCGCCGCTAGAATCGGCGAGCCGTTCCTCGCCAACATCATCGCCTTCAACACCGGCGCCGGCGTCACGGTCACCGACACCGCCACCGGCGCGTCCATTCTCGGCAACGAGATCCACGACAACGGCGGCCTCGGCATCGATCTCAACGCCGACGGCGTCACCCCGAACGACGCCCTCGACGCCGACGCCGGCCCCAACGAGCTCACCAACTTCCCGTTGATCGTCGCCACCGGCGTCACCGAGGGCGGCGGCGTCCTCCACGCGAAGCCGTCGACGAATTACGTGGTCGACGTCTACGCCAGCCTCACCGCAGACCCAAGCGGCAACGGCGAGGGAGAATTCTGGCTCGGTTCGTCCTTCGCCCGCACCAACGCGGCGGGCGACGGCTACTTCGCCTTCCCCACCGACGTGCCCCTCAATACCTGGATCACCCTCACTGCCACGAACATCGACCTGGTCGACCCGACCACCTCCGAGTTCAGCCCGGCCGTGCAGATGTACGCCACGCCCGGCACCACCGCCGCCGTCGTCGACATTGCGACGAAGACCATCCCCTCGCACGTCTTCGTCGGCGACTCGCCGCAGTCGGTGGCCTGGAACGGCAACAACACCGCCGTCGTGGCCCTCGAAGGCTCGAAGCTGGTGCGGCTGGACATGACTAAGACGCCGCCGCCAATCACCGACACGCTGGTCCTGCCGCTGAGCAATGCCAGAAACGTGGAGATCAACGCCGCCGGAACGCGGGCCCTGGTGACCGGCGACGACTCGATGGCCGTCTACGTCGACCTCACCACCACCCCGATGACCATCGTCGGGTCGGCGGCCCTTTCCTCGCCCAATCCGGGCGGCATCGCCTTCTATGGCGGCGACACCAAGGCCCTCATCGCCGACAACGATGTGGTCGCCCTCCTCGACCTCACCGTCGTCCCTGTCATTCCCGTGACCAACGTGCTGTTCTCCGAGTCGGGCTACGTCGCCGTCGACATCGCGGTTAACCCCGCAGGCACCCGCGCCGTGCTGTCGCTCGATGGGGGCCTGTCGCTCATAGACCTCACCGTCGACCCGCCGAACGTGACGGGAAGCACCGTCGGCATCTCCGAAGACGGCCGCGGCGTCGCCATCACCCCGGACGGCACGAAGTCGCTCTTCCTGGAGACCGGCCGCGTCGGCGAGAGCGCGCCGACCCTCTTCGTCCACGACATCACCGGACCGTCGGTCCCTGTTTTCATCAGCTCCATGCAGCTTCCCGACTGGGTGCCGACCGCCATCCGCATTCTTCCGAGCGGCACCGCGGTCATCGCCACGAAGTTCGGCATCTTCTTCGTCGATCCGCCCTACACGGCGCTGACCACCGTGGTCACCGATTCGCCGCTGTTCTCCGGCTCGGCGCTCGACTCGCTCGACGTCAACGCCGCCAACACCATCGCGCTCAATCTCAACGTCGACACAGCGGCGCTTTACCCCAACATCTCCTGCACCGCGTCGCTGGCGTTCGGCTCCGTCGCCGTCGGCACCAACTCGACCCAATCGGTCACCTGCACCAACACCGGCGGCGCCACCCTGACCATCAGCACCATCGGCGTCACCGGCACCGGCTACTCGCTCGGCACCGTCCCCGTCACACCGTTCGCCGTCAATCCGGGCGGCACGTTCAACTATCAGGTGGTCTTCACCCCGACGTCGGTGGGATCGTTCCCCGGCACGGCCACCGTGACCAACAACGGCACCTCCGGCAACGCGAACACCACGCTGAGCGGCGCCGGCTTCCTGCAGAGCAACTTCGCCATCAGCAAGAACGACGGCGTCACGACGGTCACCGCCGGCTCGACGTTGACGTACACGATCGTCGTTTCGAACGGCGGCCCCAGCGCCTCATCGGGCGTTCCGGTCACCGATAACTTCCCCGGAACGATCACCGGCGTCACCTGGACCTGCGGCGCCACGGTCGGCTCGTCGTGCGGCTCGGGCGGCAGCAGCGGCAACATCAACACCACCGTCAACCTTGCCGCCGGCGGCAGCGCGACGTTCAGCGCCACCGGCACCGTGGCCCCCAGCGCCACCGGCACGCTGTCGAACACGGCGAACGTCGGCGTTCCCGCCGGCGTCACCGATCCGGACCTCTCCAACAACAGCGCGACCGACAACAACACCGCCGTCACCCAGTCGGCCAACCTCTCCATCACCAAGAACGGACCGGCGACCGTCACGCCGGGGCAGAACATCGTCTACACCATCATCGTCACCAACGCCGGGCCGTCCGATGCGAGCGCCGTCAGCGTCGCCGATCCGACGCCGCCCGGCCTCAACTTCGTCTCCAACGCCGGCGATTGCACCACCGGCTATCCCTGCGCCCTCGGCACCATGACGCCCGGCCAGACGAAGACGATCAACACCACGTTCTTCGTCCCCTCGGGATACACCGGCTCGGTGAGCAACACCGCGACGGTCAGCAGCAGCACCACCGATCCGAACCTCTCCAACAACACCACCACGGTCACCGCGGGCGGGTCGTCCTTGGCCAACCTCGCCATCACCAAGACCGGCCCGGCGAACGTCACCGCCGGCCAGAACATCACCTACACCATCACCGTCACCAACGCCGGACCTTCGGACGCGGCCGCCGTCAGCGTCGCCGATCCGAATCCGCCCGGCCTGAACTGGGTCTCCAACAGCGGCGACTGCACGCTCGCCTTCCCCTGCGCGCTCGGCACGGTGACGGCCGGCGGAACGAAGACCATCACCGCGGTCTTCAACGTTCCGGCGTCGTACGGCTCGCCGTCGGCGACCAACACCGCCACCGTCAGCTCCACGACGCCCGACTCGAGCTCGGCCAACAACAGCGCCTCGGCGACGACCACCGTCGCGCCGGGATCGGCCGACGTCTCGATCTCCAAGACCGGCCCCGCCACCGCGGTTCCCGGCCAGAACATCACCTACACCGTCACCGTGACGAACCTCGGGCCCGCCTCCGCGGCCAACGTCATGGTGAACGATCCGACGCTCGCCGGCCTGACCTTCGTCTCCAACAGCGGCGGCTGCGCGTCGGCGTACCCATGCTCGCTCGGCACACTGGCCAACGGCGCGACGGTCGGCATCACGTCGACCTACTCGATCGCCGCGAGCGCCACGGGCTCCGTTTCCAATACGGCCACGGTCAGCACCACCACGACCGACGCGAACGGGTCGAACAACAGCTCCACCACGACCGCCAACCTCACGCCGCAGGCGAACCTCGCGGTGACCAAGAGCGGTCCCTCCTCGGCGGTACCCGGCTCGGACGTCACCTACACCATCACCCTCACCAACCTCGGCCCATCCAACGCGACGGGCGTCGTCCTTTCCGATCCGACCCCGCCGGGACTGACGTTCGTCTCCGCCACCGGCAGCGGCTGCACCACCTTCCCCTGCACCATCGGCGCGCTGCCGGCCGGCCAGACCCGAACCGTCCAGGCCACCTACACCGTCACCGGCGCATCGGGCTCGGTGACCAATACCGCCACCGCCACCAGCAGCACCACCGACCCCAGCGGCGCGAACAACTCCGGCTCGGCGACGACAATCACCGCCTGCCCGGAAACGCCGGTGATCTTCATTCCGGCGAACGGCTCGAGCAATGTCGCGACCAACGGCATCCTCGCGTGGTCCGACGTCGGCGCGGCGGCGTACAAGGTCTACTTCGGACCCGGCGGCGCTGGGTGCCAGACCCTCGTCACCATCACCACGGCCACCCACCTGCAGTACACCAGCCTCAATCCGGGAACCCAGTACCAGTGGCGCGTCGAGGCGGTGACGGCGGGTTGCCCGGTGAAGTCGAGCATCTGCGCTTCGTTCACTACACTGGCCAACTGCCCGAACGCGCCAGCGCTCCTGACGCCGGCGAACGGAGCGCAGGTCACCTCCCCTGCGCTCCTTTCATGGAGCGCAGTCCCCGGCGCGATCGACTACACCGTCTTCGCCTCCCTCAACGGCGGCCCGACCACGAATGTCGGCACCACCCCCTCGACCTCCATGAACCTCGACCTCACCGACGGACCGGTGACCTGGTTCGTGGTGGCCAACGCCGGCGCCCAGTGCCAGCTCCGCTCGGCCACGGGATCGTTCAACACCTGCAACGACGCGCCGCAGCCGGTGGCGATGGCCGTCAGTGAGATCCAGACCAGTCAGACCTACGCCATCGAGTGGGACGACAGCGGCGCCGCACGGTACGAGATCGACGAGTCCACGAGCCTCTCCTTCGCCCCAGGCCAGACGACGACCACATCCACCACGCTGACGCGAATCACCTTCCAGCACACCGCAACCGTGCCGACCGGCTACTACTACCGCGTGCGCGGCTTCTCCGGCTGCGGCCAGAGGTTCGGTCCGAACTCCGAGACCGTGCGCGTCGTCATCGCTCCCATTCCGCAGCCTGACGATCCGAACGCCAACGCGCCGCTCGGCAGCACGCAGCCGGTCATTCTGCGGGTCTTCATCCCCGGCTACCCGGGTCTGACCCTGCCGTTCACCGCGCGCGTCGACAGGCCGTGGGCCACCGTCGCGCCGGCCGCCGGCCTCCTCCCGCCGGGCGGCATCCTGCTGATCATCACCGTCGATCCGACCGGCCTGCCGGCGGGCACGTGGGACGCGACCGTCATCGTCACCATCACCGACACCCCGACTCCGAGCGCGGGCAGCAAGATCGTTCCTCTGGGCGTCACCGTCATCAAGGTCCCCGTCTCCGTCAGCATCGTCACGCCGGTAGGCGTCATCAAGTCGACCGAGCCGCCGGCCAACTCCTTGATCATCCCCACCGCCGGCCACCTGGCGGGCATCAACTCCAAGTGGCAGTCCGACATCCGGCTGGCAAACACCGGCTTCGCCAAACTGAAGTACCAGCTTACCTTCGCCCCGGCCGGCCCGAACGCCGCGAAGACCATGAAGCAGACCACTCTCGAGGTCGATGCCGGCTCCACCATCGCCCTCAACGACATCGTCCGCAACTGGTACGGCATCGGAAGCCTCGGCGAAAGCGCCAACGGCGTCCTGGAGATCCGTCCGCTCGGCGGCGCGAAGAAGACCGGCGGCCCGATCGCCGAAGTCGACGTCCAGACCGTCAGCGTCGCTTCCAGCCGCACCTACAACGTCACGGCGAAGGGAACCCTCGGCCAGTTCATCCCCGCGGTCACCTTCTCTTCGTTCATCTCCAAGGCGGGCGCCTCCGGATTCATCCCCATCCTCGGCCTTCAGCAGATCGCGCAGTCGGACGTCTATCGCACCAACCTCGGCGTGGTCGAAGGCGGCGGCAAGCCGGTCGCGGTCCTGATCTCCGCCTTCGACAAGGCGGGCAACAAACTGCTCGACTTCCCGCTGGAGCTCGCGGCGAACGAACAGCAGCAGCTCAACGGCTTCCTCGCCACCAAGAACATCACCCTCCCCGACGGCCGCCTCGAAGTGAAGGTCACCAGCGGCGAGGGCAAGGTCACCGCCTACGCCTCGGTCATCGACAACGAGAGCGGCGATCCGCTGGCGGTCACCGGCGTGACGCTGCGGGCGCAGGGTGCAGACCGCTACGTCCTCCCGGGCGTGGCCACGCTGCAGAACGACTTCGTCAACTGGCAGAGCGACGTCCGCATCTTCAACGCCGGCAGTACGCCGCAGACGGCGACGCTCATCTACTTCCCGCAGAACGACAGCGGCGATTCGCGGACCACCGCGATGACCATCAACGCCGGCGAGATCAAGTCCATCGACAACGCCCTGCCGTCGCTCTTCGCCGTGACCAACACCGGCGGCGCGCTCCACGTCTCCACCCCGACGGAGACCAATCTGGTCGTCTCCGCCCGCACCTACAACCAGACCACCCACGGCACCTTCGGGCAGTTCATCCCCGCGGTCACCGCCGCGGACGGCATCGGCGCGAGCGGCGGCTCGCTGCAGATCCTGCAGGTCGAGGAATCGGTGCGCTACCGCACCAACATCGGCGTCTTCGAAGTCGGCGGCAAGCCGGCCACCGTGGAGCTGAGCATCTTCCTCCCCGAATCGAAGACCTCGGCGAAGACCTCCTTCACCCTCCAGGCCAACGAGTTCCGGCAGCTCAACGTCCTTAAGGAGATCGGCCTCGACGACGTCTACAACGCGCGCATCCAGGTGCGCGTGCTGAGCGGGACGGGCAAGATCGCCGCGTACGGGTCGGTCATCGACATGCTCACGCAGGATCCGACCTTCGTCCCCGCGCAAGGGTCGCAATAACCCTCACCCGGCGCTCCGCGCCACCCTCTCCCGCCTAGCGGGAGAGGGGAACACCTCTCGGCTCCCTCTCCCGCTTGCGGGAGAGGGTCGGGGTGAGGGTCGTGAAACGCCCGGCCGCTCCGCGTCACTACCTGTGAGTGAAATCACGACGATGTCGCCGAAGGGAACCTAGATTCCCCCGCGAGACGGAACAATTTTGCACCGTTATTTGATGTACCGGGCCGACATGCTCGACATGGAATCTCCCCCGGACCCGAGTGAGGGCTATCACGAACTATGGACCGTTTGGAAGCCGGTTACTATCCGCAGAGCGGCGAACCGAAGTCGGCACCGCTGTCGATCGCCCCGGGCGAAGTGAAGGTCCTCGACGGCGTGCTGCTGAACCTCTTTGGACTGACCAACACCGGCGGCGCGCTGCACATCACGACGGCGAGCAATACATCGCTCTCCGCCAGCGCGCAGACCTACAACCTCACCTCGAACGGCGTGTACGGGCAATTCATCGGCGCGGTCACGCCCAACGACACGGCGGCACTCGGCTCGCGCGCGCTGCAACTGCTGCAGGTCGAGGAATCCAACCGCTACCGCACGAATGTGGCCATCGCGGAGACCGCGGGCAAGAGCGCAAAGGTGGAGATCAGCATCATCCCGCCCGACGCCAAGTTCTCCGCCAGCACGGTGGTCGACCTGGCGCCGAATCAGTTCAACCAGTTGCTCAAGGGCGCCGGCTTCGCCCTCGGCGACGACGTCTACAACGCGCGCGTCACCCTACGCGTCATCGAGGGTCAGGGCCGCATCACCGGATACGCCTCGGTGGTGGACATGCTCAGCGGCGATCCGACGTTCGTGCCGGCGCAGTGAGCCCTCACCCGGCGCTTCGCGCCACCCTCTCCCGCTTGCGGGAGAGGGCCGGGGTGAGGGCTATCGCGATGCCTCGATCACCTCATTGGCCGCGCGGCGCCCGGAATCGAGTGCCCCTTGCATCCATCCAGGCCACGCGGAAGTGTGACAGCCAGCGAAGTGCACGCGTCCCTCGATGGTATGCAGATGCGGCCCGAGGGTAGCGATCTGACCAGGGGCAAAGTACGCGTACGCCCCGCGGGCCCACGGCTCGTGCTCCCACACCACGGACGTGCCGCCCTCCGCCAGCGCGCCGAGCGACGGGAAAAGCTTCGTCATCTGCGCCGTCACCGTAGCCATGCGCTCCGCCTCGGAGAGCTTGCCGAGTTGCCGGCCGGCGTCGCCCACCGTATAGCTCTCGAGTAACCCGCGAGTCCCGGGCTGGTTCACACTACGATGAAAAACACTGTTGAGCGGGAGGTCGGAGAACGCCGTGCCGCTGAGGTTCTCGTCATGCCAGAACCGCCGCCGGCTCTGCACGATGCCCTTCACGACCGGCGAGTAGGGCAGCTCCTCGATCGCCCGTCGTTTGCCGGCCGAGAACGGCGGATTCACCGGGATGCGCCGAAGCACGGTGAAGGGAATGGTGCACACGACCCGGTCCGCCGCCGTCGTCTGCCGCTCTCCGTTTCGCTGCCACGTGACGCGGACCGACGACTGTTCCTGCTCGATGGCCACCACCTCGGTCCCGTACTGAATGCGGTCGCCGAGTCGCGTGGCGAACGCCGTCGGCAGCCGGTCGGTGCCGCCACGGATCGTGAATGCACGCTTCCTCGGCACGCGGTGCGCCATGTCCCGAATCCAGTACAGCGCCGAAGTGCCGTCGCTTCCGCTTCCTGCCAGGTCGGGCAGTCCGAGGCGAAGCATTGCCAGCGCCTCGGATGAGGCGCCGCGCGACCGCAGCCACTCGCTCGAGGACATCCGGTCGAGCGGCAAGAGATCGCTGTGGACGATGTCCTCCAGGACGTTTTGATCGACGCTGCGAAAAAACGAGGCGGCGTATCGATCCCAAAGCTCGGCGCGGGTCTGCCCGCGCTCTCCCTCCGGCAGGTGAACCGGCCACTCCGGCTGGGCGCCGGGGGCGTCCACCAGGCGCTGACCCCGCAGGTGATACACCGTTCCACCCTTGTTTTCGAACGGGTCGAGCGTCAGGCCGAAGGCCTGCGCATAGTGCATCGTCGTCGCGTGGTTGTCGAACACCTGCGCGGCGCCGGCTTCGCAGTAGAGATCGTCGGCGAACCGGCCGCGCAAGGTCCGCACCCGTCCTCCCGGCCGGCTCTGCGCCTCGAGCACCGCGACGTCCAGCCCCGCGGCAACGAGCTCGTATGCCGTCGCCAGCCCAGCGAGGCCGGCACCGATCACCACGACCTTTTGATGGTCCGGGCTGCTGGACGCCCGCGGAGCCCGCAGCGATACGGCACCAGTCACCGCTGCGGCGATGCTCCCGCGAAGAAAGTCACGCCGATTGATGCACATGCGTGCTACTCGCTCCCCCGCCTCGTCGCTTTGATCAGCGCCTCCATGTGCCCGAGGTACTTCTCCAGCGCGCGGCGGCCGGCGGCGGTGAGCGAGTACTCCGTCCGCGGCATGCGCCCTTCGAACGACTTGCGGCAGGTGAGGTAGTTCGCCTCCTCCAGCTTCCGGGTGTGCACGCTGACGTTGCCGTCGGTCGTCTTCAGGATCGCCTTCAGCTCGTTGAAGCTGAGCGTCGGATTGACCGCCAGCGCGCTGACGATCGACAGTCGCGTCTTCTCGTGAATGAGCCGGTCGAAGTCCGGTACCTGCGGCTCGACGATCGGCTTCCTGTTTGTCGCTGCTGCTGTTCTAGCCACCGTATCTCCTTGCGATGATGAATCCGAAGATGATGTGAAGCCCGCCGAAGCCCGCGCCCAGCACGAGGTTGCCCACCGGCAGCCGCACCAGCGCGGCCAACACGCCGAGGAGCATGAAACAGACCCCCATTGCCGGGATGACTCGGATGGAAAACGCGCCGCTGCTGACGAACGCCGACCCGTACAGCAGGAGCCAGACGGCCGGGAGGGGATCGAAACTGCCGCGATGGGCCAGGGTGAACGTCAGCACCGCGCCAGCGATGAGCGGCGCGAAGTAGCTGACGAAGAACCGCCGCGCCACGCCGGACATGAACGGCGTCTCCGTCCGCCGCCACTTGACGGCCATGGTCACCGCGGCGATCACCGCCGCCACCACCGCCTCCGCCAGCCAGACGCGCAGCCAGCCATGCGGATCGAAGACCACGCGTTGCGCGAAGTAACCCGCGCCGAGGGCCGTGAAGCCGATCGCCAGCCCGCCCCACCCAGGGATGGAGGTGAACGAGCCGGCGCGCTCCATCGTCTCCCGGATGACCCGGAGACTCTCGAGCGCGTGTTCGTGAATGGGAAGGGGCTGATCGGGCAATCGAAAAGTACTTTATCAGTTTTCGGGCGCCGCGTCGCGATCCACAAGCCACCACGTCTCCCCGGCGCCGGCCGTCACCTGCCCGATCGGATAGTCGGCGCCGGCGCGCACCTGCTCCAGGATCGGCCGCTTCGCCGGCCCGGTGGCGACGACCATCCGCAGCTTCGCCGCCCGGATCACCGGCTTGGTGATCGTCACCCGCCACGCATTCAGGCCCGGCACGAACACTGCGGCGGCGATGCGGTCCTCGACCTGCAGCACATCCGTGCCCGGAAAGAGCGACGCCGTGTGCCCGTCATCGCCGACGCCGAGGACGACGAGGTCGAGCTCCGTCAGGCCAAGACCGCGCCATTCGTCTTCGAATGCACGCGCCGTCGCCTCCGGATCGTTCAGCTCCGTACGGAAACGGAGGAATCGATGCTCCGGCGCCATCCCGTTGGCGAACAGCGTCTTCTCGATCATCCCGGCATTCGATTCCGGGTGGTCGATCGGCACGTACCGCTCGTCGACCACCACCCAGACGAGCGGAAACTCCCGCAGCTCCTCCGATTGCCCGAGGAGCGCGTAGAGCGGCTTCGGCGTCGACCCGCCGGAGAGGGCGATGACGCGAGCGCCCGCCGCGATGCGCTGGATGATCGTGCGCGCGGCCGCGGCGTGGAGGGCGGTCAGTGAGTCGAAGATCCTGAGATTCATGGTCTCGCGCTCAGGATCTTCTCGATCGCGTCCGCGGTGAGCAGCGTCCCGTTGGTGATGACCTCGCTGAACGGCACCTCGAAGCGGCGGACCGCCGCGAGACGATCGGGGAAGTCTCTGGTCATGAACGGCTCGGTCATCAACGAGAGGCACAAGTAGCGGCAGTGCGGGAAGACCTCGGCCGCGATTCTGTCGAACAGCCATCGCGGCATGTCGTACTTCGACAGGGCCGGAACGCGCGCGTCGCTGAAGCCGCAGGTCAGGCAGCGGAGATTGCACTTGTTGTTCTGGTCCATGAAGACGCTGAGGAAGCGTCCGTCGGTTGCGGCCGAGCCGCGCCACAGGAGCTTCTGCTTCAGGACGTTCAGTTCGTCGTCGTCGCAGATCTCGGGCACGCGAGGAATACGGGGGCGGAGCGCGATCTGTCCAACGTCAGGGACGCTGAAGGGCCCACACGCAAGTGCGGCAGATGAAATCGTCCGGCGCCTCTTCCACTCCATACGTCCAGCGGCGCATCTTCGCCATCTCCGGCCCTTCGAGGACCTCGAGGATGCTGTGGTCGGTCACGTCGCCGACGACGTAGTTCTCGTCGTAGTCCTGGCAGCAGAGGACGCACTTGCCGGACGGCGTGATGTGCAGGTGCTGGATGGGACGCGAGCCCATGAGGTCGCAGCCGGCGAGGTGGCGGATCGGCTCGGCGCGGTTGAGTCCGAGGTCGAGCCAGCCGGCGCGGTCGGTGGCGTGGTGCATCATCACCGTGAACTTCGAGCCGGCGAATCGCTGCGAGATGGCGTCGAAGTCGGCGCGGTGCCGGTCGTCCATCTCGCCGAGGACCACGATGCGCATGTCGTCCGCGATCTGCTTGTCGCGCATGAACTCGAGGTTGCGGAGAACGAGATCGAGATGGTCGGCGCCGCGGTCGGCCTGATAACGCTCGCGATCCAGAGTCGAGAGGTTGATGCAGAGGTAGCGCAGCGTCCCGGCGTGCATGAGCGATTCGACCCGCGCAGGCGTCAGACCGGAGGCGTTGCTCAGCACGGCCACCGGCAGATCGGCGGCGAAGAGCGTCCGGCAGAGGTCGACGAAGCGGCGGTCGATGGTCGGCTCGTTGTAGCTCTGGAGGAAGACACCTTCGAGGGTCTCTCGGAACGGCATCAGCTCCTCGACGATCCGCTCGAAGAGCGCCACCGGCATCTCCTCGTCCGGCCGCGGGGCGATGGAGACGGGGCAGAAGTAGCACTTCTGATTGCAGGTGGTGAGCGTCTCCAGCGACACGATCTTGAGGCGATGCCGGCGCGACAGGTCCTCGCCCTCCCGCACCACCCACCCGTCCGCGACGAGCGCGTCGTCGGCGTCGCCGCGGCCGTCGGCGAAGGCGCGCAGGCGCGCGAAGGCGTCATCGCCCGGTGAAAGGGCTCGATCGGTCAGCGGGTTATAGATCCGCTCCGAGCCGAGGTGCAGATAGGGATTGATGCGCACGGTCGGACTGTAAACCACAAGCACGCCTTCTCAATTCTGCGTTCTGCCGTCATCATTCGCACTTCGGAGCGCCTGCGGGCCAGCCGGCGGGACGCCGGCGCTCCGACGAAAACATGATCGCCGTCCTCTTCCCCCACTTCGATCACGCCGCGATCGAGGAGCGTTACGCGAGCTGGCAGGCCCGCACGCGCTTCCGCGACGGCGGCATCGACGTGGTCGCCTACGCGCCCGACGACCGCGCCTGCGACGTGGCCGGCGAGATCGAGGCCACGTACGCCGTGGTGGTCACCGACCCGCTGCTGCTGCCGTCCCGAAATCTCGCCCGGCGGCTGGTGGCCGCGCTGCAGGGCAGCGTCGAGGCGGTCGTTCCGGTCATGAACCTGCCGATCCACCCAGCGCAGCAGCAGACGGTGCGGCCGTACGTGACGCTGCGCGAGCTGGAGGCGGCGACGACGGAGCTCGAGGCGCGCGAGCCCGACGTCCAACGGCTCACCTGGGACGGCTCCGACCCATTCGTCTTCGCCTGCCGCGCCGACATGCTCGACGCCATGGAGACGCCGCTGCGCCGCGCGCTGGCCGGCAAGAGCGTGGCGGTCTCCCGCAACGACTACGTGCACCGCTGGTCGTCGATGCGCGGGCAGGTGCGGCAGGATCTGCTCGACCGCGTCGCCCCCGACGCCAAGTCCATCCTGGAGTTCGGCTGTGGCGAGGCCCCCCTCGGCGCGGCGCTCAAGCAGCGGCAGAAGTGCCGGGTGGTGGGCATCGAGATCGACCGCCAGGCGGCGGCCATCGCCAAGAAACGCATCGACGACGTCTACTGCGGCGACGCGCGGGAGATCGTCGGCATCCTCCACGAAACGTTCGACTGGATCATCGGCGGCGACATCGTCGAGCACCTCGACGACCCCTGGACGTTCCTCGGCGATCTCCGCCGCATCACCAAGCCGGGAGGGCGGTTGCTGCTGTCGCTTCCGAACATCGCGCACGCCGCGCTGGTGAGCGACCTCCTCGCCGGCCGCTTCGACTACGTCTACATGGGGCTGACCTGCGTCGGGCATCTCCGCTTTTTCACGAGGCATTCGGTGGAGGAGATGCTGGCCATCGCCGGGTGGACGGTGGAGCGGATCGAGCCGCAGGAGCTGCTGCCGTCGATGGGCGGCGAGGCGCTGATTCGCGCGCTGGAAGATGCGCGGCTCCCGTTCTCGCGCGACGATCTCCTCGCCCCCGGCTACTACGTGACGGCGCGCAACGGATGAACGTCACCTACCTGCTCGACGACACGGCGATCTCCGGCCGCGCGCGAACGCTGCTGGCGCAAGCCGACGCGCTCGTCGGGCGCGGACATCGGGTGCGCATCGCCACCACGGGCGCGCCGGTGACGTGGCGCGCCTCGCGCGCGGAATGGATGTACGTCGACGATTTCTCTTCCGTCGAGGACGAGATCGTCGTCGCCGAACCGCCGGCCGGCTTCGAGATCGTCGACGCCGAGGTGTATCGCGCGCGCGTGGCGCAGGAGAACGCGCCGGTGCGGGTGCTGCTGTGCGGCGCATCGCAGGACGAGGCGAAGCACCTCGACGACGGCTACGGCGCGGCGGCGCACGCCCGGTGGTTCCACCAGCGCTTCGATCTGATCCGCGTCTCGCCGTGGGCGCCGTCGCGCGACGAGCCGCTCGACGCGGTGCAGGAGTTCCACGTCGGGCTGACCACCGCGGAGATGACGCGGCTCATGCACTCCTGCGACGCGATCATCGCGCCCGAGGAGCGCTTCTCGCTGTCGACGGCCGAGGCGCTGGCCGCGGGACTGCCGGCGGCGATGACGCATCGGGATTGGGACTACGGCCTCTCCGCTCCCGTCGATAACGCCGTCGAGCTGGGTGAGAAGCTCATCGAGCTGCTGAGCGACGCCGAGCTGCGCGACCGCCTGCGCAAGCGCGGGTGGGCGGTGGCGGAGCGGTGGCGAGCGGCGAACGTCGCCGCGCGCCTGGAGGAGTGGCTCGTGGAGCGCCGCCGTCCCGGCGGCTGGCCCGGCGGCGTCCCGCCGCCGTAGAGCGCAGGCGAGACGCCTGCGGGCCAGCCGGCGAGGACGCCGGCGTTCCTACGGCGTCACCTTCCCGCCCGTGATCACCTTCACCGCGGCCGTCGAGCCGGCGATGCGGTCGCCGCTCAGCGGCTCAGCGCGGCCGCCGAGGCACTGCGCGAGAAAGTTCTCGGCGCGGGCGTTGAAGTCGATGCGGTTCTCCGGCCGCGCGAATCCGTGGCCTTCGTCGCTGTACACCACGTACGTCACCGAGCCGTTGTTCTTCTGGATGGCCTCCACGATCTGCTCCGACTCGCGCACGTTCACCCGCGGATCGTTCTGTCCCTGCCCGATGAGCAGCGGCTTCTTGATCTGATCGGCTTTGAACAGCGGCGATGCGTTGCGGATCAGATCCGCCTCGGCCGGGTCATCGATATTTCCCATCCGCTTGGCGAACATCGCTTTCCCCACCGCCCAGTACGGCGGGATGGAGTTGAGGAGCGTCTTCAGGTTCGAAGGGCCGACGATGTCGACGCCGCAGGTGAAGTAGTCGGGCGTGTACGTCAGGCCGGCGAGGGTGGCGTAGCCGCCGTACGAGCCGCCCATGATGGCGATCTTCTTCGGGTCGGCGTAGCCCTGCTTGACCGCCCAGTTCGAGGCATCGATGAGGTCGTCGTGCATCTTCAGACCCCACTGCTTGTCGCCGGCGTTGAGGAACTTCTTGCCGTAGCCGGTCGAAGCGCGGAAGTTCGTCTGCAGCACGGCGTAGCCGCGGTTGGCGAGCCACTGCGCGGTGGAGCTGTAGCCCCAGAAGTCGCGGCCCCACGGTCCGCCGTGGACGTAGAGAACCATCGGCAGGTTCTTCGCCGGCAGGCCGGCCGGCAGTGTCAAGTACGCGTGCATGTCGAAGCCGTCACGGGTCTTGATCACCACCGGCTTCATCTCCGCGAGTTGCAGGTTCTCCAGCTTCGGCTGCGCGGTGAAGAGGAACGTCCCCTTCTTCCCCTCGCGGTCCCATGTGAACCAGCGGACGGGCCCGCGGTCGGAGGTGAAGGCCACGAGCCAGGTCTTGTTCTCGGCGTCGCGGTTGACGATGCTGAAGTCTCCGTCGGCGAGCTTGGCGATGGCGTCGAAGTCCCCTTTCACCGCCGGATCGATGATGGTCCACTTCCGCCGTCCCGGCTCGAAGGAGACCGCCTCCACCACCTTGGTGTACGGGTTGACCATGACGATCCCGGCATCGACCTCGGGCGAAAACGTGATGACCTTCTCCGCGCCGGTCTCCATGTTCTTTTCGATCAGGCGGGCGGTGTCGCTGCCGATCGACGACTCCAGGACCACCGACTGCCCGTCGGGCGTCACGCTGACGGCGGAGAGGATTTCGTCGTACGGCGCCTTGATGAGCGTCTTCCACGGCCAGAGGTGGTTCTTGCGGACCCGGATCTCGGTCGAGCCGTCCTTCGGATCGACGGCCGAGGCGACCACAACCTCGTTGTTCTTGGCGGCGATCCAGCCGTCGACGTCGCCGGGATTCTGGGTGTCGAGCGTCAGCGCGCCGTTGGAGAGCGTGACGCGGTGGACGTCGAAGTAGCGTCGGTCGCGCGCGTTGAGCGTCACCAGCACCTGGTCGGGCAGCCCCGAATCGAGGGCCACGACCGCCGCGCGGGTCCCCTGAATCGGCGTGTAGTCGCGGACGTTGTTCGAATGCAGGTCGACGCCGTACAGATGAAAATTCTCGTTGCCGTCGTCGTCCTGCAGGTAGAGCAGTGTCTTGTTGTCGCGGGCCCACGTGTACTGCCGGATGCCGCGCTTCTTGTCCGCGGTGACCACCTTGGCGTCGTCGGCGCCGATGGTCTTGACCCAAACCTGGAGGACGTTTTTCTTGTCCGGCGCCAGCCACGCCAGCCGCTTGCCGTCGGGCGAGAGCTGCGGCGCGGTGCGCTCCGGATTGCCGAACAGCACGTCGCGTGCGATCAGCGGCGGCAGCTCAGCGAAGAGCTGCGTGGCCGCCAGGAACAACAGGGCAGTAAAAAGCCGTATGCGTTTCGTCAAGTGTTTCCTCCTGCCGCCTAGAAACGAAGCCGAGACCGTTCGGTTCCGCTCGGCGGATGATAATGCGTCCGGCGCGGCGCCGATTTCGCATGATCACGAACCGCGACGGTTGCTTGTGAAAAGTTTCTCAACCCCATAAGATTCCGCGGCCAGCAACGCTTCCTATGCCCACCGAACGCGTCGACAACAACCCTGACTCGATCATCGGGCGAAAGCCCGGTTCTCCTCCCGGCGAAGGGGCGGAAAAGGGCCTCATCACTCTCCCCGGCGAGTCGGAGCGGGAGATCGACGACTTCGCCGGCGGCACCTACCTCACCACCACCCTCGACACGATGGTCAACTGGGCGCGCGGCAACTCCCTCTGGCCGCTCCCGTTCGGCACGGCGTGCTGCGCCATCGAGTTCATGTCCATGGTCTCGTCGCACTACGACATCGCGCGTTTCGGCGCCGAGGTGGTGCGCTTCTCGCCGCGCCAGGCGGATCTGATGATCGTGGCCGGCACCATCGTGGACAAAATGGCCCCGGTGATGAAGACCATCTACGACCAGATGCCGGAGCCAAAGTACGTCATCGCCATGGGCGCCTGCGCCACATCCGGCGGCTTCTACCGCGTCTATCACGTGGTGCAGGGCATCGACGAGGTCATCCCCGTCGACATCTGGGTTCCCGGCTGCCCGCCAACCCCGGAAGGGCTGATGTACGGAATCCTGAAGTTGAAGGAGAAGATTCAGCGGGGAGAGATTCGTCGATGAAGGGTTTCGGGGTTGCGAGGTTGCGAGGTTGCGCAGCGGCAAAGCCTGCGACACCCCGCAACCCCGAAACCGCGCAACCCCGCAACCCCACGTCATGAGCACCCTCACCAAATTCTCCGCCATCCCCTACACCGGCCCCGCGCCCACCAATCGCGAGCCGTTCGTGCCGGCGAACGCCGATGCGGCGGACGCGCGCGGTGCCGAGCTCGCGGCGCGGCTCGGGGCGGAGCAGGAGACGCGGCAGGACCTCCCGACGCTGATCGTCGAAAAGGACCGCCTTCTCGATACGTTCCGTGCGCTGAAGAGCGAGACGTTCACCATGCCTCTCGACTGCTGGGGCGTCGACTATCCGAGCCGTGAGAAGCGCTTCGACGTCATGTACCAGTTCTACTCGCTCGACAAGAACGAGCGTGTCCGGCTGAAAGTTCGCGCCGGCGAGGATGAGCCGGTCCCCTCGGGCGTCTCAATCTTCAAGGGCCTGGACTGGTTCGAGCGCGAAGTGTTCGACATGTTCGGCGTCCGCTTCGACGGCCACCCCAACCTTCGCCGCATCCTTTGCCACGAGGCGTTCCAAGGACACCCGCTGCGCAAGGACTACGACGCCGCGCAGCGCTGGATCTGCACCGAGAAGGACGTGGCGGTGCTGATCCCGAAGATCGACCCGCGCTTCGAGAACGTCGACACCGATTACGAGCGCGTCACCCTCAACCTCGGCCCGTCCCATCCGGCGACGCACGGCACGCTGCGCATCGTGGTCACCCTCGACGGCGAGACCATCATCGGCGCCGATCAGGAGATCGGCTACCTCCACCGCTGCTTCGAGAAGATGTCGGAGACGCACACCTACCAGCAGGTCATCCCCTTCACCGACCGCCTCAACTACATGTCGGCGATGATCAACAACGTCGGCTACTGCATGGCGGTGGAGAAGCTGCTGGGCGTCGAGGCGCCGCCCCGCGCGCAGTACATCCGGCTCATCCTCTCGGAGTTCATGCGCATCGCCGATCACCTGGTCTGCATCGGCACGAACCTGGTCGACATGGGCGCCCTGACGAACTTCTGGTACCTCTTCCAGCCGCGCGAGGAGATCTACGGTCTGGTCGAGTCGTGCTGCGGCGCGCGCATCCTGCCGAGCTACACGCGCATCGGCGGGCTGGCGGTCGATGCGCCGGGCGATTTCCTGGCCAACGCGCAGCGACTGGTCAACTCCATCCCCAAGTTCATCAACGACGTCGAGAAGCTCGTCGACCGCAACAAGATCTTTCATGACCGCACGGTGGGCGTGGCGCCGATCAGCGCCGCCGACGCCATCGACTACGGCTTCACCGGCCCCTGCCTCCGCGCCTGCGGCGTTCCCTACGACGTGCGCAAGTCCAACCCCTACCTGGGGTACGAGACCTACGACTGGGACGTCCCGGTGGCCGACGGCGGCGACACGTTCGCGCGCTACCTGGTGCGCATGGAAGAGATGCGCCAGTCGCTGCGCATCCTGCAGCAGGCCATCGACCGCGGCCTCCCGCCCGGTCCGGTCATCGTCGACGACCCGTACATCGCCCTGCCGCCGAAGTCGAAGGTCTACAACGAGATGGAATCGCTGATCTACCACTTCAAGCTGATCATGCACGGCATTCAGCCGCCGGTGGGCGAGACGTACTTCCAGGTCGAAGGGGGCAACGGCGAGCTCGGGTTCTACGTCGTGTCCGACGGGACGAAGAACCCGTACCGCGTCCGCTGCCGCCCGCCCTGCTTCGCCATTTATCAGGCGTTCGGGCGGATGATCACCGGGCAGACCATTCCCGACGCGGTCGCCGCGCTGGGTTCGTTGAATATCATTGCTGGAGAATTGGATCACTGAGGTTCGCCGTTAGCCGTTGACCGTTGGCCGAGCGCTCGGTCAACGGCCAACAGCCAACGGCCAACGAATCACATGCAGGTCACACGAATCGCACCCGGCGTGGTCAAAGTCTCTCCTCCGCGGATGAGCGTCCTCGACCGCCTCTACCTGCCGCAGGTGATCAAGGGGATGTTCGTCACCATCCGCCACCTGCTGCACAACCTGGCGCACTACAAGAACCTCCCGATCATTTCGTATCCGGAAGTGAAGCGCGTCTACTCCGAGCGCTTCCGCGGACGCCACATCCTCACCACGCGCGAGGACGGCACCACCCGCTGCGTGGCCTGCTACATGTGCTCGACCGCCTGTCCGGCGGAGTGCATCACCATCGAGGCCGGCGAGGACGAGCGGACGCGCGAGAAGTTCCCGGTCCGCTACGACATCGACCTGCTCCGCTGCGTCTTCTGCGGCTATTGCGTCGATGCCTGCCCCGAGGACGCGATCTACATGACCCGCGACTACGAGATGGCCATCGACACTCGCGCCCGCGCCGTGGTCGGCTTGCGCGATCTGGTCGTCCCCCCGAACTTCCCCGTCGAGCCGATGGGATGGCGCCCGTACTACGGCTCGATGGAGAAGACGAACTGGGCGGGCGGGACGGGCGGGGGGCAGCCGCGCCGCTCGGCGCCGTTCGAGGACGACGCTCCCCCCAATCCGGACGTCTTTCGAGGGGCGTAGAGCTATCATCCCCGTTCCCCCATGAAGCCGCTCGAGACAACGGTCGAAGAAGTCCTCCGCAAAGCCATCCAGGATGAGGTGGCGACACGCGCCTACTACCAGGCGCTCTCCGAGCGATCCACCGATCCCTCGGTGCGCAAACGCATGCTGCAACTCGCCGACGGCGAGCTCGTTCATCGCGCGAAGCTGGAGCGTAAATACCGTGAGATGGTCGGCAGCGCTCCTCCCGATCCGCAGCCGGCGCGCGTCGACCTGCCGTCCGACGTCGCCGATCTCGACCTCCGCCGCGCGCTGAAGCACGCTCTCGAGCGCGAGCGCGACTCCGAGAGTTACTTCCGCCACATGGCCGAGCGCATTCCGCCGCCGACGGAGTTGGGAAAGCTCTTCGTCGAGCTGGCGGAGGTGGAGTGGAAGCACAAGACCGAGCTGCAGGCGGAGTACGACGCGGCCGGCGCCCCCGAAGCGTTCCTCCTCGACATGTGACGCGCTTACTTCGCGGCGAGCACCAAGCCGCCTGACGGTGTGGCGTGCTCGTTGCGCAGCGCGGCGGCCAGCGTGGCGTCGTGGCCGTAGATGTCGGCGAAGAACCGCACCTCGCCGTTCTCGCCGATCGCCGCGGTCGAGTAGACGATCATCACCCGCACCGCGCGCTCGAGGCGGATGTACTGGTCGTCCTCGTCGCCGCCGATCGCCGCGCGGACTTTCTCCGGCGACTGCCGCAGCGCCCATGACGCCAGCGCCACCGGATCCTCGACGCGCACGCAGCCGTGGCTGAAGTCGCGGCGCGTGCGGCCGAATAGCGACTGCTCGGGCGTGGAGTGGAGATAGACGTCGCTCTGGTTCGGGAAGACGAACTTCACCAGGCCGAGCGCGTTGGACGGCCCCGGCTTCTGCCGCACGCGGTACCGCAGCGCGCGAAGCTGCTCGATGGTCGCCGCGTCGACCGTCGTGCCGAGCGACTGGCCGTTCTCATCGACGATCTCGTAGCCGTGGCGGACAAGCCAATCCGCGTCGCGCTCCACTTTCGGGAGGATCTCGTTTCGCTGGATGTTCGTCGGCACGCTCCAGTACGGCCGGAAGACCACCGTGCGGACGTCGCCCTCGAGCACCGGCGTGCGGTGTCCCGCCGCCTTTCCAACCACCACTCGCATGCTCAGCGTGTCGGCGCCGTCGGTGGCGCGAAGGCGGAACTCGGGGATGTTGACCACGATCGACGGCCCGTCGGACGCCGCCCAGCGGCTGCGCTCCAGCGCCCACTCGAGCTGCGAGACGCGGCGCGAGACGGGCACGTTGAGCTCCGCGAAAGTCTTCTTGCTCAACACACCGTCGGCGGCGAGGCCGTGGCGCGACTGAAAGCGCTTCACCGCCGCGACCATCACGCCGTCATACACGTTGCCGTTGACGATGGCGTCCGCGGCGAGGTCGCCGAAGCGGCGCAACGCGGTGGCGAGCTGCGGCAGCGCAGCGTACGCGGCGCCGGCCTTCAACGCCTCCACCACCGGCAGCGCCGCCTGACCCTCGGACTCCGCGGCGATGCGGCGATACGTCGCCAGCGCGGCGACCAGGCCGCGGTATTCGTCGCTCTGCGGCTCGACCGCGGCGAACAGCGCCGCTGGATTCGCCGACTCGCTGACCGCGGCGATCAGCGCCGGGAGGTACAGCCGGCGCGCGTTGACGTTGAGATCGAAGCCCATCGTCCGCGGATCGAGGCGGCCGTCGTGCAGATCGGACGCGTAGCGCATCGCGGCGGCGGTCAGCGCGACGTCCAAGCGCGCTTCGTCCTTCCAGGTCGCCAGCGCGTAGTCGGCCGGATCGAGACCCTTCTCGGACGCGCCAACGAACAGCGCGATGACGGCGCGGGCCTGGGCGCTCGGTTGCCCGTTTTGCGACCACGCCTGGCGATAGCCGGCCGGCGCGTAGAAGTTGCGGACGTCGCTGCGGTAGCCACCGAGGTCGATTTCCTCGATCGCGGCCTTGATGGCGCGGGCGGAGGGGGTGGCGGGCGGCACTTCCATAGTCTGGGCGAGAAGCGAGACCGCACTTCCGAAGGCCAGCAGGATCATCAACTTACGCATGACGACCAACCTGAGGGCCGACTGCGGCTGAAATGTGGCGGAGCTCGGGAGTTTTCGAGGGTTGGCGGCGGCGAAAATCGCCTGGAAACAGTTCAGGCGGACGGCTACGCGCCGCCCGCCTGCCCTGTCTCTCTCATACAACGCGCTTACCGGAGGAGGTGCGCCTTGTATGCCCCAGTCACAAAGGAGTCTAGGCAGCGGCGATCACGCGGCCGTGGGGCGGCGCGTCAAAAAAGCGGAGGGAGAAGCCCCGCAAAGCGGAAAGCGTCAGGAGAGCGTCAGACCCGCGTGAATTCTGCGTCAGACCGCTGATTGCAGCGCCAGACACTGCTGGACCGAGGCGAGGAGGCGGGTCGGGATCACCGGTTTGCCAAGGGCGTGGCAAACTGTAGGGAAAAGCTTACGAATCTCCTCGACATTCAGTCCCGTGACGACGATGACGTGCTCGAGCGCGTCGGGATCCTGCTCGCGCAGGAAGTCCATCACGTCGGTGCCGCTCAGTTTCGGCAGGACGATGTCGAGCAGAATGACCGAGTATTTTTCGACCGCCAGCCTATCGATGGCCTGCTCGCCGTCGGTCGCTTCGTCGACATCGCACCCGGCGTTCAGCAAGAGTTGCCGCAGAAGATTGCGGGTGACGTTGTCATCTTCGACGACGAGGGCGCGGGGACGCATCTCCATCATGAGTGAGCAAATTATACGCCATAATTATGTGACTCGTGTCACAAAAGCGGCGGTGCGCTCGACGGCCCGCGCGAGGTGGTCCCGCTCGGTGAAGCCGCTCGATTTCCGAGGCTTGAACGAATGGTCGCCGTCCTCCAGCCACTCGACCTCGATCGTCGGCGAAATCCGATAGCCGGCCACTTCGTCGCGCGTCCCGAACGGGTCGCGCGTCCCCTGCACGATCAGCGCGGGAGTGGCCAGCGCCGCGAGATGTTCGGTGCGAAGGCGCGCCGGCTGCCCGGGCGGGTGGAAGGGATAGCCGAGGCAGACCACCCCGCGGACGTGTAGCTCGTCGGCGACCAGGCTGGCCATCCGTCCGCCGAGCGACTTGCCGCCGATGATGACCTCCGCCCCGAGCTCCGCGACCACATCGCGCCACGCCTGTAACAGGACCGGCTGCCGGTCGGGCGCGCCGCCGCGTTTTTCGCCGCTGCGCCGCGCCGCCATGTACGGAAACTCGAATCGGACCACTCGAATCCCGTGCGCGGCGACGCCGGCCGCCACGACGTTGAGGAACGGGGTGTCCATCGCACCGCCTGCGCCGTGGGCGAGGATGAGCGTGCGGCGTGAATCGGTCGGACCATCGACCAGGAAGTTCATCGAACTACAATCGTCGCATGCTTCAGCGCCTGACCGCCGCCGCTCTCCTCCTGTTCGCCCTCACCGCCGCCGCCGCACCGCCGAAAACAGTCGCGCCGGCGACGATGCCGCATCCGATCGCCATGTTCCTCTCGGACCTCTCCGCAAAAGGAAAGCAGCGGGTGACGTTCAAGGCGGCCGCGGTCGGCACGCACTTTTTCTTCGAGGAAGCCGCGGGCGTCACGGTGTACGTCTACGACGGCACCGGTTATCGCAAAGAGGCGTTCCTCAAGTCGGCGACGCTGGCATCCGCGCTGAAGCGCTACGGCGCCAAGCCGTAGCCGCCGCGGCAGAGCGTGCGGGCACACCCGTCCTCCCCGATCACGAACGTGTCTTCGATGCGCACGCCGATCTCGCGCTCCGGAAAGTAGAGACCCGGCTCGATGGTGACGACGTCGCCCACTTCGATGACGTCTCCGTTCATGGCGCCCAACTGGAACGACGGCTTCTCGTGGATGTCGAGCCCCACGCCGTGGCCGAGGGAGTGGACGTAGCCGTCGGTCGACGTGGGATGCGAGCGGATGGTCGGATAGCCGCGCTCCTCGAAGTAGTCGCAGACCAGGGC
Organism: Candidatus Gilichinskyi gelida; assembly: GCA_038040385.1. Lineage (GTDB taxonomy): Bacteria > Acidobacteriota > Thermoanaerobaculia > Gp7-AA8 > Gp7-AA8 > Gilichinskyi > Gilichinskyi gelida. Next base: position 208,726 of record JBBPII010000002.1, read on the forward strand.
CTGATACGCGGAGGCCGGCGTGCCCGCGCGCATCTCCTTCGCCGCGAGATGAAACGCCGCCTCCACGTCCGCATGAATGCGCCGGAGCTCGTCGGGGACCGGGCCGACGCAGAACGTACGGGTGAGGTCGAAGAAGTAGCCGGTCTCGCGGTCGACCGGGAAGATGTCGAGGACGATCGGCACCGACGGCCGCACCCGTGCCGCGCGGTCGCCGCGCGAATGCGGGACGCCGGCGTCTCTCCCCTGCGAAAGGATGGTCTCGTGATCTTCGGCCATGCCACGGCGATGGATTTCGCGCGCGACGAGGTCTTTCAGATGCCCGATCGTCAATGACTCACCGCCCTCTCGAAGCGCCGCGCGGACCTCGCCGACCACCTCCTCGGTGCGCCGGCCAACCGAGCGAATGGCCTCGATCTCCCACGGCTCCTTTCGCTTGCGCGCGCGCTGGATCAGATCGTCGCCGCCGCGGTGGACGCGCCAGCCACGATCGTCGAGCGCGTCGGCGACGCCGAGGTAGATGTGGATCGGCAGGTTGCCGAAGAAGGCGATGGTTTGCCCCGCGCCGAGCTCGCGCAGCATGGCGTCGAAGAATGCGGCGTAGGCGCTGACGGTGTCTGGCGCCTCGCGGAAGATCCGCTCGTGCCCGAAGTCGTGCACGAGGCGCGTCGCGAGGCCGGTGGCGGCTGCCTCATCCCGCTCCATCGGATAGGCGACGAGGAGCGGATCGCGCCCGCGCAGCTTCACCGCGTAGCCGCGCGTGACCTTCGCCCCGCGGGTCAGCCAGCGAAACGAAGGGTGCATGGCCTCGTGCATCGGCACGATGACGGCGTCGATGTCGCGGGCGGCGAGGAGGAGGTCGAGGTCGGCGAGCATAAACAAAAGCGCCGGCCTAGGCCGACGCTGCGAGCGGCGAATCGGAAGCGTTCACAGATTCCGATCGATGAACTTCTGCAGTTCGCCGCGCGGCATGGCGCCGACGGCGCGGTCGACCATCTTGCCGTCCTTGAACATCATGAGCGTCGGGATCGACGTCACGCCCAACTTCTGGGGGACGTTCGGCTGCGCGTCGACGTCCATCTTGGCGATGACCGCCTTCCCCTGATACGACGGGGCGAGCTCCTCGACGATCGGTCCGATCATCCGGCACGGACCGCACCACGCGGCCCAGAAGTCGACGAACACCGGCTTGCCGCCGTTGATCACGCTGTCGAAGTTGTCGTCCGTGAGTTGCTGAATACCGTTTGACTCTGACATTCCCTGATCTCCTAACGCGCTACTGAAATCAGTCGTTTTCACACCTTATTCCAGTTCGGAATACGCGTTGCCGAGGCCTGCTTAGGCTGTATGCTCATGCGAGGCATGCTTCGCCGTTTTCCGCTGGTCGTGCTCGCGCTGGCGCTCTGGTTTGCGACCGAGCCGCTGGTGCATTCGCACCCCCTCGCGACCAGCAGCAGCTCCCGGACGGTCTGCGCGGTCTGCGCGACGGGGATCGATCGCCCGATCGCCGCGCCCGCGCTCATCGCGCCGGTTCACGCGGTCGCGGTCGTCGCCGACGCGCCGTCGATCGTCATCCGGACGGCGGCCCCCCTCCTCCTCTCCTCGCGCGCTCCTCCCGCGGCGTAGCCCCTCACGCGCTCGCAGTCCGCACACACCCAGGAGGAGAACTATGACCGCCAAGGGTCATCGCACGTTTTTGCTCGTGATTCTTTTCATCGCCGCGCCGCTCGGCGCGCAGCAGACCGCCGCCGACGATCGCATCCGCCAGCTCGAGTCGCGGATGGACGATCTCGCCCGCCAGATGGGCGAGCTCCGGCAGGAGATCGACAAGCTGAAAGGGCAGCCGGCGGCGCCGACGGACGATCTGACCAAAATCGACGTCGCGCAGCCGTCGCTCACCGACGTCCAGACCATCAGCAACACGCCGAGTCCCGGCGCATCCAAAGTCTTCAACCCCGACATCTCCGTCGTCGGCAACATCCTCGGCAAGGCCGGCCAGGCCAATCCGTTCGAGCTCGGCGGCGACATCCGCCAGCCGCTCCGCCTCGAGGAGTCGGAGCTGGCCTTCCAGGCCTTCATCGACCCGTACGCCAAGGCGAACTTCTTCCTGGCCGTGAATCAGGAAGGGATCGAAGTGGAAGAGGGCTACGCGCAGTTCGTCACTCTCCCCCACGACCTCACGGCGAAGGTCGGCAAGTTCAAGGCGATGTTCGGCAAGGACAACACCTGGCACGCGCACATCCGGCCGTGGGTCGATCAGCCGCTGGTGATCCACAACCTCTTCGGCGACGAAGGTTTCGCCGACCACGGCGTCTCGGTCAGCAAGACGTTCAACAACCCGTGGAACGCGTTCATCGAGGCCACCGGCGAGGTGACCAACGGCGACGTGGAGAACATCTTCGAGCGCAGCAGCTTCAACGACCTCGCCTACAACGGCCATCTGAAAGTCTTCCGCGACATCAGCGAGAACAACAACATCGAAGTGGGGACCAGCTACGCGCGCGGCACGCTGGGCGACGTGCACAGCCAGTTCGGCGGCGTCGACGTGACCTATCGCTGGAGGCCGCTGGAGCGCGGGCTGTACAACTCGTTCATCGCCCGGCTGGAGGCGATCACCAACCGCCGCGGCGACGCGGACGAGCGCCTCAACGGATTCTACGCGTCGGCCGACTACCAGCTCGGACGGCGGTGGTTCACCGGCGTGCGGCTGGACTCGTCCGACCGCTTCGTCGACGGCGCCATCCCCAACGACCGCGGCGTCTCCGCCACCCTCACCTTCTGGCCGTCGGAGTTCAGCCAGGTGCGCGGGCAGCTTCGCCGCACGCGCTACGGCGACGCGCGCACGGTCAACGAAATCCTCTTCCAACTGCAATTCTCGATCGGCGCGCACGGCGCGCATGTCTTCTAGGGAGACCCCATGAAACGCATCGCACTGTTTCTGACCGCCATCACCCTCATCGGCGGCAATCTGGCTGCCGCGGACAAATTGAAAGTCGTCACCTCGACCGAGGACCTGGCATCGCTGACGAGGGAAGTCGGCGGCGACCGCGTGGACGTCAAGTCCATCGGCCGCGGATATCAGGATCCGCACTTCATCGAGCCGAAGCCGAGCTTCCTGCTGTTGCTGAAAAACGCCGACCTCCTCGAAGTGGTCGGCCTGGAGCTGGAGATCGGCTGGCTTTCGCCGCTGCTCGACCAGAGCCGCAACAACAGCATCCGCCCCGGCGCCGCCGGCTACCTCGACGTGTCGCAAGGCGTGGAGATCCTCGACCGCCCCAGCGGCGCGATCAACCGCTCCATGGGCGACGTCCACCCGCTCGGCAACCCGCACTACTGGCTCGACCCGGCCAACGCTGTGCGCATCGCCATCCAGATCCGCAACCGGCTGGCGCAGTTGCGCCCCGCCGACGCCGGCTACTTCGATCAGCGCCTGAACGCGTTCAAGGTCCGCATCAACGATGCGAACAAACGATGGCTGGCGGCGATGGCGTCGTTCAAGGGGGCGAAGATCGTCACGTACCACAACTCCTGGCCGAACTTCACCAGGCACTTCGGCCTCAACGTGGTCGAGCACATCGAGCCGAAGCCGGGCATCCCGCCGTCGCCGTCGCACACGCTGCAGGTCATCAACACCGTGAAGCGCGAGGGCATCAAAGCGATCGTCATGGAGCCGTACTTCGATCGGAAGACGCCGCAGTCGATCGCCGAGCGCACCGGCGCCAAGGTGGTCGTGCTCTACCCGTCCGTCGGGGGGAAGGCGGGCCTCGACGACTACTTCAAATTGTTCGACTACAACATCAACGAGTTGGTGAAAGCGCTGAAGTAATGGACATCCTCCAGTTCTTGATCCTGCCGTTCTTCGCCGGGCTCGTGCTGACCGGCATCCACGCCTACCTCGGCGTGCACGTCGTGGAGCGAGGGGTCATCTTCGTCGACCTCTCGCTGGCGCAGATCGCCGGGCTCGGCACCACCGTGGCGCTCCTCGCGGGCTACGACGTCCACAGCAACGTGAGCTACTTCTGGTCGCTCGGCTTCACCATTCTGGGGGCGGCGATCTTCGCGCTCACCCGCGTCCATCACGAGACGCGCATCCCGCAGGAGGCGATCATCGGCATCGTCTATGCCGTCTCCGCCGCCGCGGCCATCCTGGTGATGAGCAAGGCGCCGCAGGAGACCGAGCACCTCAAGGACATGCTGGTCGGCAACATCCTGGCCGTGAACTGGACGACGGTCATCAAGACCGCCGTCCTCTACTCGCTGGTGGGCCTGTTCCACTTCATCTTCAGGCGGAAGTTCCTCGACATTTCGCTGGGCCGGTACGCCGGCAACGTGAAGCTGTGGGACTTTCTCTTCTACACCTCGTTCGGATTCGTAGTGACGTCATCGGTGGCCATCGCCGGCGTGCTGCTGGTCTTCTCCTACCTGATCGTCCCCTCGGTCGCGGCGATGCTGTTCGCGCAGTCCATCGGCAAGCGCCTGGCCATCGGCTGGACCATGGGCTCGATCGTCACCGCGGCCGGCATCCTGCTGTCGTTCCACTTCGACCTGCCGACGGGAGCGACGATCGTCTGCACGTTCGGAATCGCGCTGATGCTGATGGCCATCGTGCGGCTAATGGTGAGGACTGGCACGCAGGCTGCCTAACTGAACCATGGATGACCGAACGACAACCCCCTCGCTCTGACCGGACAGAGCGGCGGTCGTTCCCGCGACCGCCGCTCTGGCTCAACCTCTTGCTCCTGGTAATCGCCGCGGCGACGTTCGCCTGGGCGAAGCACCAGCGCACCGTCATCGACGTGCGGACAGCCGAGCTCTTCAAGCCGAGCGCTAACTCGCCAGCCGAGCTGAACCGGGTGCGCGACGAGCTAGCGCAGATGGATCTCACCGGCGCGCAGCTCGGGAAAGAAATCGACGGCCGGCTGAGCTACATCCAGAGCCAGCAGGGAGCGCAGTTCTACATTTCCGTCGACACCCAGCGCCGCACCCTGCAGCTCCGCTTCGGCAAGGACGTGGTGCGCGAGTGTCCGGTGGAGATCGGAGAGGCGAAGACCATCACCGGCCGAGGCGGGAAAACTTGGACGTTCCTCCCACTGAAGGGAGGCTTCAACGTCACCGGGAAAGAGGACGGATACAACTGGACCGTCCCCGAGTGGTTGTACGCCATGCGCGGCGAGCCGCTGCCCGCGGAGCGGCGGATCGTGGCGAACGGCGCCGGCCGGTACGTCATCTTTCTTCCGAACAACTATCTGATTCACTCCCCGCCCCCGCCCGACAGTCCGCTGCAGGGACCGAAGCCGGGCTCGATCATGGTGCCGGAGGCGGACATGGCGGCGATCTGGCCGCGCATCACCAACGACACGCGCGTCTATATTTTCTAAAGGATCGCTATGCCACGATGGGTTGGATTTCTCGGATCATGGGCGCTGCTGGTTCTGGCTCTCGGCCTCGCCTCGTTCGCCGTCGCCGGCGAAGTGATCAACATGCGCGACCTGCGGCGCCTCGACCGCGTCGGAGTCATCGACCGCATGATCGCCGAGCGAATGGTCGACAAGGCGGGCGAGCTTCGGGAGAGCGCGGCGCGCAAATCGGCACAGGTCAACGCGCTGCAGGCGAAGCTGCAGACCGTCGCGCAGCAGACTGAAGACGTCCCCGACACCGGTCAGACCATCATCGTCTCCACCGCGGAGAACAAGGTCTACGTCCGGCAGGGCGGCAGCACGGTATTCGAGGCAGTGGCCTCCACCGGCAAGGGAACCACGCTGGCCATCGACGGCAGGACACTCATCTTCGACACCCCCATCGGCAAGATGCGCGTGGTGTCGAAGGAAGAGAACCCGGAGTGGGTGCCGCCCGACTGGCATTACGTCGAGCAGGCGCGCAAGAACGGCATGAGGGTGGTGCACCTCAATCGGGGCGACTCCATCGACGCATCCACCGGCGACCCCGCGCGCAAGCCCGACTCGGGCGTGTGGTCGTGGTTCGGCGGGAGCAGCGGCAGCAGCCGGGTGATGCGCGTCCGCGGCAATACAGTGGTGGTGGACGAAGGCGGCGTGGAGCGCGAGCTGCCTCCCGGAGAATTGATCGTGGCCGGTGGTGCGCTGGTCATCCCGCCGGTGGACACCAAACAGCGCCATTTCGATAAAGTGCTCGGGCGCTACCGCGTCAACCTCGGCGACGGCTACGCCATCCACGGCACGCAGGAGACCGCGAAGCTCGGACAATCGGTCTCCCACGGCTGCGTGCGGCTGGGTGACGAAGACATCGCCAGGCTCTACGAGATGGCGCACGTCGGAGATGCGGTCATCATCTACTGAGTGGGAGCAGTTCGGAGAGCGCGAGCCGTACTTCGCCGTCCTCACCGACGAGCGATTTCTGCGCGACCGGATCGATTTCGCCGAGTTCTATGCCACCGGTGAGGCCGATGTCGCCCGGCTGTTCGCGGACATCGGCGAGCCGTTCCACCCGAGCAGCGCGCTCGACTTCGGCTGCGGCGTCGGACGGCTGACGCGTGCGCTCGTGCAACGCGTACCCGAGGTCGTCGGATGCGATGCCGCGGAGAGCATGCTCCGTCTCGCCCGCGACGCGGTTCCGAGTGCGACGTTCGCCGCCGAGCTACCGGACCGCCGCTTCGACCTCGTCTGCTCGCTCATCGTTTTCCAGCACATTCCGGTGGCGGCCGGCATGGCCATCGTCGAGCGCCTCCTCGGCATGGTCAACGCCGGCGGCGTCGCGGCGCTGCACTTCACCTTCCGTCGCCCCGGCGGCGCCGTGCGGCGCATCGCGCGCCGCGTCCGCGCGCGTGTGCCGCTGGTCCATCGCGTGGCATCGAGGATCGAAGGCGATCGCCGCGGACTGCCGTACATGCAGATGAACGAGTACGAGCTCGACGCGATCCGTGCGCGGCTGCGCGCCGCCGGTTTTCGGGAGCCGATGCTGGTGCCGACAAACCACGGCGGCATCGAGGGGGCGGTTGTGATCGCGCAGAAGGGATGACCCTCATCCGCCGCTCCGCGGCACCTTCTCCCGCAAGCGGGAGAAGGACAACCTGGCCCCTCTCCCGCTTGCGGGAGAGGGTGGCCCTGAGCGTAGCGAAGGGCCGGGTGAGGGTTAGTGGCCGCTGGCGCGGCGCTTCGTAATGGGAGCGGGCGGCGGAGTGGCCGGCGTCGGCACGCCGCCCGTCTTGATCACGCTCCACACCGCCGGGTCTTCCTGGCCGAGCGCCCAGTGCGCGAAGCCGCCGATCGCGGGGTGCTTCTGCTTGAGCATCTCCACTTTGCGCGCGTAGCTCGTCGCGTCCTGGACGCCGCGGCCGGTAGTGCCGGTCCAGTCGTAACCGTACAGCGGCAGTCCGATGAGGATCTTGTGGCGCGGGATGGTGCTCTCGGCGTACGAGGCCACGCGGTCGAGCCAGTCGAGCGGTGCGATGGGGCCGGGCGCGCTGGTCGAGTAGCTGTAGTCGTAGGCCATGATCTTGATCGAATCGGCGAGGCCGCCGAGGGCCGGGTAATCCTCGGCGCCGGGACCGTTCCAGTTCGCGCTGTCGCTGGTCTTGGCGTACACCGTCACCGACAGTTTCTTGTTCGCCGCGTGCAGCTTCTGGGCGAGCGTGGCGATGAACGCCGTGAAGTTCGCGCGCGACGCGGTCGGCACGCGCTCGTAGTCGATGTCGATGCCGTCGAAGGCGTTGAGCGTCACGAGCTGCGCGATGGCGATTGCGTGCGACTCACGGGAAGCCGGCGTTGCCAGCATGGTCGCCGCGGCGCCGCCGTCGAAGCTCTTGTTGACATCGCGGCGCGCCACGACGCATCCTCGGAGTTCCAGTTCTTGACGATCGTGGCGTCGGCGTTCCAGCTATACCAGACCGGATTCGACTCGCCGATGGCGTTGCCGTTCTGCTGGACCGACGTGAGCGCGTTGCCGTCCCAGGGAGGGATCCATGCGGCGATGCGAAGGATTGGACGGTTTCACGTTCGGTAGCCCAGCCGTCTGGTTGTTCGCCAGACCTGAAACTTTGCGCCCCCTCGTCGCCGAGGGTTTGCCTTTGTCGTTGTGCGAGATCAAATAACGTTCAAGGCGCGGCTAATTCCGGCGCAGCGGCCGCTACAATCGCATTCGCATGCACCCTTGGCGCGACAGGCTCAGCCGTTGGTTCACGCCGCTTGCGCGGCGGACTCCGCTGTCGCCGAACGCGATCTCGGTCATCGCGCTGCTGCTCAGCCTGGGCGCCGCGGGGCTCCTCGCCGCCGGCGGCCGGAGGCCGGTGTATTTCCTCTTGGCCATCGTCCTCATCGCCGTCGGCGGACTGGCGGACGCGCTCGACGGCATCGTGGCGCGCGTGCAGCAGAAGGAATCGGCCTTCGGCGATTTCCTCGACCACTGCTTCGACCGCATCGCCGACACGGCCGTGGCCGTCGGGTGGCTCCTTGGCAACGGCGTGCGGCCGCTGCTGGTCATCGCCGCGGTCAGCGTCATTCTGATGAACGGCTACGTCGGCACGCAGATCGAGGCCACGTTTCGCGAGCGCAATTACGAAACGATCGGGCGCGGCGAGTTCGTCCTCGCGCTCATCGTCTATCCGATCTTCTCGTACATCATCTTCAGCAACGGCTGGGACACGCTGCGTTTCGCCGGTCTGGCGATCGCGGAATGGATGTCGCTGCTGATGATCGCCTCCGGGGTCCTCGGCATCGCGGAGCGCTTCGCGCTCGCGCGGAGGCTCGGCCGCTCGTGATCCGCAAGACGCCGATCACCGGCGATCCGGTGATCCTCGCGCCGGAGCGCAACGAGCGCCCGGACGTCTACGACGGAGCGGCGTGCCCGTTCTGTCCCGGCGCCGAGCCGGAGACGCCGCCGGAGATCGCGCGCGACGGCGAGCCGTGGCGCGTGCGCGTCTTCCCCAACAAGTTCCCGGCCACCGCGCAGCACGAGGTGATCGTCGAAACGCCCGACCACCACGCGACCTTCGATCAGCTCGAGCCGGACCACGCGGCGCGCGCCGCCGGCATCATGTTCGAGCGCTATCACGCCATGCGGGGCGCGGCATCGTACGTCTGCCTGTTCAAAAACCACGGGCGGGCGGCGGGGGCGTCGATCCCGCACATCCATTCGCAGATGGTCGGCACGCCATTCATCCCGCTGCGCATCGCGCGCGAGGGGGAGGCGTTCGCCAAGCGCTGCCGCCTCTGCGCGATGGAGACGCATCCGCTGATCGGCGAGACCGAGCACTATCGCTGGATCGCCCCGCTCGGCGCGACGATGGCTTACCAGCAATGGATCGTGCCGAAGTCGCACGGCAACGAGATGGACGAGCCGGGCGAGCTCGCCGCGATCCTGCAGGACGCCGGGCGCGCGATGCTGACCGTCGCCGACGCGTTCAACTGGGCGTTCGTGAATTTCCCGCACGAGGAGCGCGGCCACTGGTACGTCGAGCTCTTCCCCCGACTGGCGGTCGTCGCCGGCTTCGAGCTCGGCTCCGGTACGTTCATCAATACAATCGATCCGGTGGATACAGCGGCGACACTGCGTGCCGCGGCCGGCGCCCGCCCATCAGAACGATGAGCACCATCCCGGCGACGAAGCCGCCGACGTGCGCGAAGTACGCCACGCCGCCGACGTCGCTCGCGTCCGCCCCCATCACCACGGCCCCAGTGAAGAGCTGCAGGATGAACCAGAGACCGAGGAGGAAGACCGCCGGGATCTGCCGCACGGTGATGAACATGAAGATCGGAATCAACGTCGTCACCGGCTGCTTCGGAAACAGCAACAGGTACGCGCCGAGGACGCCGGCGATGGCGCCGGAGGCCCCCACCGACGGCAGGCGCGAGCCGGGACTGGCCATGGCATGCGCGAGGGTGGCCACGACGCCGCTGGCGAGGTAGAAGATCAGGTACCGCAGGTGGCCGAGGCGGTCTTCGATGTTGTCGCCGAATATCCAGAGATAGAGCATGTTGCCGCCGAGGTGCAGCCACCCGCCGTGCAGGAACATCGAGACGAACATCGTCAAGATGTTGAACGGCGCGAACGGCGCGTACCAGAAGCGGGCTGGGATGAAGGCGACGCCGAACAGCGCCCGCTCGAGCTCCGGCCCGAGCGATGCCTCCCAGAAGAAGATCAGGACGTTGGCGATGATCAGCGCGACATTGACGACCGGCGTCGAGCGACGCGGGTTGTTGTCGGCGAGCGGGAGCACTCGGCGATTCTATGTCTGCCGCGAGAAATACTTCTCCAGATGCTCGAAGGCCTGCCGCACTCCCTCGGACTGCCCCTTCATCTCGGAGAAGGCGTCGCGGTAGACGCTGCCGACGCGCGATAGATTGCGCTCGCGGAGGGCGTAGAGCACCTCGCGCAACGCTTCCGACTCCGCCGGCGCGAGATCGGTGCGCGCCATCTCCCGCTCCAGCAGCGACTGCGCGGCGCGCAGATGCTCGGCGCGATCGTCACGCGGGGCGGAGATCGATGCGGTGGCCCGTCCTTCGATGGTGTGCGACGTCCCCATGTCCACGCCGCCGGGAAGCTCCTTCAACTGCGAGGTGAACTTCCCCATCATGAAGAAGAGCTCTTTCTCGTTGGCGAAGTTGCCGACCAGCCGCGCGGTGCGCGACATCTCCAGATGCTCCGACTCCTGCAGCATGATGAAGGCCTTGGCGCGGTCCTCGAGGGTGATCTTCTTGGCGTGAACCTTCCACGCCGTGAGGGTCCCCTGGATGAAGCAGGCCTGGCCGCAGCGGATGCTCACCGCCTCCACCGTGACGTTCTCGTCGATGCGGATCGATCCGTTGGTCGATTCGATCTCCGAGTAGGTGCCGGAGTTCTGGATCACCAGGTTGCCGGGGGTCTTGATGGAAAGTTGCCCGTGCTGGTTGACGCGGATCTCCGTTCCGCGCGGGATGATCATGGTGGGAAAATTCGCCTGGTCGGCTGCTCCGCTCATCACACCCTCCTCTGCTCCACTACCGCCCCTTCTTCCTCCCCAGGAACGCCGATGGCAGCGGGTCGAAGTCGCGATAGTCCTTCGTCGCGCGGGCCCGCATCAAACGAGATGCTTCATTCTTCCACTGGTAATTGAGGATGTAAATGCATGGATCGATCGGCAGGTAGGTCCCCGGCTGCTCCAGATCGCTGCGCACCTCGTAGTGCAGGTGCGAGTTGGTGCTCCAGCCGGTCGAGCCGACGGTGGCGATCGCTTCGCCCTGCTTCACGTGCTGACCGGAGCGAACTTTGATCGAGTCCAGGTGCCCGAAGATGGTGATGAAGCGGTCGGCGTGGTTGATCACCACCACGTTGCCGAAGCGCCACCAGGCGGCGCTATCGCGCAGCGGATAGCGGCCGGCGAAGCTGACCACGCCGTCCGCGGTGGCGTAGACCGCCGTTCCGGTGGGCGCGGAAAGATCGAGACCCTTGTGCGTCTCCGGCGCGCGGGTGAACGGCGAGAAGCGCGTCCCAAAGGGCGAGGTGAGCACGAACTGGTCGGCGGGCAGAGGGAGGATCGACGGGGTGTGGCGGACGATCTCGCTGTTGGCGCGTTCGTACTCGGCGAGCACTTCGAGCTGCGACTGCAGCCGCTTCATGGCGTTGCGGAGCGCGGTCTCGCGATGCCTGGCGTCGCCGATGCCGATGTCGTCGCGACGGTTGGTGCGCAGCGGCAGCGAGAAGCCGCCGGCGCCGAGGTTGCGGTCGAGGCCGTAGACGGTAACCAGCTTCTCCACCCGAATGCGGTGCTCGTCGAGGCTGCGCTCCAGCGAGGACATCTGCGTCACGTTCTCGTGCAAACGGGCGCGCTGGATCTCCCGCTCCTCGCGCATGTTCTTGAGGTAGTTGTCTTTATAGACCCGGCGGATCACGGTGGGCGCCGCGGCCATGGAGCCGATCACGCCGGCCAGGATGAAGGAGAGCGCGAGGATGGCGATGACCACGCGCCGCCGGTCGAAGAAAACGTACCGGACGCCGCGACGGATGTCGCTCGGCACAATCTGGATTTCGATCATCGGCGCTGCCCCCCGCGGGACTGCGCGAGGGGTCGATGACTATAGCACAGGGGTCGGTGCAGTCCTGTTACGCAGCCACCGCTTGGTCATGGGTCAGTTTCGCCCGGAATCCGTAACATCGCCCGGTGACATTCTCGCCCGCCGGGTGCTAGATTGCCTATCGTGAGCAAACCGCCCCGCGAGCAGCAACCGGAAGAGATGGCCGATGAATCGCTCTCCTCTGCTCGCTCCATCCTAGAACGCGTGACCGGCGAGAAGATGCCCAACCGCGCCCGCACCGTCCGTGCCGCTGCCGGGGGCGCAGCGCGCGCCGCGAAGCTGACTCCGAAACGACGGAGCGAGATCGCCGCGAAGGCTGCCGCGAGTCGCTGGAAAAAGTAGCCTACTCACGTCTGCGCTTCGCCTTCGCATCCGTCTTCGCTTCGTGGAGATCGATCAGGGCGTGAATGATCTGCGAGCGCGAGAGAATGAGCCCGTGGCGCAGCCGGGCCTCTACCGCGAACAGGTCAAGCCGTGCGATGTGCCGTCGATACATCGGCATCGTGATCTTTTGGTATCCCGATTTCGGGCTCCACGCCATGGCCTTCACCCCTCAATTGCGTTTGGACATTCTAATGTCCGATGAAGGGGACAATCTAGTGTGGAATCGCCGCCGTGGTGAGGAGTACCGCCCGGCGCAAGTTATCGGCCGCTGTCGGCGCGAAGATCGGCCGAGTCAGAGAGCAGCGCAAGCTGTCGCGGCGCGTCGTTGCTGACCTGGCAGGCATCCACGAAAACACGCTGAAGAAAATCGAGGGCGGCGAGGGCAATCCTACCCTGTCGGTTCTGTTCGGGATCGCCGAGGCGTTAGGCGTGAAGGTTCACGAGCTGGTCTGCAAGTGAAGCTCTAATACGCCAGGGTGAAAAAGCCCGCCGTTCCGTTGTAGTGCATCAGGCAGTGTCCCAATACATCGCGACCAATTAGCGCGTCGATCCCTTGTGTACTCAGCGAGTTAGGCATCGCCGCTATGACGAGAAGATTCGGCAGGTTGAACCTTGGCGACGAAGTCGTGGGGCCGAAAATCGTCAGCGAAACGTCGTATTGATCGCACATCACTGGCGATCCTCCGGTCGATGGAGTCAACGTCGCGACTTGCCCGATTGGACTAAGTTGCAACGCCTGGAGTATTGCGGGCTCGACAACCGTGGATGTCGCGCCAGTATCAACTAGCGCTTCTATCGTAGCCACAGCCGGGAGGGTCTGATTGGCAACCGTGAGGGCCGCATGGCGCGCTGCACTCACCCATAGCGCACCCTTCAAGACAGGACCACCCGCTGTGATCTGGAGCGTGAAATGTGCCACCGTCACCGCCTACGCGCAGCGAGGCTCCACAAACCTAGAAATGAACTGAACTCGCTCGACTGACTGGATCTGCTTTACCAGGAACGGGCTAAGCTTGAATTTCTCGTAACCGATCTTGATCGCGTCCTCAGCGCTAGTGAAAACACCGGCTACTTCATCGCCCTGGATGAGCACAAACTTGCCCTCTTCCGCTATCAGTTCCGACAGCTTCGCGTGATAGGTTTCAAGTTCCTTTTCTAGTGCCATAGCAGTAACCCAAACCTAAGCAGCAGCGGGATTTATGCCCTGCAAGTTAGGTCGGATTATACGCCACGTCAAGGGGTTGGCGGTGAACGTGGACTGCAAGCGTCTGGAGTTCGGACCTAAGAACGACGATGCTGCCACCTAACCACTTGTAACGTTTATGCTTGCCCATTGACAATCACGGTAAGCAAGCATATATTGTTACATGTGAACACGCTGCCGGTCGCCAAGAAAGTCCAGTTCCTCGCCGCAATCGTTGAAGGCATGGGCGTTCGCGCCGCTTGCCGTCTCGCAGGGATCGCCAAGGGTAGCGGGTTGAAGCTCGTTCGGGAGATCGGTGCGGGATGCGAAGCGTTTCAGCGGCATTGGATTCGCGACCTCGATACGAAGCGCGTTGAGTGTGACGAAGTCTGGTCCTTCATCTTCTCGAAAGAGAAGAACGTTCCCCAGGATGTTCCCGAGGACGTTCGCCGTCGTTGGGGATGGGGCGATGCGTGGACGTGGACGGCGTTCGATTCGACCAGCAAGCTACTCATCACTTGGCGTGTTGGTGACCGTACGGGCTTCACCGCTGGTCCCTTCATGAAGGATCTTGCGTCCCGCCTCAAAGGACGCATTCAGCTTTCGACGGACGGCTATAACGTCTACCCCATCGCGGTGGAAGTCGCGTTCAAGGGCGACGTCGATTACGCGACCGTCATCAAAGAGTACGCCTCAACCCCCGGCACGACCGACAAACCGGCGCACGTCCGCTACTCACCGGGAGAGTGCCGTGGAGTCATCAAGGCGCGCATTCAGGGCGAGCCGGACATGAAGCTTGCGTCCACCAGCTACGTCGAGCGGAGCAACCTTGCGGTTCGGATGCTGAACCGCCGCTTCACTCGCCTGACGAACTCGTACAGCAAGCGCATCGAGTATCACCGCGCAGCCGTCGCGCTGACGTTCTTCTACTACAACTTCTGCCGAAAGCATTCGTCGCTGAAGGGAAAGACTCCGGCGATGGCGGCGGGGATCGCGACGACGGTTTGGAATGTGCGGGATATGTTGTTTGCGGCGGATCAGGCGAATGGGATAGCTGGTCACCCCTTGGCTACTCTCGAACTTATCGGCCCGGAGGCACGAGCTTAGATCTCAGGATTTCGAGCGCACGCGGCGGCACTTCGTAGAGAGATCCTTCCCATACCTGCTTGAGTTCCGGTACGTCCATCCGCCACATGAATGAGAGTTCGCCGTTCGAGGCGAGCATCAATACCATGGTGTCCTTTCCAACGCTGCCGCTGTGAACCTTTTCTGAAGCGAACTTTGCTGCGCAGAGTTTGTAAACGTTGGCGTAGGCATCTAAGCTCAACCAGCCCGATGAGAATTGACTCAAGGCGGCATCTACGATCCACGATCCCTCACCGATGGCGTGATAACCGACGGGAGGGACAAACGCTTCTCCGCCCCGACTGACTTCTAGAAGTGTCGGCCTTCCGGTGCTGTCAAATCCGGCGACCAGAAGGCGGACTCCGAGATCGAGTCCATCCAACTCGTTGAGCATGGTCTCGAATATCCCGTCTCCGAGTTGTTCGTGACCGCACTCCAGGAATGTCTTGAGCGTGTACCCAATTCGCGACAGCCTGGCATCGTGCATGCGTTCAGTCTCGCTTCTGTACGCGGCGGTGCACGCGCGGATCACATCTTCCTTGTCCTTTAGTCCTGGAGCGGAGTCCAGTTGCTTCTGGATAGCCTCCATTAGGCGTGGGCGGCGCGCCTCTGTCGCTTCGCAGAGCGCGATCCATTTGTAGTTGTTGTCGAGGAAGTAGTGCTTGCGAAAACCCTCTACGGAGACGAGGGTATCCGATACTAACTGATCGGTGACTAACGCGATCGAGTTGTTCTGCGTCAGAATCGCAGCGATGCAGACAGTCATGCTGGAACGCCGTAGCGTACGCGGATGCGGCCGGGTTGTCACGGGCCGCACGGTGACGCGCGGACGTGGTGCCGTGACGGGCGGCGCGTGACCGGAAACCTGACCGGCCGGTTCATGTGCCAACTCCGGAGATTTCAGATTTTCGGCTGTGACGCTTTCCGCTGAACTTGACCCATGACCCACCGCTTCAAGAGTATGGGAATGAGGATCAGCGCGATCAGCAGGCCGCAGACGACGGCCAGCCGTTTGATGGCCTCCCCTTCGGTCATCGTGCCGTTGATCAGCGAGTCGGCGCAGTAGGCGAAGATGACGTGCGAGGGGATCAGGCCCAAGAGAGTTGCCAGCGCGTAGTCGCGGAAACGCATCCGCGCGATGCCCGCCGCGAAGTTCCACACCGCGAACGGCGGTCCGGGGATCAGGCGAATGATGAGCATCTTGGTGAAGCCGGAGCTCTCCACCTGCTTGCGCACCGCGGCGCCGACGCTGCCGAAGCGGTCCAGCAGCCCCTCGCCGAGGAAGAGGGCGACAAAGTACGCGGCGATCGCGCCGAGGATGCCGCCGGCGATGGCGTAGAGCGAGCCGAGCTTCCAGCCCCAGATCACGCCGCCGGCGACGACGAAGATGGTGGCCGGGATGGCGAACACCGACCCCACGCCGTACATGGCGATCAGCAGCACGGGGCCGTACCAGATGCCGCGGAGACGGTCGATGAGCTCGCGGATGTTGGCGCGCGTGAACTGGTCGCGCAGCGGGGAGAAGTACATCGCCGCAACGCCGCCCACCAGTACGAGCAGCACCGCCGCCTTCAACACCCTTCGCTTCACTTCGACCTCGGCCTGACGTTCACCACATCATTGCTGTACGTCTTCGCCCGCAGGCTCATGGTCCGGAACACGGTGTCGAACGCCGTCTTGCACGGCAACTGGCGAAAGATGAAGGTCCCCTTCCCCTCCACCTCTTTGTCCACGATCAGGTTCTTGATGCCGCACTGCGTCTGCATCGACTTGAGGATGACGCGGATGTCCTCGTCCTTGACGTCGAGGGTGACGGTGTTCGGGCGAGCGGCGAGCAGAAGAATTAGAATTGTGACCTTCACGTTTGACCCGCAACAGGGGACCGCAGGCTACCATTTCGCGCATGACACTCGCCCTGCTGCTCCTGCTCGCCGCCGCCGCCCCCGCCGAGGACGTCCCCGCCACCATCGCGCGCCTGGAGCATGAGTGGGCGGCGGCGTTCCTCGCGCATGACGTGAAGGCCGTCGACCGCATCCTCGCCGACGATTACGTCGGCACCGACGGCCGGGCGATGATGTCGGACAAGAAGTCGGAGCTCGAGGAGGTCAAGGCACCCGAGCCCGGCGAAGGCGCGCCCGACTTCGAGCTGCTCGACGACCAGATCTCCGACATCCGCGTGCGCGTCTTCGGCACCACCGCGGTGGCCACGGCGATCAGCAACGAGAAGGCGCGCTTCAAAGGCAAAGAGTTCGCACCGCGCTTCCGCCGCACGACGGTGTGGGTGAAGCGCGACGGGCGGTGGCAGTGCGTGTCGTTTCACGCCAGCCGCATCGCCGAGCCGCCGGCGAAGTAGAATTCTCTCCGCCAAAGAGGAGAGCAGGATGCAATCCCAACATCCGCAAATCGGTCAGATCGCCGCCTTCATCGGGCCGTTTCAGCCACTCGGGTGGTTGTTCTGCGACGGACGGCTGATGGAGATCGCCAATCGTGATTTCGACATGCTTTTCGCGGTGATCGGCACCAAGTACGGCGGCGACGGCCAAGAGACCTTCGCGCTGCCCACGCTCGCCGGTCCGATTCCGGGCGCGCGGCCCGTCATCGCTTATGCGGGCACGTTTCCGCAGCCCGACCAGGCGCCGTCGCCTCCCGTTCTGAGGGGATTCGCGGTGGAGTGGTCCGGCCCGCTGCCCGAAGACTACGTGCCGGCGACGGGGCAAATCTACAACATCAGGGACAACAGCCCGCTCTTCGGGTTGCTCGGAACGCAATTCGGCGGCGACAACAAGGCCGGAACGTTCGCTCTGCCAAACCTCGGCGGCAACTGGATCCTCAATACCACCGGTACGAATCCGCTGAAGTCCTGAGGCGCTACGCCAGGCTCTCCACGATCATGGCGATCCCCTGCCCGCCGCCGATGCACGCCGAGGCCAGGCCGTACTTCAGCTTGCGGCGCCGCAGCTCGTAGAGCACGGTCAGCACCAGGCGCGTCCCCGACGCGGCGAGCGGATGTCCGAGGGCGATGGCGCCGCCGTTGACGTTGAGCTTCTCCTGATCGATGCCCAGCTCCTTGACCACGGCGAGGATCTGGCCGGCGAAGGCCTCGTTGATCTCGATGAGGTCGATTTCGTCGAGCTTCATGCCGGCGCGCTGGAGCGCGATCTTCGTCGCCGGGACCGGGCCGATGCCCATGATGTCCGGATCGCAGCCGGCGATGCCCCAGGAGACGATGCGGCCGAGGGGCTTGCTCCCCTTCGCCTGGGCGTTCGCCGCTGTAGTAACGGTTACCATAGCTGCGCCGTCCACGATGCCGCTGGCGTTTCCGGCGGTGACGAATCCGTCTTTGGCGAACGCGGGCTTCAGCTTCGCCAGCCCTTCCATGGTGGTGTCGGGGCGGAGGTGATCGTCGGTCTTGATCTGCTCCCCTTTGTGCCCGACGGCGACGGGGACGATCTCCGCGCTCAGCCAGCAGGACTGCTGCGCCGCGACGGCGCGCTGCTGGCTGCGGAGGGCGTAGGCGTCCTGCTCCTCGCGCGAGATGGCGTACTTGCGCGCAAGGTTGTCGGAGGTCTGCGCCATGTACAGGCCGCAGTACGAGTCGAGCAGCGCGACCATCAGCGAGTCTTCCATCGGCGCCTGCCCGAGCTTGAGGCCCTTGCGCGCGCCGCGGATCACGTACGGCGCCTGCGACATGTTCTCCATGCCGCCGGCAAGGATGGTGGTGGCCTCGTCGAGCTCGATCTGCTCGGCGGCGCTGATGATCGATTGGATGCCCGAGCCGCAGAGTCGGTTCACGGTCAGCGCGGGGACTTTGTTCGGCACGCCGGCCTTCAGCCCCACATGTCGGGCGCCGTAGATGGCGTCGCCGGAGGTCTGCAGCGCGTTGCCGACGATGACGTGGTCGATTTCTTCCGGCGCGAAGCCGCTGCGCTCCAGCGCTCCCTTGGCGGCGATGACGCCGAGGTCGATGGCGCTGACGTCGCTGAAATGGCCGTTGTACTCGGCCATGGGCGTTCTCGCACCCCCGACGATGACGATGTCTTTCATGGGCTCAACTCCTTGCCGGCGGCATAACGCTGCCGGCGGGCCATGATATTCAACACGGCGATCGCCATTCCCTCCACCACCACCATCCACACGCTGGCCTCGATGCCGAAGTGCCCTCCGGTGAGCCATTCCGCGCCGTGGCCGCGGGTCTCCATCACCGTCGTCCGCGACACGTAGCCGCTGACGTTGTAGCCGAGGATGGGGCCGGAGAGGATGTTCCAGGCGGCGTGGATGCCGATGGGGAGCCAGAGGCGCCCGAAGACCTCGTACGCCAGCGCCAGGAGCACCCCGGCCAGTACCAGGTTGATGATCGCCATCGGCGAGATGCCCGCGTTTCCGGCGTGCAGCAGGGCGAAGACGAGCGAGGTGAAGACGATCGCCGCAGGCCGGCTCACGCTGCGCACTTTCTGGTACGGATAGCCGCGAAACAGCAGCTCCTCGTGGAATGCCGCCGGCAGGTAGACGACGAGCAGCTCCGCCCATGGAAATCCACCGCCGGGGACGTGCCGTAGGTCAGTTGTGGCGATGATCAGAAGGTCGCAGGATGCGATGAGCACGATGGCGAAGCCGATGCCGAGGAGCAGCTCGCGCGCCGCGGTCCAGGGAGGCGCCGCCAGCCCCAGCCGCCAGCGGCCCCGCTCGGACACGGCAATCGAGACAGCCGTGGCGACGATGACGGCGAGCAGGGCATCCCACTGGTGCAGCGGCAGGTGCAGCGCCGCCGTGATCCAGGCGCAGGCGAGGAATGTGGCAAGATAAACGGACCCAAAGAGGCTGAGCGGCACTATCAGTCTGATGGGGAGATGCCAGACGTGAGAAAGTGGACCACGGACGCCTCGGCGCTGATCCTGCGGATCGCGGCGGGCCTCATCTTCATCCCGCACGGCTACTCGAAGGTCTTCGGCAGCGGCGGCCCCTCCGCTTTCGCCGCCGACCTCCCCGGCTACGGGGTCCCGTCGTTCCTCGGATACCTGGCGGCCTACGCCGAGTTCTTCGGGGCCATCCTTTTGGTCGTGGGTCTCCTCACCCGTCTCGATGCGCTCCTCCTGGCCGGGACGATGTTCGTGGCCGCGTTCGTGGTGCAGCTTCCCGACGCGCTGCGCGATCCCGATGCCGCAGGCCACCGCTTCTTCGCCTCGATGCGCGCCATCGAGCTGCCGCTGGCGCTGTTCGCGATCACGGCGACGCTGCTGCTGATCGGGCCGGGACGATTCTCGCTCGATGCGCTGCTGCGAGTCGAGGAGCGGCTATGGAGGAAGAAGTAGGGGCGCGCTGCGGCGCGCTCCTACTGCGCTGCCTCGACGATGATGCCGATGTTCTTCGCGCCGCTGCTGCGGGCCAGGTCGAGAAACTTCATGGTGGTGTCGTAGTCGTTCTCGGGCGCGCCCTGGAAGAAGACCATCTTGCTCTGATTGCCGCGGGTGACCTCGCGAAGCTTCGCCGCGAACTGATCGGCGGGCACTTCATCCTTGTTGATGAACATGCGCCCCTCGGGCATCAGCCGGAGGATGATCTGGTCCTGGACCGCGGACGGAGGGAGGTTCGCGGGCGCCTTGGGGGGAACGCGGACCAGATAACCCATCTGCACGACGGGCGTGATGACCATGAAGATGATGAGCAGAACGAGAACGACGTCGACCAGGGGGGTGACGTTGATGTCGGACTTGATCGAACCGCTGCCGCCTACTTGCATTGCCTTAGCTTCCTTGCTGGGGTGCGTTCTTCGGCTGCGCGACCAGGCCGACGTCGTTGAAGCCGACCTCACGGCAGGCCTTGAGCACATCGAGGACCGCGCCGTACTTGGCCAGTTTGTCGCCCTTGACGGCGATCTCGCGGTCGGGCGTCTTCTGGTGGATCGCTTCGAGCTCCGACTGCACCTGCTCTTTGCGGACCACGTTCGAGCCGAGGTACACGGAGCCGTCGGATTTGACCGAGATGAGGAGCTGCTTCTCGCTGTCGGGAGTCTTATCCGGATCATTGGTGACCGGGAGGTTGACCGGCACGCCCTTCTGCAGCATGGGGGTGACCACCATGAAGATGATGAGGAGGACAAGGCACACGTCGACCAGCGGCGTGACGTTGATCTCCGAATTCATCACCGACTTCTGGAACTTGTCGACGGAGCTATGCCACCGATGCCTTATCATGCACTCCCGCTTCCTTCATGAAGTAGATCGCCATCTCCGAGCCGGAGTTGGACATTTCGACGGTGAAGCGATCGACGCGGTTCTGGAAATAGTTGTACGCCCAGACCGCGGGGATGGCCACGAAGAGGCCGAACGCGGTGGTGACGAGCGCTTCCGCGATGCCGGCCGACACCGAGGCGATGCCGCCGCCGGAGGTGGCCATCTTCTCGAACGCGTGCATGATGCCTAGAACGGTGCCGAAGAGGCCGACGAACGGCGCGGTGGCGCCGATGGTGGCCAGAGCGCCGAGGTTCTCCTTCAACTCCGCGACGGTGATCATCGCCGTGCGGTCCATGCCCTGCCGCGCCGCTTCCACCGGCACCTCGGGATCGGAGCTGAAGCGCTTGTCGCGCCGCGCCGCCTCGAATTCCAGCAGACCGGCCGAGATGACCTTGGCCAGATGGCTCTGCTTGTACTTCTTGGTGACGTCGATGGCCTGCTGGTAGTCGCCCTTGGTGAGCAGATTCGAAAGCGCACCGAGGAGCTTCAGCGACTGGTTCTTGGCCTTGGTGAAGGTGATGTAGCGCTCGACCATGACCCAGATCGAGTAGATCGACATGACGAACAGGACCAACACGACGAGCTTGGCGCCCCAGTTCATCGCATTCCACAGTCCCTGAAGACTCATATCCATGATTCAGTTCCCTCCAAACGGCCGGTCCGGCCGGAAAATCAGTTCAGCTTGAAATTGACGGTGAGGTTGAAGAGCACATCGACCGGCTGGCCGTTCAGCGTGCCCGGCCTGAACTTCCAGCGTCGGACGGCTTCCACCGCGGCCTGATCGAGCCCGAAGGGCAGCGGCTTGAGGACGTGCACGTCGGTCACGTCGCCATTCTTGTTGATGGTGCACTCCACGATGACGATGCCGGAGATGCGCGCCTTGCGCGCCACCTCGGGATACTGCGGCTCGACTTTGGTGATGATGGTGGGGGCCTTGACGTCGCCGCCGACGCGCAGCGGCGCTTCGATCTTCGGCGTGTTATCGGTGATCACTCCGCCGACCACCCCTCCCACCACGCCGCCGAGAACGCCGCCTTCCACACCACCCTCCACACCGCCTTCCACGCCGGCATCGCTTGGCGCGGCGGCCACCGGGGTCACCTTTTCAGGAACAACGGAGGGGGCCATCTCCTGGACGTCGCGCGGGATCTCCACCGGCCTGACCACCTGGGTCGGCTGCGGAGCCGCTTTTGGTGGCGGGGGCGGCGGCGGGGGCGGCGGCGGGGGGGCGGCGGCAACGGAGTACTGCGAGACCTGCGCCGGCGAGTTCGTCGGGAACTCCACGGTCCAGATCGCCCCCACCACGATGGCCATTACGACGATGACGTGCAGGGCGATCGAGACGGGGAGCGTCAGGAACTTCTGAAGCCCGATCTTGTGTCTTTTCGACTCGACAACAGTAGATTCGAACATTCCGTCAGCTCTTTTTGGCGGCGGCTGCCGCCTTCTTCGACTTGATGATCTCGACGGCGCGGTTGCGGATGGCGTCGGCCTGCGCGACGTCCTCTTGGGCCTTGAGAGGATCGGTCTCGGTGAGCGCCTGCTGGCGCCACAGGAGGTTGAGGTACGCCATCGCCTCAGCGTAGTCGGGCTTGATGTCGATGGCGCGCTGCAGGGCGTTCTTGCCGCGCTCGATGATGGCGCGCTTCTCGTTGACGTCTGCCGGCGGATTCTTCGCCACCTTCTCGTAGCAGACCACTCCGAAGATGTAGAACGACTCGGGGTTCTTCGCGTCGAGGAGAGTGATCTTTTCGTACCAGTTGAGCGACTCGTTGAAGTTGCCCTGCTTGGCGTAGAGGGTGGCGATCGACTTGACGGCGTCGAGATCGGCCGGATGGTCGGTCAGATAGTTGCGGAAGTAGTCGATGGCCTGCGAGATCCGGTTGGCGTTGAGATACATGTTGATCAACGCGTCGCGGGCGATGCGGTCGTCCGGCTTCTTCTTTAAGTACGCGGAGAGCTGCGCGATGGCGGCGTCGGCCCGGGCCTCGTTCTGGGGGGTCTTTTCGTCGGGGACGTAGAGGCCGATCTGCGAGTAGCCGATCATCCGATCGAGCTCCGGGAAGCTCGGATCGATCTGCTTGGCCTTCCGGTAGTGATCGAGCGCCGCCGTGTAGTCTTCCCGTTGGTAGGCCTCGTTAGCCTGCTTGATCTCCATCCTGGCCTCGATCTTCTGGCAGGAAAACGAGGTCAGGGCGAGAGTCAGTGCCGCTACCAGGCACAACACCTTTTTCATCGATTGTTCAACTCCCGAAGTAGTGGATACAACGCAGAAACGCTGAAGCGCGTCTTCAGGTTTGACCGGCCCCCCGAGACAATGGGTGGCGACTATACCGATCGACTTTTTCACCGTCAAGCTAGTTCCTAACGTTTGAAACCGAAAGTTTTAGCACGACTTGGACACGCGGCGACGGCGATTCGAAACTGGTTGGCCGTTGGCCGTTGACCGTTGGCCGAGCGCATCGGTCAACGGCAGGCGCGCAGCGCCGTACGGCCAACGGCGAACACCTCAATACGTCGGCTTGAACTCCGCGGTCAGCTCGCTGATGACGTCCCACAACTGCGGGAACAGCGGCTCGCGCGTACCGAGCTCGAGCTGCGACGAGGGGACGCCCTTGAGCGAGAGGACCTTCGAGCCGATGACGCGGAACGCCAGCCGCATGTGCGTGAAACGCCAGTTCAGAAACGCCTCGTCGTAGTCCAGCATCGCCTGCACCAGGCGGAAAAGATCGCCGTATTCGCGCGGGTTGCGCTCGATCTCGATGAGCGCTGCGTTGCGCCGGCCGAGGAGCGCTTCGAAGGGGGGCCAGAGGCGCTTCCCGACGTCCAGCAGCTTGGCGAACCCGGGCGATTCCTGCCCGCTCCCCCGCCCCAGCGACGTGGTGCGGATGACGTGGTAATCGGCGGGAGCCATGGTCTCCAGGATCACGATCTGCTGCCGCAGCAGATTGATGATGCGCGTGCAGCGCTCGAGCAAGTCGGCGGCGTGCTCGACCTTGTCGGCGCCCATCAGCTCCATCGCCCGGCCGATCTCGTAGTCGACGTGATGCAGCCACAGCTCGGCGGCCTGATGAGTGGTCTGGAAGAGCCGCTCCTCAGGATGCGCCAGCAGATCGGCCGGCTTCACCAGCTCGAGCAGCTCCGGAACGCGGATATAGCGCTCGTAGTCGGTGTCGCCGCGGCCTTCGAGGATGGGACCTGTATGTGCGGACATGTATTGGTAGGGGCGCGCAGCAGCGCGCCCGGTACTCCGGGCTGCGGGCGCGCTGCTGCGCGCCCCTACACGAGATCCAGAATGTGCCCCAATTTCTTTTTCTTCGCTTCCAGATACTTCCGCGTCTCCATCGACGGCGCGATCTCCAGCGGCACGCGCTCGACGATCTCCAGGCCGAAGCCTTCGATGGCCACGTACTTTGCCGGGTTGTTGGTCATCAGGCGGATCTTGCGCACGCCGAGGTCGCGAAGGATCTGCGAGCCGGTGCCGTATTCGCGAATGTCGGGGGCGAAGCCGAGCTTGGCGTTGGCCTCGATGGTGTCGTGACCCTGCTCCTGCAGCTCGTACGCCTTGAGCTTGTTGATCAAGCCGATGCCGCGGCCTTCCTGAAGCAGGTAGAGCACCACGCCCTTTTTCTCGGCGGCGATCAGCTCGAACGCGCGGGAGAGCTGGTCGCCGCAGTCGCAGCGATTGGAGTGGAAGACGTCGCCGGTGAGGCACGACGAGTGGACGCGCACCAGCACGTCCTCGTCCTCGGCGATCTCCCCCATCACCAGCGCAATGTGCTCTTCGCCGGTGATGTCGTTCACGAATGCGTGGACGCGGAACTCGCCATACGGCGTCGGCAGGCGCGGCGAGGCCACGCGGTGCACGTGCCGCTCGTGGTTCATGCGGTACTTGATGATGTCGGCGACCGAGGTGATCTTCAGCCCGTGCTTGATGGCGAACTCGCGGAGGTCCGGCAGCCGGGCCATGGTGCCGTCCTCGTTCATGATTTCGCAGATCACCGCCGCCGGCATCATCCCGGCAATCGTCGCCAGGTCGACCGAGGCCTCGGTCTGCCCGGCGCGCTTCAGCACCCCGCCCTTCTTGGCGCGAAGCGGAAAAACGTGACCCGGCCGCAGCAGATCGGCCGGGCGTGTCTTCGGGTCGATGGCCACCCGCACCGTCTCTGAGCGGTCGCGCGCGGAGATGCCGGTGGTCACGCGGCCGCGGGCCTCGATGGAGACGGTGAACGCGGTGCCGTAGTTCGAGGTGTTGTTCTCGACCATCAACGGCAGGTCGAGCTCGCGGCATCGTTCCTCGGTCAACGCCAGGCAGATCAGGCCGCGGCCCCACCTGGCCATGAAGTTGATCATCTCGGGCGTGACCGCTTCGGCAGCGATGCAGAGATCGCCCTCGTTCTCGCGATCCTCGTCATCGACGATGATCACGAACGCGCCGCGGCGATAGAGGTCCGCGGCTTCCTGAACGGTGGCGAAGGGCATGGCTGATTCTACTTCGCCGTCAGCCCGTGATCTTGAACGGCTGCTCCACGGTGTACGACTGCTTGGTCACCGTATCGACGATCTTCATCTTCAGCGTGTAGTCGCCGGGCTTGAGCAGCGGCTTCATCTCGCCGAGGGGAATGGTGCTGACGATGGCGTAGTGGCCGGGGCCGACCGAGCCGGAGAGCGGCAGGGCCTGCACGTCGCTCAGCGGCGCGCTGATGGTCTTCTTGTCCGGGCCGACCAGATCGAGCTTGTACTGCAGCTTCGGCAGGTTCGACGCGGTGTCGATGCCGGGATTGTTGACCTCGACGAAGTATCCGAGCTCCCCATTGTTGGCGAAGGAGAGGTTGCCCTTGGGCACGATCTTCAGTCTGCCGAAGGCGAACGGCGCCTTTACCGGCTCGGCGGCCGCCAGCTCGTAAATGTTGTCGGAGAGGATGAGCTTCGAGACGCCGACGGAGTCCGCTGCCGGCGTGCTCGCCTCGATGGGGACCACAGTCACGGCCACGGGCGCGCCACCCTTCGCCAGGCCGACGACGGCGGTGTACTTCCCGGCCGCCGGCACCAGCACGGTCCTGTCGGCGAAGAAGTCGCCCTTCGAGAGCGTGAGCTTCACCGGCTCCTCGAAGACCGCGACGCGTTTGCCGCTGGCATCCTCGACGACGCCGAAGATCGTGTCGGCACCGTCGGCGCTGATGCCCGCGCTGGCGGGAACGTAGATTTGCAGCGGGATGTACGACTCGCCGCTGGGCGAGACGAACTCGGCGAAGAGGGCGTTGACGTTCTTCGCCACCTTCCCACCCTTCGCCTCGGCCACCGCGCTCTCGAGCGCCGCGGTCTTCAAAGCGTCGGAGGGGGTCGCCGCGGCGGGAGCAGCCGTGGTGGCCTGCTGCTGCGCGGCGGCGCGCTGCTGCCCGAGCATCGGCGCCGTGGTCAGCGCGGGCTGGGTGATCGTCGCGGCAATCGCCTTCTGCTGCGCGGCGTTCATGTCGATGCCGGCGTTGGTCAGGCGGTAGTCGCCGTTCGCGAGCTGATCGACGAAGGTGAAGGTGGCGCGCGGTACGCCGAAGGCCTTCTGCGCGGCGTCGCCCTCGTACAGCCAGGTGACGCGCACGGCTTCCTGCTGGGCCTGGGAGGTCGGGCTGTCTTCGTCGAACGCCGCGGCGCTCGGCTGCTTGCCGCCCTGCTTGGTGGCCTTGCTCGGCGAGCCAAAGAGGATCAGGGCCTTGCCGCGGTCGGAGAGCGCGCCGCGCTGGCGGCCGCCCTTGAAGTTCTGGTCGGCGTACTTGACCTTGGCCTCGTACTCCTCGCGGAACTCGTTCTCCGGCGTGTTCGGCGTCGGGTCGCGACGGGCCCAGAACAGTGCGGCGAAGGCATCGGCGTCAGCGTCGGTGGTCACCTTCTGCCACGCAGTCTTCTCATCGTTGGTCATGAGGAACTGCACCGGGCCTTTGGCCCACTCGGCCTTGGCGGCGGACACCTGCGCCATGCCGGGAACGGCGGTGGCGGCGACGAAGGCGACGGCGATCGAGAGGTTACGAACGTTCATTCAAGGTCTCCGAATCACGTAGTTGACATCCCAACATCCCAACCCCCGAGCTATTCCTCGTCGAATTTCTCCATCTCGTCGTACAGCTTGTCCATCTCCGCGTCGATCTCCTCCTGGTTGAGGATGCCCTTCCGCACCAGGAGTGCGGCTAGGCTGTGGAGGAGGATGCTGTTCTCGATGATCATCTGTTCGAACTGATCATCGTCGTCTGCGCCGTTGTCGTTGTGTTCGATGTCGTCCATCGCGGCCTCCGATTTCGCGGCACGATGTATCACAACCTACAATCGCGCGCCATGAAGAAGTTCGCGATCTTTCTGATTCTCCTCGCCTGCGCCCGACAGGAAGACGACCGGCTGAAGCCGGCCGCTACACAGGAACCTGTCATGAAGGTCGGGCTGCTCACGCCCGGCTCGGTCAACGACAACGGCTGGAACGCCATCGCCTACGAAGGGCTGCAGCGCATCCACGACGAGCTCGGCGCGGAAGTGTCGCATCAGGAGACAAAGACGCCGGCGGAGTTCGAGGAGGGCTTCCGCTCCTACGGGGCGAAGGGATTCGACCTCGCCTTCGGCCACGGCTTCGAGTTCCAGGACGCCGCGCTCAAGGCCGGCAAGCAATACCCCAACACGATCTTCATGACCACCTCGGGCAGCTCGGTCGCGCCGAACGTGTCGCCGATGGTGTTCCAGCTCGAGCAGACCACCTATCTCCTCGGCGTGATCGCGGCGCGCGAGTCGAAGACAGGAAAAGCGGGGCTGGTGGGCGGCATCAATCTGCCGTCGATCGCCTCGACGTTCCTGGCCTTCAAGGCCGGAGCGCAATCGATCGATCCGAAGTTCGAGGTGAAGGAGATCTACACCGGCAACTTCGACGACGTCGGCGCGGCGAAGCTGGCGACGCTCTCGCTAATCAACGCCGGCGCCGACTTCATCATGCATCAGTCCAATGAGGCCGGCCGCGGCGTGTTTCAGGCCTGCCAGGAGCGAAAGGTACGCTGCTTCGGCTCGAACAAGAATCAGAACGACCTCGCGCCCGACGTCATCGTCGCCTCCGCCGTGCTCGACGTCCCCGCCGCCTTCGTCTACATGGCGAAGCTGGTCCGCGACCATCAGTTCAAGCCGCAGATTTACTGGCTCGGCCGAAAAGAAGGCATCGTTTCGCTGGTGTGGAACGAGAAGTTGAAGCCAACCATCAAACCGGAGACGATCGCCGAGGTCGAGCGCATCGAGAAGGAGATCCGCGGCGGGACGTTCCAGGTGCCGCGCGGAAAGTTCTGAGACTCGAACACATCGTCAAGCGCTTCGGCCCCACGCTCGCCGTCGACGACGTCTCGCTCGACTTCGCGCCGGGCGAGATCGTCGGACTGGTCGGCGAGAACGGCGCGGGGAAGACGACGCTGATGTCGATCGCCGCGGACGAGCTGCGGCCCGACGGCGGCACGGTAGCGATCGAAGGTACGGTGGGGATGGTGCACCAGCACTTCATGCTCGTCTCCGACTTCACCATCGCGGAGAACCTCGCGCTGACCATGGGGCGCCTGCTGAGCGACGCGGAGGCGGCGGACGCGATCGCAGTGACCGGCATCGATCTGCGCGACGTCACCCGTCGCGCGCGCGATCTCTCGGTCGGCGAAAAGGCCAAGCTCGAGCTGATCAAGGCCATTACCAGGCGCCCGCACGCGCTGATCCTCGACGAGCCGACATCCGTGCTCACGCCCTCCGAGGCGCGCGAGCTGTTCGAGGTGATGCGCCGCCTCGCCGCGGAAGGAACGACGGTCGTCTTCATCAGCCACAAGATCCCCGAGGTGCTGGAGGTCGCGACGCGCGTGGTGGTCATGCGGCGCGGGCGGGTGGTGGCGGCAGGGGCGATGACGGCGGAGGAGCTGGCGGAGGCGATGACCCTCACCCGGCGCTTCGCGCCACCCTCTCCCGCCGGGCGGGAGAGGGGAGAGATTTTGGCCGTCATCGGCGTAGCCGGCAACGGTCAAGCCGATCTCGCCGCCAAAGCCCGCGCCGAGGCCCGCGGCCGCGTGGCGCAAATCCCGGAAGACCGCACCCGCGACGGCATCATCGCGGAGATGACCATCGCCGAGAATCTCGCGCTGCGCGCGCCGCGCTGGCAGCCGCGCCAGGCGCATGAGCGGGCGGCGGCACTCATCGAGGAGTTCAACATCCGGGCGCGGTCGCCGCGGCAGCGCGCCGGCGCGCTCTCCGGCGGCAATCAGCAGAAGGTGGTGCTGGCGCGCGAGCTGGGGCGCAATCCAGACGTAATCATCGCCTCGGAGCCGACGCGCGGCCTCGACATCGAGTCGACGCGCTACGTGCACGAGCAGCTCCGAAACGCCGCCGCGCGCGGCGCGTCGATCCTCCTCATCACCTCCGACCTCGACGAGGCCTTCGCTCTCGCCGACGCCGTGCAGGTCATCTACCGGGGGCGCCTCAGCGCGCGGATGACGCCGCAGGAGGCCGCCGCGCGCGCGCCGGCGCTCATGGCGGGGGTACTGTGATGGAGTGCGGCCGTCCCGGCCGCACTCGTCGGGCGTCCCGCCCGGCGACGATTGCGACGCGACGGCGCGGGACGCCGATGCGGGCGGGACGCCCGCACTCCATGAAACGCATCCTCACCGCCGTCGGCGCCGCCGCGGCGTCGATCGTCTTCCTCGCCGTGTGCGGCGCAGTGTTCCGCCACGACCCGCGCGAGCTGCTGGCGATCCTCGCCAGCGGCTCGGTCGGATCACGCTTTGCGATGGAAGGGACACTACTAAAATCGGTACCGTTACTACTAACCGGTTTGAGCGTCTCCATCGCCTTTCGCGCGGGGGTATGGAACATCGGCGCGGAGGGGCAGTTCATCACCGGCGCGCTGGCGGCGTTCGTCGCCGCGCCGTACGGGGCGATCGCCGCGCTGTGCGCGTCGCTCATCGCCGGCGCGCTGTGGGCGTCGATCGCGTCGGCGATGCGCCTGTGGCGGAACGCGCCCGAGGTGCTGACGACGATCCTGCTCAATTTCATCGCCATCCACCTCCTTGGTTGGGCAGTCAATGGCCCGCTGCAGGAGGCGAGCGCCAAGTATCCGCAGACCGAAACGATCGCCGCCGCGTTGCCGGCGCTCGGCGCGACGGAACTGCATGCCGGCGTGGTCATCGCGCCGATCATCTGCATCGCGATGTGGTTCGTGCTCTATCGCACCACCGAGGGGCTGCGCCTGCGCGCGACGGGGTACAACGCGGCGGCCGCGAAGCACGCGGGCATCAACGTCGACGCGCAGCTCGTGCGCGCCATGGCGCTCTCCGGCGCGGTCGCCGGGCTGGCCGGCGGCATCGAGCTGCTCGGCGTCACCCACCGGCTCTTCGAGCGCTTCGCCTCCGGCTACGGCTACTCGGGGATCGCGGTCGCGCTCCTCGCGGAGCTCCATCCGCTGGCGACGCTCGCCTCGGCGCTCTTCTTCGGCGCGCTGACTACCGGAGCGGGCGAGCTGCAGCGCTCTGCGAACATCTCCGCAACCGTCGCCACGTTCGGGCAGGCGGTGGTCGTCCTCACGCTCATCGCGTTCGGGAGGATGCGTGCCCGGGATTGAAGTGCTGCTGCTGGCGATCGTCGCCGCGACGCCGCTGCTGCTGGCGGTCGAGGGCGAGCTGGTCGTCGAGCGCGCCGGCATGATCAACCTCGGCATCGAGGGGATGATGCTCGCCGCGGCGATGACGGCGGTGGTGGCGGCGCAACTGACGAAGAGCCTCGCCATCGGCTTCGCGGGCGGGGTGGTGGGGGCGGCGGCGGTGGGCGCGCTGTTCGGACTCTTCGCCATCGTCTTCGCCGCCGATCAGATCGTGACTGGGACGGCGATCAATCTGCTGGCGCTCGGGGTGACCGGATTCGTCTACCGCGAGCTGCAGCGGACGGCGATGTTCTCGCAAGCCGTCCCGCACCTCGGCCGCGACGTCGTCGTGCCGCTGGCCTGGATCGTCGTCCCGCTCGCGCTGGCGTTCGTGGTCTGGCGCACCACGTTCGGCCTCCGCCTCCGCGCTTCCGGCGAGCATCCCGCCGCGCTGCGCGCCGCGGGGGCTTCGGTGCACGCGCATCGCTGGGCGGCGCTGGGCATCGAGGCGCTGCTCGCCGGCATCGGCGGCGCATACCTCGCGCTGGCGATCTCCAGCGGCTTTGCGGAGAACATGACTGCCGGGCGCGGCTACATCGCGCTGTCGATCGTCATCTTCGGACGCTGGAAGTTCAAGGGAGCGCTGCTCGGCACCGCGGTGTTCGGGATCGCGGCGGCGGCGCAGTACACGCTGCAGGCGAGCGGCCGTGGGCTGCCGTTCCATCTGCTGCTCGCGCTGCCGTACGTGGTCACGCTGCTGATCCTCTGCGGGATCGCGGGACGCGTCCGCGCACCCGAGGCCCTGGGGCGGCGCGACTAGCTACTTCAACGCTTCCTCGATCACTCGTGCCAGCCGCAGTCCGGCAACAAGAAGCCGCTCGTCGACGTCCATGGTGCTCTCTTTGATGTAGACGTTATCCAGCGTCGTCCCATCCTCGACGTGCCGCTCGATCGCCATCTCGTGTGATTCGTTGGTCCAGTCGATGACCTCGCCGCTGGCCAGCGTCTCCGGATCGCGATCGCCAAGCACGTCGGTCATCAGGTGCTTGACCCACTGTTGGTCGGACCGGTTCTGCCGCTCGATCAGCGACGAGTCCCAGACGCCGTGAAGCTTGCGCTGCTGTCCGTCAATCGTCACCGTGACCCGGTTTCCGCCGAGGTCGGGATCGCCGTTCGGGAGGTGGCCGAAGCCGGTATGAAACGGCTGGTGGACGTCGCCGACGAAGTGCACGAGGTAAATCAGCGCCGACTCGCGATCGCAGGCGGCTCGCGAGCGATCCTTGAGCAGCTCTCTCATCCGTTCGATCCGGCGAACCACGCAATCGCCGGTCGGGCAGTCGCGCCCCTCGTCGTACGTCGGATTGGCGATATCGATGTTCACGAAATGCCAGTCGCGCGTGACCAGCGCCAGCTCGATCTGGCGGAAGTCGTCGGGGAGGTTGGCCACATCCGCGAACGAGCGCGCGGCCGCCGTGGCCTCGCAATTGGTGTTCGGCGCGTTCGTCGTTCGCAGCAGCTTTCGCGCGAAGGACAACGCCTGCGGCGCGGTCGCCGACAGCCGCTTTTCGGCGATCAGCCCGACCAGACGATGTCCGCGCGGCCCCCACGCCAGCGCGGATGGGGGAAGGAGCCAACAGACGGCGAGCAGAGCGAGAAGCGAAATGCGCTTGTTCATATTCGTAGACTATCCCCATTCATCGCGCAGACCGCGCAATCGTCTCCGCGGACGTCGCGTAGTAGATCAGGCATTCATCGAACGCCAGCCGCGCGATCCTGGTCTCGACTTCCCTGATCACCCGCGGAGATCCGTTCGGAAGACTGATCGCCTGGATGCTCGCGGTCTCGTTGTTCTCGGCGACGTAATAGAGGTTATTGCTCTGGACGACCAAGCCGTCCGCGAAGTCGAGGCTGCCGGCGAGGACGACAGGCGTTCCGCCGCCGATCGGGATGCGGTCGATGTCCACCAGGCCCGTACCGAGCCGGAAGGCGGCGAAATAGGCGTTGGTGTCGTCGACGGCGACGGATCCAACCGGCAAGCTGTCGTACAGCTTCGTCACCGCGCCGCCGTCGACGGGCACCCGCCGCAATCCCGCGCTGGTGTTGCCCGCAGCGATTCCCGTTTCGCCGTAATAGACGTTGCCGCCCGCCACCGTGATGGCGATCGGAAGCGACAGGCCGCCGGCGAGCGTCTGCACGGTGCCGCCCGATTTCGAGACGCGCCGCACCGCGCCGTCGGAGAGGAAGTCCTCGCCGGCAAGCGTGCCGAGGGAGACCCAGTAGATGAACTGCGCATCGGTGGCGAAGGCGCCGGGCGTAAGCACCGCCGAGGCGACGGTCGTCATCGCGCCGCCGCCTTTGGGGATGGAGAAGATATCGGCGGTCAGCTCGCCGCTCAGCCCCGCGAAGTACACGCGCGTCGCATCGACCTCCACCCATAGCACTTCGGTCGGGATGCGCACCAGCTCCGTCGCTGGCGTGGCGCCTTCCCTCGGGACGCGCCACACCACGCCGTTCTCGTCACCGAAATAGACGAAGCCTCCGTTGACCGCGAAGTCCGCGACGCCGGCGGCGAAGGCCACGGTGCCGGGGATGCACGGCTGCAGGGCGAACGGCCAGCCGATGGCGTGGCGGCGCGCGCTTGCCGATGTTGCGACCAGTAGAAGAAGAATGGCTGTTTTGATTGTGCGCATGTCATCGTCCCCAATTGCCGAGAGAGTGCCAGATGTCCGTCGTTCGCCGTTGACCGTTGGCCGTTGGCCGTTGTGTTGGCTGAGCGGCCAAGGCGGCGGCGATCAAGGGAACCACCTCCGGCATCGGCTGCCGGAGATCCGTTTCGTGATCGGAGAGGAAGCGCGTCGACACCAGCCCCTCGCGGAACGCGGGATGGGCGACGACGCGCCGCAGCCACGATACGTTCGTCTTCGTGCCGAGGATGACGTAGTCGCGGAGGGCGCGTTCCAGACGGTCGATGCACGCGTCGCGCGACTCGGCGTGGCAGACGAGCTTCGCCAGCATCGGATCGAAGCTGACGCCGATCTGCGTCCTCTCGCCCACCCCCGCGTCCACCCGCACGCCAGGCCCGGCGGGCTGGCGGTAGAACGCGATCGTTCCGCTCTGCGGCAGGAAGCGGTCGTCGGGATCCTCGGCGTAGACGCGGACTTCGATGGCGTGCCCGCGCTGCCGCAGCTCGTCCTGCTTCCACGGCAGTGGCGCGCCGGCGGCGACCTCGATCTGCGCGCGCACCAAGTCGACGCCCACCACTTCCTCGGTGATCGGATGCTCGACCTGCAGGCGGGTATTCATTTCCAGGAAGTAAAAGTCGCCGCCGGAGGTGAGGATGAACTCCACCGTGCCGGCGTTGCGGTAGTCGACGCCGCGCGCCGCGGCGATCGCGGCGTCCGCCATCCTGCGGCGCAGGTCGTCGCCGTATCGCGGCGCCGGCGTCTCCTCGACGACCTTCTGATGGCGGCGCTGGATCGAGCAGTCGCGCTCGAAGAGATGAACGATGTTGCCGCGCCCGTCGCCGAAGATCTGGAGCTCCACGTGCCGCGGCTCTTCGATGTAGCGCTCGAGGAGCAGACGGTCGTCGCCGAAGGCCTTCGTCGCCTCACGCCGCGCCGACTCGATCGCCGGCGTGAGCTCGCTCGCCGCGCGCACGATCTTCATCCCCTTCCCGCCCCCGCCCGCGCTGGCCTTCACCAGCAGCGGAAAGCCGATGGTCTTCGCCTGAGCCGTGAGCGTCTCGATCGATTGGTCGTCGCCGTCGTAACCGGGAACGACGGGTATGCCGAGGCGCTGCATGAGGTGCCGCGCCTCGGCCTTCGAGCCCATCGCAGCGATCGACTCAGCTTTCGGACCGACGAAGACGATCTTCGCCTCCTCGCACGCCGCGGCGAGCTCCGCGCGCTCGGAGAGGAACCCGTAACCGGGATGGAGCGCGTCAGCGCCGCAGCTCCGCGCCGCGTCGATGACCTTGCCGACGTCGAGGTAGCTCGCGCCGAGCGATACGGACTCGTCGAAGTGGCGGCGGACGAAGGGAACGTCATCGCTGTCGACGTGCCCGAGGACGGAGGCGATGCGCAGCTCGCGGCAGGCGCGGGCAATTCTGACCGCGATTTCTCCGCGGTTTGGTACGAGTAGCTTGCGGATCATGCGCCGCCGTCATCCTGAGCGCAGCGAAGGATCTCAGGCTGCGCATTCGGAGATCCTTCGCCGTCTGCGCGGCTCAGGATGACGTCCATGGTGGCTTTTCTTTCTTCAGAAACGCCTGCATGCCGCCCTGCCCCTCGGCCGACACGCGGCGCTCGGCGATGGCCTCGATGGTGTACGGAACGGCCTCCGACAGACCGCGCGCGGCGACGTGCGCGATCAGTTTCTTGCACTCGCGCACCGCCTCGGGGCCGGAGGTCATCAACTGCTCCAGCGTCTCCTCGACGGCGGCGCCGAAGTCGTCGACAACGCGGTGAATGAGCCCGATGCGCAGCGCGCGTTCGGCGTCGAAGCGCTCGCCGGTGAGGAACAGCGCGCGGGCGTGCGTCTCTCCGATCTTGGCGATCACGTACGGCGAGATCACCGCCGGCATGATGCCCAGCTTCACTTCGGAGAGGCCGAACTTCGCGTCGCGTGCGGCGATGGCGATGTCGCAGACGGCGACCAGCCCCACCCCGCCCCCGATCGCCGCCCCCTGGATCCGCGCGATCACCGGCAGCGGGCACTCATTGATCAGCGCGTACATTTTCGCCAGTTGCGCGGAGTCGCGGACGTTCTCGTCGCGCGTGTAGTGCACCATGCGCGACATCCAGTTGAGGTCCGCGCCGGCGCAGAAGTTGGGGCCGGTGCCGCGCAGCACGACCGCGCGCACATCGAGCGAGGCGATGCCGCCGAACAGGTCGATGGCCTCGGCGATCAGCTCTTCGTCGAAGGCGTTGTGGACGTCGGGGCGATTCAGCGTCACCGACAGCACGCCCGCGGCTTCCTCGACCTGAAGCGTCTTGTAGATCATCGGCGCGGCATTCTAATGCCGCGCCGCGCGCCTCCGCGCCGGGCTCACCTCGGGCAAGGTGGTGGAGATGGTGTACGTGTTCTGTGCACCGACCGCCCCGAACGGCTCGACCTTCAGCAGGTAAACGCCGACCGCGGCGGTCGCGAAGAGGCTCCGCGTGGTACCAGCCGGAACGTCGACGATCACCGGATTCGGCGACAGCCCGGCGCCGCTGAGCGTCACGCGCAGCGGAACGGCGCTGGCGGTGACGTTGACGACCACGGAGCCCGCCTTCGGCGCGTTGATCGAGTAGAAGTCGATGTCCGTGGCATTGCAGCTCCGCGCGGAGATCGTCTCGGCGTTGTGCAGGAACTTGAACGAGAGCGCCTCGCTGTCGTTCGGCTCGAAGGCGTCGGCGCACGACACCGGTGCCGCGATCAGCGGCGCGTTCGACACGACGACGAAGTCCTGCGTCGGATGCGTGGTCGGGTCGCCGAGCTTCGCGTTGACGATCACGCGGTAGGCGCCGGCCGCGGCGCCCTTGATCTCCACCACCTCGGTGGTGTCGATGGTGTTCACACCGCGCGTCGCGGCCACGCTCGGAGTGGCGGGATTGAGGACATACGGCAGGACGGTGGCTCCGCTGGGATCGATCACTTTGAGATCGAGATCGTTGAAGAGCGTCGGCGTTTCGGGCTCGTCGGGCGGCGGCGCGATCTCCGGATCGAACCATCCGAGGACCACGCGGAGGTCTTGCGGCGCGGCGAGATAGAGCGGGAGCTCCGTGCTGCCGTTGGCCAGTGAGCCGCTGCGGATCCGCGAGCCGGTGCCGGCGTCGGCGATGATCAGATCGACGGAGCTCTTGGCGTCGACCAAGCCGAAACCGTACGTGTAATCGGGCCCCGGACGATCGAGCGTCGGCGATCCGACCTGATCGTCCGCGCCGGCGATGAGCAGCGTTTTCAGCACCTGGCCCGAAGGCTTCTGGCCGTTGAAGGTCTTGTGCCACTGCTCGGTGAGCACGCCGGCGATGCCGGTGACGACGGGACTGGACATCGATGTGCCGTCTCGTGACGCGTAACCGCCGGGAATGGTGGAGAGCTGGCCCACGCCTTTGGCAACCAGTTCGGGCTTCATGCGGCCGTCGAGCGTGGGACCGCGCGAGCTGAACGAAGCGATGAGACCAGTGGCGTCCATCGCGCCGACGGTCAGGACGTTCTTCAACGTCGCCTCGATCCCGATGGTGTTGAAGGGACCGTAGATGGGGTGCTTCGTCGTCTCGCAATGCTGCTCGCCGGTCACCGCACTCCTGCCAGGCGAACAGGGCGTCGTGCAGTCCGTTCCGCTGCCGCTCGGCGAATAGCAGAACGTCTCGTTGGTGAGGGTGTTGCCGCTGTCGTCGCAGCAGTGCAGGTGCGTGGAGAGACCGGTGAGTCCCGGATTGCCTTGATCGGCATCGTTGCCGGCCGAATGGACGAACAGCGGAATGCCGCTCTTCACGGCCACCGCCTCGTACGGAGTGGAGTACACCGGGTCGTAGGCGCCGAAGTAGTCGCCGTTCCAGACCCAATTGCTTCCTTCCCTCTGCCATCCCAGGGCGAAGTCCCAGGAGTTGTTGTCGGCCACCACTCCCAGGGGCTTCAACTGGGTGTCCTTGTTGTTGAGTACTTTGCCAAAATCGTCCAGGGCGTTGTATTCGTGCAGCGCCGCCTTCGGCGCCATTCCCTTCGACCGCGCAGCACGGGAGTCGCGCGGGTCATCGATGCCGCCGGAGACCATCGTGCCGGCGACGTGCGTGGCATGAAGCGCATTGCCCGTCCCGACTCCGGAGCTGAAATGCGCGGTCAGCCGTCCCTGAAACTGCAGGTGGGACGTCTCCGCGGCGGCCAGTTCGAAGAGCGACAGGACCACGCCCTCGCCGCTCAGGTTGTACGGTGCGCTGAAGAGCGGCGTGACCTTGGAGAGGCCCGCCGCGACGGTATTGGTGCTCTTCACGCGCAACGGGGGCCCGAAGACGCCGAAGACGCGCTCATCACTCGCCAGCGTCCGCAGCACAGCGGGCGGAACGCGCACGGTCAGAAGGCGCGGCCGCTCGAAGTCGACGGCCAGCGGCGTCTCGACGGTGCCCCCCACCTCCTCCACGGCGTCGCGCGCGTCCTCGAACGCGACGTCGTCGTGGAACATCACCCGGAAGCGCGCGAATGCCCTGCCGCTCGCCGCTCCGGCATACGCCGAGCGCGCGATCTTGCGCGTCCAGTCGTACGCCTCGAGCGAGCGGACGCGCAGGTCGGAGCCGAGGTCCGCGCCGTCGCGGACCCGGACCAGAAAGCGGTTCGCGCCCATGGCGCGCTGAACGGTCAGACCCTGGGCCTCGAGCGCCGCAACGTCGCGCGACTGCAGCGGGTGCTGCGGCTCGAGGATGAAGTGCCGGCCGATCGGTTCAGGCGGAGCGGCGGCGAGAACGGCGGGTAGGAACAGAACTGCTGCGATGACGTGAAGTCGCATATGGTGGTCTCGGGGTCTCGGAGTCTCCCGGTTTCGAGGTCGCACCCACCCCGAGACCGAGAGACTCCGCAACCTCGCAACTCCGCTCAATGGTGCCCGAGGCCGGACTTGAACCGGCACGCCCTTGCGAGCGGTGGATTTTGAGTCCACTGCGTCTGCCTATTCCGCCACTCGGGCGACGGTGTGCGTCTCCTGCCAGCGACGCGCCGCCGAGTGTAGCTCATCGTCCGTGAGTACCCGGTTGGTCGATTTGGCAAGTTGAAACACTTCAGTGGCAAGCGACTCTTCGGTGGGATAGCCGTGCGAGGCGAGCCAGTAGATCACGTTGGAAAGACCGCACATCGGCCCCACTTCGATCACCTGCTGGAGGCCGAACATTCCCGCGGGAACGCCTGAGTAAACGCGGTCCGCGAGCCAATCGCTTCCCTTCTTCTTGGCCTTGATGATCGCCGCGGCGTGGACGCCGGTGCCGGTGCGGAAGGCGTCGCGGCCGAAGACGGGGTACTGATCGGGAAGCGGCACGTGCACCGCGCCGGCCACGTACTTCACGTAGTCGCCGAGCGTGGAGAGGTCGTTGTCGATCCATCCCATCAGCTTGAGGTTGACCATCAGCAGGTCGATCGGCGTGTTGCCGACCCGCTCGCCGATGCCGCCTGCGGAACCGTGCACGCGGTCGGCGCCCGCCTCCAGCGCGGCGATGGAGTTGATCACGCCGAGCCCGCGGTCGCTGTGCCCGTGCCAGTCGATCTTGACGTCGGGGTTGGCCTTGTTGACCACGCCGCGGACGTACTTGATCAGACTGCGCACCCCCCACGGAGTGATGTGGCCCACCGTGTCGCAGACGCAGACACGCTTTGCGCCGGCATCGATCGCCGCGGTGTACAGCTTGGCGATGTCTTCCGGCTTGGCGCGCGTGGTGTCCTCGGTCACGTACATGACCGGCAGCCCCTCGCCGACGGCGAAGCGCACCGCTTTGGTCGACTGCTCGACGATCCAGTCGAGCTCCCACTCCTCGGCGAACTGCCGGATCGGCGACGAGCCGATGAAGGTGCAGGCCTCGATGGGGATGCCGACGCGCTGCGAGATCTCGGCGATGGGGCGGATGTCGTTCTCGTGCGTGCGGGCCGCGCAGTTGGCGGCGATGGAGAGCTTGGCGTCGACGATCTCGCGCGCCAGCCGCTCCACCGAGCGCTGCACGTGCGGGCCGGCGCCGGGAAGTCCGATGTCGGCCGAGTCGACGCCGACGCCGTTCATGTAATGGAGGATGCGGACCTTCTCGTCGAGATCCGGATCGGTCACCGACGGCGACTGCAGGCCATCGCGCAGCGTTTCGTCGTCGAACTCGATCTTCCGCCCGCCGGCGCGCGCGGGCTGCTCAGCGGCGGTGTTCCAGTCGTAGATGAGGTCGTGGAGGTTGTCGTTCATAGCGCCCTCGGCGGCGTCCAACATGCTGCGAGAGCGTACATTCCCTGAGTGCCGCGATCAATCCGGCGCTGGGCGCCCCGCGCGCGATGCGGCGCGCGTGGCTGCGTTGCTCTCGTCGAGCGGCACGATCGCATCGTGGATCCAGGTGAGCGGCTGTCCTTCGTCGGTGATCTGGCGCGATTGATATCTGACATGAATGAGAACAGCAGTGATCGGCTTCCCACCGAGATCGCTCGGAAGACCGGCGGCGGCGGTGAACGTGCTCGACTCCCCCTTGTCGATGGTGAAGAGATGCGCCCGATCGACTTGCGCCCGATCGACTTGCGCCCGATCGACTGGAGCGAGTTGAACACAGAGCGGCCGGTCGGTAACCAGTTTTCGAGTCGCTCCGCTCATGGCCTCGACGGTCACACAGAAGGAACGGCCTTCGATCTTCACGTTTCCGACATTCTGAATGTCGACATTGAGATAGAGAACCTTGTGGTCGCCAGCAGGGGCGAAATTCGGTGAAAGGGTGATGACCACACTCTCCGCCAGGTTACGGAAACGCCGGAACTTCCAGCCTGCCGCGCAGATCGCTGCGATGGTTAGAAGCGCAACGAAAATCTCGAGGGCAACCTTGAAGCCGTCAAGGAAGCGTGCGAGACGCGTTTTCGGTGCAGCGTCACACATGGCCGTTTGCGATGCTGCCAATGACGCGGAGGAGCCGAAACGGATTGCCCAACAACGTCGAATTGACGATCAATGAACGCGGGGCTGCGTAGGCGCGGTAGAGGGGTGCAAGTTCGCGCTGCAGGTCGCGAATGAGAATCCAATGCACTTGCGGGAACAGGTGGTGCGTGAGGTGCGTCGCGGCCGTGAAGTGATTCACCGCCGAGGCAATCCGCTCGGCGCGGGTGGTGGCCTCGAGCCATGTTGCCTGTCGGAACGGATGCGTCGGGTCACCAGAGCTGTGATCCGTCACGTTCATCAGAAGACTGCAGAACGGTCCGACGACGAACATCGATGGAATGAAGATGAGCAGTGTGCGCGCGGGCGCCAGGACGACTAGCAGGATGAGCAGCGCCGCGGAAGCGGCGCGGATGATTACGATTTCGACGTACTCATCGGGGTGCGTGCGGCGTAGGTCCGCGATGAGCGGCGGAAACGACTGCCACAGCGACGAGATGGAGCTCCACCACTCACGAATCAGCTCATTCCATCCGGGCGTTGTGGCTGCATCGATCTCCAGATCACGGTGATGCTGCCAGTGGTGGTGACGGATTTCCACGACATTGAAAAAGACCAGCGCGCCGACAGCGCGCCACAGCGCGTTCAATCGTTTGTGCCGGAATGGAGGCCAATGATTCAGATAGTGAACGGCGTTGTCGAGAAAAAGGCTGCTGACAATCGACCAAGGCACGACGACGATCAGAAGAACAGGCCACGGGGCGGCGTAGACGACTATGTACGTCGCCGCAACTGTGATTATGAACTCGGCGAGCAGGAAGGCGTTCGCGGACCTGACCCGGCGTCGCACGGAGCTGTCCGCGACCTGCGCAGCGAGATAGCGATGCGCGAGTACGTTTGCGCGTGCGATGTCTTCGATCATCCGCTCGCTGCCGGCCATAGGGTGTTCCGCCATTATGGCCCAGCGGACCGGTCCCCCGCTACTTCCCTTTGAAATTCGCCGGCCGCTTCTCGATGAAGGCCTGCATCCCCTCTTTGGTGTCCTCGCTGGCGCAGAGCAGGCCGAACAGCGTCGCCTCCAGGAACTGACCCTGTTCGAACGGCATGTCGCTGCCGTTCATCACCGCCTCGATCGCAGCGCGCACGGCCAACGGGCCGCGCGACATGATCTTCCGCGCCATCTCCTCGGCAACCGCCATGAGCTGCTCGGCCGGGACGACGCGGTTGACCAGGCCGATGCGCTCCGCCTCCCCGGCGCTGACGCGCTCGCCGGTGCAGATCAGCTCCAGCGCTCTCCCCTTGCCGAGGAGCCGCGCCATCCGCTGCGTGCCGCCGTAGCCGGGGATGATGCCCAGCGACACCTCCGGCAGTCCGATCTGCGCCCTCTCCGACGCGATGCGGATGTGACAGGCCAGCGCCAGCTCGCAGCCGCCGCCGAGGGCGAAGCCGTTGATGGCGGCGATGACCGGCTTCGGGAAGCGCTCGATGAAGGAGAAGATGAACTGCCCGCGCTCGGAGGTCTCCTTGCCAGTGATCGGCGTCTTCTGCGCCAGCTCGTTGATGTCCGCGCCGGCGACGAAGGCCTTCTCCCCGCCGCCGGTGACGATCACCGCTTTCACCGCATCGTCGCCGCGCGCGGCTGCGAAGGCCTGGTAAATCTCCTCCACGGTCTGGGCGTTGAGCGCGTTGAGGACCTTCGGGCGGTCGATGGTGACGACGAGGATGCCGTCGCCGTTTTCGGTTCTGACGTTGTCCACAAGTTTCTCCCTCGCGTGTAGCGGCGGCCGCTCCCGGCCGCCGGCCCCGACAGCCGAAGCGGCTGTCGCTACACTTTCCTGTCCATCGCCACCGGCGTCTCGCCCGAGTAGTCATAAAACCCCGCACCGCTCTTGCGCCCGAATCGTCCGGCCAGCACCATCTTGCGCAGCAGTGGCGGCGCGGCGAAGCGCTTCTCGCGGTACTCCTCGAACATCACGTGGGTGATGTAGTACGTGGTGTCGAGGCCAACGAAATCGAGCAGCGTGAACGGCCCCATCGGGTATCCGCAGCCGAGCTGCATGGCTTTGTCGATGTCCTCGATGGATCCGACGCCCTCCTCGTACGCCCGGATGGCGTCGAGCAGGTACGGGACCAGCAGGCGGTTGACGATGAAGCCGGAGTTGTCGCGGCACGACACCGGCTCCTTGCCGAGCGACTTGGCGAAGGCATAGGCGCGGTCGAAGGACTCATCGCTGGTGAGGATGGTGCGCACCACTTCCACCAGCTTCATCAGCGGGACGGGGTTGAAGAAATGCAGGCCGACGAACTGCTTCGGCCGCGCGGTAGCCATGGAGAGCTCGGTGATGGTGAGCGATGATGTGTTGGAGGCGAAGAGGGCGTCCTTCTTCACGATCCGGTCGAGCGCGACGTAGGTCTCCTTCTTCAGCTCCGCGTTCTCGATGATGGCCTCGATGACGATGTCGCAGTCGGCGAGGTCGTCGAGGCTGACGGTTCCCTTCAGCCGCCCGACGCAGGCGTCGCGGTCCTCGGCGGTCATCTTCCCCTTCTCCACGAACTTGCCGAGGCTCTTCCCGATGCCGGCCAGGCCCTTGTCGAGGAACTTCTGCTCGACCTCGCGCACCACGGTCTCGTAGCCCGCCTGCGCGGCGACCTGGGCGATCCCCGAGCCCATCAGGCCGCAGCCGAGAACGCCCACTTTTTTGATCTCTGCCATGCGTCGCTCCTTTAGCGCGGCGCATTCTAGTTGATCACTGCGTAGGCTTGCCGCCGGAGATGCAGGCCGCGTTGGCCACCGGCCGCGCGAGCTGGTTCTT
This sequence comes from Candidatus Gilichinskyi gelida, assembly GCA_038040385.1. Classification (GTDB taxonomy): domain Bacteria; phylum Acidobacteriota; class Thermoanaerobaculia; order Gp7-AA8; family Gp7-AA8; genus Gilichinskyi; species Gilichinskyi gelida. The sequence goes on from JBBPII010000002.1 coordinate 251,689, forward strand.
CAGGTAGCACTGCGCGTTCGGGCCTTGAATGGTGTTCGGCCGGACGTAGGTCCACGCCTGGCACTGGCGCTCGGCGAAGCAGGCGTTTTGACAGGCGCTCGCGCTCGTGGGAACGAAGTTCTTGTAGTCGGCGCCGGGGCGATCGATTCCGTTCTCCATCCCGCCCGTCGGTGGCCGGACGCCCGAAATACAGCAGCGGTCGGCGACCGCCGCCGGCGCGCCGCTCTTCAGCCAGCAGCGCCCGAGCTGACCCTCGGATGCGGGGCGAACCCACGTCCAGGCCCAGCAGCGGCGATCGGCCAGACAAACTTCCTGGCACCGCACCGGGCTGCCGGAGCTGAGATTTCTAAAGTCCGAGCCGGGGAAGTTGGTATTGGTTGAAGCACCTCGCGGCACGGGCAGAAGGCTGCCGTACGCGATGTGCAGCACGAAAAACATCACGCTCACCACCAACAGACATCGCCGACTGATCATCGTTGTCCTCCACGTTTGAGTAGTGACGAATGGGCCCCATCCGTTTCACCCTGCCTGTATCCGGTCGCGTCGGCCGGCTTGCCGGCGAGGACGCCCACCTTCTTGATGTCTGACATGCGCGCTCCCTTCCGAATGCGGCGCGCATTCTACACACCCGGAGGGAGACACTCACTCGAGTGCTTCAATCGTTCAGAACGACCGTCGTCGGCGCTTCGCGCGGTCTCAAATCGTGCCTTCGATCGGGTCGCCGAACTCTTGACGTCGCGAAACGCCGGGGAGCGTCCGTCTCTCCCTCCGGGATCGGAGAACGCGATGATCAACCGTTCGTTCATTCTGTCGAGCATGCTTGTTCCGTGGACGCTCATCGCTCCTGCGAGCGCCGCGGCGGCGGCCGCGGTCACATTCGCCTCACCTCAGGTGCTGAACACAACCGGTTTGCACCCCACGGCGCTGGCGCTCGGCGACTTCAACGGTACTGGCCGGCGCGACATCGCCGTGTCGTTCAGCAACGGAACGCAGACGCTCCTGGACAATCGAACCATCGGGACGCCCGGTCCGCGTGTTTCTTCACGCGAATCGTCGCCATTGAGGGTCGAGGGAGGCGGCGGAGTCGCCGTCCTCGGCGATTTCGATCGTGACAACATCGACGACTGGACCTTCAGCAATTTCGCCCTCAAACAAATCGTAATCTTCGGGGGCGGAGCGTCCCCACTGAGCCTCAGCCGGACCATGCCGCGGTCGCCGCTCGGCATTCAACTGGCCGACGTCGACGCGGACGGCAACCTCGACGCGGTGATCGGATACGACGCCAATGTGGCATCGCTGATGCGCGGGACGGGGAACGGTTCGCTGGCGCCCGCCGTCGACATCGCGGTCGGCGGCGGACCGCTGCTGGTCGTCTCCGATGTGAACGGCGACGGAGCATTGGACATCGCCGCCGTGGCCACGCAGGGGCCGCGCGTCTTCGCCGCGACCGGAAGCGGCGCCGGCACGTTCGCCCCGCCGAACGTCATCGCCGATCTGCCGGAAAGCGCGAGCTCGTTCGTCGAGGGGCTTGCGGCGCGCGCCATCCGCGCGAGCGAGTTGCCGACGTTGGCCATCAGCGTCCGCGACAACGCGGCAAACAGGAGCCGTCTGTACGTGCTGCGCGGTGGCGACTCCGGAGCACAGGCCACTGCGCTACGGGAGAGCGCCGGTCATCTGCACGCGACGTTTGCGGACATCGACCGCGACGGCGCCGGTGATCTCGTCGTCGCGGATTCTGCATCGAATCGCGTGTCAGTATTCCGCGGCAATCCCGACGGCACCTGGCCGCTCGTGACGACCGTCGAACTTCAATCGGTGACGATGACGGCGATGGTGGCCGGCGACGTTTCCGGCGACGGCGTCGCCGACGTCATCGTTGCCTCCGATGATGGGAAGGTAACGGTGTACGTCAACACGACCACCTCTTCGCCATCGTCACGCCGGCGCGCTGCTCGGCACTAGCGTTGTGGCGGAGATGGCGCGGCGCGGTTACCGGTAGCCGGTCGCATCGGTCTCATCGATCACCTTCGAAGCCGCACAGAAGCCGCTACAATGCCCGCCATCGATGTCAGACGAGATCGTCAAGCGAGGCCGCGCCGGCTTTCGCCTGCGCGGGCTCGAAATGTCGCGGATCGAGACGTTTACGGACGCCGCCTTCGCCTTCGCCCTGACGCTTCTGGTGATCTCCCTGACCCCGCCGATGTCGCTCGGCCAACTCACGGCAGCCCTGGCCGGCGTGCCGTCGTTCGTCGCCAGCGCGACCATGTTGATGATGTTCTGGTGGGGACATCACGAGTGGAGCCGCTACGGGTTGAACGACTCCCGGACGCTGATCCTCAGTTGCCTGCTGGTGTTCACCATGCTGGTCTACGTTTACCCGCTGCGATTCATGTTCGGCATCATGTTCGAATGGATCGGGCGTCTCATCGGAGTGCCGCTCAGGACGGGCGCCACGATCGGCCACTTGCATGAGGTGAACAAACTCTTCGCCATCTACAGCGTAGGGTTCTTCGCCATGTCCGGCGCGCTGCTACTGCTGCACGCGCATGCCTGGTCGCAGCGCGACGCTCTCGGCCTCGACGCGTACGAACGGCACGAGACGCGCGCCAGCATCGGCGCGTGGTTGATCCTGGCCGTCGTCGGACTGCTGGCGACGGTGGTCGCGATCGTCGTACCGCCGTCGTGGACCGGTGCCCCGGGATGGCTCTTCGCGTGTCTTGGATTCTTGATGCCTTTGTATGGTCGCGCGATGGACCGTCGCCGGCCGACGAACATCTGACTGCCCGCCACTGAGCGCGGAAGGAGCGAAGGCTGATGCGTATCGGCGTCCTCGAGATCCTCACCGACCAGGTGTCGCCCGGCTGGTTCCGCAACACGTACAACCGCAATTTCCGGCGGCACTACGCCAGCATCACGCCGCAGGCGGTGTCCGTCTGGTGCCGGGAGCTCGGCCACGACGTCCACTACGCGACCTACTACGGCGAGGGACGCCCCGAGGAAATCCTCCCGCGAGATCTCGACGTGGTCTTCATGGCCACTTACACCCGGGCCAGCGTGCTGGCCTACGCGCTGGCGCGGATCTATCGCCGCCGCGGCGCGCTCACCGTTCTCGGCGGGCCGCACGCCACCGCCTTCCCGACCGACAGCCTGCGATTCTTCGATCTCGTGGTCCAGGAGTGCGACAAGGCGCTGATCGCCGGCATCCTCCGCGGCGAGCACGCGCGGGGGAGTGTGATCTCCAGCGGCCACCAGTTGGAGGAGTTTCCGAGCGTCGAGCAACGGATGCCGGAGATCGCCATCGCCAGCTTCGACCGCGGGCGGCGCATGCTCATGAGCAACGTGCCGATGCTCACCAGCATCGGCTGCCCCTACCGCTGCGACTTCTGCGTCGACTGGAAGAACGACTACGTGATGCTGCCGCGCGAACGGCTGCTGGCGGACTTCCGCTACGTCGCCGAAAAGCTGCCTGGGATCCTCCTCGGCTTTCACGACCCCAACTTCGCGGTCAGGTTCGACGAGGTGCTCGACCTCATCGAGGTGATCCCGGCCGGAAAGCGCAACCCGTATGTCATGGAGAGCTCGCTCTCCATTCTCCGCGGACCGCGTCTGCGTCGACTGCGGGAGACCAACTGCCTCTACGCGGCGCCGGGTGTGGAGTCGTGGGCCGACTACTCGAACAAATCGGGTGTCGGGAGCAGCACCGGCGAGGAGAAGCTGGAGAAGGTCGTCGAGCACTTCGAGGAGTTGAACCGCCACGTCCCTGGCTTGCAGGCGAACTTCATCTTCGGCACGGACGGCGACTGCGGCAGCGAGCCCGCGGAGCTGACCAGCGAATTCGTCCGGCGGCTCCCCTTCGTCTGGCCGACGATCAACATCCCGGTGCCCTTCGGCGGCACGCCGCTCTACGACCGTTACCTGTCGGATGGGCGCGTGCTACAGGCGATGCCGTTCGCGTTCTATTACGCGCCTTACGTCGTGGTGCGCCCACTCCACTACTCGACGGTCGAGCTCTACGACAACCTGATCAAGATCTATCAAGCCATCGCCTCGAGCCGGCTGCTGGTGCGCCGCCTGCGCAGCGCCAGCAGCGCCGGCCTGGCCGCGATGCACTTCCTGCGCACCACCGGAGCGATCAACGCGGTGAGAATGCTGCGCAAGCTGCGCAACCGCATCGCCGACGATCCCGAGATGCTGGCCTTCCACGAAGGCCGAGGCTCCTCCCTCCCCCGCTACTATCGCGAGCTGCTGAAGGAGAGGCTGGGCCCGTACGCGGAGCTGCTCAGAGAGGAGGACCTCACTCCGGAGTTGGAGGCCGTTGATGATCGAGCAACTGTCCTCACCAGTCAGCGAGAACGACATCCACGGCCTAGCGCTGCTCCTGCTTGACGCGGTTGATTCCGGCGCCTCGGTGAGCTTTCTCGCCCCGTTGACGTTGGACTTCGCGAAAGATTGGTGGCGCGACACCATCTCCAAAGCGGACGCGCGCGCGATTCTGCTCGTCGCGCGCGATCAGGGCGGGATCGTCGGCACCGTTCAATTGCATCCCGCCTGGGCCCCGAACCAGCGCCATCGCGCGGACATCGCGAAGCTTCTGATTCATCGCCACGCGCGGCGCAAAGGCCTGGGCGCCATGCTCATGCAAGAGATCGAGGGCCGCGCGCGATCCGCCGGGTTCACCCTCTTAACGCTCGACACAAAGCGCGGCGATGCCGCGGAATCGCTATATCGACGCGCCGGATGGGTGGAGGTCGGAGTGATTCCGGGATACGCGCAGGATCCGGTTCGAGCAGGATGACGCGATTGTCGAGGGTTGGGTTTTCACACGCTATCTTGAGCGCCTCGAAGTTCCACAAGCTCCTGTGCACGCGCGCCGATGACGATATCCTCCCCCCCGTGCCCCCGCCCACCCGGCTCAAGCCGCAGGTCATCCTTCTCGGGCTGGTCTCGCTGCTGAACGACTCGGCGAGCGAGATGATTTATCCGCTGCTGCCGGTGTTTCTCACCACCACCCTCGGCGCAACGCCATTGATCGTCGGGATCATCGAGGGGGCGGCGGACGGGCTGGCGTCGATCCTCAAGTACTTCGCGGGGTCGATCTCCGACCGCCTGCCGCGGCGGAAGCCGCTGGTGGTTGCCGGATACGCCCTCGCGGCAGCGTCGCGGGCGTTGATCGCCGTCGCCGGGCGGTGGCCGGCGGTGCTCTCCGCGCGCCTCATCGACCGCACCGGCAAGGGGATCCGCTCGGCGCCGCGCGACGCGATCATCGCCGACGTCACCCCCGTCGAACAGCGCGGCCGCGCCTTCGGCTTCCACCGCGCGCTCGACCACACCGGCGCCATCGTCGGGCCGCTCATCGCCATCGCGCTCTTGCAGGGATTGCACGTGCCGCTGCGCACGCTGTTCATGATCGCCGTGATTCCGGGGGCGATTGGGGTGGTGCTGCTGGTCGCGTTGTTGAAGGAGGAACCTGGTAGGCCGGGCTTTAGCCCGGCATCCGTCGAAGCCGGGCTGAAGCCCGGCCTACCAGCGCCCTTCTGGCGGGCGATCGCGGCAATCGCGCTCTTCTCGCTCGCCAACTCCAGCGACGTCTTCCTCATCCTGCAAGCCCACGCAGCCGGGGTCTCGACGGCGATGCTGCCGCTGTTGTGGGCGGCGCATCACGTCATCAAGGCGCTCTTCTCGACCAAGGCGGGGGCGCTGTCCGACCGCACCGACCGCCGCACGCTGCTGATCGCGGGATGGCTGTCGTACGCCATCCTCTATTTCGTCTTCCCCTTCGCGCACGCGCTCGGATTCTTCGTGGTCCTCTTCATCCTCTACGCGGTCCCGTTCACGCTCGCCGAGGGGGCGGAGCGGGCGTGGATCGCCGACCTCGTCCCGGCCGAGGCGCGCGGGCGGAGCTTCGGCATCTACTACCTGGCAAACGGTTTGTGCGTCCTGGTGGGAACGGCGCTCTTCGGCTGGCTTTACCAGAACGTCTCGCCGCACGCGGCGTTCAACACCGGCGCCGCGCTGGCCGTCGGCGCCGCGATCCTGGTCATCGCAGGTCGGCGCTGGTGAGGATCTCCACCCCGGCCTCGCGCATCTCCTCGATCGCCGCCTCGGTGTCGCCGGCGTTCAGCTCCACGCCGCGGCAGCCGTCGATGATCACGTGGGTCTTGAAGCCGAGGCTCACTGCGTCGAGCGCGCTGTACTTCACGCAGTAGTCGGTGGCCAGGCCGAGGAGATAGACGTCGGTGACCTTCTCCTCGCGCAGATAGTCGCCGAGGCCGGTCGACTTGCGATGCGCGTTGTCGAAGAACGTGCTGTAGCTGTCGATCGTCGGATCGGTTCCCTTGCGAAAGACCTTCGCCACCTGCGAGCGGTTCAGCACCGGATGAAAGCGGGCGCCGCGCGAGCCTTGCACGCAGTGGTCCGGCCAGAGGACCTGCGGCAATCCGCCGAGCTGGATCATGTCGCCGGGATGCTTGCCGCGATGGTTGGAGGCGAAGCTCCCATGATTCTGCGGGTGCCAATCCTGCGTGGCGACGATGAGATCGAACGTCTTCTGCACGGCGTTGGCGACGGGGATCACCGCGTCGCCGTCGCGCACGGCGAGGCTGCCGCCGGGGATGAAGTCGTTCTGCAGGTCGACCAGCACCAGGGCTTTCGTCACTGAGTTCTCCGGAGAAAGGGGATGAACAACGGCGCAACGGTCCGCACCAGGAGGTCATTCGATGCCAGGCGGTGCGCGTTGACGTGGCTATCGGTCGAGGCGATGCGCGTGAAGAGCCCGCTGCCGGCGAGGCGTTGCAGCGCATCGCCGGGAAAGACGCCGTGCGTGGCCACCGCGGCGATCCGCCCCGCGCCGGCGTCGCGGTAGGCGCGCGCCGCGTTGAGCAGCGAGGTCCCGCTGCGGATCATGTCGTCGTAGATGACCACCGTCTCGCCCTTGAAGCTCATGGTGACCGCCGAGACCGCGGTGCTGGTGGGGCTGAGGCGCTTCTTGTAGACGAAGGCGGCGGGGACGCCGAGGTCGTAGGCCAGCGACTCCACCCATTTCGCGCGCCCGGCGTCGGTCGACCCGAGGATGAACGCGTCGCCGCCGAGCTCGCGGGCGAGCTCCTCGATCAGCGGCTTGGCGTAGACGTGCACCGGATGGATGGTCCCCTCGAAGTAGTGCGGGATGCCTTCGCTGTGCAGGTCGAGCAGGAGGATGGAGTTGCCGAGTTTCGCCGGCGGAATCGACGACAGCAGCCGCGCGCGGGTCTTGGCCACGACGGCCTCGCCAGGCTGCACCGCTCTCTCCGCGGTCGAGTACCCGAACCACGGCACGACCAGCGTGAGGGTGGCGGCGCCGTTGCCGACGATGGCCGAGGCGAGGTCGTAGAGCTCGAGGGTGGCCGAGTCGGACACCGTGCCGCCGACCAGCACCACATCGCGGTCATTGACCTCGGTGGCCAGGCGCAGGTGGCGCTCGCCGTCGGGGAACGTGCTGCGCTCGATGACGCCGGTCGCGCACTCGCAGCGCGAGGCCATCTCGGCGGCGAAGTACTCGTACGACTCGATGGAGAGGATGACCGGCGCGCTCATGCCGCCAACCCTCGCGCCTCGGCGATGAGGCGCGCCTTGAGATCGAAGAGTCCCTGCTCGAGATCGACCGGGTAGCGATCGGGATTCTCGAAGCGCTTGATGCCGGCGTCGAAGCGCGCGAGCTGCTCTTCGCGGCGGCGGCGGACGGCGTCCAGGGGCGGCGGGTCGTAGACGCGCTTGCCGGCGCGGTAGATGGGGACGAGGAGGTCTTCGCCCTGTGTAGCGGCGCCCGCTTCGGGCGCCGGGCGGCCGGGAGCGGCCGCCCCTACACCTGTTAGCTCGTCCCAGATCACGTCGCCGCTCTCGAACCGCCGCACCTGCAGCACGCCGGGTGTGGAGATCTTCACATCCTCCTCGGAGAGCTTTATCTTGTGCTGCCACGCGCCGCCCTGCGGACGAATGGCGGTCAGCTTGTAGACGCCGCCGAGCGCCGGCTGGTCGTACGCCGTGATCATGCGGGTGCCGACGCCCCAGACGTCGATGCGCGCCCCCTGATCCTTGAGGCTGGTGATGAGATGCTCGTCCAGCTCGTTGCTGGCGGTGATGAGCACCTTCGGGAAGCCGGCGACGTCGAACATCCGCCGTGCCTCGATCGACAGAACCGCGAGGTCGCCGGAGTCGAGGCGGATGCCCTGCAGCTCCCTCCCCTGCCCGCGCAGGTTCTTCGCTACGTCGATGGCGTGCCGCACGCCGTCAAGGGTGTTGTACGTGTCGACCAGCAGCACTGCGTTGTTCGGCATGACCTCGGCCCACGTCTCGAAGGCCTCGAGCTCGGTGGGGAACGCCATCACCCAACTGTGCGCGTGCGTCCCTCGCGCGGGAATCCCGTGCAGCGCGCCGGCCATGACGTTGGACGTCGCGTGGCAGCCGCCGACGTACGCGGCGCGGCTCGCAGAGTTCGCGCCGTCCATCCCCTGCGCGCGGCGAAGGCCGAAGTCGAGGACGACGTCGCCCTTCGCTGCGTACACCACCCGCGCCGCCTTGGTGGCGATCAGCGACTGGAAGTTGATGACGTTGAGCAGGGCGCTCTCCACGATCTGCGCCTGCATGATCGGCCCTCTTACGCGCACCAGCGGCTCCTGCGGGAACACCACGGTCCCCTCGGGGATCGCGTCGACGTCGCAGCCGAACTCGAACCGCCGCAGGACCTCGATGAAGTCGTCGCCGAAGAGCGGCTGGCCGTCGCTTCCGGTGAGCGAGCGGACGTAGGCGAGATCGGATTCGTCGAATCGGAGCCGGTCGAGGTAGCGAATCGCCGTCTCCAGCCCGGCGGCGATGGTGTATCCGCCGCCGAACGGATTCTCGCGAAAGATGAGGTGGAACGCGGCCTCGTCGCCGGCCTTGCCGGAGCGCCAATAGCCGTACGCCATCGTCAGTTGGTAGAGATCGGTGAGGAGGGCGACCGAGGCCATCACTCGACGAGATATTTCTGCAGGAACAGCATCGTGGCCAGGAACTGGAAGTCCTGATTGCGCCGCTTGGCGAAGCCGTGTCCCTCGTCCTTCGCCATCAGCCACCACACCGGCGCGCCGTTGGCGCGGACGGTCTTGACCATCTGCTCCCCTTCGGTCCACGGCACGCGCGGATCGTTGAAACCGGCCACCACGAAGAGCGGCTTGGTGATCTTCGATGCGCTGGCGATGGGCGAGATCCTCTCGAAGAACTCCTTCATCTGCGGCTCGCGCTCGTCGCCGTACTCGACGCGGCGGAGGTCCTTGCGGTAGTCGGAGGTGTTCTGGAAGAAGGTCATGAAGTTGGAGATGCCGACCACGTCGATCGCGGCGCGCATGGCGTCGTTGTAGTGCGTCATGGTGGCCAGGGTCATGTAGCCGCCGTAGCTGCCGCCGACGACGCCGATCCGCGCGCCGTCGAGCATCGGATCGCTCTTGATCCAGTCGATCAGCGCGCCGATGTCCTTCACCGAGTCCTCGCGCTTCAAGCCGTTGTCCATGGCCAGATACGACTTGCCGTAGCCCGTCGATCCCCGGACGTTGGGATAGACCAGGGCGATGCCCATCTCGTTGATGATGTAGTTGTTGCGGCCGAGGAAAACGGGCTGGCTTTGGCCTTCCGGGCCGCCGTGGATGTTGATGAGAACAGGGCGCTTGCCGGGGAAGCGCTCGGCGCTCGGGCGGTAGAGGAAGGCGGAGATCTGCGTGCCGTCGAAGCTCTTGAGGGTGATGAGCTGCGGCTCGGAGTTGCGCGCGGGATTGAGGCCGCCGGTCTCGCTCTCGGTCCAGCGTTCGAGCTTCTGCGTGTCGAGGTTGACGGAGTAGACGTCGGACGGCGAGCGCGCGGACGACAGGCTGAAGCCGAACAGCTTCCCATCGGGTGCCAGCGCATCACGCCGATCACGCCGACGGGGATCTTCGGCAGCGGGACAGCCGAACCGTCGGCGGTCTTGATGATGTGGAGGACGCTGATGCCGTTCTCGTTCGTGGCGTAGGCCATGCGGCCGCCGTCGTGCGAGAGATCGAAGTCCTCGACGTCCCACGGCTCTTTGTTGAGCGTCTGCCACGCGCCGGTCTCCAGGTTCATCCGCACCAGGTGATGGAACTCCGAGCCCTCGTCGGTGGTGAAGTAGATCGACTTGCCGTCGGGAGCGAAGTTCGCGTTGGAGTACGACGCCTTCTTCGGCGTCAGCAGCTTCTTCTCGCCGGTCTTGATGTCGACCAGGTAGAGCTGCGACTCGTTCGCCGAGATGAAGTTGCCGACGATGAGCTTCGCGTTGTCTGGCGAGAAATCGCTCGCTCCCCAGCCGCCGCCCTCCACCTGCATCACCATCCGGACCTCGGACGGTTTGGCGAGGTCCATCAGGTAGACGTCGGTGTCGCGGCCACTGCGCTTGTTGGAGGAGAACGCCATCCACCGCCCGTCGCTGGAGAACGTCCGGCCGGTGTTGCGCGACTTGCCGTCGGTGAGCATGGCGGTCTCGCCCGTGCGGAGGTCGTAGCGGTAGAACTGGAAGTTCTCGCCGCCGCCGACGTCCTTGGAGAAAAGGATGGTGTCGGGATCGCCCGGGCGGAAACGCCCGCCGGTGGCCGGCTCGTCGTAGAAGGTGATCTGCCGCCGATCGCCGCCCGGCATCTTCACCAGGTGAAGCTGCGCGGTGTCGGCGAAACGGGTGGAGATGAGCATCTCCGCGCGCGCCGGATTCCAGTCCTGAAAGCCCGCCGCGCGCGACTCGAGGTACGGCCGCGTCTTTTCGGCGAGTTCTTTGGGGAACGCCGGCACGCTGTCGACCACGAGGTTCGCCGGGACTTGGGCGAGGGCGGCGGAGCCGAGGAGGAAGAGAAGACCGCCCGTCATCCTGAGCCGCGAAGACGGCGAAGGATCTCGGTCGGCGAGACGGAGATCCTTCGCTGCGCTCAGGATGACGGACACTACTCGCTCTCCATCATCTCTTCGGGGATGTCGAAGTTGGTCCAGACGTTCTGCACGTCGTCGTGGTCGTCGAGCATCTCCATGAGGCGCATCATCGACTTCGATTTCCCGTCGTCGATCTTGATGTAGTTCTGCGGCATCTGGCCGAGCTTGGCCTCGACGGTGGGGATGTTGTTCTTCTCCAGCGCCTGGCGCACTTGCTCGAAATTCTCGGGCGAGGTGAAGATCTCGAAGGCGTCCGCGTCCTCGGTCTGCAGGTCGTCGGCGCCGGCCTCGAGGACGACTTCCATCAGCTTGTCCTCGCCGACGGCGCTCTTCTCGACGGCGAAGTAGCCCTTGCGCTCGAACTGGAAGCGCACCGAGCCGGGCGTGCCGAGGTTGCCGCCGTTCTTCTCGAAGATGTGGCGGATCTCCGGGGTGGTGCGGTTAGTGTTGTCGGTCATGGTCTCGACGATCAACGCCACGCCGCCGGGACCGTAGCCTTCGTACGTGAGCTCCTCGTACGTGACACCTTCGATCTCGCCGGTGCCGCGCTTGATGGCGCGCTCGATGTTGTCCTTCGGCATGTTGTTCGCCTTCGCCTCGGCGATGGCGGCGCGGAGGCGCGGGTTGCCGATGGGATCACCGCCGCCCATGCGCGCGGCGACGGTCATCTCCTTGAGGATGCGGGTGAAGATTTTTCCGCGCTTGGCGTCGGCCGCACCCTTCTTGTGCTTGATGGTGCTCCATTTGCTGTGGCCTGACATTGGGATTGCTCCTTAGGTTGAATGGAAGGACCGGGGATTATAGCAGCGGGCTATCGCAGCGACCAGAACTCCGAGGTGAACTCGAGCTCGGCGAAGAGCGCTTCGGTCTCCTCGAGGGTGCGGCGCCGCCAGGACGGCTCGCGGCGGTCGGGTCCATACCACGCCGCGGCCAGGTTCCACCCCTTCTCCAGTGAGAGCACCGCGCCGCGGTCGAAGCGCCAGGAGGCGCACCAGCGATCGACGTGTTCTTCCGACCGGAAGAAGAGCATGGTCTTTCAGTTGAAGACGATGTCCTTCCACCAGTCGTGCGCCCGGATGGCGAAGTGCATGATGCCCTCGCCGCGCACCGCGCCGCCGCTGACCTCGATGCGGGCGGCCGTCCCGCAGTCGCCGCAACTCGTGTCGATGATCGCGTCGCGCCGCAGCATGGCCGGGATTCCGAGGGCGTCCCATATGCAGTTGCCGTAGTAGGAGCGATCGCCGGCGACGACGGTGAACGGCGTCGGCACCGCCGAAAACGGATTGGCCATGAGGATCTCGCCGTCGCCCTGCAGCACAAGCACGCGTCCCGTCGCCAGCCGCTGGAACGACTCGCGGACCTCCTCGGCCGATACGCCGAGGGCGGCCGCGACCTCCGCGATGCGCGGGATCGCGCCGTCACGCATCGTCGCGTCGTAGACGTGAGCGCGGATGAGAAGGTCGAGACCGTCCATCGCGCGATCATAAGCCTGCGGAGTGCGAGCGCCGCCTCCGCGATGGGGAAGAGGGCGTGCGCGGCCAGCGCGTGCTCGCAGCGCCGGCGTCCGCCGCGCGCGAGGCGCAACTGGAGGCGATAGCCGCCGGGATCGATGCGCGCGGCGCGCTCCAGCGAGACGGCAGATGAGGATAACCAGTGTAGCGGCGCGCTTCAGCCCGCCGGCGGCGGTTTCGTTAGACAGGGCACCAACACCAGGAAGCGATCGAGGTCGAACACCGTCCGCGGCGATGCCGCGAGCACGACGGCCATCGCACCGAGCTGAATGGCAAATAGTACGATTCGTATCATTTGACCTGATACAGCCGGATCGACTTGCCGACGCGGATGAAGTCGCGGTTGTCCGTCAGCCATCGATACGCCGCGCGGTCGCGCACCTGCGCGGGAATGACGATCGACTCGCTGATGGCGTACCACCCCGGCGCGCCGCGCTGCGCGTCGATCGGCTCGACCGGGGGCAATCCGATGCGCCGCAGGTCGGTGGTGCCCCACAACGCGGCACGGAGAGTGGTGATCCCGCGGCGGCGGACCTCGTCGCGCAGGCGGACGACGTCCTGCCCCCAATCGAAGTTGCTGTCGAGCGCCACGCGCTCGGGATGGCGTCCCGCCAGCGCGTTCGCCCACGGGAGGTAGTCCGGATGGGCAAGAAAAGAGTTAACGAGGAGCCACACACAAAGCGCGGCGACCGCATACGTGTAGCGGCGGTCGCTCCGGCCGCCGGCGCCCGAAGCGGGCGCCGCTACACTGATGATCGCCAACGCCGCGAGCATCGACAGCGGCACGTACATCGGCAGGATGTGCCGCACGCCGAGGTTGAGGCTGCTCAGCATCGCCGATCCGAGGAGCAGCGCCGCGATGATCACCAGCTCGCGGTGGCGCTTGGTCTTCACCGCGATCCAGCCGCCGGCGATCGCCAGAAGCAGCGCAGGCAGCGGCGTCTTCACCGCCAGCAGCACGGGAAAGTAGTGCAGCCAGCCCGCGCCGCTGACGTGGCCCAGAAAGTACGCGTCGTGGCCGCGGAAGTTGTGGTCCAGCAGGCCGCGGAAGCCCTTGAAGAACAGCGGCAGTTTGCCGAAAAAGTAGACGCAGTCGACGACCGCGATGGCGCCTACGAAGGCGACGATGCCTTTGACGATCGGCCACCGCCGCGCCATCCACATCAACGTCAGGGCCCCGATGGCGAAAAATATCGGGAAGGAGAACTTGGTCACCAGGCCGAAGCCAACGGCCAGCGCGAGCAGCCCGGTGCGCGGCCACGTCGGTGTTCCGAGCCACCATTGGAACGCGGCCATGGCCAGGGCGAAGCCGGCGGTGCCCGCCATGTCCGTCGTGGCCAGCGCGCCGTGCGCCAGCACCGGCGGCAGCAGGGCGAAGATCGCCGCGGCGATCGCCGCCGCCGCCGGCCCCAAAAGCTGCACGGCCCAAAGAGCGACGCCGGCGATGGCCAGGATGACGAAGAGCAGGTTGCCGCGCCGCGAGAGGGTCACGCCGCGCATGTAGTCGCCCGCCGACTCGTAGAGCTGACCGACGCGATCGAGGCCGTCGTTGCCGGTGAGTGCCGCATGCCGCAGCGGGAAGGCGAAGGCGATCCGCGCCAGCGGCGGATGCGAGCGGTCGTTCGTGTAGCTGCGCGCGCTCAAGTACTGGTGGCCGCTGGCGACGTGCAGCGGCTCGTCGTAGGTCGGACTGAAGAGGTGCTGCGTCACCGCAATGCGAATTGCAGTGACGGCGCAGATGGCGGCGACGGCGATTGCGAACTGGGCGCGCGACATGCGAGGCGCCATTATCGCTGCCCGCGCCGCGGGGCGATCACAGCCGGTCGGGCGCTTTGAACCGCGCGTCCGATTGCAACGCGCGGACGAAGGTCGCAATCGCCGTGCAGCCCGCGGCCATGGACCGCTCGGCGATCAAGTAATCAGCGAAGTCTCCGCGACCGGCCGCGTACGAGTCGATGGCGCGCTTCACTTCGTCCGCACCTTCGATCGCCACCTGTGCGCCGCGTCGAAGTTCGTGCAGCGCGCCACTGATCCCTTCCCGGCTGAACCGATAGGCATACGACAACACCCACACGAGCTCGCAGAACACGATCTGGGTGATGAACAGCCTTTCGTTGCGCTGCAGGGCGCGATCGATCATGGCCGCCGCCGCAGCGCTCTGAGCGGGATCGTCTTCCACGATGTAGCGGACCAGGACGTTGGTATCGACGGCGATCATCGCGCCGCGCCGCGGCGAATCGCGAGCTCCATGTCGCGAAGCGAGACGCGGCGTCCTTGCCGCTTCAGGCGCCCGCGAAGAGAACGAATGTCGACCGTCTCGGGCTCGACGACGACCTCGCCGCCGCTACCGATTTGGAAGCTCAAGCGGTCTCCTGGCTCCACTCCCAGGTGCTCGCGGATTTCTTTTGGCACCGTGATTTGGCCCTTCGAGGTAACGGTGGCGCTGGGCATGTCCTTACTATATCGCAGATTCCTTGACTTACTCCTTACCGCGAGGCAAGCGAAACCACCGCCCGCCCTTCCCCGTCCCACGACCAATCATGAGAAAACTGATTCCGGCGCTCTTGGCCCTGTTGCTCGTCGCGTCGAGCAGTCACGCCGCCGAACTGGTTCGCGGTGTTCGCTTCAAGATCTCGGCCGGCGATCTCGCCACCGGCATGGCCCAGGTCGAGGACTACAAGCGCCAGCACGGCGTCGACGCCGAGTATCTCGACGCCATCGGCTGGCTGGCGCGCGGCTCGGAGATGCTGCGGCGCGGCGATCTGGCGCGCGAGTACGTCGCGGAGCTCCGCCGCGAGATCCCCACCGAGAAGGCCGAACTGCTCACACCCTTCGGCGCGGCCATCGAAGTCGAATCGAAGCTCATCGCGGCGCGCGACGGACGCGGCGCGGCCATCCGCTTCCTCGACGGCGAGCTGGCGCGCGCCACGGCGCCGTCGCTCCGCTCGCGCATCAGCAAGAACATCAACCTGCTGTCGCTGGAGGGACAGCAGGCGCCGGAGGTCGACACGCTCCAATCGCTGCGCGGGAAGCCGGTTCTGCTTTTCTTCTGGGCCTTCTGGTGCGGCGACTGTAAGGCGCAGGCGCCGTCGCTCGCGCGCGTCTGGCAGAAGTACCGCTCGCAAGGTCTGGCCATGATCGCCCCCACCCGACTGTACGGAACGGTGGCGGAGAAACCGGCCACGCCGGCCGAAGAAAAGGCGGAGATGGAGAAGGTTTGGAAGGACGTCTACGCGGGCCTTGATGGCGTGCCGACGCCGGTCAGCACCGACGTCATGATTCGCTACGGCGCCTCCGCCACGCCGACCTTCGCCCTCATCGACCGCAAGGGCATCGTGCGGCTCTACACGCCGACGCGGCTGTCGGAGGCGGAGCTGTCGCGGCGGATCGAAGAGGTCCTCGCCGACGCCGGTTCGCCGCGTCCCTGACCCATTTCGCTGCACGGTGATCGCATTCCGCCCGCGGCCTGCGGCAGACTAGGGCGATGAATGCTCGCCGCATGGCGTGGCGGTTCGCTGCCGCGTTCTGGGCCCTCTTCGGGATCATCAGCGGGATCCAGGTGTGGATTAGCATGATCACGCACGGCCATTCGGTGCCGCGCCTGATCGGCTACTACCTCGCGGTGTGGGAGTTCTGGCTGATCCCCACCGCGGCGATCGTCTGGCTGGCGCGGCGCTTTCCGGTCATCCCGCCGCGGCGCTTTTCCATCCTGGTGCACCTTCTCGCCGCGAACGTGATCGCCATCGCGCATGGGCTCTTCTGGCTCGCCCTTCTCATCCTGGTCAAGCCCTTCGACCGCATGACAGCTGAGCCCTCGGAGCTGAAGATCGCGGAGATCCTCTTCGCCCGTCTGCCGCTGGAGTGCATCCTCTACTGCCTGGTCCTCGGCGCCGCCCTGGCGCTCGACTTCTACGAGCGTTATCGCGAGCGCGAGCTCCGCGCGGCGCAGCTCGAGGCGTCGCTGGCCGAGGCGCGGCTGCGGGCGCTGGAGCTGCAGCTGCAGCCGCACTTCCTCTTCAACACCATGAACGCCATCAGCGCGCTGGTGCGCAACCGCCGCAACGACGAGGCGGTGACCATGATGGCCGGCCTCAGCGAGCTGCTGCGCTACACGCTCGATCACGCCGGCGAGCAGCAGGTGGCCCTGGAAGAGGAGGTCGCCGTCCTCCGCCGCTACCTGGAGATCCAGCACGCGCGCTTCCCCGACCGGATGTCGTTCGAGATCGACCTCTCCCCCGACGCCCGCCGCGGCGCGGTGCCGACCCTCCTGCTGCAGCCGCTCGCCGAGAACGCGGTGCGGCATGGCATCGCCCTCAGCGCATCGCCCGGCGTGGTCGAGGTGCGCGCCTTCCGCCGCGGCGGCCACCTGCTGATCGAGGTCTTCAACAGCGGCGTCCTCGACGCGCCGTCGGACCGCGGCATCGGCCTGCGAAACACCCGCGAGCGCCTGCAGCATCTGTATGGCGAGGAGGGGCGGTTCGACCTGGCCAGCGCGGACGGCGGCGTCCTCGCTTCGCTGTCCATTCCGTGGAGCGAGGTGGCGTGAGCGAGCCGCTGCGGGTGATCATCGTCGACGACGAGCCGCTGGCGCGCGACTCCATCCGGGCCCTGCTGGAAGGCGACGCCGAGGTGCGCGTGGCCGGCGAGGCCACCGGCAGCGACGCGGCGGCGCTCATCGCCCGCACCCGCCCCGACATCCTGTTCCTCGACATCCAGATGCCGGAGGTCGACGGCTTCGCCCTGCTCGAGCAGGTCGGCGCTGACGCCGTTCCGGCGATCGTGTTCGTCACCGCGTACGACCCTCGCCACGAAGGCTTCGAAGACGGCACGCCGAACTTCCTCGGCATCGCCGCGCTCGACGCCGGCTTCGACCTGCTCGACGAGGTCGGGATGCCGCGGCTCACGGCGCGCGTCGACGAGCTCACCCGCTGTCTTCTCGACGAGCTGCTCGCGCTCCCGAACGTCGAGATCTACGGCCCGCTCGATATGACCGCGCGCGGCGGCGCCGTGGCCTTCAACGTCCTCGGCGTGCCGTACACCGTGGTCGAAAGCCGCGCCCGCGAGGCCGGCGTCTCGATGCGCGGCGGCTGCTTCTGCAATCCCGGCGCGTCCGAGGCCGCCTTCGGCCTCGATCGCTTCCCGCTCAGCGCCGTTCTCGATCGCCTCGGCGCGGACTTCACGCCCGAGCGCCTCGCCTCGCACACCGGTGGCGCCGTCGGCGCGGTCCGCGCGTCGGTGGGATTGGCGAACCATCACGACGACATCCGGAAGGCGATTGACGTCGTGGCCGGGCACACAAAACTGGAACGTCCGCTCCACGGACGTGCGCTGGTGGCAATTCAGACGTAGGATGTCCGAATCCGGTCCCAGCTCAGTCCCGACAGACGACGTACATGGAGATCATGGCGATGAGGCATCGTTCTCTGCTTTTGCTCGCAGTGCTGTTTTGCGCGTCTTCCGTTCTTGCCCAGCAACATCAGACGTCGCCCGGCGTCGGCAACGCCGTGCTCCTGGCGACGAACAGCATTCAGATCGATCAAGAGGCGACCGTGGTCTCCGGCGACGTGATCGTGAACAACGCGACGGTTGGCCCGTTCCTGGGCGAAGCGGCGCTGTCGCTCGACCGGCTCGTCACCACGCCGGCCGGGTACAAGCTGGCGGCGACGTCGGTCGATCTGGACCGCGATGCGGCGGCAGGCGGCGACGTCTACTTCAACACGCTTTCGAATCAGGGCACCATCGCCGGAGGGCAGTTCACGCCGCTGGCGTTGCCCGTGTACTCCACGCTGCCGGAAGTTTTCGTCCGGCCGCCCGGCTCGAACAACGTCGTCGTCCCGAACGGCAGACAGGTGACGCTGGCTGAAGGCGCGTACGGGAATCTCATCATCGGCAACAACGGGACGGTCCATCTGACCGGCGGCAGCTACGCCTTCGCCTCGATCACCATCGGCAACAACGGCTCGCTGCGATACGCGGCGCCCGCCGACGTTGTCGTCCGCGGGCGCGCCGACTTCGGCGCCAACAGCTTCGTCGGCCCGGAGACCGGCTCCGGACTCACGGCGTCGGCGATCCGCATCCAGGTCGACGGCATCAACGGCTCGAGCGGCGCGATGACGGCGACTCCTCCAGCGGTTCACGTCGATCAGAACGCCGACGTGTTTGCCAATCTCTACGCCACCGCGGGATCGATCGTCATCGATCAGGGTGTGGACGGAACGGGTGCATTTCTGGCGCGGGACATCCGCGTCGGACGCCACGCCCGCCTCACCACCAGCAGCGCCTTCAATCTGCCGCCGGCCGCGAACCCGCAGACTGTCTTCACCAGCGGCACGGCGCCGCTCGTGATCACGCTCACCGGATCCGATCCCGAAGGGGGAGCGCTGACCTTCAGCATCGTCTCCGGACCGAGCGCGGGAACGCTCTCGTCGCCGGTGCAGGCGTCGCCGACCAGCGCGAACGTCACCTACACGCCGTCGGCCGCGGGCGTCGCGGATTCGTTCACCTTCCGGGTGCGCGATGTGGCGGGAGCGACCGGCGACGCAGTGGTGACCATCAATCCCACTCCCGACGAGCCGCCGCCCACTCCCACGACCGTGGTGGCGACCGACAGCTCCGCGGAGACGGCGAAGGACGTCCCCGCCACGCTGCTGCTGCGCGGAACCGCGCCCGCCGGAGTCTCGCTCACGTTCTCGATCGTTCCCAGCACCGGACCGTTCCATGGATCGCTCGGCGCGGTCGTGCAGGGCACCGCGAGCCCGCAGCGCACCGCAACCGTGGTCTACACGCCCGACGCGGGATTCACCGGCTCTGACTCGTTCCAGTTCCAGGCCTGCGGCGTGATCGCCAGCGTCACTGTCTGCGACACCGCCTCGTTCTCCATCACCGTGCAGGCCGTGGTGTCCGAGCCGCCGCCCGTTCTTGCCCATGACGTCGAGGTCTCCACGCCGGCGGAGACGGTCGTGGTGATCTCGCTCGGCGGGACTTCGATTGAAACCGCGGGCCGCCGTTTCACCATCAGACCGATGGCCGCCATGCTCGATCCGGCGGAGATCGCGGGGAACGTCGCCGATGCGAACAACGACGGCTTCGGCGACAACGCCAATGCCCTTCCGGGCTCGGTCCCCGTCTTCATGAGCGCGGGCGTGAATCAGTCCGGCGGCGCGGGCTCGAACGGAAAGGTGCGGATGCAGTTCGAGTGGGACCTGTCGGGCATCGGCTCCGCCAATGGGCTCCAGAGCGCGCACGTCGTCCTCCCCACGCACCGGGGCACGAGCGACTCGCTCGACACGCTCTTCTATTGGTCCACCGCCAGCGGCGACGGCAGTCTCACCAACTCCGACTTCGAGGCTCCGGCGGAACGGATCCACGACGCGATCATGACCGTGCCGGCGTCGATGCCGATCGGCACGGACGGCACGTTCAGCTTCAGCGTGCTCCAGCAGCTCCGCACCGCGGCAAACGACGGCCACAGCTTCTTCGTCATTCAGGGCCGGGTGGACGAGAGCCTCGCCGGGCCGGCGCGCGGTCTCGAAGTGCGCACCACGGCGAGCGGGAACGTCGGCAGCAACAACGTTCCGATGCTCTCGCTGACCACGCCGGGCGTGATCGCTCCGCTGCTGTACCGCGTCACCTCGCTGCCCGCGGGCGGAGTCCTGCGCGACAGCTCCAACGTTCTGATCACGACGGTTCCGTATGACCTGCCCAGCCCTCAGGTGAGTTACGAGCCGAACGTCGGGTTCCTCGGGCTCGACTCGTTCTCGTTCGATGTGAGCAACGGCCTGACCAGCGCCTCCGCGCTCGCCCGGATCACGGTTATCGCTCTCGATTGCCGGACCACTGCGGCCGGTTGCAACAACGGGCGGTGACGTAGGCTACGTCACCGCTTCGCGTCCGCCTTCGCGATCAACCGCCGGCACGGTCCGGCGACGCGCTCCGCCATCAATTGATAGCCGCGCCCATTGGGGTGGATGTCGTCACTCTTGAGCGACGGGTTGGAGAGGATGCCGTCGAGCAGATCGTCGACCAGCAGGCACCGCTCCTCCTTCGCCACTCGCGCATACATCTTCTCGTAGCTCACGCTCAAGCTGGGGAAGCGAAACCCGAGTATGACGACCATCGCGCCACCGCGCTGGATCGTCCGGACGATCTCCCGCAGATTCGCCTCGGTCGACGCGATCGGCACGCCGCGCAGGAAGTCGTTCCCGCCCAACCCGACGATCACGATCCGCGGATCGCGCTCCAACACGTCGCTCTGCACCCGCGCCAGCGCCCCGTCGGTCGTGTCGCCGCTCACCCCGGCGTTCAACACCGTCACCCCGATCATTTTCGAAAGCGCCGATGGGTAGTCCTCCCCCGCCCCCGCCCCATACCCCGCGGTCAGCGAGTCGCCGAAGGCGATGATGTTCGCGCCGCGCGAGCCGAGGTTGGCGACCTTCGAGTAGCGAGAGGGCCAGAGCAGCCAGACAGCGAAGATGAGAATGACAGCGACCGCGGCGAAGATTTTCGGATCGCGGCGCGGCCGCGTCGGTTTGGAAGCCTTGGTCACTCACCGCGCTCCGAGGTCACCCAGACCTCGATGGCGTCAGCGTAGTCGCGAAAGACGCGGCTCTCGTCCTGAAGGAAGCCGTAGACGCGGTCTTCATCGATCTCCAAGTACCCATGAACGAGAATGTTGCGAAACCCTCCCAGACCTCGGAGCCGCCGCTCCACTTCAGGCGCCACGACACCATGCACACCGAGAAGACGGATCACGTCCTCATAGTCCGCCGGATGAACGTCGAAGTGTCCCGAGAGAATGTGCGTACCGATGTCGAAGACCGCTTGAGCGGCCAACTGAAGGCCTCGCTCAGCGATCCACTGAAGTTGATATGAGGCGAGAAACTCGTCGCGATTGGCAGTGCGGATCTCGTCGAGTCTCCGCGTCACCGAACGCAAGTGATCGATGCGGTCGCCGATCACTTCCCTCCGAAGGATCACCGCGTCGCCTCGCGCAGAATGTCGCGCACCATCCGCCGCAGATGCGCGGTGTCCATGTACGTCATGATCGAGCGATGCTCGAACATGTCGACGGCCGCGGCATCGCGCGCGAAGAGCCGCCTGCCGCGGGTGACCACCTCATATCGGAGCAACGGCGGCGCGTGATCGAGAATCACAAAGTCGATGTCGTCGCGGCGGAGCTCCTCGACCGCGATCGCTCGCAGCCGCAGCTCGTCGCCGAGACCGATCCGCTTTCCGGTCAGCACGGCGAGATCGATATCGCTGTCTTCGCGCGCCTCTCCCGCTGCGGCAGACCCGAAGAGATAAATCGCCTGCACGCGCGGGTCGTCGCTCAGGCGCCGGCAGACGTTCTCGAGGTCGTGCACGCGGCGATTATCGCTCGCGCGCCCACTCCGCCGAAACCGCCCGCCCGCGCTCGAGGTCGTCGACCACCAGGATCAACTGGTGATCGTGGTCGCTGTACTGGACTGTGATGTTCACGCCGGCATCGGCCATGCGTCGGGCGAGCTTGCCGAGCTGGCCGGGCGCGCCCTGGCGCAATCGTTGTATCAGGACGTCGTTCTCGGCGACGACGCGGATGCCCGCCGCCTCCAGCGCGGCGCGCGCGGCGGCCGGGTCCTCGAACAGAAAGTGCGCGACGCCGACTCCGCCGGCCACGAAGACGCCGCCGCCTTCGATGCTCACGCCCGCCCGCCCGAGCGCCTCGCCCATTTCGGCGAGCGCGCCCGGACGGTCGTCGAGCTCGATCGCCAGGTCCTTCATCTCACTTCAATTCGGCGAGGTACTTCCGGATGGTCTCCGCTTCGCGCGAGCGGAAGGCCACGCACTCCTTCACCTGCTCCTCGGTCCGCGCCATCTCGCGCTCCGTCCCCTCCACCTTCCGCTCGGAGGTGAAGAAGAACTCGCGCGCCTTCGCCAGGCGCGACTCGTCGCAGCCGCTGGCGATGCGCGGGAAGCCCCCGCGAAAGGCAGCGGGGATGCGGGCGGCGATGGCGTCGTAATGCGCCAGGAACCAATCGAACGTGTACGCCCGCCCCTCCTCGGTGTCGAAGTGGCTGAACGCAAGGGTGAAGATCTCGTTCGGGCGGATCTTGTCGCTCAGCGCGTACGCGAACGCCTTCTCGCGCAGTTTCTCGTCGCGGAAGGCGCCGAGCGCGCCGAGGTAGCGATTGCGATCCGCCGGCACGGCGGCGGACTCGAAGCGCTTGCGGAACTCCTCGTAGAGCGCCTCGTCGCCGCCGTTGTACGCCGTGATGCCGAGGACCGTCGACGCGATCGACGGATCGACAGAGGCCGGATCGGCGAGGTACTTCGCCGCCTGCTCCTTCCCGAAGGCGATGGCCTTCGGATCCTTTCCGGTGTTCGCCACCCATCCGAGCAGCCGCGGGCGGAGGATGGTCAGCGGCTGCGGTTCGCCGGCCTTCGCGGCGTAGCCGATGCGATCGAGCACCGGCGACAGCGTGCGCCGGACGTACGACGCGAACAGCGGGCGATCGCTCTCGCTGAGCGCCCCCTCGACGCGGTTCAGCGCGCTGAGCAGCGAGCCGAGGACGTCGGGATCGGTCTCGCCGGAGAAGCGCTGGAGGACGTCGAGATAGTCGTTGCCGTGAATGACGCCGGCATCGAGCAGCGCACCGAGGTTGCCGAGGAAGGCGATGCGTTCGCCGGTGGTGAGGACGTCGGTGGCCTTCGACGCCAGCGCGACGAATTGCGCCTTCGGCAAGTCCCAGCGGTAGTAGCCGACCGCGTCGGCGTGTGGGAAGACCCACTCCACCTTCGGCGCGTCGAGCTTGAAGGTATTCGACGGCGCGTCGAGCAGCACGGTCTTCACCCGCGTGGTCTTGCCGTCAGAGTAGCGCAGCGCCACCGGAACGATCCACGTTTGCGCCGGCGCCTTGATGCCGTAGCGGACGTAGCGTATCTGCGAGAGCTTGACCTCATTCGGCGCGATCAGCTCCGCGGTGATCAGCGGCAGGCCGGCCTGGTCGATGAACGTCCCCATCGGCGCGGCGGTGTGCTTGCCGAGCGCGGACCAGAAGTCGGCGGCCGTCGCGTTGCCCCAGGCGTGCGCCTTCAGATGTTTGATCACCCCCTTGCGGAACTCCTCGGGGCCGAGCCAGTGCTCGAACATCGAGATCACGGCCTTCCCCTTGTTGTACGCAACGCCCACCGATCGCATCGCCTCTTCGGGGTGCGAGTCCTTGATGCGGATCGGATTGGTGAGCGGGCTGGCGTCGACGTTCATGATTCCCTGCACGCTCTGCAGCTCGCTCATGGCCAGGCCGTACTGCGGATAAACCTGGTCGGCGATCTTGTCGCCCATCCAGTCGGCGAACGACTCGTTGAGCCAGAGGTCGTCCCACCACGCCATGGTCACCAGATCGCCGAACCACATGTGCGCGAGCTCGTGCGTGGTGATGCGCGCGTTCGAGCGTCGCTGCCCCGGCGTGGCCGCTTTCGGATCGAGGAGAAGGACGCTCTCCGCGTAGGTGATGAGGCCGGGGTTCTCCATCGCCCCGAACCAGTACTCGGGGACGGCGATGAGATCGAGCTTCTCGAACGGATACTTGCTGTCGAAGTACTTCTCGAGCGCCACCAGGACCTTCGGCGTCTGCTCGACCGACACGCCGGTCAGGCCGCTCTGCCCTTTGACCGTCACGATGCGCGTCGGGATGCTGGTGCCCGGCACCGGCGTGTATTCGAACGCGCCGACGGCGATGGCCAGCAGATACGACGGCAGCGGCTTGGTCCGCATGAAGGTGACGGTCTTCCAGCCGTCGGCCGTGGTTTCCTTCTCCACCGGTGTGTTGAAGAGGGCGTCGTACTGCGACGGCACGACCGCGGTGAGCTGGTAGGGGATCTTGAACCCCGGCTCATCCCACAGCGGGAAGGCCTTGCGGGCGTCGACCGACTCGAACTGGGTGAAGAGGTACGGCTCGTCCTTGCGGACCATCTTGTAGAGGCCGACCGCGCGGCGGTCGTACTCGTTGGTGAAGGTGATGGTCATCGTGGCCCGCCCCGGCTTCAGCGGCTTGCCGGGCGTGACCACGAGGGTCTGCTCCGGCCCGGCAACCGACGTGGCATCGACGCCATCGATGCTGATCGACTCGATCTTCATCTCCTCGGCGTGCAACGAGAATGTCGGAACGGCCTTCTTGACGGTGAGCTCGACGACGGCCGTGCCGCTGTAGTTGTCCTGGCGCGGGTCCATCTTCAGCGTGACGGACTCTCTGACCGGGACGACGTCGCGGCCGAGCCGCAGCGGCGGCGCGGCGACGAGCGGGACGCTCGCCAGGGCGAGCAGAAAAAGAACGATGACGCGGTTTCGTGTCACGGAAAGGGCCTCCTCGAGAAGTCGAGTGTAGTTCGTAAAACGTCGGGGTCGGGTTTCAGGCGTATTCTTTTTGTTCATGGACGAGGCGAAATCGGTCAAGGTCAAGGGGGGCGCGCTCCTTTCGCGTCTCGCCTTCGTGAAAGAGGACCGAGGGGAGGAAGCGGTGCAGCGCGTTCTGGCCCGGCTCCCGGAAGGCGATCGCAGCGCCTGCACCTCCATTCTCACCGGCGGCTGGTATCCGTTCGAGCTCAATCAACGGTTAGACGAAGCAATCGCCGCGGAGATGGGGATGGGCGAGAACGTCTTCCTGGTCATCGGCGAGAAGTCCGCCGCGCACAATCTCAGCGGCGCGCATCGCGCCATGCTCTCCCCCGGCGATCCGCACGGCCTGCTGCGCCGCACGCCGCAGATCTATCAGATGTACTACGACACCGGCCGCCGGACATACGAGCGCGTCGCCGACAACAAGGCCGTCCTCCGCACCTACGACGCGCCGACGTTTTCCCGCCACGACTGCCTGACGGTCGTCGGCTGGCACCGCAAGGCCATCGAGATGTGCGGCGCGAAAGGCGCGCGCGTCACGGAGACGAAGTGCCGGGCCAAGGGGGCGGAGTTCTGCGAGTACGTTTGCGAGTGGGCGTGAGGCGAACCTAGACCGTCATCCTGAGCCGCAGAGACGGCGAAGGATCTCAGGTTGCGACCTCCCTGCATTTTGAGATCCTTCGCCGTCTTCGCGGCTCAGGATGACGGCGGCGGCGGTGAGGCACCGTTCTCGCTTCGGCGAGATCGCGTGTTCGCGCTGAAGCTCATGACCTACAACATCCGCGGCCAGGCGGCTGCCCGCCGCCCTGACCACATCCCCAAGATCGCCGAGGTGATCGCCGGCGTCGCGCCGGACATCGTCGGCCTGCAGGAGGTGCACTGCCGGACACGCGCGGCCACCATCGATCAGGCCGAGACGCTGGCGCAACTCACCGGCCTCCAACTCGCCTTCGGGCGGAGCTGCGCCATGGACGGCGGCGACTACGGCAACGCGGTGCTGACGCGCGGCACCGTCACCGGCTCGGAAGTCTTTCCGCTGCCGGGCGCAGGCGAGCCGCGCTCGCTGATGCGCACCGACGTGCAGCTCGACGGGACGCCGTTCTCCTTCTTCGTCACCCATCTCGCCGCCTGGGGACGGCTTTTGCGCAAGGCGCGGCTGGCGCAGATCGCCACCCTCGGCGACATCACCGCGGGGGCGAAACTGCCGCACGTGCTGGTCGGTGATTTCAACGTGTCGCCGCGCGCCGAGGAGATCCGCCTGTTGATGGCGCGAGGCCATCTGCGGCCGTCCGACCCGTTCCGCGAAGTGACGTTCCCGTTGACCCGGCAGCGCCTCGACTACGTGTTCTGCGATCCGCGCTGGAGCGTGATCCGGACGGAAGTCATTCACCGCGGGCCGTCCGACCACTGGCCGGTGGTCGTCGAATTGCGTCTGGAACAGTCATGACTCGTGCGATCACCATCCCGCTGTGGGTCCTTGCCCTCCTGATTTTCACTATCCTCGTGCTGGGGCTGATCGTCTGGTCGGTCAAGCGGCGACGCCGGCCGAAGCTCGAGCAGACATCCGGAGACTCGGACTCGCTGCTGCCGACGATGGCCGGGCTGCTGCAGTCGACCATCGTCGGCGGCAACGCCGTCGAGCTCCTGCAGAACGGCGCGTTCTTCGACCGCCTCTTCGCCGATCTGGAGGCCGCGCAATCGACCATCAACATCGAGACCTTCCTCTGCAAGGAAGGAGAGGTGACGCGAAGGCTGACGGACCTGCTGTTGGCCAAGCGGAAGGAAGGCGTCGAGGTCCGCGTCCTGGTCGACGGCTCAGGCGGGAAGGGATACGGCAAGAGTGACGTGAAACGACTGCGCGACGCCGGCTGCCCGGTGCGCAAGTTTCATCCCATCCGCATCAGCAACCTCGGGCGGCTCAATCAGCGCACGCATCGCAAGATCGTGATCATCGACGGCCGGATCGGCTACGTCGGCGGACATTGTCTGGTCGATACCTGGCTCGGCGACGCCGAGGACAAGCAGCATTTCCGCGACATCAGCGCTCGCGTTGAAGGGCCGGTGGTGAATCAGATCCAATCGGCGTTCACCGACAACTGGATCGAGGAGACTGGCGAGGTCATCGCCGGCGAGAAGTTCTTTCCCGAGCTCGAGGATGCCGGCCCGTCGGATGCGCAGATCGTCTTCATCTCCCCTACCGGCGGTCCGTCCACGCTCAAGCTGCTGCACCACGTGGCCATCAACGAGGCGAAGAAATCGATCACCATCCAGAACCCGTACTTTCTCCCCGATCCCGACGCATGCCAGGCGCTACTCGAGGCGGTGAAGCGCGGCGTCGAGGTGCGGGTGATGATTCCCGACACCGCCGCCACCGACGCCAAGCTGGTCTCGCACGCCAGCCATCACCACTACGGCACGCTGCTGAAGGGCGGCGTCCGCGTCTTTGACTACCAGCACACGCTGCTGCACCAGAAGGTCTTCACCGTCGATCACGCCTGGTCGTCGATCGGCTCGACGAACTTCGACGACCGCTCCTTCGAGATCAACGACGAGATCTCGCTAGTGGTCTACGACAAAGCCATCGCCCGCGAGCTGGAGAAGACCTTCACCGCGGACGCGAAGCTGTCGAAGGAGCGGAGTCTCGAGGAGTGGAAGAAGCGGCCCGTCGGACACAAGCTGGTGGATGGGTCAGCGTTCCTGGTCAACGAGCAGTTGTAGGGATGCGGCGCGTCATCGCGCAACGCGAACGGTGTAGTTGTTGACGTGCTTTTCGCGCGCGCCCTTGGTGCCATAGATCGCCAGCCTGTAAATGCCCGGAGTGAGGAAAGAGCGAGGAACGGCGACGATGAGCGTCGCATTCTCACTGCGCCGCAAACCGCTCACGCTCCAAAGCGATCGCTGTGGATTCACGCGCGCGTCGAACAGCTCGACGCGGTAGTTGTCGAAAGGCCGCTCGTCCATGAGGACGGGCACCAGCGAGTACCAGTCGCCGTGCGGCGTCACCGTGGCGGCGTCGTTCGCGCCACCGCGCGAATTGCCGTCGGGGAAGAGGGTCTGACCATCGACGGTGAGGACGCGCGGCAGCCGCTGCTCGGTGTGCGCCCGCCAATACAATGCGCCGAAGACGAGGGCAAGCGTGGCGGCAATCGCAGCAACCGACGGCCAGAATGGCACCACAACGCCGCGCGCCATGCGCCTTTGCATCGCGGCCCAGTGCCTTGCGAACTCCTCCTCGGACAGGTAATCGTCGTCGCCCGGTTCCGCGCCCTCGGTGGGAAACGAAGCCGTGAGCGTCCGTACCAGCTCCGGATAAGGGATCAGGCGGTCGCGGAAACGCGCCTCGTCGTCGGCCGACAGCTCGCCGCGCACGTACGCGAGCATCTCGTCGGAGGTCGGCGGCTCATGCTTTGGGTTGGTGTTCATTCGTCATCCTCCGGGAGCACGTCCGCTCCCAGTTTTTCGCGCAAGTGCTTCAATGCATCGCGTCGCCTCGACTTCACGGCGTCCTCGCTGATGCCGAGGAATTTGGCGATCTCCCGGTACTTGAAGCCGTTGAGCTGCATCTGGATGCACTGGCGCTGGCCTACGGGCAGCTCCGCGATCGCGTCATCCAACTGCCGCCACCGAATCGCGTCTTCCTGTTGTTTTGCGAAATCCGGCTCGGGCGCGCCCGGCACGCGCGTCGCGGGATCTTCGATATTCACAAGTTTCACGCGTCGCTTCGCCGCGTTCTGCGACCGGATTCTGTTGTACGCGACGTTGCGGGCGATCGTCTCGAAGAACGCCCACTCCGCCTCGCCGCGGTATTCGCCCATCGCCTTGTAGAAACGGATGAAGGCGTCCTGTGCGAGATCGCGCGCGTCGTCCTCCGACAGGTGAAACGATCGGACAAAGTACCGCACGATCCGCAAGTAGTACTTCTGGTAAAGAGACTGGAATCGATCGTCTTTCGTCATCGCCCGATTTCGTCTCCTCCGACGGCGTATCTTATGAGAGTCATGAAGCCACTCGCTGCCGTCGCGCTCACACTCTGCAGCCTCACGACTGCTTGCATCAATAAGGAACCCGAAGCTGGGAAAAAGTGGCCCCGCTTCGTGGAGCCACGACTGGCAGGCTTTTCCGAATGGCGGCCCTGTCAGCGGACCGTGCCGGACGACCACGTCGTCGAGCAGGCGGACTGCGGACCGCCGGAAGTCCGGCCGGCGCAATGCGGCGATGTTGTCGTGACCGTAGAGCACGCGCGGCGGCTCCTTGTGACTCAGCCAACCTGCACGGATGCGGCCATCAAGGCATTGCAGCAAATCGCGCTCACGCATCCCGAGGCAAACGGCGATCTCGCGGCGGCGCACTACGTGCGCGCGCAACGTGAGAACCGTCCAATCGAGCTTCTGAACGCGCTCGACACAGTCAACGAGGCCCCGCGCTCGGCCGAGACCCTCTTCAATCGCGCATTGATTCAGGAGGCGCTCGGCCTTCGCGACGCCGCGATCGCATCATGGGACGAGTTTTTGACGATGGATCGGTCGCCATGGGCGGACGAGGCGCGCGACCATCGCGATGCGCTCGCCCAGCGCGTCGACGGAGTCACACAATGGGAACGCAACAAGGTCGCACTTGCGAGCGCCTTGCGCGCAGATGATCGCGCCGCAGTGGCGCGGCTCGTCGCGCCGTTCCAACAAACAGCTCTCCGGTGGTTGGAAGAGGACGGGATAACCGGGCTCGCCGCCGAACTGTCGCGCATTACGAAGGACCGCTATCCGGAAGACGTGGCAGACATGTCAGAGCGATTTCCGGAAGCGCAGCGGATCTTCTCCCGCGCCCGGCGTGAGGTACGATCATTGAAGCCGGAGCAAGCGGTCAGGGAATACGAGAAACTGATCCCGATGCTCGAGCGCGGTGAAAGCCCGCTGGCATTGGCGGCTCGCCTCGACCACGCCACCCAGATCGGATTCAAGTCGTACGAACGCGCATTACCCCTGCTCGATCCGATCGAGCGCGACGCTCGCTCACGAGGCTATGTACAACTGGCGACGCGCATTCGCGCAACCCGCGGGCACTTCTTTTTCAAGCTCGGTCGTTACGTCGAATCGCTTCTGGAGTACGACGCGGCGCTCGCGGAGTATCGCCGGCTCGGCAACGATGAGGCAATCGCCACGACACTCCTTCGACGAGGAGGCGTGTTTCGGACGGCCGGTGCCAATCTCCGCGCGTGGCGTGAACTGATGGAAGCACTCCGCCTCGCTCCTCATCTGGGCACCATCAAGGAACAGCACAATCTCCTCGGCGAAGCCGCCGCGACGGCCGCCGCGCTTGGCCATCCACAAGCCGCGCTGTCCTATCAGAACGCGTTGATCCGATTGCTGCCGTCAAAGGACCTCCAATTCGCGATCGCCGTCCGGAACCGCGCTGCGATCCAGCTAGCGCTGGGACGAGAAAAACTCGCGGCCGAAGACCTCGACATGGCAAGGAGTGCGCAGAAATCGAACGACCCCACCGCGCAACGCATCCTCGAGGCTCGCATGGCGGAGATCAGCGGTCGAACGCTCATGAAAGTGAATTCCGCCGGAGCGGTCGCCGCATTCACGCGCGCACTCGCCGCGGCGTCCATCGAGTACCCCACATTCCTCGCCTCGCTTCACGCCCAGCGCGCCGAAGCGCATCGGCGCTTGGGCCACCGCGCGGAGGCAGAGCGGGATCTGGTGGCCGCAGTGGCGGAGCTGGAGAGGGAACAGACGCGAATCCTGGATCTCCGCAAACGCGGCCAGGCGGAGGATATCTGGAGCGGCTATTTTTCGCGCTTTCAGAACGTGTATCAGACCCTCATCCGCGAGTACGTCGAGCAAGGCCGGTTCGACAAGGCGCTGGAGGTTGCCGAGCGGGCGCGTGCCGTCGAGCCTTTGGATCTGGCGCAGAAAACGGCGGAGCGATGGGATCTCGAGGCGCTGCAAAAGGCCTTGGCTCCCGGTACATTTTTGCTGGAGTACGCCGTTCTCGAGGACCGGACGATCGTCTGGATCGTGTCACATGACCGCGTTCAACCGCTCACGCTGGAAACGCCGCGCAACAAGGTCGAGCAGTGGAGCACGGCCGTTCAGGGCGGAACGAAGA
This sequence comes from Candidatus Gilichinskyi gelida, assembly GCA_038040385.1. GTDB lineage: Bacteria > Acidobacteriota > Thermoanaerobaculia > Gp7-AA8 > Gp7-AA8 > Gilichinskyi > Gilichinskyi gelida. The sequence goes on from JBBPII010000002.1 coordinate 282,622, forward strand.
ACATCGCAGAATTCGGCACTTCGATCGATGCGGCATATGACGGGCTGATTGAGAAAGCTCTAACGGCGATTCAAGGAAAGCCTGAGCGCCTGGTGTTCATCCCCGACGGCGCGATGCATGGATTGCCGCTCGGAGCGTTGCGTGACTCCAGAGCCGACGTACACGTCGTCGAGCGCGCTCCTGTCGAAATCGCCGGAAGCGCGCGACTCTATCTTCTGTCGCTTCGGCGCGACGCAGCGCTGCGAGCGTCGGCTAACCGGTCCTTCTACTCGTGGGCGACCCCACGGTCGATCTGCCGCGCGCTCGATCCGAAGTCAAGACTGTGGCTCCCGGGTATGCACCGAACGCACAGACGCTCTTGGGGCGCGATGCGACGATCGCACGGTTTCTTCATGACGCGCCCACCAGCTCCATCATCCACATCGCCGCGCATTCGGTCTTCGACATGGAGGCGCCGTTCCGCTCATTCATTCATCTCGCGCCGTCGGCCATGGATTCCGGGAAACTGTACGCGCACGATCTCGTGACCAGGTTCCGTGCGGGTCAGACGAGACTGGTCGTGCTGTCGAGCTGCAGCAGCGCCGGCGGCGGTCCTGTCGGCCCGGAAGGCGTCGCGCCGCTCGTCCGGCCGCTCATCGCCGAAGGCGTTCCCGCCGTCATCGGCAGCCTGTGGGACGTGAAGGACCCCACCGCCGAGATGCTTCTGGTGTCTTTTCATCAGCATTATCGAAACGGCGATGACGCGGCGGTTGCGCTGCGCAAAGCCCAAATCGAAATGCTGAGAAAAAACAAAGACGCCAGTGTGACGTCGCCAACGGCGTGGGGTGCGTTTCAGGTGATCGGCCACGGCTCGTCGCCGTTCGCTTCCGCGCCGCAACCAAAGGAGAAACCACCGTGAACAGTTTCATTCTCAAGATCTTCTTCAGCGGCCTCATGGCCTTCATTCCCAACCAGGACGGCTCCGAGCTGACCGTCCTCCTCCTCAACGTCGACCACAACCATCAACTCTCGGACGGCAGCACGCTCGCCCATCACATGCCGATTGTGATCGCGCGCGCCGGCAACTGCACCGGCACCTGCCCCAAGGTTGACGCCACCATCGCCGGTCACATCTTCGTTGGTGAGTCAGCGCAATCAGCGGTCGACTCCCTCGAAGCGGCCGTCGCCGGCGGCGGCGCGTGGGTGCTGTCCGGCTCCGAGTTGTCGATCCGCAAGGGAAGCCTCAGCGATCCCGATCTGCCGGCGCTCGACATCGTCACGAACGTCCGAGACGGCATCATCCCCACTACCTCGGCGGAGCGCGAGGACTTCAGTTGGGTGGCCGATCTGAATCAGATCGCGCCGTCCGGCTACACCCTCGACGAAGACTTCCTCGCCTCTCCTCCGCCGGGACTGGTCGCCGCGCGCCTGACGCTCCACAGCGGGAAGGTGTTCACCTACCGCGTCGCGCGCATCGGCAGCAACGTCACGCCGGTCCATTTCCAGCGGCTCGACGGTACCGGCAGCGCTCCGTCGTATTCACAGGCCGTCGCCACGTGGGTCGCCGCCGAGATCGAGGTCAGCGGCGACGACATGCAGATCGTCGAGGAGAAGTTCGACAACGGCACCGGTCGCTCGATGACGTTGTCGCCGAACGCCAACGGCGAGGTGGAGATCGCCGTCATCAACCTCCCGCCGCTGGCGCCGCCGGCAACGCCGTTCACCGGCACGCCCGCTCCGGGCAAGCACTTCGAGACGTACTACGACCTCGCGGCAACACCGCCCGCGCAATCCGAGCGGCTGGTGCCGAAGCCGGGCGCGGCGCCCGGCGCGCCGTCGTATGCCGAGGTGGGGTGGGACTCGATCCATCCGCAGAGCGGGCTGTGGTCCGACCTGCTCAATGCCATCCGCCTGAACATCGGCCGCACCGCGTACGAGGAGCTCCTCTGTCCGCCTTCCAGACCGTGAGATGAGCGAACGGTCCGCCGCAATCCCTGCGGCGGGCCGTTCCTCGTTCGAGGAGGTTGCGATGACCCGCCCATGGCTGATGTTCCTGCTCGTTTTCTCCGCGACCGGATGCGAGTCGCACCCGCAGATCGACGCGCACGTCGACGCCGCGGGATTCTTCACCCATCGCTATTCGCGCTCGCCGCTTTCGGTGTGGAACGTCCGCGGCAGCGCCGCGGGTGCCGGCTGCGACGTGCTCCTGGTCGAAACCTCCGTAGTCATGAACGACGCGATGGTCGAGGCGCTGCACTACGGCGCCGGCGCGTACGGCGTCGTCGACGGCGGCGTGCAGCGTTTCTACCGCGACCGCGCATTCCGCGGCGTCGCGTACAGAGACTCCGCCGGTCATGTCTGGAAGTACGGCGGCATCAGTCGGAGCGAGGCGGAGACGCTGAGGCGGTGCGACTGACGCGACAGATCGAGAGAGGCATTTTTCCCATCTGTCCCTCGCAGAAAAGCTGCGTCGCCCGCCGTGCTCTCTTGTTCTTGTTTTGCCTGACCCATCGCAAGACCTGTCCTGATACATACGAGTACAGCTTCTCGACAGTGACGAACCCGTGATGGTCCTTGGCTGCTCCGCAGCGCAAGGCGTCAATGACCGCGGCGGTGAAGACACCGTTGCCGCGGACATCGTTGTCGTACGCGTAACCGCCAGCGGCAGCGCCCGTGATGACCACCTGTCCTTCGACGCCGGTCATGACGCGGATGAATGCGGCCCTCGACCGTGCATCGGCTTCGCCGGCCCGCCGGTCGCGTCTCAGGTTCTCACGGCAAGCGTCGATCAGGATGAGCGCCCGCGCCACGTCGTTCCCGAACACGATTTCGCTGATCGTGTTGATCGAGATTGCCGTCTCGTAGTGTTCGGCAAGCGAGCCCTCAGCGAGCAGATGCTGGGCTCCGCTCGCGCTCACACCGTGCGTGGCCAAAGAAACGATGAGAATGCCGTTCCGACCGACGCGGCGCGCCTGCCTATCGAGAAGCTGCAGAATCACCGCTTGCTGCGCCCGACGGCGTAGCGCGCCGGCCGCGAGAAGTTTGCTCAGCTTCGCCCGCGATTCCCGCTTGCGAGGCTCGCCCTCCGACAGAGCGAGAACCACTTGATCGGGCGGCACAAGAGGCGGCTGCTGAGCCATTGCAAACTCGTATGCGAGGTCGACCGCATCGTCGATCGCGTAGGGCACAGGCGACAGCTTGCCGGACGGCCCGAAATCGCGAATGCCGACAAACAGCGCCGCCGACTGCTGCCCCTCGACGGCCTTGGCGCCTACCGGCCTGACGCCCGCCTGCCCGAATACCGGCAGCCATATCGCCACTAAGATGAGGAAAAGTTGTCTCATTACGTGACCTTCTCTCGTCGGAAGAAGACACGATGTCCGGCGAAACGTGTCGACATCAGCGATGAAAACATCCCTTCTCGCACTCTGCACGCTCCTCATCGCAGGCGAGATTCACGCGAAGCACCGCGCTCTTCTCATCGGCATCAACGACTACACAGCCTCCCGGCTCGGGACGCCCGCGCCTGGAACGCCGCCACGCGACTGGGTGACTCTGAACGGCGCCGTGAATGACGTCGAGACGCTGAAGCAGATGCTTCTCCTCGTTTATGGTGTCGATCCAGGCGAGATCGTTACACTCACCGACCAGGCCGCGACGCGCGGCGCCATCCTCCAGTCATTGCAACGTCTCGTGGCGTCGGCGGCGAAGGGCGACGTCATCCTTTTCTATTTCGCCGGCCACGGCTCGCAAAGGACCAACTCCCTCTCGGACGAACGCGACAAGCTGGATGAGTCGATCGTGCCGGCCGACTCCCCTCTCGGCGTCGACGACATCCGCGACAAGGAACTGCGGGTGTATTTCAATCGCATCCTCGACCGCGGCGCGCGGCTGACGGTGATTCTCGACAATTGCCACAGTGGATCGGGCGCCCGAGGGCTGGCGAACGGTGCGCGCTCGCGCGGAGTGAAACGCGATCTGCGGGACATCGCCGATCGCACGAAATATGGGCCGCGGCCGGAAGCCCGCGGCGCGCTCGTGCTATCCGCCGCGGACGATACGGAGGAGGCGCGCGAAATGCGCGATGCCGAGGGGAAGTTCCACGGCATCTTTTCCTGGGCGTGGATCCGCTCGCTGCGCGATGCCTCCTCGGGCGAGCCGGCAGTGGAGACGTTCTTACGCGCCCAGGCGCGCATGCGGACCGAGCCGCCGTTTCAGTCGCCGGTGATCGCCGGCAATCCCGAGTCGAAGCTCGCTCCATTCCTCGGCACGCGCATCGACCGGCGCGGCGACCGCACCGTCGTCGCCGTCGGCAAAATACAGAGCGACTCCGTCGTCTTGCAGGGCGGCTGGGCAAACGGCCTCGCGGCCGGGACCGAACTGCGCGATCCGAAATCGGCCACGCGGCTGAAGATCACGGAGGTACGCGGCCTCGGACAGAGCATCGCGCGAGTCATCGTCGGACCGCGCCCGGAGACCGGGGCGCTGGTGGAGGTCGTTGGGTGGGTCTCGCCTCCGGGTCCGCCGTTGCGCGTGTCGATGCCGCGAGACTCGCGCGCGATCACGTCGATCGCATCGTTCGCGAAGGGGCTGAACGCCGAAGCAACGCGGCGTGGAATCCGCTGGGTGGCGAATCCGATCGACGCGACCCCGTCACACGTCCTGCGGTGGGGCGGAAGCGGGTGGGAGATGGTCGGTCCTCGTGGCGCCGTAGAGGACGTCGGAAATGACGACGCCGTGATGGCTGCGGTGGCGAAGATGACGCCGGGAATATCGCTCTTCGTCCAATTGCCCGCTCCCACCGTGATGGCTGACGTGATCGACACTGTGAGCGCGGCACCCGATGAAGCCGACTACATTCTGGTCGGCCGCTACGCAAACCAGCAGTTGAAATACGCATGGCTCCGGCCGCTGGTCAAACGGCGTGATCAACGACAGACCGGCCTTCCGCTGCAGACGAAGTGGACCGTCTCGGCGCCCGACCTCCACAAAGCGCTGACACGTCTGCGCAAGATCCACGCGTGGCATACGCTCGAGTCTCCGCCGCAAGCCCGGTTCCCGTACCGGCTGCAGATTCGCCGCATGCGCGACGAGCGATTGGTCGGCGATGGGGAGAGCATCGTCAGCGACGTGACGTACAAGCTCTATCTGCGTGGAGTGGTGCCGCTGCCTCCGGCCGTGAAAAAGCGCTACGTCTACGCGTTCGTCGTCGACAGTGACGGAAAGAGCACGCTTCTCTTCCCGGCGAGCGATTCGGGATCTGTCGAGAATCGCTTTCCTGACAACGGCGGGCCGATGGACATCCCGCTCCAGGGCAGCGGATTCGAAGCGGCGGATCCGTTCGGCGTGGACACGTACTTTCTCCTCTCGACCGACGAGCCCCTCCCCAACCCGAACATCCTGGAGTGGGAGGGCGTCCGCGCGCCCCAGTGGAAGCCGCAATCAGCGCTGGAGGAGCTCCTCGCGCTGACCGCCGCCGGCACGCGCTCGCAATCGGTGCTGACGCCCGCCACCTGGTCGCTCGAGCGCGTGACCTATGAATCCATCCGCTCCCGCGCCACAAAAACCGCTCCATAGGTGTCTTAGGAAGCGACCTTCTCCCCGCCGAGCCCCGCCCGACGCTTCCTTGCACACCGACGGGCGGGCGGACGGCGGCGGAGAGGGTCATTGGCTGCCAACGAAAGGGGGTGAGATGCAAATGGCTCAGTACCGGAAGCGACGCGGCAAAGATACTTGGCACTGGTGCAGCAACTGTCAAAACTATCCGACGTCCGACTATGACACCAGCGACAGTAAGCCGAAGTCGGGAGAACTCTGTAACGAGTGTCAGGCCAAGGAGAAGGCCGGAGACTGCAAGTAATGAAGGTTCGAGCGTGGCCGCGCTACGGCCACGCTCAAGCCGAAGGCGATTGCGCGAGAGGATGGGCGTTCGCGCGCCCCTCTACTGACCATGACATCACTGGGCGAGCTCCTGAAGGTGACGACCGCCGGTAGCCGCGCGACGCCGTTCCTCACGCCACCGAGCTGGTCGATCAAGAAAGCGGCATACGAATACGCCCGCCGCACACCCCGAAGTCGCGAAAATAGTGTCTTATTAATAGTGAGGGCGACCTTCTCTTTTCCGACGAAGCTCTGCCGGCAGTACTCCTTGCGCACCGACGGAGGAGTGGATGTCGGATGAGAAGGTCATCGGAGAAATGGAGGACCGATGGCCCAGTACAAGTACGCCCAGCATCTCAACCAGTCAGATCATTCTGCCTACGACACCCGCCACAGGCCCGGAACGGAAGCTCCAAATCCAGGCATCTACCGATGCGCCGGATGCGGTGATGAGATCGGAATCGCCAAGGGCCATACGCTACCTCCGCAGAATCATCACCAGCACAGCACGGACGCCAAGATCGAGTGGCAACTGCTCGTGTTCGCACAGCAAAAGAGCTAGTCAAACCGATTTTGGCGCATCACATCTCGATCGCTCGAATGTGTCGGCTGTGACGCTTGACCCCTGACTGAAAGAACCCGCCGCAGCGCGAGCGTGCGCCGCACGGCGCGCATTCATCGAGATACACGTTCTTCCAGTCAGAGATGGACTGCCGGGCGTATCGCCACAGCTCCCGAGGGAGGATGCAAAGCTGATGGTTGTAAATGGAAACGTTCATTCCGCCTGCGACCAGTGTGTCGACTGCCTCGCGAAGAGTCTGACGGTAGTCGTACGGATCGATCCACACCTCTTCCAGATTCTTGTGCACGAACCCGAACATCTCGAGACCCATGAGCGCCACGTGCGCCGCGAATGGCAGGTTGCGCGCGATGAACTCCGCGAGGCGGACCAGGCGAGGGATCGTCTGTCGGTGAAGGACGACCCTGATCTCGACGGGAACGTCATACCGGGCAAGGTGGTGGAGGCCGAGCACCGTTTCTTCAAACGCGCCCGCGGCCTGAACGATGTAGTCGTGCTCGAAATCCACGTCCGAGTAGAGTGGGATGCCGAGCATGAGATCTGGGTGGCCGACGCTCGCGACCCGCTGGGCGAATCGCCGGTAATAAAACATGCGGCCGTTCGTCAGCACATGAAGCGCGGTCCGCGGAAGTTTCTCTCTGATGTTGATGAGGAGCCGGATGAAGTCGTCTTTGAACAGGGTCGGCTCTCCGCCTGTAATTCCCAGCTCGGCCGTATCGGCGTCGATCAGTTCGACGAGGCGCAAATGCTCGGTGATGCGATTCTGATCGTCGACAGGTTTCGGCGGCTGTGAGCACATGAGGCAATAGCTGTTGCACTGCTCCGTCATGAGAATCGTGTTGTGGGGCGATGAGCGGCGGTACAGCACGCGCGTCCATCCATTGGGCGCAATCGCCACGACATCCCCGTCAGCCAGGTAGCCGAGTTCTGGAACGCCCCATGCCGCCGGCACGCTCGCTTCGCGAACGCCCTCTTCCGAATTCGGCAGAAGCCACGCCGCGAAACCCGTGAGCTCCGGCGGCGCCTGCCCATTCGGTGAGAGGAAAATCTCGTCCCGACGGCATACACGATCCTCCGTCGGACGTGTGGTCACTCGGCCAATGACCGGCTGCGTCAGGTTCAGCACCTTTGCGTGAGCCGCTAGCTTCATGCGGAGGCCTCGAGCTCTGTCATCGGGACGTTCATCACCCAGGCCGAGAAGATTTTCCGGACGTCCGCATCGCTTTCGTAGAGATTCAGAAGGTGGCGAAAGAGAAAGTCATGTTTCCGATGAAAATCACTCGTCGGCCGATGTCCGACGAGATCGCCGCCTGTCGCGTAGTTCAGCACCGGGTCGGCGCCGCACCACGGCAGAAACGCGCAATCCGCGCATCCCGGCCACGACTCGATCACCGACTCCGCGACAATCTCCCGCAGCGCGCGGCCGCCAAAGATGTCTTCGTACCGATCCTCGAGCACATTGCCGAGGCGGAATCGCCGGTCGCCCATTTCCGCCAGCATCCGCGACTCGTCTGATGCGTAAACGTCGCCGTCGTAGTTATAGACGGCGACCGCGATCCCCGCGCCGGCCGGCGACTGGAGATCCACGTATCCGGTTCCGAACGGGGTGAGCATTCTCGTGAGCAGGATCTGCGCGTAGGTCTCGACGAGTGAGCGTCCAGCCCGATTGATCTCCAGGATTCTGTGAAGCGCGCGCACGTAGAACATCAAGTACTCGTCGACTGAATACCCGATGCGATTTGCGGCCTTTTTGGCGAATCCATACGGACTGAGGGGTCGGAGAAAGATGGACGAAAAGCCTTGGCGCACGTATTCATCGACGATCGCTTCCGGCTCTTCCAGGCTCCGGCGCGTGGCAGTCATTAGCGCGGCGACCGAGTCGTGGCCGAGCACCTCACGGGCGTGCGACAGTCCCTCGATCGTGCGTGCGTAGCTGTCGCTTCCCGGTCGCGGCCGATTAGCGTTGTGGATGGCCTCGGGGCCGTCGAGCGAAGTCGAAACGCAGACGCGATAATCTCGGAAGAAGTGGAGCATCTCGTCGGTGACCATCGCCAGATTCGTCGTCACTACGAAGTCGACCTCCTTCTCGACACTCCTTATGCGGGCTTCGGCGGTTTCGACGATCTCTCGAATGCGCTCGAAATTGAGTAGGGGCTCGCCCCCCTGAAATTCGATTTTGACGCGCGGGGACGGCGATCGAAATACGAGATCGAGCGCGCGATCGGCCGTCTCGCGGCTCATGTCGAAGCGCTCACGATCCGCGCTCACGCGCGAGACTTGGCAGTAGCCGCACGAGTGCTCGCACCGAAGCGTGACGACGAAGATGTGGAGGGCGGTGAAGTCGGCGAGTGACGACTTCTTCGTACGATACTTCGTCGCCAGGAGCCCGAACGGGGCGAGCGCATCCGAGTCGAAGAGGAAATGCTTTCCCTTCAGATCGGCGTACACAGCGGAGGAAGTCGGCAGCCGCTTGCCCACGAAGTCGTCGAAGTCTTCCTGCGAGAGGAAGAGGTGCTCGCCAACTTCGTTCACCGCGAGAATGCGGTGCTCGAATCGCGTGAACCGAAACGGAAAGAAGCGATAGGTTCCGCTCGGCCGGTAGTGCTCGCGACCGTGAAATCCTTTTCCTACCACCGAGAGAGCTCCATGCGATCTTCCATCGACGCGGCGAGCGCGTAGTTGAGAAAGTACCGGCCGAGCTCCGCATCATCTCCTTCGGAATGCGGCGCAAGCTCTAGGCGAAAGTTCGCGCCAATCTCCGTGATTCGGCATTCACAGAATGCATTGAACGCCTCGGCCGTCAACCGAAGGGCGGGGAGTACGTAGATGAGCCGCGGCAGGTCCGCTGCGATCATTGCGCGATTCTCCGAGGGTCGTCGTGGTAATCCGCCTCGGTTCCGGAGTCGTCGAGAAGATCGGCCGCTGCCAAGGCCTCCGCGACGAGGAGTTCGCGAACGGATCGAGTTTCCGCCGCAATGTCACGGCGCACGCGTTCGTCCACCAGGGCGTTGGCGAAACGTCCGGCGACCTCCGCTGCCTGCGCCTCGGAATCCTTGACAGTCAAATAGACGTCGACTGAATTTGCCTCCCGTTGTGCGACATACACAAAGTACTCGCCGGTAAAGCGATAAAGGACACGAAAGAGTGCTTCGGATGTGTAGACGCCGAGGTCCACGGACATGACGGCGGAGTGCGCGACATCATCGGGATAGCGGATCATGAGAGTCTCCTACCGGGCGGCGAGGACGACGTTGTCGAAGATCGCCATTCCGGGAAAAGCGGCCGGTCGATCGGAGCCTGCTTCGATGACGATTGCCACCGTGCCGAGGGGCAGTTCGGAAGGGACGCGATATTGCGCTTTCCACGTCACGCCGTCCGGACTCGTCTCCCACATGAAAAGGTCCGCGACGCCGCTCATGCGGAGGCGCCAGTAACGGTGCTGCTTCGAGTCATAGGCCACCCGTTTCTCGGAGCGCTCGCTGTTGAATATCGCGACGCATCGCAACTCACCGCTCGAGGCGATAAAGCCGTACCAGTTCGCCGCATCCCTCGCGATCGCAAACGTCGCGGTCGCGTTCTCGTTCGGGATGTCCGCCACCTCGACCGAGAGCACCGCGCTTCTCATGTCGAACTGCTGCCGCGAGACGTATCCGTTGAAGTGGGGTCCAGCGACTAGTTCGCGCGGCTTGATCTCCAGCCGCCCGCCTGTTTCTCGCATCTCGACCTGCCGGTCATGGCTCGAAATGGGGTGGAGAAGAACGGCCGTACGCCATGTTTCCGCCGACGGCGCGTTGTCCCCGAAGGCATCGACGAGGATCTTCGCCGGCGTTCTTGGTGAAGTCGAGGGAGCCGCCACCGCCGCCGGCGGCGAAGCCGGACGCGGGACCGGAGCGGGCGCGGGTACCGGAGCAGGCACGGCCGTCGCCGAGTAATGCGAATAGTGAGTTCCGGACCTGTGCGATGCATGAGAGCTATGGCTTCGGTGCGATGAGTGGCTGCTGTGAGATCGATGCTGGGCGAAGACGATCTGAAGCGCCGCCTTGGCACGTTTCAGGACGTACTTGCCGCCGAACTTCTTCACCTCAGCGTCCGGCACGAAGGCCGGCACGGCGTTCACCGGCACCCGCGGCTCGCCTGCGGTTGTCGGCGCGGCGGCGAGCGTGAAAATGCCGAGGCCTAGCGTTACGCGCTGCAAGAGGCGCTCACCCGCTCCAGACGCCTTTTCGCGGATCTTCCGCACCCAGATAGGAAACGGCATGTCATCCTCCACGTGAAACGAACGTACTCGTCCCGTTTCAGCAGACACTTTCCCGCGAAAAAGGTGTCGTTAGATATGCAGGTGACCAAACCCGCCGCCGCCCCCGTCTACCAGCTCTTCATGCTCGGGCTGTGCGTGCTTGCGCTCGCCGCGATCGTCGTCCAGCACGCCTTCCGTCTCGATCCTGAGGTGGAGATCGTTCTCGACCGCGCCGACTTCGTCATTTGCATTGGATTCGCGATCGATTTCCTGGTGACGCTGTGGCGCGCGCCGAATCGGTGGCGGTATCTGGCGACGTGGGGTTGGCTCGACCTTCTCTCTTCCATTCCGACTTTCCAGATCGCGCGGTGGGGACGGCTGGCGCGCATCGCACGGATTCTGCGCGTCTTGCGAGGCTTGCGCGCGACCCGGCTGCTCACGGGGGTCATTCTGCGCAAGCGCAGCCAGTCGCCTTCGCCGCCGCCGGGTTGCTCGCGCTGCTCTTCGTCATCGCCGGCAGCACCGCCATCCTTCATTTCGAGACCCTGCCGGAATCGAACATCCACACCGCCGACGATGCCATCTGGTGGGCGATCAGCACGATTACCACCGTCGGATACGGCGATCGCTATCCGGTGACGACTGAGGGACGAGTGGTGGCGGCGCTGCTGATGATCGCCGGCGTCGGATTGTTCGGCACCTTATTGGCGACGCTCGCGGCGTGGTTCCTGAGGCCGGAAGAGGAGGCCACGAACGCCGAGCTCGCGGAGCTGCGCGCGGAGATCGCCGCCCTCCGCGAGGCGGTGGAGCGTCTCGCCCCTAAAACGTCTTGATCCAATACAGCCCCGTGCCCGGGATGCTGAACGACACGTACCACCGACCTTGCGCGTTGCGGCCGACGCGGAAACCCGGCAGGCGGACGCTGGTCCCGATGCCGCGCCGGGTCAGCGAAAAGCGCGCGCGGCCGAGGGCGATGATTTTTCGGAAGCGCCAGCCCACGATGAAGAAGACACTACATCAGCGCTCTTGTGGGATGAAACGGGCCAGAAACCTTCGCTCCACGTCGTTTTGCGCCAATGCGTGGGCCCGGCGGTAGGCGGCGATCGCTTCGTCGGTACGGCCGAGGCGGCGCAGCAGATCGGCGCGCGTGGCGTGCCAGAGGTGGTAGGTCGCCAGCGGCTCCTCCAGCGCGTCGACCAGCGGGAGGGCGGCGGCGGGGCCGCTGGCGATCGACACGGCGACGGCGCGGTTGAGCGCCACCACCGGCGAGGGGTGCAGCGCGTAGAGCCGCTCGTACAGGCCGGCGATCTGCGGCCAGTCCGTCTCCTCGGCGCGCGCGGCTTCCGCGTGCACGGCGGCGATCGCCGCTTCCAGCGCGTATGTCCCGGGCGGCGCGCGGCGCAGCGCGGCGCGGATCAGTCCGAGGCCTTCCTCGATCTGCGCGTGGTCCCAGCGCGAACGGTCCTGGTCCGCCAGGAGGACGAGATCGCCGGCGGCGTCGACACGGGCGGCGCGGCGGGCGTCGGTAAGGAGCATCAGCGCCAGGAGCGCGTCAATCTCCGGCGCGCGCAGCAGCCGCGCCAGCCGGATCGCCTCCGCGCAGAGCTCGCGCCGCACCAGCGCGTCGCCGGCCGTGGCCGCATACCCCTCGTTGAACACGAGATAGATGACCGCGGCGACGGCGGCGATCCGCTCGGGCAGCTCCTCGATGGGCGGCACGCGATACGGAATCGCCGCGCCGCGAATCTTCGCCTTGGCCCGGACCAGCCGCTGCGCCATCGTTGTCGCCGGCACCAGGAACGCGCGCGCGATCTCCTCCGTCTTCAGCCCGCACAGCGTCCGCAGCGTCAGCGCCACCTGCGCCTCGGCGGCGAGCGCGGGGTGGCAGCAGGTGAAGATCAACCGCAGTCGCTCGTCGGGCACGGCGTCCTCCTCCTCTGCAAAGTCGACGACGGGCGGGTCGGGCGGCGGCAACTCGACCATTTTCTTGGCCAACCGCGAACGCCGCCGGATCTGATCGATCGCGTTGTGCCGCGCCGCGGTGTACAGCCAGGCGCGCGGATTCGCCGGCGCGCCGCGCGCCCACGCCGTCACCGCGCCAGCGAACGCATCCTGCAGCGCGTCCTCGGCCAGATCGAAGTCGCCGAAGGAGCGGATGAGGGCGGACAGCAGCCGCCCCCACTCGGCGCGAACCAAAGAGTCGAGATGCTCGGACACGCTTACGAGAACGTCATGATCGGACGGACCTCGACCGACCCGCTGCGCGCGCCGGGGATCTTGGCGGCCATGGCGATCGCCGCGTCGAGATCGGCGGCCTCGACGAGGTAGTAGCCGCCCAACTGCTCCTTGGTCTCGGCGAACGGGCCGTCGGTGGTGAGGCGCTTGCCGTCGCGCACGCGCACCGTGGTGGCGGTGCCGGTCGGCTGCAGCGCGTTGCCCCCCTGGATGGCGCCTTTGAACTCCTCACCGAACGCGCCGTACCCTTTCATTTCCACATCGGCCGCGTCCTTGCCCATGGTCGCCCAGCGCTTCTCGTCCTCATAGATGGTCAGCAGATATTGCATGGTGACTTCCTCCTTTGCCTGTAAGGCGAACGGGACCCACCGAAATCGACAGGGGGGCAAAGAATTCTAGAACTATCTTCGCCGCGTGCCAGCCCGCTCGGCCAAATCCGCGAACGCCTCGTACGGCTGCGCGCCGCTGAAGCCGTGGCTGCCGATCACGAAGGTGGGGATGCCCTGCACGCCGGCGGCGCTCGCCTCTTCGCGGATGGCGTCGACGCGCTGGAGGTACTTCGGATCGGAGCGCGAGCGCTCCACGGCGTCGTCGGACAGGCCCGCGTCGCGCGCCATGGTGCGGAGATCGTCGTCGTTCTCCAGGTCCATACCGTCGCGCCAATGCGCGTGCATGGCGCGCTGCCGGTACGGCTCGAGCCGCCCCTCCTCCCGCGCCACTTCCCCGAGCGCGAGCGCGCGGCGGGTGTTGGGGATGCGGTCGCGCTGCGCGAAGTCGTGGACCCCGAATCGCGCGGCGAACTCCTTCATGTACTCCTTCATCCCCTTCAACCGCTCCGGCGGAAAGTACTGGTCGAGGCGCATTCCGCCCGGCGGCGTCTCCGGATGCAGCTCGAAGCCCCGCCAGTCGAGATCGAGGTCGTATTCGTCGAGCAGCCTGACCAGACTGCTTCGCTCAGCGATGTAGCAGAACGGTCAGACGAAATCGGAATAGAGAAGGAGGCGCATGCCGGAGAGCGTGCAAGAAGCGGCGCAGGGCACGCTACACTCCCTCCCTTGAAACGCGTTCTCCTCTACGGCGCGGCCGGCGGAGCGCTCATCGCGCTGCTGAAGCTCATCGAGTACAAGCACTTCGTCCACGCCTATCCGGCGGAGCTGTACGGCGGGCTCCTGGCGCTGATCTTCACCGCGGTCGGCGTCTACGTCGGCCTCCGGTGGACGCGGCCGAAGCCGGCGGCGGCCGTCCCGAAGCACGTGCCCGCCGAGGAGACGCTGAAGGGGCTGGGAATCACCCCGCGGGAGTACGAGATCCTTTGCCTCATCGCGCAGGGGATGAGCAACCGGGAGATCGGCGAGAAACTCTTCGTGTCGGAGAACACGGTGAAGACGCACTCCTCGCGCCTGTTCGACAAGATGGACGTCGGACGGCGGGTCCAGGCGGTCCAGAAGGCCCGCCAGCTCGGTCTGATCCCGTAAACGAAAGGATGACCCCCAAAAATCACCCGAACGGATGACGACGGCGGCCCGGGGGCGGCGCTACGTTGCGTCGAAAACAGGAGGATCTGATGAAGAGAATCGTTTGGACGTTCGGGTTGATCGCGGGAGCCGTCCTGGCCGCGATGGTGGTGGCGATGGTGCCGCTCTGCATGAGCGGGGATGTCGATCTCGACAAGAGCGAGATCGTCGGCTACGCGTCGATGGTGTTGGCGTTCGTGATGGTGTTCGTCGGCATCCGCTCGTATCGGGAGAACGCCGGCGGCGGCGCGATCACCTTCGGCCGCGCCTTCAAGGTGGGCATCGTCATCACCCTGATCGCTTGCGCGGTGTACGTCGTAACGTGGGAGATCGTCTATTTCAACTTCTTCCCCGATTTTGGCGAGAAGTACGCTGCGCACGTCGTCAAGAAGATGCAGACCGAGGGGGCGACCGCGGCGGCGGTGGCGAAGAAGCAGCAGGAACTGATCGAGTTCGGGAAGCTCTACAAGAATCCGCTGATCAACGCCGGTATCACCTTCATGGAAGTCTTCCCCGTCGGCCTGATCGTGACGCTCATCTCGGCGGCGATCCTGCGCAGGCGGTACGCGCCGGCCGTCGCCTAGCCGCGATATCGTACGGGTCATGACAAACCGCAAAACCATTCTCGTCGTCGGCGCCACCGGCGCGCAGGGAGGGAGCGTCGCGCGCAACCTCCTGGCCCGCGGCCGCTTCGACGTCCGCGCCTTCACCCGCAAGCCCGACTCCCCCGCCGCGCAGGCGCTGCGCGAGCTCGGCGCGGAGGTGGTGCCCGGCAACCTCGACGATCGCCCCACGATCGACGCGGCGCTGGCCGGCTGCTATGGCGCCTTCGGCGTCACGAACTTCTGGGAGCACTTCGCGAAAGAGGCGGAGGAGGGACGCAACCTCGTCGACGCCGTCGCCGCCGCGCACGTCAAGCACTTCGTTTTCAGTACGCTGGCGCCGATCGAGAAGGCCACCGGCGGCGCGCTACGCAGCCCCCACTTCGACATCAAGGCCGAGCTCGAAGAGTACGCCCGCAGCCTCGGCATCCCGTCGACCTTCGTGCACGTGCCGTTCTATTACGAGAACTTCCTCTCATTCTTCGTGCCGCGCCCGACCGGCGACGGCACGTTCCAGTTCGGCTTCCCGCAGGGCGACACGCCGCTGGCGGCGATGTCGGTGGCGGACGTCGGCCTCATCGTGGCGCCGATCTTCGAGCAGCCGGAAACGTACGTCGGCAAGGTCATCGAGCCGGCCGGCGACGAGATTCCCGCCGCGAAGTACGCGGAGATCATGAGCCGCCGCACCGGCGCCGACATCCGTTACGCGTACGTCCCGCGTGAGGTCTTCGCCAAGCTCGGATTTCCGGGCGCCGAGGATCTGGCGGACATGTTCGAGTTCTACCGGCTGCACATGCCGAGCCGCGCGCGGGAGATCGAGGAGGCGCGCGCCCTCGCGCCCGAGGTGCAGAGCTTCGACACTTGGATGGGTCGCAACGAAGGGAAGCTGCGAGCGGCGCTGGCCATATGATCTGAGGCCATGATCCGAACGGTCACCGCGACCGAATACGTGACGCCGCTGCGCGAAGGGGGATCGCTCCCCGCCATCGTGGACGGCGACGATGACGGCAGCTACGTCGTCAAGTTTCGCGGAGCAGGACAGGGCGCGCGCGCGCTCATCGCCGAGCTGGTATCCGGCGAGGTGGCGCGCGCCCTCGGTCTCCCCGTCCCGGAGATCGTCTTCGTCCAGCTCGACGGTCGCTTCGCCAAGACCGAGCCCGATCCGGAGATCCAGGAGCTGCTGCAAAAGAGCGAGGGGCTCAACATCGGGCTCGACTACCTCCCCGGCTCCATCACCTTCGACCCCATGATCAAGTGGACGATCGACGGGAAGTCGCGGCTGGCGTCGTCGATCGTCTGGTTCGACGCCCTGGTGACCAACGTCGATCGTACGGCGAAGAACACCAACCTCCTGGTGTGGCACCGCGACCTCTGGATGATCGACCACGGCGCGACGCTGATCTTTCATCATCAGTGGAGCGACGATTTTCTGAAGCGCAGCCGCGCGCCGTACAAGCAGGTGAAGGATCACGTGCTGCTGCGCTGGGCCACGGAGATCCGCGACGTCGACGGCGGGCTGGCGGCGAAGCTGACGCCGCGCGCTGTCGAGCAGATCGTCGACGTCATTCCCGACGCTTGGCTCGGCGACGAGCCGCGGTTCGCGAACGTGAAGGAGCACCGCGCGGCGTATCGTGACTACCTGCTCCATCGACTCGAGCCGCCGCGGTCATGGGTGGAGGACGCCGCTGATGCGCAAGCGCTATCCGTTTGACTACGCCATCGTGCGCGTCGTGCCGCGCGTCGATCGCGGCGAGTCGGTCAACGCCGGCGTCATCCTCTTTTCGTCGACGGCCGCCTTCCTCGACGCGCGCATCGGCATCGATTCCACGCGTCTGATGGCGCTGGCGCCGGCCATCGACCTGGCGCTGGTGGAGAGCTACCTGGAGGCCATCCCCAAGGTCTGCGCCGGCGGCGGCGAGGCGGGCTCGATCGGCAGCCTGCCGCAGCGAGCCCGCTTCCACTGGCTGGTAGCCCCACGGAGCACGATCATTCAGACCTCACCCGTCCACTCGGGCGTGCACCACGATCTGACCGCCGCGCTCGACGGGCTATTCGACAAACTGGTGCGAACGCCCGCGGAGTGAGTCAGCCCCTCATCCCGCCGTTGACCATCCACGGCGTGCCGAAGCGATCGACGACCATCCCGAAGCCTTCGGACCAGAACGTCTTGTCGAACGCCATGGTCACCCGGCCGCCCTCGGCAAAGGCGTCGTAGACGCGACGCGCCTCGGCCGGCGTCGGGTAGATCAGCGAGACAGAGAAGAACTTCATCCCCTCGTACGGCTGACCGACCATGGAGTCGGACGCCATCAGGACGCCGCCGCCGTCGAGCTCGAGGCGCGCGTGAAGGATCCGCTCGCCGGCCTCGGGCGGCACCTGATCGGCGATCGGTGATTCAGCGTGATTGGTGAGGGCGAGCTTGCCGCCGAGGACGCGCTCGTAGAAGCGCATGGCCTCCGCGCAGTTGCCGTCGAAGATGAGGTAGGGGCTCAGATCGGGCATGGGCAAGTATGAACCCCTCACCCGCCCTTCGGGCACCCTCTCCCGCAAGCGGGAAGAGGGGCCAGGTTGTCCTTCTCCCGCTTGCGGGAGAAGGTGCCGCGAAGCGGCGGATGAGGGTCTGGCCTCCCCGCGCCGCGCATCTCGCGCGCGACGTCCCTTCGCATCTGGGCGGCGCGCCTGCTGCTGCCGCTCATCGAACACCAGCTCTGAGGACCTACTCCCGCGGCTGCCCGAACGGCGTCGCCAGCCACTTGTAGGTCACCGGATTCTGCTTGCGGAAGGCGCCGTCCTTCCCTTCCAGCCCGAGCGCCAGGCCGAAGAAGATCGAGTAGCCGGCCAGGGCGATGACGAGACCCTTGAGAACTGCCGGCCGCCGCACCAGACCGGAGAGGCGATCGAGCGCGGTCTCGATGCAGACGACCGAGGCCATGGTCATCAGCAGCGCGAAATCGAGCGTGTATCGGGCGACGATGAACCAGCAGGCGGCGAGGCCGAACATCACCAGCCATCCGCCGGCCATCACCAGGATGGCGGCGCGGGTGGACGGATCGAGCTTCTCGCGCAGGGCAAAGAGGATGAGCGCCGCGAGGCTCCCGATGGTGGTGAGCGGGATCATGGCGCCGACACCGGCGGTCTGCTCGGTCCCCGCAGGAAACATCGTCGCCGGGTCGAGCTGCGCGTTATAGGCGACGGCGAACGGAAACCGGCTCCAGACGCCGACCGGCGCCGCCAGATATTGCACAGTGTTGTTGATGAACCGCGCGAGCTCGGCCGGCGTGCAGAGGCTACAAACCTTCTGGTCGATCATGGAGAGGATGGTGATCTGGTACTTCGTGCCGAACTCGAACGGCTCGCCGAACCGCGCGACGTTGTAAGCGATGAGCAGCGCGCAAATCGCCGCGAACGGCAGCGCTGCCGCGCGCACCGCGCGCCAGCGAGTCGCTTTGTCGATGGCGAAGAACGCCGCGGCCGCCGGGAGAACCAGCACCCCCACATTCGGGCGCGCGGCGACGGCCATCCCGAGCCATAGGCCCATCCAGAACGCGTTCCGCGGCGTGCTCGATTGGAGAAAGCGCAGCAGCGCCCACGCCCAGGTCGCGCCCATCGCCGTCCCGGCCAGGTTCGCCACCTCGTACGTGCGGGCGAAGACGAGCGCGAAGGGGATGAAGTTCCCCAGTCCGAGGAGAAGGATCCATACCGGCATCGGGATCTGAAGTCTCCTCCCCGCCAGCGCGCGCCTGACGAAGAGCACCGAGGCGATGAAGGCCCACGCCGCGAAGAACGCCGCCGCGAATCCCTCCGACGGATAGCCGTGCGCGATGAGCCGGAAGGGGATGTAGAGCAGAAACACCGGCACCGCGGTCCAGTACATGTAGTACTTGCCGCGGTAGTAGCTGGCGTCCCACAACCCCCACGCATCGGCGCGGCCGCGCTCCTCGGGGCTCCACGGATCGCGCAGCGCCGTCAGCCGCGCGTGCGGCACCTCGGCCATGCTCACGTGGAGGCGAAGAAACCCCTCGGTCAGATTCGGGTAGTAGCCGCGCCCGAAGTAGCCGCGCTCGCGGTCGTACTCCGCGTGGCCGTCGAGCCGGCGAAACTCGAAGGTGCCATCGCTGCCGAAGAAGGCGTACGCCGCCAGAACGACGGCGATGGCCAAAGCGTTCGGCAGTGAACGGATGATGGTGGCGCGACTCGGCAGGCGTTCGTCTCCCGGAGCGGGCAGAATATAACGTCGGACGCCGCCACGGAATGAGGGCCGACAGTTGGTAGGTTCTTACCGGTAGGAGTAAGAAAATGCGCATTACCTCGAAGGGGCAGGTGACGATCCCGCAGGAGATCCGCGAGAGGTTCGGGCTACTGCCTGACACGGAAGTGGAGTTCGTGGCGAAAGGCAATTCGGTTCAGATCGCGAAATCGACGAGCCCGACGCGGCCCACTCGCGGCCAGGTCCTCGTGCAGCGCTTGAGAGGCCGGTCGAGCGTGAGGATGTCAACCGACGAGATCCTGGCGTTGACCCGGAAGTGATCGATGATCACGCTCGTCGACAGCAACGTGATTCTCGATCTGGTGACGGACGATCCGAAATGGGGTCAATGGTCCGCAGCAGCGTTGTCCCGAGCGGCCGATGAATCAGCGCTGGCCATCAATCCACTCATCTTTGCCGAAGTATCGATCGGGTTCCCCACGGTCGAAGAGCTGGAGCAGCTTCTGCCTCCGGAAGAGTTTGGCCGTCTTGCTCTCCCCTACGAAGCGGCCTTTCTCGCGGGGAACGCCTTCCTTTCCTACAGACGAAGAGGCGGCAGGAGGAGCGCGCCTCTCGCCGACTTTTACATCGGCGCGCATGCGGCCGTGGCCGGGCTGCGTCTCCTCACGCGCGATCCGCGGCGCTATCGTGCGTACTTTCCCACCGTCGATCTCATCGCGCCGGAGTGATTCAGCGCCGGGCTCGCGCGATGAACACGAACGCTACGACGAACAACACCAGCGCGATCACCAGCCCCGCCGGTGACGGGCGGCGGAGAAGGATGAGGATCGCGACCGCCGCGTAGAGGAGCGCGTAGACAGCAGGGCGACCCGTCTCGCGGCGGCGCGAGCGCACGCCTGAGGCAAAGGAAGCATCTTGTGCGCGCTCGGGACGCCATCCGCGGATCGTCTCGAACGCCTCGTTGATCGCCTTCAGCTTCTCCTCCGCCTTCCGCCGCAGCGCGGCATCGTCGCCGAACCGATCGGGATGCCAGACCTTGGTCAGATCGCGGTGCGCGCGTTTGACCTCTTCCGCGGATGCTCGTGGATTGATCTCCAGCAGCCGATAGCAGTCATCGAGGCGCATGATGCCAATGCTAGGATCACCGCAACCGTCCTGTCCAAATAAAAAGGAGTCCTCGATGCCCATGGATTTTGAAATGCCGAACGTGCGTCAGTTTCGACCACCGCACGTTCCGGGGCGAATCATTGTGCGGGTGCTGCTCATCCTCGCCGCCGTCGTGTTCCTCTTCACCACATGGTTCACCGTCGAGCCGGAAGAGGCGGGCATCGTGCTCCGCTTCGGACGCTTCGCGCGCCAGGTTGCCTCCGGGCTGCACATGAAGCTTCCCTATCCGCTGGAGACCGTGCTGAAAGTGCCGATCGAACGGCAGTTGAAGGAGGAATTCGGATTCCGGACGATCGAGGCGGCCATCCGTACGACCTACTCGAAGGAGGATCTCAGCGGCGAGTCGCTCATGCTCACCGGCGATCTCAACGTCGCCGTGGTCGAATGGACCGCACAGTTCCGCGTCCGCGAGCCATACAAGTACCTCTTCAAGGTCAGGAACGTTCGCAAGACATTCCGCGACATGAACGAGACGGTGATGCGCGAAGTGGTCGGCGACCGCAGCGTCAACGAAGTGCTGACCGTCGGGCGTCAGGAGATCGCCGCCGAGGTCGAGCATCGGCTGCAGGCGCTGTGCGACCAGTACGAAAACGGCATCAAGGTCGAGCAGATCGTTCTGCAGGACGTCAATCCGCCCGACGCGGTGAAGCCGTCATTCAACGAAGTCAATCAGGCGCAGCAGGAGCGCGAGAAGCTGATCAACCAGGCCCGCGCCGATTACAACCAGATCATTCCCCGGGCGAAGGGACAGGCCCAGCAGACCATCGAGCAGGCCGAGGGCTTCGCCACCGACCGCGTGAACCGCGCGCGCGGCGATGCCGAGTTGTTCACCCAGGTCCACGCCGCCTATCAGCGCGCGCCGGAGGTCACACGGCGTCGTATGTACCTGGAGACGATGAGCGAGATCTATCCGAAGGTGACGCGGAAGATCGTGATCGACGAGAAGCTGAAAGGCGTGCTCCCCCTCCTTCCGCTTCAGAACCAGGCCGAGGTGAAGCCATGAATCAGATCAGAATCGCGATCGTCGCCATCGTCGCGCTGCTCGCGCTGGCCGTGCTCTCGAGCGGCACATACACGGTCAAAGAAGGCGAGCAGGTGATCGTCACGCAGTTCGGCAAGCCGGTCGGGAGACCGATCTCCACGCCCGGTCTGAAGCTGAAGATGCCGTTCGTGCAGACGGTGCACGTATTCGAGAAGCGCTTCCTGGAGTGGGACGGCGATCCGAATCAGATTCCGACCAAGGACAAGCGCTTCATCTGGGTCGACACGTACGCACGCTGGCGGATCACCGACCCTCTGAAGTTCTTCCAGCGCCTTCACGACGAGCGCGGCGCGCAGTCGCGGCTCGACGACATCCTCGACGGCGAAACGCGCAACACCATCGCCAAGCACGAGCTCATCGATCTGGTCCGCTCGACGAACCGCCCCTTCGTCGTGGCCGAAGACGTCGCGGAGCTGAGTCAGGGCGAGCCGGTCGAGCGCGTGCGCTACGGCCGGCAGGCGCTGACCTCCGAGGTGCTGCAGAACGCGCGCCGCCGCACCGGTGACCTCGGCATCGAGATCCTCGACTTCCGCATCAAGCGCATCAACTACGTCGACGAAGTGCGGCAGGAGGTCTACGCGCGGATGATCTCGGAGCGAAAGCGGATCGCCGAGCGCTATCGCTCCGAAGGTGCGGGCGAGGCCGCGCGCATCGCAGGAGAGAAGGAGCGCCAGCTCCGCACCATCGAGTCGGAGGCGTACCGCACCGCACAGCAGATCCGCGGCAAGGCCGACGCCGCGGCCTCGGACATCTACGCCGCGGCCTACAACCGCGACGCCGACTTCTATCGATTCCTCAAGTCGATGGGAACGCTCAAGGAGAGCCTGGACAAGGAGACGGTGCTGGTGCTGTCGACGGACAGCGAGCTGCTGCGGTATTTGAACGCGGCGCGGTAGTGAACCGGGGAGCGCCAATCTCGCGAGAAGCTCGAGGACCCGGCGGAGCAGGCGGCGGCGTGAGCACGTGCAGCGTGCGCAGTGCCGTAGGAACGCCGGCGTCCTCGCCGGCTGGCCCGCAGGCGTCTCGCCTGCGCTGTACGGCGGCGGGCCGCCGCCGGGCCAGCCGCCGGGACGGCGGCGCTCCAGGAGCCGCTCCTCTAGGCGCGCGTTGGGCGGAGAGCCCTGCGCCTATTTCACGGTGACCGCCGCGATATAGCGCATGTCGTTCTTGCCCCCTTCGACGAGCCGGAACGGATAGATATCGAGGTCGTCGCCGCGCATCACAACGACGATTCCGCGGCTCACACCCATCGGGCCGGCGGCAAAGTAGTTGACCCCCACGTGATAGGTCCCCTTCTCCAGCGTCGCGGCCCGCACCACCTCCGGCCCGAGGCCCTGGGTGACGTCCTCGTACAGCTCGAGACCGGACGCGGTCGACTTGTGCTGGTAGTAGCACTCCTCGCCGCGCGGATCGACGACGTGGAGGTCGACGTCGTTCGCGTCCGTCTCCCACGTCAGCGTGATGCGGAGCGCGTCGCGCCGCGAGAGGTCGACGTTGAAGTCGCGGGCCCGCCGCTCGATCTCCGCCCGTCGCGACGGCTCGTTCGCCAGCCAGGCGCGGTAGACATACCCGAGCTCCTCGCGGATCACGCGCTGCACGTCGCGATACCACTGCGGGAACTGCTGCCGTGTCGCGGACTCCAGCACGCGCGCCGCTTCTTCGAAACGTCCCTCGCTCCACAGCATCAGGGCGAGATGCCGATAACTGTTGGCACGATCGGGACGCAGCTCCAGCGCGCGCCGCAGCGGCGTTTCGGCGATGTTCGCGTGATGCGTGCGCAGCAGGAGGAGTCCGGCGCGCTGCAGCAACTCCGGCTTCGCCGGCGCAATCTCGATCAGGGAAGCCGCGGCGCGCGCGGCCTCTGCCGCGTTCCCCAGTTGCTCGTCCGCGATGCCGAGGATTTCGTAGACCTGCGGGTTCTCAGGATCGTACGGCTGCCACTTCAGCGCGAGGCGTCGCAGCGCACTCCACTCGGCGCGAGCGACGAGCGCATCGGAGAGCTTGTTGTAGACGTCGCGGCTCTGCGGGCTCGAATCGAGCTTGCGCCAGAGCGCATCGATTTCTCCTTGCGTCGGTTTCGCCGGCTTGGTCCAACCGATGTCTCGCTTTTCCTCTCGCGGCGGCGTCACCGGTTGCGGCGCCACTTGCGGTTGAGACGGCATCGGGTCCGGCCGAACCCTGGTCATCGAGGCCGCGCTGCTTGTGTCGATCATCGGAGTTTCCGCGGTGAGAGTGATGGACTGGGCGGCTGCGTTTTGCGACAACATTGGAGCGGCGCCGGTGACAGTGATCGCTTCGGCGACAGTGACAGGCGACGCCGGGATTGGCGCCGCAACACCACCCTCGACCCCGGGAAGAGGAGGAGGCGCCGGCAGTGCCGCCCGCGACTTCTCCATCGGAACGGCCCGCGGCGCCGGGATCGGCGGCGGCGGCAAGTTCGGATTCCGGCGATCGATGACGCCGATGCCGCCGGCGTCGATGGTCAGGATCGACGCGAGCGCCCGGCGATCGAGACCGAAGCGTTGATAATCCCGCTCGCTCTCGAGCACGAGCATCGTCGTCCGAGGAATGACCACGCGCCGCTCGATGCTGATCCTCACCTGTTCGGTGGCGAGGGCCTTGCGCACCGCCTCCGACGGCTCGTTCGCTTCGCGCTCCGCGAGATAGTCGAGATAGGCGCGATATCCCTCGCGCTCGAGAAGCGGGCCGAACGGACCGGCCGGCAGCGACTGCGATGAAACATCGATGGCAGTTCCGTTGAGGCGCGGCGACGGGTCGCCCGCCGGCTTCATGCGGCCGAGGACCACGATTTCGTCGCCGGTCTGCACGTCGTCGAAGTGCGATGGATAGACCCATTGCGCGGCGCCGTCGGCTACGTCGAACGATGCACCGAGCGGGCGGCGCAGCGCTTCGGCGGCGGCGCGCGCCCGCTCGTCGACCGAGTCGGCGAACGGGATCGAGACGATGCGCCCGCGGCCGGCGGTCAGCGCCTTGGCCATGGCCGCGTCCTGCCGGCTGCCGAGGATCAACGCATGGACGATCGTTGGCGGGGGGATGGTCTTCAGCGCATCGGTCAGATCGTGCTTGTCGACGTCGCCAAGCGTGGCCACCAGGTCGCTGGCGACGACGATCGTCCGCCCGGCGGCACTCTTCGCGATATGGCGGAAAAGCGCGCCGAGGTCCGTGCCGCCGAGGAACAGCCGGGCGCGGAGACGCGAGCCTGCGCTGCGCGACAGCTCCGCCGCGGTGCCGCTGCCGAGCGCGGCGATCTCCTGATCGAAGGCGACGAGCTGCACGGAATCGCCGGCCGGCAGCGACGCCAGGAGCGATTCGAGTGCGCGGATACGATGCTCGGCTCCCTCGGCCGATGACGCGGACGTATCGACGTAAAAGGTCCAGGCATTCGACGCGGCCTGCTGATTCGACGGCGCGATGTCCGGACGAAACGCGGCGACGTACAGCTCGCCCGCTTTGAGCAGGCGCGCTCGTGAGGCGGAGGTGACCGGCCGCCAAGTCAGCTCGATGTCTTTCGACGGGGTGTGGTCGCTCTCCTCGAACGAGACGACGTCGGCGGTGCTGTGTGTGGCGTTCGCCAGGCCGGAGAGGTCCGATTTCGGCGCGCCGGGTCCTTCCTCGCCGGGCAGCGCCGTCACCAGCGCACGAAAGGTGAAGTGCTTGATCGCCGGTATGCCCCGCAAGGGCAGCGTGTAGCGGCGCACCCCGCCCTGCATCGGCAGAAGGGCGGAGTACGAGAGCACGAGGCGCACGCTGGCGTTGGCCTCGATGGGGAAAATGCGCGCGGAGAAGCGGTTCCCTTGGTCCTGTTCGAGCAGCGCGGGGTCGCGCATCTGATGGAGGAACTGCTCGTAAACCTGATTGGCGCGCAGCCGCTCGACCACTTCGCCTTCCATCAGATGGCCATTCACGTCTTTGGCGAAGCGGCTGATGGCCGCATTCGCCGGCAACGTGCAGGAGAAGCGTCCTTCGATGCGGCGCGCCGTCGGATTGCGGAAGCGAAGATCGAGCTCGGTGAGGGAGAGCATCCCCTGGATCGCCGCGCGCACGGACAACTCTTCGAGCACCAGATCCTGCCCGTCGGCGTCAGAGAGGGAGATGGGAGCGACGGTCGGAGCCGCAGCCTTGACCGGCTCGCGTTGCTGCGCGGCCGGCGCGGCACCGATCACAAGACAGACAGCCGAGACAGCGATGACCTGACGAATCCGAGTCATGACCACTCCTTCCCGTTCCACCTTTAGACGCGGGGAGCAGCGCAAAAAGAACCGCCGCCATGGTGACTCGGAAATCGATCGCTCCTGCTACGCGACGGCAACGAAGGAGAGAGCCTTCGGTGACAGCGGATTTGCCGACCGGTCAGGCCGAATCGAGACCTCAGCGGGTTCGAATCCCGTATGCGCTACCAACCTTGCGACGGAGCAGCGGGCGCGAACGACCATGCCGGTTGGGTCACCGAACGCTGTGAGAAGCTCGCATTGAAAAACATGTTGCTGGATACGACGCCGGTGTAACGCAGCGACAGGAAAGAGGACGGTGTCACGCCACCGAGGGTATTCGGGATGGTCGCGTACGGTTGTCGAGCCGCCTCGAAGAATGCGCCGAAGCTGTGGCGATCGCCGAGCTGCCCGGTCAGTTTGGCGTCGAGAGCTCTACTCACCGCTCGCTCCGGCAACTGCATTTGCGCAACTCCCGAGGTGAGCCGCGCGTCATGCTGCTGCGCTGAGGCGAAGAACCAGAGCCGATCCTGCAGAATCGTCCCGCCGAGCGTCGCTTCATACCCCTTCGATTTCGACATCGTGAATCCCAGCGAGCCCGAGAGGTTCCCCGTCTGCTTCGTTAGCAGTGCGACTTCGCCGCCGGAAACACGGCCGAACTCCGACGTCACGCCCTGCGCCATGGCCACCGCCGCGATCATCTGTGCCACAAACAGCCAGGCAAGTGCGCGTTTCGACATCATTGGATCATCCTACTCAGGTTCCTCGGGAGGAGGAGCCGCTTCGCTCAGATTGGCAATGATGTCGCGCACCGCGGCTTCATCTTCACTTCTCACGAAGAACTTCATCGGTCCAAAACCGAAGCTCCCGCCAAACCGCCCGCCGGCGTAATAATCTTTAGCGGTCTCGGATGACGTGGTGAAGTCGATCCCGGCATCCTGGAGCAACGATTCGAGAACGGACATTTCCGCCGGATCGCCCGTCTCGAAGACTTCAACGAGTTCGATCCGGGAGCGCTCGTCGCCTGGAGCCGATGGTGGCAAAGTCGAGACGAGATCTACGTCGCAATCGGCACAGCGGACGAAACCATCTCGATACTCTGATCCGCATGTCGGGCAAAGCATCGCCGGAGTATATGTCCGGCACCACTCAGCCGATCTCGCCGAAGCGGCCGCTCTGGTAGTCGATCATGGCCTGGCGGATCTCGCCGGTGGTGTTCATCACGAACGGCCCGTAGCGCGCCACCGGTTCATTCAGCGGAACGCCGCCGATGAGGAGCAGTTCGGCTCCGCTCTCCGTTGCCATCGCTACTGCGTCGCCGTCGCGGTCGAAGACGGCGACGTCGTTCTCACGCGCCAGCCGATCGGCAAACGCAACCTCTCCGGCGATGACGAACGCGAACGCGTTGTACGTCTCTGGAATGGCTTGCGTGAAGCGGGCACCCTCGGCGATGCGCACGTGCAAATACATGATCGGCGTGCGGGTGTCGATCGTTGCGCGCGTGCCGAGGGACTCGCCGGCGATGACCGTCACAGTCACTTTGCCGTCTGCGCTCGTCACCGTCGGAATCTCGGCAGCGCGCAATTCCTGATAACGGGGCTTCATCATTTTGTCGCGGCGCGGGAGATTGACCCAGAGCTGAAATCCATGCAGGCGCCCGCCATCGCGCCGGATCTCTTCCGCAGGCATCTCGGAGTGAATCACGCCGGAGCCGGCCGTCATCCACTGCACGTCTCCGGCACCGATCCGGCCGTGATTGCCTTGCGAGTCCTGGTGCTCGATCGCGCCGGCGAGAACGTATGTCACGGTCTCGAAACCCCGATGGGGGTGATCAGGGGCACCCTTCGCTTCGCCCGGACCGTGCGTCACCGGTCCCATCCGGTCCAGAAGCAGAAACGGATCGAGCTGATCGAGATGAGCCGTGGGAAAGGGCCGCGTGACGATCATCCCTTCGCCTTCGAGCTGCGGAGTGGCGTGGACGAGCTTTGTGACCGAGCGTGTGTTCATCACTCCTGACAACAAACGGACATTCCCCGCCTACCGCACCGCCCGACGCTTTCCTGCTGCCGGGCGTCCGGTCAGCTTGAACCCCGTCACGCTCGTGGCGTGGCCGTCGAACTGCGCGCCGAAGGCGTAGATCCGAAACTCCAGCGGACCGCTGATGGCCGCGAAGGCCGGCGTCGAAGGCAGCTTGACCACGTGCTCGACCTCGTCCGTGCTCCCCTTCTCCACCTCACTGCTCACGTAGAGCGCGTCGTTCTGGGTGAAACCGGTGGCGCTGGAGAACAGCGCGTAGCCGAGAGGCGAATGGAAGCCGATGCGCCGGGTGGCGAATCGCACCTCGGCGTCGCGCAGGTCGATCGGTGGCGAGCGGGGCGTGATCGTGGCCCGCACATGGTGCAGAGCGGAGATGGCCTGCGCGAGAGTCTCGTTCGCGGTCCCCGGTGCGCTCACCGCAAACACCAGGGCGTTGTCGCCCGGCCGAGGGGACACGCTGCCGAACGTCCATCCGCTCCAGCTCACGCTCGAGGCCAGGACGAACGTCTTGGTCCACGGAACGTTGAGAGAGGGTGCGGTGCCGCGGAAATCGCTCTGTACCAGTGTGCCGGCGCCGCCAAACGTCTCCAGCGTGAAGATGCGCCAGGCCGGGTCGCCGTCGGCATCGTGCACGCGGACGAAGATGTAGTTCTTACGGCTTCCGGTCGGCGTTCCGCTGACGCGCAGCGTGCTGCCGGACGCGCTGGTGGTGAGGCCCGACTCGAGAAACGCGCCAACGACGGTGACCGTTCGCGCGCCCTCGCCGCCGTTGGTGACGATGTCGGCCGAATAGGGCTGGCCAGCGATGCCGACCGGCAGGATCGACTGCGTCGAGAACTGCGGGACGCCGCCGAGCGGCGTGTCGATGTGGCGCAACGTGGTGAAGCGGCTGAAGTGCTCGAGCATCAGCGCGTATTTCGGCGCGGTGGCCAGAGCCTGATCGAGAGACTCGAGATGGCCCCACTGCCCGAACCGGCCCCAGGTGCTGGTGTCGGTGTACGGCGTGTGAGTCCACAGCCCCTTGCTCCTGGCCATCTCCAGATGGATGCGATAGACGCCGGCGATGCGCGGGTCGCGGTTCATGGCTTCGACGAACGTGGTGACGCCATCGTCGGTCGGCACGCCCGAGCCGTTCGTCGCATTGCGATCGATGTCGTCGGTGAAGAGTGACGGCCCTCCCTCGTAGGCGATGATCGGAAGCGAGTATCCGAGGGTTTCGTTGGGCAGCGTGCGGAGGGAAGCGGAGAATCCTCCTCCGATGCCGGTGGCGTCCGGTCCGCTGCCGGATGCCGAGTCGCCGGCGAGCATGCGCCGCGTCCACTCGTCGAACACCGTGGTCATGTGACTCGCGAACAGCGACGTGGACCAGTACGGATCGTCGTAGAGCTTCCCGGCCGTGAATCCCTTCTCGTCGACGAAGCCCTGGATGTCGTTGCCGAAGTACGTGGTCACGGCGAGAACGTCGGGGCGCACCGCCGGCGTGAGCGTCGCGCCGTACGCTCCGATCTCCTGCAGGAAGGGACGGGAGTACGAATCGTTCGCGGTGAAGATCGCCGCGACGCGCACGAGGCGGTTCGTCCCGCCGAAGACCTGCTGGAAGATCCGCCACGTATCGGCGAAGCGCCGCGCCGTGAACTGCGGCTTGCTCAGCCCGCGCGCGGCGGCCTGCTCCTCGGCCCAGTTCCCCTGCGGGAAGGCGAAGCCGCCGGACCAGATCTCGTTGGAGAACTCGACGTAGACCTTCAGATCGCTGCGAAGCGGCGGAAAGACGGCGTTGGAGTTTGGGGCGTCGTACGGATTCACGCCATCGCTTCCGAACGCGATCAGCTTCGCCAGGCGGGTGATGAAGGCGTCGGTGGCCAGGTGCGGCACGTTGATCCAGAGGTTCCGCCCGGTCTGATTGCAGAGGGCGACCATGGTCTCGAAGGCCACGCCCGTCTCGCGATCGCCGTCGGCGGCTGCGGAGGGCCGACGCGGGTTGAGGATCCCGCTCATGAAGACGTGCGACGGGAGCCTCCGGTCGCTCCAGTCCTGCTGCGGGCTGGCGTTGGTTGCGCCCCAGTCCATGAAGCGGATGAAGCCCCAATCGGCGTCGGCGATCCGCTGCAGCAGCAGCGGATGAAAGAGCTGACCCTCCAGAGAGACACCCTGGTATTCGAGCCAGACTCGGATCTCGGTGAGCGGCGAAGCGATGGCCAGCACTTCGATCCACTGCGACGATTGCCCCGGGCCGGTGCAGACATAGATCCGCCGTCCGTCGGCGAGATTGCCGGTCGCCGGTCCCGACGAGCCCGACTCCACGAACGTGCCGTTCACCAGGCGGATGTCGGCGTTGCCTTTCCACGTGACGACGATGCGCCCCTTGGCGAGGTTGTCGCGGGCCGGCCAGCCTGCGGGGCGGAAGTTTTCGTTGACGTGCAGGCCGAACACCAGCGCACGCAGCTTCTGCCCCGGGTCGAGGAACTTCGGATAGCCGTTCTCGAACTGCGCCGTGGTGTAGGGGATCGGGGTCCCGAACTCGCTACCCGTGTAGCTGAGCCACTGCCCTCCCTGATGGAGCGCGTTGGCGAAGTAGGGCGTGTTGTAGTAGGCGATGTTGCTCGGGTGATAGCCGACCGGGCGGAGGATCGCGGTGTCGAAGGACTGCGCGCCCGCGCAGACGGCGAGCGCCGACACGAGGGCAAGGGCGACGACGGTTCTCGGTTGCAATCGTTGAAATCCTAGCAGGACCGGACCGCATCACGCCTGGGCCGTTTCGCACCTCCGCTCTCCACCGCGCGCCCGATGCTCCGTGATCATGCGCGCATGAAACGACTGATGATGCTCCTCCTTCTCCTCCCCCTGCCGCTGTTTGCCGAAGCGCCGCGCGCCGAGGTCGAGCGACTGAACCGCGAGATGACGGCCGCGCTCGAGCGCGGTGACGGGCTGGCCGTCGCCCGCATCTACGCCGATGACGCCCGCAT
The DNA here is from genome assembly GCA_038040385.1 of Candidatus Gilichinskyi gelida. Lineage (GTDB taxonomy): Bacteria > Acidobacteriota > Thermoanaerobaculia > Gp7-AA8 > Gp7-AA8 > Gilichinskyi > Gilichinskyi gelida. The sequence continues at coordinate 313,294 of JBBPII010000002.1, forward strand.
CGTCGGCCCCAAGCGTCAGGAGGTCAAAGGCCGCGAGGCCATCGATCGCTACTGGTCGCGCATCAAGAATGCGAAGTGGACGCTCGAGGTCGTCGAAGTGGGCGGGACGCGCGACGAGGCCTACCAGATCGGCGTCTCCACGCTCACCTGGAAGGACGGCGACAAAGAGGGTAGCTACATCTGCGATTTTGTCCTGATCTGGAAACGCGATGCGAACGGCAAGCTCCGCATCCACCTCGATCTCTACAACTGACATGCGGACGATCGCGGCCCTTCTCCTCGCTCTCACCATCGACGCCAAAGAGCTGCAGACGCTGCTCGACGGAATCATCCCCGCTGCGATGGAGAAGCAGCAGATCCCCGGCGCCGCCTTCATCCTCGTTCAGAACGGTCGGGTGGTGCTGGCCAGGGGCTACGGACTCGCCGACGTCGCCCGCAAGAAACCGGTCAGCGCCGAGACGACGATTTTCCCCATCGGCTCGATCACCAAAGTCTTCACCGCCACGGCCGTCGTGCAGCTCGCCGATCGCGGGCAGATCGACTTGAACGCCGATGTCAACCGGTACCTGGCGACGGTGCGCGTTCCCGCGACCTATGCCGCTCCGGTCACCGCAAAGCATCTCCTGACGCACAGCGCCGGATTCGATGAGCTGCGCGGCCGGCTCCTCCAATCGGCGGAAGAGCGCGTGCAGCCGCTCGACCGATTCCTGGCCACACGACTGGTGCGCGTTCGTCCGCCGGGCGTCATGACCGCCTATTCGAGCTTCGGAATAGCCCTGGCCGGGTTGCTGGTGGAGGATGTCTCCGGGATTCCGTTCGAGCGATACCTGTCCTGCAACATCTTCGCGCCGCTGAAGATGAACCGGACGCAGATCACCACGCCGGAAACGCTGGCCGACGATCTGGCCGTGCCGTACGAGGTCGATGAAGGAAAAGTCGTCGCCATTCCGTTCGAGCGCTATCACTCCACGCCCGCCTCCTCGATCACCAGCAGCGCGGCCGACATGGGCCGTTTCATGCTGGCCGTCCTCGGCGAAGGAGCGTTGCAAGGCGCCCGCATCCTCAGCGAAAAGGCCACGCTGGAGATGGGACGGCAGCAGATCACGATGCATCCGCGCATCCCCGGGCTCGGATACGGCTTCCAGATGTCCGACACCAACGGGCAGCGCATCATCGAGCACGGCGGCAACATCGGCGGCTTTCACTCGCTGATGGTCCTGCTGCCCGACCACGAAACGGGGTTCTACGTCGTCGCGCATCGCGAGGGAGCCGATCTCCGCTCGCCGGTGCGGAAGGCGATCCTCGACCGCTGGTTCCCCGGTCCCGCTCCGCAACCGCCCGTCGCCCTCACCCCGTTCCCCTCTCCCCCAGGGAGAGGGGAACGGGGTGTCGAGGGGACGTACCGCGCGAATATCTGGTGTCACACCTGTCCGTTCGATCCGGCTCGCGTGCAGGATGCGCGCGTCACCCTCAACGGCGACGGCAGCATCAACGTGTGGGACGAGCGGTGGATCGAAGTAGAGCCGCTCTTCTTCCGCAGCCCCGACGGACGGCGGCGCATCGGCTTTCACGCGGACGCGAACGGGCACATCACGGTATTGACATCGGGATCGTGGATGGTCATGGAGCGGCTGCCCGACCGGAATCCATAGAATGCCCCCATCCATGACCGTCTCCACGGCGCCCGCCACGATGGCCGCCCCGCTCCCCCTGCGTCGCGCCCTCTGGTGGCTGATTGCCCTCGGCATCTGGACGATCTTCCCGCTGCTCTCCGCGCTGCAGGAGGCGTTCTACTCGGCGTACGTCGGCAGGGACATCGCGTGGAGGGAGCTGCTGCCGCTGCGGATTGCGGACTGGTACACCTGCGCGCTTTTCACGCCAGTCTGCTTCTGGTTGGTGCGCCGCTTTCCGCTGCAGCGGGGCATGTGGATTCGCAACGCGGCCGTGCACCTCACGGTCATCAGCATGGCCGTGACCCTGAAGTTTGCGATCTACGTCGACGTGGGCCGGCGTCTCCGCCCTGCGCAAAACTGGCGGCTGGACACGATCCTGGCCCGCGGCTTCGTCTCCGAGAGCATCGCTTTCTGGGCCCTGCTGGGCATCGTGCACGCGGTCGAATATCACCGGCGCTATCGCGAGCGCGAAGTCCACGCGGTCCGGCTGGAGGCGGAGCTGGCCGGCGCGCGACTCGACGCGCTGACGGCGCAGCTTCAGCCCCACTTCCTGTTCAACACGCTGCACAGCGTCTCCACGCTGATGCGCCGCGACGTCGACGCGGCCGAGGAGATGCTCGCGCATCTGGGAGACCTCCTGCATCGAACCCTGCGCCATCGGGACAGTCACGAGATTCCGCTCGCGGAGGAGTTGGAGCTGCTGCGGCATTACCTGGACATCATGAAGATCCGCTTTCAGGATCGGCTGGTGGAGCGAATCAGCATCGAGGACAGCGTCAGGAGCGCGCTGGTCCCGCCGTTCATCCTTCAACCGCTGGTCGAGAACGCCATCCGCCACGGCATCGCGCGGAAGCCGGGAGCGGGATTGCTCGAGATCGCCGCGCGCCGCGCCGGCGCTTCGCTGGAGATCACCGTGCGCGATGACGGCGAAGGCTTCAACGGCGGCAGCGAAGGCGTCGGGCTTTCCAACACGCGGCGCCGGCTGGAGGAGCTGTACGGCCGGCAGCAGAGTCTGGAGCTGCTGCCCGCGGAGGGTGGAGGACTGCTGGTGCGCATCACTATTCCGTTCCGCCCGTCATGAGCTTGCGGACCGTCATCGCCGACGATGAGCCTCTGGCCCTCGAGCGCGTGCGAGAGCTGTTGCGCGAGCGCGACGATGTCGAGGTGGTGGGCGAAGCTCGGGACGGCGAAGAAGCCCTGCGGGTGGTGGAACAGACCGGGCCCGACCTTCTCCTTCTGGACGTGCAGATGCCGGGCTTGGACGGCTTCGCCGTTCTCGCCGAGCTCGACCCGGCACACTCCCCCGCGGTGGTGTTCATCACCGCCTTCGACGAATACGCGGTGCGAGCCTTCGACGTGCACGCGCTCGACTACCTGGTCAAGCCGTTCCACCGTGCGCGTTTCCACGAGGCTCTCGATCGCGTCATCGCCGGACGCGGCGAGTCGCGCAGCGCCGACGTGCGCAAGGCCGTCGCCCAATTGCAGCCGCGCGCTCCGTTGACGCGGTTCGTCGTTCGCTCAGCCGGAGAGATCTACTTCGTCAAACCGACAGATGTCGCCTGGATCGAGTCGTCAGGCAACTATGTCCGCCTTCACACCGCAACGGGAGAGCACGTGGTGCGGACGTCGATTCGGGATCTCGAGGAGCGGCTCGACGCGGCCGTGTTCGTGAGGGTTCACCGTTCGGCGATCGTCAATCTCGATTACGTCAAGAAACTCGAGCCGTTCTTTCACGGCGAGCACGTGATCACGCTGAAAGACGGTTCACAGTTGACGTCCAGCCGCAGCTACGCCGGACGGCTGCGCGAGATGTTGAAAGGGTGAAGTGGTGGAGCTGAACGGGATCGAACCGATGACCTCCTGAGCGCTGTCTGCCGCATTCGTGTCGGGATTGGACGTCGTCACCGATGCCGTGTTCGAAACGGGGCCGGGCGTCGATGGCAGCGTGATCACGAGTGAGATCGTCGCCGAGCCGCCACTGGCCATCGTGCCGAGGTTGCAGGTCACGGTCGATGTGCCGCTGCAGATCCCCTGGCTCGGCGTGGCGGAGACGAACGACGGGATGGTGGATGAGGAGCTGTTCTATGTCGGGTCGGACAATGCTTATCCGACGACCTTCAACGGGGACGGCGTCTTGGTGATCGACAGATCGACATTGCCGCCGGAGACCGTCGTCGATGCCGATGCGGAGTTATTCACGGCACAAATGCGAAGGCGAGCCGATTCGACGCGCGATCGACGTGCATCGACTGGTTGCGAACTAGCCAACGACTGGTTAATATCGTCGGATGCCGAAGATGAGCGCCTTTGAAGCGAAGACCCGTTTCGGCGAGCTGTTGCAGCGCGTCGAGCGTGGGGAGGAGATCGTCATCACCCGGCACGACCGTCCCGTCGCGCGCGTGGTGCGGGAAGGGGCACCGAACCTCGATTCCGTGAAGCGGTCCGTCGAAGGGCTGCGCCAGTTGCAGCAGCGCATTCGCAAACGCAGCCGAGGCAGGTCCGCACTCTCGCCGGCCGAGGTCCGCGCCGCAATTGGATACGGCCGGAAGTGAAACGATCCTTCGTCGCCGACGCCTCGGTCGCCATCGCCTGGGTTCACCCCGCCCAGGCCACCTCCGAAACCGACGCGATGCTCGATCGTCTCGCCGCGGGCGACTCTCTCGTCGTTCCCGCGCTGTGGCCGCTCGAAGTGGCGAATGCGCTCACGGTTCTTCGCCGTCGCCGAAAGCTCACCCCCGACGAAGCTCGGACCGCCATCGAGATCATTCGCGAGCTGCCGGCAGCGATCGATCACGAAGCCGCCGCTCTCGCCTTCACACGGCTTGTGGAGCTGGCGTCAGAACACGAACTGACCATCTACGACGCGACGTACATCGAACTGGCGACGCGCAGACAATTGCCCCTTGCGTCGAACGACGCGCGGATGAAACAGGCGGCAATCCGATCGGGCGTGGATCTGTGGCAAAGCGACACGTCAGAGAAATGAAATCGCGCAGCGCGCGAAGCGGCCGAACTGGCGACTTCCTGAATGCCTGAATTGATAGAAGTGGTGGAGCATCCTTCCCGAGTATCGAACCGCCATCCTCTCGCTCCTTCGATTCCACCCTCGGCTCCATCGGGTAAAGATCTCTGGAGGGTACTTCGCCCCGGTGGCACTGAAAATCAATTCGGAGCGACGCGCCGAACGTACCTCTGCCCAGACGAGCGTATGCGGGAAAGCAGCAATCGGTCAATCTCGCGTTATTTCTAGCCACCTGAACGCAACGCAGCTTGACACAGGTCGAATGAATGATGTCTTGACTTATATGTGCTGTTGTATTATTGATGCCGATCTGGGTCATGGAAAGCAAGGGAAGGCTCGCTGTCGTAGGGACCGGTATTCGCGCGGGTTGTCAGCTCACCGAAGAGGCGGTGCATCGTATCCGCAGTGCGGACGTCCTGCTTTATGGTGTCTCCGACCCGATTACCGAGTATCTCCTTCAATCGCTCAATCCCCGACACGAGTCTCTGGTCCGCTTCTATAGTGAGTCAAAGTCTCGCATCGAGACGTACGAGGAGATGATCGCATCGATCCTCGATCACCTCCGGAGCGGCGAGTCGGTCTGCGCGGCGTTCTACGGCCATCCCGGCGTCTTCGTCTATCCGTCGCACGAGAGCATCGCGCGCGCGCGCAAAGAGGCATTCGAAGCGGTCATGCTGCCCGGGATCTCCAGCGAGGCATGCCTCTTCGCCGACCTCGGAATCGACCCCGGAAAGTTCGGTTACTTTTCATTCGAGGCGACCGATTTCGTCGTGAGCCGGAAGCGGATCGACAACCGCTCCGCTCTCGTTTTGTGGCAGGCCGACTGCGTCGGCGATCCGGGGATTTCCTTCGAAGGATTCGACGGCCGGTACCTGCCGGTGTTGGTGGACGCTCTGTTGGAGTGGTACGACGGGGCGCACGAAGTCATCATCTACACTGCGCCCTTTCTTCCCATCTCAAAGCCGGTGATGCGACGGTCGACGATTCGCGATCTGGTCGACGATCTTCGGCGCGGCTTGAGCATGAGCACTCTGTATATTCCGCCGGCGCGACGCTCGGTACCGAGTCCGGAGCGCGCCGCGCAGCTGGGCCTGCGGCTGGATCAACTGCTCGAACACGGCGAGGACGCATGAGTGTCGCCGTTATGACCTCACCTGCTGCGCGCCGCGAGCTGCCATTCGACGGCGCCGGTCTCAACGTTCTGATCGATCCGATCTACCACTCTCCCGGCTTCGTTCATGTGGTCCTCGGAAATGCTCCCGGCGATCCGCGCGAGAACTTCCTGGCGCTCGCGAAATGCCTCGGCCAAGCGCTTCCGCAGGATGAGCGAGGGACGATCCTGCTCGACATCGTGGAGTCGTCGCCGTCCGACGCGATGGAGACGTCGTTCCACACCGATGGTGCATTCGCCCCCATCGCGCCGGATGTCTTCGGGTTGCTCTGTCTGCGACCCGCGGCCGATGGCGGCACGGTTCAAGTCGTGAACGCACGTGCAGTGCTGCGCGACCTGATCCGCCGCTGCCCCGAGGCGATGGAGGCTCTGACGCAGCCGGTGCCATTCGACGCGAGCCGACAGATCGTCGCGGACGAACACGCTCTTACGGAAGTACCCATCGTTGCGAAATCGGCCCACGGCGATCTGCTGATGCGCTATTTTCGTCCTCAGATCGATCGCGACGCGCTGGGCGTCTTCCAACGCCGGGCGATCGCGCATTTCGAGGACGCCATTTTCGCAGCGCCGCGCGTGGAAGTGTCCCTCGCTGCAGGAGACTGCGTGTTCGTTAACAACCGTTGGCTCCTTCACAACCGCACCCGTTTTAAACGCGCGGCGTCTAGCGCAGAGCGCCGCCGAATGCTCCGCGTCTGGCTGCGCCAATCACCATCAACGCAACAGGAGGACTATCCATGGCCGACAAACTTGCAGCGTTCGTGAAATCTCTCGCCGAAGACCAGAATCAGCTCGATGCCTTTCAGAAGGATTCCGAAGGAGCGATGGACCGCGCCGGACTCTCCAACGCGGAGAAAGTCCTGGTTCGCCACGGCAATCAGGAACTGATCCTCGAAGCGATCGGTGGCAAAGCGGCGGGCGCGCTGTTCATCGTTCGGATCTTCCGCGCCGCGGTGTAGCCGCCGACGATGCGAGGATCTCTGGTCGTCGTCGGAACCGGCATCAGAGCACTCACGCAGATCACCCGCGAGGCGCGTGCCGCGATCGAGAACGCGGCGCGCGTCTTCTACGGCGTCGGCGACCCATTCACGGAGCAATGGATACGGTCGGTCCAACCCGAGGCCGAGTCTCTCGACACCCTGTACCGTGACGGACAGCCGCGTCGAGTAACCTACCGGCAGATGGTCGACCGCATCCTCGCCGCCGTGCGGAGCGGAGCGCGCGTGTGTGTGTGCCTCGAAGGGCATCCCGGCGTGCTGGTGCATGCCTCGCACGCCGCTATCGGTGCCGCTCGGGCGGAGGGTTTCGAAGCGCACATGCTTCCGGGAGTCTCGACGCTCGACAGCCTTTTCAGCGACCTCGGGGTCGATCCGGCCGAGCGGGGACTGCAGACGTTCGACGCGACCGACTTTCTCCTCTGCGAGCGAAGGATCGACAACACGACGCCACTCGTCCTGTGGCAGGTCGACTGCCTCGGCGATCCCGCCTTCCGTACCGACGGATACTCCCGAGGACATCTGCCGCTGCTGGTGGAGGCATTGGCGAACGTTTATGGCCAGGATCACGAGATCTATCTCTACCAAGCAGCGGTCCTCCCGGTCGCGAAAACGATCATCGAACGAGCGACGGTGGCCACGCTCGCCGAATCGACGCTGCGCGGGTTCACGATGTATGTTCCGGCGAGCGCCGACCGCGCGCCGGACCCGGAGGCGATGCGCAGGCTCGGCATGGTAGGCGGAACGCCATGGCAGACCTGAGCTACCACTTCGCGTGGATTCACGGGGTCATGCTCCGCGACCGCAGGCGCTGCGAGATCTACCAGCAGGCGCTCGCCCGCGTGATCGCACCGGGTGCCGTCGTCCTTGACGTGGGCGCCGGTACTGGGATCCTGAGCCTTTTCGCGGCGCAAGCCGGCGCGCGCAAAGTCTATGCCGTCGAGTGCACGAGCATCGCCGCCTTCGCCCGAGAGCTCGTCGCCGCGAACGGCTATCAGGATGTGATCGAAGTCATCGCCGGCCGAATGGAGGACGTGCAGTTGCCGGAGCAGGTCGACATCATCGTCTCTGAGTGGATGGGCTGCCTCGGAGTCGACGAGAACATCCTGCCGGCGGTCGTGCTTGCCCGCAAGCGATACCTGAAGCCCGGCGGAATCATGTTGCCGGGGTGGGTCCGCTCCTGGATCGCTCCCATGACTGACCGAGCGACCAATGACGAACTGGCCTTTTGGCGAAGCAAGCCGTACGGCCTCGACCTCTCAATGTTCGTGCGCACGCGAACGGAGCAGCCGCAGTACACGCGTCCCGACATCGATGCCGCCGCGCTCGTGGCGGACGGCCAGGCATTGTGGACCGCCGATGCGTACGCGTACAGCGAAGCGCAGGCGCGAAGCCCATATCGCGGGATCGTGACCTTCCGGGCAACCCGCGATGCAGCTGTGTCGGGAATCGTAGGATGGTTCGACGCCGGCTTCGGCGAATCGGCGACGCTCGACACCAGTCCTTCGAGCCCGCTGACCTGCTGGGGTCAACTGGCGCTCCCGCTTCGAGCTCCGGTGACGGTGCGCAGCGGCGCGAACATCAACATCGCATTCTCCTGCACGCCCGTCGGTCCCGGCTACTCCGTCTATGAAGCGGAGATATCGGTCGGTCGCGGTCCGCGAAGTCGTTCGGTCTGGAAATACGCGGGAACGCTCCAAAGATAGGGATGAACGGATTCAGCGGCGCGAGCCTCGACATCTGCGGCGAGTGAATGTCGAATGGGCCGTAATGTCGAAATGGGCGCAATCGTCCCCACCAGATGCCGGGACGCGGTCACTAAGCTAGACGACGTATGTGATCTCGTTTGAACAGCCGCACGCTTGCGTGATGCTGCTTAGTGGTTGGTGCGGAAATCGCTGAAGTTGGTGGAGCTGAACGGGATCGAACCGATGACCTCCTGAGTGCGATTCAGGCGCTCTCCCAACTGAGCTACAGCCCCACATTTGCCCGGAAGGTAACCGCTGCTAACGACCTCTCCCGGCGGGAGAATTCCGGGACGGCGGAGTATAGCCGATCACCGCTGCTCGACGCGCAGCGGGAAGTTGTGCTCGATCGTTCCTCCCTGCCGCAGCGTGTTTCCGACCACGATCTTCCAGCTCACGTCCTTTTCCGGTGGCTGGTCCGGCATGCGGATCGGCAGCATGCGATGGAGCGTGTCGGGGGTATCGGGCGATAGGCGCAACAGCTCCTGATCGTGGCAGCGATTCACGAACTGCTGGACCCTGTTGTCCGTTTTGGTGGTGATCCGTTGCTCGCAGACAAGCCGCACGCTCATCTCGGCGACTGATTCCGGATGCGGCTCGGTCACACGCAACTGGGCCGAGCCGCCGTAGACGAGCATCGGTTGGTCGATCTCCACCACCGGCTCGCGGTGGTTCAGCGTCCGCCAAAAACGCACCACCACGTCCCACAGCATTCCGACGGCGATCAGATCGAAGAAGCCGAGGATCGCGAAGATGAACCACGGCGTCTCCGCGGGGTGCCGCCAGACCATGAGCGAGAAAACGCCGAAAAAGCCGCTCCAGACGGTGGTGAAGAGGAGCCGGACCAAGAACGAAGCCCACGGCGAGGGGTGGGGCGCTAATCGCATCATCGCGAGACCTCGAAGACGGCATGATCGCTCGCCAGCTCGGTCGCCGCAAACACCGCGCGCGCCTCAGCGAGGAGCGTCGATGCCTCCGTGTAGCGCGGGCTGACGTGCGTGAGGATGAGCTGCGCGACGCCGGCGTCGCGCGCCACGGCGGCGGCTTCGGCGGCGGTCGAATGGAACCGGTCGACGGCTTCGGCGGCCATGTCGGAGGCGTAGGTCGCCTCGTGGATCAGGAGGTCGGCGCCGCGCGCCAGCTCGACGGCGGCGTCGCAGGGGCGGGTGTCGGTGCAGTAGACGACGCGGCGGCCGGGGCGGGCGGGGCCGAGGACATCCGAGGGCTTGATGTCGCCGACGGTCTCGCCGCGCTGCAGGCGGCCGTAGGCGGGGCCGGGCGGGAGGCCGAGGGCGGCGGCGCGGGCGACGTCGAACTCGCCGGGGCGGTCATCCTCCACGATGCGGAAGGCGAAGCACGGCGCGGAGTGGACGAGCGTCGCGGCGTCGACGGCGTAGCCGTCCGCTTGGCGCACGCGGCCCGCGGCAATCTCGTGGATCTCGACATCGAACGACGTGTGGTACAGCGGCAGCGCGCGCATGAACGCGGCGGTGCCGGCCGGGCCGTAGAGCGCGAGCGGCCTGTCGCGCGCGTTGAGGCTCATCGATGAGAGAAGTCCCGGCAGGCCGAAGAGATGGTCGCCGTGCAGGTGGGTGAGAAAGATGGCCTCGATCGCGCCGAATCGAAGGGCGCTCCGCATCAATTGATGTTGCGTCCCCTCACCGCAATCGAAGAGCAACACCCGGCCGTCCATGGTCACCGCGACCGAGGCCACGTTGCGCGCGCGCGTCGGCATGCCGGCGCTGGTGCCGAGGAAGGTGACGCGGAGGTCCTGCATCCGTTCGCAAAAAAAATGACCCCGGGAGCCTTTGTCTCCCGGGACCGTTCTCAGCGCGTTAGCAGCCACAAAGGGGCATCCGCACTAATGTTGCCTCAGCGACCCATCGCGTCACTGCGACCGTTCTCAGCACGTTGACATCTGCGACGGAGCATTCGTGCCGAAACCGTCGTCTCAATGGCCCATCGCGCCACTTCGACCCAATCTCAGCACGTTGACATCTGCGACGGAGCATTCGTGCCGAAACCGTTGCCTCAGTGAACCATCGCGTCACTGCGGCCGGCCTCAACACGTTGACATCTGCGACGGAGCATTCGTGTTGAAACCGTTGCCTTGGTGATTCATCGCATCATCCAAAGCGCCTTCGATCCGTTGACATCTGCGATGTAGCGTTCGAACCGAAGTGGCAGCATGATGGGTCCATCGCGGCGATTGTGCAAGGGTTTTCGCTGTTACATTTTTCGCCGTTTTCCACAGGCGTCCACAACCGCTATGCACAGTCGTTTGTGCAAGTTACGCAAATGACGAGGCTGCGCCCCGGCAAACGGTCAGGCGGTCTGTGGAAGGTTCTCTACTGCCGCTTGCGGAGGGCGAACGGCGCGCTCGCGCCGAGCGATTCCGCGACCTCGGCGTCGCCCATTTCCGGCTGTTCCTGCGGGTGCGCGATGTAGTAGCCCTGCAGCAGATCGATGCCGAGGTCGCGGCACGTCTCGAACTCCTCGGCGGTCTCGATGCCCTCGGCGATGGTCTTCGCGTTGATCTTGCCGGCGAGGTCGACGAGCATCTTCACCAGGTCCTGCTTGATCGGCTCGTCGGCGAGCGTGGAGACCAGGCCCTTGGTGATCTTGAGGTAGTCGGGCGATAGCGCGGCGATGGCCTCGAGCGAGGCGTAGCCGGAGCCGGCGTCGTCGATGGCCACCTCGATCCCCTTCTCGCGGAACTCGTCGAGCAGCCGGCGGAACACCGCGTAGTCCTCGATGGCGGCGCGCTCGGTGAGCTCGAAGACGAAGTGCCCGCGATGCTCGGAGAAGAACGCCACCATGTCGTGCAGGCGGAACTCCGACTCCTCGAACATCTCCGCCTCGAGGTTGAGGAGGAACTTCCGGTCGCTGAAGTCGAAGGACTTGAGTCGGCGCAGCGCGGCATCGAGCGAGATGGCTTCCAGGGCCCACGACAGCTTGGTCTCGCGGGCGAAGGAGAAAAGCATGTCGGAGTTGCGGAACGACGAATGTGCGGGGCCGCGCGTGAGCACCTCGTAGCCGAACACCGTCCCCTCGCGCGCCCAGACGATCGGTTGGAAGAGCGTAGCCACCCGCTTGCGGCGGATGATGTCGCGCAGCTCGCGGGCGAGCTGCTTCTTCCGCTGCTGCTCGGCGTCGCGCACGGCGTCGGCGGCCAGTTGCATCCCTTGATACATCTGCCGCTCGAGGCGGATGGGAGGGCGGTAATCGATGCACGCCGCGCCGACGAAGAACCCGATCTGGCCCTGCTGCATGGCCGGGAAGCGGCGGCGCATGGAGTCGAGGAGCTTCTGCCGCAGCTCGTGGGCGACCGTATCGAGCGACGGCTCGCGCGGCCGGCCGCGGGTCTCGAAGAAGATGAAGAAGCTCGACCCGCCGACGACGCTGGCGGCCACGATGGCGCTGGGAAACCGCGAGCGCGCCTCGCCGCCGGTGAACTCCGCCGCGCAGCGGAGGAACTCGTCGAAGAAGGCCCACCCGTACTCGGCCTCGATCGATTCGAACTGCTCGATGTCGACGAAGACGATGCCGATCTGGCTCTGATCGATGAGGATTTCCTTCAAACGGTCGAGCACCATCGGCACGGTCGGCAGGCCGGTGGCGCGATCGAAGAGCATGTTCTCGTTGATGCGGGCGGGCGGTTCGACCGGCGGGGCGGTGCGGCGCCGGCGCTCGAGCAGCGCGCCGATGCGCTTGACCACCTCGTCGCGGTTGAACGGCTTGACCAGGTAATCGTCGGCGCCGAGCTGCAGGCCGGTGAGGCGGTCCTTCACGTCGCCGCGGGCGGTGGAGAGGACCACCGCGATGTCGGCGGTGCGCTGCATGGCCTTGAGCGCCTGGCAGACCTCCCACCCGCTCCGCTTCGGCATCATCACGTCCAGGAGCACCACGTCGGGGAGGCGCGTCTGGGCGATGGCCAGCGCCTCCTCGCCATCAGCGGCGGTGAGGACTTCGCAGTCCAACGGACGGAGGAACAGCTTCAGCAGCCGAACCACATCGTCGTCGTCGTCCGCGATCAGAAGGACCGGACGGTCGGTCATTGGGGTGATACTTGCCGATTGCACGCCAGGGGGCAAGCCCTTACGCCGCAGCGGCCTGCTTGATGACCTTCCCCACTTCGTCCGGATTGAGCGGCTTGTAGATCACCCCGGCGACGACGTCGCGGTCGGCGACGCTGATCGATTGATCCTTCACGCCGGTGATCACGAAGAGGCGGGGCAGCTTGCCCGCTCGGGTGCGGCGCATGAAGTCGAGGACGCCCCAGCCGTCGATGCGGGGCATGAGCAGGTCGAGGAAAATGATCGAGTACTCGTTCTGCTTGAGGCACTTGACGGCATCCGCGCCGTTGGCGGCCTCGTCGAAGGCGAAGCCGTTCGCCGACAGGAGGTTGGCGATGAGGTAGCGGGTCACCGGGTCGTCGTCGGCGATGAGCGCGCGGCGGCCGGCCACCGGGGTAGACGTCGGCGGCGCGACGGCCAACGGTTGGGTCAGCACCTTCTCCTTCGACGACGGCGCCGGAGGTGCGGCGGGAATCTCGAAGTCTTTGTAATCGATGCGGTCGAGCGCTTCGATCAGCTCCCCGGCGCTGCCGAAGCGGCGGTCGGGTTGCTTCTGCAGGCAGCGGGTGACGATCTCGCGCAGACCGCTCGGCACGCTGGGCACGATCGAGCCGATGGTGGGCGGCTCAGTCATGATGATGTGCATCATGGTCTCGGTCATCGTCTCGCCGACGAACGGTCGGTGGCCGGCGAGCATCTCGTAGAGAACTACGCCGAGAGAGAAGAGATCGCTGCGGTGGTCGAGCGGTTTGCCGAGCGCCTGCTCGGGCGACATGTAGAACGGCGTGCCGACGATCATGCCGCCCTGCGTCAGCGCCGGCGTGTTCTTCGACGAGGGGCCGATCTGCTTGGCGATGCCGAAATCGAGGACTTTGGCGGTACGGCGCGACACGATGACGTTGTCGGGCTTGATGTCGCGGTGGACGATCCCCTTGCCGTGCGCTTCCTCCAGCGCGTCGGCGATCTGGCGGACGATGCGCACCGCCTCGCGCGGCTCCATGGCGCCGCGGCCAAGGATGGTCGTCAGCGACTCACCCTCGATCAATTCCATGGCGATGAAGAACTTGTCGCCTTCCTGCTCGATGGCGTAGATCGTGGCGATGTTCGGATGGTTGAGCTGCGCGATGGTGCGCGCCTCGCGGAGGAACCGCGCCTTCCACTCCGGATCGTTGGCGATGTGATCGGCGAGGATCTTGATCGCCACTTCGCGCAACAGACGGGTGTCCTCGGCGCGCCAGACTTCGCCCATGCCGCCCGCGCCGAGAGGACTGATCAGCCGGTAAGCACCCAGAGTCGGTTCAGCCATGCTGAGCACGCCGATAAGAGGGACAGCGCACTACTTCTCCCCCGGTATCAAATTGTTTCCTCCGTGGCGGACCGTGAGAGTGCGGCGACCGCCACATCCAATTCGGCGACCAACTGGTCGACGAGCAAACTGGCACCGGAGATGGACCCGGCGCGCGCATTCTCCTCGATTGCGGCGCAAAGTGTATAGATCCGTTTTGCCCCCACGTTTCCCGAGCTGCTCTTGAGGGCGTGCGCCGCCCGCGCGAGCTGCTCGGGGTTGGCCGCCTGAATCGAGTCGCGCAAATCGTGCAGGCGCAGCAACGCGTCCTCCCGGAACAGCGTGGTGATGTCCGTCATGAAGCGCGGATTGCTTTTGGCCATCTCTCTCAATCCGGTCAACTTATCGCTGTCGAGGGCGGGATCGGGCTGCGCCGGCATGCGGATCCATTGGCCGAGCGTCTCGGCCAGCCGCACGGTGCTCACCGGCTTCGGAAGGTAGTCGTCCATCCCGGCCGCGAGGCAGCGCTCACGCTCCCCCTCCAGCACGTACGCCGTGACGGCCACGATGGGGACGCGGCGCTCGCCGTTCTCCAGGCGGCGGATCTCGGCCGCCACCTCGTAACCGTCGACGTCGGGCATCTGGCAGTCGAGGAGGACGAGGTCGAAGCCCCCTTCGCGCAGCGCGTCGATGGCCGCGGCGCCGCTGACGGCGACCTGGGCATCGAGTCCGAGCAAGCGGAGCTGTCCGACGGCGACCTTCTGATTGACGACGTTGTCCTCGACCACCAGGATGCGCGGCGCGCGACCGTCCGGTGCGGCGACGGCCGGCTCGGGCGCCGCGAACGGCGGCGGCGGAAGTGTGCTGCGGTGGCCGATCACCCCGGCCACGGTGGAGGCGAGTTGCGACTGGCGCACCGGCTTGATGATGAAGGCGTTGACCCCGGAAGCGCGAAAGGACTCGACGTCGCTCTTGCGCCGCCCGATGGCGGTGACGAGGATCACCGGCATTCGGGCGATGACGTCGAACTCCTCGGCGCGGATGGCGCGGGAAAGCGCGAGGCCATCGCTGTGCGGCAACTGCATGTCGCTCACCACGATGTCGTACGGCTGCGACAGCGCGGCCGAGCGGATCCGCTCCATGGCCTCGTCGAGACCCGAGGCCTCGTCGACGTGCATCGCCGCGGAGCTGAGGTGTCGGCGCAGCATGAGCCGGTTCACGTCGTCGCCGTCGACCACCAGCGCGCGCAGGCCGGCGAGCGCCAGCCGCTTCGGCAACCCCCGCGCCTTGAGGTCCTTCTCCATCGGCGCGGTGAACCAGAACGTCGACCCTTCCCCCGGCACGCTGGCCACGCCGATGCGGCCGCCGAGGAGATTGACGATCTGCTTGGAGATCGCCAGCCCCAGGCCGGTGCCGCCGAACTTGCGGTTCGTCTTGCCGTCCACCTGCACGAAGGGGACGAACAGCCGCTCCTGATCGGCGCCGCTGATCCCGATGCCGGTGTCGTTGACCAGAAACCAGAGAACGGTGTCGCCGTCGCTCTCGCTGTCCTGCATCACCGACAGCGTCACCTCCCCTTCCGCGGTGAACTTGATGGCGTTGCCGACGAGGTTGACGATCACCTGCCGGATGCGCAGCGCGTCGCCGCGGAGCTGGCGGTGGACATCGGGATAGATGATGCTGCGGAAGCGGATGCCCTTCGTCGCGGCGCGCTCGGCGAAGACGTCGGTGATCTCGTCGATCAGCTCGTCGAGGTCGAGCTCGATGGCCCGAACGGCGAGCTTGCCGGCCTCGATCTTGGAGAGGTCGAGGATGTCGTCGACGATGCGCAGCAGCGACTCCGCGCTCTGGCGGATGGTCTGCGCGTAGTCGCGCTGCTCGGTGGTGAGCGCGCTGGTGTAGAGAAGATCGGCCATGCCGATCACCCCGTTCATCGGCGTGCGGATCTCGTGGCTGACGTTGGCCAGGAACTCCGACTTCACCCGCGCCGACTCCACCGCCGCGTCGCGGGTGCGCGCCAGCTCCTCTTCCATCTTCTTCCGCTCGGAGATGTCGCGCGCCACGGCCTGGAATCCGATGATCCGGTCGCCGCGCATCAGCGTCTGCACGTTCTGTCCGATCCAGACGCGCTCCCCCGCCGGTGTGCTCACGGGAAACTCGAAGTAGGTGTTCGGCGCGCGCGTCGTGAACTGCCGGCGATAGAACTCCTCGACCTGCTGGCGATACTCGGGATCGATGATCTCCAGAAAATGCTTCTTGAGGAAATCGTGCTCGCTGTAGCCGATCACGGTGCGGACGGTCGGATTGACGTAGGTGAAGCGGCCGTACGGATCGCAGCTATACATGATGTCGGTGGCGTTCTCGACCAGGTGGCGGTACGCCTCGCGGCTGGTGCGCAGCGCCTCCTCGGTCTCGCGACGAGCGGTGATGTCCTCGACCGTCCCCTCGTAGAAGAGGACCTGGTCGTTCGCGTCGCGCACCACGCGCGCGTTCTCGTTGACGAAGAGCGTGGTGCCGTCGCGCCGGCGCCAGGCGCCTTCGAGGTTGCGCACCTCGCCGAAGCGGTCGAGCAGGGCCATGAACGCCGCGCGGTCGTAGCCGGCGTGGACGCCGTCGCGATCGAGGTGCCAGTCGAGAAGCTCGGCGACGGAGTCGAAGGCGAGCATCTCCACCAGCGCCGGATTGGCCATGACCACCGCCCCGTCCGGAGTGGTCCGGTAGATGCCGATGGGAGCGTTGACGAAGAGGTCGCGATACGCGCGCTGGCTCTCGCGCAGCGTCTGGTCGATGCGCGCCGTCTCGGTGACGTCGGTGAGCGTGCCGATGGCGTACGCGACGTTGCCCGCGCCGTCGGAGAGCGGCGCGGCGGAGATCTCCAGCAGTTTCCCGCCGTCGATCTCCACGCGGGCAAGCGTCACCGTCTCGCCGGCGAGCGCGCGCACCAGCGGCGGAAGGTCGAGTCCGGCGACGGGGCCGAGGAGCCCGCGCGCGGCGCGGTTGGCGTACGAGGCGTGGCCATCGGCGGCGAGGATCACGACGCCGACGGGCACATGCTCAAGAAGCTCGAAAAGCCGTTCTTCGCTCGCCGCGAGCGCGCGAACGAGATCGGTCGGATGAGACAAATCGCCTCCTGGCGGATGATGTTGGACCTCCGCCATTTTACTGCTAGGGTACGCGGGTTGCTGGGAGTACCTTCATGATCAAGTTCGGTACCTCGGGGTGGCGCGGCATCATCGGCGAGGACTTCACGTTCGAGAACGTCCGCGTCGCCACCCAGGGCGTCGCCAATTACCTCAAGAAATCGGGGCAGAAGGGATCGGGCGTGATCGTCGCCTACGACACCCGCTTCCTCTCTGAAAAGTTCGCCTCCGAGGCGGCGCGCATCCTGGCGTTCAACGACATCCACGCCTTCCTCTGCAACCGCGACGTCCCCACCCCCTGCGTTTCGTTCGAGACGGTGCGCCGCAAGGCGATGGGGGCCATCAACTTCACCGCGTCGCACAACCCGCCCGAGTACAACGGCCTCAAATTCTCGACTTCCAACGGCGCGCCGGCCCTGCCGGAGATCACCAAGGCCATCGAGGCCGAGATCCACACGGTGCAGGAGAGGCACGAGCGGCTCGACGTCTACGAGAAGAGCGAGTTGATCGAGACCATCGACCCGAAGGACCGCTATCTCGCGGAGCTGCGCAACAAGGTCGACGTCGACGTCATCCGCAAGAGCGGGCTGCGCATCGCCATCGACTCGCTCTACGGCACCTCGCGCGACTATCTCGACTATTTCCTGCTGGAAGCCGGCGTCGAGGTCAAGATCATCCACAACTATCGCGACCCTTATTTCGGAGGCTTTTCGCCCGAGTGCAGCGAAAAGAACCTCGGCGAGCTGCGCAAGGTGGTCACCGACGAGAAGTTCGACCTCGGCCTCTCCACCGACGGCGACGCCGACCGCTTCGGCATCATCGATGACCGCAATCGCTTCGTCTCGCCGAACGTGATCATCGCCCTGCTGGCGCTTTACCTGAAGCGCTACCGCAACATCCCCGGCGGACTGGCGCGGTCGGTGGCCACGACGCATCTGATGGACGCCATTGCCAAGAAGCTCGGCGTGCCGCTGTACGAGACGCCGGTGGGCTTCAAGTACATCGGCGAGCTGATTCTGGCCGACAAGATCGCCCTCGGCGGCGAGGAGTCCGCCGGCATGTCGATGTACCGCCACCTGCCGGAGAAGGACGGTATCCTGGCCTGCCTGCTGGTGGCGGAGATGGTGGCCCGAACCGGCAAGAAGCTCCATGAGCTGACCGACGAGGTCTACAAGGAGTTCGGATTCTTCTACTCCAAGCGCGCCGACATGAAGCTGACGCCGAACCTGAAAGACTCGCTGGCGACGAGGCTGACCAATCCGCCGGAATCGCTCGACGGGCTGAAAGTGCGGGAAGTCAACACCACCGACGGCGTGAAACTGATCTTCGACGACAGCACCTGGCTGCTGTTCCGCCTCTCGGGCACCGAGCCGGTCGCGCGCATTTACGCCGAGGCGTGCAGCCCGAAGGACCTCAAGCACTTGCTGGATGCGGGGAAGAAGTTCGTGGCGTAGTTACCGGTTGCCCGTTGCCAGTTGCCAGACAGCGACGGGCAACGGCCAACATGCAACTGGCAACGTCCAACATCTCCGACACCGCCCGAGTCATCCAACTCGCGATTGCTCCGGTCTTTCTCCTCTCCGGCGTCAGCGCGCTGCTCGCGGTGCTCAGCAGCCGCCTTGGACGGACCATCGACCGCGCGCGGACGCTGGAGTCGCTGCTCGAAGGCGCCGAGGAGAAGCGCCTGGCGCGCATGCACGAGGAGCTCGGCGTCCTCTCGCGGCGGGCGAAGCTGATCTACCGCGCCATCGCCCTCGGCGTGATCACCGCGCTGCTGGTGTGCGGCGTCATCGCCTCGCTGTTCATCAGCGCCTTCACCAGGGTCGACGTGAGTCTCGTCGTCGCCGGACTCTTCGTGGCGGCGATGGCCGCCCTGATCCTGACGCTGCTGCTGTTCCTGCGGGAAGTGTTTCTGGCGACGCGTGTTCTGAGGATCGGACCTCATTGATGCGCTACCCCTTCGAAAAACACTTCCTGGTCTGCGGCGGGCCGCGCTGCAACAACCTCGACCGCGACGACGAGCGCGGCGAGATCATCCGCGCCGAGCTGAAGGACCTGAACAAGAAGCTGGGACGCAAGCCGACGGTCCGGGTCTGCAGCGTGTCGTGCCTCGATCTGTGCGATCACGGCCCAAACATGATCGTCGACGGCAACGTCTTCTCGCACCTGACGCGCGCGACGTCGAAGGAGGTCTACCTCGGCATCATGGGCGACGGCCCGCCGCGCGATGACTTGCAGCTCGACGCCGAGGAGTTCCGCGCCGGCGGGAGCTCGGCGAAGAAGTAGATCGCGGACGCCGCGAAAATCGGCGTTAACGGAGATCGAACCGCACCGGGATGAAGCCGCTGTCTGTGGCCGATAGGAGCATCACATACGTGCCTTGGCGGAAGACGCCCTTGTCCGTCATCGGGATCTCGCCGGCAAGTGAAGCTCGATCGTGCGGAGCAATGGTCATGTTGGGAAGGTCGTCCGACGGACATTTCAATGTTTCAGTCGCACAGCCGATCAGGATCGCTTGCGGAGAGATCTCCCGCGGCCACTCGTATGAGTTCGTGACCTCCATCGACCACGTAAGCTTCGATACGGCGGTCTGAGAAAACGTCCCATCACCTGTCTCCGGCTTATCGAGCATGACTTGATACTTGGTGACGGCCGCACGAGACCGCTCCTGTGCGTCACTGACGATGGAATTGAGACGGGTTACCTCCTTTTTCAACGCTGCCGTCAAATCCGTCGCAGCCGCTAATTCCTGGCGCAAGTTGTCCTCGATTCCTGTATGCCTTCGATCCGCCTCATTCGCGCTGGCAAGTCGTGCGCTGGCTGATGAGAAAGTTCCCAGAGCGATGATCGATAGAACCACCGAAAAGGCGAGGGCGGCAAGAGACCACGAAAGCCATGTTCGCTCGCGTTTCTTATAGCGCCAATCGGTGGAGTGCACTCCCGTTGACGGCTCGGAAGGGGTGGTAGGCGCTCCCGCCCCGGGTCCTCCGCGTGGCCACCTCCAATCAGGGAGACTGACGCGTGGCCTGCGATGTTCGGCCAACAGATTTTCCAGCGTCGGCAACCCCGTGGGGTCGGGCGTCTGCGCGAGCTCGAAAACTCGCTCTGACAAGAAGGCGACCTCGCTCGAAAGCCCTCTCAGGGCGGTGAAGCTCGCCGCGTTCGGGTCTGAAAAGTCGGCGGCGTCGAACAGGAGTCCCTCCCGAGGTGCAATCGACAGCTCTTGCCACAGGGCCGGCCTTTCAGCCAAAGCGACGAACGCGAGGTAGATGACGACGGAGGAAAAAGCGTCGATGTTGAGGTGTTTTGTCGACTTTAGCTCCTGACGCTTCGGATGCTGATATCCGGGCAGCCCGACGATCGGGTCAGGCTTGCCAACGAGCGACGGCAACACCATGGTGTCGTAATCGAGAAGCACAATTCCGCCGGAGGGCGAGATGAAAATATTCTCATGCTGCAGATCACCGTGTGCGATGTGATGGTGGTGAAGCGCGGTGGTCATGGTCTGCCAACGTTCGGCGAGCTGCAGCAGCGCCGTGGAGTTGCGCGCATTCGACCAGAGATACTCTTTGAGCGGCACACCTTCCACCCACTTCATCTGCACCACTGGATACTTCGTACCGCCGACGACGATCCCTACTTGGTGATACTCCACCGTGGCGAAGTAGGGCAGCCCCGCGCGGACCAGCGCCGCGGCGACCTCGGCGTACTGTGCCCGGGCGTCCGGCACGTCCTTGTGGAAACAGCGCAACGCCCATGGTCCGCTCGCATGCCGATACTCGAAGACGACGGCGTACGCCCCGGGCCACTGCTTGGCAAAGCCGTCCTTCTTGAGTGTGACGCTGCCGCCGCGCAGCGCGCCAATTTTCAGAAACTGATCGGCGTGCATCATCGCGAGCTGATACTCACCGATGGTCGGAAACAGTTTGCCGCTCATGGGACCTCGATCTGAATCCACCTCGGAGGTGCCTTTGGCTGTGTTTTCGATTTCGCGTACGTGCCCGGCGGTAGTGAGCTGCTTTGCGAGTGGGGATCCGCCTTCGGGAATACTTTAGCTGGTTGCTTCAGGACCAGAGGCTGTGCAGAGGCGCCGCAATCCTTTTGTGATGGGCAGTGAAACCACGCAACGTGAAAGGATTGTGGCTGAGCCGCGGGGAGCGTCGGTTGCGGAGCGGCAGACGGACGCATCGCGCCGCGCCGGCGCACGAGGTTGTCATCGCGGAGAGTCTTGCTTACCAAATGTTGTGTAACCATCGCCGCGGTCACGGCCGAGATGAGAGCCGCCGCGACCAACGAGGACAGAAAAGTAATCCATGGAACGCTGCGGTCGCTGAGCTGACTGCCGACGGATGTGTGATTGGGCGGTTGCTCCTTCGACTCTTCTGGTGGAGGAGCCGTGCTGGCTATAACCTCTGTCATCACGGAAGGGGTGAGAGCCTGACGCTTCGGCGGCGGCGGACTGAAATCGATGATCACTATCGCAACGTCGTCATTCACCATCCGTCCCGTGGCGCGCTCGCTCTCGACGAGTTCCGCCAGTTCCTGTTCCGAAGCGATTGTCAGCAGCCGGCGCCATGCGGTTTGCGAGCCGAGAATCCACTTCGCCAACGCGTCGGTGGCGAGAATGAGTTTGTCATCGATTTCCATCCGACCAGAACCCGTGAGCAGGGGCGGTTCCGATCCAGATCTACGCCCGCTAAGAATAGTGTTCGGCTCGCGCGTGAACTCGGACGCCGATGCGAGAGGAAAGGAGGTCAACGTCGTACCGCGGATGTGCATCAGACATGAATCGCCAACCGCGACGGCAGCCCACCAAACCCCGTCGGCGCGTCGCTGCAGTTCTCCAACGACGAGCGTCGCGGCGGCATCGCGCGCTTGCACCTGCGTCCACCAAGAGGAAGACTGCTTCGCCTGCTCATTCCGGCTTCGTTGCCATTCGTCGCGCGCCTCGCTGAGCCAGTTCTGAAAATCGGTTTCGGACGGTAACTCTCGTTGGCAGGCGTGCTTGACGAGAAGCTTCGCCCACGCGTCGGCGGCATACGACTGTGTCGCTCCGTCACTGATGGCAAACCGCGTTGTCTCCTCCGCAACACAATACGCATCCTGGCAGTCGGCGATATCCTCTCCGGCTTTCGGCACTCGCCAACCTCGGTAGGAAAATGGCAGCGACGGCATTGCTCAGCGGAGTCCGGGATTGCTGCCAAACGCGAGCAGCTTGATCAGCGTTTCGGCGTTGGCGTTGTAGACGAAACCGCGCGCCTTCGGCCCCGGGTTGAACCCCACGGCTTTCGCCTCCTGCAACATCCGGTCGGGCAGAATGGATGAAATGTCGAACAGGAGCCGCGCGAATTCGTCGGGGAGATTGTTGTCCTGTTCCGGCAGTGCCACTTCTCCGCTGGTCTTGTCCGAGATGTGCGCATTGATGAGAATCAGATTGCCGTCGTTTGTCTGAAGTTTCATCAGCGTCTGGGCGGTTGCACGGGTGTCGTCGGGTTTGTTTGGTTCACCATCCGTGATGTTGATCACGATGGGTGGAAAGCTGTTCGCGTGCTGACTGATCCAATCGGAGACCCACCGAGCGGCCAGGACAAACGCCTCGTCCATCGGCGTGCCGTCATCGGCGACTTCCTCTATCCATATGGGAAACGGGTTTTCGACCTCCACGAGGCCGCCCGCGCCGTCACTTACCTTCTGCTTCACCTTATCCACACGAATGGCGCCGTTTGCAACCTCGCTCACCTTCACCAAGTCGCGGCGCGTCAGCGGGCCGAGGAAGGCCGAAGCCACACTGGGCCCGTACCCGATCACTCCGATGTAGCAGCGGTCCTTCACGCGCTCGCCCGGACTGCAGCAGAGCACGATTTCGCGCAGCACCCGGTTCACCGCGCGTGCGCATTCGGTTTTCTTCTTTCCTCCGGCAGCGCCGCCGTAAGGATCGTCCATGGAGCTCGACTGATCAATGAGGATCAGAATGCAGCCAGGATCCTGGCTGCTCAATAATTGTGAGTAGGCCATCTATGTTTACTCCTTTCGTTGCTGAAGCTCATCTAAGGAGTGACGGAAACAAGAGAATCCCTACCCCCGAAGAACACACCCGTGCACCGCAGAAAAGATCTGAAACCGTACGAAGGCTTGTTGCACAACTTGCTTTCGACGCCGCGCGATGATTTGCAGCTCGACGCCGAGGAGTTTCACGCCGGCTCGAGCAGCGCGAAACCCCCGTCATCCTGAGCCGCGCAGACGACGAAGGATCTCCGACACCGAGACCCTTCGCGGCGCTCAGGGTGACGGTGTGTCCTCGTCCTCCACCTCCACCCACTCCTTCGGATCCCACTTCCGCGGCGCGACGGTGAACGGCTGCGACTCGACGTCGCGGCCGGCGCCGGCGTCGACTTCCCACGTGATGCGGAAGAGCTTCCCCTCGTAGCTGAGCGGGCCGGCGATGGGGATCTCAAACTCGAACGGCAGGACGACCTCCGTGCGCGCGCTGGCATCGGCGTCGACGCGGCCGATGATCGTCTCGCGGCGCTTCACCCTTCCCTCGATGCGCCAGCCGCAGACCACTTCGATCGATTGCGCCGGGTCGCCACCGGAGCTCCAGACGGCGCGGCCGGTGACGCGCTCACCGTTGCGCACCCTCTCCTGCGCCAGCTCGATGCGGATCATCGCTCCACCACCGCGGGCGCGACCTGCACCCGGAACGACGATCGCGTGTCCGGACAACCTGCCATCCGCAGGCGCAGCCGCACGAACCAGACGATCTGCGCCTCGTTCTCCCACATGGTGGGCGGCGCGGTGGGCGGGATGCGCAGCGGGATCTGGACCCGGAGCTGTTCGAGCATCGGCGCGCTCTGCGGCGTCAGCGGCTCGTCGAGAACGACCTCCCTCCACTCCTTCCTCCGTTTGCCGCGCCCCTTGGTCGCGTACTCCTCACACTGGAGCCGCGCCTCGATCGACCGAACCGTCGCGCCGCGCAGCGGGCGGACGTACGTGACATTGCCGCTCCAGCCGAGCGGCACCGGCTCTTCCTTCATCTGCAGCTCCGCCTTGCCGAGGGCGCGGCGGAGCCGCACGAATTGCAGGATGGTGAGCGCGGCGGGAATCGCGCCGCCGATGAGCAGCGCCCCGGCGAGCCGCGGATCGCTCTTCAGCAGCTTGAAGCCGAAGAACCACGACACGACCAGAAGCAGCGTCGAGCCCATGTGAATCCAGCCCGACCCGAGGATCGGGCCTTCGTCGTTGGTGAGGGAGACTTCGCGAGCGTTGAACACTTATGACATCTCCTTCACCGCGGCGCGGATGTCTTCGATCGCCATCTCGACGCGATCGCGGTGCGTGCGGTGCGAGACCACGCAGATGCGGATGACGAACTTGCCGCCGACGATAGCCGGCGTGAGCATGACGCGCTTCCGGGCGTTGATGCGGCCGAGGAGCTCGCGATTGAGCGCGTTAAGGTCCCGGAGCGCCGGCGTCCCGCCGGCTGGCTGGGCGCCGTCCCGGCGCCCCACGGTCGGCGGCGAGGACGCCGCCGGGCCAGCCGCCGAGGACGGCGGCGCGCCAAGATACCGGAACGCCAGGATGCTCAATTGCGGCTCCGCCACCATCTCCATCCCCTCGATCTTCCGCAACTCCTCGGCGGCGAACGCTGCGAGATCGAGCTTCTCGTCGAGCTGTTCGCGGAACGGCTCGACGCCGAGGAGCTTCAGCGGCAGCCAGACGCGCAGGCCGCGGAAGTCGCGCGACAGCTCGGGCGACAGCTCACAGAAATCGACCAGCTCGTCCGACTCCTGCATCGCCGGCAGATAGTCGGCGTGCATGCTGTACGCCGCGCGCAACAGCCGCGGTTCGCGGACGATCAGCGCGCCGGTGCCGAACGGAAGGAAGAGCGTCTTGTGCGGATCGAGCACCACGGAGTCGGCTTCGGCGATGCCGCGCAGGCGTTCCCGGCCGCGCGCGGTCAGCATGAAGAACGCGCCGTACGCGCCGTCGACGTGGAACCACATGTTTTCCGCGCGCGCCACGCGGGCCAGCGCGGCGAGGTCGTCCACCGCGCCGGTGTTCGTCGTCCCCGCGCTTCCGGCCAGCATGAACGGGCGCAGCCCGGCGGCGCGGTCGCGGGCGATGGCCTCCTCCAACCGATCGACGCGCACGCGAAACTGCGCGTCGCTCTCGATCTCGCGGATGTTGGCGGCCGGAAAGCCGGCCAGACTCGCCGACTTCTGAAACGCGTGGTGAACCTGATCGCCGCAGTAGAGCGTGGCGCGGGCGAAGTCGTCGCCGAGGAGCGCCTTGCGGGCGGTGATGATGGCGATGAGATTGGCCATGGAACCGCCGGTAGTGAGCACGCCCCCGCTCCCGCGCTCGAAGCCGACGATCTCGCAGAACCAGCGGACGACGTTGGCCTCGAGCTGCGCCAGCGCCGGCGCGGCGGCGCAGACGCCGACGTAGCGGTTCACGGCGTCGGCGATGTAGTCGGCCACCGCGGCGTGATAGATCCCACCGCCCGGCACATACGCCAGGTAGCCCGGGCCCGCGGCGTTGAACGAGCGGGGAATGGCCTCGCGGAAGAGGAAATCGAGCAGCGCCTCGTACGGCTCGCCGCGCTGCGGCAGCGGCTCGATCAGCGTCCGCGCGTAGTCGTCCGCCCCCTCCACGTTCTGCGCCGGCTGCGACGGCAGCGACTCGATGTGGGCGATGACGCGGCGCGCCGCCTCGTCGATGAGGCGGCGCATCTCGGCTGCGTCGGGTTCAAGGAGATGATCGTCGCCCATCGACGGGCGACGATATCAGGAGCCCCGCCTACTTCGAGGTATCGACGACCGGCTTGCTTCCGACGCCGAAATGGACCCCGAAAATGGCGAGCAGGTTTCCGTTCGGGTTCTCGTCCTTGAAGTTCTTTCCGAAGGTCGCGGTGAGGGAGACGGTATCGCTCAGCTTGAATTCGCCGACCGCCGCCGTGCGTGCCGAGTTGTTGCTCGACTTCCGCCGCTCCACGTGTTCCGCGGAAATCTCCAGCTCGGCGGTGGACCACACCACTCGGACGCCGATGTCGAGCGGCTCGGTGCGCACGGTGCCGGTGTGATCGCTGATCCAGCGAAGCACGCCGACCAGATCGATGTTCGGCTGCGAGGTGACCGTTTTCGTCGTCGTGTCGAACGAGGTGCGGTTCATCCGGTACGAGGACGTGAGCCAGAATCCGCTCTTCTGATGCGTTGACTGCTCCGCATCGTTGCCGGTGAAGAGCGCCGTCGACGCCGCTGCTCCCTCGATGAACCATCGCCCTTCGTATCGCGCGCTGCGGAACGCGTCGATGAGCTTCGTATTCACTGGGTTACTGATGAGCGGCGCTGCCGTCAGTGGCCCGGACGTGGCAGCGCCGCCTTTCAACGCCTCACTCACAGCCGCTTCCTCGATGGCGACCCGGATCTGATCCTCGATCTCACTCGGCTTTCCGAGCAGCCACGAGGCGCGGACGCCTACGCCGCCGAGGGTGGTGGCCGGCGCCGTAGCCGTGGCGGCCGTCTGCTGTTTGGCGGCCAATGAGATGGAGAGTGACTGCATTAGGGCCTGCCCGAAACCGGGCTGGTTGTACTGCTTGTACGACAGCTTCGGATGCGACCGCAGCCAGTAGGGCGCGACGTCCAGCGCGAAATTCTTCGGCGCCGACGAGTTGCTCGAGTCATTGAGCGCCGAGAGCAACGACGCGCCGAGCGCGCGCGGGGTGGTCGGGCGCTCGACCGCGCTCGGCGCGATCCCCATGAGCACGAACGCCGGCGACGGCGGCGTCTTGAGGTCCTCGATCTTGATGTCTTCCGCAACGGCGGCGCAGGCGATGGCAAGGAGAACGGTCGAAACGATCAGCAGCCTTTTCATATCGTCTTCGCCTCAAACGAACGTGAAGAGCGCCGTGTACGGAACTCCCATCTTGTCCTGCGGCGCCTCGAACCACAGCGTGTACTCGGCGTCTCCCGCGCCGCCGGTCAGAAGGTAAGTGACCGAGGTCTTGTTCGTTTGCTCGTTGATGTCGAAGACTACCGTGCGCACGGTCATGTGGTGCCCTTGCAGAGCGGCGGGCGCCCCGACATCCTGATGAGTGATCTGTCCCTTGGCCTTCTGATTGGCGTCGATGAACACCGCCGAACCGCCGATCTGCCCGTCCCCGATGATGACGCTCAAAAGAACGGGGCCCGCACCGCTGCCCACCGCATAATTCCGTTCCAACACACGATCATTGATGACTTCACTCATCATCGCTCTCCTTTTGTGAAATGGACCGACCCGGTCACCAGATCGCGCAGCGCTTCGACGCCTGGCGCACCATCCTGTCGGACTCCTTGCAGCCGAACGCCTGGTGGAAGTCGGGCATGTTCTGCACCGTGCCGTTGACGCGGAACGGCCCCTGCGCGTGCGGGTCGGTCAGCGCGCGGCGGGTCGCCTCCTGCTGCGCCATGTTCTCACCCCACACCTGCGCAAAGCCGAGGAAGAAGCGCTGCTCGGGGGTGAAGCCGTCGATGGTCGCGCGCCTCTTTCTCGCCAGCGACTTCTGATATGCGCGCAGCGCCAGCGTCGCGCCTCCGAGGTCCGCAGTGGCTTCGCCGGTCACCAGCTTCCCGTTGATGTTGATGGCCGGCTGCCCGTCCTTGGCCGGCACCACGTTGAACTCAGTGTATTCGTCGGCAATACAGTCGGTCCGGGCGTTGAAGTTCTTCAGGTCCTCCGGCGTCCACCAGTTGCGCAGATTGCCCTCGGCATCGAACTTCGCCCCCTGATCGTCGAAGCCGTGCGTCATCTCGTGCCCGATGACCGTGCCGATGCCGCCGTAGTTGTAGGCGTCGTCGGCGTTCGGGTCGTAGAACGGCGGTTGTAGGATGCCGGCGGGAAAGGTGATGTCGTTGCGGGTCGGGTTGTAGCTGGCGTTGACCGTCGGCGGGGTAAAGAAGCCCCACTCGTTCGGATCGTCCGGCTTGCCGATGCGGGCGATGTTGTAGTTGAAGCCCCAGGCGCGCGCAGCGATGGCGTTCCTGGCATACGACGCGCGCCCGATCTTGAGCGCGGAGTAGTCGCGCCACTTGTCGGGATAGCCGATCTTGCGCTGAAAGGCGTTGAGCTTCGCCAGCGCGGCCGTCTTCGTCTCCGAGCCCATCCAGTTCAACGTCGGGATGTCCTCGCGCAGCGCGGCGATGAGGTTGTCGATCAGCGCGTTCATCTTCGCCTTCGCTTCGGGCGTGAAGTTGCGGCGGACGTACTCCTGTCCGACGAGCTGGCCGATGGCCGTGTCGGCGCTGCGCACGCAACGCTTCCAGCGCTCCTGCATCTCCTTCTGACCGGAGAGGATGCGGCCGCCGAAATTGAAGTCTTCTTCCACGAAGGCGCTCGACAGCGTCGACGCGGCGGCGTCCAGCACCGTCCAGCGGAGATAGGCCTTCCAGTCCTCGAGCGGAACTTCACCGAGGAGGCGGTTGGCGGTGGTGATGTACTTCGGCTGGGCGACGGTGAGCCACTCCTGCTCGACGCCGAGGCTGCGGAGGTACGACGGCCAGTCGACCGCGGGGGCCATCGCCGCCAGCTCCGCGATCCTGGTCGGGTGGTAGATGTTCTCCGGCTTGCGCGCCTCGACGCGGGGCAGCGTCGCCGCGGCGAGCTTCGTCGCCAGCGCCACGATGCGATCGGCGTCCGCCTTCGCCGCCTCGGCGTTCGCCCCGGCGAGCACGAACATCTTGGCGATGTGGTCGGCGTACTGCGCGCGCGTATCCTTGAAGCGCGCGTCGTCGAGCAGGTAGTAGTCGCGGTCCGGAAGGCCGAGCGAGCCGGTGCCCAGCGCGGCGATGACCATCTTGCTGTTCTTGAAGTCGTTGGTGCCGGAGACGCGGAACAGCGGCGCGTAGCCTTCGCGATGGAGGCGGTTGAGGATGGCGATCAGGCCTGCGCGGTCGCTGGCGGTGTCGATGTCGCGGAGGATCGGCGCGATCGGCGAGACGCCCTCGGACTCGATGGCCGGCTCGTTCATGCAGGCGGCGTAGAAGTCGCCGACCTTCTGCTCCGCGCTTCCCGGCTCGGTGCCGGTCATTCCGGCGTCTTCCGCGAGGATGGCGCGGAGGGTCTCGCGGTTGCGCTCCGCCAGCTCCTCGAAGCGGCCGAAGCGCGCGTACTGCGCCGGCAGCGGGTGGGTGTCGCGCCACTTGCCGACCGCGAACCGATAGAAGTCGTCGCAGGCCTTGACGCTGGAGTCCATCCCGGTGAGGTCGAAGCCATGCTCGCCGTAGAACGCCTTCTTCGCCGCCGGGAGGGCGCTCATCTCAGTGGTGGCCGGCGGGGGCGTGCTTGAACAGCCGACCAGAACGATGGCCGCGATGAGGAGTTTTTTCATGGGCGGGGATGCTACCGCAGTTGCCGCCGACTACTTCTCCGGTCTCACAATCGCGTTGATCGCCGCCACCACCTTCAGCGTCCGCTTCGCGGCGCCGGTGGTCACCTCCGACGGGCCATCTGACATCAGCGCTTTCTGCCCGTTCTTTTGCCACCAGCGGCCGACGAAGACGGTCTCGCCGACCTTGCCGATCACCAGTTCTCCGCTGGCGGCGCGGCCGGTCTGGCGGAGCTGGACGACGAGCAGATCGCCGTCCTCGATGCCTTCGTGGCGCAGTTTGTCGCCGCGCGCGCGGAAGACGATCTCCCCTTTTTCGATGAGCGAGGCAGGAATGGCCGCGGTCTCGCCCTTGAGCTCCACGACCGGCTGGCCCTGGCGAATCTCCGCGGAGACTTTGACGCTCGCGGTGTCGGCGGAGTCGGCGACGAGCGTCGCCGCGGTTCCACGCCGGCGCGTTGCCAGACGCCGCACCGGCATCCTCGGGAAGCGCACCACGACCTTCGGCGCGCGCCGCTTCCCCTCATCCATCATCCCCTCCGCTTCCGCGAGCAGCGACTGCGCGCGGGCGGCGTCGGCGTGCGCTTCGCGGATGGTCTCGGCGAGGAGGAGCATGTTGACCTGCGCGCCCGGATCTTTCGATGCGTGCAGGAGGATGGGGCCGAGGTTGATCTCAGTCAGGTCAAGTACTGATGCGACCTTCTTCAGGACAAGTACTGAGACGTTGGCCCCTTTCTCGAGCGCGGCGAGATGCCGGCGGCTTACGCCGGCGAGCCGCGCGAGCTTGGCCTGGGTCAGACCTTTCTGGGTGCGGGCGTTGCGAACTGTCTCGCCGAGCATGAATGCGTAACTTATAGGTTACTGGCATCAGGGGCCGCAAGCAACCGTCTCGTTCCTCCAAGTGGTCGCCGATCAGGGACATCGAGGCCGAAAAGCCGCGTATTTCGGCCCTGCCGGGCGCCAAAGGGCGACAGCTTCGCATTAGGAGTGATGGAACCTGCACTTTCCACCCCCTGTGGAAAAGGGCGAAAAGGAAGCGGTAAGAATCAGGAGGAAAAACGGACCTCGGTGAGGCAGGATCTTGCACTTCTCAGGACGGCCGGATTGACACCTATCATGCTGCTCTGTACAGTGCATGATACTGCACATGCCCATGCCCACTCGACTGGAAACGTTCATCAAGAGTCGAGGGATCAAACCGGCGCATCTCGCGCGCGAGTCGGGCTACAGCCGCCAGCATCTTCTCAGAATTCGGATGGGGCGGATGGAACCGACCAGGCGTTGCATCGCGGCGATTGCTGCCGCGTGCCGGCGCCTGTCACGCGAGACTGTCAAGGCGGCTGATCTCTTCGATCTCGAGGGCGACGAGCGGTAGGACGCGCACCGCGGGCGAAGGACGGCCCGCCGGTCGCGCACCCCGCAAAGGGTCGCGCTGCCGGCCGAAGGGACCCTTCAAGGTTCCGCCCTTCACCCGCCGGATTGCGAACGATCCTGCATCGTCCGATGAAATTGCATCGAGTGGCGGCTCCACCGGGGGTGGATGGGCGGGCGGCGGTTGGGGAAATTTGAGGCGCATGACGTCTACGCGCTGGAGAGCGGGCGTCCCGCCCGCAACCGCCGGGCGTCCTCGCCCGGCGGCCTTTGCCCGGCAGCGATGTGGCCGGGCGGGACGCCCGGCCAACGCGGGCGAGGACGCCCGCTCTCCGTTCACTTCACCGGCCGGAACTCCTCGTCGTCCCACTTCATCGACTCCACTGCATCGCCGGCGAACGTGAAGCGCAGGACGCTGCCCGAGCCGGGAACGAGCTCCACGCGCGCGCTTTCGGGATCGGTGAATGCCTCGACCTCCGAGCGCAGGTTGGCCAGCGACGCCACGAGCTTCTCGCCCCGCTCCTCGATGACCATCGTCCCGTAGAGCGGATTCTCGTAGCGCCCGGCGTACGCGGCATTCGGATGCTTCAGCATCCACGGCCGCTGCGCGCGCTTGGCGACGTCGGCCAGGAAGCGCTCCCGCTGCTGTTGCGCGGTGGCTTTCATCTTCGCCAGCGCTTCGGCGTTCGCCGCTTCCGCGTTCGGCTTCTCGAGCAGGCGATCGTAGACGTACGCGGCGATCAGATTGAGGACCCGTCCCGAGTAGCCGCCCGAGTTCGTGACCACCGCCACGCCGATCTTCTTCTCCGGCATGAACGAAACATGCGCCCGCCATCCTTCGAAACCGCCCATGTGGAAGAGCACCTTGTCGCCGGCATAGTCGGCCTGATACCAGCCGAAGCCGTAACCGGAGCCTTTGAACCCGTCGCGCTCGGCCGTCGCCGCGACCTGCTGGCGTTGCGCCTCGGCGAATGCGGCGGCCGGGACGCGCTTTGACCCGCTGACGTTCGCGGCGAGCCAGCGCGTCAAGTCGGCGGGCGTGGTGACGATGCCGCCGGCGGCGTGCATCATCTGATCGTTCTTGGCGAACATCAGCCGCACCATCTCCGCCTTGCGATTCATGTCGTACGGCATCGCCAGCGGCCGCCGCTGCGCCTCGGACATATACGCCGTGGTCGCCTTCATCCCCAAGGGCGTGAAGAGCAGCTCGTCGAGCGCCTTCTGCCACGGCTTCCCCGTCACTCGCTCGATGACCAGGCTGGCAACGACGTATCCGAGGTTGTCGTACTTGAAACCTTCCTTGCGCGGCTTGCTGGAGTTGAGCAGGTTCGCCAGAAGCGCCGGCGTGTGCTGGCCGCTGAACGCGGTGCGGAAGACGATCCCGTCGTTGGTGATCGGCGCGGTGTGCGTGAGGAACTGGCGCAGCGTGACCTTTCCCGCCTCGGAGGTGACCTCAGGGAGGTACTTGCTGACCGGCGCGTCGAGATCGAGCAGACCGCGATTGGCCAGAACGGCACACGCCAGGCCGGTATACGACTTGGTCGACGAGGCGATGTAGTAGCCGGTATCGGCATCCGCGCGGGTCTTCTTCTCGACGTCCGCGTAGCCGAAGCCGGCGGCGTAATACGGCTTCCCGTCGCGCACCACGGCGAGGCCGATGCTGGTGACGTCAGGGATGTCTTTCAGCGTCTGGGCGACGAAACGGTCGATGTCGGCCTTGACCGATGCGGCGTTGCCGGCGACCGCGACGAGGAGCAGGAGGAGGAGTGCGAGTGCGTTTTTCACATCTTTTGATACGCCGAAATGGGGCGCTTGGTTAGCAACACCCTCACCCGGCGCTTCGCGCCACCCTCTCCCGCAAGCGGGAGAGGGAAGATTAGATGCCCTTCTCCCGCTTGCGGGAGAAGGTGCCCCTGAGCGAAGCGAAGGGGCGGAGGGTCAGCGCAACTGCAGCCAGCAATCGCTGCGCACTTGCAGCACCGCCTCCTGCGCGAAGCGTTTTTTGTACGCCTCCATGATCGCCGCGATGTCCGCCTCGTGTCCGGGCGGGTGGACGATCTGCAGGATGTGCGTTTCCTCGGGGACGTCCTTCCACGAGCCATGCGCTTCCCAGTGCGTGAAGCCGGCGAAGCGCGGCGTGACCTCCTCGCGCAGGAACTGCTGCCACTCGGCCTCGGTGACCGCCGCGGAGCCGTCGGGCTTGGCCGTGCCGAAGTAGAGCGTGTCGCAATCCTGGCGCTCGTACAGCACCAGGCCGCTGCAGGCGGCGAGGAGCAGGAGCGCGAGCGGAGCGAGGCGGCGCACGGCGCATAGAATGCCACCATGCGGTCCACGATCACAGCGCTCGTTCTTTTTCTGCTCACGCTCGTCGCCGCCGCGCAGAATTTCGACAAGGCCGCGCGCGACGCCGCCGCCGCATGGCAATTCCCCGCCGTCGCCGTCGCCGTGGTCCAGGACGACAAGGTGGTCTTCGTCAAGGCGTACGGCGTCAAGGAGATCGGAAAGCCGGAGCCGGTGACCGCCGACTCGCTCTTCCAGATCGGCTCGACCACCAAGGCCTTCACCACCGCGGCGATGGCCATGCTGGCCGACGAGAAGAAGCTCGAATGGGACGACTCAGTTCGTCAATACATTGACTACTTTCGCCTGGCCGACCCCTGCGCGGATTCGCTGCTGACCCTTCGCGACATCGTCTCCCACCGCACCGGCCTCTCCCGCCACGACGAGCTATGGGACAACTCGCCGTGGTCGCGTGAGGAGATCCTCCGCCGCGTCGCTGCCATCAAACCCACCAAGCCGATCCGCGCGGCCTACCAGTACAACAACATCATGTTCATGGCCGCCGGCGACGTCGTCGCCGCGGCGTCGAAGTCGACGTGGGACGACTTCGTCCGCACCCGGATCTTCGAGCCGCTGGGGATGACGCACACCCGCACCAGGTTCGCCGACTGGGCGCCGTCCGATCACGCCACCGGGCATCGCTTCACCAAGGGTGCGATCTCTGTCCAGACCGCGCTCGACGACACCAACGTCGGCCCGGCGGGGTCCATCAAGTCGTCGGCGCGCGACATGGCGCAATGGCTGCGCTTCCAGCTCGCCGGCGGCGTCATCGGCGGCAAGCGGCTGGTGTCCGAGGAGGCGTTGAATGAGACGAAGACGCCGCTGATGGCGATGCGCCTCGACAAACAGGCGCGCGAGAACAACCCGTTCACGCACCTGCAGTCGTACGCCATGGGTTGGAACGTGCAGGACTACCGCGGCGAGACGCTCGTCTCGCACGGCGGCGCGCTGAACGGCTTCCGCACCAACGTCGCGCTCCTACCCGACCGCAACGCCGGCGTCGTGGTGATGGCCAACGTCGGCCGCAGCCTCGGCGTGACCGCGCTGCGCAACGCGCTGCTCGACGAGATCCTTCGCGCAGCGCCCGCGCGCGACTGGAACGCCGTCTACCTGGCCGCGGAAAAGAAGGCCGACGACCGCGAAGAGCAGGTGAAGAAGGACCGCGAGGCGAAGCGGATCAAGGACACCAAACCCTCGCGCGACCTCGCTGCCTACGCCGGCACGTATCACGATGATGCCTACGGCGACGCCATCCTCGCGCTGGAAAACGGCGGCTTGGTCTTCCGCTGGAGCCGCATGGCCGTACCGCTGACGCACTACAACTACGACACATTCCTCGCCGTGTCCGAGGCCGACGACATCGACGAGACCGTGCAGTTCCTACTGGGTGCCGACGGCGAGGTGAAGACCATGTCGATCTTCGGGCAGGAGCTCGCGCGCAAGTGAGCGAGCCGCGCGTCGTCATCGTCGGCGGCGGCTTTGGTGGCCTCTACGCCGCGAAGGGGTTGCGCGACGTGTCAGTGCAGGTAACAGTCGTCGACCGCCGCAACTACCACCTCTTTCAGCCGCTGCTCTATCAGGTGGCGACCGCCGCGCTCAACCCGAGCGACATCGCCTACCCCATCCGCTCGATCCTCAGCCGCCAGAAGAACGTGAACGTAATCCTCGGCGACGCGCACTCGATCGATCTCGAACGCAAGATCGTCCGCCTCGCCGACGCGGACCTGGCGTACGACTACCTCATCCTGGCCACGGGCGCGACGCACTCGTACTTCGGGCATCCGGAGTGGGAGGAGGCGGCGCCGGGGCTGAAGACCATCGAGGATGCGCTGGAGATCCGCCGGCGCGTGCTGCTGGCGTTCGAGGCGGCGGAGCGGGAAAGCGACGCGGACGCGCAGCGCGCCTGGCTGACCTTCGTCATCGTCGGCGCCGGTCCCACCGGCGTCGAACTGGCCGGCGCTCTCTCGGAGATCGCGCGGCACACCATGCTGCGCGACTTCCGCCGCATCAACCCGTCGAGCGCGCGCGTGATCCTGGTCGAAGGAAAGGAGAGTGTGCTGCCGGTCTATCCGCCGTCGCTCTCGGCGAAGGCGGAATCGCAATTGCGCGCCCTCGGCGTGGAGGTGATCACCGGCGCGGCGGTCACCCGCCTCAACGATCACGAAGTCTGCCTCGGCGAGACCACCATTCCGACGCGCACCGTCCTGTGGGGTGCCGGCGTCCAGGCCTCGCCGCTGGCACGCAGCCTCGGATGCCCGCTCGATCGCGCCGGACGCGTGATCGTGGAGAGCGACCTCACGGTTCCGGGCCACCGCGACGCGTTCGTCATCGGCGACCTCGCCGCGGTGCCGGACGTGCCGGGCGTCGCGCCCGCGGCGATCCAGGAGGGCGTGCACACCGCGCGCAACATCGAGCGGGCCGTCGAAGGGCAGCCGATGCGCGCGTTTCATTACCGGAACAAGGGCTCGCTGGCGACCATCGGACGGGCGGCGGGGGTGGCGGACTTCGGACGGATCAAACTCAGCGGATTCCTCGCCTGGTTCGCCTGGCTCGGCATCCACATCTTCTTTCTCATCGGCTTCCGCAACCGCCTGCTGGTGATGCTGCAATGGGCGTGGGCGTACGTGACGTACCAGCGCGGCGCGCGATTGATCACCGGGGAAAGGTGGTGCGCGGGACCCTCCAAGGAGTGAGCCGGGTGGCGGCGCCGAAGCCCGACCGGATTCCCCATCTGATCGAGGGCGCTCTGCCCGGCTCTGTTATTCTGCGGGCTCCGCACACCCGATTCATGTTCGAGACCGTCGTACCCGAAACCGTCGCGCGGCCGAGCCGCCGTCTTTTCTACGAGACCCTGCCGGTTTCGCTGGCGGTGCACGCGGTGGCCGTCGGCGGCATCCTGCTGTCGAGCATCTGGGACGTGGCGTTCCCCTCGCAGTCGCCGCGCATCACGCTCGGGTATAGCCTGACCCGCCTCCCCGACCCGCCCCCACCGCCCCCACCCCCGCCTGCCGCCCAGCCCGCGGCGCTGGTGAAACCGCAAGTCCTTCCGAAACCGACCCCGCCGCCGCCGGCGATCGCCGCGATCGTGGCGCCGACGGTCATCCCCGATCTCATCCCGCCGACGGACGAAGCGCCCCCCGCACCGCCCGCCGCGGTGGAAGCGCCGATGGTGGTCGAAGCGGCACCGCACGCGGCGGCCGGCGACGCGAAAGGCGTCCTCGGCGGCGACCTCCTCGGCAAGAAGTTCGGCGTGCCGGGCGGAATCGTCTTCGCCGAGGATGGGAAAGTGCATGTTGACCGGCACGAGAAACTGCCGTTGAAGATCCTGGAGCAGGAGTTTCCCGTCTACCCCCAGGAGGCGAAGAGAGAGCGGCTCGAAGACGCGTGCGTGATCCGCTACACCATCGGACTCAACGGGCGGGTCATCGACCTCGCCGTGATCGAGCACGCCAAACACGAGATGTTCGAGACCGTCTCACTCGACGTCATCCGCCGCTGGCGCTTCCGTCCGATGAAGGTCAATGGGCAGGCGGTCGAAGTGGTTCACGAAGTCGAGTTCTTTTATCAGTTCACGCAACGTTAGAAGTCCGGTACACCGTTTGCTCCTCCGCAACCGGTGCCCAACTCCTTCCCCTACAAATCCCAACTCGAATTCCCCGTCATCGGCCTGGAGGCGGAGTTCAAAGTGTTCGTCGACGGCGAGGAGGCGGCGCCGGAGAGCGTGTGGCGCACGCCGGCGGGGCTGGTCGACCGGCCGCTGCTGAAGCGCACCAGCAAGTCGCTGCAGCTCCCCACCGGCGGCGCGCTGTACTTCGACGGCGGCGTGCTGGAGGTGGTGACGCCGGTGATCGAGATCGCGCCACAGTGCACGGCGCGGGTGGTGCGCAGCCTGTGGGAGCAGATCGGCTTCGTCCGCGAGCAGCTCGACCGGTGGGAAGCGCGCACCGGTCGTACCGCGCGGCTGCAGGCCTTCAGTTGCCACGTCAACATCTCGTTCGAGCTGCCGCGCGAGGAGCGCGGGCGCGACCGGACCATCCAGAAGCTCGCCGTGCTGCTGGCGCATCTGCTGCCGGTGCCGGCCATCGTGGTGGGCGCCAACCGGCGCTCGACCGGTGTCGGCGTGCGGCCGCGGCGAGAGCGCATCGAAGTCACGATCGACTTCACACCCGATCCCGGCCTGATGGCGGCGACGGTGGCGCTGATCGTCGGCGTCGCCCGCGACGTCATCGCCTGGCCGTCGTACCGCCTGGGTGAGCTCGACGCGCGCGGCGTGGCGCGGCCGGCCGGCGTCGCGCCGGGACGCCACCCGTCGCGCAAGGGATGGATCACCAAAGACTTCCACTTCCCCAGGAATCCGTTCGCCGGCGATCCGGATGCCGCGACATGGCGGACGATCGACGGCCGCACGATGTCGCTGCGGGCCATGGCGCGCGAGACGGTGATGATCTTCCGCGATGCCATCCGCCGCGTCAGCGATCCGTTCAGCTATCGCCTGCTGCTGTCGATCGTCCGCGGGGAGACGCCTTCGCTGCTCGATCTCGATGACCGCCCGGCCGCATACGACGACGTCGGCCGCACCACCCGATGGGGATCGGTGCTCCCGGAGCTGCACAATTTCCGCGCGTTGATGCGCGACGCCGGCGCCACCGGCGGGCCCCGCCGCCGCCGCGACGATCTGGAGGAGAAGCTCGCGCCGCCATGGTCGGACGAGCGCTACCGCCGCCTCGCCCGCTCCGCGTACGAGAAGGTCTTTCTCGCCCTCGGGACGCGCAGCCGCTTCCACGTCGACGGCGAGGTGTTGACGCCGGTGGGGGTGAAGGGTTGGTACCATTCCGTTCTCCGCGGCGCTGACGGGACGGACCGGCTGGTCTCCATCGACCAGTTACGCGGGTGCAACACTGATCCCCGGGACGCCAAGCGGTAGATATACTCGCGCGATGCACAAACAACTCGGAGGCTTCGCTGCCGCTCTTCTTTTGATCGCCTCCCTGGGCGATCTTCACGCGCAGAGCCGTCATCCGCTCGACTCCATCACGGCGAACGAGATCGCCACGGCGGTCAAGGTGGTACAGGGCGACACGCGCTTCGCCGCCGGATCGCTCTTCGCCATCGTCGCTCTCAACGAGCCGCCGAAGAGCGCCGTCCTCGCGGCGAAGGCGACGGCCATCCCTCGACAGGCGTTCGTCGTCCTGATGGACCGCGACCACAATCGCACCAGCGAGATCGTGGTCGATCTCGCGCGCCGGGCGATCGGATCGTGGAAGGACGTCGAGGGCGTGCAGCCCTCGGTGGTCATCGAGGAGTACACCATCGTCCCGGAGATCGTGCGGGCCGACGCCCGATGGCAGGCCGCCATGCGCCGCCGCGGGATCACCAACCTCGACAACGTCAGGATCGAAGCGTGGGCTCCTGGCTACCTCGGCGATCTCGCCGACGGCTCGCGCATCGTGCGGGTCATCTTCTTCTACAAGGAGACCGCCGACTCCAACCACTACTCCCGCCCCATCGAAGGGGTGGTGGCGACGGTCAATCTGACGAAGAAGACAGTGATCGACCTGGTCGACACGGGCGTCGTTCCGATCTCAAAGGACCGCGGTGCCTTCGATGAGAAGTCGATCGGGCGCCTGCGCGCGGCTCCCAAGCCTCTGAAGATCGTGCAGCCGCAGGGAGCCAGCTTCGAGGTGCGCGGCCATGACGTGGCCTGGCAGAAGTGGCGCTTCCACTTCGGCCTCGACCCGCGCGAGGGGCTGGTGCTGCATCGAGTGCGCTACGTCGATGGAGGACGCGAGCGGTCGATCCTCTATCGCGCGTCGCTCTCCGAGATGGTCGTGCCCTACGGCGATCCCGACTCCACCTGGGCGTGGCGAAGCGCCTTCGACGTCGGCGAGTACGGCATCGGACGTCTCGCCTCCCCCATCGTCCGCGGGAGCGACGCCCCGGAGAACGCGGTGCTGTTCAGCTTTCCGGTGGCCACCGACTCCGGCGCGGTGCAGACGCTCCGCGATTCCGCCGCCCTGTTCGAGCGCGACGGAGGGATACTCTGGAAGCACTACGACATCGACCGCGACTACAACGAGTCGCGCCGCGCACGACAGTTGGTGCTGATGTTCGTGGCCACGGTCGGCAACTACGACTACGCGCTGAACTGGATCTTTCATCAGGACGGCACCCTGGAGTTCCGCGCGGACCTGACGGGCATCATGCTGACCAAAGGGGTGACCCAGGCGCTGCCTGGTGAGCATGCGTCACATCACGCCCATTACGTCGCGCCCAATCTGGTCGCGCCGCATCACCAGCACTTCTTCAATTTCCGACTCGACTTCGATGTCGACGGCACCTCCAACGCCATCGTCGAGTCGAACACCCGGTCACTCGACGCCGGCGAGGGGAACGCCCTCGGCAACGGCTTCGTGATGGAAGCCACTCCGTTGCGGTCGGAGAAGAGCGCGCAGCGGGACCTGAGCCTGGCCAGCGCTCGCAAGTGGAAGATCGTCAACCCCGGCGCCAAGAACGCCTTGGGCGAAGCGACCGCCTACATCCTCGCCCCCGGCGAGAGCTCGCTCTCCTACCTGCGGGCGGACGCGCCGGCGCGGCTGCGGGCCGCCTTTCTGAACCATCACCTGTGGGTCACGCGCTTCCGCGAAAGCGAGATGCACGCCTCCGGCTACTACCCGAACCAGAGCAAGGGAGGAGACGGCCTCGAAGCCTGGACCGCCGGCGACGAGCCGCTCGACGACGCCGATCTGGTGGTTTGGTACACCACCGGTGTGACGCACATCCCACGTCCGGAGGAGTGGCCGATCATGTCCGTCCACCAGACCGGCTTCAAGCTCCTTCCTGCCGGTTTCTTCACCCGCAATCCGGCGCTGGACGTGCCGGCCAGCAGGTAGGGGCGCGCAGCAGCGCGCCCGCAGCTCTCGTCCGAGTGCCGGGCGCGCTGCTGCGCGCCCCTACATCTATACTCCGCGCTCATGAGTCTTTCCGATCTCTACCCCGCCCACGTCGAGACTATGAAGTCGCGCCACGACCGCGCCCTGCGCGAGAGCGGCTACGACCACGCCATCATCTCCGGCGGCGCGCTGCATGTCGCCTTTCTCGACGACATGTACTACCCGTTCAAGATCAACCCGCACTTCAAGGCGTGGGTGCCGGTGATCGACAACCCGCACTGCTTCCTGGTCTACACCCCCGGCTTGACGCCGCGCTTGGTCTTCTACCAGCCGGTCGACTACTGGTACAAGCCGGCCGAGACGCCGAGCGGATACTGGACCGGGCACTTCGACATCCGCGTCATCACCGATCCGTCGCAGGCGAAGGACCACTTCCCGCACGGCGGCCGCGTCGCCTTCCTCGGCGAGCCGGAGGAGCTGCAGACGGGCGACCTCAATCCGCAGCCGCTGATGGACCGCCTGCACTGGGAGCGCTCGTGGAAGACCGACTACGAGATCGAGTGCATCCGCGAGGCGAACGTGAAGGCGGCGCGCGGGCATCGCGCCGCGGAGCGCGCCTTCCGCGCCGGCGCGACGGAGTACGAGATCCACCTCGAGTATTTACGCGCCTCGGATCAGACAGAGGAGGAGCTGCCGTACGGGAACATCATTGCGCTGAATGAGAACGCCGCGGTGCTGCACTACTTCGGCCACGACCGCCGCAAGCTCGAGCGCCATTCATTCCTCATCGACGCCGGCGCCAGCGTGCACGGCTACGCCTCCGACGTCACCCGCACCTACTCCAGCAACGGCGACGAGTTCGGCGCGCTCATCGGCGCAATGGACTCCATGCAGCAGGGGCTGTGCGCCGCGGTCAAGCCCCGCGCGAGCTATCCCGACATCCACATGCTCGCCCACCGCGGCGTGGCGGAGATCCTGTCGACATTCGGATTCGTGAAGCTCGACGCGGAGGCCATCGTGGCCAAGGAAATCAGCAGCGCGTTCTTCCCGCACGGCGTCGGCCACTACCTCGGCCTGCAGGTCCACGACGTCGCCGGTTTCATGGCCGATCCGAGCGGCAAGACCATCGCCAAACCCGAAGGCCACCCCTACCTCCGCCTCACCCGCACCATCGAGCCGCGCATGGTCTTCACCATCGAGCCCGGCGTCTACTTCATCGAGCCGCTGCTGACGGAGCTGAAGAAGAGCGAGAACGCCAAGCACGTCGACTGGGCTAAGGTGGACGCGTTTCGCAAGTTCGGCGGCATCCGCATCGAGGACGACGTGGTGGTGACGGACAGCGGGATCGACAACCTGACCCGCGCGGCGTTCGCCGCGGTCTAGGAGCGCCGGCGTCCCGCCGGCTGGCCCGGCGGCGTCCTCGCCGCCGTGATGAGACTGCAACCGCTCAAGGACCGCCCCGACGTCAGGTCAGCGATGCATTCGCGCTAGCCTTGACCGCCTCGCTGTTCAAGTTCGCGCAGCAGCAGAGCTGCTTCTTTCTTTATCCGAGCGGCAACCCGGCGATCAGTCGTATTTGTAGTGATGTCGCCTTCAGGACTCTCCATCTGAAGAAGGATCGCCATGTACGGCGACTCAGGGTCAACTGAATTGCGAACCTTCGACAACCCATCCGCAAAAACCCTTGCGCGGATCGCGAGCCAGTCGGCCTCTGCGAATGGCGGATCCTCCCAACGTACTCGAAAGGCAGTGAGCTGGTGATCAATCGCCACTGCTGAAGGACACAGAGTGCCACAGCTGCGGAGCAGGTCGATATACGTCATATGAACCGCTTCCGCGTCTCTCAGCGCCGCTGTCAGCGAAACGGCGCTATCCCACGTGCCCTGGTCGACCGGTTCGGATGTCGGAAGGCCGACCGCATCACCGAACTGCCTCAGCCACGCGAGAACCGCATCAGCTGCGGCTTTTATCTCGGCGAGGATCACGGTGGCCTGCGCGCCGGCGAGAGCACGCTGAAGGTCAGCATGGCTGATCCAGTTATCTCGCAGATCGCGTAAGGGTTTCATAGCTTCCTTCACTGCTGCCATCGGAGGAGGCGAATCGATCGTCTCCTCAAGAAGCTTGATCGTCACTCGCTCGTCTGACCTATGCCTCGGCGCATCTGTGATGCGGCAAAGCGCAAGGATTGCATCGCCGACGAGCAGACTCAGAACTAGGGAGAAAAAGCTCGGCGCGTTCGAATTCAGTAATCCGCATGTTTTGAGAGTTCGTCAAAGTCTTCCATGCGGCGGCGTGAAGTGTCGACGGCAGCCCAGATCTTCAGATAAATATCGCAAACCTCTTCTCGGTCACGCTTCAGAGCTTGAATGTTCATTTGTGGGCGGCTCCTTCATGGTATGGGCTCCGCGCTCGCACTGTACGCATACCTCGCTCGGCGGCCAGCCGGCGTTCAGAGGCGCGCTCATCGACGATTGAACGTCGCGCGGAACGCCGCGTGCTTCGCGATCAGCTTCAGCGAGCGATCGAGCAGTTTCAGGTTCTCCGGCTTGTTCAGCCACGTCGAGCGGCCGGAGGGATGCGGCAGGACGACGACGTCGAACGAGCGGCCGGCGCGCGTGGCGCGGTGAACGCGGCCCACCGCGTCCTTCAACTGCCCGATGCCGACGAGCTGTACCGCGGCGAGCGTGCCGACGGCGATGACGAGCCGCGGCGCGAGCAGCGCGATCTCCCGGTCGAGATGCGCGCCGCAGTTGGCGATCTCCGTCTCGTCCGGCACGCGGTCGCCGCCGCTCTTCGGGTCCTTCCCCGGAAAACAGCGAATCACCGCGCAGATGTGAATGCGCTGGCGGAATGCGTCCTCGCTGATGCCGAGCGCGTCGAACCAGCCGAACATCCGTTTCCCCGCCGTGTAGGCGAACGGGCGCCGGTCCTCGACTTCGTGCGGGCCAGGCGCCTGCCCGACCAACATGACCCGTGCGCCGCGCACGGCGCCGGTCACCGGCTGGCCGAAAACGTTCGGGCAGGCACGGCACGAATAGAGTTGGGTGAGGTGTCGCTCGAAAGCGGCGTTTGGTACCATCGGCATCGGGTCATGAAACGTCTCGTTCTGCCGCTCCTCTTCCTCGCCACCGCCCTCCCCGCCGCCGCCTGGACGCGCGCGGCGGAGCACCGCATCGCCCTGAAGGGGGCGGAGCTGGGGCCTCCCGATCTGCGACTGGTCATCGAGACCTTCCACGACGACTATCTCCGCGGCATCGATCTCGCCCTCGGCGACGAAGGGAGCGAGATCCATCGCGAGAAACTGCGCGCGCGCATCGAGGCGGAGTCGCGGGCCATCGTGCAGATGATCCGCACCAACAAGCCGATGGTGCAGATCGTCGAGCGGCTCGGCATCCTCGCCCACTTGGTCGGCGACGCCAACAATCCGTTTCA
Source organism: Candidatus Gilichinskyi gelida (assembly GCA_038040385.1). Taxonomy (GTDB): domain Bacteria; phylum Acidobacteriota; class Thermoanaerobaculia; order Gp7-AA8; family Gp7-AA8; genus Gilichinskyi; species Gilichinskyi gelida. The sequence goes on from JBBPII010000002.1 coordinate 356,795, forward strand.
CCTCGGCGACGACGCGGCGATGCGCGCCGATTTCGAGCGGTACTTCGAACGGAAGATGGCGCGCTTCCCGACATTCTTCTACGGCGTCGACCGCCGCTTCGCGCTCGGCGCGTATCTCGACGGCACTTTCGCCCGCACCAGGAAGTTCGTCACGCCGATGGCAGACGAGTACACGCGCGGGACCTCGGCGACCTTCGACGACCGCTCGACCGCCTTCGGCGTCGCCTCGGTCTGCTACTCGCACGCCGTCACCGACATCGTCAATCTCCAGTACTTCATCTGGAAGGAAGCGGGCGGCAACGTCCGCAACGCGCCGCAGAGCATCGTCCTGAATGGCAATTGAACGCGCCATCCTCTCCGTTTCCGACAAGCGCGGCATCGTCGAACTGGCAAAGGCACTCCGGGAGCGCGGCGTGGAGATCCTCTCCACCGGCGGCACCGCGAAGCACCTGGCGGACGCCGGCATCGAGGTCACGCCGATCTCGCAGTGGTCCGGCGCGCCGGAGATCCTCGGCGGCCGGGTCAAGACGCTGACGCCGAAAGTGTTCGGCGGAATCCTGTTCGACCGCGACAATTTGTCGCACGTCGCCGAGGGCCTCCTGCCGATCGACCTCGTGGTCGTGAATCTCTACCCGTTCGAGGCCACCATCGCGAAGGAGGACGTGACCGTCGACGAGGCCATCGAGCAGATCGACATCGGCGGGCCGTCGATGCTGCGCGCCGCGGCGAAGAACCACCGCCACGTCCTGCCGCTTTGCGATCCGTCGATGTACGACGAATTCCTCCGGCAGATCGACGGCGTCAGCGATGACTTCCGCCGCCGTTGTGTGGCCGCGGTGTTCGAGAAGACGAGCGCGTATGACGCGGCGATCGCCGGATTTCTCGCGAGTGTAGCGGCGGCCGCTCCGGCCGCCGGCGGGCGGGAGCGCCCGCCGCTACACTTGCGTTACGGCGAGAATCCCCATCAGTCCGCAGAGTTTCGCTCCGCCGCCAAGCCCTTCGAACAATTGCAGGGCAAAGAGCTGTCGTACAACAACATCCTCGACCTCGACTCCGCGATCCGTCTGGCGCACGCTTTCCGCGAGCCGGCTGCGGCGGTCATCAAGCACACCAACCCATGCGGGGCGGCGCGGCGCGGCAGCTTGGCCGAGGCGCTGCGCGCGGCGATCGAGTCCGATCCGCTGTCGGCGTTCGGTGGGATCATCGGCGCCAACCGCGAATTCGACGAGGCCAGCGCGCGCATCGTGGAGTCCATGTTCCTCGAGGTGATCGTCGCGCCGTCGTTCAGCCCGGGGGCGCGCGAGGTGCTGGCGAAGAAGAAGAACCTGCGGCTGCTCGTCGCGCCGCCGCCGTCGAACGAGCAGGAGCTCCGCAGCGCCGCCGGCGGCATGCTGGTGCAGGACGCCGACCGTGTGAGCGGCCGCGACACATGGCGGGTGGTCACCGAAACGCAGCCCGACGATCTCGACGGGCTGGAATTCGCCTGGATCGTCTGCGCGCACGTGAAGTCGAACGCCATCGTGCTCTGCAGGGACTCGCAGACCATCGGCGTGGGGGCGGGTCAGATGAGCCGCGTCGACGCGGCGAAGGTGGCGATCATGAAGTCGATCTTCCCCGCCGCCGGCAGCGTCGCCGCCTCAGACGCCTTCTTCCCCTTCCGCGACGGGCTGGACATCCTCGCCGACGCCGGCGTCCGCGCGGTCATCCAACCCGGCGGCTCCGTGCGGGACGAGGAAGTGATCGCCGCCGCGAACGAGCGCGGGCTGGCGATGGTGTTCACCGGGGAACGCCACTTCCGGCACTAGCAGAGAACATCCTCAAATCGTTCTCTCCAACTCCCTCAGCTGCTGAACCAACATGTCGAGACTCCCACGGGCCATCGTGCCGATGCCAGTGTCGCCCATCCAGTAGCGCGCGACGTAGCCATCGCGCAGCTTCGTGAACTCCGGCGTGCCACCGAGGTTCGAGTTGTGAATCATGTTCAGTCCCTCGATCTCGAGATCGCGGTTCGTCGATTCGATTGCGCTGCGATAACGCTGCGCAACGTCGACCAGGCGCACCACGTCGACTCTCGTGAGGCTCTTCATCTGCGCGCGGTATGCCAGATCGATACGCTCGAAGTCCATTCGGAGCGCGACGCCGTTGATGAACGCCGGGAGGGTGTGCTTGCGCACGCCGGCATTCTCTTCGAGAAAGCGAAGATTGTTGAGCAGCGCTGAGTCGGCGCCGAGGAATCGGTCGAGACCTTCGCGGAACCGTCTGCTGTCGAGATCGGAGAGCTGCATCTTTTTCGACGCGGCATCGAGTCCTTTGCGAACGTAGGGCTCGTACCACTCCCACGCGGTGAGGATCGAGGCAGCCGCCTTGCGTGCCTCGTTCTGATCGATCAGCTTCTGCTGCATGGCCTGCATCGTCGCCAGCGACGGGAGCCGGTTGAGCATCTCGAGAGTCAATCCGCCTTTCAGCCAGTCGGCGACCGCTGTCGCGCCGGCCGAGATGGCGCTACCCACCACCGGAATGGCCCCCGCCGCCGCCTTCAGAATCGTGAGGCCGAGCGCGGCGATCGGACCGGCGTTGAACGTATGGGCGTCGACTCCGACGCGTTCGGCGTAGCCGATCAACGCCTCCTGGTCGTCCGACAGCGGCACGGCGTTCGAGTTCGTCACGATCACCGTGACGCCCGTCTTGAGCCGCTTCGGCTCCATCAGCTCCTGCCCCTTCTTGTGGATCTGGAGTAGAAGCTCGCCGCGGTCGTACGTCCACTCGTTTACACCACCGGCACCTACCGATCCCTTTGCTCGATTCCACTTGAAGAGCTTCGGCGCGTCATCGTTGTCGTTGTAGACCCACCAGTCGACCGAGTCGTTGCTACGATTCACGATTCGCATGCGGTGAGAATACAGGAGGCCATCCCGCGGGAACCGGCAAGGTTAATCGTGTTTGCGGCGCGGAATCTCCACCTTCCCCGCTACGCGCTCGTAGTCGATGTGCCCGCTCCCTTTGTGGCGCACCACGAAGTCGCCGCCGACGTCGCTGACTGCCAGGCTGCCGGAGCCCTTGCTGCCGACGGTGACGCCGCGCTTCACGCGGCGGATCTCCACCGAGCCGGAGCCGTCGGAGGGGATGTCCACCGCGCCGGCGTCGTCGATCTCGATCGATCCGGACGAGTCTTCGATGCGCAGCTTGCCTCCGACGTGGTCGACGGTGATCTCGCCCGAGGAGTCGTCGATGTTGACGTCGCCGCTGACGTCGCGGATGTGCAGCGAGCCGCTGCTGTCGTGGATGTCGGCGGCGCCGACGCCCTCCACGCGCAGCTCGCCGGAGGAGTCGTCGATGCGGATGGGGACGTTGTCGGGAACGATCACCTCGAAGTCGAGCGCGTTGCGGCTCCAGCCGAAGCCGGTGCTCTCGGGCATGTTGGCTTCGATGCGAACTTCGGATCCGTTGCGCGTCGCGGTGAGGGTGATGCGGCTCAGATTGCCCGCCTCGGACGTGCACGCCGTCCCCTTCGCCTTCACCTCGTTCGCGCCGCGCGCGCCGGTGACGCGCAGCTCGCCGGCGCGACCGACGATGGCGATGCTCGTCGCGCCGGCCACGGGCGCCGCGGCGCTGCGGGCGGCGGTGTGGTTGCAGTCATCGAACAATCCGCCGGAGGCGGACGCGGAGGCGGCGGCGAGGACGAGAGCGAGCGACGTCAGTGTGCGCATGCCGCTTCTTACGTGAGCGGCGGGCGGCGGTTGCATGATTTCATGGCACCCGCGATGGATCTCCAGTCGTACCTGCGCCCGCTCTACCAGGACCTCGACGGCGTCACCCGCTTCGACGCGGTGGAGCGCGTCGCGCGGATCGCGCGGCGGCTCTACACCCCGGCCTCGGAGGACGACGCGCGCCCCTTCGAGCTGCTCCTGCTCTTCCACGGCCTCGGGAAGTGGCTGGACAAGATGGGCAGTCTGTCGCGCACGGCGCTGGCCGTGGACGGGCTCTCGGAGGCGGAGTTGCGGCAGACCGCGGCGTCCATCGCCCGGCTCGACGCGCCGGCCAGCGACGCCGAGCGCGCCGTCGCCGCGGCGCTCCTCATCGACCACGCCGGCGTGCGCGGGCTGGCGGAGCGGCTGGCGCGCTCGCGGCGCGAGGGACAGTCGGTCGCCGACGTGGTGCGCGCCGCGCTGGCCGACGACGAGCGGCCGGAGTGGCTCAGCGCCGAGGCGGCGGCCTGGCTGGAGGAGCGGCGGGTGACGCGCCGCGAGTTCTGCCGCGCCATCCTCGAGGAAGCCCAATAGTACGATTCGTACTATTCCTCGACCAGCCGCACCGCCTTGAAACTCACCTTCCCCTCGAGTCTGAGTGGCACCTCGCGTCCCTGCGCGTCGAGCGGACCGCGGGGGACGAAGGTGACGTCGATGTTGCCGCCGTTGGCGGTGATGACCTTCTTCGCCGGAGCGTCGATGCGGAACGCCGCGGTGAAGTCGTGCATCTCCGCGCCGAACGGCGCCAGGTTGCCGACGTAATTCGGCAGGCTCGGATCGGGCTTCGTCCCCGCGGGGAGGGCGATGTACACCTCGTAGATCACGCCCGGAGGCGCGGTGACGGTGACCCCTTCGATGCGCAACACTAACGCGCGCGCTGCCAGCGTGCGGGCGGCCGAACCCTTCGGCACGGTCACCCGCACCGCCGACGGCGCCGCCCCAAGCTCGACCGCCTGCGGCTGTGCTTTGATGGTGGTCTTATTGAGATCCGTGGCGACCACCGTCCCGAGGGTGGTGCCCGGAGGGCACGTTTGCGCCGGCACCGCCGGCACGCCCTGGTACGAGTAGCCGAGCTGCGGCAGCGCGTTGATCACGCTGCTCACCCTCTTCGGCACTGTCGCGCCCTGCGTCGCTGCTTTTGCGTCGGGGAAGGAGAAGGCCTGACGGCACCACGTGCTGTTGTTCGGATCCGTCCGCCCGCCGCCCATCGTCAGCCAGAAGTCCCACACCCGGTCGATGTTCGCGTGATGGGCCCAGAAGATCGGATCGCGGGCCGCGGTGCCGAACGATCCCATGAATCCGCCGATGGCCACGTGCACCGAGTCGTGCGGCGTCGTCTCCAGACGCCCATGCGGCGAGGCGCCGTGATTCGGCGCGTTGAGCTGCTGGCTGCCGAAGCTCGCCGAGGTGCCGGTTGGACCGGCGAAGTTGGTGAAGCTTCCTGCGATCGAGAGGTTGACCGCCGACGCCGGAAGCTGCCCGCCGGCGTTGAGGGTCGCGTTGCGCTGCGGGATGAACAGCACGTTGCCGGTGGTCGGCGTTCGGTACATCGGCGGGATCGCTCGCTGCGTCACGTCGGTGTAGTCCCAAAACGGCAGCGCGAAGTTGGCGTCGCCGGAGAGCTTGGAGATGGCGCGCTCGAAGAACCAGAGGTACATCCGGTGCCACGGCAGGAACCACCAATGCCCGTGCTGGCAGGTGTTCCACAGCGGGTTGCTGCCGCTCGGAGGGGCGGGGCCGATGCCATGGATGTTGGCGAAGTTGTTCCAGTTGAGCGGATTCGACGCCGGCAGTGCCTGCATCGCCGCGATTCCCCTCTTGAGCGAGACGATGGTCAGGCTGGTGGCCGTCAGGTTCTTCAGGTTCGGCCGGACCACCGCGGCGAAGGCGTCGTCGGTGACGCCGAGGAAGTCGAGGATGGGGCCGGAGAAGAGTGCCGCCGAGGCGGCGACGCCGGTTTTCTTCAGGAACTGCCGGCGCGACGAGCGGGATCGCGACATACCTGCCTCCTTTTTTCGAAGGCCGGAAGTATATCGCTGCTCGCTACTCTTCGACGATGCGGAGCCGCTGGAAGGTAATGGTGCCCTTGGCAGGCGCGATGGGAGCGAAGGTGATGGCTAGTGATTTCGCGCCGCCCGCTAGTGCCCCTTCCACAACCGCATCGAGCGGCGCCGAGGCGATGTATTTGCCGTTCTGCTCCTCGGCGCCATACGTGGCGAGCGTGCCGGCGACGGCGTCGCCCACCCGCACCTCCCACACACCGACCTCACCCTCCACCGCGATCCCTTCGATGCGCAGCATGAGATGACGCTTCGGATCGCGGGCCACGGCGAGAGCGCGCGTCCGCTCCCGCCCGAGGTTGAGAGTGAGCGTAACCGGTGCGCTGCGCAGCTCGGTGCGCCCCTCACGAATGGCGATCGATCGAGATCCGGAAGCGTCCACGTTCAGACAGGCAATGAGAAGGAAGGCGGCGATGGCGGGACCGCGAGACCGCGAGACCCCGAGACCCCGCAACCTCACGTCCTCAGCACTCCCGCACGCTCGAACACCTTCGCCTCGATGAACACCCCGACCAGCGACCCGTCGAGCAGCCCGTCGTTCATCTCCATCTTCAGGATGTCGAGGGCCCGTTCGGTCGGCACGGCGCGCTTGTACGGGCGGTCGTTCGCGGTGAGGGCGTCGTAGATGTCGGACACCGTCATCATCCGCGACTGGATGGGGATGTCTTCCGCCGCCAGCTTGCGCGGATAGCCCCGCCCGTTGAGTTTCTCGTGGTGCGCATACGCGAAGTTCGCCACGTTCGAGAGGTCCTTGGTCCAGGGGATCTTCTGGAGGAAGTGGAAGGTATGGGTGACGTGGCTCTCGATTTCCTGCCGCTCGACGGCGTCGAGGTTGCCTTTGCGGATGGAGAGGATCTTCGCCTCGTCCGGGCTCACCAGGCGGCGGCGCGTCCCGCGCAGGTCATCGAACTCCATCTCCGCGATCTGTTGGAGATACTGGAACTCCCCTTCCGGCAGGACGGTCGGCTCGTTCGACTGCGCCACGAACGCGAAGTCCTTCTGCAGCCGATCGAGCTCCGCGGCCACCTCGGCGTCGATCTTCGAGGCGAACGCCTCCCACCCGTCCCGCCCGTACTGCACCAGGTAGTCGATCTTCCGCTTGTTGGCCTCGTTCTCCGCCGACTTCATGACGAACTCGAATCGGGCGCGGATGGTGTCGAGCTGCAGCGGGTAGAGCTTCTTCTCCTTGACCAGCACCTGCTCCCGGACGCCGACTTTGCCGAAGTCGTGCAGCAGCGAGGCGTAGCGGATCTCGCGGATCTGATCGGAGGTGAAGCGGATGTCGCGAAAGGAGCCGCTGTCGATGCGGTCCACGACCTTCGCCAGCTCCACGGTGAGGTCGGCGACGCGGAACGAGTGGCCGGAGGTGGTCGGATCGCGCTGCTCGATGGCCGTGACCGCGGCGGTGACGAAGCCCTCGAAGAGGCGCTCGATCGATTCGTAGAGCTGGTTGTTCTCGACGGCGACGGCGGCCTGGCCGGCGAGGGAGCGCATCAGCTCGATGATCTCCTCGTCGAACGGGATCACTTCGTGCGGCACCGTCGCGGCGGTCAGCTTCGCCGGTGCGCCCGGACGCTTGCGGTTGATGAGCTGCAGGACGCCGATGACTTCCCCGACGTGGTTGGTCATCGGGAAGACGAGCATGGAGCGCGTCAGGTAGCCGTTGACCTCGTCGAACGAGGTGTTGATGGTGTACTCGACGCCGGACGGAAGATTGTAGGCGTCGTCGATGACCAGGGTTTCGCCGGTGAGGGCCACGTTGCCCGCGAGGCTCTTCCGCGTAGCGTGAAGAATCTTTTCTTCGAAGGCCTCCACGTCGATGGAGTCGTTCTGCGCCAGCTTCCAGCGCAGCACCCGCTCGCCGTTGAGCTGGTCGACGAGATAGAGCGACCCGGCGTCGGAGCGGGAAAGCTCGCGGGCCTTGCCGAGGATCTTGGTCAGGAGGACGGAGTGGTCGCGCTCGGCGGAGAGGGCGATGCCGACGGCGCTGACTTCGCGCAGCTCACGCGTGCGGTCGCCGAGCAGGCGCTCGAGCTGGTCGGCGCGCAGCTTCTGGTAGAGAAATTGGTAGGCGCGCTTGACGGCGTTGAGCAGAACGGTGGGCGACGGGTTTTCCGCCAGATGAAAATAGATGTTGTCGTCGGTGAGCCAGCGCGGCTGCTCGGTGAGGCCGATGCCGACCACCGCGGTGCGCGCGTCGAGAGCGCTCGGACGGCCGGTGGCGATGCCGGGATCGACGAGCACGACGCGCAGCGCGCCGCCGTCACTGCCGAGGTTCTCGAGGCTGTCGAGCGACTGGGGTGAGATCGACTCGCCGGTCAGTGCATCGGCGTACCGCCCGATCGGAAACCCCGCCGGGTGGATCAGTGTAAGCGTTTGCATTTTACCGAACGAGGGCTGCAACGGGCCTCGAAGTCTCAAACTTCCATGCAACAGCGGAGCCCGCTCGACGTCTGCCAATTATCGTCCATTCAGGAGAGAATGTAGCCCCCGGCGCGCCTGTTGAGCGGCCTGCATCATCCATGAGGAGGGTAGTTTGGCGGCCTACACCACCGACACCATCGATCCAAAACACCACGACGCCTTGATGGCGTGGCAGAAGAAAAACTTCCCGGAGCTGGAGTTCCTCCAGCGCAACTGGACCAAGAACTACGCCAGCCAGACGCCGTTCCAGCTCTTTGCGAAAATCGGAAAACTGAACTCCGAATCCATCCAGTTCGGCCGCCTGGCCGGACAGCCGCGCTACGAGCACGCCGGCGACATGGTCGGCAACATGTTCTACTCGGCGCGCGACATCATCCGCGCCCAGGCTTCCACCGAGCTCGGCTCCATCCAGCAGCACCGGCTGACTCTGGAGGAAGCGCCCACCGATCAGATGAAGATGGCCGTCCTCCGCATCATGGCCGAGGAGCTGCGCCACGCGTATCAGATGTTCTGGGTCCTCGACCACGACGCGTCGTGGAAGAAGCCGGGCCACCCCGACGTGGCGCAGGACACCATGGACGAGCTGCTGGCGATGGAGCTCGGCGACCACGTCCTCGACGCGTTCAACATCCCGTTCGTCAATTTCCTCGACAACGTCGTCTTCGCCACGGCCATCGACCTGGTCGGGAAGTACCAGCTCGAGATGCAGAAGGTCTTCTCGTACGCGCCGATGGCGCGCTCCATGGGACCGATGCTGTCCGAGGAGGGATTCCACATCGGATCGGGACGCGGATTCCTCCGCGACCTCGCAGTGAGCGCGACCACCGCCGACGGCGCGCGTTACTCGATCGACGACATCCAGCGCACCATCAACATGTGGGTACCGCGCGGGCTGGAGATGTTCGGCAACGAGCGCGGCGGCGAGACGGCGCTGGCGTTCGGCTTCAAGGATCGCAACAACGGCACCGCGCAGAGCGAGTACTACAACGAAGTGCGCGAGGTGCTGGAACTGGTGAACGTCGCGGTGGTGCAGGCGAAGGTGAAGGACGTCACCGCGCCCGACGCCCGCAGCATCGTGCGCGAGGTGCAGGACACCGGCGAGTCGATCCGCGGCGTCAAGCCCGAGGACATGCTGTTCGCGCCCGACACGAAGTTCTTCCGCGCCCGCGGCATGGAGGACATCGTCTTCATGCCCTACGACGTCTACGGCAACCTCCTGACCGAGGAAGGCCGGCCGGTCAGCGGCGAGAAGTACCTCGACTACCTCGGCGGCGTCCTTCCCGGCTACTACATGCAGGACCGCGAGTTCGCGAAGTACCGGGAGGCGCTGCTCGGCCACCAAGCCCCCACCTCCGGCCGCAGCTACGGCTGGTAGAGGGGTCTGATCCCCGACCCGTGCTACGCTTTCGCGCGATGCGGCGATTAAGCAACCTTTTCCTTGTACTTCTTTTGCTTCTCGTCAGTTGCGGTAAGCTCAAAGAGCTCACCGCCCCCGACGGCGGCCTCGGCGGTGAGCCGATCGATCCCACCGCCACCCTCACCCGCGTACAGAACGAGGTCTTCACTCCTACCTGCGCGGCGCTCGGCTGCCACGACCCCCTTGGGCACCAGGAAAACATGATTCTGACGACGGGCCGCTCATTCGCGAACAGCGTCGGCGTGACGAGCAATCAGAACCCGTCGATCAAGCGCGTCGCGCCGAGCGACCCCGCCAACTCGTACCTCTATCGCAAGATCACCGGCTCCGGCATCACCGGCGACCGCATGCCGCAGGGTGGCCCCTTCCTGAACGATGCGCAGATCAAGTTGGTGAGGGACTGGATCCGTCGAGGAGCGCCGAATGACTAGAAACGATGAACGCGGAACGATGAACGATGAACGTGGAGGATGGCGGACCATCGTTCATCGTTCATCGTTCATCGTTCTCTTGTCGCTGATCGCGATCGGGAGCGCCGCGCAGGATACTCGCTACACCCCCATCCCCCCCATCCCCCTCGGCGACACCTACCTCACCCTCCCTTCGTCGCACATCGCCGGCAATGGATCGTGGGAGGTGAAGTTCACCCATCGCTTCAATCAGTCGCTCGACCAGGGGAGTTTCAGCGACCGCGTGCACTCGCTGTGGGGCCTCGACAGCAACGCGGACGTCGGCATCGGGATCTCGTACGCCGTCCGCCGCGATCTGCAGTTCTCGTTCTATCGCAGCAACGCGCTGGACGACATCGAGCTCGCGGCGAAGTACATCGTCATCCAGCAGGCGCCGGCGGTGCCGTTCTCCATCGCCCTGCGCGGCGGCGCGGACTTCCGCACGGAGAGCGAGGTCACGGACCGCCATTCGCTCTTCGCGCAGGCCATCGTCTCGCGTCAGTTCGGCCTGCGCGCGGAAATCTTCGCCATCCCGACCTTCGTCACCGACGCGGGGCGGGCGGTGAGCGGGGACAAGTCGGTCGCGCTATTCACCAACGCGTTCAACGTGCCGGTGGGTTTCGCCTGGGTGCTCACCGACGCGCTGAGCATCGTCGGCGAAGTCATCCCCACCAACCGCGATCTCCCGCACGATTTCCACGCCGACCTCGGATGGGCGGTGGGACTCAAGCGCGCCATCGGCGGGCACTACTTCGAGATTCTGATCACCAACAGCAACGCGACGCATGCCGATCAGTACGTCTCGTCGACGTACATGGGCTCGCCGCTGAACAAGAGCGATCTGCACCTCGGATTCAACATCGAGCGGCGCTTCGGGCGCTAACTTCAGGCGGGCCGGGCTTTAGGCGGATGGCGACTGGTTTGCAGTCTCCGAGGGCACGATGCACTGCCCCGAATGCCACAGCCTGAACGACACACTCAGCGGGTCGTGCCCGGCTTGCGGACTGCTGCTGCTGAACCTCAAACCGAAACGCCGCGCGGACGATCTGGCCTCGCAAAAAAGGCGGAAGATTGATCGCGAATCGGCGACCTGTCCGTTCTGCGAAGGGGCCATCGAAAGCACCGCCGTCCGCTGCCAGCACTGCTCGGAGATCGTCGACGACGAGTACTATCGCGCCCGCGCGCAGCGCATCCGCTCGCGAGTGAACTACGCGAGCTGGGTGGCGTACCTGTTCGGCCTCGGCGCGCTGCTGGTGTTCCGCCCGGTGGGACTGGTGTCGATCGGCACGGGGCTGCTGCTGTCGATCCTCTACTACGCCATCCCGGTCGAACCGCCGGCGACCAAGCTCAATCCGCACCGCGCGTCGCTCGGCCGCCGCCTGGCGCGTCAGTTCAAGCTCGAGCGGGTCTCGATTCCGATTCCGGCGCTCCGTGGGAAGCGCCTGGTCTTCATCGGCACGCCGCTCATCGCGGCGATCATCGGCTACTCCGCCAATGTCTTCCTGCTGCAGGAACCGATGAACGACGTGCTGAAAGAAAACGCCGCCTTCCGCGGCATGAGCGTCTCCGCGCACTACGAGTACTGGGTCGTCCCCGGTGTGGTGGTTTACGACCTGCAGGACCTCAGCGTCCGCCAGACACCGATCGACGTGCACACCGCGTTTCTGGAGTTCGCCAAGAAGATGCGCGAATCGAAGTTGAAGCGCGTCGAGCTGTCGTATCGCGGCACGACGAAGTTCTCCATCGACGGCACATCGTTCCGCCGCCTCGGCGAGGAGTACGCCAAACGCAACTTCGACTACGTGCTCTACACCTTCCCGAAGCTCTTCCACTCGGTCGGGAAGGACGCTGCCTCCCCGGCCGCCGGCTCCGAGCGCGACGCACTGCTGCAGTTCCATCGCCAGTGGTACGGCGAAGACAAACTGACGCGCAGCGTGGCGAACGGAATGTAGCTACGGGATCGGCACGGTGTTCGACTGCTTGGTCACGTGGCAGAGCCGGTCTTCCAACTTGATGTAGAACTTCTTCGGCTGGTGGGCGCTCGTCGGCACCGCGAACCATAGCTTTGCCATGGCCGCGTTGTTCGGCAGCGCGCAGTAGCCGTAGATGTACGCGTTGGTGTCGCCGTTGTAGATCGTCAGCCAGGTCCGCGCCGAATTGACGTTCAAACCGCACGGCGGCAGGTTCGGCGACGGCGTGAAGAAGACGTTGTTGAACACGCCTCGGTTGGTGACGGTGAACCAGTAACGGACGAAGCCGGGCTCGTTGACCTTGTTCAGGAAGGCGACCTTGGGCACCGGGAGCGGGGGACCGCAGGGCTGTGCAATCGCCGACACGGCAATCGCGAGAAGGACGATAGCGAACAGACGTTTCATCGCGCACCTCCAATGGGTTAAGGAAGGCGCGAATTATAGCAGGCCTTCGGCGGTCAGCTCGCGCATCAGCGCGAGGCTGTCGTGGAACTGGAAGGCGCGCAGGCCGAGGGAGCGCGCGGCGAGGACGTTCTCCAGGAGATCGTCGACGAACACCGCCTGCTGCGGCAGCGCGCCGACCACCTCCAGCGCGCGCTGGAAGAGATCGGGATCGGGCTTCGCCGATTTGAACCGGTGCGAGAAGACGAAGCGGTCGTCCTTCCGGAACAGCCCTCCGAACTGCCGGGGGATGACTTCGGCGTGCACCTCGTTGGAGTTCGACAGGAAGGCGACCCGGTAGCGCTCGCGCACCCGGTCGAGCACCTCCTCGATGCCGGGCACGGCGCCGTCGAAGAAGTCGGACCAGATGGCGTGCAGATCGCGGAGCGAGCCGCGATATCCGGCGCGGTCGCAGAGGAAGTCGTAGAAATCGGCGAAGGTGATCGCGCCGCGCTCGAGGTCGCGGTACGAGCCGGGCTTCTCGAAAAGCTCCACCAGCTCGTCGCGCGAAGTCGTGGAGTCCTTGCAGATGTTCTCGATCACCCGCTCATACGCCAGCTTGATGACGGTGTTGCCGAGGTCGAAGAGGAACCAGGTGATGGACATGGTCACATCCGGAAGACGCCGAACCGCGGCTCTTCGATGACCGCGTTGTACGCCACCGACAATCCCAGTCCCAGATACATGCGCGTTTCCGTCGGGTCGATGATGCCGTCGTCCCACAGGCGCGCGGTCGAGTAGTACGGGCTGCCCTCGGTCTCGTACTTTTGCAGGACGGGATCGGCGATGGCGCGCTCCTCGTCGGGCGAGAGGTCCTTGCCGGCGCGCGCGAGCTGGTCGCGCTTCACGGTGGTCAGCACGCCCGCCGCCTGCTCGCCGCCCATCACGCTGATCCGCGCGTTCGGCCACATCCAGAGGAAGCGCGGCGAGTAGGCGCGGCCGCACATGCCGTAGTTCCCGGCGCCGAAGGAGCCGCCGATGATGACGGTGAACTTCGGCACCGTGGAGTTGGCGACGGCGTGCACCATCTTCGCGCCGTCCTTGGCGATGCCGCCGCGCTCGTACTGCTTCCCCACCATGAAGCCGGTGATGTTCTGCAAGAAGATCAACGGGACTCGTCGCTGATTACAGATCTCGATGAAGTGCACGGCCTTGAGCGCCGATTCCGAGAAGAGCACGCCGTTGTTGGCGAGGATGCCCACCTTGTAGCCGAAGATCCGGGCGAAGCCGGTGACCAGCGTCGTGGCGTAGCGCTCCTTGAACTCCTGGAAGCGCGAGCCGTCGGCGACGCGAGCGATGACTTCGCGAACGTCGTACGGGCGGCGGATGTCGCGTTGGATGACGCCGTACAGCTCTTTCGGATCGTAGAGCGGGTCTTCGGGCTCGATGCGCGTCGGCGGCTCGCGCTTGTCGTTGCGCAGGTTCTCGGCGATGTTGCGGACGATGGCGATGGCGTCCGCGTCATCCTCGGCGAGGTGATCGGCGACGCCGCTGATCCGAGTGTGCACGTCGGCGCCGCCCAGCTCCTCGGCGGTCACTTCCTCTCCCGTCGCCGCGCGCACCAGCGGCGGTCCGCCGAGGAAGATGGTGCCGGTGCCCTTGACGATGACGGCTTCGTCAGACATCGCCGGGACGTAAGCGCCGCCGGCGGTGCACGACCCCATCACCGCGGAGATCTGCGGGATCTCCCGCGCCGACATCACCGCCTGGTTGTAGAAGATGCGTCCGAAGTGCTCGCGGTCGGGGAAGACCTCGGCCTGCAGCGGGAGGAAGGCACCGCCGGAGTCGACGAGATAGATGCACGGCAGGTTGTTCTGCAGCGCGATCTCCTGCGCCCGCAGGTGCTTCTTCACCGTCATCGGGAAGTACGTGCCGCCCTTGACCGTGGCGTCGTTGGCGATGATCAGGCACTCGCGCTGCTGCACGCGCCCGATGCCGGTGACGATGCCCGCGCCGGGCGCCTCGTCGTCGTACATCCCGTTCGCCGCCAGCGCCGACAGCTCGAGAAACGGCGTGTCGGGGTCGAGCAGCGCCGCGATCCGCTCGCGCACCGGCATCTTCCCCTGCTCGCGATGCCGCTCGACGTACTTCGGCCCGCCCCCCTCCCGTGCCGCCGCCAGACGCTGCTTCAGCTCCTCGACGAGGCCCTGCAGGTACGTGCGGTTGGCCTCGAACTCCGGCGAGGCGGTGTCGAGGTGGGTTTCGAGCGGTTCCATGCGCCGCGGCAAGTATATTTGCCCGGCCCCACAATTTCGGGCGATTTGACGCGGCGGCGACCTGGTATGGATTTGCCTGTGTCGCGACACTCCTCTCAAGAGAGGTGCACATTGGCGAAATCCAAAGACCTGTCGAAGCTGCGGAAGATCCAACCGAAGATGCGGATGATCGAGAACGGCTCATCCGAGGTCAACGGCATGCGCGCGCAAATGAGCGCGGCGCTCAGCACGGACCGCGCGGTGACCGCGCGCATCACCGAACTATCGAAAACGAAGTTGGCGCGCCACCGGGCGAAAAAGGGCCAACAGAAACGAGTGCCCGCCGACGTGCTGGTCAATGTGTTCATTCACACCACCAACGGCCAACAGATCGATCTGCCCCAGAAAAAGAAGGTGTTCCGCGAGACCGGCAATCGCGGCACCCTCCGAACCATGACCTTGCCGCTCAACAAGGTGCGGCAGTTGGCGGCAGCGCCGAACGTGGTGCACGTGGAGATGGGCGATCCGCTGGCGGCGCCCACGCCGGAAGTCTCGCCGGAGCGACCGAAGGCGCCCGAGCCGTCGCTTCGCTCCTTCGGCTCGGATGCCATGCACGGATCCGGAAAAGACGTCCTCATCGGAATCATCGACGTGCAGGGATTCGACTTCTCGCACCCCGATTTTCTCGACGACAACGGACGGACGCGCTGGCTGGCGATCTGGGATCAGGGGGCGGAGTCGGGAGTGACTCCGAAGAGGTTCAAATACGGCGCGGAGTTGACGCATGACGATTTGAATCAGGCGATTTCCGCCAGCGCGAACCTCCACGTCCCGCCGTGGGAGCTGGAGCCGCAATCGCAGATGGTGCCCGGCTCGCATGGAACGCACGTGGCCAGCGTCGCCGCCGGCAACCGCGGCATCTGCCGCAAGTCGAAAATCGCCGGCGTGCTGGTCTCGCTGCCGAAAGAGGACATCGAGCGGCGCCGCTCGTTCTACGACTCGACGCGCATCGCCCACGCCGTCGACTATCTGGTCGACCTGGCGAAAGAAAAAGACCTGGCCCTCTCCATCAACGTGTCCCTCGGCACCAACGGCCACGCGCACGACGCCAGCAGCGCCATCAGCCGCTGGATCGACTACGCCATGACCACGCCGGGCCGATGCATCTCCGTGGCCGCCGGCAATGCCGGACAGGAACAGCCGGCCTTCCAGGGCGATCTGGGCTACGTGATGGGGCGCATCCACACCAGCGGCAAGATCGCCGCGCGCGGCTTGAACAACGATCTGGAGTGGATGGTCATCGGCAACGGGCGGATGGACGTCTCGGAAAACGAGCTGGAGATCTGGTACAGCCCCCAGGACCGCTTCCAGGTGTCGCTGCGGACGCCGTCCGGCGACTGGCTTCCGGCGGTGGATCCCGGCGAGTTCCTCCAGAACCGCCAGCTCCCCGATGGCACGTTCGTCAGCATTTACAACGAGCTCTATCACCCGGCGA
Organism: Candidatus Gilichinskyi gelida; assembly: GCA_038040385.1. Taxonomy (GTDB): domain Bacteria; phylum Acidobacteriota; class Thermoanaerobaculia; order Gp7-AA8; family Gp7-AA8; genus Gilichinskyi; species Gilichinskyi gelida. The sequence goes on from JBBPII010000002.1 coordinate 372,992, forward strand.
ACGGGGCGAATTACATCGCGCTGTACCTCAGCCCCTTCCTGTCGAGCGAAGGGGTAATCGGAGTCAAGCCGGGACAATGGACCGTGCGCCTGGTGGGCGTCGAAGTGCGCGACGGCCGTTACCACGGCTGGATCGAGCGCGACGATCCGCGCCGGGTGGGCCGGGTCGGCGATCGCGACGGATGGCGCTTCCCGTCGTTCTTCTCCGAGCGGTCGAACGTCGACGACTCCTCGGTCAGTTCGCTGGCCTGCGGGATGCGCGTGCTCTCGGTGGCCAATCTCGACTTCGCCAAGGAGCGCATCCACATCACCAGCAGCCAGGGCCCCACGCGCGACGGACGCTTCAAGCCGGACGTCGCCGCGCCGGGAACCGACATCGTGGCCGCCAAAGGCTTCGCCGGCCCGGACGACCTCTGGATCTCCATGACCGGCACCAGCATGGCCAGTCCGTACGTCTGCGGAATCGCCGGCTTGATGCTGGGGGCCGAGAAGACTCTGACCGCGGCGCAGATCGAAGGCATCGTGCAGCGGACTGCTTCGCCGCTGCCCGGTAAGAGCTTCTCGTGGATCAATGACGCGGGCTTCGGGCGGATCGAGCCGGAAGAGTGTCTAAAAGAGGCGGCGCGGATCAACAAGCGGAAGGAGTTGCGATGAAGCTCACCGTGTACCCCTCGGGAAAGGGCGACTGCCTTCTGCTCGAGTCGGGAGGCAAGCGGATCCTCATCGACGGCGGCGTCGGCGAGTCATTCCGCGAGGAAGTGCTCCCTGACCTGGCCAAGAGCGCGGAGAAGCCGCTGGACTGCGTCTACCTCTCGCACATCGACGACGATCACATCGGCGGCCTGCTGACCCTGGTCGACGCGATCTATGCCTGGCGAGTTTTCGACTTCCGCTCGAAGAAAGACAAGAAGGCACCCAAGCCGAAGATGCCGCGCCCGCCCGAGGTGCTCAAGGTGTGGCACAACTCGTTTTCCGATCAGCTCAAGGACAACGCCGGGCCGGTCGCTGCGGCGCTGGCGGAGACGGCGACCATCCTCTCGGGACTCGACGGCGGCGACGAGATCGCGGAGAAGGTGCGCACCTATCACGCCGATCTGGCGGAGAGCACCAAGCAATCGCTGCAGCTCCGCTATCGCGTCGGCGCCGGCCAACTCGGCATCAGCGTCAACCCCGAGTACAAGGGGAAGCTGATGTACGTTCGGAAAGGGGGAGGCAAACTGAAAGTCGGAGACGCTTCGATGGTGGTCATCGGGCCGTTCGAGGATGACCTCGTGAAGTTGCGCGAGGACTGGATTACATGGCTCAGAGAGAAAAAAGATGTCGTGAACAGCGTTCGCACCCGGGCCAAGGCGGATTCCGGCGGGCTGACCGCTTCCGCCGGTGACTTTCTCCGGCCGCTGGAAGAGCAGGCGCAGGAGCTCGCGGAGAAAATCACCATCCCGGCCCTCTCCGACGAGGAGCTCAAGAAGATGGGCAAACGCAGCAGAGTCACGCCCCCGAATCTGGCCTCCCTCATGTTCTTCGTCAACGAAGGGAAGACCACGCTCTTGCTGACGGGCGACGGGCACGCGCGCGAGGTTCTGAAGGGGCTGGAGGGAGCGAAGAAACTCAAGCCGAACGGCGGGCTGCACGTCAACGTCCTGAAGGTGCAGCACCATGGCGCGGAGTACAACATGACGCCGGAATTCGCGCAGCGGATCACCGCCGACCACTACATCTTCTGCGGCAACGGCTTTCAGACCAACCCGGAGCTCAGCGTGATGAAGACCCTGGCCCGCTCGCGATTCGGCGACCCCGAGGAGCGCAGCGCGAACCCGCAGACGAATCGGAGGTTCACGTTCTGGTTCAACAGCACGCCGCAATCGGCGCAATTCGCGGCGCACATGACGCAGGTGAAGAAGCTCGCCGGCACGCTCGCCGCGGCGAGCGAAGGGCAGCTCACCTGCAAGTTCTTCGATCGGAAGTTCGAGGTACCGCTGTAGCGCGTCAGGCGGCGTCCGGCTGCACCGCGGCGCGGATGGCGTTGACCGCGGTGGCGGTCGGCGTGCCGGGGAGGAAGATGTCGCGGATGCCGAGGGCCTTGAGGTTCGCGATGTCCTGCTCGGGGATGATGCCGCCGGCGAAGACCACCACGTCCTGCGCCCCCTCCTCCTTCAGCAGCCGCATGATCTCCGGGAAGAGCACGTTGTGCGCGCCGGAGAGGATCGAGAGGCCGATGGCGTCGACGTCCTCCTGCACCGCGGCGGCGACGATCTGCTCCGGCGTCTGCCGCAGGCCGGTGTAGATCACTTCCATCCCCGCGTCCCGCAGCGCCCGGGCGATGATCTTCGCTCCTCGGTCGTGGCCGTCGAGGCCCGGTTTGGCGATCAGCACGCGGATTTTTCGTTCAGGCATCACTCGCTCCCGGCTCTCGAAACCTCGAAAGGATCACGATGTCGTGGTAACTGCCTTCGCGATAGAAATCGCGCGCCAACTTCCCTTCCTCGACGAAGCCGTGGCCGAGGAGCACGTGGTTTGCGCGTTCGTGGTAGTCGAAGACGTTGATGCGCAGCTTGATCAGGTTCATCTCGTCGAAGGCGAAGCGAACCAGGGTCAGGATGGCGTCGCTGCCGAAGCCGCGGTTCCACGCCGTCGGCTCGCCGACGAAGAGGCCGAACCAGCCGGTGCGCGACACCCAGTCGATGTCGTGGATCGAGGCGTTGCCGACGTGGGTCCGATCGTCCTTCCGCTCGATGGCGAAGTGCCGCTCGTTCACGTTCGGATGCATGGCCCGCTCGAGCCACTCCACCTCGTTCTGAAAGGCGATCGGATAGCGGGACTTGAGGGTGCGGACGATGTTGGGGTCCTTCATCCAGCGATAGCAGCGCTCGGCGTCGTCGCGCTCGAAGGCGCGGAGGATCACGTGCTCGCCGGCGATCATGAAGCGGCGGCGCGGCGGCTCGCGCGGCTCCGCGGTGTCGCGCTCGGTTCGATTGCCCATCCGGCGCGCGATTATATGATCGCCGCCTCTGAGGTGACCGATGGCGAACGAGCGGATGCAGCAGTACCTCGAAGACTACGATCGCGAGCACGAGAAGACGATGAACGTGCTGCGCGCCTATCCGGCCGACCAGCTCGATCTCCGGCCTCATCCACGGTCGAAGACCGCCCGCGAGCTGGCGTGGATCTTCTTCCTCGAGCGCGGCCTCGGCACCAGAGTCTGGCGCGACGAGTTCGCGAAGAGCGCGCCGTCCGGAGCGCCGCCTACGCCGCCGGATAAGTGGGACGACCTGCTCGCCGCGATCGAGAAGGCGCACAAGGAGTTTCGCGCCCTGATCGAGCGGGCCACCGAGGTGGAACTGTCGGAGAACGTCCACTTCATGACCGGCCCGAAGAAGATGGGCGAGATCACGCGCATGAACTGGCTGTGGTTCCTGCTGTTCGACCAGATCCACCACCGCGGCCAGTTTTCGGTCTATCTGCGCATGGCCGGCGGGAAAGTGCCGTCGATCTACGGGCCGAGCGCCGACGAGCCGTGGATCTGAGTTGACCGGGGGTACCGGGCGCGCTGCTGCGCGCCCCTACTTCCGCGACAGCGCCCAGTCGAGCGCCGCGTCGCGTCCCGCTTTGGCGTCGGCCCAGGTCTGCTCGACGCGCTGGTCCGGCTCGACGACGTTCGGCGCGTCGTCCGGAACGAACTTGTAGTAGCGCGTGGAGTACGACAACACCAGGCGCGACGCCGGCAGGGTCATCTCGTCGTTCTCCGAATAGCTGTTGGGCTTCTCGCCGATCGTGTCGCCGGCGAGCAGTGCGTGCGCTTCGTTGCGGAAATCGATGGCGTTGACCATCGCCGCCGAGAATGTCCGCGCGCCGATGAGGACGATCGTCTTCACCTTCGCCGCCCGCTTCGCAGCCTCGGAGACCATGTAGCGGCGTCCGACCTTGAAGTCGCCGCCGCCGTTCTGGCGCAGGTCGATCACCACCGTCGTCGCGCCAACGGAATCGACGAGCTGCCACAGCTTCGCCGCGTTGTCGGACAGGTTGTCGTACCGCCGCCAGTTGACGTAGACCGCCTTCCGCTCGGAAACGTTCTGGATGACGAACGCGCTCTGCGGATCGCGGCGGGAGAGCGGCGGCGTCTCCGCGGAGAGCGGCACCCACTGCTGCTGCATCTGCGCGGCGAGCGGGATGGCCGCAACGGGCACCGTGCTCGATGTTCCGTCGTCGGCGACGGCGGTGATCTCCGCCGGGTTTACGCCGACACCGCGGAGAACCTCGACGATGTGCATGTTCGCCACGAGCGTGGCGCGCTGCAGCGGCGGCAATTCGTCTTGCGGTGAAAGCGGCGCGAGGCGCTGTACGACGTCGGCGATCGCCATGCCGCCGATGGCCGTCACCTTCGCGCCGAGGATGGCCTTCGTCGCGGGCGTAACGCGCGTGACGCGCCACTCATCGCCGAAGGTTTGGATCTGAATCGCCAGCCGGTTCCACTCTTTCGGGATGTGAACGTTCGTGTGGCCGTCGCCGACGAGCGCGGTGAGGCGCATCAGTCCGACGACCATCTCGGCGTCGCTCGCCGTTTCCGTGCGGGAGTCGAGCTCCCTGACCGTCGCATCGAACGTCTCGCGCGAGACGGCATGGAACGCGTTGGCGTGCCGCTTCGGCAGCTCTCGGGCGAAGTACGCCAGATCCCGCCGCCATTGTTCCGGTGTCGCGGCGAAGAGCATCGGACTGACCGCGACCAGGAGAGCGGCGACTGCGTGTCGGGCGTGCATGACCGTAAGACGCCCATATCGCCGCGGACGTTAGAGGTCAGCCCGCCAGCACGACCTTCGGCTTCACTTCCACCGCCCCCCCTTCGCGCAGCACGTTGACCACCTCGCCGATGGCCACGAGCTGATCGTGTGGGTTGCCGAGGGCCAGTAGCTCGCCTTTGCGCACCGGAACGGCGGGGATCATGATCACCCCCTGCCCCTGCATCATCTTCCCCTGCTGCGACCAATCGATGCGCAGTTTGGCCAGCGGGAGGTCGACATCGGCGAGGCGCTGGAAATGCGGCGCGGCGAGGATGGCTTCGATCGCCGCGTTCTCGAGCTGCTCGTACGACAGCGCGTCGGCGATTCGGAAGTTGCCGATGGCGGTGCGGCGGAGCTCCTTGAGGTGCGCGGGGACGCCGATGGACGCGCCGAGGTCGTGGGCCAACGAACGGACGTACGTGCCGGCGGAGGAGCGGATGCGGAAGCGCGCCCTCGAGCCGTCGACGCCGGTGATCTCGAACTCGTAGACGCTGATCTTCTTCGGCGTCAGCGCCGCGACTTCGCCTTTGCGCGCCAGCTCGTAGGCGCGCACGCCTTGCACCTTCTTCGCCGAGAACTGCGGCGGCATCTGCTCGATGTCGCCGAGAAAATGGGCCAGGTGCGGAGCGAAGTCGACGCTTTCCACGCTTTTCTCGACCGTCTCGCCGGCCGGCGCGCCGGCGGCGTCGAAGGAGTCGGTGGCCCAGCCGAACTGGATCGCCCCCTCGTACGTTTTCTCCATCCCCATCAGGTATGCCTGCAGCCGCGTCGCCTTGCCGACGCAGAGGACGAGTAGGCCGGTAGCCAGCGGGTCGAGCGTGCCGGTGTGGCCGACCTTCTTGAACTTTGCGCGTCGGCGGAACTTCTCCACGGCGTCGTGGCTGGTGATGCCGGCCTTCTTGTCGAGGAGAAGAAGGCCGTCGATGGAAGGCTTGGGCGGTTGCAAGGCGCGGTCACTGTATCAGGCAACGCCGCGCAGACTTCACTTCAGCTCCGGCATCGCCGTGTCGTAGTAGTACTGCTCGAAGAACGGCGCGTAGTCCTTCTTGGTCAGGAACTGGAGGATGCCGATCACGTCCTTGGTCGTGCCGTATTGCCAGCGGAAGCTCCGCTGATACGACTTGAGGAAGGTCAGGAACATCTGATCGCCCAGCTCGCGATGTAGCGCCGCAAGAAGAAACGCTCCCTTCGAGTAGAGCAGGTACGATCGGATCAGCGCCGCTCCGACCCAATCCTTCGGGTTCTCCAATCGGTTGGACATCGGGATGGTGGCCACCTTCGTCGCCTCGCGCGCGTTGGCCCGCCAGGTGGCGAGCGCGTTGTCGTAGTCGCCCGAGCGCTTGCTGGCCTTCATGAAAAGGGCCGCCGAGTACTCGGCGAACGCCTCGCTGAGCCACTCCTCCTCGGAAGAGGGGGGCGCGACCGCATGCCCCCAGTATTGATGCGCGATCTCGTGCACGAAGCGCATGTTGATTCCGCGCACGAAGTCGTTCGCGGCGCCAAGCTTCGGCGTGAACGCCTCCTTGGTGATGAAGACGATGCCCGGCGGAGCCTGGCCGTATCCCAGATCGTTCTTCTCGATGACGGTGATCTCGTCGAACGGGAAGGGACCGAGAAACGTCGGGAAGTAGTCGATGGCGGAGAAGGCGATGCTGCGAAGCTGCTTGTAGGCGGTGGTGTTCTTGCTCAGAAACGAGGCGACGCGAACCGTGACGCCGTTCTTCGTCTCCTCGTCGAATTGGTACTTTCCCGCCAGGATGGCGACGGCGGAGACCGGCTTGTCGATGCGCGTCTCGAGCAGGTTGTAGTCCCCCTCCACCTCTCGCCGGATGGTCTTGCCCGAGGTGAACGGAACGAACGGCTTCTTCACCTTGATCAGCGAGTGGTAGGTGAAGTGCTGGCTATTCCAACCAGTGAACGGGAACCACGGCGCGATGCCCAACTCCCAGTAGTTGCTCCCCTCGGGACGATAGAGAAAGTTTCCGTCGATCTCGAAGCGAAGCTTCAGCGGTTGTCCCGCCGTCCCCTTGACGTCGACGATCAGGTCGCCGGCCTGATGATCGAACGACAATTTCTTCCCGTCGGAGTCGGTAATGCTGCGGACGATGAAGTAGCGCGGCTCGCGGTTGATGTCGAAGAAGAAGGCGTTGTACAGGGTGAAGCGCGCGACGTTGATCGGGCGCTTCGGTACCACCGTCTCGACCACCGTGAGCGTCGCGTCGGTGCCGTCGGATGCCACGAGCGTCACGTCGAGATCCGTCAGTTGAAGGGAGGCGGCGGGGGCGTCGCGGGCGTCCCGCCCGACGGGCTGCTCCGAAAGGCGCAGCGGGTAGAGGACGTTCTTGTCCGACTCGGTTCGAAACTGCGGTGGCCGCAGGAGAACGAACGTCTCGCTGTGCGACCAGGCGCCGTCGTATTCGTAGATGAACGGCCGCCGGGCCTTCACCTCGACTTCGACCACCCGTCCGCCGTCGCCGGCGAGCGCCAACGAGTGCGACAGCGGCGGCGTGAATCTCTGGCGTACAAACAACTGCCGGTGCTCCGAAAAGGAGTCCCAGGGAGCACCGGCCGCGGCGCCGCTCAGCGACGGCAACTGCGTGCCCAGGATGAGGACCGAGTTGAAGGTGTCCGTGATGCCGATCGCGTCGGCACTCTCCTGCAGCTTCACGTCGGCGTTCTTCGCGTTGTAGCGAATCGCGGTGAATTCGTCCTTCGTCGCCGACTGGTACGTGTAGGTCCCCGTGCCCGCCAGAAACAGTCCCACCTTCTCGTCGCCAGCCGTCACCACGCTGACCGTTCCGGAGGGAAGGGTGAACGTGGCGTGGCCGATGGTGAAGCGGAAGTCGGTCGCCGAGAACGACTCGCCGAGGCGCAGATTGTCGTATCGCTTGACGAAGTCGGTGACGGAAGCGGAGGCCGTGAAGGCGAAAAGAAAAGCGATCGTGCAGACGTACAGAATGCGGGCTGCTTTCGACATGCCGGCTAGTCTTCCACGGCCCGGACGATCGCCAGCAGTTTCTTCCGCAGCGGTCCCATCATCGGCAGCGACGAGAGCTGAATCAGCCGTATCACCAGGTCGATGGTGCCGTCGAGCAGCGCGCGCGTGCGGCGCTGGTCGCGCGACTCGTCGAACATCCAGAAGAGGATCACCCCCATCTGGTAGAGCCACAGCAATCGCGGGAGGTCGCCGGCGAGGTCCTTCGGCGCGGCCGGCGTGGAGCCATCGAGGGCCAGGCGGAAGAACTCGATGCTCTCCTCGCGCATGGCCTTGGTCTCGTCGCCGAACGGCGAGAGGGGATGCTTCGGATCGATGCCGATGCGCACCAGCGCCACCATCAGGCGGCGATGCTCGGCGAATTGCTGGAGCTTGGTGTCGATGATGGCGCGAACGCGCTTGCGGAGGTCGCGCCACCGCGCGATCTGCGCCGGGATGAGCTCGCGCGCCTCATCGTTGGTCCGCACGTAGAAGGCCATCACCAGCTCTTCCTTCGACCGAAAGTAGTAGTACGCCGCTCCCGTAGCCACCCCCGCCTCGGCGGCGATGTCGCGCATGGTCGTCTGGTCGAAGCCGTCTTGGCGGAAGAGCTTCAGCGCGGCGTCGAGGATGCGCTCGCGGGTCTCTTCGGCCTTCGCAGTCGCCACGCCGAGAGAATACGTCACCAGGTCGGCTCCGCGCGCGGGGCGGCGGGCGTGGGGCGGCCGCGCAAGGCGCGCCACTCATCGCAGAGCTGCCGCGCCGCCTCGGCCCAGATCGGGTAGCGGAACATGAAGCCGTGCTGCTGAAGGCGCCCCGGAACCACGCGCCGGCTCTTGAGCAGCAGCTCCGTCTCTGTGCGGAGGAGGAACGCGCCGGCTTCCAGCAGCCGCCGCCCGGCGCCGATCCCGAACGGCACGCCCCACGCCTCGCGAATGGCCTTCATGAACTCCGCGTTCGGCAGCGGATTCGGCGCCGCGACGTTCACCGCTCCGGACACGAACCGCTGATCGATGAGGAAGCGGACGGCGCGGATGAAATCGTCGTGGTGGATCCAGGAGACGAACTGCCGGCCGTCGCCGTGCGGACCGCCGAGACCGAGGCGGGTCAGGCGGAGGAAGATGTCGAAGGGCGTGCCGGCGTCGGGGCTCATCACCATCGCCGTGCGCATCTTCACCTTGCGCGTGCGCGGCGTGCGGGCCTCGTCGAAAGCCTTCTCCCACAGCTTGGCGACGTCGATGCTGAAGCACCAGCTCCAGGGGATGTCGTCCTCGCAGCCGCCGAGGACGCCGTCCTGCTCGTCGTTGGGGGCGTCGTAGCGGTGAGCGTAGATGGTGGCGGTGCTGGCCTGGAGCCAGAGATGCGGCGGGCGCTGGACGCCGGCGATGGCCTCGCCGACGGCGCGCGTCGACTCCACGCGGGAGAAGAGGATCTCTTCGCGATGCCGCTGGTGGTAGCGGCAGTCGACGCTGCGGCCGGCGAGGTTGATGACCACGTCGGCGCCGTCGATTTCTCCAATCCACGGTCCAGGGGTGACGCCGTCCCAGGCCACGGTGCGCCACGGCTTGACGCGCTCCCGCCGGCTGAGGACGACCACTTCGTGCTGGTGGTGGAAGGCGCGGGCCAGGAGGGTGCCGAGGTGTCCAGAGCCTCCGGGGATGACGATCTTCATGGTCTTGCCTCCCTTGGGTTCGCCGTTGGCTGTTGGCCGTTGGCCGTCTCAGGTTCTCCTCGGTCAACGGTCAACGGTCATCGGCGAACGATTTGAACCTGTTCAAAAACAACGTAAGCCCGCGAAAGCCCCATGTCAAGGAACTTTTTGAACGTGTTCAGACGATTTCGGAAAGGATGCCGATCAGCCTGCTCTTGGCTTCCGGCAGCGCGAACGGCATGGTGCAGCCGCTGGCCGCCTTGTGCCCGCCGCCGCCGAACATGGCCGCCACCGCCTGCACGTCGATGCCCGGCTTGGCGCGCATAGAGACGCGCGTCGACTGGCCGTCGATCTCCTTCAGCAGCGCCGACACCAGCACGCCTTCGATCGTCCGTCCGTAGTTGACGATCCCCTCGGTGTCCTCGGGCGAGGCACCCGCCTCGTCGAAGAAGCGCTTCGGCAGCTCGATGGTGGCGATCTTCCCGTCGCCGGTCAGCTCCAGGGTGGTCAGGCAGAGGCCCAGCAGCTTGATCGCGCCGCGCGGTGTGGACTCGTTGATCCAGAGCGAGACGTCGCCGGGAACCACGCCGGCGCGCACCAGTTCCTCGGCCGCCTCGAAGGCCCGGAGGGTGGTGTTGTGGTAGCGGAAGAAGCCGGTGTCGGTGGCCAGCGAGACGTACATCGCCGTCGCCGTCTCCCGGTCCAACGGGAGCTTCAGATGGTGGCGGTTGATCTGCAGCACCATCTCCCCCACCGACGGCGCGTCGAGATCGAGGTAGTTGATCTCGCCGTACATGGTGTTGCCGAGGTGGTGATCGATGTTGACCACCGGACCGGGGAGGACCGCATATCCGGTTCGCTCGACCTCCGGACATTCCATGGTGAATACGCCGTCGTATGCGTTCGGGTAGTCGGGCGGGAGCTGGTCGGTGATCGTCACCTCGCCGGCTCCGGGGATGTTGCGCAGTGCGGCGTTGAATCCGTCGCGCACCTGCATCCGCGCCTCCTTGCCGAGCTGGCGGATGAGGCGCTGCAGCGCCAGACCGCTGCCGAGCGCGTCGCCGTCGGGGTTGCGGTGCGAGGTGATGAGGAAGTTGCGGCCGGCGCGGATGCGCTCGGCCACGTCGCGAGCGGCCGTTTCAGGACTGGTCATCGTTCGATGGATTCTCTTTCAGCAGCGCCTCGATGCGCCCCGCCCGCGCCGAGGTGTCGTCGTAGCGGAAGTCGAGCTCCGGGGTGTAGCGGAGGCGGATCCGCTTGCCGAGGTACGAGCGGATGCGGCCGCGCCGCTGCTGCAGCGCGTCGACGACGGCACGGGCCTCGTCTTCCTTGAATCCGCTGACGTAGACGCGCGCGAAGTGCAGGTCCGGACTGACCTCGACCTCGGTGATGGAAGCCAAGCCGAACGTCACGTCCTTCAAGTCGAAGCGAATGACTTCGACCAGCGCGTCGCGCACGCTTTCCCCCACGCGGGATGTTCTGCGGGTCTTTCTCACGAGTTTATCCCGACGCTGAGCGGAGCGAAGCGGAGGGATCTGGAGCCTATCAACGCTTCGTGGGCGCCAGATGCTTCCGCCTCCGCTTCGCTTCGCTCAGGGTCAGCGTCAGCATGAATTGCAGTCTTTCTCATCCGCGAGCGAGCATATGGTAGGTTGCGACGCATGTCACTTTTGCGCCGTTTGCGAGCGCGACGAACCGAACGGGAGCGCGTGCAGGCCGCGCTGGCGGCGCTCGCGGCCGCATTCGGCGTCGGTGGACGGCGCGTTCTACTCGACGGTCAGAGGGCCGAAGGTCTTTACGACGTCGTTGCGTCCGGCAACGTGGCGCGCCTGGCGGCGAATGGCTGTCTGATCTCAACGACCCCGCCGGCGGGCTTCGCATCCGTCCACCAATTCGCGGACCTCTACGTCGCCACGAACGATCCTAAGTGGCAGGACCCGCGGCTCCACCTCGGATCGGGCCCGGTGGCGCTGCCCGGCTGGATCAACATCGATAACCTCCCCTACCCCGGCGTCGACGTGGTGTGGAACCTCGCGCGCGGCATCCCCTTTCGCGGCGCGAAGTTCATCTTCGCCGAGCATTTCATCGAGCATCTCTCCTTCGATCAGGCCGAGCAGCTCGTGCGCAACTGCCGCGCCGCGCTGCGCGACGACGGCATCCTCCGCCTCTCCACGCCGAACCTCGACTGGGTGTGGCGAACGTCGTACGAGTCGGGCGACGCGCTGCGCGACTGCTTCGTCATCAACCGCGCCTTCCACGGGTGGGGCCACCAGTTTCTCTACAACCTGCCGGCGCTCGAGAACCTGCTGCACGACGGCGGTTTCGAGACCGTGCGGCCGTTCGGGTACGGCGAGAGCGATACACCCGCGCTGGCCGGCATCGAGCGCCACGAGCAGTATCCCGACTCGCCAGTGCTGCCGCACATCCTCATCGTCGAGGCCAGCGGCCGCCGCGCGGCGACGGACGCCCCGCGCCATCCGATGATCGAGGAGTTCCGCCGCGATGTCGCGGTGCGTTGAGGAACGGCGCCGTCCCGGCGGCTGGCTCGGCGGCGTCCCGCCGCCGCTCACCGTGCGGGCGCCGGGACGGCGCCCGGCCAGCCGGCGAGGACGCCGGCGTTCCGGGTTAGAGCCCCGCCTCTTCGTCGAACTCCAGCAGCTCGCTGGTCCAGCCGCTGACGACGGCGTCGGTGTGATCGTCGACGAACGCCTCGATCTTCTCCATCAGCGACTCCGCCACCTGGCGGCTGCCGGTGACGAAGGAGACGCCGATCCGCGCCTGCTGGTGGACGTCCTGCAGCCCGACCTCGGCCGCGGAGATCTCGAAGCGGTGGCGGAGCTTGTCGCGCAGCGACTTCACCACCATCCGCTTCTCTTTCAGAGACTGCGCGTACTCGATGTGGAGCTCGAAGAGCGCGACGGCGACGAACAATCGATTACGCCAGCGCCGGCTCGAGCTTCTCGATCTTGAAGGCCTCGATCACGTCGCCGACTTTGATGTCCTGGAACTTCTCGATGCCGATGCCGCACTCGAATCCCTGCCGCACCTCGGCTACGTCGTTCTTGAAGTGCCGCAGCGAGCCGATCTTCCCTTCGAGAATGACGCGGTTGTCGCGCAGCAGGCGCACTTGCGCGGTGCGGGGGATGACGCCGTCGACCACCATGCAGCCGGCGATGACGCCCGCCTTCGGCACCTTGAACGTGTTGCGCACCTCGGCGCGGCCCTGGAAGACTTCCTGGAACTTCGGATCGAGCAGGCCGGTCATGGCCGCCTTGATCTCATCGACCAGCGCGTAAATGACCGTGTAGAGGCGGACGTCGACCCCTTCCTTCTCCGCCAGCTCCGCCGCGCTGCGCTCGGGCCGGACGTTGAAGCCGACCAGGACGCCGTCGGAGGCGGTGGCGAGAAGGACGTCGTTCGTGGAGATCGCGCCGACCGAGGCGTGCATGACGTTGACGCGGACTTCCGCGGTGGAGAGCTTGCGCAGTGTGTCGGCGAGGACTTCGACCGATCCCTGCACGTCGGCCTTGAGGATGACGTTGAGGTCCTTGACCACTCCCTGCTGCATGCGCTGGAAGAGCTGATCGAGCGACATGCGCGAGCCCTTCGACTGCGCCGCCTCCCGCGCCTTCTCCGCGCGCATCTGGCCGATCACGCGGGCCTGCGTCTCGTCGTCGAGCACCTGCAGCGTGTCGCCGGCGCCGGGAACCTCATCGAATCCGCTGACCTGCACCGGAGTGGCCGGCAGCGCTTCCTTGACGCGCTCGCCGCGCTCGTCGCTCATGGCGCGCACGCGACCCCAGGTGGTGCCGGAGAAGAACGCGTCGCCGATCTTGAGCGTGCCGTCCTGAACCAGGACGGTGGCCACGATGCCGCGGCCGACCTCCTTCTGCGCCTCGAGCACCACGCCGCGCGCAGGCATTTCCGGCGCGGACTTCAGGTCGAGGATGTCGGCGGTCAGCAGGATCATGTCCAGCAGATCGTCGATACCCTGCTTCTTGAGGGCGGAGACTTCGACGGAGACGACGTCGCCGCCCCACTGCTCCACCTGCACGCCGTTCTCGGCGAGCTCGCGGCGGACGCGCTCGACGTTGGCGTTGGCCTTGTCCACCTTGTTGATGGCCACGATCATCGGCACCTTGCCGGCGCGGGCGTGGTCGATGGCTTCCTTGGTCTGGGGCATGACGCCATCGTCGGCGGCGACCACCAGGATGACGATGTCGGTCACCTTCGCGCCACGGGCGCGCATCATGGTGAACGCCTCATGGCCCGGCGTGTCGAGGAAGACGATCTTGCGACCGCGCTTCTCGACTTTGTACGCGCCGATGTGCTGGGTGATGCCGCCCGCTTCGCCGGCGGCGACATTCGTTTCGCGGATGGCGTCGAGCAGCGACGTCTTGCCGTGGTCGACATGGCCCATGACGGTGATGACCGGCGCACGCGGCGTGGTGCCGCTGCCGGCGGTAGTGGCCTTCTCCATCGCCTCCATCTCGACCGCCTCTTCGAAGGAGACGATCTCGGCGTCGATGTCGAGGTCCTTGGCGATCTCCAGCGCGAGCTCTCCGCCGAGGGGAGCGTTCATGGAGACCATGAGCCCCTTCTTCAGGAGAAGGTGCTTCATCAGATCGTTGGCCTTGATGTCCAGCTTGTCGGCGAGCTCCTTCACCGTGACGCCCTCGGTCAGCGCGACCTTGCCGGTCGGGCGCTTGAACTCCAGGACCTTCGCGCTGACGGGCGCCGCCTGCTTGCGGGCGTCGCGGCGCGCGGAAGGAACGTGCGGCTTGGACTCGTCGCCCTCGACCGGCTCCGGAATGTCGGGGCCAAGGTCGTCGGCGATGATCTGCGTCCCGGAGAAGGGACCCTTGGTGAACAGTTCGTTGTCGACTTCCTGCGGACGCTCGCTCTTGCCGCGCTTGCCGGTGGTCTTCTTCTTCGGCGACATCTCATCGTCGCCGCCGACTTTCTTACGGCGCGTCAACGCGCCGGGTGCGCTGGGGGGCGGCGGTGGCGGTCCGGTGCGGCCGATGCCGCCGCCGGGACGGAGACCGGGACCGGCACCTGCACCGGCGCCGCGCATGGAGGCGCCGGGGCTGGACGGACGCGCTCCCGGAGCGGACGGACGGACGCCCGGACCGGCGGGGCGCGCCCCCATCGGCGGACGCTGCGGAGCGCCGGTGCCGAGGCTGGTGGAGCGGGCGGCGATGGGAGTCTGCCCGGCGTAATTCGGACGGGGGCCTTGCGGGGAACGGGCGCGCGGGCCGGTGGGACCGGTGGGGCGGCGATCGATATGGACGGGCGGATGAGCGGGCCTGTGCGGCGGCGCGGCTGGTGCAGGCGTCTCGGCGGGAGCCGGCGCGGGCGCCTCGGCGGCGACCTTCGGTTTCTCGACCTTGACCCTCTCAGGAGGCGGCGCTTCTTTGGCCTCGCGCTCCTCCGCTTCCACGGCCTGGACGAACTCGGGGATGATGACGGACGGCGGCGGCGGCGCGACCGGAGTCTCCTCGACGGCCACTTCTTTCTTGACCCGGGCAGGCGGCTTGACGATGGGGCGCGGCGGACGGACCGCTTCCTTCTTCACCGCCGCGATGGGCTTGTCTTCGCGCATGATGACGCTGCGAGTGCGGGCGACCAGCTTCTTGCCGGTGATCAGAGCCTGGATGACGTCCGGCTCGACCACCTGACTCGCATCGGTCACCTCGACACCGAGCGACTGAAGCTGGAAGATGACGTCCTTCTCAGGCTTCCTCATCTGCTTCGCGATGTCGCTCACTCGAAATTTTGCTGCCGCCATTTACTCTCCTTGGGGTTTCGGGGTCTCGTGGTCTCGCGGTCTCGAAAGGGGGTGGCGCTGCGAGACCCCGAGACCTCGCGACCCCGCAACTACGCTACTCCACTTGCGCCTCTTCTTGGGTCGGTTCGGCGGCTTCCTCTTCCGTCGCTTCGTCCTCGTCAGAAGGCTGTTCTTCTTCATCGACCTGCTCGTGCTTGCGCGAGAGCTCGATCATCTGCTGGGCCATCTCCTCGTCCACGCCGTCGATGGCCGTGAGGTCCTCGGGGCTGGCGTTGAGCACCGAGTCGAGGTCGTCGTAGCCGGCCGCTTCGAGGGTGTCGGCCCAATCGGCCGGCATCTCGTCGATGTCGTGCACGTTGGTCTGCGCGCGCGACTCGGCCATCGCTTCCTGCAGCATGGCGCTGAGCGCGTCGGCCACCTCGCCCTTCACTTCCTCTTCCGACTTGATGTCGATCTTGGCGCCGATGAGCTCCGCCGCCAGCCGGACGTTCAGCCCGCGCTTGCCGATGGCCAGCGAGAGCTGGTCGTTGTCGACGATGACGTCGAGGTGCGGGCGGTGGGCCATCTCGTCGCTGGTGACCGAGACGCGGGTGATCTTCGCCGGCGCCAGCGCGTTCTGCGCGAAGTCGACGATGTCTTCCTTCCAGGGGATGATGTCGATCTTCTCGCCGCGCAGCTCGCGGATGATCGACTGCACGCGCGATCCCTTCATGCCGACGCAGGCCCCCACCGGATCGACGTCGCGCTCGCGCGACATCACCGCGATCTTGGCGCGCTCGCCCGGCTCGCGGACGGCGCACTTGATCACCACCGTGCCGTCGTAGATCTCCGGCACTTCCATCTCGAAGAGCTTGATGAGCAGGCGCGGATCGGTGCGCGAGAGCACCACTTGCGGCCCCTTCGGCTGGGTGTGCACGTCGACGATGACCGCCTTGATGCGGTCGCCCTGCGAGTAGCGCTCGGCGCGCGACTGCTGCGAACGGGGGATGATCCCCTCGGTCTTGCCGTTGAGATCGATGATCATGTCGCCGCGCTCGAAGCGCTTGACGTAGCCGTTCTCCAACTCGCCCGCCTTGCCGGCGAACTCGTTGTAGACCTTCTCGCGCTCCGCCTCGCGGACCTTCTGGTAGAGCACCTGCTTGGCCGACTGCGCGGCAATGCGGCCGAACTCGTCGGCCTGCTTGGTGATCGGGATGTGCACCTCGTCGCCCTGCTCCATTTCGGGGTCGATCTTCTGTGCTTCGTAGGTGCGGATCTGGGTGTTCGGATCGCGGACCACGTCGACCACTTCCTTGGTCAGGTAGCTGAGGCGGATCTTCCCGCCGGTTTCGACGTCGGGATCGACCTTACGGGCCTGTTCGAGCGTCCACTGAGCCTGCGGATCCTCGATCTGGTTCTCGTCCTCGACGATTTCCTTGATCACGTACATGGTCATCTCGCCGCTGGCACGGTCGATGACCGTCTCCATCGGCTCGCGCGTCTTGTAGTACTTGCGCGCGGCGGTGGCGAGGGCATCCTCGAGCGCCTTGAAAACGCGCTCGACGTCGATCGACTTCTCGTACGCCAGCGCCTTGATGTTTTTGCTCAGATTCTCATCAAACATCGGGTCAGATCTCCACTTCCAAACGAGTCTCTTTCACCACATCCAGCGGGATCTCGTAGTCCGGATCCTTTTTCATCTTCGGATCGGTCACAACGATCGTCCCGCCGTCGAACTGCTTCAACTTCCCGACGATTACGTGAAGTCCGCGAATCGGCTTGGAGGTCTTGACCCGTACCAGCCGCCCGACGAATTTCGCGTAATCCGATGGCTTATAGAACTTCCGGTCGAGCCCGGGAGACGAGACTTGAAGCTCGAACTCCGCAGGAACCACGTCATCGACGTCGAGGTAGGTACTGACCTGGCTCGAGACCAGAGTGCAGTCCTCCAGATTCACGCCCCCCTCTTTGTCGATGTCCACACGCAGCAGAAATCCGCGTCCCTGCTTCCGGTACTCGATGTTTACGAGCTCGAGTCCTTCCGACGAGACGATCCTCTCGATCTGCTGTTCCACCCGCTCCGGTAAACCGCTCATTTGCCCTGACAACAAAAAAAGCGGCCGAATCGGCCGCTTCCGATCAAACCTCGAAAGCTGTCGAATGTGGATGATACCACGCTGTTACAAGGGCCTACAACGGAGCGCAAAGTGCTGTCATTCCGAGCGTAGCGAGGAACCTGGGGGCACGGGCGGCGCGCTCCTTCGCTCACGCTCGGGATGACAAGAAAAAGGCCGCGCGTTGCCGCGCGGCCTCGAAAATCTCTCTGAATCCGATGGTTAATGCCTGACCGCGCGGTGCAGCGGCTTGGCGCCAACCTTGAGCGAGCAGCTCGCGTCGGCGGGGCTGTAAATGCAGGCGATCTGAAGCGTGTTCAGCGCCTTGGTGTACTGCGCCTCGAGGGTGGTCGGGTCGGTGGTCTGGTTGTCGAGGAGCGAGCCGAATGCGAGGTATGCCGGGCAGCCGTCGGGGCAGCCGTTGGCGGCCGCGTCGCCGGTCGGGGTGGAGACGCCCTGCTCGACCTCGACGTAGAGGTTCGTGCCGCTACCGACCGCACCGAACGCGCCGGCGATGTTCGGCTGCTCGAAGGTCAGCGGCGCGAGGTTGAACACCTTCTGCGTGCCGATCGGGACGCCGGTGAGGCCGTCGCGGAGCGTGGCGATGAGCTGGGTCGACGAGAACTGCGACGCGTTCACCACGCCGAGGTTGCCGCGGTAGCCGGTATTGCTGCGGAAGCCGGTGATGAACACCTTCGACAGACCCGCGCTGCTCTCGGTCGAGGAAACGAAGTTGTACCAGGGGATGCCCGGCATGTCCTGGCCGTTGGAGGCCGCTGTCGCCGCGTTCGCCCCTACTCCGATGGCGTAGATGCGGCTCTCGACGCTGATCGGGCGGAAGTTCGCGTTCTCCCCGTTGACCGGGTCAGGAGTGCAGTCCGAGTTCGCCTTGCAGGCATTGAAGACCAGCAGGCCGAACGGATTGGTGATCTCCGGGAGCACGGTCGGGTAGAAGTCGACGAACTCCTTCCGCTCGTTCGCGCCAAGCGTGATCTTGTTCGGGAAGCTGCGGAACTGCGCGCCCGGGGAGTTCTGCGGCCCGTAAAGCAGCGAGACCTGCACCTGGTCCGAGCTCAGGTTCGAAATGAAGATGTCGGAAACGAAGAGAGACGCACCGCCCTGAATATGGCCCGAGATCGGGATGTACACCTGATCGGCCACTCGGAAATTGCTTGCCATGGCGCCAAACGCCACGAGCATCATCGCCGCGGCCACGCCCCAATGTTTCGCTTTGAACATAATCTCCCCTTTGCTGCGAGTAGTATTTTCCGATCAGACTGCAGAACTGCTGATTCGCTTACAGATTCTACGGAAGTCGAAACAAAAATGTCGATATAGCATTCTCGATGATGGACGGCAGATCCTAGCACGCCGTCGGTTCAGGTTTCAATGAAAGTCATCGTTCCGAACGAGCTCGACGGCGCGCGCATCGATCGCGCCCTCACCGCGCTGCTGCCCGCGCACAGCCGCAGTTTCCTCGCCCGCATCATCGACGACGGCGGCGTGATGCTGGCGGGACGCGCTGTGACGAAACCGTCGCATCGCGTCGCCGCGGGTGACGAGATCGAGCTCGACATTCCGATGCCCGCGGCGACCGAGATCGTCTCCCAGGACCTGCCGCTGACGGTGATCCACGAGGACGGCGACATCGTGGTCATCGACAAGCCGCCCGGCATGGTCGTCCATCCCGCCGCGGGGCACGTGGACCGCACGCTGGTCAACGCGCTGCTCTTTCACGTGAAGGACCTCAGCGGCATCGGCGGCGAGCTGCGCCCCGGCATCGTCCATCGCCTCGACAAGGACACCAGCGGCGTGATGGTCATCGCCAAGCACGACGCCGCGCACCGCACGCTGTCCGCCGCGTGGGGCACCGATCGGGTGCGCAAGGAGTACCTGGCGATCGTCTACGGCACGCCGAAGGAGCCGCGCGGCACCATCGACGCCCCGATCGGCCGCGACCCGGGCAACCGCAAACGGATGGCGGTGGTCGCCGGCGGACGCCGCGCGGTGACCGAGTACGAGGTGGTCGAGCCGCTGCGCCACGCATCGCTGCTGCGCCTCGTTCTCCGCACCGGCCGCACTCACCAGATCCGCGTGCACCTGAAGTCGCTCGGCCACCCGATCATCGGCGACCCCCTCTACTCCGGCCCGCAATGGAAAGGGATTCCCGACAAGCGCCTGCAGAAGGCGATCAGCGCCTTCCCGCGCCAAGCGCTGCACGCGTCGCGGCTGGTACTTGATGGGAGGGTGTTCGAGGCCGGGATGCCGGAGGACATGCGCGGGTTGGTGGAGGCGCTGCGCTAGCGAGGTTGCGGGGGCTCGCGGTCTCGGGGTCTCGCGGCGCTCCGCTCCTGAGCCCTTACCCACTTGATCAAGCCGACCAGCGCTTTGCCCGTTCGAGCGATCGATCGCATGAGGCGGTCATGCTCGGATAGTCCGATGAAGCCAAGCCGCATCGCGACGATGGACTGCGCCTCGACTTCGAACAGCGAGCCGCGCGCCTGGCTGAGAAACTGCCGCCACTCGCTGTAGTGAAGGCGACCGTGACCCTCCGCAATTTGCGATGGGATGCCGACCGCCGCGCGGCGGATCTGCGCCGTCACCCCAAAACGCTCATCTCGCGGAAACACCGTCGAGAGATCGTAAACATCGACTACGAGATCAATAGACCGCTGGAACGCAACGAGATCATGAATTGATTTTTTCGACATAACGCCTGCGGTGCGTCATGAAGCGAGCGGAGTGGGTGCGGCAGCCGCGCAAAGTGTACCTCGGCCACCCCGAGACCCCGAGACCCCGAGACCGCGAGACCCCTACAACAACACTCCCGCAATCGTCGCCGTCAGGAAATTCGCCAGCGTTCCCGCGATCATCGCTCGCAGTCCCAGGCGCGCCAGGTCGCCGCGGCGCGAGGGGGCGAGCGAGCCGATGCCGCCGATCTGGATGGCGATGGACGAGAAGTTCGCGAAGCCGCAGAGCGCGTAGGTGGTGATCACGAAGCTGCGGGGGTCGAGGCTGGAGCCGATGCCCGGCTCGCCGAGCCTGGCGAAGGCCACGAACTCGTTGAGCACCATGCGCGTGCCGAGCAGGTTGCCCACCACGAACATGTCCTTTTGCGCCACGCCCATGGCCCATGCGATCGGGGCGAAGACCCAGCCGAGAACGATGTCGAGGCTCTCCGGGAACCAGGCCGCATGCGCGTGCACAAACCCGAACATCCCGTTAAGGAGCGCCACCAGCGCGATGAACGCGATGAGCATCCCGGCCACGTTGAGCGAGAGATGCAACCCCTCGATCGCTCCGCGGCCGGCGGCGTCGATCACGTTCACGTCCTGCTTGGGCACGATCACTTCCACATCGCCCCCGGTGGTCGGCTTGTCCACTTCCGGCACGATGATCTTCGACATCATGATCGCGCCCGGCGCGGTCATGATCACCGCGGTGAGCAGATGGATGACGTCCACCTTCGCCACCAGCACGTACGCGGCCATGATGCCGCCGGAGATGTGCGCCATCCCCGCGGTCATGATGGTCATCAGCTCCGACATGGTCATCTCCGGCAGGAACGGCCGGATGGTCAGCGGCGCCTCGGTCTGGCCCATGAAGATCGACGCCGCCACCGACGTCGACTCGGCGCCCGACGCCCCCATGAAACGGTTCATCACCTTGGCGAAGAACTTCACCACGACCTGCATGAAGCCGAGGTAGTAGAGGACGGCGAAGACCGAAGCGATGAAGATGATCGTCGGCAACACCTGGGTGGCGAAGATGAAGCCGATCTTCTGACTGTTCTGCACGCCCAGCTCGCCGAACACGAACTTCGAGCCCTCGCCGGTGTAGCCGATCAGTTTGTTGACCACGTCCTTCATCCGCTCGAAGAGGAACGCCAGGAGATTGAAGGCCAGGAAGAAGTAGAGGGCGAAGACCCCGAACGCGTACCAGACGAAGCGGCGCGACGCCGGCGCGACGAGCTTCGCCGCCTGCGCCACGACCACGGCGACGATGATGAAGATCAGCGCCGCCCCCCACCGCTCCAGCGGCGGCGCGACCGACGCGAACGCGCCGGCGATCCACTCGCCTTTGAGCACGCAGATGGCGATCACGATCTGCAGCAAGAGTCCCCATCCCACCGTCTTCCACCGGATGGCCTTCTTGTTGTTCGACAGACCCCACGCGATGCCGAGGATGACAACGAAGCCGATCAGCGCCGAAAATCGTTCCACGCAGTGCTCCTTTGTGCCGGATTGGACGGGTGCAGGATAAACTCCCGCCCGCCATGATCCAAGCAATAGATGACGCCGTCGCATTCGTCCGCTCGCGCACGAAGCTCCAGCCGCAGGTCGGCGTGGTCCTCGGCTCGGGACTCGGCAACGTCGTCGACGCCCTCGACGTCGAGGCCACCATCCCCTACAACGAGATCCCCGGCGGCGCCGCGTCAACGGTGTGGGGACACTCCGGAAAGATGATCCTCGGCCGCGCCGGCAAGGTGCCGGTGGTGGTGCTCGCCGGCCGCATGCATTTCTACGAAGGGCACGACATGCACGCCGTGGTGCACCTGGCGCGGGTCGCCGGCCGCCTCGGCATCAAGACCCTCATCGTGACCAACGCGGCGGGCGGCGTGAACACATCATTCACGCCCGGCGATCTCATGCTCATCACCGATCACATCAATCTGATGGGCGGCAATCCGCTGCTCGGACCGAACATCGAAGAACTGGGGCCGCGCTTTCCCGACATGAGCGAGGCCTATCCCGAATCGCTGCGGGAGAAGGCCAAGGAAGTCGCCCGCGGCCTCGGCCAGTCGCTGAAGGAAGGTGTCTACCTGGCGCTCTCGGGCCCCACGTACGAGACGCCGGCGGAGATCCGCATGCTGCGCGTCCTCGGCGCCGACGCCGTCGGCATGTCCACCGTCCCCGAGGTCATCGCCATGTCGCACATGGGCATCCCGGTCCTCGGCATCTCCTGCATCACCAACATGGCCGCCGGCGTCATCAAACAGAAGTTGACGCATCAGGAAGTGATGGACACCACGGCGCGGGTGCAGGAGCAGTTCACCAAGCTCGTCCTGGGCGTGCTGGGGACGCTGGGTTGACGGTCGACAAGGCCACCCTCGACGGCCTCCGCATCCCTCGCTCCAGCGCCGGAGCGCGCAATCGCACGCCGATGTGGGTCGGCATGGCCATCGCGCTGCTCGTGGTCGCCGCGTTGGCCTACTGGATCGCACGGCCGCGCGCGAAAGCCGTGCGAGTGGCGACGGCGAAGTCCGTCGCCGGCGAGGCGCGCGGCGCGGTGCTCAACGCATCGGGCTACGTCACCGCCCGGCGGCAGGCGACGGTCTCCTCGAAAGTCACCGGCAAGGTCTCGGAGATCTTCATCGAGGAAGGGATGCACGTGAAGAACGGCCAGGTGCTGGCGCGTCTCGACGACGCGTACGCCACCAAATCGCTTCATCTGGCCGAGGCGCAGGCGGCGCAGGCAGGGAGCGCGCTGCAGGAGACGCGGGTGCGCATCGCGCAGGCCCAACTCGAGTTCGAGCGCGCGCGGCAGCTCACCAAGAGCCAGATTGCCAGCACGGCCGATCTCGACCGCGCGCGCGCCGAGCTCGACGCCCTTCGCGCGCGGTTAGCATCGCAGGGGGACTCGCTGTCGGTCGCGCAGCGGCAGGTGCAGATCAGCCGACAGGGCGTCGACGACACGGAGATCCGCGCGCCGTTCGAAGGCGTCGTCGTCTCCAAGGACGCGCAGCCGGGCGAGATGATCTCGCCGGTCTCCGCGGGCGGAGGCTTCACCCGCACCGGCATCTGCACGGTGGTGGACATGGACTCGCTGGAGATCGAAGTCGACGTCGCCGAGGCGTACATCAATCGCGTGCGTCCGGGGCAGCCGGTCGAGGCGGTGCTCGACGCCTACCCCGACTGGAAAATCCCGGCGCACGTCATCACCCCCGTCCCGACCGCCGACCGGCAGAAGGCGACGGTGAAGGTGCGCATCGCTTTCGACGTCAAGGATCCGCGTATCCTCCCGGACATGGGGGTGAAGGTCGCCTTCATCGACGACCAGCCGGCGCGCGCCGCGACACCGGCGGTGGAAGTGCCGAAAGCGGCGGTGCGCCACGCCGGCGAGCAGGACATCGTCTTCGTGGTCAAGGACAACCGGGTGGAGAGACGCGCGGTGAAGGTGGCTTCGACCAACAACGATGTGGCACGCCTGGCAGCCGGCGTCAGCGATGGCGAGCAGGTAGTGATCGAAGGTCCGGCCGATCTGGCGGACGGCGACGCGGTGCGCGTCGCGGAAGAGGAGAAAAAAGGATGAGCGAATCCCTGGTCACCATGCGCGGCGTGGAGAAAGTCTTCCGCCGCGGCAGCGAAGACATTCACGTGCTGCACGGTCTCGATCTGGAGATCCCGCGCGGCGATTTTCTGGCCCTGATGGGGCCCTCGGGCTCGGGCAAGAGCACGCTGCTCAATCTGATCGCCGGCCTCGACCGCCCCACCTCCGGCAGCGTCAACGTCGATGGTGAACAGATCGAGCGCATGTCGCGCGGCCAGCTGGCTCACTGGCGCGCCGGCCACGTCGGGTTCGTCTTCCAGTTCTACAACCTGCTACCGGTACTCAGCGCGGAGCGCAACGTGGAGCTGCCGCTGCTCTTGACATCGCTCTCCGGTGCTGAGCGGCGGAATCACGTCGCCTCGGCGTTGAAGATCGTCGGCCTCGAGCACCGCGCCAAGCACACGCCGCGCACGCTCTCGGGCGGCGAGCAACAGCGCGTCGGCATCGCCCGGGCCATCGTCACCGACCCGCTCCTGATCCTGGCCGACGAGCCGACCGGCGACCTCGATCGCAAGAGCGGCGACGGCATCCTCGATCTGCTGCAAGCCCTCAACCGCGAGCACGGCAAGACCATCGTCATGGTCACCCACGACCCGCACGCCGCCTCGCACGCCAAGCGCGCCCTCTACCTGCTCGACGGGCAGCTCTCCACCGAGATGGCGGCATGAAATTGATCGGACTGGTCCTCGCCAACTTCAAGCGGCACAAGCTGCGCACGCTGCTGACCATGTTGTCCATCGTGGTGGCCTTCATCCTCTTCGCCTACCTCTCGGCCATCAAGAAGGGCTTCGAGATGGGCGTGAGCGTGGCCGGCGCCGACCGTCTCGTCGTCCGTCACAAGATCTCCCTCATCCAGCCGCTGCCGCAGAGCTATCAGGCGCAGATCGACCGGATGGACGGCATCACGCTCAGCTCGCAAGCGTCATGGTTCGGCGGCCTCTATCGCGACAAGCAGGTTCAGTGGGCACAGATCGCCGTCGAGCCGGAGAAGTTCACGCAGATCTACACGGAGTTCCTCATTCCGCCCGAGCAGAAGAAGGCCTGGTTCGAGACGCGCACCGGCGCGGTCGCCGGCCGCAAGACAGCCGAGCGCTTCGGCTGGAAAGTCGGCGACAAGATCACGTTGCAGGCGACGTTCAACCGCCCGAAGGTCGGCAACACCTGGACCTTCGATCTCGTCGGCATCTACGACGGCGCACATCCGGAGGTCGATACCACCGCCTTCTGGTTCCGGCACGACTACCTCAACGAGAACCGCCTCTACGGCGACGGCATCACCGGCTGGTACTACATCAAGATCAAAGATCCGAAGAACGCCGAGTCGATCGCCCGGAAGATCGACGAGCAATTCGCCAACTCGCCGGCGGAGACCAAGACGGAGACGGAGAAGGCGTTCATCAAAGGGTTCGCCGAGCAGGTGGGGAACATCGGCGCCATCGTCACCGCCATCCTCACGGCGGTCTTCTTCACCATCCTGCTGGTGGCCGGCAACACCATGGCCCAGGCGGTGAGGGAGCGCGTCGGCGAGCTGGGCGTGCTCAAGGCCATCGGCTTCACCGACGGTCAGGTGCTCGCTCTGGTGCTGATCGAGTCGCTGCTGATCTCGATGATCGCCGGAGGGGTCGGCATCCTCCTCGGATGGATGTTCGTGTCCGCCGGTGATCCCACCGGTGGCGCGCTGCCGGTATTCTTCTTCGCCCCACGCTCCATCGTCACCGCGGCGGTCCTGGCAGTCCTGCTCGGCATCGTCACCGGAGCGCTGCCGGCGTTCCAGGCCATGCGGCTCAATCCCGTCGAAGCGCTACGGAGGGAGTGACATGAACTGGCTCGCACAGGTGGCCGCTCTCATCGGGTTCAGTCTCCGCTCGCTCCCCGCGCGCATCGGCGCGGCGCTGGCGGCGATCTTCGGCATCGCCGGCGTGGTGGCGGTGCTGGTGGGCGTCCTGTCCATCGGTGCAGGATTTCACAAGGTGATGGCGGACACCGGCTCGCCTGACACCGCAATCGTGCTGCGCTCCGGAGCCGACAGCGAGATGACCAGCGTGCTGGTTGGCCCGGACGCCGACGTGATCGCCACCGCCGCGGGGGTGGCGCGCGCCGGGGGCAAGCCGCTCGCTTCTCCCGAGCTCTTCGTAGTGGTCGATCTTCCCAAGCGCTCCACCGGCACGCCGGCCAACGTCCCGTTCCGCGGTGTCAAGGCGGAGGCGTTCGCCGTCAGGCCGGAAGTGAAGATCGTGCAGGGTCGTCCCTTCGCCTGGGGCCGCAATGAGGTGATCGTCGGCCGCGCCGCGCTGTCGCAGTTCGCCAACACCGAGCTGGGAACCAAGCTGCACCTCGGTCAGAACATCTGGGAGGTGGTCGGGATCTTCGAGGCCAAGGGAGGCATTTCCGAATCGGAACTGTGGGCCGATGCCGCTGTCCTGGGGCCCGCCTACCGCCGTGGCAATTCGTACCAGACGGTCATGGTGAAGCTCGCCTCTCCCGGCAGCTTCCAGCAATTCAAGGATGCGTTGACCGCCGACCCGCGCGTCAGCCTGCGCATCGAGCGCGAAACCGACTATTACGCCGCGCAGTCGCGCACCCTGCGATTCCTGGTTACCGGCCTGGCCGTGGTGATCTGTGGCCTGATGGGTCTCGGCGCGCTCTTCGGGGCGCTGAACACGATGTACACCGCGGTCTCCGCCCGCTCCCGCGAGATCGCCACGCTCGAGGCCATCGGCTTCGGCGGAGGGGCGGTGATGATCTCCGTCCTCTTCGAAGCGCTTCTGCTGGCGCTGGCCGGCGGACTCCTCGGCGCCGTCGGCGCCTACCTCGCCTTCGACGGTTACAAGACGGCGACCATGAACTGGCAGACCTTCAGCCAGGTTGCCTTCGCCTTCGACGTCACGCCGTCGCTGATGATCGGCGCGATCCTCTACGCGCTGGTGATCGGGGCGGTGGGCGGGCTCTTCCCGGCGATCCGCGCGGCGAGGCTGCCGGTCTCGCTCGCGCTGCGGGAACCGTAGCGAGGAACGCCGCCGCCGCCGCAGGCGGGACGCCTGCGGGCCAGCCGGCGAGGACGCCGGCGCTCCGCGTTACCGTCGCGCCTCACCTCACAAGAATCTTCGCCAACGCCATCCCCACCAAACTGGCGATGAGGCATCCGGCGAACGTGGCGACGACGTTCGTTGCCCCCATCAGCCACGCCCCCGTGCGGAAGTAGTTCGTCGTCTCGTAGTTGAACGTCGAGTACGTGGTGAAGCCGCCCACAGCGACGTCAGGTAACGCGCGCCTGTGCCGACCGCGCCGCCGAGGCAGATGAGAAGGAAGCGTGTCAAAATCAGCGCACCGTGATCCATTTCTATCACGTCACCAAGCGCTTCGACCGCTACTCCACGGCGCTTCACGACGTGACCTTCCACATCGAAAAAGGGGAGTTCGTCTTCCTCACCGGCCCGAGCGGCGCGGGAAAGTCGACGCTTCTGAAACTGATCCTGCGGCAGATGACACCGAGCGAGGGGCAGATCGTCGTCAACGGCCGCAACCTCAACGCCATCAAGCGCGGGCAGCTCCCCTCCTTCCGCCGCGAGCTCGGGATGGTCTTCCAGGACTTCAAGCTGATCGAGCGGATGACGGTCTTCGAGAACCTCTCCTTCATCCTCACCGTCCTCGGACTCCCGCCGAAGGAGCACAAGAAGAAGGCGTACGACGTCCTGCGCGCCGTCAACCTCAGCCACAAGATGACGGCGTACCCGCTGCAGCTCTCCGGCGGCGAGCAGCAGCGCGTAGCCATCGCCCGCGCGCTGATCAACGACCCGATGGTCATCATCGCCGACGAGCCGACCGGCAACCTCGATCCTGACCTGTCGCAGGAGATCATGGACATCTTCAACGCCGCGAACCTGCGCGGATCGACGGTGCTCATCGCCACACACGACCGCGATCTCATCGATCAGAGCGGCCGCCGCGTCATCTCTCTCGACAAGGGCTCCATCGTCGAGGAGAAGATCGCCGTCCCCCAACGTCCGACGCGCAAGGACGGCGTCTTCGGTCTGGGCGGCGTCTGACCGATGGCCCGCCCCCTTCTCCGCGACGACCTGCGGCCCAAGAACACCTTCACCTACTTCTTTCGCGAGGCGGTACGGCGGATCTGGGTCTCGAAGCGCAGCAGCTTCCTCGCCGTGGTCATGATCGCCATATCGCTGATGATCGTCGGCGCCTTCCTGCTGGTGGCGGAGAACCTGGAGCGCGCCGTGGAGCAGGCGCAGGGGCGCTCACGCGTCAGCGTCTTCCTCGACCCGGCCGCGACGCCGGAGACGATCGCCGCGGTCGGCGCCGCGCTCGGCGCGAATCCGCACTTCGCGGCGCGGCGGTTCGTCTCGAAGGACGAGGCGCTGGCGCGCTTCCGCGCGTACTTTCCCAACCTCTCGGGAATCGCCGGGCAGCTCGACGAGAACCCCTTCCCCGCTTCGTTCGAGTGCGACGTCGCGCCGGACGTCGTGCAGTCGCCGGCGTTCCAGCGCGAGGCCGCGACGGTGCGCGCGCTTCCCGGCGTCGAACAGGTGCAGTTCGACTGGGAGTGGGTGGAGCGGCTCAAGCGGCTGATCAACATCGTCAACCTCGCCGGCGTCATCGCCGGCGGCCTGCTGGCCGTCGCCGCGGCGTTCACCATCGCCAACGTGATCCGGCTGACGATGATGCTCTATCGCGAGGAGATCGAGATCATGCGCCTGGTCGGCGCCACCGAGCGCATCATCCGCGGCCCGTTCCTGATCGAGGGCGTCCTCCAGGGACTCCTCGGCGCCGCCGCCGCCATCGCCGTGCTGGTCGGCGCCTTCTTCGGCGCGCGGCACTTTCTGGTCCCGGCGAACTCCCTGCTCTGGGGGTTTCTCTTCAACGGCTTCCTGCCGTGGCAGAAGATCGCCGCGCTGGTTCTTGGCGGGATGGTGGCCGGCTACCTCGGAAGCTGGATGTCGGTGCGCGAGAGCCGCGATGAGCCGGTGCGATAGCATCTCGCGGCGATGAAGCTCGTCGAATGCGTTCCGAACATCTCCGAAGGGCGGCGCGCCGAGGTTTATGAGGCGATCGCCGCGGCCGCGGCGTCGGCACCGGGCGTTACCCTGCTCAACGTCGATCCCGGCGCGGACACCAACCGCACTGTCATCACCTTCGTCGGCGAGCCGGAGGCGGTGCTGGAAGGCGCCTTCCTTCTGGTGAAGAAGGGTATTGAGCTGATCGACATGTCGACCCATCGCGGCGCGCACCCCCGCATCGGCGCCGTCGACGTCGTCCCGTTCGTTCCCGTCGCCAACGTCACCATGGATGAATGTGTCGACCTCGCCCGCCGCCTCGGCGAGCGCGTCGGGCGCGAGCTGTCGATCCCCGTCTACCTCTACGAGTATGCCTGCTCGGCACCGCATCGCCGCAACCTCGCCGACGTCCGCGAAGGTGAGTACGAAGGCTGCGCGAAAAAACTCGGCGACGAGCGCTGGAAGCCCGACTACGGCCCGGCGGAGTTCGTGCCGCGCTCCGGCGCCATCGTCATCGGTGCGCGCAAGTTCCTCGTGGCCTACAACGTCAACCTCAACACGATGGACAAGCGCCTCGCCACGCGCGTGGCGTTCGACATCCGCGAGCGCGGCCGCATGAAGCGCGACGACGACGGCAACCCGGTCGTCGACGCCAAGGGCGAGCCGGTGTGGGAGCCGGGGCTGCTGAAGTCGGTCAAGGCCGTCGGCTGGGTCATCCCGGAGTTCGGCACCGCGCAGGTGTCGATCAACCTCACCGATCTCGACGTCACGCCGCTGCAAGTGGTGTTCGACACCTGCGACGAGCGCGCGCGCGAGCGCGGCCTGCGCGTCACCGGCTCGGAGATCGTCGGGCTGGTGCCGCTCTCGGTTCTGCTCGACGCCGGGCGGCACTATCTGAAACGCATGGGACGCCCGACCGGCGTGCCGGAATCGGCGCTGCTGCAGACGGCCATCCGCACGCTGGGGCTAAGCGAGGTCAAGCCGTTCGATCCGAAGGAACGGGTGGTCGAGTACCGCCTCGCGTCGCCGGCGCGATTGGCGTCGATGTCGGTGCGCGACTTCGTCGATGTCCTGTCTTCCGACTCGCCGGCGCCGGGGGGCGGGTCGGTCTCCGCGCTCGCCGCGGCGATGGGAGCGGCGCTCGCATCCATGGTCGCGGTCCTGTCGCACACGAGAAAGGGATTCGAGTCGAAGCAGGACGACCTCGATCGCATCGCCGCGCGCGGGCAGGCGCTGAAGGATCGCTTCCTCGCCGCGGTCGACGCCGACACCGCCGCGTTCGACGCCCTGCTCGACGCCATGCGCCTGCCGAAGGACGACCCCACGCGCCACGTCGCCCTCGCCGACGCCACCGTCGGCGCAGCGGAAGTGCCGCTGTCGGTGCTGGAAGGGTGCCCCGAGGTGATCGAACTGAGCCGCGAAGTCGGCCGCATCGGACTGCAGGCGTCGCTGTCGGACGCCGGCGTCGGCGCGCAGATGGCGCGCGCCGCCGCCGCGGGGGCGTATCAGAACGTGTGCATCAATTTGGCGGGACTGAGTGATGCGGCGCGCAAAGGAGCGCTGCTGGCACGCGCGGACAACGCGTGGGAGCTGGCTCGCACGCTGAATGATGAAGCCGAGGTTGAGATCCTGGCGAAGCTGCGCGAAGCGGTCTCGGGGTAGCGGAGTCTCGCGGTCTCGGGGTGGGTGTGACTGCGAGACCCCGAGACCTCGAGACCCCGCAACCTCACTTGTCGAACTCCCACGCCACCTTCTTCAACGAACGATCCGCCCGCTCGATGAGCTGCAGGATGTCCTTCTTCGCGTGCGCCGCGGAGAAGAACGCCGCCTCGAGCTGCGACGGCGGGAGGTAGACGCCCTCGGCGAGCATGAGGTGGAAGAAGCGGGCGAACTTCTCGCGGTTCGAGCGCTCGGCGGACTCGTAGTCCGACACCGGCCCTTCATTGAAGAAGATCGTCCACATGGAGCCGACGCGATTGAACGTGACCGGCACGCCGTGCTTCTCGGCGGCGCGCTTCACGCCGCTCTCGAACTCCCCGGAGCGCTCCTCGAGATCGTCGTAGATCGACGAGTTCTTCAGCACGCTCAGCGTCGACTTGCCGGCGGCGACGGCGATCGGATTTCCTGACAACGTCCCCGCCTGATACATCGGCCCCAGCGGCGAGACGAGCTTCATCAGATCGAGGCGGCCGCCGTACGCGCCGATGGGCAAGCCGCCGCCGATGACTTTGCCCAGCGTGGTCAGATCGGGCTTCACGCCGAACAGCGACTGCGCGCCGGCGTACGCCACGCGGAAACCGGTCATCACCTCGTCGAAGATCAGCAGCGCGCCGTGGTCGTCGCAGATCTGCCGCAGCCCCTCGAGGAATCCCTCGGCCGGCGGCACGCATCCCATGTTTCCGGCCACCGGCTCGACGATGATCGCCGCGACGTCGTCGGCGTTCTCCTCCATCGCGTTGGAGACGGCGTCGAGATGGTTGTACGGCACGCTGAGCGTGAGTTGGGTGACCTCGGGCGGCACGCCGGCGGAGTCGGGCGTGTTGAAGGTCGCCGCGCCGGAGCCGGCTTTGACCAGCAGCGCGTCGACGTGGCCGTGGTAGCCGCCGTCGAACTTCAGGATCTTCTTTCGCCCCGTCGCCGCGCGCGCCAATCGCAGCGCGCTCATGGTGGCCTCGGTGCCCGAGTTGACCAGGCGCACCATCTCGATCGACGGCATGGCCTGCACGATCATCTCGGCGAGCTCGATCTCCCCCGCAGTCGGCGCGCCGAAGGAGAAGCCGCGCGTGGCTGCCTTCTTCACAGCCTCGACCACGTAGCGGTGGCCGTGCCCGAGGATCATCGGGCCCCAGGAGCCGACGCAGTCGATGTACTGGAGATTGTCGGCGTCGAAGATGCGCGATCCCTGCGCCTGCTCGATGAAGAGCGGCGTACCGCCCACGGCGCGAAAGGCGCGGACCGGCGAGTTGACGCCGCCGGGCATCAGCTCCTGCGCGCGCTCGAAGAGTTTTTCGGAGTTCTTGCCCATTCGGGGCGCGATTATACGTTCGGCCCAAATAGTACGGAACGTACTATTTGCACCAATTCGGCGCCGAATCGCGCCTAACTGGCGGGAGAGATCGATGCCGAAGAGATTCTGGTCCGCCGCCGTCCTGTTCGTCGCCGCCGCCGCGCCGCTGCTCGCGGGTGTTCGCCAGTGGACCGCGGCCGGCCCCGAGGCTGGGTCGGTCACCGCGATGGCATCGCATCCGAGCGGCGTGGTCTACGCGGCGCTCTTCGACGGACTGGTCTTCAAGAGCGCCGACAGCGGCGCGTCGTGGACCGCGGCGAGCGAGGGCATCACCGATCTGAGCATCCTCTCCCTGGCAGTCGACCCCACCAACGCCGACGTCGCGTACGCCGGCACGCAGCTCGGCGCGATCTTCAAGACCACCAACGGCGGCGCGTCGTGGAGCAAGATCGGCACGGGGCTGCCGTCGACGACGACGGTCGAGGAGATCGTCATCGACAAAAACAATCCGTCGACGCTGTATGCGGCGATCAGCGTCATCTTCCTCGACGCGAAGGGCGGCGTGTTCAAGTCGACCAACGGCGGCGCGACCTGGACGGCGGCCAACACCGGCATCTTCGCCGCGCGCATCGACTCGGTGGCCATCGATCCGTCGAACAGCAGCATTCTCTGGGCGGGCTGCAACTACCGCTGCGAGTCCGACATCCGCCTCTACAAGTCGACCAACGCCGGCGCGTCGTGGACCGGGCCGTTCATTTCGCAGGAGCCGGTGGCGTTCCTCTACGACGTGGTGGTCGGCGCGAATTCGACAGCTCTGGTGATCGTCGACCTCGGCAGCGTGTATCGGTCGACGAACGGCGGGACATCGTGGACCCGCGCAACGGGCTTGCCGGGCTTCAGCAACGGCACGGTGCTCGCCGTTGACGCCGGCGGATCGAATGTTTACTGGGGCGGCGCGAACGGCGTTTTCCGCTCGACCAATGGCGGCACGAGCTTCAGCGCCGTGACCGGGATTGCCGCGGGGGCGCGCGGCACCGCTCTGGCCATCACTGACGCCGCCGTCGTCGCCGGTACCGACGGCGACGGCGCGTTCCGCTCGACGAATGCCGGCGCGGCGTGGACAGCCGCGAACAGCGGCTTGCGCCCGTCGGTCCGCGTGCTGGCCGCCGATCCGCTCAACGCGGCGACCGTCTGGGCCGGCACGACGTCGAGCCATCTGTTCCGCAGCTCCGACAACGGCGCCTCCTGGACGCGCTTCAAGTCAGGGCTCACGCCGCAGGTCGAAGCCGTCGCCGTCGACCCGGGCAACAGCAACACCGTGTACGTCGGCACCGGCGGTGGCAGCGGCTTCTACAAGACGACCAACGGCGGCACGACATGGACGTCGCCGAGCTTCCTCTCCGGCGGCGCCAACGCGCTGGCCATCGACCCCTCCGCCCCGGCGACGCTCTACGGCGAGCGCCGCGACGTCGGCCTGGTCAAGAGCACCAATGCCGGCACGAGCTGGACCACGATCAACAACGGCCTCGGATTCACTCCCGGATCGACCCCGCGCATCGTGGACATCGAGGTCGATCCGATCAACACCGCGAACGTCTACGCGGTCATCAGCGCCGGCGGCATCGCGAAGAGCTCGAACCGCGGCGCGGATTGGACGAAAGTCGCTACACAGAACGTCTTCGATGTGGCCGTCGATCCGCACACGGCCGCCGTGGTGTTCGCAGCGTCGGCGAGCGGGATCCTGAAGTCGAGCGACGGCGGCGCGAACTGGCAGACGGTCAACAGCGGCGGCGCACTGTCCATCGCTGTCGATCCGGTCAACTCGAGCAACGTCTACGCCGGGACGACGAGCGGCGTCCTGCGCAGCACCGACGGCGGCGCGACCTGGAGCCCGTTCGGCAGCGAGGTGTCGATGCGCAATGTCCTCGCGCTGGCGGTGGACAAAGCGGGCAACACGATCTATGCGGGCACCGCGGCCGGCGCGTACTGGTACCAGTTCACGCAGCCGCCGTTCGGCGGACGAAGGCCGGGGCGGCGGTAAATCGCGACCCTCACCCGCCCTTCGGGCACCCTCTCCCGCTACGCGGGAGAGGGAAATTCGATGGCCTTCTCCCGCGTGAGCGGGAGAAGGTGGCCGAAGGCCGGATGAGGGGTAAGACCGCCGCGCTCCGGGGCAGGTCCATACTTCTCGAGCACCATGGGCATGTTTCAAATAACGGTGAAAGTCTCGAATCCTTACGACGCGTCGCGCTCGTTCGAGGAGCGGTTCTGGGTCGACACCGGCGCGTTCTACACATACATTCCCGAAGAGCGGCTGCACGAGATCGGCGTATCGCCAGAGAACAGTCGCGAGCTGATCCTCGCGGATGGACGGATCGAGCGCCGACTGCTCGGCGAGGCCCGACTGACCATCGCCGAGCTCAACGAATCCTCGACGTGCAAGGTGATCTTCGCTCCAGCCGCCTCTCTCTATCTTCTCGGAGCGACGGCGCTGGAGAACTTCGCCGTCGAGGCGGATCCCACGACGCAACGATTGAAACCGATCGCCGTGATCATCGGCGGCTTCCGCGCCTCGCGGGTGTCCTAGAACGCGTCCAGAATGTGCGCCACGTCCTTCCCGGCGGCGTGGATGCTGTCGCGCATCACCTCCATGTCGTTGCCACCGCCGAACTTGAACGTGCCGCCGGAGCGGCGCTCCTGCGTGAAGCGCGCGAGGACGTTGCCGCTCTTGGCGTCGACGATCTCGCCGGAGAACTTCGTCCCCGCCGCCCCGGCGCCGAAGCCGCCGAGGTAGCGCTTGGCGCGCGAGCCGGGGCTGAGGTCCTCGACCTTGCCGCGGACGATGAGCGTCTTCGCCGCCTTGGTCGCCTTGTCCGAGGTCGTCACCTCGGCCTTCGCCTTCAGCTCGGGCCGCAGCGCCTCGACGAGGGTCAGCGTGTAGCCCTCCAGCACCGCCTTGATGCTGTTGTACGACTTCTCCTTCGCGTCCGGCAGCGGCGCGGCGGAGGTGTCGAAGGTCTGCACCACGATGTGGTCGTAGTCGGCGATCTTGAACGTCTTGACGATCTCGATCTCGTCGATGTCCTTGCCCCATTCCTTGTACGTGCCCGGCGCGGTCGGCGCGGGCTTGTCGCGCGCGATGAGCGCGGGGGCGAAGAGCGAAAGCGCGAGCAGAGAAATGGCGATGCGTTTCATGTGGAATCTCCTTGGGTTGATCTGTTGGGTATCTTACCGTTCGCCGTTGACCGTTGGCTGTTGGCCGAGAAGCGGCGACGGTCAACGGTCAACAGTCAACGGCGAACGAATTCAATACGCGTTCTCATGACGCAGGCCATGCACCAGCGTCATGAACAGGATTTTCATGTCCAGCATCAGCGACCAGTTCTCGATGTAGTACAGGTCGTGCTCGATGCGCATGCGGATCGAGGTGTTGCCGCGCCAGCCGTGCACCTGTGCCCAGCCGGTCATGCCGGCGCGCACTTTGTGCCGCAGCATGTACTGCGGGAACTCGGCGCGGAACTGCTCGACGAACTGCGGCCGCTCCGGACGGGGGCCGACCACGCTCATGTCGCCGAGGAGGACGTTGAAGAGCTGCGGGAACTCGTCGAGCGACCAGGCGCGGATCAGGCGGCCGATCTTCGTCCGCCGCGGGTCGTCGCGCTCCGCCCATTTCGCGCCCGTCTCGTTCTCCGCGCCGACGCGCATCGAGCGGAACTTGACGATCTCGAACGGCTTGCCGTCGAGACCCATGCGAACCTGCCGATAGAAGATCGGCCCGCGATCCTCCAGCCTGATGGCGATGGCCACAGCGAGCATGATCGGCGAGAAGACGATCAGCGCGACCGTGGCGATCACCAGGTCGATGCCGCGCTTGGCGAAGCGGCTCCACCCCTCCAGCGGCGTCTCGGAGAGGTTGATGGTCGGCAGGCCGTCGATGTCCTCCACGCGCGAGCGCAGCACCATGAACTGCAGCAGATCGGGAACGACGTGGATCGACAGACAGACTCGCACCAGCCGGTCGAGCAGCGCGGTCATGGCCTCGGACGACGCGTGCGGCAACGCCACGAAGACGTGATCGATGGCGTGCTCGCGCACCACGCGCGCCGCGTCGTCGATGGTGCCGAGGCATGGGAGCGGGTCGAGCTTCGCATCCTCGCCGTTGCGGAGATAGCCGGCGATGCGGAACCCAAGCTGGTCGCGATGAGCGTTGACGCGCTCCATCACCGCGCGCGCCAGATCGCCGCTACCGGCGATGAGCACGCGGTCGAGGTCCTTCCCCGCGCGATGCCGTTGCTCGACCACGGCGCGCACCGACGCGCGCCCGAGGATGGTGAAGAGCATCGCGCAGAACATGAAGATGGCCAGCGTGGCGCGCGAGTAGAGGGCGTCCGGACTGCCCGGCCGCACCCACAGCAGCACACCCGACAACACGACGGTCGCCACCACCGACCCCATGGCCACCGACAGCCACTCCTCGGTCTTCGAGCGCGTGGGGCGGATGCGATACAGCCCCTGCACGGCGAAGGCGAGCGGGAAGACGATGGTGACGATCGGCAGCAGCTTCACGTAGGTGGCGAAGTCCTGCTGCCCTTTCGTCAACGGGATGATCTGCAACTGGAAGCGCAGAAAGAACGCGCAGAGCATCGCCAGATTCGATGCCACGGCATCGTTGATCAGGTAGATCGATGCGAGCGCGCGATGTTTTTTCTCGATCAAGCGGCAACCTGGCGAATCGCGTCGAGCAGTTGGCGGTGAAACCGATCGCGCGAGAACGTCGCGGCGTGCGCGCGGATCGCGCCGCGGTCCCAGGAGCGCGACTCGGCCTCGTCCAGTGCTCGGTTGAGCGAGTTTACCGCCGGAGCATCGAAAAAAATCCCGGTGGCGCCGGGCACCACGCTGTCGCGCACGCCCCCTTCACCGAGGGCGACGACGGGCGTGCCGAGGGCCATCGCCTCCAGCGGCGCGATGCCGAAGTCCTCGACGCCGGGGAGGATCAGGCTCCGCGCCGCCGACAGGCGATCCACGATCACGTCTCTCGATACGTTGCCCAGGAACTGAACGTTGGGGCCGCTTCGCCGCGACAGCGTCGGCAGCAGCGGCCCGCCGCCGATGACCACCAGCCGCTTGCCGCCCGCCTCCGCCGCCTCGATCGCCAGCTCCACGCGCTTGTACGGCACGAGCGCGGAGACGACGACGTGGAAGTCATCGCGCTCCTCGCGCAACGCCGCGCCGAGGAAGGCCTCGTCGACGAAGGGGTGGATGACGTCGGCGCCGCGGCTGTAGAAGCGTCGGATGCGGTCGGCGACGAAATTCGAGTTGGCCACGAACTTCGTCACGCCGGCCGACGACGCGACGTCCCATCGCCGCAGCGACGCGGCGAGCGGCTTCGCCAAGAGCCTCTTCGCGCCGCGCGGGAAATAGTCGTCGAAGCGGTCCCAGATATAGCGCATCGGCGTGTGGCAATAGCAGAGGTGCGGCTTGCCGCGGGCGTCGACGCCCTTCGCCACCGCGTGGCTGGAGGAGATGACGAGATCGAACGCGCTCATATCGAACTGCCGCACCGCGCGCGGAAAGAGCGGGAGGAGCGTGCGGTAGTCGGCAACCCGCGCCGCGAGCCCCTGCAGGCGCGAGGTGTGGATGGGATGCGACTCGATTTGCGCCGACACGCTGCCCGGAAAGTGAAAGAGGGTGAAGATCTCCGCGCCGGGGACGACGTCGAGGATCCCCTCCAGCACCGCCTCGCCGCCGCGCATACCGGTCAGCCAGTCGTGGATGACCGCGACGCGGCGCTCACTCATCGGCGGTCTTCTCACCGTCGAGCTCCGCCGCAATCACTTCGGCGCACTTGTCGCAAACGTGGTCGTTCGCGAAGTACTCTTCCGCCGGGGTCTCGGCGAGGCAGCGCGTGCAGAGGTGTTTTCCGGAGCGCTCGTTGAGCTTGCGCGGCAGCGGCTCGTCGTGCATGGGTGGCGCGTGTTGTAGCACGGAATGCGCGTTTGTTTTGCAGGGCAGGAGGCAACATGATTCAGGTCCGCAAGGCCGGGGAGCGCGGCCATTTCGATCACGGCTGGCTCGACACCTACCACACCTTCTCGTTCGCCGATTACCACGACCCCGACTTCATGGGCTTCCGCACCTTGCGGGTGATCAATGAGGACCGCGTCGCGCCGGGCACCGGCTTCGGCCGGCACGGCCACCGCGACATGGAGATCGTCACCGTGGTGCTCGAAGGGGCGCTCGCCCACCGCGACAGCATGGGCACCGGCGCGGTCATCCGCCCCGGCGAGGTGCAGCGCATGAGCGCCGGCACCGGCGTGCTGCACAGCGAGATGAACGCCTCGGACTCCGAGCCGGTG
Organism: Candidatus Gilichinskyi gelida; assembly: GCA_038040385.1. GTDB lineage: Bacteria > Acidobacteriota > Thermoanaerobaculia > Gp7-AA8 > Gp7-AA8 > Gilichinskyi > Gilichinskyi gelida. The sequence goes on from JBBPII010000002.1 coordinate 410,977, forward strand.
CACCTCTACCAGATCTGGTTGCTGCCCGAGCGCACCGGCCTCCAGCCCGGCTACGAGCAGAAGGCCTTCCCGACGCCCGATGGATTGCAGCTCGTCGCCTCGCGCGACGCCCGCGACGGCTCGCTCACCATCCATCAGGACGTCGACCTCTACCGCGGGGCGGTGACGAACGGCGGCATCCGCTTCGACTTCCGCCCCAACCGCTACGGCTGGCTGCAGGTGGCGAAGGGAGCGCTGACCCTGAACGGAACGCCGCTGAAGGCGGGCGACGGCGCGGCGATCGAGGGGGAGCGCGTACTCGAGATTGGCGGCAGCGGCGAACTGCTATTGTTCGACCTGAATTGACGTAGGGGCGCGGGGGGGGGGGGGCCCCCGCGGGGGGGGGGGGGGCGCGGCCCCCCCCCCCCCCCAAACCCCCTCCAAGAAACACCCAAAACAGCCACAAAAACCCACACCCCC
>JBBPII010000026.1:0-20175 GCA_038040385.1 Candidatus Gilichinskyi gelida
GGACGGCGACCGGATCGGCGACGGGATCGAGGCCGAAGACGCGCACCGAGCCGCTCTCCGCCCGCAGCAGACCGAGAATGTGTTTGATGAGCGTGGTCTTGCCCGCTCCGTTTGCGCCGACCAGGCCGTAGACCGCCCCGCGTGGCAGGGACAAGCTCACCGAGGCGAGGGCCGTCTTCCCACCGAAGCGGCGCGTCAGCTCCGAGACGTGGATGACCGATTCACTCAATACGAAAGATGCTACTGCAAGTGCCTCTCCGTGCCTCCGCGTCTCCGCGTGAGTCAACGTTGGTTCACGCGGAGACGCGGAGAGGCGGAGGGAGTGAGGCCGTTTACGATCCTGTGAAGGCCTTCTTTGAGCGTGGCGCCGCCGAAGTTGATGAGGAGCCCGACCTGGAGACGCATGAGACGAAGGTACGTCAGGAGCTGCTTGCTGTGGACGGGCGCAATCCGCTCGACGGACTTCAGCTCGACGATGACCTTGTTTTCGACCAGCAGATCCGCGCGAAAGCCTTCTTCGAAAACGACTCCGTCATATTCGAATCGCACTGCCTTCTGACGTTCGACTCGGAAACCCTGGCGCTCGAACTTCCGCGCCAGCACGATCTCGTAGACCGATTCCAGCAGACCGGGCCCCAGCTTTTGGTGGATCTGCATCGCTGCGTCGACGATGGCTCCGGTGATGTCATCGAGGTCGTGCATTGGGCCGGGCGGGATCATCCCTCGGTTGCGCCGAAGTACCGAGGAGTCTCCATCGGGTGGAGTCGGGGGAGATCACGCGGAGGCGCGTGACGCCTGCGTTGGGGGATACTTCGATCTGGCCGGCAGGAGAAACCGCATGCAGCTCGGTATCGTGGGAGTCCCCTTTTCAGGCAAATCGACGCTCTTTCAGGCGATCACCAGAACTCACCTCGACCCCGCTGCCATGGCGAAGACGGAAGCTCACCTCGGCATCGTGAAAGTGCCGGACGAGCGTCTGGACCGCTGCTCGGCGATCTTCTCTCCGAAGAGCACCGTACACGCCACCATCGAGTTCGTCGATGTGGCCGGCCTGAAGAAAGGGGCGAGTGGAACCACACAGTTCACGACCGGCTTCCTTTCCGCCGTGAAGACCAACGACGCGCTGATCCAGGTGGTCCGCCTCTTCGCAAACGACGCCGTACCACATCCCGACGGCAGCATCGACCCGCTGCGCGACGTGGCCACGTTCGAGACCGAGTTCATTCTCGCCGACATGGCGGTGCTGGAAAGCCGTATCGAGAAGATCAACAAACAGCTCGGACGTGCACAGGACGAGCAGATGAAGCGGGAACTGCCGGTCCTCGAGAAGTGCCTGGCGGTCCTTCAGGCGGAGAAGCCGCTGCGAAACGAAGACCTCTCCAAAGAGGAGCTGCACATCCTCAAGACGTATCAGCTCCTCTCGCTCAAGCCGATGCTGATCGCTCTCTCCCTCGACGAATCGCAGCAGTCGATCATGGACCAGGAGGTCTCGCGCGTCGCCGCGGCGAAAGCAGGGCTGCGCACCCGCGTGGTGGCGTTCTTCGGCAAGATCGATCTGGAGATGTCCGAGCTCTCGGCGGACGAGGCGCACATGTTCATGGATGAATACGGGATCCGGGAGTCGGCGCTCGACACGCTGATCCGCGAAGCGTACGCGCTGCTCGGGCTGCAGTCCTTCCTCACGGTGGGTGAAGACGAGTGCCGCGCCTGGACGATCCGAGCCGGCATGACGGCGCAGGAGGCGGCGGGGGTGATCCACTCCGACTTCGTCGCCAAGTTCATCCGCGCGGAGGTCGTGCATTACGACGACTTCATCGCCGCGGGAGGATCGTTCGCCAAGGCGAAGGAAGCGGGCCACTGGCGACTGGAGGGAAAGGGCTACGAGGTAAAGGACGGCGACATCCTGAACATCCGGCACGGATAAGAGGGGTTGGTGGAGGCGGCGGGAATTGAACCCGCGTCCGAGAGCAGTGGAACGTGGCTACTACATGCTTGTCTCACCTTTTTGGTTCTCGTCCGCGTCCTGCCCGGTGAGCGGGGAACGAGCGCGGACCAGCCTGTAGGTTTTCGTGACTCGCGGCCAGGCGGTCCGCGAATCCTTAGCTCAGCTCAATGACATCCGGCCCTGAAGGTGTGAGCAACGATTAGGCGGACGCTCGAGGGTTTTTAGGCCGCGAGAGCGAGTTCGCTGTTGTTCGCAGCTACTCAGTTTTGATCGGATTTACGAGGCAATCAGCTCGGCATGCAACCAGCGCCCCGACGTGTCCCCGTCGAAGCCGGTGCGCCCCCAATTTGTCAACGAACGTGAAGACCGATCAAAACGAGCGGGAGGGGGGCATCATTCCTGTATGAACGCCCGCGACCTCGAGGCCATCGTCCGCCGCGCCCTCGACGAGGACCTCCCCGACATCACCAGCGAGACGATTTTCGAGCCGGGCGACCGCGGCCGGGCGCGATTCCTGGTGAAGGAACCGGGCATCATCGCCGGGCTCGCCTTGGCCGAGGCGACGTTCAAGGCCATCGAGCCGGACGCGACCTTTGAGCCGCGAGCGACGGACGGCGACGCGGTCGAGCCCGGCGCGATCGTCGCCGAGGCGAGCGCGGCGGTGATCACCCTTCTGGCGGGCGAGCGCACCGCGCTCAATCTCATGCAGCGCGCCTCGGGCATTGCCACCGCCACCCGCCGGTACGTCGACGCCGTCCGCGGCACGAGGGCGAAGATCTACGACACCCGCAAGACCGCGCCGGGCCTCCGCGCACTGGACAAGTACGCCGTACGCTGCGGCGGCGGCGAAAACCATCGCATCGGCCTCTATGACATGTTCCTGATCAAGAACAACCACATCGACCGCGCCGGCTCCATCCACGCCGCGGTCGAGCGCGTCCGGCGGCGCGGCCTCCTGCAGAAAGTCATGGTCGAGGTGCGCGACATGGCGGAGCTCGATGAAGCGCTGGCGCTCCAGCCCGACTTCATCCTCCTCGACAACATGCCGGCCGCCACCATGCGCGCGGCCGTGGAGCGCGTCGCGGGCAGAGTCGCGCTCGAGGCCTCGGGCGGCGTCACCTTGGAAACGGTACGGGAGATCGCAGAGACGGGCGTCGACCGCATTTCGGTCGGCGCCCTCACCCACTCGGTGAAAGCACTGGACATTTCCATGCGCATCGAGCGAATGGCACCTGGTTTGCCGTAAGCCGATCGGGATGCCTGACAAACCCTTCCGTGTGGTCATCGTCGACGACGACGCCGCGATCCGGCGCTTGGTCCACCTCTACCTGACGCGCGCCGGCTACGACGTGGTGGAGTTCATGGCCGGCGAAGAGGCGCGCGCGCAGCTCGGCCAGATCGCCTGGGACCTGGCCATCCTCGACCGCCGGCTGCCGGACATGGACGGCGTCGAGCTCTGCCAGCATCTGAAGTCCGATCCCAACCTGCGCAACCGCTACGTCATCATGCTCACCGGCGAGGACGAATCGGCGGACAAAGTTCTCGGCCTCGACCTCGGCGCGGACGACTACATCACCAAGCCGTTCCAGCCGGCGGAGCTGCTGGCGCGCATCCGCGCCGCGAAGCGCATCGTCGATCTGCAGAAGGAGCTGATGAACTCCAACCGGCGCCTGGAGCTGCTGTCGATCACCGACGGGCTGACCAAACTCCACAACCACCGGCACTTCCAGGACGAGTTGGGGCGCGCGTTCGAGGAGTCGGAGCGCTACCACCGACCGCTGTCGCTGGTGATCGCCGACCTCGATTTCTTCAAGAAGGTCAACGACACGTACGGCCACGCCGTCGGCGACGACGTGCTCAAGGCGGTGTCCGCGATCCTCCAGCAGTCGACCCGCTCGACGGACCTGGCGGCGCGCTACGGCGGCGAGGAATTCACGTTGATGCTGCCGGAGACGAACCTCGACGACGCGCTGGCCCTTGCCGAGAAAGTGCGCGACATCATCGAATCGACGCCGATCGAGACGCAGGCCGGGCCGCTGCACGTCACGGTCAGCCTCGGAGTGGCCACCGTCCCTCACTCGCGCATTCATTCGTCGAGGGAGCTGATCGTGGCCGCCGACAAGGCCCTGTACCGGGCGAAGAAGAACGGCCGGAACCAGGTGCAGGCGGAGCGGCGGCGCGACGGGTTGGCGCGCGAGACGCGGCCGATCGAAGAGCGGCGATCAGCCTAGGGCAACTTTATCCTGCGGCGCGAAGCGACGCAGGAGCCTGCGGCTCAGGATGAACTATCGCCTAGCTCTTTGCGCCTTGTGTCGATCTCCGTCAGCAGATTGCCGACGTGCTCGCGCAACTTGCGGTCGAGGCCGCCGTCCGGTTCGCCGCCACCGAGGCGTTCGGCAACTTTCTCCACCTCGGCCGCCTCGGCGGAGATGCGCTCGAAGCCGTAGCTGCCGCCGGAGCCCTTGAGCTGATGCGAAAGGTATGTCAGCCGCTCGATGGACTGCGGCGACTGGCCGTCGTCGACGCTGGCCTGTATCTCGCGCACCTTAGCGGCTGCTTCGGCGAGGAATTCACGTCTGAGCTCGTCCAGCTCTTGATCCACCATCGTTCGCCAAAAGGGTTGCACGCTGTATGCCGCGCGTATCATTCGGCGCGATGCCGGTCCCCACGCTCGTCGTTCCGCGGGCGGAGTTCTCGATCGAAGATCCGTGGGCGGTGCCGCTGCAATGCCGGCCTGTAGCGCTCCGGCGGTCGACGGACGGCGCATCGCCGCGCCTCCCGACCAGTTTCGCAATGTATTATGATGACGAATTATTGACTATCGTTTTCCATGCCGAGGATGACGACCTGGTGGCGACGCTCTACGAGCATGACGAGCCGTTGTGGCAGGAGGACGTGGTCGAAGCCTTCCTCGCGCCGGGCGATGGCACGAACTACTTCGAGGTGGAGGTGAATCCGCTGGGTACCACCTTCGATGCGCGGATCGAGTCACCCGACGGCGTGCGGGAAACCATGCGCGCCGATCTGTCGTGGACCTGCGAGGGACTCTTCGCCGCCGTCCGCCGCGAGGGGACGATCATCGACTACGTCCTGCGCGTGCCGTTTGCCGCGGTCGGCGGCAGGCCGCTGCGCGCGAACTTTTTCCGCGTCGACCGCAGCGCCGCCTACGGCGACGAGTACAGCGCCTGGAGCCCGACCATGAATGATCCGGCGGACTTTCACGTGGTGGCGGCATTCGGGGAGCTGGTGTTCGATTGACACGCCGTTTGCACGTGCGCGCTCAATGCGTCGTCTCGTCCTCCTCCTGTTGATCGTCGCTCCCTGCGCGCTCGCGCAGTCGGGGGTGTGGGGGCTGCGCGGCATCACCAAGCGCTTCGTCCTGCGCGGCAACGCCGTCGTCGCCGTCGACGGGCGAGGCGTGGCGGTCTACGACGCCACCACCCTGGCAAAGCTCGACGCGGCGGAGACCGACGCCGAGAGCGTCGACGCGGCATTCGCCGGCGACACGCTCATCGTCCTCACCCGCGACGGCTTCGAGCGCTTCTCGATGGCGGCCGGCGGGCGGCTGACGTTCCTATCATCGCATCCGGAGACGTCGGGGACGCGTATGGCCTCGAACGGAGAGCTGGTCGCGGTGGCGGGCAGCGGCGGCGTGCGCGTGTTCCGCGCCGAGGCCGGCGGCTTGGGCCTGACCGGCAACTGGCCGCAGGCTGAGCGCGTCACCTCGCTCGCCTGGCGCGGCAACGCGCTGTTCGCGGCGGTTCGGAGCAGCGGCGTTCATGTGCTCGACGGCACCACCCTCGAGGAGATCGGCAAGATTAGCGAAAACGCAATCGACATAGCGGTCGACGGCGACTTCCTCTATTCCGCAGCGGGCAGCGTGGGGATGGCCATTCATGACGTCCGCAATGTCGCCGCGGCGCAACTGGTGAGCCGCACCGCGGCCGGCGAGGACTTCTTCCAGCTCGTCGCCGCGTCGGGCGGGCGGGCGGTGGCGGCGGAGGTCTCCAAGAGCATCCGTGTGTTCGATGTGAGCAACCCGGCGGCGCCGCGCGTCTCGGCGCCCATCGCGCAGACGGCCGAGGCGATCGCCGTCGGCGGCGCGCGCCTCTTCGTGTCCGGATCGAGCTTCGACGACGACAACGTCGAGACGGCGACCGGCATCCCGGTGAGGGCGTACGACATCGCGCAGGCCGAGGCGCCGCGCGTGGCGGGCGACGCGCACGATCTCGCCGGCCCGCTCAACGGCGCGGCGACGGACGGCACGCTCGCCTACGTCTCCGACCCGCCGTTCTTCCGCGTCATCGACGTCTCCACTACCGCCCAGCCGCGGGAGATCGCCTCGCTGCGCCTCGACGACATCGAGCCGTTCGTGAAATCCGACGGGACCCGCGTCATCCTCTACGGCACCGGCACCGTGCAGTTCATCGACGTCTCCAATCCTTACCGTCCGAAGCACATCGGCACGTACGACTCGCTGGGCCACCCGCCGAGCGCCGCGGCGATCGCCAGGAACGTGTTCATCGAAGGCAACACCTCCTCGGGGTTCCACGTCTTCGACTTCCTCCCGGACGGCTCGTCGCGCTTTCTCGCCGGCATCAAGACCCACCCGGTCGACATCGTGGTCAGCGGCGATGCGGTCTACTACAGCGTCGAGCACCAGACCGTCGGGATCGCGGACATCAGTGAAGGCGCGCGCCCGGTGTCGGCCATCCTCACCCCCGCCATCCAAATGGCGCTGACCGGCAACCTCCTGCTGCTCCGCAGCCTCGAGGCGGTGCATGTGTACTCCATCGCCGACCCGTTCAATCCCGTCGAGCTGAGCGCGGTCCCGCTGGAGCGCGGCGGAGTCTTCGCCGCCAACGGCGACGCCGCGTGGGTGGCCGCGCGGGGGACGGTGGTCAGGATGGACCTGGCGAACCCCGCTTCTCCGTCGTTCCAGCCAACCGGAATGCGGGTGGTGGCGCCGGCGCAGATCGCCGCCGCGGGCGGAAAGGTCGTGGTGGCCGATCGTTACGCGCTCCGGGTCATCGGCCCGAACACCGCGCCGCCCGCTCCGCAAGGGCCCGGCAAGCGTCGCGCGGCGCGGCCATAAGGCCTTTCCACACAGGGAATTCATCCGACATTTTCTGATTTGTAATCGGCACCGCTATAGTCGCGCAGTAGATTGTCGTCGGCCAAGGACCCCGTCTCCACCCATGCATCTGCGACAGATCCGATTTGTGTTCATGAGCGCTCTGCTGCTCGCCGCAACCGCGCGTGCCGAGGAACGTCAAACCAAGAAGTGCAACGCTCCGGCGTTGGAATGCGAACGCGCCATCCGCTCGATGGCCTCCGGCCGCCGATACCTCGGAGCGCTGGTCGAGGAGACCAACCTCGGTTTGCGCGTTGCGTCGATCATCACCGACAGCCCCGCCCAGCGCGGCGGCCTCGGCGAAGGCGACCGCCTGATGGCGATCAACGGACGCTCGCTGATGCGCAGCGACGTCAAGCAGTTCAAGCGCCTCCTGAGCGAGGCGAAAGAGACCGGCAGGCTGTCGATCACCGTGGCGCGCGGCGGAATTCTGAAGAAGGTCGACGTCTGGCTGGAGCCCTATACAAAGGCTCAGATCGACAAGATCGTCGCGCAGCACATGGCGGAGTCACATTCGCAAGCTGCCACGACACAGCCACAGCCGTGACGAACGGAGGATCATGGGCCGAGGGCTGCTTGCGAAGCTGAAGTCGCTCCCGCGACGAGCGGGTGAGCGGCCGGAGCGCGCCTCGTCGATCCTTCTGCCGTTCTTCATCATCGTGGTCGGAATGAGCGTGCTGGCTTGGCGTTCGTACGTTTTGTCCGGCCGCACGGAGCGCGGCACCAGGACCATCGCCCGGCAGTACGCCGCGTACGCCGCGGACATCACCGCCAGCCGGTTCGACGCCGCCGTCCGCAACGAGCTGTCGAAGGCATCCGAAGACTGGCAGCAGGTCGAGCGCCGGCCGCCCGTCACCGGCGACGATCTTCACGCCTGGCTGCACGCGCACGACTGGATCACGTCGGCGTTCTATGTCCCCGACGCAAATCCCGAGGGGGCGATCTATTCGAGCGATCGCGGCGAGAAGCCGCAGGGGACGGCGCAGACCCTGGAGATCTACACCTCGAACGGCGTCGTTCGCTATACGTACGACCCCGTCCGCCTGATGGCGCGGGTGAAGCCGACCGCCCTGCAGCCGCCGCCGGCGGTGGCGACGCGGGAGCTCTCGCAGCAGGCGCAGGTCGCCGTAGTGTTCGGCGCGCTGCGCCGCGGCGCGGTGGCTGTCGAGCATGGCTTCGCCTACGCCTCGCCGCTCGAGGCGCCGCTGTCGTCGTACGCCATACGCGCCTTCGTCGACACCGGGCACGCCGTCTCGAGCTGGGAGAATCCGCGGGTCATCAGCCTTTCATTGAGCGTCGTCGCCGTCGGCTTCACTCTCCTCGGTCTGATGCTGGCGATCGGCGGTCTGCGCCGGGAGACGGAGACGATGAACCTCCGCGCCGCGCTGGTGGCCAACGTGTCCCACGAGCTGCGGACGCCGCTGGCGATGATCCGCCTCGGCGCGGAGACGCTCAAACGCGGCGCGCGCCTCGGCGAAAAGCAGCGGCTGGAGATCGAGGACTCCATCCTCCGCGAGGTGCTCCACCTGTCGCATCTGGTGGAGAACGTCCTCGACGTCGCGCGCATGCAGAACAAGAGCACCAAGGCGCTGGCCTTCACGCCGGTCTACCCGCGCGACCTGGTGACTACGCTGATCTCCACGTACGAGTCGTGGATTCGCAGCAAGGGATTCGAAGTGCGGCTGCGCATCGACGATCCGATCGACGAGCAGTCGTGGGACCGCGAGGCGGTGTCGCGCGCGCTGCTGAACCTGATCGACAACGCCATCAAGTACTCCGGCGACGACAAGGTGCTGGACATCGCCCTCCGCCAGACCGAGGAGCACGTGGTGATCGAGGTGACCGACCACGGCATCGGGATCGACCCGACCGATTTGTCACGTATTTTCGAGCCATATTATCGTGCGCAATTTTCAGATACACAGACTCGCCGCGGCGCCGGCCTCGGCCTGACCCTGGTCCAGCAGATCGTGGCCTCGCACGGCGGCACGATCGAAGTCGAGTCCCAGCCGCGCAGCGGATCGACGTTCCGCCTCCTCTTCCCGCGGGCACCGCATCCGCGTCACGACGCCCTCGGCGCGCTTTCGCCGCAGACCACATGACCAAACCGTGGAACGCCGCCGTCTCGGCGGCTGGCTCGCAGGCGTCTCGCCTGCGGCGGCGGGGACGCCGCCAGGCCAGCCGGCGGGGACGCCGGCGCTCCGAAACTTTCCTACGACGACGTTCGTAAAGGAATGACATGACAAAGATCTTGATCGTTGAGGACGAAGCGGGACTGCGGCAGGGGCTGGAGATCAACCTCCGCATGGAAAACTACGAAACCGTGCAGGCGCCCGACGGCGAGGAGGCCGTCCGCCTCTTCCACGCCGAGTCGCCGGACCTGGTCCTGCTCGATCTGATGCTGCCGAAGAAGAGCGGCTTCGAGGTCCTCGACCACATCCGCAAGTTCTCGAAGGTGCCGGTCATCCTCCTCACCGCGCGCGGGCAGGAGACGGACAAGGTCCGCGGCCTCCGCGGCGGCGCGGACGACTACGTCACCAAGCCCTTCGGCCTTCAGGAGTTGTTCGCGCGAATCGACGCCGTCATGCGCCGCAGCGAGACGGTCGTCGCGGCGAAGGCGATCTGCGAGGACACCCTCATCAAGCTCGATCCCTCCACCCGCGAGGCGTCGGCAAAGGACCAGAAGCTCAAGCTGTCGCCCAAGGAGTTCGACCTGTTGATGTACCTCTTCAAGAACAAGGAGCGCGTCGTGCCGCGCGACGAGCTGCTCTCGCGCGTCTGGAACTACCGCGTCGACCTCAATCTCAACAGCCGCACCGTCGACACGCACGTCACCCGTCTCCGCCGCAAGCTTCAGAAGGCGGTCGGCACCGACGCGGCCGTGATCGTCGCCGTGGCCAAAATCGGCTATCGCTACCTCGGCGAGACGACGGCGTAGAATCGTCCCTCGCTTTATCGGAGGAGACGATGCACGGAAAGATCTACGACAACATCACCGAGCTGATTGGAAACACGCCGCTGGTGCGGCTTCATCGCGTGCCGGATGACGGCGCGGCCGAGGTGCTGGTCAAACTGGAGCTGTTCAACCCTCTTTCCTCGGTCAAGGACCGCATCTCGATCTCCATGGTCGACGATGCGGAGAAGACGGGCGAGCTGAAGCCCGGCAGCACGATCGTGGAGGCCACCAGCGGCAATACCGGCATCGGTATCGCCTTCGTCGCCGCGGCGAAGGGCTACAAGTGCATCCTGGTGATGCCGGACACGATGTCCATCGAGCGCCGCAAGCTGCTCGAAGCCCTCGGCGCGCAACTGATCCTGACGCCCGGCACGATGGGACTGCCCGAAGCGCTGCGCCTGGCGGCAGAGATCGCCGAGAAGACGCCAGGCGGGTGGCTGTCGAAGCAGTTCGAGAATCCGGCGAATCCCAAGATCCATCGCGAGACCACGGCGCAGGAGATCCTGCGCGACACCGGCGGGAAGCTCGACGCCGTGGTGGCCGGCGTCGGCACCGGCGGCACCATCACCGGCTGCGGCCAGGTCATCAAGAAGCAGAATCCGGACGTGCTGATGGTGGCCGTCATGCCTGTGGAGGCGCAGACGCTCAAGGGCGGCCCGTACGCGCCGCACAAGATCCAGGGAATCGGCCCGAGCTTCATCCCGAAGATCTACGACGCCTCGGTCGTCGATCAGGTCCGCGACGTGACGTTCGACGACGCGGTCAAGACCGCGCGCCGGCTGTCGAAGGAAGAGGGCATCTTCGTCGGCATCTCCTCCGGCGCCATCGCCTGGGTCGCGCTGCAAGTCGCGAAGGAGCTCGGCGCCGGGAAGCGTGTGGTGGCCATCCTGCCCGATACGGGCGAGCGCTACCTGTCGACCGCATTGTTCGAGTACACCGAGATGGTGAATCGCCCGGCGACGCTGCCGGCGCCGGCCCCCGCGCCGGTGGCCACCGCCCCCCCGCCGCCCACCCCGCAATGAAACGCCTGCTCGCCCTGCTCGTTCTCGTCACGTCGCCGGCCCTCGCCGTCGACATCACGCCGGCCTCGGTCGTCGCGGCGATGAACGAGCAGCGCGTGCGCGCCGGCCTCCAGCCCCTGCGCGAGGACCCGCGCCTCGACGCCGCGGCCGGCGACCGCATGCGCGACATGGAGGAGCTGAGCTACTGGGCACATGAGGCGCCCGACGGCCGCTCGCCCTTCACCTGGCTGCGCCCGCGCGGCTACCTCTTCCGCTTCGCCGGCGAGAATCTGGCCGTCGGATTCGAGACCACCGAGCACCTCGTCGGCGGCTGGATGGAGTCCAAAGGCCACCGCGAGAACATCCTCTCGCCCGACTACGCCGACTGCGGCATCGCCGTCATCGACGGCGGCACGATGCGGAGGGTGTCGGGGAAGTCGGTGGTGGTGCTGTTCGGGTCGCTGGCGCATTGATCTTGTGCGATGTCTTGTGCGATCCTTCGCACATGGCAACCAATCTTGCAATCGACCCGGAACTCCTCGAACGAGCCTTGGCAGTGAGCGGAGAGAAGACCAAGACCGCCGCAGTCACGCGCGCTCTCGAGGAATTCATCGCCCGGCGCGAACAAAGAAAGATCACCGAGCTTTTTGGCACCCTCGAGTGGGATCCGACTTACGACTACAAGGCCGGGCGGTCCCGTCGTTGAAGCTTCTGGTCGACACGAGCGTGTGGTCGCTGGCTCTGCGCCGCGATGAACCTTCGACCCACGCCACCGTCACCTTCCTAACGCAGGCCCTGTGGCATGGAGATTCGGTATTCACCACTGGCCTGATCTTGCAGGAGCTCCTGCAGGGATTTCATGGCCCGAAGACTCGAGACGAGATTCTCAAGCGATTCGATGCACTGCCGCTGATCATCCCTCAACAAGAGGACCACATTGCAGCGGCCGATCTGCGGAACGAGTGCCGCCGCCGCGGCGTGCAGGTCGACACGATCGACGCGCTCCTCGCGCAGCTCTGCATCCGTCATCAGTTGACGATGCTCACGACCGACGAGGATTTTGTGAGCGTGGCGCGCTACGCGCCGCTCAACCTCTGGCGCGCCCCCACCCCAAATACCCCCCCTTGAGATGCTTGGCGCGCGCGAAGCCCGCGTCGCGCATGATGTCCAGCGCGCGCGCCGACCGCCCACCCGCTTCGCAGTAGAGGACGATCTCGGCGTCGCGCGGGAGCTCGTCGAGGCGGTTGGCGATGTCGCCCAGGGGGATGTGGCGGGCGCCGTCGATGTGCCCGGCGTGCCACTCGTACGGCTCGCGGACGTCGACCACCACCGCGCCCTCCATCGCCGCGAGCTGCGCGGGCGTGATCTCGTCCGCATTCGCCGGGTTACAGAAGGCGTCGTAGTCGATGAGCTCCGTGATCGCGGCGTGCTTGTCGTGCTGCGCGCGCAGCTTGAGCGTGCGGAACTCCATGCGCAGCGCGTCGAACAGCAGCAGCCGGCCGAGGAGCGAGTCGCCGATGCCGGCGAGCAGCTTGATGACCTCGATGGCCTGAATGGTCCCGATCACGCCGGGCAGCACGCCGAGCACGCCGCCCTCCGCGCACGACGGCACGAGGTGGGGCGGCGGCGGCTCGGGGTAGAGGCAGCGGTAGCAGGGGCCGTGACGCGCGTCGAAGACCGACGCCTGGCCGTCGAAGCGAAAGATGGAACCGTAGACGTTCGGCTTGCCGAGGAGCACGCAGGCGTCGTTGACGAGGTAGCGGGTGGGGAAATTGTCGGTGCCGTCGACGATGACGTCGTAGCCGCGCAGGACATCGAGCGCGTTCTCCGCCATCAGGGCGCCGGGGTGGGTGACGACCTCGATCTCGGGGTTGAGGTCGAGCAGCCGCGCGCGCGCCGCGTCGAGCTTCGGCGCGCCGACGTCGGATGTGCCGTAGAGCACCTGCCGCTGCAGGTTGGTGATGTCGACGTCGTCAAAGTCGACCAATCCGATGCGGCCGACGCCGGCCGCCGCGAGGTAGAGCGAGGAGGGGCTGCCGAGACCGCCCGCGCCGACGATGAGGACCGAACCGGCTTTGAGTTTTTCCTGCCCTTCCTCGCCGAATTGGGGAAGGGTGAGGTGGCGAGCGTAGCGAACGCGTTCTGAAGGATTCACGGCAATAGCCGGCCCACGATCTCAGAGATCTTCCGCCCCTCCACCCGCCCTTTGAAGCGCGCGGCCGCCTCCTTCATCACCTTCCCCATGTCCTTCTTCGACTGCGCACCGGTGGAGGCGATGATCTCGCGCACGCCGGCTTCGATCTCTTCGTCGGTGAGCTCGGGCGGCATGTAGGCCTTGAGGATCTCCATCTCGCGGCGCTCCTTCTCCGCGAGCTCGGGCCGGTTGCCCTTGGTGTACTGCTCGATGGAGTCCAGGCGCTGCTTGACCGCCTTGCGGATGACCGCCAGCGCCTCGTCGTCGGGCAGCTCGTGGCCCGACTCGATCTGCGCGTACTTGAACGATGACTGCAGCATGCGCAGGGTGGAGGTTTTCTCCGCATCGCGCGCCCTCATCGACTCGGTGAGGTCGGCGCGGACCTGTTCGGTCAGTTTGCTCATCGAATCGCATAGTATCGCGCCATGCCGCTCGACGTGCCCGCGCTGCTCCAGGAGACCGGCGCGCTGCTCGAGGGACACTTTCGTCTCTCGTCCGGCCTGCACAGTCCGAACTACGTGCAGTGCGCGCTGCTGCTGGAACATCCGCGCAACGCGAAGGCCCTCGGCGAGGCGCTGGCGGCGCGCATTGAGCCGATCGGAGCGCAGCGCATCGTCGCCCCCGCCCTCGGCGGCGTGATCATCGGCTACACCGTGGCCGAGGCCCTCGCGTTGCCGTTCGTCTTCACCGAGCGGAAGGAAGGACAGATGACCCTCCGCCGCGGCTTCCGCATCGGCCGCGGCGAGCGCGTGGTGATCGTGGAGGACGTGGTGACCACCGGCAAGTCGACGCGCGAAACGGCGAAGGTGGTGGAGGAGCAGGGCGGGGTGGTGGGCGGGTTCGCGTCGATCCTCAATCGGAGCGGGAAGGGGAATCCGTTCGATGCGCCGTATGCTTTTCTGCTCGCGCTCGATCTGTCGACGTTCGACGAGTCTTCTTGTCCGCTTTGTAAAGCCGATGAGCCGCTCGATGCACCCGGTTCGCGGTTTACGTCATCCTGAGCCGCGAAGACGGCGAAGGATCTCAGTCAGCGCGTAGGAGATCCTTCGCTGCGCTCAGGATGACGGATAAACTCGGCCGATGGCGGTCGAAATCATCGGCGTACACCACAACGAAGCCGAAATTGTCGTCGACGGCCAAAAATACTTCGTCCCCTTCGTCCTCCTCGGCAACCGCGTCCAGTTCGCCTTCGACGGCGAGATATACACCGTCGACATCCCGGAGCGCGGCGTGCGGCTGCGGGCGAGGCATCACGACCACTCGCTCGAGGCGCCGATGCCGGGATTAGTACTAAAAGTACTATTTGGCCCGGGCGATGCGGTCGAGAAGGGGGCGCCGCTCATCATCCTGGAGGCCATGAAGATGGAGCACGCCATCCTCGCGCCGCGCGACGGCGTCATCGCCGCGGTGAATTGTCGCGAGGGGGAAATGGTTCAACCGGGAGTGGATCTGGTGACGATGCGATGAGAATCCCCGTCGACAGCGTGAAGATCGTGGAGGTCGGCCCCCGCGACGGCCTGCAGAACGAGAAGGTCGTCATCCCCGTGGAGGTCAAGGTCGACTACATCACCGCGCTCGGCGACGCCGGCCTGCGCGTGATCGAAGCCGGCGCGTTCGTCAGCCCGAAATGGGTGCCGCAGATGGCCGGCACCGACGAGGTCTACGCCAACATCCCGAAAGACCCGGGCGTCGAGTATCCGGTGCTCGTGCCGAACATGAAGGGCCTGGAGCGAGCCATGGAAGCCGGCGTGACGTCGATCGCCATCTTCACCGCCGCGTCGGAGACGTTCAACAAGCGCAACATCAACATGTCGATCGAGGAGTCGTTCGAGAATTACGCGCCGGTCGCGATACGCGCGCGCGCCGAGGGTATGCGCGTGCGCGGATACGTCTCGACCGCGTTCGGCTGCCCGTACGAGGGCGAGATGGCGCCGGAGAAAGTCCTCGAGGTCAGCGCGCGCCTGCTGGACCTGGGCTGCTACGAAGTCTCGGTCGGCGACACCATCGGCGTCGGCACACCGATGCAAGTGCAGGGCGTGATCGGCATGCTGCTGCAGGTGATCCCCGCCTCGAAGCTCGCCATGCACTTCCACGACACCCGCGGCACCGCGCTGGCGAACTCGCTCGCGGCGCTGGAGATGGGAATCGCGACGTACGACGCGGCGTCGGGCGGGTTGGGCGGCTGTCCGTACGCGCCCGGCGCGTCCGGAAACCTGGCCACCGAGGATCTCGTGTACATGCTCGATGCGATGGCCATCGAGACCGGCGTCGACATCAAGCGCGTCGTCGCCGCGTCGCAGATCATCGCGCCGTATCTCGACCACCCGCTGCCGGGGCGCTACCTGCAGGCGTGCACCCGCGCCGGCGCGCAGGTGGCCGCGGGGACCTCTGCCGTACAATGAAGCGTGCCTGAAGCACCGCGGTGGGAGAACGGCTGGTTTGTAGTTCCCTGGCAAGTCATCTTCCGCGACGTCGACACCTTCGGCCACGTCAACAACGCTGTCTACCTCACCTACTTCGAATGGGCCCGCGCGCAGCTCTGGTTCGCGCTGAACGGCCTGGAAGGCGCGCCCACCGACATCGGCTTCATCGTCGCCCGCGCCGAGATCGACTTCATCCTGCAGATCGCCATGGAGCCGATCGAGGTCCGGGTGCGGATTTCGGAAATGCGTAACACGTCGTTCGACACCGTGTACGAGCTCCGCCTCGCGGACGGCAGGCTCGCGGCAACCGGCAAGGTGGTGGTCGTCCTGTTCGATTGGAAGAACCAGCGGAAAACGCCGATCAGCGACGAGCTGCGGCGGAAGGTTGAACAATGCGCGTCCTGACGCATCCAGCAGTGGCCCGGCGGCGGTTCGTGGAGATCGCGCGCACGCCCGACCGGCATCTCGATCTGGTCGAAGGGTCGCTGGTCATCGCGCTCGAAGACGATCCCGGCGTCGACATCGACCGCCACCTCGGCCACATCAACGATTGGAGCAGGGCGGTGCGCGACCGCCTCGAAGGCTCGCGCGACGTGGAGCGCATCGTCGAGGCCATCAACCGCGTGCTGTTCGACGAGGAAGGCTTCCACGGCGAGGACGAGGACTACTACGACCCGCGCAGCGCGTTGATCTCCGAGACCCTCGACAAGCACGCCGGACTGCCGATCTCGCTGTCGGTGCTGTACATCGAGATCTCCCGGCGGGTCGGGGCCGAGGTGTCGGGCGTTTCGCTGCCGGGGCGCTTCCTGGTCAAGTTCTCCGGCGCGTTCGGCATCGTGGTCGTCGACCCCTTCGACGGCGGGCGGGTGCTGTCGAACGTCGAGCTGCAGAAACTGCTCGACGGCGTCTACGGCGGCGGCGTGCGGCTCCGCGAGCATCACCTCCGATCGTTCTCGCCGAAGGCGATCCTGGCGCGCGAGCTGGCGCATCTGAAGTCGGCGTATCTGGCGCAGCACGATCTGGCGCGCGCGGCCGCGTCGATCGACCGCCTCCTCATCCTCGACGAGAACGACGCGTACGAAGTGCGCGACCGTGCCGCGGTCGCCGTCCAGATGCACGCGTACCGCGAAGCGATCGAGTGTCTGGAGCGCTACCTCGCGCTCGTCCCCCACGCCGACGACGTCATGCGCGTGCGCGAGCAGATCGTGTGGCTAAGGGCCTGGTTTGAGCAGAATTGATACACTCCTGGCTCGGACCGAACTGCCGGAGCGTTGCCCGTGATCACGGGATTCAATACCGACATCAAGCACAACGACAAGGTCTACCACATCCAGACCGAAGATAAGGGTTTGCAGAACCCGTACATCGAGAGTCTGGTGTACGTGGGCGGCGAGATCCTCGCGTCGAAGAAGACTTCGTACGCCGAGCAGGTCAAGAGCGGCGTCGACGAGAAGTGGATCGGCAGCCTCATGGAGCAGCAGCACCGCACCATGATCGCGGCCATCAAGCGGGGGCGCTTCGACGGGCCCGCCGATCCGACCAAAGTGGGTGCGCCGCGCCCCACCGTGCAGGTTCCCCATCCCGCCGAGGGGGCCGCACCGGCCGCCGCGGTCAGCGACGGCGAAGAGAAGACCCTCGACCAGGTGATCATCGACTACCTGGCGTCCGAGGCGGAGAGCGAGCACCTGGAGCTGTCGGTGCTGAATGCCACGGAGTTCTATTCGGGCACGCCGGTCGAAGTGCGGGTGGCGACGAAGAAGAGCCTCTCGCAGAACCCCATCGCCGCCGCGGCCATCGAGGTGAAGGTGATCTCGACGGTGGAGCCGCCGCGCGTGATCTTCCGCGGCAAGACCGCGGCCGACGGCACCGCGGTGGTGCGCTGCACCATCCCCTCCTTCCGGGAAGGTACCGCGGCGGTGATCATCTCCGCACAGAGTCCGATCGGGAATGATGAGGTGAAGCAGTTGGTGAAGCGCAAAAAGTAACTGGCTTCACCCCTGCATTTCCCCACCCGCAATGCGCCGCAACCGCCTCCTGCACGCCCTTCTCTGCCTCGCCGGACTGGCGGTGGTGACGTTCAGCATCATCAGCCTCTACGTCCCCTCGCCGCGCTGGATGATCCTCGGCGTGAACAAGAAGTCGGGGAAAGTGCGGGTGGTGGCGCAGCACATCACCTTCCTCCCGCCCAACCAGTTCTACCGGCTGAAGTTCGAGAAACGGAACGGGTGGGCGCAGCGCGATGGGCTGATTCGCATCACCTCCCAGGAGGGGGTACCGGTCACCGTGAACTACCGCCTGCGCTTCGGCGTCAAGGCGGGCAAGCTCCCCGACGCGCAGCGCATCGTCAACGAAGGCTTCAACGCCTGGATCCGGCAGCGGGTGTACGAGGCCGTCTCCGCGGTGGCCTCGAAGGTGCCGATCGAAGAGCTGCTCTCGCCGACCTCGCAGTTCAACGCGCGGCGCGATCTGCTCCGCACCACGGTGGCCAACCACCTCGGGAACGTCGGGTTGAACGTGACGGGATTCGAGATCGCGCGCATCGCCGCCGACCGCGACGCGCTACTGCAGGTCAAGCGCGCCGAGCTGCGCCGCGACGCCCGCAGCGCGTCGTCGCGCGTCGCCGTCTTCGCTCTCGACGGCGCGGACTGGGATCTCATCCGCGAGCTGATCATCGACGGCCGGCTGCCGAACATCGCGGCGCTCAGCTCCGGCGGCGCCAATGCGTCGATGCAAACCATTCAGCCGACGGTGTCGCCGATGGTGTGGACCACCGCGGCCACCGGCCTCACCCCCGACCGCCACGGCGTCATCGACTTCATGGACCGCCAGCATCACACTCCGATCGACGCGTACTCCCGCCGCGCCCCCGCGCTGTGGGACATCGCCGACGCCTTCGGCCGCAGCGCGCTGGTGAGCGCCTGGTGGACGGCCTGGCCGCCGGGGCCGCACACCACGAGCATCTTCTATGACGTGCCGGTCGTGCCGATCCACGACGCGGCCTTTCCGCCGGAGGTCGCGCCGCGCGCTGACGCGCTGGACGTTCCTCCGCAAACCATCGAATACGCGCAGGCACGCCGCTTCCTCAACATCAACGAGAACGAGTGGAGTAAAGCGCTCGGCGATCCGAACGATCCCATCACCATCTTCCGCACCGTACTGGCCAAGACGTGGAGCGATCACCGCGTGTCGATCAACCTCTACAACGACGAGCGGCGGCGTGGCCGCGATCCGCAGCTCCTGATGATCGCGTACGAAGGGACCGACACCGTCAATCACCTCTTCGGCCCCTTCCATCCGCCGTACCGCGATGGGGTTTCGAGCGAGGACTATCGGAAGTTCTGGCCGTCGGTCGCCAACTACTACGCGGAGATCGATCGCCTGATCGGCGAGTGGATGGGAGTCCTGCCGCGCGACACGACGGTGATCATCATGTCCGGTTACGGCTTCCGCTGGGAGGACCACCGGCCGCGGGTGATCCCCACCGGCCGCGCGTCGCTCAGCGATCATCGGAATCCCGGCATGTTCATCGCCTACGGGCCGCACACTGCGCCGGGGCGCGGGTACGCCATGTCGGTCTACGACGTCGCGCCGACGGTGCTCACGCTCCTCGGCCTGCCGAAATCACTGGAGATGCCGGGTCGGGTGGCCACCTGGGCGTTCCGCGACATCGTCCCGATCACCTCCGTGCGGGTGATCAGCTATGGCGAGTTCGCCGGCGAGCGGCCGATGGCCACGAACGCGCGAATGGATCCGAGGGAGTATCAGCGGACGCTCCTGGCCATCGGACATCTGAGCGATCCGTCGCGCAATCTCGCGCCGGCGCTCGAGGACGAGGAGCAGCCGCGCGTGGCGCACGCGCTGCCGCCGGAGAAGTGGGCGGCGTACGCCGCCGCCAACAACGCCGCCGTGCAACTGCGCGGGCAGGGGAAGCTGAAGGAGGCGACGGAGGGCTTCCAGCAGGCCATCGAGCTCAATCCCACCCGCCCGGCGCCCTTCCTGAACCTGGCCATGGTGCTGTTCGACCGTCAGGCCTACACCGACGCCGACGCCGTCTTCCTCGAGGCAGTGAAGAGAGGGCTGCCGAACGCCGAGCGGTGGTTCGTCGACTTCGCCGCGCTCTATCGCGAGCGCAACATGACCTCGCGCGCCATTTCGCTGCTGGAGAAGGGACGGGAGCTGTTCCCGCAATCGCCGCTGATCGCCGCGAACCTCGGCTCCGCGCTGGTGGCCGCCAGCCGCTACACCGAGGGAGTGCCGGAGTTGGAGCGGGCGCTGGGGATGCAACCGTCGTCGACGATGGTGCTCAACAACCTCGGACTCTTCTACTCCAAGCGCAACGACTACGGCCGCGCGCTCGACTATTGGAACCGCTCGCTGTCGATCGAGCCGCAGCAGCCGCAGATCCGGGAAGCGGCGATGGCGGCGCGGTCGCGGCTGTAGGGGCGCGCAGCAGCGCGCCCGCAGCTCCCGGGGTGCCGGGCGCGCTGCTGCGCGCCCCAAAATACCCTCATCCCCTCAACCC
>JBBPII010000027.1:0-13896 GCA_038040385.1 Candidatus Gilichinskyi gelida
ACTTCGCGTCATCCGCGAGGCGCGATGCTCAAGAAGCTAATTTGGACAGGAGTGACCGAGGACAGAGACGAACTATACCGGCTGTTCGATCTTCAACGAGCATTCGACCTAAGCTACAAGGAATGGTGCGAGTTCAAGAACTTCTTGAGCATACGTCAGATATTCTTCGAAGCGGGCATTTTTGAAGGTTTCAAGACACTGCGCGACGAGTTGAGCCACGTGCTGACGCTGGTTCAAGTGCATGTGATGCAAGGCCAGATGCCGAACATGACGATTCGCACGGAGATACAACAACGGTTGAGGGTTAGCCTCAACGCAAGAATCGATGGCTTCGGGGCTGTTATTCGGGCCAGATTCGGGTTTTCGGGATTGGCAACACCGACAGGCAAAGAATGAAGAGGCGGCAACGATGGTGCTCTGGACAAGGAATCAACTCGACGATTTCGGGCAATACGTGATGAAACTGGTGGCCTCTGAGCTGGAAACGATGGGGAAGCCTGCGAGCGACTTCCTGAGCATCGTTCAGGACGGGACCCATCTAAGTCCGGCGATCCTTCTTCAGACGCCGCACGGACAGGAAGGTTTTTCGGTGGAATACGAACATCAGGCTTGGAACACTTCCGAGACGGAGTTGCGAGCCGTGATACGCGGAAGGCTTGAGAGCGCTTACCGAGCGGGATGATTGGGGCAGTTCCACTCCTCGCACTTCGAGGCGAAGCCCGGGCAGAACCGGTAGTGGTTCTGGTACTCCTCGGCAGGGATGTCGCGGTGGCATCGCCGGCAGTGGACGGGAGGCGTGTCCTCCATCTCGCTGAGGATCCCCGGCCTTTTGGCGTAGAAAAGTTGACGGACGAAGAGAATACCTATCGCGTCCGGCAAGGCAATTATCGAATTCTCTACGAAATCGACGATCACGCGCGCCGCGTCCGGGTGATGAAAATCGCCGATCGCAAAGACGCATACCGCCGCTAGAATCGCGCGCGATGATACGCGCCCGAGTCATCACCTGCTCCGACGCCGCGTCGCGCGGCGAGCGCGAGGACCGCAGCGGCCCGGCGGTGCGCGCGATTCTGGAGGCCGAGGGATTTGCGGTCGATGCGGTGATGATCGTGGCCGACGAGGTCGAGGCCATCGCCACGGCGATCGAGGATGCGACCGGCGACGGCGCGCGGCTGGTCGTCACCACCGGCGGGACGGGCATCGCGGCGCGGGACGTCACCCCCGAGGCCACCATGCGGGTCTGCGAGCGCGTCGTGCCGGGCTTCGGAGAGCGGATGAGGGCGACGTCGCCGATGGCGGCGCTGTCGCGGGCGCAGGCGGCGACGCGCGGCGCGGCATTGATCGTGAACTTGCCGGGAAGTGTGAACGGCGCGACGGAGAACCTGCGAGCGATTCTGAATCTGATCCCGCACGCCCTCGAGCTGCTCGCCGGAAGGACAGCGCATGATGAACGTCCGCCCCGGACTTGAAGTCCTCCTCGACGACCCCCGCCCCATCGCCGGCAAGCGCATCGGCCTGGTCACCAACCACGCCGCGGTGACCAGCGACTTGCGCCACGCCGTCCGCATGCTGCACGCCGGCCGCGGGTGGAAGCTCACCGCGCTGTTCGGTCCCGAGCACGGCATCTGGGGCGAGGCGCAGGACATGGCGCACATCGACTCCTCGGTCGATCCGCTCACCGGACTGACGGTCTATTCGCTCTACGGCCGCAGCGAGAAAGACCTCGCCCCGCGCCGCGAGCTTCTGAAAAACCTCGACGCGCTGGTGATCGACCTCCAGGACATCGGCTCGCGCTACTACACCTTCATCTACACCATGGCCCTCTGCATGCGCGAGGCGGCGCCGGCGGGCGTCCAGGTCATCGTCCTCGACCGCCCCAATCCCATCGACGGCGTGCACCTCGAGGGCAACATCCGCGAAGAGAAGTACTCGAGCTTCGTCGGCATGTTCCCGCTGCCGACGCGCCACGGCATGACCGCCGGCGAGCTGGCGCGCTACTTCAACGAGATCTTTCAGCTCAACTGCAACCTCCACGTCGTGCCGATGCGCGGCTGGCGCCGCTCGATGTGGTGGGGCGACACCGGCCTGCCGTGGATCATCCCCTCGCCGAACATGGCCACGGTCTACACCGCGACGGTCTATCCCGGCATGTGCCTGGTGGAGGGGACGAACCTCAGCGAGGGGCGAGGCACCACGCATCCGTTCGAGTTCTTCGGCGCGCCGTGGCTCGATCCATTCAAAATGGCCGAGAAACTCAACGGTCTCGACCTTCCCGGCGTCCGCTTCCGCCCGCACTACTTCCTCCCCACCTTCCACAAGCACGCCGGCACGGTCTGCGGCGGGGTCGAGCTGCACGTCACCAATCGCTGGGAGTTCGAGCCGTACCGGACCGGCCTGTGGTGCGTGAAGGTCGCGCACGACATGAACCCGGAGAAGTTCGACTGGCGCCGCGAGGAGTACGAATTCGTCACCGACCGCCTGGCCATCGACCTCCTCGCCGGCAGCGCGCGCTACCGCGAGATGGTCGAGGGCGGCGGCGGCAACATCGACGAGTGGGTCGCGGAGTGGGAAGACGAGCTGCGCGAGTTCGCGCAGCGGCGGGAGAGGTTCCTCATGTACCGCTCGACGGACGCCGACTGATGATCGCCCTGTTTTTCGCAGTGCTTGCCGGAGCCATTCAGGTCAACGCCGAGACGATCGTCTGGAAGGACGGTCCGCCGTCGCTACCGAAGGGGACAAAGGTCGCCGTGCTGGAAGGCGATCCCAGGCAGGCGGGCATGTTCACCATGCGCCTGCAGGTGCCGGCGGGATCGAGGATCCTGCCGCACTGGCACCCGCGGTCGGAGCGCGTGACCGTCCTCTCGGGCGTGGTCAAGGTCGGCTTCGGCGATACCTGGAGCGACGCGGCGATGCGCGAGTTTCGCGCGGGAGACTTTTACGTGAACCCGCCGAAGAGCCATCACTTCGTCGGCTTCCCGCGCACGGCGGTCATCCAGATCACCGGCGAGGGGCCGTGGATACTGAATTTGGTGAGGTAGCGGGGTAGCGAGGTCTCGCGGTCGCGAGGCAGAGCACCGCGAGACCCCGAGACTTCGAGACCTCGCAACCATGCTCCGCATCCTGTACGAAGACGAAGCGCTAATTTTCGTCAACAAGCCACCCGACATCATCGTGGCGCGGTCGCACGATCCGGTTGAAACGACACTCTTCGATCTCGCCGCGGCGCATGCGGGAACGATCTTCCTCATGCAGCGCCTCGACCGCGGGACGAGCGGGGTGATGTTCTTCTCGAAGCTCGCGTCGATCAACGCGCGGCTGACGCGCCACTTCGAGACGAAGCAGATCCGCAAGCGCTACTCCGCGCTGACCGAGGGGGAACTGGCGGAGCGGCAGACCATCGACGCGCCGCTGGCGCGAATCGGTCCGATCTCGTTCGGCGTGCGCGACCACGGCAAGCGCGCCATCACGGACGTCGCACCCGAGCGCGCGACCCCTGACGGCTCGCTGGTGGAGGTCGTGCTGCGCACCGGCCGCACTCATCAGATCCGCGCCCATCTGGCAGCGATCGGGCATCCGCTGATCGGCGATTGGCTGTATGGGAAGCGCAACGCGGTGCGGCCGATGCTGCACTCCGCCGAGCTCGCCATGCTCCATCCGCTGACGAATGAGCCACTTCGCGTTTCGGCCCCTCCGCCAGCGGACTTTCTGGAAGTCGCGCGCGACCGCGGAATCGTGTCCGGCGGCGAGGACAAAGTGACCGCTGACGAGAGCAGCTAAATGATTGAATCGTTTAGAATAATCGCCGCGGAGCACCCGTTACGAACGGCATCGAATCAAGGAGAAACCGATGAGACTCTGGAGCAGAATTGCAGTCGTGATGGCGTTTGTGCCGCTCGTCGCGTCCGCGCAGTTCAAGGACCTCGATGCGGCACTGCAGAGCCTCCAGCGCGGCTTCGGCAGCGGCGACCCGCAGGCCGTCGTGGCCGGCATCGCGCCGGGAGACCAAGTGATGCTTCAGTTCCCCGGTCTCATCGAGCAGAACGGTTTCTTCGGCCGCGATCAGGCCGCCTATCTCCTCGACGGGCTCTTCAGCAAGGTTCACCCGACGGCTTTCGAACAGCAGAGCCTGCGGAAGGTGAGCGCCGAGGGTCAGTACTACATCACCGCCTCGTGGAACATTCAGGCCGGCGGGAAGCCGGACACGCGCGAGCTGTACATCACCTTGCGGAAGCAGGGCGACAAGTGGGCGGTGGCGTCGGTGCGGAGCGGTGGGAAATGAGGCATGTGTCATCCCGAGCGTAGCGAGGGATCCCCAGCGCATGAGCCAGGGGATTCCTCGCCGTCTACGCGGCTCGGAATGACACATGCCGCGATTCGCATCGCGGCGCTTTTTCTTTTCCTCGCCGGCGGCGTCTGGATCGCCACGCGCATCGTCGTCCGGCGCGCGGAGGCGAACTTCGCGGCGCGCTCCGCCGCGCATCTCGACAGCGAAGTGCGGCGCATCCGCGAAGGCGTCGAGTCGTCCGAGGCCGCGCTGGATCGCGCGGTGGCGAACGTGGCCCAGAAGCTGGCGGAGAATCCGTCGGCGTCGCGCGAGGAGATGTTCGCCTTCCTGCGCGGCCAACTGGGCTCGAATCCCCAGCGCGGCATCCGCATCGTCGCGCCGAACAACGAGGCCATCGCCTGGTGCGGCGAGGACCTTCGCACCTCGGGCGCCAACAGCTACGAATTCGACGCCACGAATCTCTACCTGATCCGATCGCGCGCGTTGCCGCGCCCGGCAATCTCGGTGCAGGCTTTCGAGCGCGTGCCGAACGCGCTGAAGGGGCGCAAGCTCCTCGACCCCGACGACGACTGGATCAGCGAGATGATCTTCCACGCCGGCGCGCTGCGGCAGGACGGCGGCACGCGACGGGCGATCATCGACCGCCAGCCGACCGGCACGCTGTGGGTCGATCTGACGCCGCGGCTGAAGAGCGAAGTGGTCGACGTGAGCCGCTCGGCGGGCGACAACCTCGCCGCGGCGCTGCTGGCGATGGGCGCGATTGCGGTGCTGTTCCTGATCCGCCAACGATCGATCCTCGCTACCGTGTTTCTCATCCTCCTCGCCCGGCTCGCGCTCCTCGCGGTGCGCGTCGACGGCGACTCCTGGCGCATCTTCCGATTCGACGTCTACGCCTCCCGCCTCCTCGGACCGTTCAGCCGCTCGCCGTTCGATCTGTTGATGACCGCCGCGGCGGTGCTGGCCATCGCCGTCGCCCTGACGCGGCGCCGCTCGCCGTCGCGGATCGCGCAAATCGCGCGCGCGGTCGTCGGGCTGCTCGGCGCGTACGGCTTCGTCGTCCTGGTCGGCAATCTCGTCGACAACTCCCGCATCTCGCCGGTTCCCGATCACATCGCCCCGCTCTCGATCGCGCAGGGCGTGCTGTTGACGGCGCTGCTGTTGTTCGGCTTCGCGCTGCTGCAGGTCACCCGGCACGAAGCGCCCCCGCGGCGGGCATTGCCGATCATCGCGGTCGTCGTCGTCCCGCTGCTCCTCGCGGGATACGCGCTGGGCGGCGTCACCGGTCCGGCTTTCATTTCGGTCGGCGCCGCGGTGGTCATCTCGCTGGCCGTGCATGCCGTCGCGCGCACCATGACCCTCCGCCTGCTCACCACGGCGCTGTTGATGGTGCTGGTGGTCTACATCCCGCTGCACCTATTCGAGCGCGACACCGCGCGGCGCTTCATCGCCAACACCTACGCGCCGTGGGTGGTGGGCGAGGCGGGGCAGCTCCGGACGATGGTGGAGGACACCCTTCACCGCGAGTTCTCGCACACCGAGTTGAGCACGCTGCTCCCCGACGATTTCCAGAAGATGAACCTCGAGGACCTGGCGTACGCCCTCTGGCTGCGCAGCGATCTCTCGAAGCTCCGAATACCGGCCGTGATCAGCATCCACGACATCTTCGACCGCCCGCTCAGCCGCTTCGGGGTGGGGCTGCCGCAATTCAGCGAGCGGCGCACCGACGTCGATCACGAGACCCTGCAGCTCGGCAGCCTGACGCGCGACCTGCTGCACCACGACTTCGAGCTGACCATGAACGGCATCCCGATGGCCGAGGGAAGCGTGCACGTGGTGAATCCGGCCGATCCCGGCGCCACCACCTTCGCCGATGTCTATCGCGGCCTCTTCGAGCCGTCGGTCGACGACGGCGTGACCGGCCTTCACCCGCAGCGCGAGCTGGTGGTCTACGACGCCGAGGGCAACGCACACGGCAACGTCGACCTCCGGCTGCCGGAGAGTCCGAGCTCGTACTTCGCGCGCCTCAAGCCGGGGCAGGGGCTGTGGGTGCAGTCCGCCGCCGGGACGCAGTCGGCGATCTACGTCCGCCGCTCCGACAACGCCCTCTACGCCTTCCCGCTGCAGATCGCCACGCGCGGACAGCGGGTGCGACGGGCGGGCGGCGTGGCGGTCTGGGGCATCGCTTTCGTGCTGCTGGTGATGATCATCCGCTCGCTGCCGGTGATCGCCGGCATGATCCGCCGCTCGCCGCGCAATCTCGACTTCCGGACCCGAACGTCGCTGTCGCTGACCGCGGTGGTCATCCTGCCGCTGATCGTCTTCGTGCTCTTCGTCCGCGCGTATCTCGCCAACCGCTTGGAGACCGAGTACGCCGACCGCGGACAGACGGCGCTCAACGCGGCGCAGCGGGTCATCGAGGACTACCTGGCGTCGACCAAGGCCACCAACCGGCCGGAGGAAGTGCTCGACGACGACGTGTTGAGCTGGCTGGCGCGGGTCATCGGCCACGACCTCCATCTGTACCGCAACGAACAGCTCATCGCCTCCAGCCGCCGCGACCTCTTCGCCGCGCGGATCGAGTCGCAGCGCCTCCCCGGCGACGTCTACTCCGGCATCGTTCTGGGTGGGCGACAGATCCTCGCCGCGCAGCGGCAGTGGAGCGGCGTGCGGTTCAACGAGATCTACAGCCCGATCTCGCTGGCGCGCGGGCAGCACTACACGCTGGCGCTGCCGTTCATCGTGCAGGGGCGGCAGATCGAGGCGCAGGTCAACGACCTGGCGACCACGATCTACATGCTGCTGATCTTCATCGCGCTCGCCGCGATCGCCGTCGCCTACCTGACCGCGCGGAGCGTGACGCGGCCGGTGCAGGCGCTGGTGGGCGGGGCGCGCGCCATCGCGCGCGGCGACTTCGACGTCGACGTCCAACCCCCCGCCGATCCCGACCTCGGCCTGCTCGTCACCACCTTCCGCGACATGGCGCAGTCCATCCGCCGCCAGCAGGCCGATCTCCGCCACGAGCGCGACCGGCTGCAGACGCTGCTGGAGAACATCAACGCCGCGGTCGTCGTGCTCGACGGGCAACGGCGGGTGACCACCACGAACGCGACGGCGCGGAAGCTTTTCCGAGACGGGCTGAAGCCCGTCCTACATTTTCTCAGCGAGCACGCGCGGCGCAAGGCGGCGTCGGAAGAGTTGGAGCTGGTCGTGGACGGCAACGAGCGCACGTTCCGGGTGTCGATCGTGCCGCTGCCCGGCAGCGACGAAGAAATGCTCATCGCCGAGGATGTGACGGAGATCCTGCGATCGAACCGGCTGGAGGCGTGGGGGGAGATGGCGCAGCAGGTGGCGCACGAGATCAAGAACCCGCTGACGCCGATCCAACTCACCGCCGAGCATCTCCGCGCGCTCGCCGACCGCAACGACCCGAATCTGTCGCGGGTGGTGAAGACCGCGGTCGACAACATCCTGCGGCAGGTGGTCACGCTGCGCGAGACGTCGAAGGAGTTCGGCGACTACGCGTCGCTGCGGCAGGTGAAGAAGAAGCCGCTCGCCTTCCGCAATCTGCTCGAGGAGATCGCATCGAGCTACGCGCAAAGCGGCGAGCGGGGGATCGACTTCCACTCGGAGATCGCGCCGTCGACGCCGGAGACGCTCCCCGGCGACGCCCGCATGCTGCGCGGCGCCATCGCCAACCTGATCGAGAACGCCATCCAGGCCGCCCCCGGCGGCCGGGTGCGCCTCGGCAGCCACGGCGTCGACTCGAAGGTGGTGGTGTCGGTCGAGGACAGCGGCCCCGGCGTCCCCGCCGAGGTCCTGCCGCGCATCTTCGACCCCTACTTTTCCACCAAGTCGTCCGGCACGGGCCTCGGCCTGGCCATCGCGCGCAAGGCGGTGGAGGAACATGGCGGGTCGATCCGTGCGGAGAATTTGAATCCGGGCTTCAGGATCGCCATCGAATTGCCGGCGCGGTGAGTGGTCTCGCGGTCTCGCGGTTACGCGGGTCTCACCGAATTCAGCGCTTGCTCAGGCGCGCGTGAGTAGCTGCGATCGTTTTTATCATCCAATCGTCAGCCTCCTCGTGGCTATGAAAGCGATAGACGCCGCGGGGAACCAAACCCACTCCACGCAACCGGTTGATCGTCCGCTGGAGGATCGCCGCGTCGCGGACCACGTCATCACCTTCCGGTCGTCGAGAAACACGCCGCATGAATCCAGGTCGTAACATCGCTTGAGCGGCGAAATCAGGAGCGCACCTCCACTCCTCGTAGAACTCTTGTCTGCACGGTCATGCCGAGGGATGCTGCTCGGCATGGACGAGCCGCCGAAGCCGCCGCGCCTGCTCGATCGCCTTCGTGACGCGATCCGCGTGCGGCAATACTCGATCCGCACGGAGGAGGCGTACGTTCATTGGGCGCGGCGGTTCATTCTCTTCCACAACAAGAAGCACCCCGCGGCGATGGGCGCGGACGAGGTGAACGCATTCCTCACGCACCTCGCGGTGGAGGCGAACGTCAGCTCCTCGACCCAGGGCCAGGCGCTCAGCGCGATCCTCTTTCTCTATCGGTCCGTTCTCGACGATCCCCTGCCCTGGCTCGGCGAAGTGGTGCGGGCGCGCAAGCCGCGCCGGCTACCGGTCGTGCTTACCCGCGACGAAGTGCGCTCCGTGCTTGCCGAAATGGCCGGCGTACCGAGGCTGGTGATCTCACTGCTGTACGGGAGCGGGATGCGTCTGCTGGAGGGGTTGCGTGTGCGGGTGAAGGACATCGACTTCACGGCGCGGATCGTCGTGGTGAGAGAGGGAAAGGGGGACAAGGATCGGCGCACGATGCTTCCGAAGCCACTGATCGAGACATTGCAGCAACACCTGGACATGGTTCGGCAAGTTCACGAGAGGGATCGGCAGGCCGGATTCGGCGAAGTGTGGCTTCCGCACGCCCTGGCGCGAAAGTACCCGAACGCCGCGGGTGAATGGGGGTGGCAGTATGTGTTCCCGGCGGCAAACCGTAGCCGCGACCCGCGGAGTGGAACGACGCGACGGCATCACCTCGACGAATCGACCGTTCAGAAGGCGGTGAAGGCTGCGGTACGGCGGGCGAAGGTAACCAAGCCGGCGAGCTGTCACTCCTTCCGCCACTCGTTCGCCACGCACCTGCTCGAAGACGGCTACGACATCCGGACGATTCAGGAGCTGCTCGGGCATGCCGACGTGCAGACCACGATGATCTACACCCACGTGCTGAACAGCGCGGGCGGGCGCGGGGTACGAAGTCCGCTGGAGACGCTGTGAAGACGACGCGTGGTGGAGCCGTTCGGCCGATCGCGGCAGGATTAGGCCGAATCCCGATCGCCCTATCGCAACCCATCAGCACATTAGGCCGATCGACCGCGACGGCCTCGAAGCGCGCAAGACGCGC
Organism: Candidatus Gilichinskyi gelida; assembly: GCA_038040385.1. Lineage (GTDB taxonomy): Bacteria > Acidobacteriota > Thermoanaerobaculia > Gp7-AA8 > Gp7-AA8 > Gilichinskyi > Gilichinskyi gelida. The sequence continues at coordinate 9,703 of JBBPII010000027.1, forward strand.
TAAGATGCATCCGGCCCATGAGTTGACGGCAGCAACGCGCTGGACGGTTCATTCCGTGTTTGGCCGGCGTGGTTGGTATGTCTAATCAGCTCAGGGACAAGTTGGGCGGCTGAAAGGAGACCGCATGCGAACAGGTGCTCTCTTTGCGATACTCGTCGCTTGCGCAGCACTCGCGCAGGACGTTCCGGCTCAACCCGCTTGGGACTCGCTCAAGATTGGCCAAACTTCTGCTGAGCGTGCCGTCTATCTGTTCGGTGTTCCCGATTATGTTCGGATCGATCTCGACTGGCGTCAGTTCACCGCCCGCCAGCAGAAGCCAAGACGGTACGAGCAGTACTCGTTCATGTACTTTCCGATCAGGGGGGAGCTCGCTATCTTTCGTGGCCCTCTGGGGTACGCATCGTCCGCCGAACTCGGCTTCGAGAACGACAAACTGTTCTCGTCGCAATGGACCTATCGGGGTCCGCGACTACAATCGGCATACAACGCGTGGATTGCGGATAAATCGCAGGAGTTAGGGGTGGCGGGCAAGCTTCTCATAAGCTCGAAGCGGGTGCTCGGCTCCTTGATGTTCGTTTCTTGCCCACTAGGCGACAAGCCCCTCCAGTGTCTTGATGAGATCACAGTCATGATCAGCCAAGAGCCCCCTTCCAAGTAGCCGAGGTGTTCGGTCATTGGTTCGGGGAGTGCTGGTAGAATTCTCGCTCAGAGTTTTCGTGATGGGAGGGTGAATGGACGACATGGATGCAGTGAACGTGTTTCAGGAAAAGACGGTGCCGGAGCTGGCTCGGGAGATTCTTCTGGAGGAGGGAGAGTCGCCGGAGGTTTCAGTCCGCGACGGTGAGGATTCGGAGCATTTGGCGATCGTGCTGCCGGAGTGCCGCCCGATACAGATTCCGCGGTTCTGGGAAGTTGAGGCCGGGCATCCCGTCACGCTGAAGAACTGGGTCGCCGCGAAGATTCAAGCGACGCTCGCGGCCAAGCGATCGTCTCGCAGCTAAAACGAATCCACGGCATACCCACTATTCTGTTTGGGTCTTTCTCACTCGGCACATCCCTGTGCCCGGACGTTCTTCAAAACGCCAGCGTACGCCGTCCAACTCTCGCGATCCGGCGCTACAGTGCCTTCTCAAGTTCGGCGTAGCCACCGTCTGAATCTACGTAGCCCCACCGCTTGTACCACCCGATCAGCCACTCTTGATCGGTGTCGTCGTCCAATGGGTTGGCCCACAGCTTCAGAACGGTATGCCCGCGTTGGCGGCAATAGTCCTCCGCACACTCCAGAGCTCGCGAGGCAATCCCTCGCTTGCGAAGCGTCAAAGGAACATACAGCGTTTCCAACTCAGCCTCCGTCATTTGCGAAGGCAAGGACAAAACGACCAGCGCGACTTCGGCCCCGTCCTCGGAGGCTCGAAGGACTACCTCCTCGCCCGCTTTGACCTGAGCCTTATCTCGCAGCTCATCGTTCAAGAAGTCACTTGGGTCAGTCGCCAGAAGTTCCATTCCGGTACATTCTACCGTGTGAAGCCGTCTACCACGGAAACAGCCGCCCAACTAAGCGGTTGCACCGGACGCGAACCGCTGCTTTACTGTGTTCCAAGAGCCTCGGTCGCGGCGCGCGGTCCGCGCCGGTGAACCGCGGGCCGTTGGGCGGACGGGAGCCCCAGACTAGCGGAACCGCAACAGCTCCGCCGCGGTTACTACGGATGGCGCGATCATCGTTCCCGTGTAGCCATTCGAGTCGAGCAGCAATCTCAACCAACGGGCCGTCTGGTCGTAGTCATTCATCGGGCCGACAATCACTCGTCCCAACTGAACCTGGCCGAAATCTGCTTCGATGTATCGTTTCTGCGAGTTACCCGCCGGTCGTGTCTTGATCGCCACATTACCAGGCACGTAGCCTTCAAAGAATCTGTAAACAAACCTAAACTCGCTCTCTGGACTCCATTTAGCAGCCTTGAACGTATGAACGGTGACGTCGACAAGTTTCGCGAGCGAGAGACCGGCTTCGCTAAAGGCGTCCGCCGGAGTTCGTGCACCCTGCGCCACGGCATCGCCAATCCAGTCAAGATGGAAGGTCATCAGACCATCTAGAAGATATTTCTGACGCGCCAGGTCATACGTGACCCACATACGAAGAGGAATCTCCGGGCATTGATCGTCAATCGACCATTCCAAGGCGAAGCCGCTTCCCTCCGATGCGTAATCCCACCACTGATGCGGAAGGTCAGCCCTCTTGCTGAACGAAATCCCGAATGCGATGCTGTGCTTCGCCATGAGCGACCTGTATAGCTCAAACGTTGTTCGTAAGAAACTCGCCTTCGCATCGTTTGCGACCTTACGCGTCATCACTTTCATGCGCTGCGCAAGCAGTTCGTGCCCATGCCGGAGTTCACGTGTATCGTTCATCGCGCGAAGATCCGTCGCCCACATCCTTCGGGTGACCAAAATGTTCTCGAGCGCGGTCCGCGAGGTGGTGTAGTGATACATCGTGCTGTTCGGCCAGGGATGTTGGGCAACGAGCCATCGCAACGCTTCTTGTTCGCAATTTCGAGTAACACCCATGGCTATAGTTTAAGGCGGGAAGGGAAGCGCCCAACTCTTCGCAGCAGGCGACACGCGGCCGTTCGTTGGTCCGGCGCTTCCGCGCCTCGTGCTACGCAGGTTCAGGTGCCAGTCTGGCCGGCACGTGAAGGCCGCGTGCGCCTGAGCGAAAGAACGTTATGCGGTCGCGCCGTTCCAGGTGCAACGGCGGCGCGAAGTCTTTAGGGGCGCAAATGAGCTTCAGCGGCTCATCGGGTTTCGCGCGCGGTCAACAGCATCGTTCGCGGGCGCGTCGTCAAGAGCTGCGTGTAAGCCGCCCCGGCGCAGGGCGCTCATCGGCGGTGCCGCTGCGAGTCCACGGTCCGAGCCTCACAAGAAACAGAATGTTCGGGCGGCGCATCGAGCAAAGGCCTCGCTCCGAAGGGGGCAACCAACTCCAGGGGCATGTCACAGGCCTCCGGCCGCCTGCATCGTGGCGCCGAGGCGGCGGCACCGGCAGCGGCTTCGGCGGGAACGATCGCCAAAGCGCGCGCCGCATAACTCGCGCTCGCAGCGGACGTGGCCCGCTTCGTTGCGGCTGCGCGAGTGCGTTACCATTGCGCGTCGCGGGCCACGCCGCTGAAGCGCAGTCCGTTAGGCGCTTCATCATATAACGGTTTCAGATAGTATGAGCCGGTACATGAATGCTTAAAATTCACAGGAACAGTCCCGTGAAAAGAACTGTCCTATTACCCCTACTGGACTACCATGCAATCCAACAGGTTGTTGGCGAGAACTCAGGCGTGCCGGTAACCTCAACCCCGCACATTCCAAACACACCACGATGCTGGACTTCCAAAGTCCTGCACGCTTCCGCAAACGGAATGGAGAAACCACGATGACAAAACGCGCTTCAAAGGGAACGAAGTCGTCGAAGTTGGCTAAAAAGAGCTTGAAGACATCGGGGCCGGAGCCGACGTCGGGGCAGGACGAATGGGCGCCTGTGCCGGTCAAATTCGACGTGCAGTGGCCGTACAACCTTGAGCAGGGCTCCCGGTATGTCGAGCTTGATGGGACGTATCACCTGTGGGTACTAAAAACGGACAAGCCGTACAAGGCGGGCAGCAAAACAAAGCCGCGCACGGAGCAGCGGTTTAAGCCGGATTACACCTCCGGTCAGTTGAAATATGAGGCGGATATAATGGTGCCATCAGGTTCGAACGGGATGTCTATCATGCAGATTCACACGATAAATGGCTACTCCTCTGGCGGGAAAAAATGCTCGACGGCGTTCATGTTGTTCTGGTTTGACAGTGACGGCGGGTCACTGCACCAATACTCGACGCCGAAACCGTTGGCGAAGAATCTGACGGGGGAATGGTTTCACTTGTGCGTAATACATGATCTAAGCAAGCGTGCCGTAACGGTTTCGGTAAATGGCAAGTCTGTTGGCCCACCGATACCGGATAAACCGTGTAGCGTGAAGTCGCCGAGCTACTACATGAAGGATGGTGTGTATGTACAGGATGGTGCCAGCCCCGAGATGGAGGTGTATATCAAGAATATTAAAATGTGGAAGCATCCGTAAGGTAGATTAGACAGCCCGAGACCGCAGCCTAACTCATAGGACTCTATACCGCATCCCCCGAATGCGAAGCTCGAGGTGACCGC